>NZ_JAIUHR010000014.1 GCF_020165195.1 Mesorhizobium sp. CA14 | reverse complement strand
GCCATCTTTACTCAGCCGCCCTTGGCAATCCTGCGCCGAAATCTCCATGCCTTGCGACATCGTTGGCGCGAGCCACCTCGAAAGCGCAAGTTTCAAGCCATGCCAAAGCTATCTTAGCGCATATGCCCCCAAGGGGGGAGATTACGCGCCCTTCCCCGTCGCAATGAAATGCGGATTGGCGAAATCGCTGTCGCTGGCCTGGTTGCGCTTGCCGTAGACGAGCGGCCGGCCGTCCAGCGTGCGCGTCATGCCGCCGGCGGCGCGCAGCACCGCGTCGCCTGCGGCCGTGTCCCATTCCATGGTGCGGCCGAAGCGCGGATAGACGTCGGCTTCCGCCGCGGCGAGCAGGCAGAATTTCAGCGATGAGCCGATCGAGACGATCTCCGCGGCGCCGAGATCGCGGATGAATTCCTCGGTTTCCGGCGTGTTATGCGAGCGGCTGGCCACGACCGCGAGCGGTGTGCCGCCTTCGCGCACATTGATTGGCCGGCGTTCAGTGATGCGATAATCGGCATCGACCTCCAGCGCCTCGGCCTTGCCGGGTCGTCCACTGAAGAAGCGCCCGGTGCACGGCGCGAACACGACGCCGACTTCCGGCACGCCGTGCCGGACCAGAGCGATATTGACGGTGAAATCCGTGCGGCGATTGACGAATTCCTTGGTGCCGTCGAGCGGATCGATCAGGAAAAACGCGCCGTCGAGGTCGGGCGCCGCGATGCCCGCGGCAACCTCCTCCTCGGCCACGCATGGGATCTCCGGATAGGCGGCGCGCAGGCCGGCCAGGATGATCTTCTCGCTTTCGCGGTCGGCTTCCGTCACCGGCGAGGAGTCGGCTTTGTTGTCAACGGCACAGCCCTCGTGGAAGACGCGCATCACCTCGCGCCCCGCTTTCAGCGCCAGGCGCTCGAAGACGCCCAGCATCGCCTCGTCGTCAGATACCGCCGCCATTGTCATACTGTTCCTCGGCGATGTCGCGCTCGGTCAGCCAGTGCTCCAGAGCTTCCGCCATTTCCTGCGGGCTCCTGCCGAGGGTCTTCAGATGGATTTCCGGATTCTGCGGCGCTTCATAAGGAGAATCCACGCCGGTGAAGTTCTTGATCTCGCCGCTCAGAGCGCGCGCGTAAAGCCCCTTCGGGTCGCGGCGCGCGCATTCCTCGAAGGGCGTATCGACGAAGACCTCGACGAACTCGCCCTCAGCCATCAGCTCGCGCGCCATGCGCCGCTCGGCGCTGAAAGGGGAGATGAAGGAGACGATGACAATCAGGCCAGCATCGGCCATCAGCTTGGCCACCTCGGCGACACGGCGGATGTTCTCCACGCGGTCGGCGTCGGTGAAGCCGAGATCGCGGTTGAGGCCGTGGCGGACATTGTCGCCGTCGAGGATATAGGTGTGGCGCCCGGACGCGAACAGCTTCTTCTCGAACAAATTGGCGATGGTCGACTTGCCTGAACCGGAGAGCCCGGTGAACCAGAACACGGCCGGGCGCTGGTTCTTCAGGTCGGAGCGGCCGCGCTTGCCGACATCGAGCGACTGCCAGTGGATGTTTTCGGCACGGCGCAGCGAATGCAGGATCATGCCGGCGCCGACGGTGGCGTTGGTGATGCGGTCGATCAGGATGAAGGCGCCGGTGGTGCGGTTCTCGGTGAAGGGATCGAAAGCGATCGGCGCGCGCGTCGAGAGGTTGCAGACGCCGACCTCGTTGAGGTCGAGCGACTTCGCCGCCTCATGCGCGAAATCGTTGACGTTGACGCGGTATTTCAGGTCGGTGACAGTCGCGCTCACCTGGTCGATTTCGGTTCGCAGAATATAGGAGCGGCCGGGCAGCAGCGCCTGCTCGTCGAACCAGACGATGTTGGCGGCGAACTGGTCGGCGACCTGCGGACGCGCGGCCGGCGAAACCAGCAGGTTGCCGCGCGACACCTCCACCTCGTCCTCCAGGACGAGCGTGATCGCCTGGCCGGCGACGGCCTGCTCGAGGTCGCCGCCCTGCGCGACGATGCGCTTGACCCGGGATGCCTTGCCCGACTTGGCAACGACGACCTCTTCGCCTTGCGAAACGGTGCCTGAGGCGACGGTGCCGGCAAAGCCGCGGAAATCGAGATTCGGCCGGTTGACATACTGGACCGGGAAGCGGAACGGCAGCTCGACGGCGGCCTCGTCGACCGACACGGTTTCCAGATGCTCGATCAGCGACGGCCCGGAATACCAGGGCGTGCGTTCCGAGCGGCTGGTGACGTTGTCGCCGAAGCGCGCCGACATCGGGATCGGCACGACGCTCACAAAGCCCAGCTCCCGCGCGAACTCGGCATAGTCGGCGACGATCCGGTCGAACACGGTCTTGTCGAAGCCGACGAGGTCGATCTTGTTGACCGCAAGCACGATGTGCCGGATGCCGAGCAGCGAGGCGATGATCGAATGACGCCTGGTCTGGCGTAGCACGCCCTGGCGCGCGTCGATCAGCACGATAGCGAGATCAGCTGTCGAGGCGCCCGTCGCCATATTGCGTGTGTACTGCTCGTGGCCGGGCGTGTCGGCGACGATGAACTTGCGCTTCGGCGTGGCGAAGAAGCGGTAGGCGACGTCGATGGTGATGCCCTGCTCGCGCTCCGCCTCCAGCCCGTCGACCAGCAGCGCGAAATCGATGTCGTCGCCGGTGGTGCCGTGCTTGCGCGAATCCTTTTCGAGCGCCGCAAGCTGATCCTCGAAGATCTGCTTGGTGTCGGAGAGCAACCGGCCGATCAGCGTCGATTTGCCGTCGTCGACCGAGCCGCAGGTGAGGAAGCGCAGTAGCGACTTCTTCTCCTGCGCGGCCATGTAGTCGCGGATCGAATCGGTCGGGGCGAGGCTCTTGGCCATGATGTGGCGCATTATCAGAAATAACCCTCGCGCTTCTTCTTTTCCATCGAGCCGGCCTCGTCGCGGTCGATGAGGCGGCCCTGGCGCTCGGAGGTGCGGGCGGTCAGCATCTCGCCGACGATGGCTTCAAGCGTGTCGGCGTCGGACTCGATCGCGCCGGTCAGCGGGTAACAGCCGAGCGTACGGAAGCGCACGAGACGGTTCTCGACAGTCTCGCCGGGGCGCAGCCGCATGCGGTCATCGTCCTTCATGATCAGCATGCCGTCGCGCTCGACCACCGGCCGCTCCTTGGCGAAATAGAGCGGCACGATCGGGATGTTCTCCTGCAGGATATACTGCCAGATGTCGAGCTCGGTCCAGTTGGACAGCGGAAAGACGCGGATCGATTCGCCCGGCGCGATACGGGTGTTGAAGATCTTCCACATTTCCGGCCGCTGGTTCTTCGGGTCCCAGGCGTGCTGGGCGTTGCGGAAGGAAAAGATGCGCTCCTTGGCGCGCGATTTCTCCTCGTCGCGGCGGGCACCGCCGAACGCCGCGTCGAAGCCGTATTTGTCGAGCGCCTGGCGGAGCGCCACGGTCTTCATCACATGGGTGTGGGTGTTGGAGCCGTGGTCGAAGGGGTTGATGCCGTCGCGCACACCATCCTCGTTGACATGGACCAAAAGGTCGAAGCCGAGTTTCTGCGCCATCTGATCGCGAAAAGCGATCATCTCGCGGAACTTCCAGGTGGTGTCGACATGCAGGAACGGGAAAGGCGGCTTGGCCGGATAAAAGGCCTTCATCGCCAAATGCATCAGCACGGAAGAATCCTTGCCGACCGAATAGAGCATCACCGGCTTGGAGAAAGACGCCGCGACCTCGCGGAAGATGTGGATGGATTCGGCCTCGAGCCGCTGCAGATGCGTGAGCGCGATATTCATGGAGCGTCGAGCGTTCTCTCGTGCCGTCGGGCGGAATTCTTGCACCGCAGGGGCAATCCCATGCCGCCCGGGCGCAAATTTCACTTCGGACAAACTGTTTCGTGCGGGCGTTCTAACAGATCGGCGCCGCCAATAACAATGCAGGACCCACGCGGCGCGAGGTGATTAGAGAACGAATTTTCCAAGCATGGCCGGGAAAGCGGAAAATCCTGCCCGGGCATCGAAAAGGCGGACGCGAGGAAAGACGGTGCCGTCCGGAGAATTCCGAGGCCGTTCGATCCTGGCCGGATCGGGGGATTTCTGTTGCAACGTTGTCGACTGCTCTATCGCAGGGCGGCGCCAGCCGCTATACGGGCTCGGGGACGGGCAAGGCGCGGCAAACGGAGATCGGCGAGACGGCTTTGGCTCTCTCGATGGAGATCCGGGCGCAACCTGGAAAATTGCGAAGCAAAGCATTGAACCCGTTTACAAAGCTCCGGCGCCGCCTCACGCCCGCACAGATCAATTTCTATTTCTCGATCGTCTGCTTTTTTTCGCCGCCGGTGCTTGGATCGCTGGTTAGCATCACCTTCAATGCCGGCGGCGTATGGTCCGTGCTGCTGCTCGCCATAAGGCGGAGGCGCTTCAACATCGACAGGCCGATGCTCGCCTTGACCGCGGCGATCTATGCCTATTGCGCGGCCATGGTTCTCGCTTCGATCGTCAACGGCACGCTGGCTGCCGATTTGCGGTTTTTCCTGCCGCTGATCACCTTCCTGCTTTTCCCTATCTCCTATTCGACTTGGAGCATCACCGAGAAGGCCACGCTGGCACGCATCGCCATTCTGGCGAGCACCGCGGCCTGCTTCGGCGCTCTGGCGATCGCCATATTCCAGTATCACTGGCTCGGCGTGAGGGCCGAGGGCGGCGCCGGAAACCCGATCGTCTTCGCAACCGTTACCTGCCTTGCCGTCATGACGTGCCTCGCCGGCGCCCTGTCGGGCATCGAGAAACGCTGGAAGCTGCTGGTCGTAGCGGCGATCGTCGGAGCCATGGCGATCGTCTATTCGGGATCACGCATGATCTGGGTGGCCGTGCCGATTGCCGGCATCGTCCTGCTTGTCATCAACCGCCGCCGGTTCACCGGCGCCAGCGTGGCCCGCTTCGTGGCGATCGGCGTGGTGGTTGCCCTTGTGATCGCCGCCATCGGTTTTCGCGTCGTGCTGGATCGAACGGACTTCCTAGTCAGCGACTGGGATGCGCTGAATGCCAATGGCGACCATTCGACGGCGCTCGGCCTGCGCGTGGCGATGTGGGAAATCGGCTTTGCCGCGGTTCGCGGTATGCCGATTTTCGGCCATGGCATCACGGCCAGCCGCGCGCTGATGAAGCACGGCTTGCAGGACCAGTTCGGCCTACAGCAGAGTTTCAGCCATTTCCACAACGGCTTCCTGACGGCGCTGGTCGAGGCCGGCCTGCTGGGGGCATTGGCCCTGGCGTCGATCTTCGTCGTTGCCGCACGGAACGCGGCACGGACGCTGCGCCGCAGCGCCGATCCGGTGGAGAGGTTCGGCGCGACGATGATCCTGGTCGCGGTCATCACCTATCTCACCGGCGGAATGGCCGGCATCCTTGTCGGCCACGATATCCTCGACGCGACGCTGATGGTGTTCCTGATCTCGGGAACCTACCTTGCTTCCGGACGAACGATAGCGCCGACCGGGAAAAGCGTGCCCGCCATGGCGCCGGACACCAGCCCGCAACCATGAAGGTGCTGGTCACCGGCGCGACAGGCTTCATTGGACGCCGGGTCGTCAGCCGGCTGGGCGAGGCCGGATTCGACATACGGATCGCATCGCGCCTGCCGCGGCGGCTGGCGGGCGCGGACGATACCGTCGCGCTGCCCGGCGCAGATGCGCCGCAGGAAGCCTTCCTGGCGCTGATGCGCGACGTGACGCATGTCGTCCACTGCGCGGCGCTCAACAATGATCGCAGCGCCGGCGCGGCCGCGTTCCAAACCGTCAACGCGATGCTGACCGGACGGCTGGCCCAGGCAGCCGCCACACGCACCGACGGGCGCTTCATTTATCTCTCTTCGATCCGCGCCGTGGTTGGCGCCGGGTTCAGCGGCACCATCGACGAGGCGACGCCCCCTGCCCCGCAATGCGCCTACGGGCGCTCCAAACGCGAAGGCGAGATCGCAATGCTGGAGGCTTTTGCAACGGCCGGACGCGACGGCGCGACGGCGCTGCGGCTGCCGCCGGTCTATGGGGAAGGCATGAAGGGAAATCTGCGCGGGCTGATGCGGTTGGCGGCCACCGGCCTGCCGCTGCCGACAGCCGCTCTGACGGCGGTTCGCTCGCTCGTCTCCCATGACGCCGTGGCCGGCGCCGTGATGCATCTTTTGACCCGTCCCGCGCCGCCGCGCCCGACCTATGTGCTGGGCGACGCTTCGCCGGTTGCGATGGCCGAAATCGTCACCGCGTTCCGGCGCGGATATGGCCGGCCTGCCCGACTTCTTCCCGTGCCGGCCTGGCCGTTCCGGATGCTGGCCACGCTCACCGGCAGACAGGCCGCTTGGCAAGCGCTGGTGGCGACGCAGGTCTGCGATTCGTCGTTGCTCACCTCGGAAGCCTGGGAACGGGAAACGGATACGCTCGGCCGGCTTGAGGAACTGGCGCGACAGGGGAGCCGTTCGCCGCTTCCGTGAACGGTTACCCGCTCTACGCGCGGAAGACTGTGCCCAGCAATATCTTAAGATCCAGGCCGGTCGAGGCGGCCTTGATGTAGGCCGCATCGGTCTCAGCGCAAAGTTTTGGATCGGACATGTCGATGCCCTTGATCTGCGCCAGCCCTGTGATGCCCGGAAGTGCGGTGAGCACGCCCAGTTCCTTGCGCCGTTCGATCAGTTCCGTCTGCGTCGGCAGGCATGGACGAGGGCCCACAAGGCTCATCTCGCCCTTGAGCACGTTCCAGAGCTGCGGCAGTTCGTCGACCTTGGTTGCGCGCAGCACCTTGCCGACGGCGGTGATCGAACCGGACGGCGCCTCGTGCGTGGGCAAGGAAGGCGTCGCGAGATACATGGTGCGCAGCTTGCGGCAGGCAAAGAGGGCTCCTCCCCGGCCGACGCGGATCTGCGAGAAGATGGCCGGGCCGGCCGATGTTGCCCGGATTGCCAGCATCGCGACAAGCAGGACGGGCGACGTCAGCGCCAGCATCGGAACAGCGACCGCAAGGTCGAGCGCACGCTTCGCCGTCATGGCTCAGATCCGGCGCCAGAGGAAAGCGACGTAGAGCCCGAGCGTCCCCATGAATGTCTGCCGATAGACGCCGCTTTTGCCGAGCAGGCTGAAACGCCTGAAGACATTACCCTTACGCGCCCTGATGAACAGGCGAAGGCAAAGTGCAGCATCGCGTGCGATGAGGTCGCGGTTGACGGCGAGGCCGCGCAGGTTGGTGTCGGTCCAGGTGGCGAACTGGCCCTTGAACAGACGTCCCAGCCTTGAAAGCCTCGCGCTCCATGAGACATTGGCGCCGACGAGGTTTGCCCCATGCTGGCGGTACCTGACCAGCGGCCGCGGCTCGTAGCGGACCTTGCCGCCGGCGGCGGTGACGATGAGATAGGCCCACCAGTCATGGCTGACGAATTCGGCTCTGGCCGATGCTTTCGCCAGAAGGTCGCGCGCCTTGCGGTTGAAGAGCATCGTGTTGCCGCCGGCGATGCTTTGCACCAGCGCATTGCGGAAGGACGGCGGACGCTGGAAGAGCGGCGAGCAGCCGGCCGGAACACCGGTCTGCGAAATGGTCGCGGTGCGCGAGCAGAACAGGAGCGGCGTTGCCATGTCCTGTCCCTCCATCCAGCGGATGGCGCTCTCCAGCCGATCCGCCTCCCAGACATCGTCCTGGTCGCAAAAGGCGTAGTAGTCGGCATCGACGCGCGGATCGATGATCATGGAGCGGAAATTGGCGGCGAAGCCCTTTCGCGGACCATCCACCAGTGTGAGAGAGCCCTTGTTCCAGCGGGACCGCCACGTCTCGACGATTGCGGTCGTGGCGTCCGACGAACCGTCGTCGGAGATCCAGAGATCGACGAGCGGCCAGGACTGCGCCAGCAAGGACTCCAATTGTTCGCCGATATAGGCCGCGCCATCCTTCGTGCCCATGAGAACGGCCACGCGTTGATCTTTTCTGGTCACGGCTGTGGAATCGCTTGCCCGCAGGGTGTTTGAACGGGTTTCAATAGCCAATTGCGGGCGCGCGGCACAGGTATAAAGCGCATAGCCCGTTTTAGATTTTGGATTTTATGCATTCTTTGTCCCGAAACCGGTTCCCACTTTCGGGAGACATGCTCTAACCGACCTGTCCGGCAGCTTTCGGCGCCGCCTCTTCGCGCAGGCCGCCAATGTCTTCTTCCGCCCTGTAGAAACCGGCCAAGATCGCAAGCGCGGCGCCCTTGTCGCGATCGTGCATGGCGGCCACCAGCCCCGGCAGAGCCGCCTCGATCTTCGGCCATTCGACGACGCCTGTCCTGAGGCCAAAGATCTTGGCGGTGGCGAGCTTGACCACCTCCTCGTTCTCGGCGTGCAGCGTCTCGTGCAGCTTCTCGCCGGGCCTGATGCCGGTGAAGCGGATCGGAACATCGGTGTAGGGGCTTTTGCCGGCCATGCGGATCATGGTTTCGGCGACTTCGAGGATCGGCACGGGTTTGCCCATGTCGAGCATGTAGATGGCATAGTCGTCCGCGCCCCGGCGCTGCTCGGCATCGGCAGCCGACATGATGACGAGGTCGACGGCCTCGGCCATGGTCATGAAATAGCGGGTCATACGCCGGTCGGTGATGGTGACCGGCCCGCCGGCCTCGATCTGCGCCTGGAAGACCGTCGCCACCGAACCGTTGGAGCCGAAGACATTGCCGAAGCGCACGGCGATGAATTTCGTGCCCGAACGACGCAGATCGGCGGCGCCGGCATGGCCGTTCGCCGCGCCGGCACGCGGCGGCGACGCTGCCTGGGCCTCGTGCAGCGAGGAGACGATCTGCTCGGCCGCCCGTTTGGTGACGCCCAGCACCGAGGTCGGATCGACGGCCTTGTCGCTGGATATCAGCAGGAATTGCGGCACGCCGCATTCGGCGGCGATCTCGGCGCAGGCGAGCGTGCCGAAGACATTCGTCTCGATCGCCGCTTCCCAGTTCTCCTCGAGCAACGGCACGTGCTTCAGGGCCGCGGCATGAAAGATGATCGCTGGTTTGAACTCGTTGACGAGGCGCGTCATGTGAGGCCGGTCGGTGACGTCGACGATGCGGCTGGTCAGCCGATCGCGGTCGGCGTCGTCGGTCTGCTGATCGAGCTGGAAAATGCCGAACTCGGAATTGTCGGCCACCAGCACCGCCTCGGCGCCCAGCTCCAGCGCGCGCTTGACGAGCACGCGGCCGATGGAGCCGGCGCCGCCGGTGACCATCACCCGCTTGCCGCCGACGAAGGTGCCGATGCGCGTGGTATCGGTGGCGACCGCCGAACGGCGCATGATGGTTTCCATCTCGACGGCATCGAGAACCAGCTTGCCGCCCTGCCCCAGTTCCGACAGGCCGGCAAACTGGACGACGGCGATGCCGCTGTGGCGGGCGACGCGCACCAGCTCGGCATAGTCCTCGATCTCGCGCTCGACCCCCTGGCCGAAGATCAGAAGGTCGAGGCTTTGCGTGCCCTTGACATAGTCTTCCAGCACCTCGACCAGGCGCGGCCTGAGCGCCACGACCGGAACGCCCTGGATCCGCGTGCCGAGTGGCGCGTCGCTCTCGGTGGCCATGATGCCGGCGATGGCGTATTCGGCGGGCTGAGCCGTGCGGGTGAAGCGCACGATCAGATCCGCCTCGCCCAGCCGGCCGATGAACAGCGCCTGCTTGGTCGAGGCATCCCCCGCCGCGCGGCGCAGGATGCGCCAGCTCGCGCCGTCGCGCAGGAAGCGATAATAGAGCCTGGGCGCCGAGATGATGGTGAAGGAGACCAGGAAGAAGACGATGAACTGGCGCTCGTTGAGCCCGGCGACCGGCTGGAAGAAGAAGCGGAAGGCGAGCGAGGCCAGATAGAGGACCACCGTCAGGCTGCCGCAGCCCTTAAGGATGTTGAAGAAGTCGGGCGTGGAGGCAAAGCGCCAGACGGTGTTGTAGAGGCCGCTGGATCGGAACAGCAGATGGGCGATGAGCACGATGAGCGCCCAGCAGGCCAGTCCGCCGGCGGAGAGCGCCTCGAAAGAAAGCCGCGACTGCGACAGGATGAGGCTAAGAGCGACCGCGACCAGGACCATGACGAGGTCCTGGACCATGATGATGGCGCGCCGCATCCTCGGTCTGAGTTCCGATACGGCTTCTACGTATGCGGTCATTGGGCAGTACTGACTCCAGGCGCGGGGATACTATCAGAACGGCCGCGGACAAAACACCGTCCACCGCCACTTCAGATTGCAATTCCCCGACCCCGTCGCCCGTTACCGCCTTAGCGCGGAGAGGACGGGAGGGCCAGAGGTTTTTTGGGGATATTTGATTGTGCGAATGATTTGAATATGAACGGCAATAACTCAGAACGGACTGTCAGTCGTTCAGAGGAACTGTCGGGCGCCCAATAGGGAAAGCTAATAAATGTGACGATCCGACTTCACTAAGCCGCAGCGCGCTGCCATAAGCTTGTCGCAATGGCTATGAGTCGCTGACGGCGGTGCCGATCAGGTCTGCCGAAGCGGTTTTGGCCAGCCCCTAGGCTCACAGCGTTCCCCAAAATGACGCCAGCCTGTTGCGACCGAGCCGGAATCTCAATAGTTGTGCATGTCGTTCTGGCTCTCCGCTGTTTCCGCGATGCAAGTATTCTTAACTGAGTCATGTCAGATTCATCTGAATTTCCGGATGTTTGCAGACGACACTCCGGAATGAAATAAACACGCTGTTGAGTTGTTGATGACGAAGCCGAATGCCGTTCCGATGAATGATCTCAAGCGTCTGTACCAGCGCTATGAGGTTGAAATCGCACGCGAGGTAGCGAGCACGCTGCGGTCTGGATGGTGGCTCAATGGCGCGGCAGGGAAGCGATTCGCAGCGAACTTTGCGACGTTTGTAGGAGCCTCGGATTGCATCCTCGTCGCAAACGGAACGGACGCCCTTGAGCTCGCCTTACGCTCTATCGTCGGGCTTGACGATGCGCATGGACGCGAGGTGATCGTGGCGGCGAATGCCGGGGGATATGCCAGTTGTGCGTGCTGGCACAACGGCCTCATTCCACACTACGTCGACATCGAACCAGCTAGCCAACTTGTAAGCGTCCAATCGGTGCTGGACGCGGTGAGTACCGACACGGCTGCGATTGTCGTTACCCATCTGTACGGCGGCGTGGTCGATGTTCCCGCTATCCGGGCAGGACTTGTCAATGCCGGCTTGTCGCACATACCGCTCGTCGAGGATTGCGCCCAGGCACACGGTGCTCGCATCAGGGGTGAAACGGCTGGATCACTTGGAGACATCGCCACTTTCAGCTTCTATCCGACCAAAAATCTCGGCGCGATGGGTGACGGTGGCGCAGTCCTCACCTCCAACCCAAAACTGGCGGACCGCGTTCGTCAGCTTCATCAATATGGCTGGAGTTCCAAATACCATGTGGCCCTGCCGGGAGGGCGCAACTCTCGCATGGACGAGGTCCAGGCCGCGATTTTGGATGTGCTTCTTCCGGACTTGAACAGCCGCAACGAACAACGCCGGGCCATCCTTGGCCGATTTAAGGCTGTTAGCGGACGCCGGCTCAAATTCCTCGACGGCGGCAACGGCGCCGTCGCACACCTCGCGGTTCTGCTGTGTGACGACCGGGACGCATTCCGCACCTTCATGAAAGAGCGCGGCATCGATACGGATGTCCACTATCCCGTGCTCGATTGCGATCAGGTTGGTTGGGCTGCCCTGCCCATGAAAGGGACCGAAAATCTCGCGATCTCCCGGGCAAGCATCAGTCGTCTCTGTTCCGTCCCGTGCTACCCGGACATGACGAATGACGAGATCGAGCAAGTGTGCGGGGCCCTCAGCGAATGGGAGGCAATGTGACTGCGCGCTCTCTTGTTTTTCCCATTTACCGCAATGAGCCGAACATCCCTTCCCTGTTGCAGGCTGTCGCCAAATTCGACGCCATGTATGAGGGCGACATCGAGTTTGTCTTCGTCATCGATGGTTCGCCCGACCAGTCGGGCGGCCTGCTGGTTGGGGCTTTGAAGGACGCCAGATACAGGTACAAGATCATCTTCCACAGCCGGAATTTTGGTTCCTTCACGGCCATTCGGACAGGGCTTGAGCATTCATCCGGCAAACATGTGGCCGCGATGGCTGCCGACCTGCAAGAGCCGCCCGAACTCATTGTCGAATTCTTTTCGATACTGGAAAAGGATACGGCCGACGTCGTGTTTGGCCGCAGAACCGGCCGCGACGACCCCCTTTTGACGCGCTTCCTGTCCCGAGCCTTCTGGAGCGTTTACCGCAGGCTGATTTTGCCCAGCATGCCTAGCGGCGGCGTCGATATATTCGCCTGCAACCGCCAGGCGCTCGAAGCGATCCTGTCAATCGAGGAGCCAAACAGCTCGCTTGTGGTTCAGCTGTTCTGGGTTGGGTTCAGGCGGGAGTTCGTGCCTTACCGGCGGCGCGAGCGGGAGCATGGGAAGAGTGCCTGGGGTATCGGGCGCCGGCTCAGATATATGATGGATTCGATCTTCTCGTTTTCCGATTTTCCGATCGTTTTCACACTCTGGGTAGGGATTGCGGGCTGCGTGCTCAGCCTTGTGTTTGCCGCGATCACCGTCGTCGCCCGCTTGCTCGGCAAAATCGACGCGGCCGGATACACGACGCTGGTGTTGCTGATTGTGGGATTTGGATCAGCGATCCTCGCGGTGCAAGGCATTCTTGGCTGTTATCTTTGGCGGGCGGTTGAAAACACCAAATCGCGCCCATTGCGGATAATAAGCCGCATTGTTGACGGGACGTCCGCATGAACGACAAACCATTTTTTGTCCATGATCGCGGTATCTGCGAAAGCACGCGCGTCGGCAATGGAACGCGCATATGGGCGTTTGCCCATGTCCTCCCAGGGGCCGTGCTCGGCGCGAACTGCAACATCTGCGATCATGTCTTCATCGAAAACGACGTGACCGTCGGCGATGACGTCACGATAAAAAGCGGCGTTCAGCTATGGGACGGCGTTCGGCTGGGCAATCGCGTGTTCGTCGGTCCGAATGCGACCTTCACCAACGACCGCT
Source organism: Mesorhizobium sp. CA14 (assembly GCF_020165195.1). GTDB lineage: Bacteria > Pseudomonadota > Alphaproteobacteria > Rhizobiales > Rhizobiaceae > Mesorhizobium. The sequence continues at coordinate 120,810 of NZ_JAIUHR010000014.1, read as the reverse complement.
TCCCGCGTTCGAAACACTATCCGGAGCAGTTTCTCCAGACGATCGTCGAGGACGGCGCGTCGATCGGCGCCAACGCAACGATCCTGCCGGGCATAACGATTGGCCGCCAGGCGATGATCGGCGCCGGTGCCGTGGTGACCAAGAACGTGCCGGCCAATGCCGTCGTGGTCGGAAACCCCGCCGTCATCATTGGCTATCAGACCGGCCCGCAGGTCGAGCCTGTGATGACGCACGCGGCCCCCGGCGCTGCAGGCGAAAGGATGGCGCTGGGCGTCGGCGGATGTGAGCTCTGGCGGCTGCCGCACTTCAGCGACCTGCGCGGCGAGCTGGCCCCGCTCGAGTTCGGACACAACCTGCCTTTCAAGCCCTTGCGCTCGTTTCTGGTTTACGGCGTTCGTTCCGACAAGGTCAGGGGCGAGCATGCCCACCGCCAGTGCCACCAGTTCCTGATTGCCACCCATGGCCGCTTGTCGGTGGTCGTCGATGACGGTCACGACAGAAAGGAAGTGTCACTGGCAGACCCCTCGGTCGGGCTCTATCTGCCGCCCGGCGTGTGGGGCATCCAGTACAAGTTCCAGCCGGATACGGTCTTGCTCGTCATGGCCTCGCATCCGTATGACGCAAGCGATTATATCAGGGACTATTCGGATTTCCTCGCGACGGTCGGGCCGGATGGCCGCTGACCGGATAGGCTCGGATGCAATCCGTTTTCTTGCGGCGGGAGGACTGAACACCGCGCTGACGAGTGCCGTCTACTTTGCCGGCCTGACGGTCCTGTCGTCGGGCATTTCCTACACCATTGCCTGGCTGGCGGGCCTGGCATTCGTGATGGTGTTCTATCCGGACCGCGTCTTTCCCGGCGGGCGCACCGGCTTGACGGATCGGCTGGCAGTCGGCGGCTCGGTCGCCGCGGTGTTTGTGGCGGGCTTGGTAAGCCTTCATCTTCTCGAGCGAGCGCTGCAGAGCCGAGCGGCGGCGTTCTTTGCAACGCTTGTCGTCACGACGATGCTCAATTTCCTGGTTTCCCGATGGATACTCCGCAGACGATGCTGACACGCCCCTCCTCGATCCGGGCGGCTATCAACCTCTTTGCGATCTTTGTCGCAATGTACTTTTCCGAGCTGGCCTCCTTTTCGCTGTCCATTGACGAAGAGCTAGCCGCCCTCAGAACCGATTCTTCGATCTGGATTGCCCAGGGGCGTTGGGGGGCCTACCTGATCGAGAGGTTCCTTATCCCAAATCCAGTAATGCCATTACTGGCGCCGGCAATCTTTGGCGTCGGCTGTGTTGCCGCTTATCTGCTCGTTATGGACGCCATCGCCAAGCACGAGCTTTCCATCGCCGAATATGCTTGCTTCGCGATCTTCTGTGCCTTCCCGACCTGGTTCTTTATCGTAGAGTTCTACTCCAACATTGCTGCGGTAGGAATCGGCATGGCTGCCGGTGCCTTTGCGATTTGGCTGATCAACAAGAGAGATATCCCGGCAGTTGGTTCGCGCTTCCTCGTTGCGGTCGCTGCCGGCGGTTTTGCGATCTCAATCTATCAGAGTTTCGCACCGGCAATTCTGGTGTTGGGCATTGCTGTCTGCGTTCTGCAGGCACGGGCCGGCATTGAAAGATCACTGCCGAAAGACCTGATCCGCGTCGGCGTCCTGGTAGCGGGCTCCGCGATTTTCTACGCCGTCGGCAATGCAATTTTCAAATCGTTCACTTCCAAAAGAAGTGAGTATTTCGAGTCGCTTTTCCAGCCGGTTTTTTTCTTTCAACATCCGGTGATGGTGACCGGCCGGGTGCTGGAAGCGATAGGAGGGGCACTTGGCCTGGACCGTGGCACTTATGGTGTCATTTTGTGGGCAGTTCCGCTGCTGTTAATCCTCGGCGGCTGGACGCTTTTCAAGGAGTTGTCACGCACAAGGTTGCTGCTGCTCGCGGCCGCTTTGGTTTGCCTGTTCATTCCTTTCGGCGTCCACGTTCTGGCGGCTGGCATCATGCCCGTCAGAAGTCTCGTAGGTCTGCCGATAGCGGTCTGGCTCTTCGTCTACCTTGCGGTGACAAGCAGCAATGCGAGGATCAGCATCGTGTCGTCGATCCTGCTTGGAGTGGTAATCTTCCAGATCCAGGTGATCCAAAACTATCGGCAGGCGTCCAGCTATCTTGTCGACAAGCACGACACGCTCCTGGCCGCCGCTATCTACGACAGGCTGGCGGCGATGCCTGCCTTTGACGCCAAGCGTTCATACGCTCTGAGCGTGTTTGGGGGACTGCCGTTTGCCACCAACTATCCCAGGCCCCCGAGTTCAACCGTCGGATATTCGTTCTTCGAGTGGGACGGCGGCAATGCCAAGCGCATTGCCTACTACATGAAATTGCTTGGCTATTTCAATCTCAATGACCCGACGGAGCAGCAAGTCGATCAAACAATTGTCCGGCTTTCGACGATGCCTGTATGGCCTGCGCCAGGCAGCCTGGAAACACAAGGCGACATTGTATTAATCCGGCTTGGCGAGACCCCGAGCTACGCGAATCAACAGGCACTCGCAAAGGTAGCCAACCGCTAAATTGCGCGGGCTGGCGACAATTCTGACATCTTGGAATAGGCCTCAGGGATGGAAAAGATTTCAAGCGACATGCTACGCGATCGGCTGGTTTTTTAAAACTCGGCCCTGAAGATAGCTCGCAGCGGTTTCAGCATCCGGAAGATTCTTTGAATCCCTTGAAAACAAAAACCACGATTGCCGGGGGTGATACCAAGGAATCTTTATATATTTCAGCGAACATTTCGAGGCAAAATTAGCAATTGTATCTTGGGAGTATGACACGCAAGCTGGATAAACCCATTCGTCTCCAACATGCTCCGATTCTTTGTCTCCTGATACTACGAAAGTTGCAGCTATAATACCGTCATCTTTGATATTTTCACTAAATCCGTCAAAAGCTCTCACGACCTGCTCCCTTCCGGCGTGCGAGAATATGGATTGAGCAATAATAAAATCGAACTTCATCCCAAAAACAGAGGAGTCAAAATTTTTATTATAATCAAATCTGCATCTTTTTATTCCAATCAACCACTCTCCGACTTCGCTTTTTATGGCTTCATCTATCAACCATTTATTTGGATCTATACCAAAATAACCGCCCTGTTGTAGATATGGGATGAAAAGACGCCCGGCCCGGAGGCTACCGCACCCGAAGTCCAAGAGCGTGTGATCCTCGCGAAGGCCAAGCGCGCACAATAGACGGAATTGAGTGGCGCCCATGAAATCATATTGATCGGGAGGACCAACAAAGGCCGTGTAGTGGTCGGGCGATCCGGCGGGAAGGCTCTTTGCGGGATCGACATCAGAACTGAATGAGCGCATCGCAACTCCCATCAATCTATCAACTCATAACTGCCTGCAACGCCAAGATCGACGAGTCCGGTCGCCTCCAAATCCGCAACTGGCGCAATTCGAAATGCTAAGCCATCGATAATACGGTGAACAAAACCGCCTCCTCCAGACGTTGTTCCGGTTATTCCCGCATTGAAAAAATAAACATCCGGCAACAAATCCGCCACGAAATCGATAGATACCTTGACCTTCGATCCTTTACTTACCTTTTTAACTGCAGGTCTCCCACTCGTGCCCTTTCCTATACCGGATATTCCCATTCCTGACTTGGTATTTATCATCATTCCAAATCCAAAATTATATATATCATCCGTAAAATTTACATCATATTTGTATGTATATCTCCGACCATGTACAAGCACATTTACTTCTTTTCCGGTCGAATCAATAATCCGCAGTTGGCTTATTTCAGCTCCCTGACTCTCGTATTCAACTCTCGAATGCGAAATCAACGACGGATCGAACCAACTTTCGTCACCGGATTGAACCACTTCATGCTGCAATTGGGAAACTTGTTGATCGGCTACCCGGCTTAGATGAGACCCATCAGGGCTCCTCATTGCTGCTTCATCCATTTCGACAATTTGCTTGCGGACGCTACGCGCCTCCTCCCCAGTTAAGTTCACCAATCGCTGGTATTGGCTAACCACCCTCTTCGGTCGACCCTCCAGGATTTTCTCACCGCCGTCGATCAACATCGCTCGTGTGCATAGCTGCACAATGGTCTGGGCGCCGTGGCTAACGAACAGGATGGTGCCACCCTTGTCCTTAATGTCTTCAATGCGGGCGAAGCACTTGCGTTGGAATGCCTCATCGCCAACTGAAAGGGCCTCATCCACCACGAGGATGTCCGGATCAACGTTGATCGCGGTGGCGAAGGCGAGCCGAACATACATGCCCGACGAGTAGGTTTTTACCGGCTGGTCGATGAATGGACCGATGTCGGCAAAGCGCGCGATATCATCAAACCGCCACTCCATTTCCTTACGAGGAACGCCAAGGATCGTTGCGTTGAGGAAAACATTTTCACGGCCGGTGAATTCGGGATTGAACCCCGCGCCAAGTTCAAGAAGAGCGGCGATGCGGCCGTTAACCTCCACTGAGCCGCTGGTTGGCTGTAGCGTGCCGCAAACGATCTGCAGCAGGGTCGATTTGCCGGAACCGTTGCGGCCGATGATACCAACTGTCTCGCCCCGGCCAATCTCGAAAGAAACGCCGGACAAGGCCGCGAAGTCGCGAAAATAGCGACGTGGCGGACGGCCGACCAGACGTTGCAGCCGCGGTACGGTCATCTGCTTGAAGCGGTCCTCAGGTCGCTCGAACATCACGTAGTGCTTCGACACGTCGCGCACACGGATGGCGACATCTGAGCCGCCGTTGCCGGCCTCGGATCCGCTAGAGGACATCGGCAAATCCCCTGCGGGTCTTTTGGAAAAACTGATATCCAAGAAATGCAGTCATAAACGCTGCCATGGAATAGTAGCCAAGCGCCAGCCAGTCTGGCTGCACGCCAAAGAGGACCACATTGCGAAAACTCTCGACTGGAATCGAAAGTGGGTTGAGTGAAAGCCAGGGTTGCAGCCAGACTGGCAGTGCAGTTCTTTGGAAGAACACCGGCGAAAGGAACATTGTCGCCGTGACGAAAGGTGCCACGATCTGACTGCTATCCCGAAAATAGACGCCTATCGAAGCTAACATCCACGCGATGCCTAGCACAAGTACGGCAAGCGGCACGAAAACTATGGGCGCCAAAATAACTGTAGATGGTACCCTGCCGAAGACGCCGAATGCAAAGACTAAAAGCACCAACAGACTGACCGTGGCGTGAAACAACGCCGCTCCCGCCGACACTATGGGCAGAATTTGAATCGGAAAGACTATCTTTTTAACGTAATTGACATTGGCCACGATCAAACTCGGAGAGTGCGAAATCACCTCCGCGAAAAATTGGAACACAATAAGGCCGCAGAAGAGAATGACTGCAAATTCACCGGTAGAATGCGCAGCAGCTTCGTCGCCGGGAACAGTCCACCGGGACTTCATAACTACGCCGAAAACAAAAGTGTAAATCGCCAGCATAAATAGTGGATTGAGGAACGACCAAAGAAGGCCAAATACCGAGCCGCGATAGCGACCGGCAATTTCTCGGCGAATGAGTGAAAGTATCAGCGCTGGCAACGGCACACCCGTAAACATCTTTTAGCCGCACCCGCGACAATTAAACACCACGAGACGATACCCGCTCATGCCGACTATCTCAACGCCGCTGCCAGTTCTGCAGGATCGTATCTGCTTCCAACAAACGGGATTGCTTTGATTTCTCCCCGCCCGATCACGCGACCAATATTGTGCTCGGCCAATTCGATGCAGCTCTCAAGAGCAGCAGCGACCGCATCTGGTGTTACCTGATCAAGTCCGACAAGATTCTCGCTTCGTGCCGATATATTCTTCGTATCGTAGTTATTGGAGACAGTGACTAGGCCGGCATGGGCCATTTCCAGCGGAGGATAGCTAGGGTGTGGGGAAATCATCAGGGAGATCCCGACACTCGCCCTGCTTAAATATTTTGCATATTCCTCAAGACTGACTTTCCCAGGAACGGTGCAATTCTGAACGGGCCATGCCTTCGCTGCATGGAAATTCTCTCCCAGGAAGACCACTTGCCATTTGACAGCGTCCGTAGGATTTCGTTGCTGCCACAGCGACAGACCGTCAACAATTATCTCGAAACAATTCCTAGCAGCTGTAGGTCGTCCGTAGCACAGAATAATCCTCTCTTTAGGAGCTGCCTCAATCCTTCGCTCGATGGTTTTATTAATCCGAAACGGAACAACTACCGGATTTTTAAGATCAAATCGATCGCGCATGAAGGACGAAAGCTCTTCCGAATTCACGAGCGGGATTACGCCTCGGCCCAGTTCGTAGGTTGACTCCGCGATTGCCCACCGCGAGGACCACTGCACGAAATTCGACTCATAATCTTGTATAAAATAGACCGCGCCTGAACTGTGGCCGAATGCCTTCTTTTGAAAACGGGCGATCGACCTTCGCAGATACTCCGACCACCAAGCCGTTGAGATGTAGACGTCGTCCTCGCGCACGTCCAAACCCTGCGTTCGATCAAAGGCCTCGAAAACCACAGTACGACCCGCGGTTGAGTTCATAACGTATCCAGGAAAATTATGCAGGTGACTCCGCTCTACGGGAGAATCCAGCACGACAATTCTCTTGTCGAAATCGGGCAATTCAGCAGCGACTTCGTCGAAGACCTTTATCGCAGTCGATATTCCTCCAAATATCCAAAGCGGGTCTATCGTTGGCAGAAGTAGGTTGATCCTTCGCTTCCTACTACTCGACCTGGCCATTTTTAGCGGGCGAAGTTCGCCATAGTCCCGGCTAAGCGAAAGGTCAAATCGCCCTGGTTCCTCAAAAAGCGGCGCGTAAGCCTTCTCCGACAGCCTGGCGTCGCCTGGCTGCTCCAAAGCCAGCAACGTTGACGATGCAGGCTCGGCACTCTTTTGAATCTTGAGCCAATAAAACCCGGCACATTCTGCAAAATGCAGATAGCTACGTTCGATGGCATGAGCCAAGGTGCCGTCGACCTGACCAGCCTCGTCCGGGAAGTCGTCGAACGATAGCCCTAAGTCGAGAAGCGGCTTCAGAGCGGCCGACCGCCCCCAAAACATCGACCCAGACGGGAACTCCAGGACACTGTCTTTGCTGAGGTCCCAATTGGCGCGCCGAAGCAGGCTCTTCGCCATATTGAAATCAAAACCCCAATTCAACATAGTCCGGACGGGGGCGTAGTGCTGCGGATAAATTATGCCGATCTCTGGATTCGACATAAAAATTGAAAATATTGACCTGACTATCTCCTTTGACCCAATCAGATTGTCGATCAGATATGACCTCCAACCCTCAAGATCAGACAGATGGGGAGATTTTTTTGTGTGAAGATGCAGAAAGAATTCGTGCTTGTCATATATATCACGAAAACCTACAATCTTCGGTGCGATATCTCGCCCTTTATTCTCGAAAACGCGGATTTCGATGTGCTCGAACCCGTTCTCTTCACACATTCTTCTTACAACGGCAGCCTTAACATCCTCAGTTGTTGACACGTATAGCTTGAAATCTTTTCCGACATTTTTAAGCGCAGCAAGTATTTCAGGAAATACTTCTGTGTAGAAAACATGGACGATGACCGCGATGTCGCGGGGTAATGCCACCCTAGAGACTCGAGGTAGCGGTATACGAACGGCCAGGTCATGCTCCGGCGTCAGGCGCCTTGCGTTCGTCGCACCGTCATCACGAACTAGGGAAAACGAGGAAAAATTTGTATAACTATTGAGGGGACGACCTGGGAGAACATGCTGTCTTCTGGCGGCAAAGCGTTTCGCCCTTTCGAAGGTTACATAAAATCCTTCGCTTCTAACAAGTTTCAAGGCGTGGCCCGTGAGATGTATCGCCCTTTTTGCAGAAGATTTTCCCACCCCAACGCTACGAAAAGCTGAACTGGCAAATGCTTTGGCAAAGCTAAACAGAGAAAAATTTCGAGCAACTGTTTTTGTTGCCCGTAAAGGACGTGTAATCTTCCAAGATCTACTCTCCTTTATGGCAGATATCGTCTGCAAAGCATGAAGTAGCCTATTTTTTTCTTCTTCGACAGCAGAGTCTTTTTCGTTCAATTGGACACGCAACGTGGCGATCGTTGTTTCTCGAACCCCAGCTTCCGCCGCTTGCCTATCCATTTCCGCCTGAAATTTTCGCTTCGTCTTCGCTAGATCACTTGCGAATTTAGCGTCACGCTCATCACGTTCAGTTGCTTCCGCACGCATCTTTGCGACTGTGACTTCCAGCTCTTTCATTTCGACGGAACGACTTTCAGCCACCCTCGCGGTTTCGGCTTGAACTTCCGACATAGCCTTGATGCGAACGTTCATTTCGGGGAAGCACGCATCACCGAAGATTGAACTCGCTTCATCGAAAGCCAGGCTCACCGCATCAATCCGCGTCAAAGCGCGTTCGTCATGAGCGTTTTTTTCAAGCGCCGTCAGTGCCGCGTAAGCAACCTTGACCCAACCAGTGATGCGCGGGTCCGCGTCGAGCAAATCGGCACTGGCCGTAAAGTGCTGACTGTCAGCTGAAAAATGCGTGCCCAACAAGGAATGCCAGTCCATCTCCGGTTGCGGCCAATCGATCCCGAGGGTGTTCGCAATGCTTTCAATACCCTGCCGCCAATCGTCGAGCAGACCTTCATAGGACAAGAAGATGCGTGGCCGTTTCCGCGTCGCACGCTCGGCATCCAGTTCATGTCGCAACCAAAGAAGGGAACTGAAGCCTGCCGTAAATCCGTCCCGGTTTTTCAACGAAGCGATCACGGCCAACGGATTGCGCGAGACCAGCGTGTACCGGACATCGATATGCATCCGTTCGAGAACTTCCGCATAGAGCGGCACGAAGCGCGAGATGCGCGGCTCCTTGAGAACAAAGAGCGAGGCGCCGTCATACTCCTCGTCGATTATTTTGGCGATCTCGGCCTTGTAGAATTGCAGGCGCGCGGTTCCAAGGTCGTTGGGGTCAAACGCGCGCCAGTCGTCCCAACGGCTGCCACACTCGGCAAGCATCTGGTCGTTCAACTCGATGAGACGCTGTGGTTCCCAATGTCCGGTCGGATTCGACGGATTGGCCCCCAGCAAATTCTTCGGCAGCTCCGCTCCAAGCAGGCTGATTGCCCTCGTCAGCGCGCTCGTCCCCGAGCGGTGCATGCCGAGCACCATGATGCAGGTGCGCTTCGCCGGTCTGGTCTTCGATGACTTAGCCTTCGCGCCCTTCTTCGGCGCCGCTTGATCGGCCGACTGCGCGCTCGCTTCGCGCAGTTGCTCCGGTGCTGGATGCTTGTTCATGCACTCAATGCCTGTTTCGTCTCGCCGCCCCCCAGCCGCCGAACCACCTTCTCCGCCGACTCCCGCCACCCCGGCGTCTGCCACCCAAACGCCCCCGCAAACTTGGCACTCAAAAGCCGCGAGTTTTGCGGACGCCTGGCCTTGGTCGGATAATCCGCCGTCGCGATATCGCGCACGCTCGCGTGGGGGCCACCAAACGCCCGGCTTGTGTCGAGGATGTGACGGGCAAAGCCGCTCCAGTTGGTGTCGCCCTCGCCCGCCAGGTGATAGACGCCGAAGGCGGCGAAATTGCCGTCGCCGACCAGCCTCGCCGCCGCATGCAGGATCGCGTCGGCGATGTCGAGCGCCGATGTCGGATTGCCCCATTGGTCGGCGACGACCGATATCTCGTCGCGTTCGGCGGCCAGCCGCAGCATGGTCTTGACGAAGTTTCTGCCGAAGGGGCTGTAGACCCAGGCCGTGCGCAGGATGAGATGGCGCGGATTGGCCGCGGCGACCGCCTCTTCGCCGGCGAGCTTGGAGGCGCCGTAGATGCCGAGCGGGGCGGTCGGGTCGGTCTCGACATAGGCGCCGTCCTTGGCGCCGTCGAAGACATAGTCGGTCGACAGATGGATGACGGGGACGCCGAGCCTTGCAGCGGCTTGCGCCACCTTGCCGGCGCCGGTTGCGTTCACGGCGAAGGCCAGGTCCTTGTCGTCCTCGGCCTGGTCGACGGCGGTGTAGGCGGCGGCGGAAACGACGATGTCGGGCCTCGCCGCTTCAAGGGCTGCGAACACCGTGTCGGGCCGCGCAAGGTCGAGCGCCGGCCGGCCGACAGCGATGACCTCGACATCGTCGCGGCCCCGCGCTGCCTCGACCAGGCTTGCGGCAACCTGGCCCTCGCGCCCGGTGACGGCAAGCCTCACGTGGTCACCCTGCTCTCGGCCGCGTTCCCGGCCGGGCTGCTTTCGATCGGACTGTGTTGGCTCTTTGCGACCGAACCGTGGCCCAGCCGTTCGCCGGCATAGCGCTGCTCGCGGATCGGCCCCCACCACCATTTGTTGTCGAGATACCAGTCGACGGTCCGGGCCAGGCCGCTGTCGAAATCCTCCCGCGGCGCCCAGCCGAGGTCGCGCGCGATCTTGGAGGCGTCGATCGCATAGCGCCGGTCATGGCCGGGGCGGTCGGTGACGAAGGCGATCAGCTCGCGATGGCGCTTGCCGCCGGCGCGCGGCCGCCTGAGGTCGAGAAGATCGCAGATCGCCTCGACGACGCCGAGATTGGTGCGCTCGGAATTGCCGCCGACATTGTAGCTCTCGCCCGGCCGCCCCCTGGTGGCCACCAGCTCCAGGGCGCGCGCGTGATCCTCGACGAACAGCCAGTCGCGCACATTGGCGCCGGCGCCGTAGACCGGCAGCGGCTTCTCGTCGAGCGCGTTGAGGATGACCAGCGGGATCAGCTTTTCCGGAAAATGGTACGGCCCGTAATTGTTGGAGCAGTTGGAAAGCACCACCGGCAGGCCGTAGGTCTCGTGCCAGGCCCGCACCAGATGGTCGGAGGCCGCCTTCGAGGCCGAATAGGGCGAGGACGGCGCATAGGGCGTTTCCTCCACGAACATGCCGCCGTCGAAAGGCAGGTCGCCGAACACCTCGTCGGTCGAGACATGGTGGAAGCGGAAGCCCGCTTTGCGCTCCTCGGACAGGCCGCGCCAATATTCCAGCGCGGCATTCAGGATGCGGTAGGTGCCGACGATGTTGGTCTCGATGAACGCGCCCGGCCCGTCGATCGAGCGGTCGACATGACTCTCGGCGGCTAAGTTCATGACGATGTCGATGTCGTCGCGGCGCAAGATCTCCAGCACCGCGCGCTCGTCGCAGATGTCGGCCTGCTCGAAGCGGTAATTATGCGCGTTCTCGATCGGCCGCAGCGAAGCGAGGTTGCCGGCATAGGTGAGCTTGTCGAGATTGGTGACGCGGTAGGCCGGATTGGCGCACAGATGCCGGCACACGGCCGAGCCGATGAAACCGGCGCCGCCGGTGACCAGAAAATTCATGCCGCCGTCCCTCCTCACGCGAACACCTCCGCCGCTCCGAGCAGCGGCGCGCTGCGGTCCTTGTCCGACAGCTGGAAGCCGCCCGCGATCTCCGGCCATTTTATGCCGATCGCCGGATCGTCGAAGCGGATCGAGCGGTCGTGCCCGGGCGAGTAGGTGTCGGTCACCTTATAGAGCACCTCGGTATCCGGCACGAGCGTGACGAAGCCATGCGCGAAGCCTTTCGGCACCAGCACCTGGTTGCCCTTCTCGGCCGATATCTCCAGCGCTTCCCATCTGCCGAAAGTGGGCGAGGAACGGCGGATGTCGACCGCGACATCGAGCACGCTGCCCCTGATGACGCGCAGCAGCTTGTCCTGAGCGCGCGGCGGCAGCTGGTAGTGCAGCCCGCGCAGCACGCCGGCCGCGGCGGAATAGGAATGATTGTCCTGTACGAAGGCGAGATCGATGCCGGCTTCGGCGAAGCGTTCCGCATTCCAGGTCTCGCTGAAAAAACCGCGCGCGTCGCCATGCCGCTTCGGCACGATCTCCAGCACGCCGTCGAGGCCGAGCGGCCTGACCTCAAGCACCCCGTTCCTCCATCAGATCGGCCACGCGCCGGCGCAGATAGGCGGCATATTCGTTCTTGCCGAGCCGCGCGGCGCGATCCAGAACCTTGTCGGCGCTGATCCAGTGCTGCTCCAGCGCAATCTCTTCCGGGCACGCGATCTTGATGCCCTGGCGATGCTCGATCGTGCGCACGAAAGACGATGCCTCGAGCAGGCTGTCATGCGTGCCTGTATCCAGCCAGGCATAGCCGCGGCCGAGGCGGTGGACATGCAATTCGCCACGCTCGAGATAGACATTGTTGACCGTCGTGATCTCGAGCTCGCCGCGCGCCGAAGGGCGGATCGTCGAGGCGATGTCGACCACATCGTTGTCGTAGAAGTAGAGACCGGTCACGGCCCAGTTTGACTTCGGCTTTTGCGGCTTCTCCTCGATCGTCAGCGCCTTGCCGGTGGCCTTGTCGAAGGAGACCACGCCATAACGCTCCGGATCGTCGACATAATAGGCGAAGACCGAGGCGCCGCCATCGCGCGTCGCCGCCTCGCGGCAGAGCTGCGACAGGCCGCCGCCGAAATAGATGTTGTCGCCGAGAATCATCGACACGCTGTCCTTGCCGATGAAGTCGCGGCCGATGATGAAGGCCTCGGCGAGGCCGTTGGGCTGCGGCTGCTCGGCATAGGACAGTTCCAGCCCGAATTCGGAACCGTCGCCCAGCAACGCCTGGAAAACCGGCAAGTCGCGCGGAGTTGAAATGATCAGAATCTGGCGAATCCCAGCGAGCATCAGCACGCTCAGCGGGTAATAGATCATCGGCTTGTCGTAGATCGGCAGTATCTGCTTAGAAACCGCTAATGTAAGCGGATAAAGGCGTGTCCCGCTCCCACCCGCAAGGATAATTCCTTTCAACAAGCTCTCCTTGAACTACCGCGGCCCCCGCCTCGACGCCAAGTTGCCCGTGCTTAGGTTTCGGACGCTTGCTTGTCAATGTCGGCTTGACTGCTTCCCGACGTTACTTCTCCCCCTTCTACCATCCGGCATGCGATGATTTCGAGCGAAATCCGACTACACAATGAAAAAGGGCCGGCGGGCGCTTGTCGCCCGCCGGCCCTTTTTTTCGTCGATCTGGCTCAGCCGCGCTTGAGCAACGTCCACACGGCCGGCACCAGGCTGGCGGCCAAAGCCACCTTGATCAGGTCGCCGACGATGAAGGGCAGGACGCCGAACTGCCAGGACTTTTCCGGTCCGATGAGCATCGCCAGCCAGGCAAAGCCCATGGCCATCATGACCACCTCCGCCGTCAGCATGGCGCCGAACAGCTTGACGGGATTGCGGTCCCAGCCGCGATCGGCGGCCCAGCCGGCGATCGCCGCCATGACCACGAAGCCGGCGAGGTAGCCGCCGGTCGAGCCCAGCATATAGGCGATGCCGATGCCCTTTTCCGGCGTGCCCTGAAAGACCGGCAAGCCAAAAGCGCCCTCGGCGAGGTAGAGAAGAAGCGTCGCGACGGCCAGCCGCAGGCCGAAGGCGGAGGCGATCAACAGCACGGCCAGCGTCTGCAGCGAGATATCGACCGGGCCGAGCACCACTTTGGTCTTGGCCGAAAGCGTCAGCAGCAGGGTTCCGGCAAGCGCCAGAAAGAGTTGGGTCGCGAGCCGGGCAGCGCCGCGATCCGGCAGGGTGAGAGAAACAAGCGGGCGCATCGTGGTTGCAGTTGCCATGGCCTTCCCCGTTCTGGCTGATTTGTTGAGCGGCTGATTTGTTGGCTTTAAAGCGCATCGCGCAGAAACGGATCCAGGTGGCGCGCTTTAAAAATTCGTCTTGGTGCATGTCGTTCTCCCAAAACCGCGGCGCAGTTTTGGGCGACATGCATTGATTTTCCTATATTGGCTTCCGTATCGGCCGGCAATCATTTTGCCGCATTGCAACGGAGCACGCCGGCATGGCCCTTGAGTTCGACACCAGCTTCGATCCCGCCTATGGCCAGGCGATTGCGGTTGCGCCGGGTGTGCTGCGCGTCACCGCAAGAAACCCGGGCCCTTTCACCTTCCACGGCACCAACAGCTATCTCGTCGGCAGCGACACGCTGGCGGTGATCGATCCAGGGCCGGAAGACGACGCCCATCTCGAGACGCTGCTTGCGGCGATCGCTGGCCGACCTGTCAGCCACATCTTCGTCAGCCACACCCATCGCGACCATTCGCCGCTCGCGGCGCGATTGAAGGAGCTGACCGGCGCTCCGACGCTTGCCGAAGGCCCGCATCGGCCGGCGCGTGCCTTGCGCATCGGCGAGGTCAATCCGCTCGACGCCAGCGCCGACCTTGCCTTCGTTCCCGATGTCGTGCTGACCGACAATGCGCTGACCAAGGGCGACGGCTGGGCTATCCGCACCGTGCTGACGCCCGGCCACACCGCCAACCATGCCGTGTTTGCGCTAGAGGGGACCGGAACCCTGTTTTCAGCCGACCACGTCATGGCTTGGTCGACCTCGATCGTCGCGCCGCCCGATGGCGCCATGGCCGACTATATGAGCTCCCTCGACAAGCTTTTGACGCGCGACGATCGCTTGCTTTTGCCTGGCCATGGCGGAGCTGTGGCCGCGCCCCAAAGCTTCATGCGCGGCCTGAAGACGCATCGCAAGATGCGCGAAAGGGCGATCCTGGAACGCATCCGCGCCGGAGACCGCACGATCACGGAAATGGTCGCGGCGATCTATCGCGACACCGACCCGCGGCTGCACGGCGCTGCCGGCCTGTCGGTGCTTGCCCATCTCGAGGATCTCGTTGCGCGCGGCTTGGTCGTCACCGACGGCGATCCGGCCATAGATGGCGTTTTCGCGCCCGCCGCGTAGGTCCGGGGCGCTTTACCGTTTCACGGAAACGGCGAAGCGCTCCCTTCCTTATTGGCGCGATTCCGGACGGAAAACCGCTTCATTCTTTTCCTGGAATTGCTCTACTCGGCCGGCGCCGCGCCGACCTGCCCGGCAACTTCCTGGTCGAGCTCGCCAAGGAAAGCCGTGATGCGGGCGGCGTTGTCGCCGAGGTCGTAGCGGCCGTAGCGTGAGGCCGAGCGCATGTCGACGATGACCTGCTCACCGTCATCGGTGATGCGGATGGCGACGTCGGCCGGCAATCCGAGCACGAAGCCCTTGGCCAGCGCGTTGATCGTGGCTTCGCTCTGGCCGTTGATGTCGGGATAAGGCGCCGTCAACTGCCAGTCGCGGCGGTCGAGCACGGTTTCGACAGCATCGACGACGGTTTCGAAAGGCAGATTGTAGCTGCGCCCGCTGACCAGCGGATAGGCCTCCGCCTGCAGGGCCTGTTCGCCCGGCGTCGGCGGCGACAGCTGGTTCATGTCGGCGGTGCGGTCGCTGGTGTCCAACGCCGGCGGATCGTCGAGATCGGTCGAGATGTCACGCAGCGGCGGATAGATCGTCGCCCAATAGACCGCAACGCCGTAGGGTGCCAGCACCAGAAGCGCCAGCAGCGCGCCGATGGAGAGATCGCGGCCGCCGCGATCGCCGAAGCTCCAGACCCGCGACAGGGCAAGGCCTGCCAGCAACAGGGCAAGCGCCGCCAGCAGTGCCGCGACCGCAAGCACCCACAGGAAAGGGGGCGTATCGAGGAGATCGAGCCGATAGCCGGCAACGACGGTCAGCAGAAGGACGAGCGAAAATGCGCCGATCCGCCGCGACCAGCCGGCCGCCCTCGACGTCTGCCGTTCAGGAATTGTAGCCATTGTCTGCCGCATTACCCCAGTCCGAACCGAGACTTAGAGGTTTTTAGCGCGGGCTTGAAGCCGAAAGATCGAACATTTTTCGTCAATCCGTCGGCAGGCGGTAATCCTTGAACTGGGCGCGCAAGCTGGTCTTCTGGATCTTGCCGGTGGCGGTGTGCGGGATTTCGCCGACGAAGGCCACGTCGTCGGGCATCCACCACTTCGCCACCTTGCCGCTCATGAAGGTCAGAATGTCGCCCTTGCTCGGCTCCTTGCCTGGCTTGCGCACGACGACAAGCAGGGGCCGCTCGCCCCATTTGGAATGCGGGATGCCGATGGCCGCCGCTTCCGCCACGTCCGGATGGCCGACGGCGAGATTCTCGAGATCGATGGTCGATATCCATTCGCCGCCGGATTTGATGACGTCCTTGGCGCGGTCGGTGATCTGCATATAGCCGCTGGCGTCGATATGGGCGACGTCGCCTGTGTCGAACCAACCGTCGGCGTCGAACTGCTCGGCGCCGGCGCCGCCATAATAGGCGCGTGCCACCGCGGGTCCGCGCACCTTGAGATGTCCGAAAGTCTTGCCGTCCCAAGGCAGCGCGTTGTTGTCGTCGTCCGTCACTTTCATCTCGACGCCAAAGGGCGGAAAACCCTGCTTGCCCTGGATATCGAGCCGCGCCTCGCCGATCCGCATCTCATGTTGCGGCTTCAAGGTGCACAGCGTGCCCAGCGGCGACATCTCGGTCATGCCCCAGGCATGCACCACCTGCACGTCGTAATTGTCCTGGAACTTGGCGATGATGGCACGCGGACAGGACGCCCCACCGATCACGACCTTCTTCAGATAAGGCAGCTTCTTTCCGGTCTCCTCCAGATATTGCAGCAGCATCATCCAGACGGTGGGCACGGCGGCGCTGAACGTCACCTTTTCGGTGTCGAGCAGTTCATAGATCGAGGCGCCGTCCATCTTGCAGCCCGGCATCACCAGCTTGGCGCCGATCATCGGCCCGCTCTGGCCGAGCCCCCAGGCGTTGGCGTGAAACATCGGCACGACAGGCAGGACGACATCGCGCGTCGACAGGCCCATGGCGTCGGGCATCGCCGCCATCATCGCATGAAGCACATTAGAGCGGTGGCTGTAGAGAACGCCCTTCGGGTCGCCCGTCGTTCCGGAGGTGTAGCACATGCCGGCGGCTGTGTTCTCGTCGAACGTCTTCCAGGTGAAGGTGCCGTCGGCTTCAGCCAGCCATTCCTCGTAGGCGACGGCATTCGCCAGAGACGTTTGCGGCATATGCGCCTGGTCGGTCAGCACGATCACCCGTCGCAGCGATCGGACCGCGCGGGCGATCTTTTCCAGGAGCGGAACGAAGGTCAGGTCGACGAAGATCGCCTTATCCTCGGCATTGTTCATGATCCAGGCGATCTGCTCGGGAAAAAGCCTCGGGTTGAGCGTGTGATAGATCGCGCCAATGCCCATGATGCCGTACCAGGCCTCGATGTGGCGGGCCGTGTTCCAGGCGAGGGTCGCGATGCGGTCGCCCAGCCTGAAGCCGTCGCGCTCCAGCCGTTGCGCCACCTTGAGCGACCGGTGATGGATCTCGGCAAAGGTCGTGCGCACGATCGGGCCTTCGATCGAACGCGACACGACCTCCCGGCTGCCGTGCTGGCGTTCCGCATGGTCGAGCAGCTTATGGCAAAGCAGCGGCCATTCCTGCATCAATCCAAGCATCAATTCCTCCCTTTGCGCATTCGCGTCATTTGTTTCACGCATTGTGAAACGAACCGGCGGTTTGTCCAGCCGCCATAAGTCGAAGCCAGTGGATGGATCGAAGGACCGGGAAGACCGCCATAATCCGGCCATCCTCGCCGTTAAGCTTCGTTAACGGGCTGGGTGAGATTGGCGAATGGAGAGATTCGCATGGACGCGCAGCTCGACGAAAAAGCCCTCGAAAGCACGCTTGCCGAAAGTCTGGACGATCTGACGCCGGACATCAAAACCGTTTCCGAAGATGAATTTGCCGAAGTCGTCGGCGGCGCGCTGGAGGCCGTCGGCGGGACGTTGCTATTCAAGATGCGCGTCGAAAACGGCGCCGACGGCGAACATGTCGCCGCCGCCTGCATCGGCGACGCCGGCAACCGCCAGTTTCTGCTGCTGACGCTGCCGACCAGCGGCGGCGCGCTCAAAGTCGAAACCGCGGCGCGGAGCACCAATCCTGTCGCAGGCATTGCCGCCGCCTATGCCGGCCTTATGGATGCCTTCAAGACAGCCGCCTGACGACTGGAAAACAGACGTTCAATGAATGGTGATGACGTCAGGCGGGACGCGCGCTTGCGCGATGCGTCTGGCCGACACATCTAAGTCTTCCCCGAGAACGTTTCACCATTTCAGGGAAACGACGAAACGCTCTCTCTGTTTTGACGCAATTCCGGACGGAAAACCGCTTCGCACTTTTCCTGGAATTGCTCCAGGAGACCATTCATGGACAAGCCCGCCAACCCAGCCCCCGGCTTTCAGCGCAACCCCGACAAGGTGATCACGGTCGAACCCTATCGCGGCAGCGTCACCGTGCGCGCGGGCGACATCATCATCGCGCGGTCGACAAGGGCCAAGGTGCTTTCGGAACCGCCCTATCCGGCCGCCTTCTACATCCCCTTCGACGACATCGACTTCAGCAAGCTCGCCGGCACCGAGCACTCGACGCATTGCCCGTACAAGGGCGATGCCAACTACTGGAGCGTCCAGCCGGCCAGCGAGGCAGGCAAAAACGCGATGTGGGCTTACGAGACGCCATTCGACGAAATGGCCGAAATCCGCAATCACGGCGCGTTCTATAACAACAAGGTGACGGTCGAAGCCGAACCGGGCTGAGCCTCCGTTGGCCCGCCAGACGGCACCTCAGTCGGTCGTGCCGTCGTTGCCTACACCCTCGGCATCGTCGAGGCGTACGAAGGTCATACCCTTCTGCTTCAAGGCGAGCAGGCCCTGAACCACGCCCTCGCCGGCGGCATGGGTCGGCTGGTTGATGTGGGCGATGATGACGTCGCCGTCCTTGGCGGCGCCGATGCGGCGCGCCGTTTCCTTGGCGCCGAGCAGCGAGCCGCCGTCGCCATTGACCGAGAAGCCTGCGATCTTGAAGCCCAGCCTGCGGATCATGGCGATCGCTGAGGGGCTGTATTCGGCCGTGGCGCCGCGGAACCATCTTGGCGCCGGCCCGCCCGCCCCGGCAAGGGCGGCGGCGCCGGATTCAACCTCGGCCTGCACGGCGTCCGGGCTGCCGGCGCTGCGGATGCCGTAGATCTTCTGCGGCGTATCGACCGCCGGAATGTGGCGGCCGCCATGGTTCTCCAATTCAAACAGATCGGGATGCGCCCGCATGATCTCGACGGCTTCGGCATTGCGCTTCAGCCAGATGCCGGTAACGAAGATCGTCGCCGGTATCCTGTTGTCGACAAGCGCCGAAAGTATCCTTGTGTCGGTCTTGCCGCCGCAGGCATCGAGCGTCAGGGCGACGCGACCGCCGCCGCCTTCAACGCCCTGCGGCTTCAGATGCAGCGTCGGCTCGAGCAGCGTGGCGGCATTGCCCGCCGACGCCGCGAACAGCGACAGCGCCATCGCGCAAAGGGAGTTTCGAAACAGGCTCATCATTCGTTCCAAACCGGCACGGCCGGGCATTCTCCGCGCCGCGCCAAAACTTGTCCCTACAAAACCGGCATCTAGGCGAAAATCGGGACGGCAAACAGCGCAAAAAGTGCCAGTCGCGAAAATTTGCTTTCGCCTTACACCACGGCCTCCGGGGCCATCCCGGTTCGTGCCAGCAGTTGGAGCACGGCATCGACGACCGTGGCGGCCTCCAGACGCCAGACGCAACACGCCTTGTTGGGGTCAGGCCGTTCGCACAGGTCGCCGCCGACGCAGTCACAAGGCATGGCCGGGCGCACCGCGATGCTCGGCACGCCGACCGGTCCCCAGTGGACCGGGCTCTGCAGGCCGAACAGGCCGACGACGGGAGTGCCGACCGCGGCAGCCATGTGCATGGGGCCGCTGTCGTTGCCGAGAAACAGCCGCGCCTGTTTGAACAACGCCGGCAAGGTCTCAAGCGGGAGCACTCCGACAAGGTTGACGATCCGAGCCTTCGCAGCCGCCAGGACCTTTTTGACCAGCTCGTTCTCGTCCGGGCTGCCGACCAGAGCGACGTCCAGACCGGTTTCGACCGATATCCGGTCGATTGCGGCGGCAAAGCGCTCGGGCTGCCAGCGGCGCCCGGGGAAGCTTGCCCCAACATGCACCGCGATGAAGGCGTTCGGCCGAAGATGGAACTTGTCCAGCAGCGCCAAGGCTTTCGTCGTCTCCAGCGGCAGCGGCCGGATGTCGGGATCCCGCACGCGCAACTCTATGCCAAGCGCCTCCAGCGGCGAAAGATAACGATAGAGAAAGTGCTGCCCGCCATAGCCGAACGGCTTTGCCTTGACGTTGGCAGGTTGGCGCTCTAGCCGACTCAGCGGCCTTTCGGACGGATGATATCCGACGCGAACCGGTGCACCAATCAGCCCCGAGATGAACCGCGACGTCCTCGTATCGGTGATGTCGACGACCATATCGAAATGGCTCCGGCGCAACCTAAGGAGCGTGAGAATGAGCTCCTGCGCGCGCCGCAGCGGCGTGCCACGCATATGCGAACGGCGAAATGTCACGACCTCCGAGGCGACGTCGTTGGCCGTGAGGAAGCTGGCAAAGCGGCCATCGCAGAGGAAGACGATACGGACGCCGGGATATTCGAGCTGCAGATTCCTCGCCAGCGCGGACGAAAGAACGAGATCGCCAATCTGCTTCGTTTGCAGGATCAGGATCGACCGCAGAGGGCCGGAGCGAAGCCGCGACATCCGTGTCCGGGCACCGGACGGATCGAAGTCCACGAAGTTGGGCTGAGACGTAGACATTTGGAACCGCCATGCGTGTGTTTCACGTGGGCCTCTCATACAAGACGGCAAGGTTGTGGACCAGAGTGACTCGCGCGCCCATAGGGACCTCCCGTTTCACGGAAGACGAAGGCGCCGAGCCCGACGTTTCAGACCTTTGCTGGAATTGCTCCAGAAGGCGCGACGCGGCCGACGGGCGGCTTCCCGCGAATGTCAGACCGCGGCCTCCAGGGACATCTCCGTCCATGCCAGAAGCTCCAGCGCGGCCTCGACGACCGGATCGACCTCCAGGCGCCAGACGCAGCATGCCTTGCTCGGATCGATCCGGCGGCACAGGTCGCCGCCGACGCAGTCACAAGGCATGGAAGGCCCAAGCGAGATTCAGGGCCGTCACGCGCACGTTCGCGTGACATTGCATACAAAACCGTAAGATATCGGGACGCCGCCGGCCGAAGCCCGTCAGGCGCGTTTTGACGCGCTCTTCGCCGCAGCCACCGCAGCCTGCGCGGCTGCGAGCCTGGCGATCGGCACACGGTAGGGCGAGCACGACACATAATCGAGGCCGACCTCCTCGCAGAAACGGATCGAAGCCGGATCGCCGCCATGCTCGCCGCAGATGCCGAGCTTGATAGCGGGCCGCGTCGTCTTGCCTTTTTCAGCCGCGATCCGCACCAGCTCGCCGACGCCGTCGACATCGAGCGACACGAACGGATCTTGCTCGATGATGCCCTTCCGCCGGTATGTTTCGAGGAAGGAGGCCGCGTCGTCGCGCGAGATACCAAAAGTCGTCTGCGTCAGATCATTGGTGCCGAAGGAGAAGAATTCGGCCGCTTCGGCAATGACATGGGCGCGGATCGCCGCGCGCGGCAATTCGATCATCGTGCCGGTCAGGTAATCGATCTTGGTGCCGGTCTCCTGCATGACGCTTTGCGCCACCGCATCGATGCGCGCCTTGACGTATTGCAGCTCCTTCACGAGGCCGACCAGCGGCACCATGATTTCGGGCACCACCAAGGCGCCGGCCTTGCGGCCGGCCTCGACCGCCGCCTCGAAGATGGCGCGCGCCTGCATCTCGGCGATCTCCGGATAGGAAACGGCGAGCCTGCAGCCGCGATGGCCGAGCATCGGGTTGAATTCGTGCAGCGCCTCCGTGCGCTGCCTGAGCTTGTCGGCCGAAACATTCATGGCGGAGGCGACCTCGGCGAGCTCGGCTTCCGTCTTGGGCAGGAATTCGTGCAGCGGCGGGTCGAGCAGGCGGATCGTCACCGGCAGGCCGGCCATGATCTCGAACAGCTCGAGGAAGTCCGAGCGCTGCATGGGCAGGAGCTTGTCGAGCGCTGCGCGCCGATCCTTCTCGGTGTCGGCCAGGATCATCTCGCGCATGGCGACGATGCGGTCGCCCTCGAAGAACATGTGCTCGGTGCGGCAGAGCCCGATGCCCTCGGCCCCGAAAGAGCGCGCCATGCGCGCGTCGAGCGGCGTTTCGGCGTTGGTGCGTACCTTCATGCGGCGCGCGGCGTCGGCCCATTCCATGATGGCGGCAAAATCGCCCGACAGCTCCGGCTGCAGCATGGCGACCGCGCCCTTCAGCACCTGGCCGTTGCCGCCGTCGATGGTGATGACGTCGCCCTTGCGGAAGGTCTGGCCCATCGAGATGAGCGTGCCGGCCTTGTAGTCGACGCGCAGCGAGCCGGCGCCGGACACGCAGGGCTTGCCCATGCCGCGCGCCACCACCGCGGCGTGGCTGGTCATGCCGCCGCGCGTGGTGAGGATGCCTTCTGCCGCATGCATGCCGTGGATATCTTCCGGACTGGTCTCGATGCGCACCAGAATCACCTTGCGGCCTTGCGCTTTGGCGTCCTCGGCATCGGTGGACGAAAAGACGATCTCGCCGGTGGCGGCGCCCGGCGAGGCGGGCAGGCCCATGCCTATGACGTCGCGCGCCGCCTTCGGGTCGACGGTCGGATGGAGCAGTTGGTCTAATGAGGCCGGATCGATGCGGGCGACCGCCTCCTCCTTGGTGATCAGCCCGTCCTTCGCCATCTCGACGGCGATCTTCAGCGCCGCCTTGGCGGTGCGCTTCCCGGAGCGGGTTTGCAGCATCCACAACTTGCCGCGCTCGATGGTGAATTCGAGATCCTGCATGTCGCGGTAGTGCTTTTCCAGCCGGTCGGATATGTCGACAAAGGCCTGGAAGGCGTCGGGCATAACCTTTTGCAGCGACGGCTTGTCGGAGCCGGCGGCGATGCGCGCCGCCTCGGTGATGTTCTGCGGCGTGCGGATGCCGGCCACTACGTCCTCGCCCTGGGCGTTGACCAGGAACTCGCCGTAGAGCTGCCTGTCGCCGGTCGAGGGGTTGCGCGTGAAGGCGACGCCGGTTGCGGACGTGTCGCCCATGTTACCGAACACCATGGCCTGGACATTGACCGCGGTGCCCCAGCTTTCCGGGATGTCGTGCAGGCGCCGATAGGTGATGGCGCGGCTGTTCATCCAGCTCGAGAACACGGCGCCGATCGCGCCCCAGAGCTGCTCTTGCGGATCCTGCGGGAACGGCTTGCCGAGCTCTTCCTCGACCTTGGCCTTGTAGAGCGAAATCACGCCTTGCCATTCTTCGGCCGTCAGCTCGGTGTCGAGCTCATGGCCGAGGCTGGCTTTCTGGTCCTCCAGGATTTCCTCGAACACTTCGTGGTCGAGGCCCATGACGACGTCGGAATACATCTGGATGAAGCGGCGGTAGCTGTCGTAGGCAAAACGCGCATCGCCGGAATCGGCGGCCAGAGCCTCGACCGTCTCGTCGTTGAGACCGAGATTGAGCACCGTATCCATCATGCCGGGCATGGAGGCGCGAGCACCGGAGCGCACGGAGACCAGGAGCAGCTTCGAGGGATCGCCGAAGCGGCGGCCGGTGATCCGGCCGATATGGTCGAGAGCAGCGACGACATCCGCCTCGAGCGCCTCGGGATAGGTGCGGCCGTTGGCGTAATAGGCGTTGCAGACCTCAGTGGTGATGGTGAAACCGGGCGGCACCGGCAGCCCGAGGCTGCACATCTCGGCCAGATTGGCACCCTTGCCGCCGAGAAGGTTGCGGTCGCCGGCACCGCCCTCGGCGGCGCCGTCGCCGAAGGTGTAAACCCACTTGGTCATGCTTGCCCTCCGTTCGTGGAAGATAGAAACAGCCGGACCACGGCCCGGTTCCCCGCCTTCGCGATCCGAGCGATAGGATGCTGCAGTGCGAAAGGCAAGCACCGGCCGGGCGCTCGCCGCAACTACAATCGATTAAGCAAAAGCTGCGTCAAAAGACTTGCCGGAGGGTATGGCGCGATATAGAACATAACAGGAACATAGTGGAGTAGTGCGATGAAACTCAACGGAAAACTCGACTATCTTGAACTGCCGGCGACGGGCGGCACGCTGGACAGCGTCAAATCCTTCTACAGCGCAGCCTTTTCATGGTCGTTCACCGACTACGGCCCGACCTATTCCGCCTTTGCCGAAGGCCTCGACGGCGGCTTCCAGGCAGATGCCGACGAAGCGCCGGCCAAGCCGCTTCCGGTCATCTACTCCGAAAATCTCGAGGAAACGCTGGACGCGGTCGAGAGTGCCGGCGGCACCATCGTCAAGCCGATCTTTTCCTTCCCGGGCGGCAGGCGGTTCCACTTCACCGATCCGGCCGGCAACGAACTGGCCGTTTGGGGACATTAGGGAGTCGCAATTTCGGGTTGTTTGCTGTTGACAGCCGGGGGGCAGCCGGGCTCATTCCAATGAACGGCGGCAAACCTTCAACAGCAAAAGCAGACTGATGAAATTCGGCTCAAGCGGTGTTCGGGGTCTGGCTTCCGAATTGGTCGGACGGCCGAGCGGACTCTATACCGAGGGTTTTGCCCGGCGCTTGCGGTCGACCGGCTTTCGGCAAGGCGAGGTCTTCGTCGGGCGCGACCTGCGCGACAGCAGTCAAACGATAGCCGAAGACTGCATGGCGGCGCTGGCCGCAAGCGGCTTCCAGCCGGTCGATTGCGGCCCCATCCCCACACCCGCGCTTGCCTTCTACGCGCGCCTGCACGGCGCCGCGGCGCTCATGGTGACGGGCTCGCATATTCCCGCCGACCGCAACGGCATCAAGTTCTACGGGCCGAAGGGCGAGATCGACAAGGCGGACGAGGCCGCGATCACCGCTCATGTCGCGGAGCTGTCGGACCGATATCCCTGGCCGCCGGCCCATGCGGATTGGCAAGACGGCCATGAACAGGCGCTCGCGGTCTTTCGAGATCGTGTCGACGGCATACTGCCCCCTGGCGCCCTTTCCGGAATGAAGCTCGGCGTCTACCAGCACAGCACCGTGGCGAGGGAGTTGCTGGTCGAGGTCCTGCGATCTTTTGGCGCGGATGTGATCGCCGTCGGCAAAACGGAGGTTTTCGTGCCCGTCGACACGGAGGCCGTTGGCCGGGAAACGATGGCGAAGGTGAAGGACTGGGTGCGCGAATTCAAATTCGACGCCGTGCTCTCTGCCGACGCCGATGCCGATCGTCCTCTCGTTATTGACGACAAGGGTGAGCTGTTTCGAGGCGACCTGATCGGGCTGGCTACGGCGCTCTTCCTCAAGGCCGAAATCGTAGTGACGCCGGTCACCTCCAATTCAGGCATCTCCGAGGCTTTCGGATTCAGCGTCAGGAGAACGAAGGTCGGGTCCCCCTTCGTCATAGAGGGAATGGACGCCGCGCAGAAGGCAGGCGGCATCGTCGTCGGCTTCGAGGCCAATGGCGGGGTTCTTCTGGGATCGGATTGCCTAGTGAACGGCAGGACCTTGTCCGCGCTGCCGACGCGGGACTCATTTTTGCCCATCCTGGCGGTGCTGGGCACGATGGCGTCGACGGGCAAATCGCTGTCCGGCCTGCGCGAAACCTGGAATCTTCCGGTCTGCGCCAGCGAGCGGCTCGAGAACTTCCCTGTCGAGGCATCGCGCAGCCTGATGCGCAAGCTAGCCGACCGCGACGCGTTGCGGCAATTCCTTGCCCCCTTCGGCACCGTTGTAGATATCGATGAGACCGACGGTCTCAGGGCACGGATGACCAGCGACGAGATCGTCCATCTGCGGCCTTCCGGCAACGCTCCCGAATTTCGCTGCTATGCCGAGGCCGCCAGTCATGACAGGGCGAGCGAAATCGTGGCAATGGCGCTGGAACGGGCGCGGGACGCCACACTGGCAGATGATTGAGATGCCGTATAACGAAAGTGGCGCCAGCGATCACCGCAGGCCGGGAGCGCGCCCCGCTCTACAACAATGGGGACTCGCGCCCCGCGTGCCGCTCGATCCCCGAAAGCACCGATGACAAAGACAGCGTTGATAACCGGCATTACGGGGCAGGATGGCGCCTATCTGGCACAGCTCCTGCTTTCGAAGGGGTACACAGTCCACGGGCTGGCGCGACGATCGAGCACAGCCGAGATCAACACCGCGCGCCTGAAATGGCTAGGGATCGAGAACGACGTGCGGATCGTGGATGGCGACCTCACGGACCTCTCAGGCCTGGCCCGAGCCATGCGCGACATAAAGCCGGACGAGGTCTATAACCTTGCCGCACAGTCTTTCGTCAAATCCTCCTGGCAGCAGCCGATCCTGACGGGCAACGTCACCGGCATCGGCGTCACGAATGTTCTCGAGGCGCTGCGTCTCGAAATTCCCGAGGCGCGTTTCTATCAGGCTTCGTCGTCGGAGATGTATGGCCTTATCCAGGAGCCGATGCAGTCGGAGACCACGCCTTTCCATCCCCGTTCCCCCTATGCGGTGGCGAAGGCCTATGGTCACTGGATCACCGTCAACTACCGCGAGAGCTTCGGCCTGCATGCATCGAGCGGCATCCTGTTCAATCACGAATCGCCGCTTCGCGGCATCGAATTCGTGACCCGCAAAGTCACGGATGCCGTCGCGCGCATCAAGAGGGGCCTGGCAAGGGAACTGCGCCTGGGCAACATCGACGCCAAGCGCGACTGGGGCCACGCCAGGGACTATGTCCGCGCCATGTGGCTGATGCTGCAGCAGGATCGGCCCGATGACTACGTCGTCGCCACGGGCAGGACGACGACGGTGCGCGACATGTGCAGGATCGCCTTCGAGCATGTCGGGCTGAAGATGGACGACCATCTCGTCATCGATCCTGACCTGTTCAGGCCGGCGGAAGTCGAAATCCTGCTCGGCAATCCGGCCAAGGCAAAGGCGAAACTCGGATGGGAAGCGACGATCTCCCTGGAAGAGATGATTCGTGAAATGATGGACGCCGATCTGGCGCGCCACACGGCAGCCAGGCGTTGAAAGGAAGCTCTTGCATTTGCGGGTCGATGACTTGACACACTGTCTTTCGCCACGCATCCGCATGCGGACGATGCATCGTGGTTCGTGAGGCCGGCATGCGGGTTTTGATAACCGGCGCCAACGGTTTCGTCGGTCCCTATGTGCTGGACGCGCTGCGCAGGATTTGCGGCCACGAAATTGCCGTTGCCGCGACCTCCAAGGATGGTGGTCCGCATCCCGCTTTCGGCCTGGTCGAAGAGTTGGACGTGACGGACGCGACGGCCGTGCAGGATGCCGTGGCCCGTCACCGGCCCACCCATATCGTTCACCTAGCGGCGGTCGCGGCACTGGGTGCCGCCCAGGCCGACCCGCGAAAAACGTGGCGCATTCATGTGGACGGCGCGCTCAACCTGGCCAATGCCATCCTCGACAAGGCTCCGGACTGCTGGCTGATCCATGTCGGATCCGGCTTGATCTATGGCGAAAGCGCAAAGACCGGACGACCGCTCGACGAAAACACGCTGCTTGCTCCGGTCGACGACTACGCCGTGACCAAGGCCGCGGCCGACCTCGCGCTCGGCGCACTTTCACGCCAGGGATTAAAGTGCGTTCGGATGCGTCCCTTCAACCATACGGGTCCGGGTCAGACGGAAGCCTTTGCGGTCCCGGCCTTCGCCATGCAGATCGCGCGGATCGAAGCAGGCCTGGCTCAGCCGGTCATCCGCGTCGGCAATCTCGATACGAGGCGCGATTTCCTGGATGTGCGCGACATCGCCAATGCCTATGCCCGCGCGGTCTTGACCAGCCGCGACCTTGCCCCGAACACCATTTTCAACATTGCATCCGGCGTGTCCTGGCGGATGGGAGACATCCTCGATCTGCTGCTCGCGCAAAGCAGCGCCAAGATCGTCACGGAGCAGGATCGCCTGCGATTGCGACCGAGCGATCTGCCATGCATCGTCGGCGATGCGACCCGCGCTCGGACCTTGCTTGGCTGGGCGCCCGAGCATCCCTTCGAAGAAACGCTTGCGGCCGTCCTGGGGGATTGCCGCGCGCGCGTGGCCCAGGCGTAGGCAGAGGACGCATCGTTTGTTTCCCGGAGAGCGTGAGCTGACCGCTGCCGTGGCCCCGCCGCTGTCGCTTTAGTTGATTTCCGGCATTGAGCTTTGCTCCGCCTCGTCCTATAAGGCCGCGCGCAGCGCGGCATGCCCCGCCTGCTGGGGCGTCGCCAAGCGGTAAGGCATCGGTTTTTGGTACCGACATTCCCAGGTTCGAATCCTGGCGCCCCAGCCATCCTCCACCTGAACGCCGAATTCGAACGGATGATCGGCCAACGCCTTTGAAGCAGCATCGCGTGGTTTGACCGGAAAGCCGGTCGGACATCAGGCGCCTTGAATGGCGATTGCGGTGGTGAGCAGGATAAGGCTCAGCAACGCCAGTGCCGCGCGGATAACGTGCGACAGTTCCCAGCGGTTGCGCAGCGCCGTCCACTCCTGCGCTGGCGCAAGCGTGGCTCCGTCGCTGCCCTCGCTGGCGAAAAAGCGCTTAGCCGGCGCGTTCAATTCCACGTCCTGCAGCCAGTGTTTGTTGATCGGCTGGGTCATGAACCAGAAGACAAGCTGCATGGCGAGGAGCGCGATCAAGGCGCCGGCGATCAGCCAGATTTGGAGCGGACCGCTCGACGTCAGCATCAGTGCAAACGTCGCAAGGATCCCACCGACTTCCGCGACGCCGCCTCCAATCGTGAAACCCGGATAGTAGATGCGTTGGACAACGAAATACTCTTGCCTACCGAGTCGCAACTTGCCCGGCAGCTCCAGCGCGTGGGCGAGCGCCATAGCCATCGCCCCCGCCACAAGGATGACGGTCAGGACCTCCAGAAAGACATACATCGGATCGGCCTCTCACTCCAGCTTGAGCGCTTGTGCAGAAGCAACCTCGTCAAGACCGAACGTGATCCTGCTGACCGGGTTCCCATCGGCGTACGCTTCAATTCCGCTGGGCGGCGCGCTGGATGCGCCGTGAGCTGGGCGAAACGCCGCGATCGTTTCGACGCCAACGTCGGCCTAAACCTTTTCCGCCGACAGGCGTTGTTCGTTCCAGACAAACCGACAAAACGGCCCGCGGAGAGGTTCAACCGATGTATTTCATGGCATTGGCCACCGACTATGACGGCACGCTGGCGCATGATGGCCTGGTCGCGGCCAGCACGATCTCGGCTGTGGAGAGGCTGAAGAAATCCGGGCGCAAGCTGATCCTGGTCACCGGGCGGGAACTGCCCGATCTCAAGGAGGTATTTCCCGAACTTTCCCTGTTCGACAAGGTGGTCGCCGAAAACGGCGCGCTGATCTACACGCCGGCCAGCGAGGAAGAGCGCACGATCTCGCCCTCGCCTTCCGCGGATCTCGTCGACAGGCTCAAGAAGCGCGGCGTGAAGCCGCTGTCGGTCGGCCGCTCGATCGTCGCCACCTGGGAGCCGCATCAGGCCACCGTGCTCGACGTCATCAAGCAGCTTGGGCTGGAGCTGGAGATCATCTTCAACAAGGGCGCGGTGATGATCCTGCCTTCCGGCATCAACAAGGCGACCGGGATGGCGGCGGCGCTCGAGGACCTGAAGCTGTCGCCGCACAATGTCGTGGCCGTTGGCGACGCCGAAAACGACCACGCCTTCCTCAGGTCGTCCGGCTGCAGCGTCGCGGTGGCCAACGCGCTGCCCGCCGTCAAGGAAACCGCCGACCTCGTCACCAAGGAGGCGCGCGGCAAGGGCGTCGAGGAGCTGATCGCCAAGCTGATCAAGCACGATCACCTGCTGGCTAAGAAACGCTTGCGCGGCGCGCTGCTCGGGACCTCGCGCGGGAAAAATATCTATCTCTCGCCGATGGAAACGGTGCTGATCGCCGGGAGCTCGGGCATCGGCAAATCGACTTTGGCGACGGCGCTCACGGAAGGGCTGGTCGAAAAGGGGCTGCAATTCTGTATTTTCGACCCCGAGGGCGACTATGACGGACTGAAAGGCGCGGTGCCGCTCGGCAACGGCTCGACCGCGCCGAACAAGGAACAGTTGCTGGAACTGATCGAGAAACCGCAGACCAATGTCGTGGTCAACGGCCTGGCGCTGAAGGTCGATGAGCGGCCCGACTTCTTCGCCGAATTGCTGCCCGGCCTCGGCAATGTCCGCTATCGCACGGCAAGGCCGCACTGGCTGATCATCGACGAGGCGCATCATTTGATGCCGAAGCGACGCGGAGATACGCGATCCGTACTTTCGGTCGAGCTGCCCGGCACCGTGCTGATCACTGTCCATCCCGAGGCAATCTCGACGGATGCGCTCGGCCTGGTGACAGCGGTAATCGCGCTTGGGCCCAAGGCGAAGGGCGTGATCAAGACCTTCTGCAAAGAGACAGGGCTCCAGGCGCCAAAGGACATTCCATTGCCCAAGGGCGACCGGGTGCTGTTCTGGCGGCCGCACGGCGGCAAGAAACCGTTCACGGTCAAGGCGATCGAGCCCGACCAGTCGCTGAAGCGGCACAGCCGCAAATATGCCGAGGGCGAGCTCGATGAGGCGGGCAGCTTCTATTTCACCGGGCCGAAGAAGGCGATGAACCTCAGAGCCCATAATCTCATCATCTTCGCGCAGATGGCAGAAGGCATCGACGACAAGACATGGGAATACCATCTGCGCGCCGGCGACTATTCCAAATGGTTCCGCCAGCAGATCAGGGACAAGGAGCTCGCGCGAGAGACGGCCGAAGCCGAGAAGGACAAGACATTGTCAGCCGACGAGAGCCGCAAGCTGGTGATCGACGCCGTGCGCCGCCGCTATACCGCGCCTGCCACCGCTCCGGAGAGGGACTGACCTTTGCATTGGCCGGATCTCCGCCGGCTCCGCTGCCCGGTGAGTCCCGTTTCAACTGCGCTGCGTGGCGATCTGCCTCGGAACAAGGAACCTGGCCGCAAGAGCGCAGAGCAAGACGGTAAACATCAGGATCAACGCCACCAGCGCGTTGATATCCGGCGAGAAACCGAGTCGCATCATCGCCCACAGGCGCACCGGCAGCGTTGTCTGGGTGCCGGTGACCAGAATGGTGATCATGGTCTCGTCGAATGAAAGGGCGAAGGCCAGGATGGCGCCGCCGGCCATCGCGCTCGACAAGTTGGGCAGGATGACGCGCCAGAAAGTCTGCCATTTGGTCGCGCCGAGGTCGTAGGAGGCCTCGACCAGCGTGCGGCTCATCGACTGCAAGCGCGTCAGCACCGTGCGGTAGACGATGGCGAGCACGAAGACCGTATGACCGACGATGACCGTCAGCAGCGAGCGTTCGAGCCCGATTTCGCGGAAGAAGATCAACAGCGCCAGGCCGCTGATGATGGGCGGCGTCAGGAACGGCAGGAAAACGATGAACTGCAGCAGCGAGCGGCCGGCGCGGCGGCCGTGATAATAGAGGGCAAGCAGCGTGCCGCTGACCACCGCAAGCACGACCGTGCAGAGCCCGACGACAAGCGTGGCACGCAAGGCCGCAAGTATCTCGTGATTTCCGGCCAGAGCGACATAGGTCGAAACGGTGGGCGAGGACCAGTCGACCTCACCGCGCGCCACCGGAAAGAAGGAAGAGACGATCGGGACGAAGAGCGGGCTGTAGAGCAGCACGGCGACCACCCCGGTGACAGCGGCCAGAAGGATCGTGGACAGGCGAGGCACGACGATCACAGCGAAGCCCCCCGATTGCGCCCGAAGCGCTCGCCGGCAAGGATCGCGGCGATGACCACCATGGCCAGCGCCACCGAGAGGGCGGCGCCGAAGGGCCAGTTGAAGGCGGTGCCGAACTGGCTGTAGAGGATACGGCCGAAAGTGAAGCCGCTGATCCCGCCGACCATCTGCGGCGTGAGGAAGTCGCCGATCGCCAGCACGAAGACGAAGCTCGCCGCCGAGGCGACACCCGGCAAGGAAAGCGGCAGGGTGATCCTCAGGAAAGTCTGCAGGTTGCTCGCGCCAAGGTCGTGGGAGGCGCTCAGCAACACCTGCGGTATGCGCTCCAACGCCAGGAAGATCGGCAGGATCGCGAAGGGGATCAAGAGCAGCGTGAGCGTAAGCAGGATGGCGTTCATGTTGAAGACGAACAGCGTCGACGGCTCCGCGATGATGCCCAGCCCCACCAGCGCCTTGTTGAGAAAGCCATTGAGACCGAGGATGCTGCGGATCGCGTAGATCTTGATGACGTAGCTCATTAAGAGCGGGACCATGAGCAGCATCAGCAGCACGTAACGCCAGCGGCCGTGCAGCGTGGTCAGGAAATAGGCTGTCGGATAGGCGAGCAGGATCGAGATCGCCGCCACTGAGAGGCAGAGCACGATCGTGCGCCAGAACACCGGGAGGAAGACCGGGTCGGTGAAGAAGCGGAGATAATTGGCAAGGGTCGGCGCGTAGACGATCTGGCCCTGGTCCACGCTGAAGAAGCTGTAGACGAGGAAGATCGCGAGCGGCGCAAGGACGAATACCACCGGTAGCGCAAAGGCAAGCGCGGTGACCAGCGGCGACCAGCGGAAGGCGATGGGACGCCCCAGGCCAGCGCTGCTCATGCCAGCACCAGATGGCCTTCATGCGGCGCGAAGGAAAGCGCCACGGTCTCGCCAGCCCTCAGGACGCTGCCGTCCATCCGGCTCGGGAAGCGCAGCCTGAGGCGCTGCGCGGCATCGCCGCCAGCCGTGATGGTGGCGACCGTCGAGGAACCGGCAAAGGCAAGATCGGCGATGGCGCCGGAAAAACGGTTCCCGGCATCGCCGTCACCGGCAAGGTGCAGTGCCTCGGGGCGGAAGGCGGCGAAGCCGCGGGCGCCGGTGGCTGCAGCCTTGAGATGCGGCTGGTCGGCGACCGAACAGACGAGCCGGCCGAGCGCCGTCTCGATCGCGCGGAATTCGCCTCGCGTCTCGCCGAGCGTGCCCGCCACAAGATTGTTCTCGCCGAAGAACCGCGCCACGAACTCGCAGTTCGGCTTGTAGTAGAGCTCATGGGGCGTGCCTAGTTGGCGGATGTGGCCGGCCTCCATCACGCAGATCCGGTCGGCCATGCCGATGGCCTCCTCCTGGTCGTGGGTCACGAACAGGAAGGTGGTCTTGACCTCACGCTGGATGGACTTGAGGAATTCCTGCATCTGCCGGCGCAGTTCGAGATCGAGCGCTGCGAGCGGCTCATCGAGCAGGACGAGACGCGGCTGACAGATCAGCGCACGCGCGAGTGCCACGCGCTGCCGTTGGCCGCCCGACAACTGGGCCGGAAAGCGTTCGGTAAAGCGCCCTAGTTGCACCAGTTCCAACGCCTTGGCCACGCGTTCCGCGATCTCCTTGCGCGCCACGTGGCGAACCGACAGGCCGTAGCCGACATTGCCGGCGACGGTAAGGTGCGGGAACAGCGCATAGTCCTGGAAGACGGTGTTGAAGGGCCGCCGGTTGATCGGCATGTCGCTGATGTCCTGGCCATCGAGCCGGATTTCGCCCGAGGTCAGCGGTTCGAGACCGCCGATCAGCCTGAGCACCGTGGTCTTGCCCGAACCGGACGGCCCGAGCACGGTCAGGAACTCGCCATCGCGGATCGCGAGATCGATGTCGTAGAGCACGGGAACCGTGCCGTAGGACTTCGAGACGGAGCGCAGCGTGAGCAGGTCGCAGTTCTGGTTCATCACAAACTTCCAGAAACACAATGCTGGCGGCCCGGTGCCCGGACCGCCAGGTCCTTCAAAGCTCGGCGGAAGGATATCAGGGCGTCGCCTTGATCTCGTTCCACTGATCGGAGCGCTTGGTCGGATCCTCGACATTGTTGAGCCAGACCAGCTTGTCGTTGCTGCCGGCGCTGCTCGACTCGACCACGGTGTTGCCGAAGCCGGTGCGCTCGGACAACGCACCGCTGACCTTCTTGCTAACCATGAAGTTGATCCATTTCTCGGCCGCGTCCTTGTCGCGGGCGCCTTTTGAGATGACCCAGTTGTCGAGCCAGGCGAGCGCGCCCTCGCTCGGATTGATGTAGGCGACGTGGGCGCCGATCTTCTGCAAGGCCTTGACCTGCTGCTGGCCGTAATTGGCCCAGATCAGGGCGACGTCGTTGTTCTGGTAGATCTGCTGGGCCTCGTCGGCGGTGGTGTAGAAGCTGAGCACGTTGCGCTTCAGTTCGACCAGCTTGGCCTTGACCGCCGCCATCTGCTCGGCACTGAGATTGAACGGGTCCTTGTAGCCCAGCGTCAGCGCGGTGAAGGAGAAATTGTGCTCGCCATTGTCATAGGCCAGCACCTTGCCCTTGTAGGCCGGATCCCACAGCACCGACATCGAGGTCGGTGCCGGCTTCACCTTGTCGGTGTCGTAGATCAGGCCGATGGAATCGAAGCAGAACGGGATGCCATAGACGTTGCCGTCCTTGGTGACGCCGCTGACCTGGGTGAGGTCGCGGAAGCGCGGCAGCACCTCCTTTTGGTTGGGCAGCTTGGCGAGGTCGATCGGGCTTACCAGATCAGCCTTGATGTAGCGCTGCAACTGCGCGGTGTTGACGGCGAAGACATCGAAGTCCTGGCCTTCGCTGCCCTTGATCTTGGCCCAGATCTCGTCGTCGCTGCCGATGAAGACGACATCGACGCCGATGCCGCTCTCGGCGGTGAATTGCTTGACCCAGTCGGCGTCGGCATAGCCGTCCCAGGCCAGCACGCGCAGGTTTGCGGCGAGCGCCGACGAAGCCATCAGGCCGATGCCCAGGCCGACACTCGCTATCCCTAAAAGCAGTCTCTTCAACAGCATGATCATTCTCCCATTGTTGTTCTGTTGATCTCAGTCTGCGGGTCTTGCCGTTACAGCGGGGTGACGGCCACCAGCCCCTCGTCCGGCACAGCCTGCATCCGGTTGCGCAGCGGCTTGCCGAATTGCGGGGCCTGGATTTCGTATTCGTCGCCTGGCGCCGTCTTGATGCCAGAGGCGTAGCTCATCACCGCCGCGCCGAAAAAATAGGCGTGCAAGTCGCCTGGCCGGCGGTGCATCGGGTAGCGGAAATGATAATGCTCAAGATTGGCGATCGAGTGCGACATGTGCTCCTCGCCCGAGAGGAATTCCTGCTCCCAGATGACCGCGCCGTCGCGGCGGATGAG
The DNA here is from genome assembly GCF_020165195.1 of Mesorhizobium sp. CA14. Lineage (GTDB taxonomy): Bacteria > Pseudomonadota > Alphaproteobacteria > Rhizobiales > Rhizobiaceae > Mesorhizobium. The sequence goes on along the minus strand of NZ_JAIUHR010000014.1, from coordinate 85,897 downwards.
GGAAGAGCCGCGCACCTCCCGCGGCAGCTCGCCGATCAGCAGCTCGGGACCGATCGAACACGAGCGGAGTTTCGAGTGCGCTAGGTAGAGATAATTCTCGGCCTCGGTCACGTGGTCGGAATACTCGTTGCCCAGCGCATAGCCGATGCGATAGGGGCGGCCGTCTGGTCCGTTGAGGTAGAGGCCGACGATCTCGGCCTCCTCGGCGCCCGCCTTGGCGAAGGCCGGCAGCGGCAGCGCAGCACCAGGCGGGACGACGCAGGTGCCGACGCCTTTGAAGAACCATTCGGGTTGGACGCCGAGCTTACCTAGCGCGGGCTTACCGCCTTCCAGTCCCATGCGGAAGATCTTGAGCGAGTCGGACTCGGTAGCATCCTTGCCGTGGGTCAGCACATGCATCTTGTCGCGCGCGGCAGCGCTTCCCGTATGTGTCAGGCCGGTGCCGGTGATGAGGAAACGCGCCGGCTCCGGATGATCGACCGGGACAAGCACGCGGGCTTCGCGCAGCAGCTGATCGTAATCGACTTTTTCGCTGCCGGTCCGCTCCTCGACAAGCGACGCGATGGGCTTGCCCTCGGCGATAGCCGCCGTGGCAAGTTCGAGAACCGTGCCCGTGCCGAGAAGGAGGTGGAGTTGATCGCCGTCGGCGCTGACGCGGCCTACGTGACGGGTGCGATCGGGCAAGTTGAACTGAACGAGACGCATGAACCTATCTTTCCTTCTCGCCGGGTCACACCCAGCCGCCATCGACGATAAATTGCTGGCTTGAGCACATGCGGCTGTCATCGGCGGCAAGAAACAGCGCCATGCGGGCGACATCCGAGGGCTGAAGGCGGTCCGGCAGGCATTGCCTTTCCTCGATCTGGCGCTCGCCGGCCGGCGTCAGCCACAGGCGCATCTGGCGCTCCGTCATCACCCAGCCGGGCACCATGCAGTTGACACGGATGCGCTCGGGGCCGAGTTCGCGGGCGAGCGCCCGCGTCATGCCGTAGACGGCCGCCTTCGCCGTCACATAGGCGGGGCAGTCCGGATCGCCGACCATCCAGGTGATGGAGCCGAAATTGATGATCGAGCCGCCGCCAAGCGCCTTCATCTGAGGGCGCACGGCTTGCGCGGCGAAGAACTGGTGGCGCAGGTTGACCGCCATGCGGTCGTCCCAATAGGCGACACTCACATCTGCGGTCTGGTGGCGGTCGTCATTGCCAGCATTGTTGCACAGAGCCTGGATCGGGCCGTTATGCTCCTTCGCCTGCTCGACGGCCGCCTGCAGGGCCTCGACATTGCGCAGGTCGCACGGAATGAAAAGCGGCTCCGGATGGCCTTGAGCGGCGATCGTAGCGACCAGTTCTCGGGAAGGCTCGACCGCCAGATCGACGAAGGCGACGCGGCTCCCCTGCGCGCAGAAATGGCGCACCAGGCTTTCGCCGATACCGCTGCCGCCGCCGGTGACGAAGACGCTGCAGCCTTTGAGACTGGGGTAGATGGCATAGCTGCTGGTCTCGGTGGTCATCGCGGCACCTAATGCGAATGGCGAGGAATGCCGGCATCGCGGCGGCCGACGAGGAAATCGAAATCGCAGCCCCTGTCGGCCTGCAGGACACGTTCGACGTAAAGGCTCTGGTAGCCGCCTTGGGGTGACGCCGGCGGCTTCCAGTCGCCCCTGCGGGCAGCAAGCTCCTCCTCGGAAACCAGCAATTCGAGACGCCGGCCCGCTACGTCGAGCTCGACGAGGTCGCCATCGCGAACCAGGGCAAGCGCGCCGCCCGCCGCCGCTTCCGGCGCGACGTGCAGGACCACAGTGCCGTAGGCGGTGCCGCTCATGCGCGCATCGGAGATGCGCACCATGTCGGACACACCCTGCTTCAGGAGCTTCGCCGGCAGCGGCATGTTGCCTACCTCGGCCATGCCGGGATAGCCGCGTGGCCCGCAATTCTTGAGCACCATCACGGAGGAGGCGTCGATATCGAGGTCGGGATCGTCGATGCGGGCGTAATAGTGCTCGATATTCTCGAAGACGACCGCCCTGCCCCGGTGCTGCATCAGCGCCGGCGTCGCCGCCGAAGGCTTTATGACGGCTCCGTTGGGTGCGAGGTTGCCGCGCAGCACCGATATGCCGCCTTCGCTGGTCAGCGGTCGGTCGAGCGGCCGGATCACCTCGCTGTTATAATTCGGCGCGCCGTCGACCAGTTCGCCGATCGTCTTTCCACTGACGGTCATGGCATCGCGGTGGAGAAACCCCGCCCCATCCAGCGACGCCATGACCGCAGCCAGCCCCCCGGCGTAGTAGAAATCTTCCATCAGGAACCGTCCCGATGGCATCAGATCGACGATGGTCGGCACATCGCGGCCGAGGCGATCCCAGTCGTCGAGGCTTAGATCGACACCGACGCGATGCGCGATCGCGATAAGGTGCAGCACCGCATTGGTCGATCCGCCGATGGCGCCATTGACCCGGATAGCGTTCTCGAAGGCCTGCCGGGTGAGGATTTGCGAAATCGTCACGTCCTTGTGCACCATGTCGACGATCTGCCGTCCTGCAAGCTGTGCAAGCACGCCACGGCGCGAGTCGACCGCCGGTATGGCGGCATTGTGCGGCATGCCAATGCCGAGCGCCTCGACCATGCTGGCCATGGTGGAAGCGGTGCCCATGGTCATGCAGCTCCCGGCGGAACGACTCTGGCCCTGCTCGGCCGCCAGGAAATCCTCTACCTTCATGCGGCCGGCCTTCACCTCCTCGGCGAATTTCCAGACATGGGTGCCGGAACCGATGTCCTGGCCGCGGAACTTGCCGTTGAGCATCGGCCCGCCGGACACCGCGATGGTCGGCAGGTTGCACGAGGCCGCGCCCATCAGCAGGGCCGGCGTGGTCTTGTCACATCCGACCAGAAGCACGACGCCATCGATCGGGTTGCCGCGGATGGACTCCTCGACATCCATACTCGCCAGGTTGCGGAACAGCATGGCCGTGGGTCGCATATTGCTTTCGCCGAGCGACATGACGGGGAATTCCACAGGCAGGCCGCCGGCCTCATAGACGCCGCGCTTGACGTGATCGGCGAGCGCCCGCAAATGCGCGTTGCATGGGGTCAGCTCCGACCAGGTGTTGCAGATGCCGATTACCGGGCGGCCGTCGAACGCGTCGGCCGGAATGCCCTGGTTCTTCATCCAGCTGCGGTGCATGAAGGCGTTCTTGCCCTCGCCGCCGAACCATGCCGTCGACCGCAGGTTTCGCTTTTGCTGGCTCACGAACTCTGTTCCTTACGGCGCCTGTTGCGGTTCTCGACACTGCGGCGAACATCTTCCTCGGCGTTGTCGATGAGCACGAGAAGAGCCTGCTGCGCGTCGCCTCCATCGCCGGCCGCAATCTTCTCGGCCACCTCGCGATGCAGCGGCAGCGAGTGGCGCTGCCCTTCCGGATTGTCGTTGGAGAGACGGAAGCTCATCATCAGTGCCGTTTCCACCAGCGCCGCCAGCGAGCCGATCAGTTCATTGCCCGTCATGCGCAGGATGGTCTGATGAAAGACGAGGTCGGGCTTGGCAAAGCGGTCGCCGTCGTCGCCCACGGCTTCCATCTCGGCGAGAGCTGCATTCAGCTCGGCAAGCTGCGACGGCGTCGCGCGCTTGGCCGCGAGCGCAGCCGACATCGGCTCGATCGCCCGGCGCAGCTCGAAAAGCGCCGTGACGTCCTCGGCGCTGACGCCCGCCGCGTAGCGCCATGAAAGGACGTCAGGATCGAGGAAGTTCCAGTCGGAGCGCGGGCGCACCCGTGTGCCGATCTTCGGCCGCGACTCGACCAGCCCCTTGCCCGCCAGGACCTTGATCGCTTCGCGCAGCACGGTGCGGCTGACGCCCAGCATCTCACTGGAATCGTCGGCATTGGGGAGCGCCTCGCCCGGCAGGAAATCGCCCTGCACGATACGCAACCCTATCTGCTCGACGACTGTCGCATGCAGCGCCGTCGAGCCGCTGGCGACTGCCGCTACGACCCGCGACGTGCGGGCGGTGCTGAAGGATTTTGTGTTCTTCATACTATTCATATGATATGTCTTTATTCAGACGACGATGAGAGTCAAGCCGCTGGGGAGAGGATGGACGGGAATTTTGAGACAAGGGGCGCGGGTGGGCTGGTCACGATCGCGGGATGGTCTGGCGACGGTCGGGATCGCCCCGACCGTCGCCGCGCGATGGCGTCGCACCGGTGGCAGAAAAACGGGCTGCCGTCGACTGGCTACGTCCCGCCGGACCCGCCGCGCTCGACAGCCGCGGTGCGGACGCGATGGCCTGCTTTCCGCTTGTCCCCTACTCCCAATCGTATAAGAGGCGGCCGCTTCACCTTCGCCGGGCGGGACCATCGAGTTGCCAATGCGGCCTCACCGACGCCTTCAACCGGTCCAGAGGGAAGGCACCGGCAGTATGGTGCTCGCGCCTAGCGAGAGCCGGTCGGCAAGCGTCCGCTTCATGCCTTCGGAAACGATCTCGAGGCGATAGCCTTGGCAGAGCCCTGGGGAACTGCCTCAGCTCGCCTCGCGCATCGCCTCGGCGGCCTGCAGGTCGACGGAGACCAGCTGGCTGACGCCCTGCTCGGCCATGGTGACGCCGAACAGCCGGTCCATGCGCGCCATGGTGATGGGGTTGTGGGTGATGATGACGAAGCGCGTCTCGGTGGTCTTCGACATCTCGTCCATGAGGTTGCAGAAGCGCTCGACATTGTGGTCGTCGAGCGGCGCGTCGACCTCGTCGAGCACGCAGATCGGCGCCGGATTGGTGAGGAAGACGGCGAAGATCAGCGACATCGCCGTCAGCGCCTGCTCGCCGCCCGACAGCAGCGTCATGGTCTGCGGCTTCTTGCCCGGTGGGCGGGCGAGGATTTCCAGCCCCGCTTCCAGCGGATCTTCCGACTCGATCAGCTGCAATTCGGCCGTGCCGCCGCCGAACAGGTGCGAGAACAGCCGCTGGAAATGGCCGTTGACGACCTCGAAGGCCGACAGCAGCCGTTCGCGCCCTTCGCGGTTGAGGCTCTGGATCGCCTGCCTCAGCTTGCGGATCGCCTCGATGATGTCCTCGCGCTCGGAGACGATGGTCTCCAGCCTGTCGGATAGCTCCTTCTGCTCTTCCTCGGCGCGCAGGTTGACGGCGCCAAGCCGCTCGCGCTCGATCTTCAGCCGGTCGAGCTGGCGTTCGATCTCGGCCATGTCGGGCATCGGATCGTCGGCTTCGAGGCCGGTATGCTTGATGACCAGATGCGGCGGTGTGTTCAGCGCTTCCTGGATGCGCGCCTCGACCTCGGCGCGGCGCTCGTCGGCCGCTGTCAGCCGCTCCTCGGCGCGGACGCGGGTCTCGCGCGCCTCGGCCAGCGACTGGATGGCGGCGGTCGCCGCCTTGTCGAGCTCCGCCTGCTTGTTCTCCGCCTCCTGCAAGCGGTCGCTTGCTGCCTGGCGCAGCGCCTCCGCCTCGGAAAGTTGCGTCAAGAGCGCGCGGCGCTTTGCGTCGATCTCATCCGGCGCATCGGCCAGCCGCTCGCGTTCGGCTTCGGCCTCCGCCTTGCGCTCGCCAAGCGCGGCGATCTGCGTCGAGGCATTTTCGGCACGCTCCAGCCAGTTCTTGCGCTCGGCGCCGATGGCATCGAGCCGGCGCATGCGCGCCTCGGCCTCGCGCCGCAGCCCTTCATGCACGGCGCGCGCATCGGCAAGCGTGGCGCGGTCGCGCGAGACGTTGGCGGAAGCCTGTTCGAGCTGCAGCTGGAGATCGCCGAGATCGGGCGCGTCCTTCAGCATCTCCTCTGCCTCGAGGAAGGCGGCCTGCGTCTCCTCATGGCTGTCGACGATGCGGGCACGGGCTTCATCCAGAGCAGCGCGCCGGCTCACCAGCTCGCCGCCGGCCTTCTCGGCCTCGGCCAAGGCGTTGCGGGCGGCATCCAGCGCATGCTGGGCGTCGCGGCCGGCCTGACGCGCATTGCGTTCGGCCTCGCTTGCCTGGCGCATCGCCTGCTCGGCGCGCGCCAGCGCTTCCTCGGCCTCGCGCACGACGCGCGTCGCCTGCACGGCTTCGGCATCGAGCTCGGCCAGACGGTTCTTCTGCGCCAGCCGCAGCGCGGCGGCGGTCGGGGCGTCGGCGCTCGCGGTCAGGCCGTCCCAGCGCCAGAGCGCGCCGTCGCGGCTGACCAGCCGCTGGCCGGGCGAAAGCTGCGCCTGGAGGTGGCGCCCGTCCGCGGTATCGACGATGCCTATCTGCGCCAAACGGCGGGCGAGCTGCGCCGGCGCGCGCACCACGCTGGCAAGGCTTTTCACGCCTTCGGGCAGTGACGCATCGCCTGGCTGGATCGCGCTTTCGCCCCAATGCACCGGTGCGCTGCGGTCGAGCGGGACATCGAGGTCCTCGCCCAACGCCGCACCCAGCGCCGTCTCATAGCCGCGCTCGACGCTGATCTGCTCAAGCACCGAAGGGAAAAGATCGCCGCCGCTGGTGGCGTTGAGGATCTTCGCCAGCGTGCGCGCCTCGGTCTCGATGCGCGCCAGTTCCGCCCTGGCGTCCTGCAGCGGCGGGCGAGCGGCGCTTTCGGCGGCGCGCGCCTCGGCGACGGCCTGTTCGGCGGAAATGGCGCCGGCCTCGCTCTCTTCCAGCCGGGCAAGCGCATCCTCGACCAGAAGCCGCTTTTCGGCCGGATCGGGCAAGCCGGAAATCCGCGCGACGATGTCGGAAAGCTCGCGGTCGACCTCGGCGAGCTGGCGGGCGAAGCGGCCGCGGCGCTCGGCGGTCTCGCGCAAACTGCGCTCGATCTGGTGGCGCGAGGCTGCGGCCTCGGCGCGCTCGGCGGTCAGCGCGGCAAGTTTTGCCTCGCTCTGCGACAGCGTCGCGCCGGCCTGCTCGAAGGCGGCGCGCGTGGTCGCCTCGCGCTCGGCGGCGCCTGCATTGTCCGAGTTGAGCTCAGCCTCCTCGGCGCGCAGGCGCTCGAGGATGTCGGCATTGTCGCGCACCATCCGTTCCTCGCGGGCGATGTCGGCGTCGAGCTGCTGCAGGCGGCGTTCGAGTTCGGTCTGGCGCGCGCGGATGCGGCCGGCCTCTTCCTCGAGCTGGGTCTTGGCGATCGACAGGCGCTGGAAGGCGGCCGCGGCGGCGGCCTCCGCGTCGCGAAGATCCGGCAATCGATGCGCGGCGATGCCCTGCTCCCTGGCGGCCGCCATCTGGGCGGCGGCGCGGTCGCCGACCAGCGTGGTGGCGACGGCGAGCGCCGAACGCGCCTCGCCTTCCTGGGTCTTGGCGAGCGTCCAGCGCAGATGCAGAAGCGTCGCTTCCGCCTTGCGGATGTCGGCCGACAGGTTCTTGAAGCGCGAGGCCTGGCGCGCCTGACGCTTCAGGCTGTCGATCTGGCCTTCCAACTCGCCGACGACGTCGTCCAGCCGCTCGAGATTCTGCTCGGCCCCTTTCAGCCTCAGCTCCGCCTCATGGCGGCGCGTATGCAGGCCGGAAATGCCGGCTGCTTCTTCGAGCAGCGCGCGGCGTGCCTGCGGCTTTGCCTGGATCAGCTCGCCGATGCGGCCCTGGCCGACCATGGAAGGCGAGCGCGCGCCGGTCGACTGGTCGGCGAACAGAAGCTGCACGTCCTTGGCGCGCGCTTCCTTGCCGTTGATGCGGTAGAGCGAGCCCGCCTCGCGCTCGATGCGGCGCGAGACCTGCAACTCATCGGCATCGTTGAAGGCGGCAGGCGCGGTGCGGTCTGTATTGTCGAGGAAAAGCGTGACTTCGGCGGTGTTGCGCGCCGGCCGCGCACCGGAGCCGGAGAAGATCACGTCGTCCATGCCGGACGCGCGCATGTTCTTGTAGGAGCTTTCGCCCATCACCCAGCGCAAAGCTTCGACGAGATTCGACTTGCCGCAGCCATTCGGCCCGACAATGCCGGTCAACCCGCGTTCGATGACGAACTCGCCGGGCTCGACGAAGGACTTGAAACCGAGGAGGCGAAGGCGCGAAAACTTCATTCGCGCCGCCCAACACTACAGGCGTGCGCGCCGAAGCCGGACCGCTTCGGCGCGGCCTGGATGTCAGAGCAGAGGGTCGATGATGGCCGACATTTCCTCAATCGACATCGCCCCTTTGTAGGTCTTTCCGTTGATGAAGAAGGTCGGCGTCGAGTCGACCTTGAACTCGTCCGCTCCGCGTTTCTGGACTGCTCTCACATCGTCTAGAAGCTTCTGGTCCGTCAAGCAGGCCTCGAAGGACTCCTGTGTAAAACCGGCCAGCTTGGAGATCTGCAGCAGCGCTTCCTTGGTGTTGCTGACGCCGACCCAGCTCGGTTGCTGCTTGAACAGCACGTCGACCATGGCGAAGTAGTTGTCCTTGGAGCAGCGCGCCAGCATGAAGCCGGCCTCGGCGCTCGGGTCGAAGGGGAATTCGCGCAGGATGTAACGGACCTTGCCGGTGTCGATGTATTTCGACTTCAACTGCGGGAAGGTGGTGTCGTTGAAATGCGCGCAATGCGGGCAGGTCATGGATGCGTATTCGACGATAGTGACCTTGGCGTCGTCCTTGCCGAGCTGCTTGTCGGGCAGCGCGCCGGGCTTGAGCAACTCCGCCATGTCTACGGTGCCCTGCGCCTCGGGTACCTGGGCCGCCGCCGGCGTGGCGGCCGGCTTGGCAGGCGTCGACGGGTTGGCCGGCTTCACATCGGCGGCCTTGGCCTCCTCGCCGGAGTCGCTGCATGCCGCAAGCAGCGCCACCGCAGGAACAGCAGCCAGCGTGGTCAGAAGGTTTCTGCGAGACAAGCTATTGCCAAACGGGCTTTTGCCAAACGGGGCACGGTTCATGCGAATCACCTGATATCGGTTGGATTTTGCAATGCAAGGGCTAGAAAAGGCGAGAGTTGGCGCGAATTAAGGCATCGCGATCCCCAATCCAATCGCGAAACTCGATCGTAAGCATCACGAATGCGCGAGATTGGTGACGCACTCATGACGCTTCTTACGACCCTTTCGGCTTCCTTTCACCCATAATTGTGGCACCAAGCCGCTCCAGCGACGCGCGCAGGCCGTCATCCTCGATCTTGCCGACCAGATGCGAAAGCTTCGATTTCTCGGCCTCGCTCAAAGGCCGCGGCGCCGGCTTCGGCCGCGCCTTTTGCGAAAGCACCGGTTTTTGCAGGATTTTGATGCGGCCGACCGCGTTGAAGCCCAGGAAGGCGTTGACGCGGTTGATGACCTCGCCGGCCTCATGCTGCAGATGCAGCGCCGCCATGCCTTCGCAGGCGATAATCAGTGTCGCCGGCTCGAACGGATCGTCTTCATGCAGACGACGCGGCCACTGGATCTTCTCCGGCCGCGAATGGCTGGCGAGCCGCGGCCCGGCGATCTCTTCCCAGGACTGTACCAGCCCGATCGAGATGCCGGCGCGCTTCTTCAGCACCGGATCGAGGATCTCGGTCGCGAGATCGCTGACCGGAACGGGATTGCCGAAGGGCCTTTTCCCTGCCATGTGCGTTCTCCAAGTCCCCAGTTCATCCGATCAATGGCACCACTAAACCAGACCCGCAAGGCATCACAGCAGGCTACGTCCGGCGATACGGGCATCGCGTCCCGCCTGCTCGCTTGGTATGACGCCCACCACCGCGACTTGCCCTGGCGCGTCGCCCCGGGCGCGTTTGCGCGCGGCGTGAGGGCCGATCCCTATCGCGTCTGGATGTCCGAGGTGATGCTGCAGCAGACCACGGTCGAAGCGGTGAAGGCCTATTTCCGCAATTTCGTCGAGAAATGGCCGACGGTCGAGGCGCTGGCGGCGGCGCCCGCCGAGGACGTGATGAAGGCCTGGGCCGGGCTCGGCTATTATTCCAGGGCGCGCAACCTGAAGGCCTGCGCCGACCTCGTGGCGCTGCGGGGCGGACGCTTTCCCGACACCGAGGCGGGCTTGCGCGAATTGCCCGGCATCGGTGCCTACACCGCGGCGGCGATCGCGGCGATCGCCTTCGACCGGCCGGCGGCGGTCGTCGACGGCAATGTCGAGCGGGTGATGACCCGGCTCTATTCAATCGAAACGCCGCTCAGCGAAGCGAAACCCGAAATCCGCGCGCTGGTCGAGAAGCAGGTGCCGCGGACGCGGCCCGGCGATTTCGCCCAGGCGATGATGGATCTCGGCGCAACAATCTGCACGCCAAAGCGGCCGCGCTGCATGCTCTGCCCGGTGCGCGAGGATTGCAGCGCCATCCTCACCGGCGATCCGGAACGCTTCCCGGTCCGCCTGCCGAAGGACGACAAGCCGCTGCGCAAGGGTGCTGCCTTCGTCGCCGAGCGTGACGACGGCGCCATCCTGTTGGGCAAGCGGCCGGCGAAGGGCTTGCTCGGCGGCATGACCGAGGTGCCGACCACAGGCTGGACCGCGCGGGTCGACGGCGCCACGACGGCCGACGCCGCGCCCTTTCCAGCCGATTGGCGTCGCGCTGGGCAGATCGCGCACGTCTTCACCCATTTCGCGCTCGAACTCGACATCTTCCATGCCCACATCAAAGGCGATGCGCCCGCGGGGCATTTCTGGTCGCTGGCCCATGAAATTTCCGGGGAAGCGCTGCCGACTGTCATGAAAAAGGCAATTGAAGCGGCGATACCGGGCGCGACGAAAAAACCCTCGTCGCACAGTGCAAAGAGGCCCGCATGACTGAAATTCGCCATATCGTGTTCGACATCGGCAAGGTGCTGCTGCATTACGATCCGAACCTTGCGTTCAGCCGCCTGATCCCCGATGCGCAAGAGCGGAAATGGTTCTTCGACAATGTCTGCACCAGCGATTGGAACATCGAGCAGGACCGCGGCCGGACCTGGGAAGAGGCGGAGGCGCTGCTGATTGCCGAGCATCCCGGCCACGCGGAGAACATCCGCAATTTTCGCCGGCACTGGCACGACATGGTGCCGCACGCCTATGACGACAGTGTCGCCATCATGGAGAGCCTTATCGCCAGCGGCTACGACGTGACCATGCTGACCAATTTCGCCTCCGACACGTTTGCCGAGGCCCGCGAGCGTTTCGACTTCCTCAACAGCCCGCGCGGCGTGACCGTCTCGGGCGACATCCGCCAGATCAAGCCGGATCAGGCCATATACGAACACCATGTCGCATCGTTCGGTCTCGAGCCTGCCGCTACGCTGTTCATCGACGACAGCCAGAAGAATGTCGAGGGCGCCAGGGCCGCCGGCTGGCAGGCGGTGCTGTTCACCGATGCCGGGACGCTTAAAGCGGACCTTGAACGGCTGGGGATTGCGATCTGATCTGAATCGCTTGCAGCAATCCGTTCAAGTGTTGAATCAGCCGCCTGCCCGCTCCATGCCGAGGCGAGCGATGCGGCGCAGCTCGTCGATCGGGGTCAAGCCGCCGCTGCGCTCATAGTGCCAGAAGGTCCAGCCGTTGCAGGCATCCAGCCCCTGCACCTCGGCGCCGATCTTGTGGATCGAGCCGGCGCTGTCGCCGATGGCCAGCGTGCCGTCGGCGCGCACTTTCGCCGCCCAGCGCTTCTTGGCGTCGTAGAGTGTGGCGCCCGGCGCCACGAGGCCATTGTCGATCAGGCTGATGAAGGCGACACGGGGTTCAGCGCGCTTGCCGGAAAGCACGGTGAGATCGGCACCTTCCAGCGGGCGCACCGCAGCGATGCGCTCATTGGCGGCGTCGATATAGGCCTGCTCGCGCTCGATGCCGACAAAGTGACGGCCGAGGCGTTTGGCGACGGCGCCGGTGGTGCCGGAGCCGAAGAAGGGATCGAGCACGACGTCGCCCGGCTTGGTCGAGGCCATCATGATGCGGGCAAGCAAGGCTTCCGGCTTCTGCGTCGGATGCAGCTTGTTGCCGTTCTCGTCCTTCAGCCGCTCGCCGCCGGTGCAGATCGGGAACAGCCAGTCGGAGCGCATCTGCAGATCGTCATTCGACGCCTTCAGCGCTTCGTAATTGAAGGTGTAACCCTTGGCCTTCTGGTCGCGCGAGGCCCAGATCATCGTCTCATGCGCGTTCTGGAAGCGGCGGCCGCGGAAATTCGGCATCGGATTGGTCTTGCGCCAGACGATGTCGTTGAGGATCCAGAAGCCGAGATCCTGCATGCGGGCGCCGACGCGGAAGATGTTGTGATAGGAGCCGATGACCCAGATGGTGCCGCTGGGCTTCAGCACCCGGCGCGCCGCGAGCAGCCAGGCACGGGTGAAGGCGTCATAGGCCTCGAAACTCTCGAACTGGTCCCAGTCATCGTCGACGGCGTCGACCTTGGACTGGTCGGGCCGGTGCAGGTCGCCGTCGAGCTGCAGATTGTAGGGCGGGTCGGCGAAGATGACGTCGATCGACTTTTCCGGCAGCCGGTCGAGGGCGGCGACGCAATCGCCTTTCAGGATCGTGTCCAGCCATTCGGACTGCTGGGGAGCGTGGGAAAGCTCGTCGAGAAGACGCACGGCAGACATCGAAACACCCAAAAGAACGCGTTACGGTTTACTGGCTGTTATGGTTACCGATCGGCGTAAACATTCGGTGAAGGCTCGCCGCCTGACCCTCGACGGTTTGCGAAGGCCGGCCCATTGGTGTATGCCGCGCCGCTTGAGCCCGTTAGGCCCCCTCCCCCAACGTTTGCGGATTGCGATGCCCCAGCCAGATCTTGTCATTTTCGATTGCGACGGCGTGCTCGTCGATTCCGAGATCATCGCCGCGCGCGTCGAGGCCGAGCTTTTGACGTCGGCCGGTTTCGAGATATCGGCCGACGAGCTTGCCGAGACCTATGCCGGCCTGACCTTCAAGGACATCATGCTGCGGGTCGAGGAAAAGTCGGAGATCCCGTTCCAGGCCTCACTGATCGACCGCGCCGAGGAACTCGTCGATCGCAAGCTGCGCAGCGACGTACGCATCATCGACGGCGCCCGCGAGGCGGTCGCCGCCGTCACCGCGCCACGCGCCGTCTGCTCCAATTCGCGCACCGAGCGGGTCGAATTCATGCTGGAGAAGGTGCGGCTGCTGCCGTTCTTCGCCGGCCGTATCTTTTCAGGGCTGGATATACCCAGCAGGAAGACCAAGCCGGCGCCGGACGTGTTCCTCTACGCTGCCGAAAAGCTCGGCGCCAACCCGAAGAACACCTTCGTCATCGAGGATTCCGTGCACGGCATTGCCGGCGCCAGGGCGGCCGGCATGCGCGTCATTGGCTTCACCGGCGCAGGGCACAGCTATCCGGGCCACGCCGATGCGCTGACCGAGGCCGGCGCCGAAACGGTCATCCGGCGCTGGGCGGAGCTCAACGGCACGATCGCGGCACTGTCGGAGTGGTCGGAAGACGCCTAGACACCCAAGGGACCCGGCTACGAGCGCGTCGTCAGCGTCGACAGCTGGTCGGTGTCGTAGCGGTTTCGCAGATCGGCGAGCGCTTTCGGATCCGGCGCGCCCCGCGCCGTGAGTTCGGCAAGCTCTTCGAAATAATGCTCGTGACCGGGCGGAGAGACGGTCATCAGCACGCGCGCCGGCTTCTCGCTGATATTCGTGATGTTGTGCGGCATTCCCGGCGGGATGAACAGAAAGGTGCCGGGCGTTGCCCGGATCGTCCTGTCGCCGACATGCCATTCACACTCGCCCTCAAGCAGATAAAAGGTCTCCTCCTGCACCCGGTGAACATGCCGCCCGGTGGCGAACTCCGGCGGGATCGTCCAGTCGAACATGCTCGTATGCCTGGTATTTTGATCGGTAACGAGGAAAGCCATTGGATGGCCACGCAACATGACGCCTTTCTTCTCGTCGGGCATGCGGATGACGGCATCGGCGCTCATATGATCCTCCTCTGACAGGGCGCTTGTTTCCGACAAGCGTTCGCGCAACATCGGCCGCTGACGCCGGAAAGTCGTGAATCCGTTGCCAAAAATTTGCTAAAAGACTCGAATGACAGCTAGGGGCGACGCCTACCAGTTCGGCCCGTTCCGCCTCGATCCCGAGGTGGGCATTCTCTTTTACGGGGCCGAGCCGACCATGCTCGGGCGGCGCGCCGTGGCGCTGCTGCGGCTGCTGATCCAGAATGCGGGCCAACCCGTGTCGAAGGACGCGCTGATCGATGCCGGCTGGGGCGGATCGGCGGTTGCCGACAACAATCTGACGGTTCAGATCGCAGCCTTGCGCCGGACTCTGGCAGACGCGGCGAACGTCGCGAGTTGGATCGAGACGTTGCCGCGCCGCGGCTACCGCTATGTCGGACCAGCCGTCGCCACCAATGTTCCCGACACCTCGGCCGCCACCCGCGCCGCGTCGGCGCCGAGCTTGCCTGAGAAGCCCTCGATCGCGGTCCTGCCCTTCTCGAATTTGAGCGGCGACCCGCAACAGGAGTATTTTGCCGATGGGATGGTCGACGACATCATCACAGGCCTGGCGCGCATCAAGTGGCTGTTCGTCATCGCGCGAAACTCGACCTTCAGCTACAAGGGTCGTGCCGTCGACGTGAAGCAGGTCGGCCGCGAGCTTGGCGTTCGCTATGTCCTCGAAGGCAGCGTGCGCAAGGCCGGCGGCAACGTGCGTGTCGCCGCGCAGATGATCGATGCTTCGACCGGCGCTCATGTCTGGGCCGAGCGCTACGATCGCAACTCCGAAGACATCTTCGCGCTCCAAGACGAGATCGCACTCGCAGCAGTAGGAGCGATCGCGCCAAGCGTGCGGAAAGCCGAAATCGAACGAGTCAGGCGCAAGCGCCCCGACAGTCTCGATGCCTACGATCTCGTGCTGCAGGCCCAGCCTGACGTGGATTCAGGCATGCCGGAGCAGGTGACCAGGGCGCTGGTGCTGCTCGAGCGGGCGCTCGCGCTCGAACCAGCCTATGCGCTGGCGCATGGCAATGCCGCGATGTGCCATCATTGCCTGTTCCTTCGCGCCGGCCTGCAGGAGATCAACCGTGCGTCTTCGATCCGCCACGCGCGGTCGGCCATCGTCCACGGGCAGGATGATGCGCTCGCCCTCACATGGGCGGGCTTTTCCATCGGAATGGATGCGCATGATCGCGCCGGTGCGTTCGCGGCATTGGAAGCCGCGCTTGCCATCAGCCCGTCGTCGGCGCTGACCTACATCCTCGGCAGCGTCATGCTCGGATGGAGCGGTGAAGCGGAGCGCGCGATAGAGTGGAGCGAGCAGGGCATGCGGCTGAGCCCGTTCGATTCATGGGCCTGGGCCGCATTTGACGCGCAGGCGATGAGCCATTTGCTGCGCGGCCATTACGAAGAGGCTTGCCGTGCTGCCTACAAGTCCGTCCAAGCCAATCCGGCGCACAGTATCACCTATGTGCAATTGGCCGCAGCGCTGGCCAAGCTTGGCCGATTGGACGAAGCGAGGGCGGCGGCCGCCCGCGTGATCGAGCTTCAGCCCGGCTTTCGCTACAGCCGCCAGTTTGCAGGCGTGAATTGCGCGCCTGCGCTCGCGCAGGCTCTTGGCAGCGCATTACGGGCAGCCGGATTACCTGAGTAGATGACGAACAGCGCGTGTCTCGTTGGCCAGCGAGACGCCGTTGTTGTTTCCTGCCCTCGCTCAGTTCGTCGCCGGCGCGCGCTTCTTCCGCTTGCCTTTCGACTTGTCCGCCGCCGCGGCCGGCGTGTTCTCGTCATAGCCGGCATAGGCCTGGTAGTCGCGCGCGGTCGGCTCCGGCACCACGACGTTGTTGTCGACGAAGACGAACTGGGTAGCGGCTGACGGGTCGGTAACCTGCACCTGGTAAGGATGCAGCTGCGAATAAAGCACCTCGTCGCCGTGCTGAACCGCGATGCGGATCGGCATGGTGATGGTGCCGGGCGCGAACATTGGCCCCGGCACGACCTTGCCGGCGACGGCTATCTTCATCGACATCTGACCATTGGCATGGGTGCAATCACGCGTCACATCGGTGATCGAGGCCTGGTAGATGATCTTGGACGGATCGTGAGCGGGATCGATGGGCTGGCCATTGGGGCCGGTCTGGGCGGCCGCGGCTGCTGCCTCGGCCTCGGCTTGCGCCGCGGGGTCAAGCTTCTTTTTCTTGGGCTTCGCCGTTGCGCCCTTGGCATAGGTGTTGAAATAGGCGGTGCCGTCGCGCAGCGTCACTTTCGGGCAATAGGCGCGCAGCTGGCTGGCGAGTATCTTGGGATCCTGCGGCGGCGGCGGCGCGGTCGGATCCTTCTTGGTCAAACCAAAGTTAAGAATGCCATTGTCGCCCGATTGGCAGCCGGCGGCGGCAAGCATAAAGCCGGTAAGCGCCAGACCCGCGACAAATCGACGGTTGACCGAATAAAACGCCATGAAACTGCACTTCCCTCTCACAAAGCCGGTGACGTATAGCAACCGCGCGGCAAAAATGCGACTGAGCCGGCTCGGAAAATTAACAATTGCCGTGGATGACGCGACCGGCAGCAATGGGCCTTTGACGATGCAATATGTGAGTACCCGCGGGGATGCGCCCGCGCTTGGATTTTCGGACGCGGTGCTGGCCGGCCTCGCGCGCGACGGCGGGCTTTACGTGCCGCGCGAATGGCCGCAGTTTTCGGCCGCCGACATCCGCGCCATGCGCGGGCTTGCCTATCCCGACCTTGCCATTCGCGTCTTGACGCCATTCCTCGGCGGCGAGATCGCGGCGCCCGTGTTCGAGCGGCTGGTGCGGGAAGCCTATGCGACTTTCCGGCATGAGGCTGTCTGCCCGCTGGTGCAGACCGGGAAAAACACCTTCATCCTCGAGCTGTTCCACGGCCCGACGCTGGCCTTCAAGGATGTGGCCATGCAGTTGCTGGCGCGGCTGATGGACCACGTGCTTGCCGAACGCGGCCAGCGCGCCACCATCGTCGGCGCGACCTCGGGCGACACCGGGGGTGCTGCGATCGACGCCTTCGCCGGCCGCGACCGCACCGACATCTTCATCCTTTTCCCGCACGGCAAGGTTTCGCCGGTGCAGCAGCGCCAGATGACGACGTCGAGCGCCGCCAACGTCCATGCGCTGTCGGTCGAGGGCAATTTCGACGACTGCCAAGGCCTGGTGAAGGACATGTTCAACGACCACGGCTTTCGCGACCGGGTATCGCTTTCGGGCGTCAATTCGATCAACTGGGCCCGCATCATGGCCCAGATCGTCTATTATTTCTCGTCGGCGTTGTCGCTCGGCGCGCCCGACCGTCCAGTCTCCTTCACCGTGCCCACCGGCAATTTCGGCGATATTTTCGCCGGCTACGCCGCCAAGCGCATGGGGCTGCCGATCGAGCGGCTGATCATCGCCACCAACGACAACGACATCCTGGCGCGCACGCTGGCGAGCGGCGAATACCGAACCAGGGGCGTTTTCGCCACGACCTCGCCGTCGATGGACATCCAGGTGTCGTCGAATTTCGAGCGGCTGCTGTTCGAGGCTGCGGACCGCAGCCCCGAGACGGTCAGGCGGTACATGAACGGGCTGAGGCAATCGGGCGCCTTCACCATCGAGCAAGGCGAGCTCAAGCGCATCCGCGCCGAGTTCGACGCCGGTCGCGCTACCGTCGACGAGGTCGCCGCCACCATCCGCACGATGCTGGAGAAAAGCAACTACCTGCTCGATCCGCATACGGCGGCGGCCGTTCATGTCGCGGCCGCCCATGCCTCCGGTCCGGTGCCCATGGTGGTGCTCGGCACCGCGCATCCGGCGAAATTCCCGGCGGCGGTGGAGGCTGCGAGCGGCATCGGCCCTGCCCTGCCCGCATGGCTAGGCGGCTTGATGACAGCCGACGAAAAATACACGATACTTCCATCCGACTTGAAAATGGTGGAAGATTACGTGAGCCGCCACTCGCGGGCGGCGCGTTAGGGAGTACTTGCCATATGGGTGTTGAGGTAAGCCGTCTGTCGAACGGCCTGACAGTCGCCACCGAAACCCTTCCAAGCATCGAATCGGTTGCCCTAGGGGCCTGGGTCAAGTCAGGCGCCCGCAATGAGCGGGACGACGAGCATGGCATGGCCCATCTGCTCGAGCACATGGCGTTCAAGGGCACCAAGCGCCGCAGCGCCTTCGAGATCGCCTCGGAAATCGAGAATGTCGGTGGTGAGATCAACGCCGCCACCAGCGTCGAGACGACCTCATACTATGCCAGGGTGCTTTCCGACGACGTGCCGCTGGCGGTAGATATCCTGGCCGACATCCTGCAGGAGTCCGAATTCGATCCCGACGAGCTCGAACGGGAGCAGCATGTGATCCTGCAGGAGATCGGCGCCGCCCACGACACGCCCGACGACATCGTCTTCGACCGCTTCACCGAAACGGCCTTCCGCCATCAGACCATCGGCCGCTCGATCCTGGGCACGCCGGAGACGGTCAAATCCTTCACCTCCAAGCAGCTGCACAACTTCATCGAACGGCAATATGACGCAGAGCGGATGGTCATCGTGGCCGCCGGCGACGTCAAGCATGACAATTTCGTGCGCGAGGTGGAAAAACAGCTCGGCGGCTTTCGTTCCAAGGCAGCGGGCAACATCCCGCAATATGCGCAATATGTCGGCGGCGACTTTCGCGAGGACCGCGACCTGATGGATGCGCAGATCGTGCTGGGCTTCGAGGGCCGCGCCTATCATGTGCGCGATTTCTACGCCTCGCAGGTGCTTTCGATGATCCTGGGCGGCGGCATGTCGTCGCGGCTGTTCCAGGAGGTGCGCGAGAAGCGCGGCCTCTGCTACTCGGTCTATGCCTTCCACTGGGGATTTTCCGACACCGGCATTTTCGGCGTGCATGCCGCGACCGGGCAGAGCGACATCGCCAAGCTGGTGCCGGTGATCATTGACGAATTGCAGAAGGCCGGCGAGAGCATCCAGCAGGACGAGCTCGACCGGGCGCGCGCGCAATATCGCGCCGGCCTCATCATGTCGGCCGAGAGCCCAGCCAGCCGCGCCTCGCAGATCGCAAGGCAGCTGCTTCTGTTCGGGCGGCCGATCGCCAAGGAGGAATTGATGGAGCGGCTTTCGGCGCTGACCGTCGAGCGGCTGACCGACCTCTCCTCGCGGCTGTTTTCGACCAAGCCCACGCTCACCGCGGTCGGCCCTGTGGGCACGCTTGCGCCTTACGAGGCGATCCTCGAATCGCTTGCGGGCCCGCAGACGACGGCCCGCCGGCTCGCCGTCTGATCTTCGACCAAAACCGTGTTCGCGCTTCCTTTCTTTCGCCGCGACCTGCCGGCATTGAAGGGCGACAAGGTCACGCTGCGCGTGCCCTTGACCAACGACTATCGCGAATGGTCGACGCTACGGGGCGAAAGCCGTGCTTTCCTGGAGCCGTGGGAGCCGCGCTGGCAGCCGGACGAGCTTGACCGCACCGCCTGGCGACTGCGCATCAGCCGCTACCGCGAGGATTACGCGCAAGGCACGGCCATCGCCTTCTTCATCTTCGAAAAATCGAGCGGCAAGCTTGCCGGCGGCATCACGCTCGGCAACATCCGCCATGGCGTCGCGCAGAGCGGCCATATCGGCTACTGGATCGGCGAACGCTTCGGCGGCCGCGGTCTGATGACCGAGGCGGTCAAGCTGGTGTCGCGCTTCGCCTTCGATACGCTCAGGTTGCACCGGATCGAAGCTGCCTGTATTCCCGAAAACGCCCGGTCGATCCGCGTGCTTGAAAAAGCCGGATTCCGGCGCGAAGGACTTCTGCGATCCTATCTCAGGATCAACGGCATCTGGCAGGATCACTACCTCTACGCCCGGATCGCGGACGATCCGCCGGGCGAAGGAACGAAGGGCTGATTGTGACGAATTCTCCGCGATTAGCGTCGCTGTTCGCCCTCATCATGACGGTCGTCGTCACGCTTTTTTCGGCCATGCCGGCTTTCGCCGTCGAGCCGATCAAGATCGCGCGCGACGACAAGGCGCTGGACCTCTCCGGCGCGGTGGAGATCTACCGGAACCAGGGCGAGAATTTCCAGGTCTCGACCGCGCCCGGGCCCGACGGCATCGTGCGGCGCATCGAGGTAGAGGCCAATGACGCGCGCTCGAGCGGCGACTGGGCTGTCTTCGCGCTCGCCAACTCCACCGACCAGCAGCTCGACCGGCTGATCGTCGCGCCGCATTTCCGCCTGGTGAATTCCGGTCTCTTCTGGCCCGACCTCGGCTCCACGCGCATCGCCGCGATCACGCCCAGCGAAGGCTTCGCGCTCGACCGCCAGACAAGCCCGGACGCCGACGTGTTCCGGGTGACGCTGAATCCCGGAACGGTGGTGACATTCATCGCGGAGCTCGCCTCGCCGAAGCTGCCGCAGGTCTATCTCTGGGAACCGGATTCCTACAAGGACTCGGTCAATTCCTACACGCTGTTCCGCGGCATCGTCATCGGCATCTCAGGCCTTCTGGCGCTGTTCCTGACCATCCTGTTCGTGGTCAAGGGAACCTCGATGTTCCCGGCCACCGCGGCGCTCGCCTGGGCGGTGCTGGCCTATATCTGCGTCGACTTCGGCTTCCTCAACAAGATCATCGAGATATCGCCCGGCAACGAGCAGATGTGGCGGGCCGGCACGGAGGTGGCGCTGGCCGCAACCTTCGTGGTGTTCCTATTCGCCTATCTCAACCTCAACCGATGGCACGGCCATTTCAGCTATGGCGCGCTGGTCTGGATCCTGGGCCTGCTTCTGATCGCGGGCGTCGCCATCGTCGATCCGGCGGTCGCCGCCGGCATCGCTCGCCTCTCCTTTGCCGCCACCGCGCTCACCGGTCTCGGCCTCATCATCTTCCTCGGCATCCGCGGCTATGACCGCGCCATCATGCTGGTGCCGAGCTGGGTGATGGTGCTCCTATGGCTATGCGGGTCGTGGATGGCGATCACCGGCATGCTGGACAACGACATCGCCCAGCCGGCGCTGGGCGGCGGGCTGATCCTGATCATCCTCTTGATCGGCTTCACCGTCATGCAGCACGCCTTTGCCGGCGGCGCGCTGCACCAGGGCCTGTTCTCCGACCTCGAGCGGCAGGCGCTGGCCGTCGCCGGCTCCGGCGACATCGTCTGGGACTGGGACGTGCTGCGCGACCGCGTTGTGACGAAGCCGGACATCAGCCTGCAGCTCGGCCTAGCGCCGAACAGCCTTGGGGGTGCGGCCCGCAACTGGCTGCCGGTGCTGCATGCCGACGACCGCGACACGTTCCGCACCACGCTCGACGTGGTGCTGGAGCATCGCCGCGGCAAGGTGGCGCAGAATTTCCGCCTGCGCGGCGCCGACGGCCACTACCACTGGTTCTCGCTGCGCGCCCGCCCGGTTATCGGCTCCGACGGCGAGGTGATCCGCTGCGTCGGCACCATGGTCGACGTTACCGAACAGAAGAAATCCGAGGAAAGGCTGCTGCACGATGCCGTGCACGACAACCTGACTGGCCTGCCGAACCGCGAATTGTTCATGAACCGGCTGGAGGCGATCATCTCGATCGCCCGCACCGAGGAGAAGGTGCGCCCGACGGTCTTCATCATCGATATCGATCGCTTCAAGCAGGTCAATGACGGTCTGGGCATTTCCGCCGGCGACACCATTCTGCTCACTGTCGCGCGCCGGCTGCACCGGCTGCTCAAGCCGAAGGATTCGCTGTCGCGCTTTGCCGGCGACCAGTTCGCGCTGATGCTGCTTTCGGAGCAGGACCCGGCCCGCATCGCGGCGATCGCCGATGCCATCAAGCATGCGATTAACAATCCGATCACCTTCGCCAAGCGCGAGATCGTGCTGACCGCTTCGATCGGCCTGATCACCTGGACGACGGCACAGACTTCGGCCGAGGACATGGTCAAGGACGCCGAGCTTGCCATGCACCAGGCCAAGCGCTTCGGCGGCGACCGGATCGAGCCGTTCCGGCCGGCCTTCCGCACCGTCGGCACCGACCGGCTGCAGTTCGAATCCGACCTTCGCCGCGCCATCGAGCGGCGCGAGTTCACGCTTGCCTACCAGCCGATCGTGCGGCTGGAGGACGGCAGCGTCGCCGGCTTCGAGGCGCTGCTGAGATGGGACCATCCGCGCCGCGGCATGATCCCGCCGGGGGACTTCATCCCGGTCGCCGAGAACTGCGGGCTGATCGTGCAGCTCGGCCTGTTCGCCATGCAGCAGGCGGCCGAGGACCTGGCGAGCTGGCAAAAGCAGATCGGCGACGCGCCGCTCTCGGTCTCGGTCAACCTGTCCAGCCGCCAGCTCATCCGCCGCGATCTGGTCAGCGACGTCCGCTCGGTCATCGCGCGCGCCAATCTGAAACCGCGCTGCTTCCGGCTCGAGCTCACCGAATCCCTGGTGATGGACAATCCCGAGCAGACCGCACATGTTCTGACCAAGCTGAAGCAGCTCGGCATCGGACTGTCGCTCGACGATTTCGGCACCGGCTATTCCTCGCTCTCCTATCTGACGCGCTTCCCATTCGACACGATCAAGATCGACAAGAGCTTCGTCGACGACGCAACGCCGAAGCGCGCCGTGCTGCTCAAATCCATGGTCAACATGGCGCATGAGCTCGGGCTTTCGGTCGTGGCGGAAGGCATCTCCGACGAGAGCGATGCGCTGGAGCTGCGCCAGATGGGCTGCGAATATGTCCAGAGCTTCATGTTCGGCGCGCCGATGCCCGGCGATCAGGTGCTGAAGACGCTGAGGGAGCAGTATCCGCTGACCCAGGCTTAGAGGCCGTTTGGAAACTCTGCTCCTGCGGCCGTCTGGCGGCGCTTTCTGCGCTTCCGGTGCCCACGTGCGTTAAGCACGCTCCGCTCCGATTCTCGAAATCACCACCATATGACTCGCATGAGCGAGTTTCGAAACGGCCTCTGCGTCTGCTCGGTAGGGTAGGCTAGGCATGCCCGGCGGCGGCGCTCAGATGGGCAAGGTCGATGCCGATCGAGGCGAGGATGCGGTCGTATTTGCGCTCGATGTCGGTGTCGAAGAGAAGCTCGGGCGTCGCCGGACAGGTGAGCCAGCCATTCTCGGCGATCTCCGTTTCGAGCTGGCCGGCGGCCCAGCCGGAATAGCCGAGCGCCATCAGCGCATGGCGCGGGCCGCGCCCCGTGGAGATGGCGCGCAATATGTCGACGGTTGCCGTCAGGCAGATATCGTCGGAGACGTTGAGCGAGGATTCCACGCGATAGTCGCCGGAATGCAGCACGAAGCCGCGGCTGCGGTCGACCGGCCCGCCATTGCGCACGACGAAATCGCGCGTGTGCGCCGGCAGGCGGATCACTTCCTGCTCGTCCATGATGCCGAGCTGCACGAGCAGGTCCGGAAACAGCATCTGCTGCGTCTGGTTGATGATCAGGCCCATCGCGCCCTCGTCGCTATGGGCGCAGACGTAGATGACGGAGCGCGCGAAACGGTCGTCCTTCATGCCTGGCATGGCAATCAGGAACTGATCGTCGAGGAAGCCGCGGCCGGCGGCCGCCTTCTTGTGGCGCAGCAAGTCCATGGCTTGAGCGTAACGCGTTTCGGCAGCGCCGAAAAGATGGTGCCGGTCCCCGATGTCACGCAAATATGATACCGGGAAGGTGACGAAGTCATTGCGCGGCCAAGAACGGACGGTCAAATCACCGCTATGCGATATATGAAAATACTGGTTCTCGGCGTGGTTTTCGGGTGGGCTGCAAGCCTCCCGGCCGAGGCCTCCTCCTCGAACTGGTACAACAGTGAAGGCGGCAAGGTTCGGCTGGTGACCACCGGTAAGCCCGACGAGGCCGGCAAGATCCACGGCGTGCTCGATATCGCGTTGAAGCCCGGCTGGAAGACCTATTGGCGCGATCCGGGCGATGCCGGCGTGCCGCCGCAGCTCGACATATCCGGCAGCACCAACATCGCCGACGCGCAATTGTCGTTCCCGCCGCCGCAGCGGCATGACGACGGCTACGGCAAATGGGCAGGCTACGATCGTCCGGTGTCGCTGCCGGTGACCTTTACGGTGTCTTCGCCTGGCCAACCGGCGACCATCGACGCCCATGTCTTCGTCGGCATCTGCGAGACGATCTGCATTCCGGTGCAGACCCGGCTCAGCGTCGACCCCGGCTCCGATCCGGATAACGCAACCGATGCCGCACTGGTGAAAACCGCGCTTGCGACGCTGCCCTCTCCGGCCCGGTCCGATTTCGGCGTCAGCGTGCTGCCCGGCGATCACGAAACCCTTGTCGTCGAGGCGCAGTCGGCCGGCGATCCGCAATCCGTCGACTTCTTCATCGCCGGCGAGCGCGACTACATGTTCGGCGCGCCGGTGCGCAGCCAGAAGGACGGCAAACTCGTCTTCACCGTGCCGATCCTCGACCGACCGTCGGCGACGCCGACCGATGGCGGGCTGTATTACACGCTGACCAGCGCCGAGGGTTCGGTCGACGGGTTGCTGCCTTTCCCTTGATCCAGGGTTGTGAAGAGGTTGCCGGAGCCCGCGCAGTCCGATATCGAAGGCATCGATCTTCCCGATATCCAAGCGAGGAACCCATGACCATTTCGGTTGGCGAAAGACTGCCCGCATCGAGCTTCAAGGTGATGACGACCGACGGCGCCAAGCCGATCACCGGCGATGAGATCTTCGCCGGCAAGAAGGTGGTGCTGTTCGGCGTTCCCGGCGCCTTCACGCCGACCTGCAGCAACAACCACCTGCCGGGCTATCTGGAGAACCATGACGCCATTCTTTCGCGCGGCGTCGACACGATCGCCGTCGTCTCGGTCAACGACGTGCATGTCATGGGCGCCTGGGCGCGGTTCACCGGCGGCGAAGGCAAGATCCTCTATCTCGCCGACGGCAGCGGCGATTTCGCCAAATCGGTAGGGCTCGACAACGATCTTTCCGCCGCCGGTATGGGCCTGCGCTCGAAGCGCTTTTCGATGATCGTCGAGGACGGCAAGGTCGTGGCGCTCAATGTCGAGACCAAGCCTGGCGTCGACGAGTCCGGCGCGGCGAAAATCCTCGAGCAGCTCTGATGTTTGACACCGTCTGGCGCGCGGTGGCGATCGGCATCGGCGCCACGGTGTTCATGGATATCTGGGCGATCATCCTCAATAAGATAATCGGCCAGCCATTGCCCAACTGGGGGATGGTTGGACGCTGGGTCCGGCATCTGCCGGAGAGGGTCTTTCACCACGATATCGGCAAGGCGGCGCCCTATGCGCATGAAAAGGCGCTCGGCTGGGCGTTCCACTACCTCGTCGGCATCCTTTACGGGGCGATCCTGGTGGTGCTCGCTGGCGCGGGCTGGCTGGCGGCGCCGACATTCCTGCCGGCCTTCATCCTCGGCATCGTCACGGTCGGGGCGGGCTGGTTCCTTCTGGCGCCTGGCATGGGCGCAGGCTGGGCGGCATCCAAGCTCCCCAACCCGACGAAGGTGCGCGCGCTCAATCTCGTGGCGCACACGGTGTTCGCTCTCGGCATGTTCTCGACGGCGCTGCTGATCCGCTGACGATCAAATGCCGTCATGCGGCGTCAGTTCGTCGATGGGGCGCCAGCCGTGCAGGGTGCGGCGAGCCTCAATGTCATAGGCGAAGTAGTTGCCGCCGCCCGCCGGCTGATCCGCGACACGACTGATTTCGCGGCCATCGAGCAGAAGCAGCAAAAGCGTGCCCACGCCGCCATGGCCAACGAAAGCGACGTTTCCAGCATCGGCGGCGAGCACTGCATCGACCTCGCTCGCAATACGACGCTGAGCGTCGATCGCGCGCTCCCACCCCCGAATGCTGACATGCGGCCTGGCGAAGAACTCGTCGGCAACCGCTTCGAATTCCGGCGGCGGCAGGAAGCCGGTCGCCGAGCGGTCGTTCTCATGCATCCGCTCCCTTATCTCGACCGTAAGATGAAGATGGTCCGCCAGAATTTTCGCGGTTTCAACGGCCTTGCGTTCGCCCGACGACACCACGCGCCGGATCGAGCCAACCCAGGGCTGATCGAGCATCGCAACGGCCCTCGCCCGGCCGACGTCGGACAGGCCCCATTCCGGCACGGGCACGTTGGCGTCGATGCGAACCTGGGGATGGGTGATGTAATAGGCTAAGGGCACGGTTGACGTCCTCCCGCCGTCGGCCGATCTGCCGGCAGGCCTAATAGCTCTGGGTCGAGCGTCGCGCCTTTGCAACCGCCGGCCGCTTCGGTTGCGCTACGGGCTGTGCCGCCACGACAGGCTTCACCGGGCCTCTCTTGAACGGCGCCATGCCTTGCCTGGCCAGTTCGTCGGCGCGCTCGTTCTCCGGGTGGCCGGCATGGCCTTTCACCCAATGCCAGGTGACCTTGTGGCGCCGGTTGGCTTCGTCGAGCGCCTGCCAGAGCTCGCCATTCTTGACCGGCTTTCTGTCGCCTGTCTTCCAGCCGTTCTTCTTCCAGCCATGGATCCATTTGGAGATGCCGTCCATGACGTATTTGCTGTCGGTGTAGAGATCGACCGCGCAAGGCTCCTTCAGCGCGTTGAGCGCCGTGATGGCGGCGAGCAGCTCCATGCGGTTGTTGGTGGTCTCGGCCTCGCCGCCGGACAGCTCCCTGGTGACGCCGTTGTAGCGCAGCACCGCGCCCCAGCCGCCGGGCCCGGGATTGCCCGAGCAGGCGCCGTCGGTGAAGATCTCGATCTGTTTGTTCATGTCAGCCCGTATTCGGATGGCGACTTGATGGCGCGATGGAAGCGCATGCGGCGGATATATTCGGTCGGATCGCGCTTCATCACCAGCCCGCCATCCGGAATGGTCAGCCAATCATAGAGGCGGGTCAGCATGAAGCGCAGCGCCGAGCCGCGCGCCAGGATCGGCAGCGCCGCTTTCTCGTCACCCGAGAGCGGCCGCACCGACTGGTAGCCGGCCAGCAGCGCTGTCCCCTTGGTCAGGTTGAAGGAAAAATACTTCTCGAAGCACCAGGCGTTGAGGCAGGTGGCGACATCATAGGCGTAGAGATCGTCGCAGGCGAAATAGAAGTCGATCAGCCCCGACAGTTTCTCGCCGAGGAAGAAGACATTGTCCGGGAAGAGATCGGCATGAATGATGCCCTTCGGCAGGCCGGTGGGCCAGTTGCGCTCGAAATCGGCGAAATCGGCATCGACCTCGGCCGCCAAGCCGGGCTCGACCTCGTCGGCGCGCTCGCGCGAGGCCGCCCAGAGCTTGCGCCAGCCGTCGATGGCCAGCGCGTTCGGCCTTCGCATCTGAAAATCCTGGCCGGCAAGATGCAGGCCGGCGAGCGCCTTGCCGACCTCGCCACAATGCGCGGCGGTCGGCCGCCTGAGCGACAGGCCTTCGAGAAAGGTGATGATGACCGCAGGCCGGCCGGCGAGCGTGCCGATGACGGTGCCGTCATGCGCGGTCACCGGCAACGGGCAGGAAATGCCCTTCCTGGCGAGATGGCCCATCAGGCCGAGAAAGAACGGCAGGTCGGCCTTGTCGACGCGCTTCTCGTAGAGCGTCAGGATGTAGGAGCCGGTCGAGGCATGGACCAGGAAATTGGAATTCTCGGTACCTTCTGCTATGCCCTTATAGGAGAGCAGCTCGCCCACCGGATAGGCCTTGAGGAATGCGGTCAGCTCGCCTTCGTTGACGTCGGTGTAGACGGCCATCCGGTTTCACGCCGCTCCATTGACGAAGGCCATGTCGGCCGCCGTCAGTTCGACATCGCGCAGCACCCGCATCACCGGAAAATCCTCCGTTTCCGTGGCCGTGATGGCCAGATCGATGGTGACGTCGAAGCGCTGCCGGAACGCGTCGATGATCTCATCGACGATGATCTCCGGCGCCGATGCGCCGGCCGACAGGCCGAGCGCCCTGATCCCGGCGATCTCATCCCACGGAATTTCGGCGGCGCGCTGCACGAGAAGCGACATCGTGGCACCCGCACGCTCCGCCACTTCGACAAGGCGGCGCGAATTGGACGAATTGGGAGCGCCGACGATAAGGAAAAGATCAGCCCCCGCCGCCGTTTCCTTCACCGCTTCCTGGCGGTTGGTGGTGGCGTAGCAGATCGATTCGGCCGCGGCCGCATGCAGTTCGGGAAACCTCTCCTGGAGCGCCCGGATAATGCCGGCGGTGTCCTCGACCGATAAGGTCGTCTGGGTGACGAAGCCCAATGCCGAAGCGTCGACGGGCACGAAGCGCGCCGCATCGGCCTCGGTCTCGATCAGCGTCACAGCGCCTTCCGGCAATTGGCCCATCGTGCCGATCACCTCCGGGTGCCCGGCGTGGCCGATCAGGAGCACATGGCGGCCAAGCCGCTGGTGGCGCATCGCCTGCTTGTGCACCTTCGAGACGAGCGGGCATGTGGCGTCGAGGTAGAAGAGATTGCGCGCCTCGGCATCCGCCGGCACCGATTTCGGCACGCCATGCGCGGAAAAGACCACGGGCGACTGGCGATGCTCCGGCGGAATCTCGGACAGTTCCTCGATGAAGACGGCGCCGAGGCTCTGCAGCCCTTCGACGACGTAGCGGTTGTGCACGATCTCGTGGCGAACATAGACCGGCGCGCCGTATTTCTTCAGCGCCAGCACGACGATCTGGATGGCGCGGTCGACGCCGGCGCAGAAGCCGCGTGGCTGGCAGAGCCTGATCGTCAGCGGTGGTTTTTTCTCGATCATGAATGCGAAGCCGGTTCAGTCGGAATCAAGAGCATGATGCCGAAAAGTGTGTAGCGGTTTTCGGACCACATCATGCTCTATCTCGTTGATGTAGGCGAAATGAGACGTGCACCCCTGCCCTGTCAAGAGCGGCGGCGCTCACTGCTCCTTCGCCGGGCGGCGCAACCTCAGGATCAGCACGGCTGCAAGGGCGGCGGCCAGCCCGTACCAGGTGACGGCATATTGCAGGTGGTTGTTCGGCAGGTCGATGATGGTGACGCCACCGACCGGCAGACCGCCGGGATTCGGCGTCTTGTCGGCATCGATGAAGAACGGCACCAGCACGAAGCCGGCAGGCAAGCCGGCGGTCACCGCCATGACGTCGCGGTCCTTCCAATAGAAGATGTTCTTGGCGACGTCATTGTCGGGAAGCATCATCGACGGCTTTGCGGGCAGCGGATTGCGGGCAAGTCCGGTCACCGTCACCTTGCCGGCAATTTGGCCCTGTTGGCGCTTGGCCGGGTCCTTGAGATCGTAGGGAACGAAGCCGCGGTTGACGAGCACGAAGCGGCCGTCCTCGAGCTGCAGGGGCGTGTAGACGTTGAAGCCGCTGTCGCTTTGCCAGG
The DNA here is from genome assembly GCF_020165195.1 of Mesorhizobium sp. CA14. Lineage (GTDB taxonomy): Bacteria > Pseudomonadota > Alphaproteobacteria > Rhizobiales > Rhizobiaceae > Mesorhizobium. The sequence goes on along the minus strand of NZ_JAIUHR010000014.1, from coordinate 56,839 downwards.
TTGAAAAGAAGTGCCGCTCGCCCTTGTGCAGGAACGTTCCGGTCACCGTCACCGGGGTGTAATCGACATCGTGGGAAGCGGCGAATTGCCTCTCGACGTCGGCCAGCGGCAACGGCGCGGAATGCGTGCGCTTGTCGATGGTCGCGAGCAGGTGCTCCTTCCAGTGCAAGCGCTGAACCTGCCAGGTGCCGAGCCCGATCAGGACGGCGAACAGCACGAGGCCGAGACCGATGAGCAACGCCGCGCGCGGCCGCGAACGGCCGGCAACCGGGCCTGTCGTCTCATTCATTCTTGGGATTCCAGCCTGCCTTCAGCGGCCTTCTTGGAATATTGCAAGGTGATCAGCACGCCCTTGATGAGGCGCAGCGCCGTCAGGCAGAGAACCAGCGCCAGCGGTATCCACAAAATGAAGTGCAGCCAGAGCGGCGGGCTGAGCGTCACCTCCATCCACAGCGCCAAGCCAACGACGATGAAGCCGATGATCAGGATGACGAACACCGCCGGTCCGTCTCCGGCATCGGCGAAGGAATAATCGAGCCCGCAATTGTAGCAGCGCTTGCCGACGGTGAGGAAACCCGAGAACAGCTTGCCTTCGCCGCAGCGCGGGCAGCGGCCGTGCAGGCCGGCCGAGATCGGATCGATGGGGGGCCAGATCGCTTTATCTTCGTTCATGTTCTCACCGTAGACCTTTTCGCCCCAAAGAATAAGGCGGCCGCGTCGCCGCAGCCGCCCTTTGGGATTGCGAAACCCGTCGGTTTAATGGCCTTCGATCAGTGCGCCGTTCGAGGCCCAGACATAGATGGCGCTGAACAGGAACAGCCAGACCACGTCGACGAAGTGCCAGTACCAGGCGGCCGCCTCGAAGCCGAAATGCTGCTTTGGGGTGAAGTCGCCGCGCATCGCACGCACGAGGCAGACCAGCAGGAAGATGGTGCCGATGATGACATGGAAGCCGTGGAAGCCGGTGGCCATGAAGAAGGTGGCGCCGTAGATCGAATCCCTGAAGCCGAACGGAGCGTGCATGTACTCGTAGGCCTGCACCATGGTGAACAGCATACCGAGGCCTACGGTCAGCACCAGGCCGTTGATCAGGCCCTTGCGGTCGCCATGCAGGAGCGCGTGGTGCGCCCAGGTCACCGTCGTGCCCGACAGAAGCAGGATGATGGTGTTGTAGAGCGGCAGGTGGAAGGGATCGAGGACTTCAAGCCCCTTCGGCGGCCACACGCCGCCGGTGAAAGCGGTGCGGGCATACTGGTTCGCCTCGCCGGGGAAGAGACTTGCGTCGAAGAAGGCCCAGAACCAGGCGACGAAGAACATCACCTCGGAGGCGATGAACATGATCATGCCGTAGCGCAGATGCAGCGACACGACGCGCGTATGGTAGCCCTCATGCGCTTCCTTGATGGTGTCCGACCACCAGGCGAACATCGTGTAAAGCACGATGATCATGCCGATGAAGAACAGCCACGGATTGGCGATGTTGTGGCCGAAGACCGGGAAATTGCCGCCCTTCAGATACTGCATCAGGCAGACGCCGCCGACGGCGGTGACCAGCGCGCCGATCGAGCCCAGGAAAGGCCAGGGGCTCGGGTTGACGAGATGGTAGTCGTGGTGTGGTTTTGCGTGCGCGTCTGCCATATCAACCCCCGAGGCTTGCGTCGGAATCTGGAACTTTGTTGCTGCTGCCAGCGGCCGGTGCCGACGAGGCGACCGGCTGTTTCTTTTCGACCGGGAACATCGTGTAGGACAGGGTGATCGTCTTCAAGTCCTTGAGTTCCGGCACGTTGACGATGTCTGGATCGACATAGAACACGACCGGCATGTCCAGCGTCTCGCCGGGCGTCAGCGTCGTGTCGGTGAAGCAGAAGCACTCCACCTTGTTGAAATAGGCGCCGGCCATTTCAGGCTGCACGTTGAACGAAGCGCGGCCGGTGATGGGGCGATCGAACTTATTGGTTGCGCTGTAATGCGCCTGGGTCGTCTCGCCGATCTTGATCGTCACCGAACGGGCGACCGGCTCGAACTGCCAGGGAATGCCGTTGGTGTTGGCATCGAAGCGGATGGTGATATCGCGGTCGAGCACACGGCCGGCATATTGCTTCTCGGCGCGCTGCGTGGTGCCGCCATAGCCGGTGACCTGGCAGAACATCTTGTAGAGCGGCACCGCCGCATAGGCCATGCCGATCATACCGGTGAAGAAGGCGAGGCAGACAGCGGCGACGATGCCGTTGTTGACCTTACGGGGCTTGCTCAAGTCGCCGCTCATCAGCCGCCCCCAAACAGACCCGAGCCGGTGAGGCTCGCGCCATGATGACCGAAGCGCACGATGGTGGCGGCATAGAAGATGATGACGAGCGCCGCCAGCGCGACGCCGATGGCGATGGAGCGGTTGCGGCGCGCCTTGCGCTGACGCTCGGTCAGCGTGACCAGTTCGAGGTTCTTGTCGGCCACGGTCATACTCCCCCCATCATGAGCGCGCGCCCAACCACGCAATCGACGAGATAGGCGGCGAAGATGGCGAAGAGATAGAGCAGCGAATAACCGAACAGGGCCTTGGCCGGCTTCATCGCGCGGTCGTCGTCGGCCATGGCAAGCACTTTCCAGGCATACCAGACGAAGCCCGCGCCGAGGGCGGCCGAGACGAGGCCATAGCCGGCCGTGGTGTAACCAAGCGCCCAGGGCAGCACGCCGACCGGCGCCAGGATCAGCGCATAGGCAAAGATCTGCCTACGGGTCGAGGCATGGCCGGCGACATTCGGCATCATCGGGATGCCGGCGCGGGCGTAGTCGTCGGACTTGAAGAGAGCCAGCGCCCAGAAATGCGGCGGCGTCCACAGGAAGATGATCAGGAACAGGATCACGCTTTCGAGGCTGACCGAGCCGGTCACGGCGGCCCAGCCGATCACCGGCGGGATGGCGCCGGCGGCGCCGCCGATGACAATGTTCTGCGGCGTCCAGCGCTTCAGCCACATGGTGTAGATGACGGCGTAGAAGAAGATGGTGAAGGCGAGAAGCGATGCCGACAGCCAGTTGACCAGCACGCCGAGCGTCATCACCGACAGCACCGACAGCACAAGGCCGAAGCTCAACGCCTCGCCTGGCGTGACGCGACCGGACGGCACCGGACGGCCGGCGGTCCTGGTCATCACGGCGTCGATATCGGCGTCGTACCACATGTTGAGCGCGCCCGAGGCGCCGGCGCCAATGGCGATTGCGAGGATGGCGATCACCGCGATGAGCGGATTGATGGCGACGGGGGCAGCGATCATGCCGACAAAAGCCGTGAAGACGACCAGCGACATGACGCGCGGCTTCAGGAGGGCGAAGAAATCGCCTGCGGTCGCTTCCGACATGCGAAAACCCGCTTCCTCCATCGATCTGTCTTCGGCAAGGGCCATTCGTACTTAAAGTCCATCATTCCGTTGGCCAAGACCGCCGGGCAAGCCGGCGGTCCTGTATGCGTAGGGGCGCCTACTTGATCTTCGGCAGCTGTTCCCACTGGTGGAACGGCGGCGGCGAAGGCAGCTGCCATTCGAGCGTGGTGGCACCCTCGCCCCACGGGTTGGCGCCGGCGACGCGCTTCTTCTGGAAGGCCTCGAACACACCGTAAAGGAAGATCGCAACGCCGACGGCCGCGATGTAGGAGCCGTAGGACGACACCATGTTCCAGCCGGCGAACGCATCCGGATAGTCGACGGTGCGGCGCGGCATGCCGGCGAGGCCGAGGAAGTGCTGCGGGAAGAAGATCAGGTTGACCCCGACGAAGGTGACCCAGAAGTGGGTGTTGGCGATCACCGGCGAGTACATGTAGCCGGTCATCTTCGGGAACCAGTAGTACCAGCCGGCGAAGATGGCGAATACGGCGCCCAGCGACAGCACGTAGTGGAAGTGGGCGATCACGAAATAGGTGTCGTGCAGCGAGCGGTCGAGGCCGGCATTGGCCAGCTGGACGCCGGTGACGCCACCGATGGTGAACAGGAAGATGAAGCCCAGCGCCCACAGCATCGGCGGCTTGAAGGAGATCGAGCCGCCCCACATGGTGGCGATCCAGGAGAAGATCTTCACGCCGGTCGGCACCGCGATGACCATGGTGGCGAACACGAAGTAACGCTGCGTGTCGAGCGACAGGCCGGTCGTGTACATGTGGTGCGCCCAGACGATGAAGCCGACGGCGCCGATCGCGACCATGGCGTAGGCCATGCCGAGATAGCCGAACACCGGCTTCTTCGAGAAGGTCGAGACGATGTGGCTGATGATGCCGAAGCCCGGCAGGATCAGGATGTACACTTCGGGATGGCCGAAGAACCAGAACAGGTGCTGGAAGAGGATCGGGTCACCGCCCTGGTCCGGCACGAAGAAAGCGGTGCCGAAATTGCGATCGGTGAGCAGCATGGTGATGGCGCCCGCCAGAACCGGCAGCGAGAGGAGGAGCAGGAAGGCGGTGATCAGCACCGCCCAGGCAAACAGCGGCATCTTGTGCAGCGTCATGCCGGGAGCGCGCATGTTGAAGATGGTGGTGATGAAGTTGATGGCGCCGAGGATCGACGACGCGCCGGCGATGTGGATCGCCAGGATCGCCAGGTCCATCGCCGGGCCTGGCTGGCCGGACGTCGAGAGCGGCGGATAGATCGTCCAGCCGCCGCCGACGCCGAAGGCGCCCGGCGCGCTCGGCACGAACATCGATGAGAGCAGCAGGATGAAGGCCGGCGGCAGCAGCCAGAAGGAGATGTTGTTCATGCGCGGGAAGGCCATGTCCGGCGCGCCGATCATGATCGGCACCATCCAGTTGGCGAAGCCGCCGATCAGCGCCGGCATGACCATGAAGAAGATCATGATCAGGCCATGCGCGGCGCCGAAGGCATTGTACATGCTCTTGCCGCCGTCGATGGCGGCGTCGCCCTGCATGCCGTAGACCATCTGCGCCAGGCCGCTGAAGATCTGGATGCCCGGCTCCTGCAGCTCCATGCGGATGGCGACCGAGAGCGCGCCGCCGACGATGCCGGCAATGATCGCGAAGATCAGGTAGAGCGTGCCGATGTCCTTGTGGTTGGTCGAGTAGACCCAGCGGACCCAGCCATGCGGCCTGTGGTCGTCGTGATCGTGAGCTGCAGCCTCTGCCATGTTCCGCTCCGTTCCCTAAATCTTGCTAACCCGCGGCATCAGTTGCCGGCGGCCGCTACCTTGTTGGTACCATCGATCTCGGCCATCAGCGCCTTGTTGGCGGCGGGCACATCGGTCTTGGCCGTGTCCAGCCAGGTCTTGAACTGCGCATCGGACACGACGCGCACCGCGATCGGCATGAAGGCATGGTCCTTGCCGCAGAGCTGCGAGCACTGGCCGTAGTAGAGGCCTTCCTTCTCGGCCTTGAACCAGGTCTCGTTGGTGCGGCCGGGGACGGCGTCCATCTTGATGCCGAAGGACGGCACGGCGAAGGAGTGGATGACGTCCGTCGCGGTGATCAGCACGCGGGTCATGGTGTTGACCGGCACGACCAGCTCGTTGTCGACCGCGAGCAGGCGCGGATAGAGAGCGCGATCTTCCTTGCCGGCCTTGGCGCGGTCGGCATCCTGGAGAACCGCCGAGTTGAAGGAGAAGGTCTTGTCGACCTGATATTCGTAATCCCAGTTCCACTGGTTGCCGGTCGCCTTGACGGTGAGCTTGGCTTCTTCCGGCGGGGTGTATTGCGCGGTGAGCAGCTGGAAGGAGGGAATGGCGATGAGCAGAAGCACGATCACCGGTCCGACGGTCCAGATCACCTCGATCAGCGTGTTGTGGCTGGTCCTGGACGGCACCGGGTTGGCGCTGGCGCGGAACTTGACGATGCAGACCAGCAGAAGCACCAGCACAAGGACGGTGATCGGGACGATGAACCACATGGTGTAGTTCCCGAACCGCTCGATCTGCCGCATCATGTCGGTCGCCGGAGCCTGGAAGGTCACCTCCCATTCCCGCGGCTGGTCGGCACGGGCCGCAGCACTGGAGAAGAGCACGGCCGAAGCTGCCGCACCTGCCAAGAATTCAGCGCTTGCCAGGAATTTCCTCATCGCCCTCTCGTCTCCCACTTCCCGCGATCTGGTCGCACCAATAACGGACGCTGCCGGGATCGGGAATCCCGGTCTGTGCCTAGGGTGGTTCAAACCATACTCTATTTCCCTCCGCAAGAAAGGAGCGGAGGAAACCGTGCGGCATTTTTGCGCGCAGGCCGAAGGCCATCTTCCGCGCCCGCCGCGCTATATGCGCAACGGTCGCAATTCGGGCGAATTTGCTTTGGAAAAGCATGGAATTGCCGGTATCGGGGCGGGCCGGCGACGGTCTCATCCTTTACTTGGCCCCGGCGCGGCTTAAAGTGCCGTGATTCGCAATGGAGCCGTCATGACTTCCTGGCTTTCGAGAACCTTGGCGAAGGTCGTTCTTGCCCTTGCCTTGCTCGGCGTCGGCATAGCCGTTGGCGCTGCCGCCTCGCCGAACAATGCCACGCCCCCGAGCGGCACGGTAAAGTCGACGCATGGCGCGTGGTCGATCATCTGCGACACGCCGGCGGGCGCGACGTCCGAGCAATGCGTGATGATGCAGAACGTCGTCGCCGAGGACCGTCCTGAAATGGGCCTTTCGGTCGTGGTGCTGCGCACCGCCGACAACAAGGCCGAGATCCTGCGCGTGCTGGCGCCGCTCGGCGTGCTGCTCCCCAACGGCCTCGGCCTCAATGTCGACGGCAAGGACATCGGCCGCGCCTATTTCGTGCGCTGCTTCCAGGACGGCTGCTACGCCGAGGTAATCCTCGAAAAGCCGCTGCTCGACACGTTAAAGAGCGGCACCTCGGCCACCTTCATCGTCTTCCAGACGCCCGAGGAAGGCATCGGCATTCCCGTCGACCTCAAGGGCTTTGCGGAAGGTTTCGCTGCCCTACCTTGATCTTCTTACCCATGCGCCGCTCCTGACGCTGAGGTCCGGTGGCGAATGCGCGTTTGGCGGCCAGGAGGCTCAATGCGCGCGAATTTATCCGCTTTCGTCACCGGTCTGGCGCTGGTCGCTGCGGTTTCGGCCGCGCGGGCCGAGGATGCCGAAATACTCCAGAGCCCGGAGCCGGCGGCGATCCTCGATATCGCCAAGGGTTTCGGTTCGGCCAAGATGGACAGGGACGACAATGGCGACCCGATGATTTCCGGACGGGTCGAGGGCGTCAAATACGTGATTTATTTCTACGGCTGCGAAGACCACGAGAACTGCAAGTCGCTGCAGTTCTCGACCGGCTACACCGACCCGCTCACCGCCGACCAAGCCAACGCCTGGAACGCAAAATACCGCTGGGTGAAGGCCTATTCGGGCGACGGCTCGAATTTCAAGATGGATGTCTCTTTCGCCGGTGGCATCACCAAAGCCAATCTCGAGGAACAGTTTTCCACCTGGAACGCGATGGCCGCCAACATCAAGAACTTCCTGAGCGGCGAGTGACGGCGGCGCAATCGTCGGCTTGATCCTGTTGGCGATTGTGCAACGGCGGCTTCGCGCCTACATCCGGTGCAACGATTTTATTTCCACGAATGGATTAGCCATGAACAGCCTGATCGGCCAATTCGATATTTCCGACGATCGCGTCAAGGAGATCGTCACCGACACCATCAAGGGCGCCGACGACGGCGAGCTGTTCCTCGAATACAGCGAGAATGAAGCGCTGATGTTCGACAATGGCCGGCTGAAGACGGCCAATTTCAACACCGACCAGGGTTTTGGCCTGCGCGCCGTGGCCGGCGAGGCCAGCGGCTACGCGCATTCGAGCGATCTGTCCGAGGCCTCGCTGCTGCGCGCGGCCGATGCCGTCTCGGCGGTCAAGGGCGGCTATTCCGGCACATTGGCCGGAGCGCCCGCCCGCACCAATCGCCATCTCTATGGCGACGAGAACCCTATCCCCTCGCCCTCTTTCGAGGCCAAGGCCAAGCTGCTGCAGGAGATCGACGGCTGGCTGCGGGCCAAGGATCCGCGCGTGCGCCAGGTGACGGCCTCGCTCGCCGCCTCATGGCAGCATGTCGAGATCGTGCGCGGCGACGGGCAGATCGTGCGCGACATCCGCCCGCTGGTCCGGATCAACGTCTCGGTCGTGGTCGGCAGCGGCGACCGGCAAGAGAGCGGCTCCTATGGCATGGGCGGCCGCAAGAGTTTTGGCGAGTTCGTCAGCGAGGAAAGCTGGAAGCATGCAGCCAGCGAGGCGCTGCGGCAGGCGCTGGTCAATCTCGAGGCCGTCCCTGCGCCGGCGGGCACGTTCGACATCGTGCTCTCCAGCGGCTGGCCGGGCGTGATGCTGCACGAGGCGGTCGGCCATGGGCTCGAAGGCGACTTCAACCGCAAGAAGACATCGGCCTTCGCCGGCCTGATGGGCCAGCAGGTGGCAGCGAAGGGCGTCACCGTGATCGATGACGGCACCATCCCCGAGCGGCGCGGCTCGCTCACCGTCGACGACGAAGGAACGCCTTCGGCGCGCAACGTGCTGATCGATGACGGCATACTGGTCGGCTATATGCAGGACCGCCAGAACGCCCGGCTGATGGGTATGAAGGCGACCGGCAACGGCCGCCGCGAGGGCTATGCGCACCAGCCAATGCCGCGCATGACCAACACCTATATGACCTCCGGCGACATGCAGCCGGAAGAGATCATCGCCTCGGTCAAGAACGGCATCTATGCCGTTTCCTTCGGCGGCGGCCAGGTCGACATCACCTCCGGCAAATTCGTGTTCGGCTGCACCGAGGCCTACATGATCGAGAACGGCAAGGTGACGCAGCCGATCAAGGGCGCGATGCTGATCGGCAACGGCCCCGACGCCATGCACCGCGTCAGCATGATCGGCAACGACATGCAGCTCGACACCGGCATCGGCATGTGCGGCAAGGCCGGACAGGGCGTGCCTGTCGGCGTCGGCCAGCCGCATCTGCGGATGAACCAGATGACGGTGGGCGGCACCAGGGTTTGAGGCCTAACCCATGCCTTCGTCTTACACCGGTAGGTACTATGACCGTCTCTGAAAGCTGACGACCACCGTCTCGACCGAGGGGCAAGTGATCCTGCCCAGCGCCATCCGGAAACGGAAAGAGTGGGGCCCGGGAACGAGGCTCGAGGTTGAAGAAACGGCTGAGGGAGTGCTTTTGAAGCTGGCGCCTGTGTTCGCGGCGAAACAGCAGAACGATGTCTTTGGCTCCCTGCCATCCCGCGGCGCGCCGAAGACAATGGAAGAAATGGACGCAGGCGTCCTCGCCGAAGCACGGCGGCGCCATGCTCGCGATTGATACGAACGTCACCGTTCGCTGCCTGACGAACGACTTCCCGAGCAGCCCCCGCGCACCAGGCGGTTGATTCCGGCTTGAATGCATCCTCCACCTTGAAGTGAACACAATCGTGTTAGGACATTATTAATTGTTTAATTGGCGGGGCGGGCGTTTGCGCATTAGCTTCTCGCCAGTCTTCTGGTTGCGGTGGTGTCGGCAATGCAGCGTTCCCCTGGCGTCCTGACCTCTTCTTTCCTCCTTGGCCTCGTTTCGTTGGTTGGCGCCTCATCGCTGCAAGTCGGCCCTGCAGCGGCGCAGTCGTCGCTGTTCAAGCTAACGTCGACACGACCTGATGCAAGCTCCGCCGCGGTCGGCAGCAGCACCAGCGTCCCATATGGCTGGCTCGATTTCTGTCATCGCCGGCCGAAAGAGTGCAAGGTGCCTACCCTGCCCGCCGCCAGCATCAGGCTGACCGCGCAGAACATGAGCATCCTCAGGCGGATAAACCGGACGGCGAACCGTTCCATCAAGCCGGTCAGCAATTACGACCACTGGGGCACGATGATGGACCACTGGGACTATCCAACGGACGGCAAGGGCGATTGCAAGATCTACGCGCTCTACAAGCGCAAGCTTCTCCAGGAAGCGGGATTCCCCCGGCAGGCGCTGCTGATGACGGTGGTGCGCGATCTTCACAATGAGGGCCACACCATCCTGACGGTGAAGACCGACAAGGGCGATCTCGTGCTGGACAATCTGGTCGACGAAATCCGGCCCTGGAACGCCACCGGCTATTATTTCCTGAAGCGCCAATCGCAGCAGAACCCGAATATCTGGGTTTCGCTCAACCAGCGCGGCGGCACGGCGAAACGGCTGTCTCCAAGCTCGTAAAAGCCAGAGCATTTCACCGTTTCACGGAAACGGCGAGCCGCTCTATCTCACTGGGACGCAATTCCGGAGGGAAGGCTACGGTGAAGTCGCCGAGCCCGAACCTTTCACCTTTTCCCGCAATCGCTCCCGGAGCGACCAGAGCGGTCTGGTCTGCTTTTGACGGCCTGACCCGTCACATTCTCGCAAATTCATGGGGCCGGAAGTCCGGCCCATGAACGGGCGTTGCCGCCCGCGGCCAAGGCAAGCCTTGCTGGCCTACTGCTTGCAGGGCGGCTCGCCGGGATGCCCGCAGGCCGGCTTCTTGTTTCCCTGCGGCGGCTGCTCCTTGGGCTGCTGCGGCAGGCGCCGCTCCTGTATCTGAGGCTGAGGCCGCGGCTGCTGCTGCAAGCGTCTTTCTTGCATCTGAGGCTCAGGCCTCAACTGCTGCAGGCGTCTCTCTTGCATCTGAGGCTTTGGCTGCGCCTGGAACTCCGGCCTTTGCGGCCTGAGCACCTGCACGTTCGGCCTTTCCTGCTTGAAGTTGCGCTGGACCTTGGCGCCCGCGCCGGCGGAACCCTCTTCGCCGTTCGGCAGCCTGCGGAACTTCCTGTTTTCATTGGCCGAGCCCTGATTCTGGTCGGAGAACACACTCGGATTGTTTCTCCTGAGCCGCTCCTGCACGCTCGCCCGGTTGTCGGCCGGTGCGCCGTTGACGGTCGGCAGCTTGCGGAACTTCCGACCTCTATCGCCTCCGTTGACCGAGCCTTGATCGCTCGGGCTGACAGCTGTCTGACCTTCTGATAGATCCTTGCGTGTCAGCTTCCTCGGTCTGTTTTCGTTCTGGCCGGACAACGCATTCGGATTGTTCTTCCCGAACCTCTGCTGAGCGTTTTGCCCGTTCTCGCCCGGCGCGCCGTTGACGGTCGGCAGCTTGCGGAGCTTCTTGCCTCTATCGCCTCCGTTGACCGAGTCTTGATCGCTAGGGCCGACAGCTGTCTGGCCTGCCGACAGATCCTTGCGTGTCAGCTTCTTCGGGTTGCCTCCATTCTGGCCGGCCAAAGCATTCGGATTGTTCTTTCCGAACCTCTGCTGGGCGTTCTGCCCGCCCGGCGCGCCATTGACGCTCGGCAACTTGCGGAACTTGCCCCTCTTGTCCTGATCGTTGACAACTCCGTTCTGCTGGCCATTGCCCGTAACGGGGGCGCCGGCATTTCCGGTAGCCTGCTGGTTGCCACTCACAGTGCCTTGCTTGCCCAGCACCTTCCTGTTGGGCGCATTCTGGCCGTTGAGCACCGGCTTGCCGTTGACGAGCGGCAGCGCTTTGCCGTCAGCTCCCGGCAAGGCGTGATCGGTCGAGAGCTTGCCCATCGTCTTGGCCTGCGGCGTCGCACCCGGCTGCTGGCCCTGCGTGACAGCCTGCCCCGGCTTCAGCGATTGCGGCGTCGCACCAGGCTGCTGGCCCTGCGTGGCAGCTTGGCCCGGCTTCAGCGGCTGGCCGCCCTGATTTTGCTTGAACAGCACCGCCCTTTTCTGCAGCAACGGCGGCAGCGCCACCTTGGCCGCCAGCGCGGCCGCGCCCGCACCAACCGCCATCTTCTGGCCGGTGGTGAGGCCGCTCGGTGCATTGGCGTTGGGTTGTCCGGCCTGATTGGCCGGCTCGCTGTTGATCGTCGTGTTGTTGATGTTGTTGATGACGGTCGTGTTGTGAATGTTGTTGAAGATGATGTCGTTCGGCGGCGGCACGATGTCACGGGGCGGTCTGACCCAGACCGGCACGGGGACGAAGACCGGCGTCGGCAGGACGTAAACATCGACCGGCGGCGGGGGCGGCGGCAGCACGACGAAATCCGGCGGCGGCGGCGGCAGGAATATCACGTCGATCGGCGGCGGCGGCTCGAAGTCGAAATCGGGATCGTCGAAATAGAGCACCGGCCTGTCGACATAGATGATTTCTTCCGGCGGCGGCGGCGGCACGTCGTAGACGATGACGGTGAAGCTCGCCGGTGGCTCGAGCTCAGCGTCGAAATGTTCCAGCCGGCGGCGCGCGTCCCAGGCATGCAGCCCGTGCGGATAGCGATCGAGGTAAGACCAATAAGCCTCCGGCGTGTCCCGCAGCCATGTTTCGCGCCAGGTGATCGCCTCGCGCCGCGCAGCGATGATGGCGCGCACACGCTTGGCCATCGGATCGTGCGGATAAGCGACGAGGAATTCCTCGTAGCCGCGCATGGTATCGCGATCGAGTGCCGCGACATAGGCGTCATGCGCGTTGAAATCGCGGATCGGCCTGGTCCGGTTGGCCCGTTCTTCGGACTCCGAAACCTTCGGCGGCGGCGCGTCCGGAGCGCGTTCGAAGAAGACGAAAGGCGCGCTGATCTTCGAGGCGTCCCACGGGATTTCGGCGCCTAGCGTCACCTCGTTGACGCGTAGCCGCGTGCGGTCGAAAACATCGTCAAGCGACAAGCCGCCTTCGCGCATCATCTCCGCTAGCGCCTGAGCATAGGCGCCGTATGGGCCCTTGCCTTCCGGCGCAACCGTTCCGGGCGCCGCGTTGAACGCAATCAGCATGTTGGGGTCGGGGTCGACCAGGGCGAGACCGCCGGCCAGCGGCTGGCTCATTTTCGGAAGGGCATTCGGCCGCGCCGCGTCGAGGACGACGATATTGACCTTCGCCGGCAGTCCCGCCAGGGACTTGGTGATATCGGAGAGCCGCATGGCCTGCAGCGGCACGTCGGCCGGATTGGCGATCTGGGCATCTACCGGCAAGAAATAGTTCTCACCTTCGAACTGCACGCCGCGGCCGGCGAGGTATACGAAAACGGTCGCGTCCGGACCGGCGGCGGAAACCTTTCCAAGGAAATCTCGCAGCGCGCCACGCAACGATTCCTGGTCGACGTCGCGCGCGCCGACCACGTCGAACCCTGCTGCCTGCAAGGTCTGCGCAATCAGGCCGGCGTCATTCGCGGAGGTGACCAGCGCATCCGACGGATAGGCGGCGTTGCCGATGACGAATGCGAGACGTTTCTGCTGTTGGGCGAGCGCGCCGGTCGTGGACGCGACGGCGAACGCGACGAGAATGACGAGAAGACCGATGACTTTCCGAAGCGAGCGCATTGCAATCCGCCATCCTTGTCCGCCATTCGTCCAACGCGATAACGCCGGAGAGGCAGGAATGTTTCCCTAACAGCAGAATTAAGGCCCTTCAAAAAGGCGGCTTTAGGGCGCAATTTCGTCGAAAGAACAGAGGCTTCACAATTTTCATGCGAGCCCCCGGCGGCGGGCTACCGCCGCCGCTTCGGCTTCTCCAAAAGCGCCACGGCCTCGACATGCGGCGACCACAGGAACTGGTCGATCGGCGTGACGCTCTTCAGCGCGTAGCCGCCATCGATCAGGATGCGCAGATCGCGCGCCAGCGTCACCGGATTGCAGGACACCGCAGCGACCAGCGGCACGTCGGAGCGGGCGATCTGCTTCGACTGATCCTCGGCGCCGGCGCGCGGCGGATCGAAGACCAGGCCGTCGAAAAGGTTCAACTCCTTGAAGGTCAGCGGCCGGCGGAACAGGTCGCGGCGTTCGCTGGTCACCCGCTTCAGGCCGCCGGCGAAGCGGAAGGCGCGGTCGAGCGCGGCGAGCGCCGGCGCATCGCCCTCCACAGCGTGAACCTCTGACTTCGCCGCGAGCCTGAGCGCGAAGCTGCCGCAGCCGGCAAACAGATCCGCGACCTTCCTGGCGCGCGACAAATGCCGGCCGACAAGGCCCGCCATCGCCTGCTCGGCGGCTTCCGTCGCCTGCAGGAAGGCGCCGGGCGGCACGGCGACCGCGACCGATCCGATCTGCACCACCGGCTTCTTCGGCTCGACGACGATCTCTCCGTCGACGGAAAGCCGCGCCAAACCCTCAGCTATGACGAAATTCGACGCGATACGGCGCTGATGGTCGCCAAGCTTGCCGGCATCGTGCACAGCTATGTCGAGGCCTGAAGCGGTGACGGTCACCGTCATATGAAACGCCTTCGGGGTGGCGCAGACCAATCCGGCGAGGGCGCGCAATTTGTCGAGCGCCGAGACGATCGCCGGCAGCGAGATCGAGCACTCCTCGATCGGGATGATCTCGGAAGACAGCGCGCGCACGAAGCCGAGCAGCATGCCGGCCTCGGTACGCCTGGCGCTGAAGGTGACGCGGCGGCGAGTGTGCGGCGCGCAAGGCACCAGCGCAGCGATGTCGGATGCGATGCCCTTGGCTTTCAGCGCCTGCACGACCCTCTCGCGCTTCCATTGCTGGTAGGCTGCGGCCTCGTAATGCTGCAGCGCGCAGCCGCCGCATTCGGTGAAATGGCGGCAGGCCGGGCCGACCCTGAGCGGCGAGGCTTCCAATACCGACATCAGCGCGGCGCGGTCCTTCTGGCGCGCGGCCGTGACCGTTTCGCCCGGCAGCGTGAACGGGATGAAGATCTCCCCGCCTTCGGCATTGGCGATGCCGTCGCCCTGCGAACCGAGCCTCGCAATGGTGAAGCGTGCGCTCATCGCCCGTCCTTCATGGCGGCGAGCAGGAACTCGCGGTTGCCGTCGCCGCCTTCGATTGGCGATGGCTGGAGCCCCAGCACGCGCCAGCCTGGAACGCCGGCCAGCCAGTCGCGCAAATTTCCGGCAATGCGCCCGGCTTCGCCCGGATTCTTGAGCAAGCCGCCCTTGCCGATGGCCTCGCGGCCCGCCTCGAATTGCGGCTTGACCAGAAAGATTGCCTTGGCGCCTTCGCCCGCCAGTTCCAGCGCCGGCGGCAGCGCAAGCTTCAGCGAGATGAAGCTGACGTCGCAGACAAGGAAACCGGGAACGCGGCCGCCGAGATCGGCTGCCGTCAGATCGCGTGCGTTCAGTCCTTCGATCACCGTGACACGCGGGTCGCCGGCAATGTCAGGGTTGATCTGGCCGTGGCCGACATCGATCGCCGTAACGTGCGCCGCGCCGCGCTCGAGCAGCACCTGGGTAAAACCGCCGGTCGAGGCGCCGATATCAAGCGCCTCGCTGCCGGAAGGATCGAGACCGAAATGATCGAGGCCGGCGATCAGCTTCAGCGCGGCGCGCGACACATAGGCCTGCGCCGGATCGTCGATGGCTACGAGGCAGTCCGGCGCGACAGGTTGGCCGGGCTTGCGGGCAACGGCGCCGTCAACCGTCACCGTGCCGCGCTCGATCGCGTCGCGGGCGCGCGAACGGCTGGCAAACAGGCCACGCCCGACGAGCAATTCGTCGAGCCGCTGGCGCCGGCTGGCTGGCAAAGGGGAACTCATCGGCCTTCATTGGCGAAAGCCGGGCGCGAACGCAATGGGTTTGAATATCGGGCAATAGGCTGCAGAATGCCGATAGGCACAGGCCGTTCGTCAGCCGGTGGAGGTGGCAATGCTGAAGGGTACCTGTCATTGCGGCGCGGTTCATTGGACGCTGGAGGGCGATCCCGGTGGAATCACCGCATGCAATTGCACGCTTTGCCGCCGCTACGGTGCGCTCTGGGCCTATGATTATGTCGACGAGCGCATCCGCGTCGCCGGGCCGCTGAAATCGTACACACGCGCCGAGGTGGCGGAGCCCGCGCTGGAAATCCTGTTCTGTCCGACCTGCGCCTGCGTGGTCGCCTGGCGTGGCCTGCGTTCGAGCAAAAGCGGCCGCACGCGTATCGCAGTCAATGTCAGGCTTGCGCCGCCCGAGGAGGTCGCCGACCTGCCGATCGACCATTTCGACGGCCTGAATAGTTTCGACGACCTACCGCGCGATCGCAGCTGCGTGCGCGATATGTGGTTCTAAAAAATAGTGCGAGAAACCTGGCGCTCGACGGCGGGCATCAGGCCGTCATTGCCGGAGGCTTCCTTGCGCGGCGGCTCAACCGGAGTGGGCGCGACGGGCGTGGCATCCGGCAGCACTACGAGTTGAGGAACCTGCTTATAGGAGAAGGCGCCGCGGATGTTGCCCATCTTGCCGGCAACGATGTCCAGCACCGCCTTTTCAAGATTGCGGTCGTAACGCGTCTCGGCTGCCACCGGTGCAATCATGCCCGCCAAAAGGACCATGCCGCACAGAAGCGTTTTCATTTTTGTTATCTCCCTGCCTGGCTCGAACTTCTAACAGGGCGCCGTTGAAAATCGGCCAATAGACAGGGTAAGCGAACCGCCAAACGGGAGCGTTAACAGATAGTTACAATGTTGGCTTGATGCAATTCCGAGCGCAAAACCGCTGCACAGTTTTGCTGGAATTGCTTGGCAAGCCGGCAAACGATTCAGCGTCTTGACGTTCTGATTCAGGCGCGCTGCGCCTGCACGCCGCGACCGAGCGCGGCGAAGACAGTGCGCACGATGCCGGCCGAATCCAGCCCGGCATCGGCATACATCTTTTCCGGCTTGGCGTGGTCCGTGAACACATCCGGCAGCACCAGCGGGCGCACCTTGAGGCCGCTTTCCAAGAGGCCTTCATGAGCGAGAAAATGCAGCACCTGGCTGGCGAAGCCGCCGATGGCGCCCTCTTCCACCGTCACCAGTACCTCATGCGAACGGGCGAGCCGCCGGATCAGATCCTCGTCCAGCGGCTTGGCGAAGCGGGCGTCGGCAACCGTGGTGGAAAGGCCGGCAGCGCCAAGTTCCTCGGCCGCCAACAGGCAATCCTGCAGCCGCGTGCCGAAGGAAAGCAGCGCGACCTTGGTCCCTTCCTTGAGGATGCGGCCCCTGCCGACATCGAGCAGCGAGCCGCGCTCCGGCATGTCGACGCCGACGCCATTGCCACGCGGATAGCGGAAGGCGATCGGACCATCATCATAGGCCGCCGCGGTGCGCACCATATGGCGCAGCTCCGCCTCATCCGCGGCGGCCATGACGACGAAGCCCGGCAGCGTGGTGAGGAAGGTCGTATCGAAAGCGCCGCAGTGGGTGGCGCCGTCGGCACCGACGAAACCGGCGCGGTCGATGGGAAAACGCACCGGCAATTTCTGGATCGCCACGTCATGGACGACCTGGTCGTAGGCGCGCTGCAGGAAGGTGGAGTAGATGGCGGCGAAGGGCTTGTAGCCTTCGGTGGCCAGCCCCGCGGCGAAGGTCACCGCATGCTGCTCGGCAATGCCGACATCGAAAGTTCGCTTCGGAAACACCTCGCCAAAAAGGTCGAGGCCGGTGCCGCTCGGCATGGCGGCGGTGATGGCGACGATGCGGTCGTCCTCACGCGCTTCCTGGATCAGGCTTTCGGCGAAGACCTTGGTGTAGGCGGGCGCATTGGCCGGCGCCTTGGCCTGCGCGCCGGTGATGACGTCGAATTTGTTGACGCCGTGATATTTGTCGGCCGCGGCTTCCGCCGGCGCGTAGCCCTTGCCCTTCTGGGTCACGACATGGATCAGTACCGGGCCTTTGCCATTGTCACGGACGTTCTTCAGCACCGGGATCAGATGTTCGAGATTGTGACCGTCGATGGGGCCGATATGGTAGAAGCCGAGCTCCTCGAACAAGGTGCCGCCGGTGACGTAGCCGCGCGCATGCTCGACGGCACGGGTGATGGCGCGGTCGGCGCGCTTGCCGAGATAGGATGTCAGCTTCTTGCCGAAATCGCGTAGGCCCAGATAGGCCTTGCCGGAGGCAAGCCTGGCCAAATATGCGCTCATGGCGCCGGTCGGCGGCGCGATCGACATGTCGTTGTCGTTGAGGATGACGATCAGCCGGGCATCGAGCGCGCCGGCATTGTTCAGCGCCTCGAAGGCCATGCCGGCCGACATCGAGCCGTCGCCGATGATGGAAATGACATTGTTGCGGCCACCCGACAGGTCTCGCCCCATGGCCATGCCGAGACCGGCTGAAATCGAGGTCGAGGAATGCGCGGCGCCGAACGGGTCGTATTCGCTCTCGGCGCGCCGGGTGAAACCGGAGAGGCCGCCTTCCTGGCGCAGCGTGCGGATGCGGTCGCGGCGGCCGGTCAGGATTTTGTGCGGATAGGCCTGGTGGCCAACGTCCCAGATCAGCCGGTCCTGCGGCGTGTTGAAGACATAGTGCAGGGCAACCGTCAGCTCGACGACGCCGAGGCCGGCGCCGAGATGGCCGCCGGTCTGCGACACGGCATCGATCAGCTCGGCGCGGAGTTCCGCGGCAAGCCGCGGCAGCGCGCTCTCATCAAGCGTCCGCAAATCCGCCGGAATGCGGACCTTGTCGAGCAGCGGCGTGTCTGGCTTCACTCGGGCGCGTCCTGCCTTATTGATCGAACACGGCGCTATCAGCAGATTGCGCCATAATCATGCGCGGGAATAGGCCGACGGCGGGCGAATGTAAATGCGCGCCAGTGACGCGTGCTACGCTGCAAGGTGTATTGAGATTCAGGTCAGGCCGCGCCGAAAATGATGGATTCCGAGAACCGGAGCGGAGCGTACTCAAAGTACGTGAGCACCGGAAGCGCAGGAAACCGGCATTTGCAGGCCGGCCTCACCTGAATATCAACACACCTTAGTTCTCGGGCAGCGGAATAAACTCTTCCTCATCGCCAGGAACGATATCGAAGCGGCCCGTCTTCCATTCCTGCTTGGCCTGCTCGATGCGTTCCTTGGAGGACGAGACGAAATTCCACCAGATATAGCGCTTGGAGCCCAGCGAAGCGCCGCCGAACAGCATGAAATGCGCACCGCGCTCGGAGGAAACAACGATCTCCTCGCCCGGCTTGAACACCAGGAGCCGTTCGGCAGGGAAAACATCGCCGGCGATCGAGACGTCGCCCTCCAGCGTGTAGATGGCGCGCTCCTCGGCATCGGCCGGAATCTTCACGCTTGCACCCGACACTAAGCGCAGATCGGCATAAAGCGTATCCGAAGCGGTCGCCACGGGCGAACGCAGCCCTGAGAATTCGCCGATCACGATGCGTCCGCTGACACCCTCGGCATCGATCTGCGGCAAGCGGGCCACCGACGTGTTCGCGAAAACCGGGGCAATCTCCTCCTTGCCGTCGGGCAAAGCCAGCCAGGTCTGCAGGCCGGAGACCGACATCGGCGCGCCGCGCAATTCCTGTGGCGTGCGCTCGGAATGAACGATGCCGCGTCCCGCGGTCATCAAATTCACGTCGCCCGGCGCGATCACCATTTCGGTGCCGAGCGAATCCCTATGCCTGATCCTGCCGTCGAACAGGTAGGTGACGGTGGAAAGCCCGATATGCGGATGCGGACGCACATCGAGCGCGTGGCCGGCGCGCAGGATCGCCGGGCCCATGCGGTCGAAGAAGATGAACGGCCCGACCAGCCGGCGTTTTGCCGTCGGCAGAGCGCGGCGCACCTCGAAGCCGCCGATGTCCTTGGCGTTCGGAACGACCATCAGCTCGATCTGGTCGCAGGCGAAGGCATCGCCGGGTTCAGGGTCGTTTCCGGGAAAAAAGCTCATGACTACCCCTCAGGCGAAACGCAGCGCCGACCTGGCCTTCGCCTTGGCAGCCTCTTCCTCGCGATTGCGCGGTTCCTGGTTGGTTTCGAGCGAATCGATCAATTCGCGCGCGACAGCGGCGATCGCCTCGACGGCATGGTAGAAGGCATGCTCGTTACGCTTGGACGGCTTGGTCGAGCCGCTCAGCTTGCGCACGAACTGAAGTGCTGCGTCATGCACTTCGTCATTGGTCGCCGGCGGTTCGAAATTGGCCAGGGTCTTGATATTGCGGCACATGGCTTGAACTCCTTACCTGCTTTCTCTGCCCACCCTATTCCAAATCAGTCGGCGTCCAGCGGCTCAGTTCCCACCGGCTTGCCGTCGCGCGACAGCCTGATCTTCTCGACCTTGTCCTCGGCCGCTTTCAGCAGCCGGTCGCAATGCGCCTTCAGCGCCTCGCCGCGCTCATAGATCTTGATCGACTGGTCGAGCGGGACGTCGCCGCGCTCAAGATCATCGACGATCTTCTCCAGCGCGTCGAGCGCCTGTTCGAAGCTCATCGCCTTGACGTCCTCATTGCCTTCCAATGCCATACTCTATCCCTTCATCAGCCGCCCGACATGGGCGGCGACTGAAAATGCCAGTCCCTGCAGATCGTAGCCGCCTTCCAGCAGGCTGACGAGCCTGTTGCCGCTGTGGCGGCCGGCGCGTTCCATCAATTGCCCGGTCGCCCAGTCGAAATCGTCCTCGGTCAGGTTGATCTCGGCCAACGGGTCGCGATGGTGCGCATCGAAGCCGGCGGAAATGATGATCAGGTCCGGCGCGAACGCGTCGATCGACGGCAGCACGCGCGACAGGAAGGCGTCGCGGAAGAGATCGCTGCCGGTCTGCGGCGCCAGCGGCGCATTGACGATATTGCCGGCGCCGGTCTCGCTCTTCGCGCCGGTGCCCGGATAAAGCGGCATCTGGTGTGTCGAGCAATAGAGGACCGACGGATCGTCCCAGAAGATGTCCTGGGTGCCGTTGCCGTGGTGAACGTCCCAGTCGACGATGGCGACGCGTTCGGCCTGATGCTTGTTTTGGGCGTAGCGGGCGGCGATCGCCGCCGTGTTGAACAGACAAAAGCCCATCGCGGTGGTCTTTTCGGCATGATGTCCAGGCGGGCGGGCGGCGACAAAGACGTTTGCCGCACGGCCCTCGAAGACGTCGTCGACCGCGGCGTTGGCGGCGCCGATCGCCGTCACCGCGGCCTGCCAGCTTTTCGGGCTGGCGCTGGTGTCGGCGTCGATCGAGACGATGCCGCTCTCAGGGATCGCGGCGCGGACACGCTCGACGAAGTCCTGCGGGTGCGCATAAAGGATCGTTTTCTCGTCGCCTTCCGGCGCCTTGACGCGGTCGAGCGCCGAAAACGCCTCGTCGTCGAGCACGCGCTCGATGGCGCGCAGGCGGTCGGGCCGTTCGGGGTGGCCGGGCGGCGTGAGGTGTTCGAGGAAGATCGGGTGCGTGTAGAGACGGGTGGCCATGGCGCCTAATCTAGGGACCTATGACCGCAATGACCATGTTTGGCAGGCCGAATGGCTGGGGAAAATCGCGTCTTGCCGTGTCGCTAACGCCATTGGCTGGTGCCGGGTTTCGCTGTAAGGTCGCGTCGCTGCCTGGTGCCCGCGACGCGGGAGAATCGGGAACACGGTTGAACTCCGTGGCGTGCCCAACACTGTAAGGGGGACCGCGCCGGCAAATGCCACTGTCGAAGACGGGAAGGCGCCGGATGCGGGACGATCCCGAGCCAGAAGACCGGCCCGGCAGACATGGTTTTCCGCTTGGTCAGGCGGGGGACTGCTTGTCGCAAGGGGAAAAGCGATGACGGCAGCAGCGATCGCCACAAGCGGCGACGACTTTGACCAATTGGCGCGCGACGCGGTCTACCGGGCCATGTTCACCAGGCGCGACGTGCGCAGCCATTTTGTCCCAGACGATCTCGATGACAGTGTGCTCGCTCGACTTCTCACCGCCGCACATCACGCGCCATCGGTCGGATATATGCAGCCGTGGAATTTCATCGTCATCCGCGACGCCGCGAGACGACGGCAGGTGCGTGACCTTTTTCTCGCCGCGCGCGAGCAGGAATTGCCGGCGATCGAGGCGGAACGGCAGGCGCTCTATCGCAAGCTGAAGCTCGAAGGCATCTGCGAAAGCGCGCTCAATCTGTGCATCACCTGCGACCGGCAGCGCTCGAAGGACTCGCCTCTCGGACGTTGGCACAATCCGGAGATGGATCTCTACAGCACCGTCTGCGCGGTGCAGAATTTCTGGCTGGCGGCGCGGGCCGAAGGTGTCGGCGTTGGCTGGGTGAGCATCATCGAAACCGAGGCATTGAAGCGGCTTCTCGCGATCCCGGAGCATGTCACGCCGATCGCCTATCTTTGCGTCGGCCGCGTCTCGGAATTCGCGCCGAAGCCGGATCTTGAGACGCATGGCTGGGGCAAGCGTCTGCCGCTGCCCGAACTGGTCATGAGCGAGACGTTTCGCGGCGCCGGCGAGGCGCCGCTTAAATCGGCAATCGCAAAGCTTGGCGGCCCATCAAAGCCATGATCAGGCGGCTCTCGGGGTATCCCAGCGCGAGCCGCCACCAACAGAGCCCAGCGCCTTGTCGCGCAGTTCCCTGAATTTGGACGAGGTCTCGGCGAGCCGCCGGTCCCATTCGGGATTAGGCGCCTGCCCTTCGATGGCTTCGAAATAGACCTGCATCAGCGAGGCGATGGCGAAGGGCTCGATGAAGGCCGCCTTGAACGCCCAGGCAAAGACGATGGCGAGCACGAAGGCCCAGCCGGCTAACTGCCCAGGCATGACCCACAGAATCGCGGCCGCGGGCGCCAGCATCAACAGGAAGATGACGAAGGACACGCCCCACATGATCACCGCCAGCCAGACGGCGTTCTTGACCATGTGCTTGCCGTTCTGCGCGTAGAGCACCACGCCTTGTCTTGCCGTCTCGAATGGCGAGTTCGAATTGATGCGGATGTTGTAGCCTAGGATGATCTCGTCGACATAGGTCAGCGACAGGCGGATCACCGTGTTGATGAAGCTGACCACACCGCTCAGGCCCGGAATGGGCAGGAAGGCGGCGATGCCGCCGATCAGGCCGGTGATGGCGCGGATGGCGCCCTTGACCAGCTGGTCGACGACGAAAAGGATGTTGGCCTCGGCAAAACGCTGGGTGACCACTTCCTTCGCATAGGCGATCTGGCCCTGGCCGTCGGGAACCTCGTGACCGTCGATCAGATGCACCATGACGGCGATATGGCCCGCTTTCAGCACATAGAGGATGTATTCGCGGATCCAATAGACGGCGATCGAAACGACGCCGAAGCCGACCACGCCGCCCCACAGCGCAAAGGACATCGGACCGTCGGGATCGGTCGAGATGGGCCCGACGCCATAACCGACGCTGGCGCCGGTACCGGTCGCCATGATGTAGGCGACCGTGATGCCGAAATAGACGATCATGCGAAAGACGATGAACGGCCATGTCCGCATCATGATCGACACAGACCTGGCGATGCTGAAGTCCCACATGCCCCGACTCTCCCACCCTTAGAGAATGGGCGGGGAGCATGCGCCTGCCCCGGCGATTGTCAATCACGGCAGGGTTGCGCCGGCCCGAAACCGGTGCACAACCCGGTGGCTTGGTTACCCAAGCGAACCGTCATGGCTTCTTGCGCAAGCCTTCGAGCAATTGCTTGAAGGCCGCGATCGCCTTCTTCGAGGTGGCTTCCGGATCCTTCGAATTGGCGATGCGCTGCGCGGCCTGACTGCTGGCGCCATTGATCAGCCGTGAGGTCGTCTCGGGATCAAGCTCCGGAACGACCACGCCCTCTTCCTGCAGCTTGGTCAGATGCTCGGTCATCGAGGCGGTGCAGGCATTGGCGTTCGGCCACTGTGCCGGGTCGCCGAGCACCGCCGGGCCGTCGCGGAACATGATGCGCTGGATTTCCGGCTCCAGCGCCATCTCGATATAGGTGGTGCATTCGTCGACGAAATGCTGCCAGCGGGTCGGCGCCTTGGAAGCCACCTCGTTCACCCGCAAGGCCATCTCGCCGTCGATCTCGGCGATCACCGCCTGCATCAGTCCCTTCTTGTCGCCGAAATGGTGGTAGAGCGCGCCGCGCGTCAGGCCGGCCGAAGCGGTGAAATCGTCCATCGAGGCCTCGGCATAGCCGATCGTGCCGAAGGCATGGCGGGCGGCCGCGATCAACTTGGCGCGCGTCTCGGCGATCATCTCCTTGCGCGGTCTGTGCATGGCCCTGGCCCTATTCACATACGTCTCGTATGCCAATTGACATACGCGACGTATGAACTATGTGACTTTCATACGCTGCGTATGTAGTTGCGGCATTCACCCTTGTCGAGGAGCAGGATCATGCGAAACCCCTATTCGGACATCTTTCGGGCTCCCGGCACGAAAGGCTTTGCCACGGCGGCTTTCATCGCGCGCTTACCGATCGCCATGGCGCCAATCGGCATCGTGGCGATGCTATCGCAGACGCATGGCGAATATTGGCTGGCCGGCGCTGTCTCGGCCACATACGCGCTGGTCAACGCCTTCCTGTCGCCGCAGGTATCGCGGCTGGTGGACCGGCGCGGCCAGACGGCGATCGCCGCGCCGATGACGCTCGTTTCGGTGCTTTCCTTCGCAACATTGATCATCGCGGCCAACCAGCACTGGCCGATCTGGACGTTGTTCCTGTCGGCGCTGCTTGCGGCCGCCATGCCCAGCATCCCGGCGCTGGTCAGGGCGCGCTGGACCGAGATCTTCCGCGACCGGCCGGAGCTCAACACGGCGTTTGCCTTCGAATCGGCCGCCGACGAACTGGTCTATGTCGCCGGCGCCTCGCTGTCGGTGGGCCTGAGCGCGGCGCTGTTCCCGGAAGCCGGCATGGTGGTCAGCACGTTGCTGCTTGCGCTCGGCTCGGCGGCATTCCTGCTGCAGCGCTCATCCGAGCCGCCGGTCCGCCCGGCGGAACATGGAGCGGCCGGCTCGGCGATCCGCCTGCGGCCGGTGCAGATCATCACCTTCGCGCTGATCTTCGTCGGCGCGACCTTCGCCACGACGGAAGTGACGACGGTGGCGATCACCAAGGAGTTCGGCCAACCTGAGGCGGCGAGCCTCGTCATCGGTGTTTATGCGCTGGGATCCTTCGTGCTCGGCATCATCGTCGGCGCGCTCAGCCTCAAGGCGCCGCTGCAGCGGCAATTGGCACTCGCGGTCACCGTGATCGCGCTCACCACCTTGCCGCTACTCTTCGCCGACACCGTGCCAACGCTGGCGCTGGCTGTGTTCGTCAGCGGCGTCGCGATCTCACCGACCTTCATCACCGCCTTCGGCCTGATCGAGCGTCACGTGCCGCCGGCGATGCTCACCGAAGGCGTCACCTGGGTGACCACCGGGATCGGCATCGGCATGGCGCTGGGCTCCTTCGCCGCCGGCTGGATGGTCGACAATTTCGGCCCGCAGAACGGGTTCTGGGTTTCGGTCGCGGCCGGCGCGATCGCGCTCGTTGCCGTGCTCGCCGGCCAATGCCGGCTGGCGACGGACGATTGCGAGGCGGACAGGGGCGAGGCGGCAATGCCCGCTGAGTAACGTTACGAGCGTACAGCCATCCGATGATCATTGCGGAGGTCGGAAGTTCGCCGAGGCCTCCCGTCAGTCAGCAACGCCGGCGGGGCTGCCGCCAGGACCTCCGGTGCGTCAGTCCTTCGACGGACTACAGAATTTCCGTCTTGGCGATGTGAATGCCAAATCCCTCGAGGCCGACATAGTGGCGCTCGCGCGAGGCGATCAAGTTGATCGAGGAGATACCCAAGTCCTTGAGGATCTGGGCGCCGAGGCCGATCTCGCGCCATTCGTTCTCGCGGCGGCGGGCTTCCTCGTGGTCCTCGCGGTCGCCACTGGCGGGCCGCTTGCGCTCCTGATGGGCGACACCGACCGAGCCTTCACGCAGATAGACGATGACGCCTCGCCTGCGCTCGCCCATCGCCTTCATGATGCCGTCGAGCCGGTGGCTGGTGCCGAAGACGTCGGTGACGACATCTTCCGAATGCAGCCGTACCGGCACCTCCTCGCCATCGCGGATGTCGCCGAAGACGACTGCGAGATGGTGCATGGAATCCCAGGGCAGCGTGTATGTAAAGGCCTGCGCCTTGCCACCGGGCGTGTCGATGTCGGAACAGGCAACGCGTTCGACCAGCGTCTCCTTGCGCTGGCGATAGGCGATCAGGTCGGCGACCGAGACCTGCTTCAGCCCATGTTCCTCGGCGAAGGCCTGCACTTGCGGCCCGCGCTTGACCGTGCCGTCGTCATTGACCAGTTCCGAAATGACGCCGACCGGCGGCAGGCCGGCAAGCTTGCAGAGATCGACCGCGGCTTCCGTATGGCCGGAGCGCATCAAGACGCCGCCTTCGCGCGCGATCAGCGGGAAGATGTGGCCGGGGCGTACGAAATCCGAGGGGCCGACATTGCCGTTGGCAAGGTTGCGCACGGTGAGCGTGCGGTCGTCGGCGGAAATGCCTGTCGTGGTACCATGTTTGAAATCGACGCTGACGGTGAAGGCGGTGGTGTGGGCGGAATCATTATCCGCCACCATCGGCGCAAGATTCAGCCGCCTCGCGTCCTCGCGCAGCATCGGCGTGCAGACGATGCCGGAGGTGTTGCGGACGATGAAGGCCATCTTCTCCGGCGTGCAATGGACGGCGGCGACGATCAGGTCGCCCTCGTTCTCGCGCCCGTCATCGTCCATGACGACGACGATCTCGCCGCGCTCGAAGGCACGGATCGCTTCGACGATCTTCTTCTGGTCGTATGGCATCGGCGCTCGCTTCGCTCGCAAGGGAGTAGGGGAATAGGGCAGTAAGGGAGTAGGGGAAAGGAAAAAGTTTTGGCCATCGGGCAAGCGTTAGCCTACTGCCCTACTGCCTTACTCCCCTGCTACCTTCCTGTCTGTCCTCTGTGCCGCAGATAATGATCGGCGATCGCGCAGGCAACCATGGCCTCGCCGATCGGCACGGCGCGGATGCCGACGCACGGGTCGTGGCGGCCCTTGGTCATCACCTCGACATCTTTGCCGTCCTTGTCGATCGACTGGCGCGGGGTCAGGATCGAGGAGGTCGGCTTGACGGCGAAGCGGGCGACGATCGGCTGTCCGGTCGAGATGCCGCCCAATATGCCGCCGGCATGGTTGGACAAAAACACCGGCTTGCCGTCATTGCCCATGCGCATCTCGTCGGCGTTCTGTTCGCCGGTGATGCGGGCCGCCTCGAAGCCATTGCCGATCTCGACACCCTTGACGGCGTTGATCGACATCAGGCCGGACGCGATGTCCTGGTCGAGCTTGGCGTAGATCGGCGCGCCGAGGCCAGCCGGCACGCCGTCGGCGACGATCTCTATCACCGCGCCGACCGAAGAGCCGGCCTTACGGATGCCGTCGAGATAGGCGGTGAAGACCGGAACCGAGGCCGGATCCGGGGTGAAGAACGGGTTCTCGGCGTCGCCAACGAAATTCCAGTTCCAGTTGGCGCGGTCGATGGACTTTTCGCCCATCGACACCAGCGCGCCGCGCACCGTCATGCCGGGCACTATCCTGCGCGCCAGGGCGCCGGCCGCAACCCGCGCTGCGGTCTCGCGCGCCGAGGAGCGGCCGCCGCCCCGGTGGTCGCGCAGCCCGTATTTGACGTCGTAGGTGTAGTCGGCATGGCCCGGCCGGTACTGGCGTGCGATCTCGCCATAGTCCTTGGAGCGCTGGTCGACATTCTCGATCAGCATCGACACCGGCGTGCCGGTGGTGATCATCGTCTCGCCGTCCCCGTCGAGGATGAAGCCGGACAGGATCTTGACCTCGTCCGGCTCGCGGCGCTGGGTGACGAAGCGCGACTGGCCGGGGCGGCGGCGGTCGAGCTCGGCCTGGATGTCCTCGCGCTTGAAGCGGATGCCGGGCGGGCAGCCGTCGACAACGCAGCCGAGCGCGGCGCCATGGCTTTCACCCCAGGTGGTGACGCGAAAGAGATGGCCGAATGTGTTGTGCGACATGAGAATACGCCCTGCCCCGGCGAGGGAACCCGGTTAAGGCTGCCTTCTATTGGCGTTTTCCACAGTGGTCAAACGGTGATCGGATGCATCAAACTGTGATGTGGCGGATTTAGTTTTGACACATTCGGTTGGTTTCTGCTCTCTTCCCATCCGCCGTTGAGGATCCGCCGCTGACCAGCCGGCGCAATGACCAAAGAGGACGACGATGCGTACCCTGATTGGCGCCGCCTGCGCCATGTTGCTGATTTCCACCGCCGCCGCGTTCGCCGGCCAGACCGAAGGCCTGATCAAGAAGGTCGACAAGGACACGCTGACGCTGACGCTTGACGACGGCAAGGCCTACAAGCTCAACGCCGAGACCGATCTCGATTCGCTGAAGCCCGGCATGGACATCGTCATCGCCTATGACGTGACCAATGGCGAGAATGTCGTGACGGATATGCAGTTGCCCGACAGCGACCAGAATTAAATTCAGATGAGGCCGGCCTGCAAATGGCGGCTTCCTGCGCTTCCGGTGCTCACGTACGAAAAGTACGCTCCGCTCCGGTTCTCGGAACCCACCATTTTCGACTCGGCCTGACCTGAATTTGCCAAGCCGCGCCTAGTGTCTCCGCGACGGAGCGTTCGCTCCTGCTTCGCCTGGGATGGCGAAGCGGAGTGCCTTCAAAGCCACTCCAAATTCCGGCCCTCCAGCCGCAACAGGCGGTCCTGGGGGATTTCGAGGCTGGCGGCCTCCTGCTTGGAAATGCCGGTGACCAAGCGGAAGAAGCAGCGCATGACGCCGCCATGGGTGACGCAGACGGTCGGCTGGCGCAGCGCGTCGAACCACGGCTTTATCCGCTCGAGCAGCATCTCGTAGCTTTCCGCGCCCTCGCCGGGCGGCTGGAAGTCCCACTTGGCGTGGCGACGGCCGTCGGTTGAACCGGGGGCACGCTTCTCCAGTTCGGCGAAGGTGAAGCCCTGCCAGTTGCCGAAACTTATCTCGACCAGGCGCGGATCGGTGCGGTAACCGGAGGGATCGATCCCCATAGCTTCGCGCATCAGCTCCATCGTCTCACGCGTGCGCCGCATCGGGCTGGCGACAAAATCGAAATCCGCAGGATTTCTGACGAGCTCCGCCAGCCGCAGGCCATTGCGCGTCGCCTGCTTGCGGCCGAACGCATTGATGTCGGTGTCGGCCTGGCCCTGCAAGCGGTGCTCGGCATTCCACTCGGTCTGACCGTGGCGCGCGATGTAGACGAGCGGATACATCAGGTCTTCCAAGGTCGGGCCAGGGCCTGGGACGAAGGACAGGCGAAGGTAAGGATCAGTCCTTGACGGTCGAGATATCCGGCGCGTCGACCGCCTTCATGCCGACGACATGGTAGCCGGAATCGACATGATGGACCTCCCCGGTCACGCCTCGCGACAGATCCGACAGGAAGTAGACGCCGGAATCGCCGACCTCTTCCTGGGTGACCGTCTGCTTCAGCGGCGAATTGTACTCGTTCCACTTCAGAATATAGCGGAAGTCGCCGATGCCGGAGGCGGCCAGCGTCTTGATCGGACCGGCGGAGATCGCGTTGACGCGGATCTTCTTGGCGCCGAGATCGACTGCGAGATAGCGAACGCTGGCCTCCAGCGCCGCCTTGGCGACGCCCATGACGTTGTAATGCGGCATCACCTTCTCGGCGCCGTAATAGGTCAGCGTCAAAAGCGAACCGCCATCGGTCATCAGCGGCTCGGCGCGCTTGGCGATGGTGGTGAAGGAATAGACCGAAATGTCCATGGTGCGCAGGAAATTGTCGCGCGTCGTCTCGACATAGCGGCCGGTGAGCTCATCCTTGTCGGAGAAGGCGATGGCGTGGACGAGGAAGTCGAGCTTGCCCCAGTGCTTGGCGATGTCGGCAAAGACGGCGTCGAGGCTTTCCGGGTCGGTGACGTCGCAATGGCCGGCGACATGCGCGTTGAGCTCGGCCGCGAGCGGCTCGACGCGCTTCTTGAAGGCCTCGCCCTGATAGGTCAGCGCGATTTCGGCGCCGTGATCGACGCAAGCCTTGGCGATGCCGAAAGCGATCGACCGATTGTTGGCGACACCCAGGATCAGGCCCCGCTTACCGGCCATCAGGCCCTGTCCACCCGCCATGTGCAAGCTCTCCGAAAGAATATCCGCTTTGTGGAGAGCCTATCGCACAGGCACAAAGCCCCTTCAAGCGCTCAAAAGACACTGCAAGAGGAACAAAATTCCCTCAATCACCCTTTCTGCGGCGCATCAGGGCCTCAAGCTCGGCATCGCCGCCCTCCGGCAGCATCAGCCGTACATGGGCATAGAGATCGCCATGGCCGCCCGCTTTTTCCGGCAGGCCCCTGCCCTTCAGGCGCAGCACCTTGTCCGAGCTCGACCATGCCGGAACGTTAACCGCGAGCTTGCCGGTCGGCGTCTCGACCGTCACCTTGGCGCCGAGCACGGCATCGGCCAGATCGACGGGCAGATCGACATGCAGGTCGCGCCCTTCGATGCGGTAGCGCGGATGGCGGCGAATGTGGATCTTGACCAGCGCGTCGCCCGGTTGGCCCGGACCCTGCTCGCCCTGGCCCTTCAGGCGGATTGTCTGGCCGTCCTCGACATAGGCCGGCAGCTTGACCGCGACCTTGCGGCCGTCGGGGAACATTGCCGTCACCTTATCGGCGGTGGCTGCCTCCTCGACGCTGATATCCATGGTGACGTTGAGATCGGCCGCCTGCACCGGCTGGCGGCGGTCTGCCCGGCCGGCGCCGCGGGCGCCGGAAAAGGCTTCGCCGAATATCTGGCTGAAGATGTCGCTGTTGCCGTCGAACGGATCGCCGCCCGGGCGCCCGGTGCGGAATTCAAAATGCGCGCCGCCCGGGCCCTGCTGACGGCGGAAGCCGGCGAACGGGTCGCCGCCGGCCGCGCCCTCAAAGCCCTGGAATTTCGGCTTGCCCTCGGCGTCGATCTCGCCGCGATCATAGGCGGCGCGCGTCTTCTCATCGCCGACGATCTCATAGGCCTGGTTGGCGGCGGCAAAACGGTCCTTCGCCTTGGGATCATTCGGATTCTGGTCCGGATGATACTTCTTGGCGAGCTTGCGGTAAGCCGATTTTATGTCCTTGGCCGATGCGTTCTTGGCAACGCCCAGCACCTCATAGGGGTCGCGCATGCTTCCTGCCTGCAAGAGAGAATGGATTTGTAATCGCCCCCTATATGCGCTCGCATAGGAAGAAATTCCA
Organism: Mesorhizobium sp. CA14; assembly: GCF_020165195.1. Taxonomy (GTDB): domain Bacteria; phylum Pseudomonadota; class Alphaproteobacteria; order Rhizobiales; family Rhizobiaceae; genus Mesorhizobium. Next base: position 26,043 of record NZ_JAIUHR010000014.1, on the reverse strand, counting down.
GTGGCGCAAGGGCAATTAGCGCCTGAAACTCAGAGCGTCGCAAATTCAGGGCGCCGCAAATTCAGGGCGCCACCGAAATCAAAGCGCCTTGAATTCCTGCATGCGCCAGCCACCGGCGCCGGCAAGGCACAACTCGCCTTTGTAGAGCGCGACGCCGTCGAAGCTTTCGCGCGTGGCGCTGAAGCGGCGGCAGGTCACACCGCCATCCTTCAGCTCGACCAATTCGGTGATCGCGCCGCGCGAGCCGGTGCCGGCGTTGGCCCATGGCACGGCCTGGCCGCCAAGCTCCTTGATGTCGGCGGAAGAAACGGCGTTGCCGATGGTGGTCTGGTCGGAGTCCGTGTCGGCGATCGCCGGAGCGGCAGGCGAGGACGGCGCGCTGGAAGTGATGATCGAGCGATCGACATCCATTTTTTCCAAGCTGAAGCCGCCCGCACCGCAGCCGGCAAGGGAAAGGGCCGCCGTCACGACCACAGCCTTGACGCTGGCCGAAGCGATAACGCCCCATTGCCCGCTGTCAAAAGCTTGCGCGATACGCAACAATCGGCGAACTCCTCCCGGAACGGTAAAAATTCGGAAAACTATGAACGAAACTGAGTTAACAAGCGGTGACTTCACCGAGGCCGCGGAGCCTTTCAGGCTCTTTGCCGCATGGCTGGAGGACGCCACGAAAGGCGAGCCCAACGATCCCAACGCAGTGGCGCTGGCAACCGTCGACGCCGACGGCATGCCGGATGTGCGGATGGTGCTGCTCAAGGGGTTCGACGAAAAGGGATTTGTCTTCTACACGAATTTCGAGAGCGTCAAGGGCCGCGAAATTCTTGGCAGCATGAAGGCGGCGATGTGCTTCCACTGGAAATCGCTGCGCCGCCAGGTGCGGGTGCGCGGGCCGGTCGAGATCGTCGGCGACGCCGAGGCCGACGTCTATTATGCCACGCGCCCGCGCGGCAGCCGCATCGGCGCCTGGGCCTCGAAACAGTCGCGGCCGCTGGAGAGCCGCTTCGCGCTGGAAAAGGCGGTGGCCGAATACACGGCGCGTTACGCCATCGGCGATATCCCGCGGCCAAAACACTGGTCGGGCTTCCGCATCCTGCCGCAGACAATCGAGTTCTGGCATGACAGGCCATTCCGCCTGCATGACCGCATCCTCTTCTCACGCAACGCCATCGGCGGCTGGGACAAGACGCGGCTTTATCCCTGACGTTGTGACGATGGCGTGTGCGATTGAACCTGCCCTTCGATAGGAAGGAAAGACGCATGAACCTGTTCCTGGCCTTTCTCGGTGTCTCATTCGTCGTGCTTGCCACGCCTGGACCGGACACTGCCATCACCATCCGCAACACGCTGCTTGGCGGGCGCATGGCAGGTGTGTTCACCGCGCTCGGCATCTCCAGCGGCCAGACGATCTGGGCGTTGGCTACCAGCGCCGGCATCGTCGCGCTGCTCGTCGCATCGGAACCGCTGTTCCTTGCCGTCAAATATGCAGGCGCGGCCTATCTCATCTATCTCGGCTTCAAGGCCCTGCAGGAAGCGCTGCGGCCGCCGCATCGCCAGGACACGGCAATCGTGGCCAGGCCGGCGCGCCGCCTGACGGCGGCAAGCGCCTATCGCCAGGGGCTGATCAGCGATCTTGGCAATCCGAAGATGGCAGTGTTCTTCGCGAGCTTGCTGCCACAGTTCGTGCCGCCCGGCGGAGAAAGTTTTTCAGCGCTGCTCGGCCTCGGCGCGGTCTTCGCCGTCATGACGTTCACCTGGCTCGCGCTCTATGCGACCGTAATCGCCAAGGCTGGGGATTTCCTGCGCCGCCCGTCCATTCGCCGCACCATCGAGGGCTTGACCGGAATGGTGCTGATCGGCCTCGGTATCCGCATCGCGACGGAGCACCGGTGAGCGGGTGATCCGCCCTACGGGGCCGCCTGCGCGACCTATTTCTTCCTGGTCATGAAAGCGGTGAGCGCGGCGCGCGCCTCTTCGGAGGTCAGCCGCTCGCGGAAATGCTCGCTTTCGACCTTGATGCGGGCGATCAATTCCTCGCGCGGCTCGCGCATCAGGTCGCGAGCGATCTTCAGCGCCTGCGGCGGCTTGGCGGCGATGTCGTTGGCGACGGCCAGCGCCGCCGCTTCCAGCGCGTCTTCCGCAACGACATCGTAGATCAGCCCCGCGGCCTTGGCGCGCTCGGCCGAAAAGCCTTCGCCGAGGCCGAGCAGCGCGAAGGCGCCCTGCCGGCCAAGCAGCCGCGGCGCGATCAGGCTTGAGCCGGCTTCAGGCACCAGGCCGAGATCGACGAAGGGCGTGCGGAACAGCGTGCGCGGCGTGGCGAAGGTCAGGTCGCAATGCAGGTTGAGCGTGGTGCCGATGCCCACCGCAATGCCGTCAACGCCCGACACCATCGGCTTTTCGGCCTTGGCCAGCGCCATCAGGAAATCCCAGACCTCGTCGCCGCCCTCGCCGCCTGTGGCGATAACCAGGAAATCGGCGAGATCGTTGCCGGAGGAGAAGGCGCCCGGAACGCCGAGGAAGACATGGACGCGGACCGCCGGATCGGCATCGCCTTCGGCGAGCGCCGCCGACATTTTCGCATACATCGCACGCGTCAGCGCGTTCTTCTTGTCCGGGCGGTTGATGCGGATGATCTGCACGGCGCCCTGGCGCTCGACGAGGATGTGGTTTGTCACGATTTTTTCCTTGTGAACGTCAAGCGGAAATCAATTCCTTGCCGGCAGCGGCAAGGCTCTCGGCGCCGCCGATGACGCGATCCTTGAGCGCGCGTGTCTCGCCGAGCAGGTTTTCGGCGAAGAAGCGGCAAAGGGCGATGCGGCCGCGATCGGCCAGCCCGCCTTGCGCCAGATAGGCGCCGCCGGCAGCGAGCGAGATCAGGCGCAGATAGGGCGTCGCGCCGGCCATGGCGGCATCGGCATTGCCATCGGCCATGAGCTTCTGCAGGAAGCGCGTCGCCTCGTCGACATCGGCCAGCGCATGGTCGAGATTGTCGGCGGTGCGGCCGAAACCGTCAATGTTGGAGGTGCGCACCGCATCGGCCACCGCTTTCAATTCGCCGATATAGGAATGCACATGCTCGCCGCCGCCGAGCGGCAGCTTTCGCGCCACAAGATCGATCGCCTGGATGCCGTTGGTGCCTTCATAGATCGGCGCGATGCGCGCGTCGCGATAGAGCGCGGCGGCACCCGTCTCCTCGATGAAGCCCATGCCGCCATGCACCTGGACGCCGAGGGAGGCGACTTCGACGCCGATATCGGTGGAAAAGGCTTTTGCGAGCGGCGTCAGCAGGCTGGCGCGATCATGCCATCTGGCAGCGGCCTCGCCCTCGCCGACACGCGCGCGGTCGAGCGCATGCGCACAGGAATAGCTGATCGAGCGTGCGATCTGGGTCAGCGCCTTCATGGTCAAGAGATTGCGCTGCACGTCCGGGTGATGGACGATCGGCGCCATGCCTGAGCCCGAATAGGCGGAAGCCTTGCCCTGGCGGCGCTCATTGGCGTAGGCGATCGCCTTCTGTGTGGCGGCCTCGGCCACGGCAACGCCCTGCATGCCGACGGCAAGGCGGGCGTTGTTCATCATGGTGAACATGCAGGCCAGCCCCTTGTTCTCCTCGCCGATCAGCCAGCCTATGGCGCCGGGTGTGGAGCCTTGAAAACCGTCGCCATAGATCATTGTGCAGGTCGGCGAGGCATGGATGCCGAGCTTGTGCTCGAGGCCGGAACAGAAGACGTCGTTGCGAGCGCCGAGCGAGCCGTCGTCGTTGACGAAGAACTTCGGCACCAAAAACAGCGAGATGCCGCGCGTGCCGGCCGGCGCGTCGGGAAGCCTGGCCAGCACCAGATGCACGATGTTGTCGGTGAAATCGTGCTCGCCATAGGTGATGAAGATTTTTTGGCCGAAGATGCGATAGGTGCCGTCGCCGACGGGCTCGGCGCGGCTGCGCAAGGCTGCGAGGTCCGAGCCTGCCTGCGGCTCGGTCAGGTTCATCGTGCCCATCCACTTGCCGAAGACGAGTTTTGAGAGGTATTTGGCCTTGAGTTCCTCGGATGCATGTTTGTCGAGCGCCTCGACCGCGCCCATGGTCAGCGTCGGGCCGATACCGAAGGCCATAGCGGCGGAGTTCCACATTTCGAGGGCGGCGACGCCGAGCATGGTCGGCAGGCCCTGCCCGCCGAATTCCTCAGGACCCGACAGCGCATTCCAGCCGCCTTCGATCCAGCGCCGGTAGAGCTCCTTCCAGCCGGGCGGCGTGGTGACGGCAGCGTCCTTCAGCACAGCGCCTTGCTCGTCGCCGATCTTGTAAAGCGGAGCGACTTCCTCGCTGGCGAAGCGGCCGGCCTCCGCCAGGATTGCGTCGACAAGGTCCTCGCCGAGATCGCCGAAAATGCCGGCGTCAAGCGCCGGCTTCAGCCCCGCCACCTGCTTTAGCGTGAAGGCGATGTCCTCGACCGGCGCGCGATACATGTCTGCTCCTCCCGTTCCGGCCGAGCGTAGGCGCATGGCCGAAGCGAAGCCATCCACCTTTGGGCCGGCCTCACGCCTTCTTTTTACGTAAACGTCAACTTTTGTCACGCGGATTTTGCTTGGACTTCGTCATCCACGGGCGGAGCGGACGCGCAGAGATCGATCGCATCGAGCTACCCTCGCAGAGCATCGAGAGGATTTGGACACGGGTTTGAAGGGGCAGCTTGTTCATGCCCCTAAGTGTCAAGCATACAAATTCACTTAATCAAAAAGATCGGTTTGGTCCCCGGCCTTGGGAAACCTCTTGCCAAACAGCTTCCGAAATTGACCGACGGTATCCGAGACCTTGACGAGAGTTAGGACCTCTTGGACCTGGCGCTTCAATTTCTCAATTCCATAGCCCTCTGTAAGATGCTGATGAAACCTAGCCTTGCGAGTTCCCTTGGCGTTGATCTTGGGGTTGATCCGATCAAGTTCCTCTAGAACGGCCCCATTCTCCAATGGATGATAGACATAAGTCCGAGTGAAATTTGCGAAATGCTGCGGGCGGTTCTGAATAACAGCGCCGCTGGCTGTCATCGTACGCTTCCGGCTGCCATAAATGCGGTTTAGTTCGTCATAATACTCATCTGGGAACTGTTTCTCCCACTCGCGCTTTTCGTTCTCAATGTACTGCTGGACTAGGATCCGGAGAGCATTGGGTTGGCGGATTTCCTGAAAACCCGTGGCCTCATCGATCAATGCCGCGACGCCGACCTTGGCAAAGGCATTTAGAAGGATTTGCGCCTGCGCCGCCAAACCCTCTTGGGAGGCAGTCAGTTTCCCGGCGTCGCGAGCCCGCACGATCGCTTTACAGACATTGACCAGGACATCGGCTTCGTACCCGTGCCCCAGATCCTGTGTCAAGGGCTTGAAATTAATAGGATTTTCTAGATCTTGGACTAGTTTTTGGTCGAGTTCGGATCCTAGTCCTTTTCGGCGCATTGCTCGTAGAAACACGTTGCCGCCGCCGGACTTCATATCTAGTGCGCGCGCCATTCCCCGTTTATGGAACAAGCGCCGGCCATCTTCGAGAACATAGCAATCTAGATCGAGCGTCCCGACCTGCATTTTGCCTTGATGCGTGGCGCGCGGCAGTGTCGGATCCGATGCTTCCGGCTTGGGCTTCCATCTGGCCTGCGCGCCGCGCCGTGCGATTTCGCGTCTCTCTTCTTCGGATAGATTGCTCGCGCGGATCCGGCCGCCTTTGCTTTGGGGGGTATCGTCGGTCATAGGGAATCACCTCATGCTTGCTGCATGGCGAATCCATACCGATGCTTGCTGCCGATAGCAAGCACGAGCGACAGAAATTCACAAAGGTATGCTTGCTATCGTTTCCAGCGGCTTTCCGCCGCCTTCTTCGCGATCTCGGCGCGCCCCCGGTGTCATATTGGCGGCGCGCTTCTTTCCGCCCTTCGAGCCAAGCTCTTTGGCGGCCGCGCTCTTGCCGTCGTCCGGCACGTTGTCCGATTCCTCGCCTGTAGCAATGCGCATGACGCGGACGGCGTTGCCGATCACGTCGGCTGGGCGCTTCTGGCCTTTAGGTCCGGTGGGCATCAGCCTACCTCGGCCTTCGCGCGTTCAATAATTCCGTTCAAGGTGGCTATAATCGTCTCGTCGCGCGCTATCGTTGAGTCGTTAATGTTGACCCACTTGCCGTCTTCAAGGCTGCGCAATTCGAGTTTGCCGGCGCGCATCATGTCGATTCCTTGCTGATACCGATCACGCATCTGCGTGTAATGCTCGATCATATCTTCGCGCCAGCCCATGGGTTCCTCATATGCTTTACCTAAGCATATAGGCGGTTCCGCCTACGGGGCCAACGCGGCGAGGCGCTTTCGCCTAACCGTCAAATTTCAAACTGAGACACTACCCGCGCGTCGCTTCGCTCCTTGCTCCGCCATAGAATGACGAAATCGCGAAGGCCATGGCCAATCTCAAGGTCTGCAATTACCACGCAAATTTCTGCGACGAATTACATCCAGCTGGTAATTCCAGGAAAAGTGGGGCGCGGTTTTCCGTCCGGAATTGCGCAAGGATAAAGCGACCCCCTCAACGTATGCTGTGTCCCACCGCCTGCAGCGCCAGGAAGGCTTCGTAGCGCCTGTCATGCCAAGCCCGCATTTCACCGGTCGCCGGGGTGAAAACCTCGCCAAGCCGGGACATGGCAGGCATGGCGGTCGAAAGGTCCGCATACCGGCCGGCGGCGACAGCTCCGAGCATCGCAGCACCCAGCAGTACCGGTTCGGGCGATTGCGACGCGGCGACCGCCAAGCCGGCGGCGTCGGCAAGCAGCTGGCGAACCAGCGGCGACTGCCCTGCGCCGCCACTGATGACGATAGTGTCGACCGCAAGACCGGATGACGCCATGGCCGCCACGATCTGACGCACGCCATAGCCGAGGCCGCAAAGCCCGGCCACGTAGAGGCCGACGAGACTTTCGACGGAACGGTCGGTGCCAAGCCCGGCGATCAGGCCGCGCGCGTCCGGATCGGCCAGAGGCGAGCGATTGCCGAGGAATTCGGGGACGACATGGATGCTTCCCGCGAGCGTGGCCGCGGCCGACAGGTCGGGCGAGCCCGCCGTGGCGGCCGCGGCCAGCCAATCGACCAGCGATTTGCCTTCGGCCGCGGCGCGCGCGGAGGCCTCGGCTTCGGCCGGGTGGAAATGCACCAGCAGATCGATGGCGGCGCCGGCCGCCGACTGGCCGCCCTCGCTCAGCCAGAGCCCGGGCACCATGGCGGAATAATAGGGTCCCCACACGCCCGGCACGAAGGCCGGGCCTTCGCTGCTTGCCATGGTGCAGGCAGAGGTGCCGAGCACATAGGCCATGCGCGACGAGATGGTGCCGGCTTCGCCCGCGGCCCCCACGGTGCCGACGCCGCCAGCATGGGCGTCGATCAGCCCGGCAGCGACGACAGTGCCCGCGACCAGTCCCAATTCAGCGGCGGCCGCTTCCGTCAGGCCGGCGCCCAGCGCCGTGCCGGGCTCGACCACGTCGGTGCCGATGCGGGCAAAACCCTCGTCGGCAAGCTCGCCGAGCCCCACGGCATGGAAATAGCTTTCGTCCCAGCGCCGCTCGTGGCCGAGATAGGTCCATTTGCAGGCGAGCGTGCAGACCGAGCGGGCAAGGCTGCCCGTGGCGCGCCAGGTGAGATAATCGGCGAGGTCGAAGAAATGCCTCGCTTTGGCAAAAGTCCCCGGCAGGTTCTCCTTCAGCCACAAAAGCTTCGGCGTCTCCATCTCGGGCGAAATGACGCCGCCGACATAGTCGAGGACCGGATGCCTGAGGGTGTTGATGCGCCTGCTCTGGTCGAGGGCGCGGTGGTCCATCCAGACGATGATGTTCCTGTCGCTATCTCCCGAGCGGCCGACCGGCAAAGGGCCGCCGTCGTCGCCGACCACCACCAGCGAACAGGTCGCGTCGAAGCCGATGCCGCCGATTTCCCGAGGATCGACGCCCGCCTTCCCGACCGCCTCGCGCACGCTGGCGCAGACCGCCTGCCAGATGTCGCGGCTGGACTGCTCGGCGATCTCGCCAGGCTCGACGAAGAGCGCGATGTCGCGCTTGGCGGAAGCGAGCAGCTCGCCGTGCTCGTCAAAGACGCCGGCGCGTGCGCTGCCGGTGCCGACATCGATGCCGAGGAAATGGAAAGGCATGGGAACCTCGAAGGTAGGGCAGTAGGCAGTAGGCAGTAGGCAGTAGGCAGTAGGCAGTAGGCAGTAGGAGATGATTAGTGTTGAATGGCCGGAGGCAATGGCCTCTTTTCCCTATTCCCTACTGCCTAATTCCTACTGCCTATAGATCGTTGCTCTGCGGCAGGATCACCAGATCCCGAATGGTGACGTTTCTCGGCCGCGTCAGCATGAACAGGACGGCGTCCGCGACCTCCGTGGGCTGCATCAGCCCGCCGGCCGCCAGCTCATCCTCGAGCTTCTGCTTCGGCCAATCGCTGATCAGCGCCGTCACCACCGGTCCGGGCGCGACCGCGCCAACGCGCAGGCCATGCTTGGCCACCTGCCGGCGCAACGTATGGACAAAGGCCTGGATGGCATGTTTGGAGGCCGTGTAGACCGGCTCCCAGACGACGGGGACGAGGCCCGCAATCGAACTTGTGACGATGATGTCGCCGGTCTTGCGTTCGACCATATGCGGCAGCACCGCGTGCACGGAGCGGAACACCGAATTGATGTTGAGGTTCAGCATGCGGTCCCAGGCATCCGGATCGCCGTTGAGGATCTCGCCGCCCACATAGGAGCCGGCATTGGCGTGGAAGATGTCGAGCTGGCCGGCCTTTTCGAGGATGCCGGGCATCATGGTCGCCACGCTTGCCGGGCTGGTGAGGTCGACCACCAGCGGGATCGCGCCGTCGCCGAGCTCGGCGACCACCTCCTTCAGCCTGTCCTCCGCGCGGTCGACCAGCACGACACGGGCGCCGGCGGCAAGCATCGCCCTGGCGCATTCGAGGCCGATTCCCGATGCCGCGCCGGTGACCGCGGCGACTTTTCCCGAAAGATTGTGAGCCATGTGTACCCTTCTCGTTTGAACTATTCAGGCGCGGCCGTGCGAGGCACGGGAGCGGCGCGCGAGGGAGTCGACGATCACGGCGATGGCCAGAACGGCACCGGTGATCATGTAACGAAGCGATGAGGACAGATCGAGCAGCGTCAGGCCGCTGGCGATCGACTGTATGACGATGATGCCGAGCAGCGCGGAATAGGCGCTGCCGCGGCCGCCGAACAGGCTGGTGCCGCCAATGACCGCGGCCGCGATGGCGTTCAGATTGACGTCGCCGGTACCGGCCTGCTGGCTGGCGGAGGCGAGCCTGGCGGCGGCCAGCACGCCGCCCAGCGCGGCAAAGAGCGAGCACAGCGCGAAGGCGCTGAGATAGATGGCGCGCACCTTGATGCCGGCGCGGCGCGCCGCCTCGCGGTTGCCGCCGACGGCGGTCATCGAGCGCCCCCACTTGGTCCGGGTCAGCGCATAGTTCATCGCCACGACGAGGCCGACGAACAGGCCGAACATCCATGGAATGCCGCGCGACTGGTTGAGATAGGCGACGATCAGTTCGAGGCCGATTATTATGATGGCGACGCGCACGATGAGTCCGGTCACGGACGGTGCCGACAGGTTGGCCGCGCGGCGGCGCGCAAAGGTGCGAAGCCCGCTGACCAGCATCGCCAGGCCCGGGATCCCTGCCAGCGTGTACGAGATCCATTTCGGCATCACCATCAGTTGGCCGAAATCCACCAGCGCCGAGCCATAGGGCAGGTTGATCGAGCCGGTGGAGCCGAGGATGTAGAGCTGCATGCCCAGCACCGCGAGCAGGCCGGCAAGCGTCGAAACGAAGCTCGGCATGCCCAGACGGTTGAACAAAAGGGCATAGAGCGAACCGATCAGGGCGCCGAAGGCTAGCGCTGCGAGGATGGAGAGCGCCACCGGCCAGCCCTGGTTGACCCAGAGCGTGCCGACCACCGCCGAGGCGAAGCCGCTGATCGAGCCGACGGAAAGATCGATCTCGCCGACCATCAGCACGCAGACAATGCCGAGCGCGATGACGCCGACGGTCGAGCAGTCGAACAGGAGATTGACCAGATTGCTGCTGGAAACGAACACCGGATTGAGGCTGGTGAACACGGTCCAGATGACCACCAGGCCGACGATGACCGGCAGCGAGCCGAGATCGCCGCTGCGCACGCGGTCAAGGAAAGCGCGGACCGCTCCGCCTATACCCGCCTCATGCTTCACCCGCGCGTCGGCGCGGTCGAGCGCCAATGGGGCGGAGGTGCTTTTCTCTGCCGTCATGGGCGCTGCTCCCCCGCCTGTGCGCTGCCGCTGTGATCGCGCTCCATGCGCAGCCGCTCGGCGCGTCGCGACACCGCGTTGTTGGAAGCACCGGTGATGGCGCTCACCAGGTCCTGGTTCGAGGCGTCGGGCTCAAAGACGCCGTTGTTGCGCCCCAGCCTGAGCACCACGATGCGGTCGGCGACGGCGCGGACATCCTCCATGTTGTGGCTGATCATAACGACGCCGAGGCCGCGCGAGCGGACGCGATCGATAAGATTGAGCACCTCCGCCGTCTGTGCAACGCCGAGGGCCGCGGTCGGCTCGTCGAGTAATATGAGTTTCGGCTCGAGCAGCAGCGAGCGCGCAATCGCCACCGTCTGGCGCTGGCCGCCGGACAGCGAGGCGACCGCCTCGCGCACGCTCGGGATGCGCGCCGACAATTCGTTGAGCAGCGTCCAGGCGCGCATCTCCATCGCTACCTCGTCCAGCCGCAGCGGGCTGAGCTCGTTGCCGAGGAAAATGTTGGCGACGACGTCGAGATTCTCGCAGAGCGCGAGATCCTGGAAGACCGTGGCGATGCCGAGCGTCAGCGCCGCGCGAGGGTCGGGCAGCGTGACCGGCTTGCCACCGAAATTGATCGTTCCCGAGCTCGGCTGGTGCACGCCGGCGAGTATCTTGACCAGCGTCGACTTGCCGGCGCCGTTGTCACCGACCAGGGCTACGACTTCGCCGGCATGGACGTCGAAATCGATATCGGTCAGCGCCGAAACGGCGCCGAAATTCTTCGATATGCCGCGCAGGCTGAGCACCAGCTCGCCGACGGAAGCCGACCCTTCAAGACTCTCGCTCATGCGCCGCCTTTCTGACTGTCGTTCCCTGGACATCCGGCCGCCGAGTGGCGGCCGGATGTCCTATGATCACTTCGTGATGCCGAGCTTCTTGCAGCCCTCGGCATAGCGGTCGACGCAGAGCTCGGCCGCCGTGTTGATCTTCTTGTCGATGATCTCGGCCTTGAGGTTCTCCTGCGTCACCACCGCCGGCGTGAAGAGCTGCGAGGGCGTGTCGTAAAGCGACATCTCGGCCTTCGGCTTCTCACCCGACAAGAGCTTGACGGCCACGTTGGCCGCGGCGGCCGCAACGATTTCGCTCGGCTTGGAGATGGTGTTGTACTGGTCGCCGGCAATGATCAGCTGCAGCGCCGCGATCGTCGCGTCGTTGCCGGTCACCGGAGGAACCGGATCGACGCCGGCCGCCTTGAAGGCGGCGATCGCGCCGCCGCCGGTGCCGTCATTGGCGGCCACGACGCCGAGGATCTTGGTGCCGAAGCGGGTGATCTGTCCGCTCGCCCATTGCTGCGCCTTCGGCGGCGCCCATTCCGGCGTATCGAACTCGGCCAGGATCGGATAGCCGCTGTTGTCGAGACCCTCATGGATGCCTTTCTTGATCAGGCCGGCGGCCGCATCGGTCGGCGAACCGTTGATCTGCAGCAGACCGCCGCCGGCCGGGTCGACCTTCAGAGCCTTGAGATGCTCGACCAGCGAGTCAGCGATGGCCTTGCCGATGCCTTCATTGTTGAAGGACACGTAGAAATCGGCGGGCGCCGTCGGGATGGGCCGGTCATAGGCGATCACCTTGACGCCCTGGCTCTGGGCGAGCTTCACCAGCGAGGCGGCGGCGGTCGAATCGACCGGGTCGAGCACGATAGCCTTGGCGCCCTGCGAGATCACCGAATTGAACTGCTGCTGCTGGCGCGCCGCATCGGCGTCAGCGTTCTGGTAGATCACCTTGCATCCAGGGCAGAGCTTCTTCATCTCGGCGACGAAGCCGGGATAGTCGTGCTGCTCGTAGCGGGTCGACGCCTGGTCGGGCATCAGGAAGGCAACCGTGGCGTCGGTGACCGTGTCGGCGAAGGCCGCGGTGCTGCCGAGCAGCGAGACCGCGAAAACGGCCGCGATTGTCGACTTCAAGGCAAACGGCGATTTCCAAGCATGTCTGGTCATTCGAATGTCTCCGTTTCGAGAAATGGTTTCACGAGGACCTGCGCGGTGAACCACGCGCCAGGCCTTGACTGCATATCGAACTGTTGAAAGGAGTATGGTTGCGGCTGAGGATCGATCGACCCCGATTAACCACGCAGACATCCTCCTGAACGTGCTGGATTTCGGGCAAACGAACCCCAGCACAGGGCGCCCTGCACCCCGCGTCTTTCCTTCCCTGAATGTTTCTTTGTTGATGCAATTCCGGACGAAAGATCTTTCTGACCGGAACCGCTTTAAGCTCCTCCCGCTTCCTCCCTGTTAGGCGGCAATCTCCGCGTTGACGTTCTCGGCCAGCAAGGCCCTGAAGCGCGAAGGCGACATGCCTTTTTGCGCCAGGAACTGGCGATTGAAATTCGAGATGTTGTTGTAGCCGGAGGCGTAGCAGATTTCGGTGATCGACATCTGTGCCTCGCTCATCAGGAGCTGGCAGGCAAGGTTGATACGCAGCCGGTTGACGTACTGCACCAGCGCCATTCCGGTGTGCCGGCGGAAGCTGCGCGAGAAGGCACTCGGGCTGCGCCCGGCAATCTCGGCCAGAGTGCCTTCGCTGAACGGCTCCGTCAGGTGGCAGTTGATGTAGGCGAGCGCCTGGTTGATGCCGGCCGACATGAAGCCGGAGGGGTCGGGCAGATAGCCCGCGCTGGCCAGCGTGCGGACGTCGCCGGCGCGGTTCAATATATCGAGCACGGCCATGAACAGCGACAGGCGGCGCACGCCCTGCGCCTCGGTCAGTTCCGCCAGCAGGGGCGCCGCGAGCTCAGCCGTCGCCGGCGAGAACAGCGCGCCGCGGCGGCTGGTTTCGAGAATGCCGGCGCAGGCGGCAAGTTCGGGCAAGGCGGCGGAGGCGCCGGCGATGAATTCTTCCGAGAACTGCACGACGCGGCCGCGCAGCGGCACGGTCTCGCCCGGCGGCACGTCGCTGACCCAGTTGTGCGGCAGGTTAGGCCCGGTGAGCACCAGATTGCCCGGCTCGAACTCGCCGATGAAGTCGCCGACGAAATAGCGGCCGGTGGTGGCGACGACCAGATGCAGCTCATACTCGGGATGGAAGTGCCAGCGTACAGTACGGAAAGGGTAGCCGTGGGCCCAGGCCTTGAACGATTCTCCCTGTCTGATCTGGACGACTTCCAGGTCCGGATTCATCTTCGTTTCCTCCCCGCGCGGGTCCGGCCTTGTGACCGGTTGCTGCGCTTCGCCAGGCGGACCCGTGTATTCCCACTGGCCGCTGTGATTGAAAGCTTAGGCGGCAATTGAAATGCCTGCCACCACGGCTTGTCCACCCCGCCGATACTTTTTTGACGTTTTGGAGGAGGTCGAAGCAGCCGATGTTCTGAAGCACTTCCTTAACCATAGCGGTTCAGGATCGTTCCCTGGTCAGTGGGGACACCCTGATTGAAAAAGGCGGCGCGCCCTCTTCGCCGCCTGGCGCTTCTCGCGGCGGCGGTTGCGCTGGGCACGGCGGCAAAGGCCTCGGATTTCTCCGAGCCGTGGAAGAATGCCGACCGCCCGCTGGTGATCGACGCCTACGAATACAATTCGATCGACTGGCAGCAGCTCGTCACCGACAAGCGCATCGCCGGCTTCATCAACAAGGCATCCGACGGGTTGCCGCCGCCGTATTTCTGCTTCGGCGCCGAAGCCGACGTCAAACTCTGCAAGGCGCAATGGAAGCGCTATGCGGTGACGCGCGAATTGTTCCAGACGCGCAAGGTCGTGGCCAAGGCGCTTGGCTTGAAATGGGGCGCCTATCACCTGGCGCGGCCCGGCAATCCGGTCGAGCAGGCCAATAATTTTATCGATTTCGCCGAGCCGGCGCCGGACGAGCTGATGGCCCTCGACATCGAAGGCATCGACCCCACGCAATGGATGTCGCTGGAGGATGCCGAGGAATTCGTGCGCCAGGTGCATCGCCGCCTCGGCCGCTTTCCGGTGCTCTATGTCAACGGCAAGACCGCCCAGTATATCGCCGACAACCGCTACCAGTACCGGCTCCTGTCGCGGCTGCCGCTCTGGTATGCACGCTACAAGCCCGACATCGACGTGCATTTCCCGATGGGCAACTGGCAGGGCTATGCGCTCTGGCAATTCTCGGCGCACACCAATTGCGGCCGCTTCCGTTGCCCCTACCGCGTGCCCGGCACGCCCAACGACATCGACGTCAGCGTCGCCCCGATGAGCGCCGACGAGCTGCGCCGGCAATGGGCCTTTGGCGGCCTGCTCGACGTGCCGGCCGACTACCTCGCCTCGATCCCGGTGCCGGTTTCGCGTGAGACAGCGCTGGCCGGCAAGGTCACCATCACCTATGCCGACGTGGCGACGCCGCCGACCGTAGAGGAAATGGTCGCCGTGCTCGGCGCGCGCTGGGAGAAATTCCGCGACGGCTTCCGCATGCCGGTGGTGAAGACGGTGCCGCGGCGTGCCAGCTTCGGCATCGTGCAATATGTCGCCTGGAAGCGCTCAGGACAGCGCACGCCCGAGCAGATCGACGCGGCTTTCGCTGCCGCGGCCGATCCGGTCAGCACCGCCTCGACGGCGCTCGACAGCGCCAGGCGCTGACTTCTTCCAGGAGCCGACTTCTTCCAAGAGCCCAGGGGGACATCAGCGATGGCTGCCAAGGCTGGCATACATGCCGGTGGTGCGAAACTGTGTCGGGTTGATGCCGTAGCAGCGGCGAAAGACCTTCGAAAAATAGTTCGCATCCTCGAAGCCGCACAGCACCGCGACCTCCTTCACCGGCAGGAAATCCGCCTTGGTCAGGAGTTTCGCCGCGCGCTGCAGGCGCTGCTGCAGGACGAATTCGGCCGGCGGCAGCCCTTCGCTCTCGGCGAAGCAGCGCGAGAAATGGGCGCGGCTGAGGCCGCTGATTTCGACCAGCTCAGCCACCGGCAGCGGCTTGTCGAGATTGGCGTTGATGTGGTCGATGACAGGCTGCATGGCGCTCTGCTTCTCCGCGAAGGCATGCGAGCCGAAGACATCGTCATAGAGCGCCATCGCCGCCTCATAGGCGATCGCGGAGGCCGCGCCTGGCGACGCGGCGCCTTTGATCAGCCGCAGGCTGCAATCGGCAAGGTGATCGATGGTCGCCGACTGCAGCCGCAACACCGGGCCCGAGACGCTGAGGATGGATTTGTGGATGCGCAGCGCCTCCTCGCCGTTCATCGAGATCCAGAAATATTCCCAGCGGTCGCCCTTGGCCAGCCAGTAGCGATGGTTGTGCGGCACCAGAACCAGCAGCGTGTCGTTCGCCTGCAGACGATAGTTGCGGCTCTCGTAGCGCAGCTGACCGGTGCCGCTGATCGTATGCTGGAGAACCGTGAACGGGGTCTGGCCGCGCTTTCGCCCGTCCCAGTCATAGGTCTCGTCCTCGCGCACTTCGTAGCCGGTGCTGGTCGGCATGGCGTGGAGGCGCTGGCGGCCGCGCGGCAGCGAGATCGTCCGCATCAGCTTTCCGTTGGCGATCAGGTCATGCAGCACAAAATTACCCTCGAAAGCATAATCCTTCTCTGGTCGTGCCGGCGAATAAGCGCATAATCCGGCTTCTCAGAACGCGAAAGACCCGCGGTCGAGGAGCGGGCGGGAGGAGAAAAGCCGGATTTCCGGCCTTGACGGGCATGCGCGCTGTTGCGTGCAGCCATGTTCTCCTCCGTTGCTCCTTGCCTAGCATTCGATTGGATCGAGGTGAAGGTGATGAGTTTCAAAATCGCTATTATCGGCGCCGGCAGCGTCGGCTTCACCAAGAAGCTGTTCACCGACATCCTGTGCGTGCCGGAGTTCAAGGACATCGAATTCGCGCTGACCGACGTCAGCGAGCACAATCTCGGGATGATCAAGGCGATCCTCGACAGGATCGTGGAAGCGAACAAGCTGCCAACCAAGGTGACGGCAACGACCGACCGCCGCAAGGCGCTGGAGGGGGCGCGCTACATCATCAGCTGCGTGCGCGTCGGCGGGCTGGAAGCCTATGCGGACGACATCCGCATCCCGCTCAAATATGGCATCGACCAGTGCGTCGGCGACACGATCTGCGCCGGCGGCATCCTCTATGGCCAGCGCAACATTCCGGTGATCCTCGACTTCTGCCGGGACATCCGCGAGGTCGCCGACACCGGCGCCAAGTTCCTGAACTATGCCAACCCTATGGCCATGAACACCTGGGCCGCGATCGAGTACGGCAAGGTGGACACGGTCGGCCTCTGCCACGGCGTGCAGCACGGCGCCGAGCAGATCGCCGAAGTGCTGGGCGCAAAGTCGCCCAAGGAGCTCGACTATGTCTGCTCCGGCATCAACCACCAGACCTGGTTCATCGAGCTCAGGCTGAACGGCCGGCCAATCGGCAAGGACGAGCTGGTCGCCGCCTTCGAGGCCCACCCCGTCTATTCGAAGCAGGAGAAGCTGCGCATCGACGTTTTGAAGCGCTTCGGCGTCTATTCGACCGAAAGCAACGGGCATCTCTCCGAATATCTGCCTTGGTATCGCAAACGCCCCGACGAGATCACGCGCTGGATCGACATGTCGGACTGGATCCATGGCGAGACCGGCGGTTATCTGCGCTACTCGACCGAGACCCGCAACTGGTTCGAGACGGAATATCCGCAATTCCTCGAAGCGGCGTCGAAGCCGATCGACCCGGCAAAACGCTCCAACGAGCATGCCAGCCACATTCTCGAAGCGCTGGAGACGAATCGCGTCTATCGCGGCCACTTCAACGTCAAGAACAACGGCGTGATCACCAACCTGCCGCAGGACGCCATCATCGAGTCACCCGGTTTCGTCGACCGCTTCGGCATCAACATGGCGGCCGGCATCACGCTGCCGGAGGCCTGCGCGGCCACCTGCATGGCCTCGATCAATGTGCAGCGCATGTCGGTGCATGCTGCGATCGCCGGCGACATCGACCTGTTGAAGCTCGCCGTCCTGCATGACCCGCTGGTCGGCGCGGTGTCGACGCCGGAAGAGGTCTGGCAGATGGTGGACGAGATGGTCGTCGCCCAGGCCGCCTGGCTTCCCCAATATGCCGATGCCGTTCCGGCGGCAAAGGAGCGGCTTTCGAAAGCCAAGGTCAAGACCCGCGAATGGGCGGGCGCGGCGCGGCGCAACGTGCGCTCGATCGAGGAACTGCGCGCCGAGAAGGCGGCGCTGAAACAGGCCGGCTGAGACTGGGACAAGCAGCCGGACCTGCAGGAGGCAGGTCCCGTCGGAATCAGCCGTCCCGAACAAGAGGCGGGCAACAGCAGACATCCAACACCTGGGAGGAGACTATGAGGAACCTGCATAGAATTGGCATCGCCGCCGGGCTGATGCTCGGCGTTTCAGTCCACGCACTCAACGCTTTCGCTTCCGAACCGACAGTGCCGCCGGAACCGGCGACGTTTCCGGCCGAGGGCAAGATCCACTATGTGGCGCGCGACTCCATCCTGGAGTTCAAGGCGCTGCCCGAATATCACGAGCCGAGCTGGGTGACCGAGAAATACGTCAAGACCGGCAAGTTGCCGCCGGTCAAGGACAGGCTGCCCAAGGAGCCCCTTGTCTTCAAGACGGGCAACATGCCGGACGGCATCGGCGTATATGGCGACACGATGCGCCACGTCATCGGCGGAAGGCCGGAAGGCTGGAACTATGGCGCCGGCCAGACTCAAGGCTGGGGCGGCATCGACATCGGCCTGTCCGAATGCCTGACGCGTACGGCGCCGCTGTTCCAGGTCGAAGCCAAGGACATTGAGCCGCTGCCCAACCTCGCTAAGAGCTGGGAATGGTCGAAGGACGGCCACAAGCTCACCATGCATCTGATCGAAGGCGCCAAATGGTCGGACGGCGCACCCTTCAACGCCGACGACGTCATGTTCTACTGGGAGGACGAAGTGCTCGATCCCAACGTCTCGCCGCTCAACGGCGCGACGCAGGAAACCTTCGGCGTCGGCACGACGCTTAAGAAGATCGACGACTACACCGTGGAATGGACCTTCAAGGCGGCGTTCCCGAAGCAATATCTCTTTGCGATGGCCTACGGCACCTTCTGCCCCGGTCCCTCGCACATTCTCAAGCCGCAGCATCCGAAATATTCGAAGAACACCTACGACCAGTTCAAGAACGCCTTCCCGCCGGAATTCATGAACATGCCGGTGATGGGCGCCTGGGTGCCTGTAGCATACCGGCCGGACGACATCATCGTCCTGCGCCGCAATCCCTACTATTGGAAGGTCGACGAGAAGGGCAACCAGCTGCCCTATCTCAACGAGCTGCAATACAAGCTCTCGACCTGGGCCGATCGCGACGTCCAGGCGGTGGCGGGCTCGGGCGATTTCTCCAACCTGGAGCAGCCGGAGAACTTCGTCGCCTCGCTGAAGCGTGCCGCTGAGAAGAACGCGCCGGCACGGCTTGCCTTCGGTCCGCGCCTCATCGGCTACAATCTGCGCATGAATTTTTCCGCCAATGGCTGGGGCAACCCGGACGAGCGCGGCCAGGCGCTGCGTGAGCTCAACCGCAACGAGGATTTCCGCAAGGCGGTCACCATGGCGCTCGACCGCAAGGCGCTTGGCGACTCGCTGGTCAAGGGCCCGTTCACCGCCATCTATCCGGGCGGCTTCTCCTCGGGCACCAGCTTCTATGACCGCAAATCGACCGTCTATTATCCCTTCGATCTCAAAGGCGCCAAAGCCGAACTTGCCAAGGCCGGTCTCAAGGACACGGATGGCGACGGTTTCGTGAACTTCCCGGCCGGCACGGCCGGCGGCAAGAATGTCGAGATCGTGATGCTGGTCAATAACGACTACACGACCGACAAGAGCCTTGCCGAAGGCGTCGTCGCCCAAATGGAAAAGCTTGGGCTGAGGGTGGTCATCAACGGCGTCAACGGCACGCAGCGCGATGCAACCCAATATTCCGGCCGCTTCGACTGGCTGATCCGGCGCAATGAGACCGAACTGACTTCGGTGGTGCAGAACACCGAGCAGCTCGCTCCCGTCGGTCCGAAGACCAGCTGGAACCATCGCGCGCCGGAAAGCGGCGAAGTCGACCTGATGCCGTTCGAGAAGGACCTTGTCGACATCGTCAACAAGTTCGTCGCGACGCAGGACAATGACGAGCGCGCCGACCTGATGCGAAAGTTCCAGAAGATATCGACGGAAAACGTCTACAATGTCGGCCTGACGGAATATCCCGGAGCGCTGATCGTCAACAAGCGCTTCTCCAACATCCCGCAGGGCACGCCGATCTACATGTTCAACTGGGCCGAGGATTCGATCATCCGCGAGCGCGTCTTCGTCGCCGCCGACAAGCAGGCGAAGTATGAGCTCTTCCCCGAGGAGCTTCCCGGCAAGCCCGGAGACAAGGGCCCGATGAACTAGTTAACCTCCCCTGACGAAGAGAACTCCGGTCGCGCCGCTGGCGCGGCCGGACAAAACCAAATCTCGGAAGCGCCCGAGGTGCGGCCGGGAAGAAGGGAGTGGACCATCCGATGTTGCGATTCCTGCTTATGCGCATAGCGTCGGCGCTTCCCGTCCTCGCAATCTTAAGCCTCGTCACCTTCGCCATCATCCAGGCGCCGCCTGGCGACTATGCCGACTACATCAAATCGCAGCTGATTAACCAGGGCGGCGCCTCCTACGCCGAAGCGGATGCGCAAGCCCAGGCTTACCGGGTCGAACACGGCCTCGATAAGCCGCTGCCCGTCCAGTATCTCAACTGGATCGGCGGCATCGTCACGCGCGGCGATTTCGGCTATAGCCTCTATTACAACAAGCCGGTGGCCGATGTAGTGGGCGAGCGCCTGCCGCGCACCTTGCTTCTGGCGCTGGTCTGCCATCTGCTCGCCTCGGTGCTCGGCATCACCTTCGGCATATGGGCGGCGACAAGGCAGTATAGCTGGATCGACTCGACACTTTCGGCGATCTCGTTCCTCGGCATGACGGTGCCGCGCTTCCTGATGGCGCTGATCATCGTCTATCTGCTGGTCTTCCAGTTCAACGTCTCGGAGATCGGCTCGTTCTTCTCGCCGCAATATGGCGGCGCACCGTGGTCGTGGGCGAAGTTCGTCGACCTGGTCAAGCACGTCTGGCCAGTGGTGGCGATCGCGACCTTCGGCGGGCTCGCTTACAATATGCGCGTGATGCGCGGCAATTTGCTCGACACGCTCAACGCGCAATATGTCGAGACGGCCAAGGCCAAGGGCCTGACCGGCGGCGCCGTGGTGATGCGGCACGCCGTGCCCAACGCGCTGCATCCTTTGGTGATGTATCAGGGCGTGGTGCTGCCCTACATGCTGACCGGCGAGATCGAAACGGCAATCATCTTCGCGCTGCCCACCGTCGGGCCGGCCATCGTCGGCTCGATGGCGGTGGGCGACGTCTATGTCACAGCGACTTTCATGATGGTGCTGTCGGCGACGCTGATCGTCGGCAACATCGTTGCCGACATGCTGCTCGTGCTTCTCGACCCCCGCATCCGCCAGTTCGGGGAGCACTAGATGCTGGCGCGCGATCCCTCCCCGACGCCCCTTACGCCGTTGCCGGCGGCAGGCGTGACCTTTGCTGAGCCGGCGCACGGCAATGAGAGCTATATCGCCCTTGTCTGGCGCCGCCTGAAGCGTTCCTGGACAGGAATGGCTGGGCTCTGCCTGGTCGTGCTCCTGCTTGTCATGGCGGTGTTCGCGGATTTCCTGGCGCCCTCCGATCCGAAGGCGACCGATGTGGCCTTTGCGCCGCCGCAACTGCCCGTCTTGCACGACAAGGACGGCAATTTCGTCGCGCGGCCGAGAATCTATGCCTTGGCCGATTCGACCGACCTCGATCCGGTCACCTTCCAGCCGATCGTCGGGCCTGACTACGACCATCCGCGGCTGCTCGGCTTCTTCGTCGAGGGTGCGCCCTACAAGCTCTTTGGGCTCATCCCGGCGAACCGGCACTTCTTCGGCTCGATGGATGGCCAGCCGGTGCATTTCCTCGGCACCGACAAGTTCGGCCGCGACGTGCTGTCGCGCGCCATCCACGGCTCGCGCGTGTCGCTGATGATCGCGCTGACGGTGGTCTTCATCATCACCGTGATCGGCACCACCGTCGGCATGGTCTCCGGCTATTTCGGCGGCAAGTTCGATGTCTGGGTGCAGCGCTTCGTCGAGCTGGTGCTCGCCTTCCCGCAACTGCCGCTCTATCTCGCGCTGACGACGCTGATCCCCGTGACAGCACCGACCAATGTCTTCCTCGCCTTCGTCATCATCGTCATGTCGGCGCTGGGCTGGGCGCAGATGTCGCGCGAAGTGCGCGGCAAGACGCTGGCGCTGGCGCGGATCGACTATGTGCGTGCCGCAATGGCGGTGGGCGCCACAGACCGGCGCATCATCATGCAGCACATCTTCCCCAATGTGATGAGCCACGTGATCGTCGCGGTGACGCTGGCGATCCCGACCGTGGTGCTGCTCGAATCCTTCCTCGGCTTCCTCGGCTTCGCGGTGAAGCCGCCGCTGATTTCCTGGGGGCTGATGCTGCAGGACACGGCGACCTATTCGGTCATCGGCACCTATCCCTGGATCCTGTCGCCGGTCGGTTTCGTGCTGATCACCGTCTTTGCCTTCAACGCGCTGGGCGACGGCCTGCGCGATGCCGTCGATCCCTATTGAGGTGGCCGGATGACGACGATCGCGCTCGCAGACAATTTCGCGCCAGCTGTCCGGCTCGACCATGACGCGCGCCATGAGCAGCCTATTATCGATGCGCGCAACATCGAGGTCGCCTTCAAGGTCGAGCACGGCATCGTCGAGGCGGTAAAGGACGTCTCGTTCCAGCTTTATCGCGGCGAGACGATCGCGATCGTCGGCGAGTCCGGCTCCGGCAAGTCGGTGACGGCGCGCACCGTCATGGGGCTTTTATCGCGGCGGGCGACGGTTTCGCCGCGGTCGAGCGTCGACTATTGCGGGCAGAACATCCTGAAATTCCCCGAGAGCGGCCGGCGCAAGCTGCGCGGCAACCGCATCTCGATGATCTTCCAGGAGCCGATGAGTTCGCTGAACCCGATCTATACGGTCGGCAGCCAGATCGTCGAGGCGATCAGGGTGCATCGCAGGGTCGGCCGCAGACAAGCCTGGGCGCGAGCCCTCGAGCTTTTGCGGCATGTCCAGATCCCCGAGCCGGAGGCAAGGCTCAAACAGTATCCGCATCAGCTCTCGGGGGGCCAGCGGCAGCGCGTCATGATCGCGATGGCCTTGGCCAACGAACCCGACGTGCTGATCGCCGACGAGCCGACCACCGCGCTCGACGTCACCGTGCAGGCGCAGATCCTGAACCTGATCCGCAACTTGCAAAAAGAGCTGCGGATGGCGGTGATCCTGATCACGCACGACCTCACCGTAGTGCGCAAGTTCTCCGACTACGTCTATGTCATGCAGCATGGCGAGATGCGCGAGCATAACGTCACCGAGCGGCTCTTTGCCAATCCCCAACATCCCTACACGCAGCGGCTGCTCGCTTCCGAGCCGCACGGACGGCCGAAGGTGCTGCCCGACAAGTCCCGCACGATCCTCGAGGCGAATGGCGTGCGCGTCTGTTTCATGCTGCGCCACGGCTCTTTCATGAAGCCGGACTGGCGCGAGCTGGTCGCGGTCGACGACTTAGGTCTCAAGCTTTGCCGCCATGAGACGCTTGGTCTGGTCGGCGAATCCGGCTCCGGCAAGACCACTTTCGGGCAAGCCCTGCTTCGGTTGCTCGACGCCAAGCGCGGCGAGATCCGTTTCGACGGCCAGCCGATCCAGGGTCTCACGCGGGCCGAGATGCGGCCGCTGCGCTCGCGCATGCAGATCGTCTTCCAGGATCCGTTCTCGTCGCTCAACCCGCGCATGACGATCGGCCAGATCATCGAGGAAGGGCTGGTCGTCAACAGGTTGGGTGCGACGCGGCGCGAGCGGAACGAGCGGGTGCGCGAGGCGCTGGTGAGCGCCGGCATGCCCGGCAACATCCTGTCGCGCTTCCCGCATGAATTCTCCGGCGGCCAGCGGCAGCGCATCGCGATCGCGCGGGCGATTGCGCTGGAGCCCGAATTCATCCTGCTCGACGAGCCGACTTCGGCGCTGGACCTTTCCGTGCAGGCGCAGATCATCGACCTGTTGCGCAAGCTGCAGGACGAGCGCGGCTTGAGCTATCTCTTCATCTCGCACGACCTCAAGGTGGTGCGGGCGCTGTGCCACCGCGTCATCGTCATGCAGCACGGCAAGATCGTCGAACAGGGACCCGTCGACGAGGTCCTTTCCAATCCCAAGACCGCCTACACGGAACGGCTCGTCAGGGCCGCTTTCGACGTGGCCTAGAAGTGCCGGAGGTTTTTACAGTGGCAAGAAATCCCAGGATCGCGTTCATCGGCGCCGGCTCGACGGTGTTCATGAAGAACATCGTCGGCGACGTGCTGCAGCGGCCGGCGCTGTCGGGCGCAACCATCGCATTGATGGACATCAACCCGCAGCGGCTGGAAGAAAGCGCCGTCGTCGTCAACAAGCTGATCGCGACGCTCGGCGTCAAGGCGAAGGCCGAGACCTATTCCGACCAGCGCAAGGCGTTGAAAGGCGCCGACTTCGTCGTCGTCGCTTTCCAGATCGGCGGCTACGAGCCCTGCACCGTCACCGATTTCGAGGTGCCGAAGAAATACGGCCTGCGCCAGACCATCGCCGACACGCTCGGCGTCGGCGGCATCATGCGGGGCCTGAGGACCGTGCCGCATCTGTGGAAGATCTGCGAGGACATGCTCGCCGTCTGCCCGGAAGCGATCATGCTGCAATATGTCAACCCGATGGCGATCAACACCTGGGCGATCGCCGAGAAATATCCGACGATCAAGCAGGTCGGGCTCTGCCACTCGGTGCAGGGCACGGCGATGGAACTGGCGCACGATCTCGACCTTCCCTATGAGGAGATCCGCTACCGCTCGGCCGGCATCAACCACATGGCGTTTTATCTCAAGTTCGAGCATCGCCAGCCGGACGGCTCCTATCGCGACCTCTATCCCGATCTCGTGCGCGCCTATCGCGAGGGCCGTGCGCCAAAACCCGGCTGGAACCCGCGCTGCCCGAACAAGGTGCGCTACGAGATGCTGACCCGGCTCGGCTATTTCGTCACCGAGAGCTCCGAGCATTTCGCCGAATACACGCCCTATTTCATCAAGGAGGGCCGTCCCGACCTGATCGAGAAATACGGCATTCCGCTCGACGAATATCCGAAACGCTGCATCGAGCAGATCGAGCGCTGGAAGGGTCAGGCGGAAGCCTATCGCTCGGCCGACAGGATCGAGGTCGAGCAGTCGAAGGAATATGCCTCCTCGATCATGAATTCGGTGTGGACCGGCGAGCCGTCGGTGATCTACGGCAATGTCCGCAACAATGGCTGCATCACCTCGCTGCCTTTCGACTGCGCGGCGGAAGTGCCGTGCCTGGTCGATGCCTCCGGCATCCAACCCACTTACATTGGCGACCTGCCGCCGCAGCTCACGGCGCTGATCCGCACCAACATCAACGTGCAGGAGCTGACGGTGCGGGCGCTGATGAGCGAGAACCGCGAGCACATCTACCACGCGGCGATGATGGACCCGCACACCGCGGCCGAGCTCGACCTCGACCAGATCTGGTCGCTGGTCGATGATTTGCTTGCCACTCACGGCGACTGGCTGCCGGCCTGGTCGCGAGGCCGGCGCAAGAGCGCGGCTGCGTGATCCAACCTGATACGCCAGGACCAGTTAGATCAGGGCATAGTTTTAAACCCTCAAGCGGAAGGGCATGAAGATGTGGTATCCTTCCTCAGAGGCTCTATGACACGTTCCGCGATTATCATTGGAGGGACCGGCCAAATTGGGCAAGCGACAGCGCAGACGTTTCTGCGTGAAGGATGGAGTGTTTCCATCGTCCATCGTGGAAATCGGCCGATTGCTGAGGAGCTGATCAAACAAAGGCGTCTATGAAATTATCCATGACCGGGACCAGGCACCTGACTTGGCTCCGGTGATCGGCAAAGGTGCCGATATCGTGATCGATACCGTCGCCTTCGACGTCGCGCATGGGGATCAATTGTTGCGGGTCCAGGCAGATGTCGGCGCGTTCTTTGTCATTTCTTCAAGCAGTGTCTACTGCGACGACCGGGGACGTACACTTGATGAGGCGCGTGGGGCCGAATTTCCCGATCTTCCCCAGCCGATGACAGAAGCGCAGGCGACGGTCGCACCTGGCCCTGAAACATACTCGACCAGGAAAGTCGCGCTCGAAAGGCGATTGCTCGACGGGGCTTCTCGCCCGGTAATTATCCTGCGCCCTGGCGCGATCCACGGGGTGGGTTCGAGTCATGCGCGCGAATGGTGGTTTGTGAAGCGGATGCTAGATGGGCGCGTGAACATTCCACTCGCATACCGAGGTGAGAGCCTTTTTCATACGACATCGGCCACTAACATCGCTCGATTGATTGATTTCGCTGCCCGAGCACCGACAACGCGAATCCTGAACGTGGCAGACGATCGTTGTTTGAGTGTTACGGAAATTGGGGCGGCGATTGGAGGTCATCTGGACTTCAAGGGAAACCTAGTTCCGATCGACACCGATGCCGGTGCCTATCCCGCTCCAATCGGTTCCACGCCCTGGTCCATTCCCTCCCCCTTTGTAATCGACTGCACCGCGGCGGGTTGTGTGCGTCAAGTTCTGCAAAAGGGGCGGCCACGAGGCTGGTCATGCGGCTTGGCGCAGAGCGAGCTTCTTGT
>NZ_JAIUHR010000013.1 GCF_020165195.1 Mesorhizobium sp. CA14 | reverse complement strand
TGCCTGTTCGAACGCCGAAGAATCGAGGCCATCAACAAGCCACCTCCGGTCAATCCCGGCCGCCGAAGCAACCGAACCTCCCCAAAACCAGTTGGACTTCGCCTATGAATAACTTTCCCCGGACAGCCCTGCCGCAAGGGGGGGAAAGGTGGCGCTGCGAAGCAGCGACGGATTGGGGGAACCACCTGGCAACCAAACCTCGGCCCGATCAGTCACGACAGTCACAGAAGCCAATCTCCCCCTTATGGGAGATGTCCGGCAGGACGGAGGGGGGCGCTGTCCCGCCGGCGTCTCCGGTCCGCACCGTCGCGATGTTCGCCGCGGAACTATTCGCCGACCGGAAAGCGTCGCCGGTAGTGCTCGATGACTTCCGGATTGCGCAGGTTGACCGGCAGTTTGCCGGCCAGCACCAGCAGCGCCTCGCCGGCCGCGCCGACGCCCATGCGCATCATCGATTCCTCGGTGATGCCGGCCATATGCGGGGTGACGATGACATTGTCGAAGCCGAAATAAGGATGGTTGGGCGGCAGCGGCTGCGTGGAAAAGACATCGAGCGCGGCGCCGCCGATACGGCCCGCCCGCAGCGCTTCGATCAGCGCCTCATCGTCCACCACCGGGCCGCGCGAGACATTGATCAGCAGCGCGTTGGGCTTCATGCGGGCGATGCGCTCGCGGCTGATCAGGCCGCGCGTCTCCTGCGTCAGCGGGCAGCAGAGCACGATGATGTCGCTTTGCTCGACCAACGCGTCGATCGACAGGAAGCCGACACGCTCGGGCGCCGGACGCAGGCTGCGCGTGGTCGCCACGACGTTGAGGTCGAAGCCGTGCGCGGCGATGTGGCCGACGGCCTGGCCGACTGCGCCGAGGCCGACGATGCCGATCGTCTTGCCGGCCAGCTCGCTGGTCAAGTTGGCGTGCTCGCGCCCGGCAAGCCAGCCCTTGGCGCGTAGGTCGCGGTCCATCACGCGGAAGCGCCGCAGCAGCGCAAGGGCGGTGAACATCACGTGCTCGGCGACCGAGCGGGCGTTGACGGCGGGCACGTTCGCGACCAGCACGCCGGCGGCGGTCGCCGCCTCGACAGGGATCATGTCCAGCCCGGCGCCGTGGCGGATCGCGGCGCGCAAATTCGCCGCGCCGGCAAACAACTCCGGCGGCAACGGCGCGCGCACGATGACGATGTCGGCATCGCGAGCTTCGGCGGTCAGTGTCTTGGCATCGAGCGCGGAAGCGATCGCAAGCCGCCCGGCGCCGGCCAGCATCGCCGTGGCGCGCGGGTGCAGCGGATGCGTCGACAGGATCTTGCACATCGGCTCAAGCCTTCTCGAGCGCTGCGCTTTTCGGTTCCTTCCCGCGGCCTTCGATGATCCCCTTCCAGTAGCTCTCGGCGCCCTGCAAATGGGCATTCATCAGGGCCTGGGCGAGATTGCCGTCGCGGCGTAGCAGCGCCTCGTAGATCTGGATGTGCTCGGCATGCGAGCGCACGCTGCGTTCGGGGTCGTTGAAATAGATCGGCAGGCGCTGCTCGCCCATCAGGTAATAGACGCTGCAGATGTTGTGGAAGACGCTGTTCTTGGTCGCGCGCACGATCTCGAGGTGGAACTCGCGGTCTTCCTTGGCGAGGCCTTCACCGGCGGCGATGCGCTCTTCGGAAGCCTTCAGGATCTCGCGCAGGCGCTCGAAGTTCTCCTCGGTGGCGCGCGAGCAGGCAAGCTCGGCCGCCTTGATCTCATGGATCTTGCGCAATTCGACGGTTTCGTAGATCTGCACCGGATCGAGCGGCAGGCCGGCGCGGGCAAAAAGCGCCAGCGCTTCCACGCTCGCCTGCTTGGTATCGATATAGATGCCGGACTTGGCGCGCCGCTCGACAATGCGCATGGCTTCGAGAATGGCGAGCGCTTCGCGGATCTGGCCGCGGCTGACGCCGAAATGTTCCGCCAGCTCGCGCTCCGACGGCGTGCGGCCGGACTCCTTGTCCGAGTTGGAAAAGAGATAGGCGGCGAGTTCCGCGAGAAGGTTCTTTTCTTTCATCGTCAGATACGTTGCGCGTGCGCCTCCAGGTATCGCTCGGAGATGGTGAATCCCAAGCCGGGCTTTTCAGGGATCGCTATCATACCGTCCTTCGCTTCGACAGTCTCCTCGACCAGGTCGTGGATCATCGGGTTGGCGCCGAGCGAATATTCGATGATGAAGCTGGCGGGCGAGGCGGCACACACATGCAGCCCGGCAAAGAAGCAGGGCGCGCCCGCCCACAGATGCGGCGCGAAGCGCAGGTTGAAGGCGCTGGCGATGGTGCCGATCTTCATCGCCTCGCTGATGCCGCCGCAGAAGGCAGGATCCGGCTGCAAGATGTCGGCCGACTTCAGCACCGCCAGATCGCGGAAGGCGTAGCGTGTCGCCTCGCTCTCGCCGGTGGCGATCGGCGTCGAGCCCGAGGCACGCACCTCGGCCATGCCCGGCTTGTCATCGGCAACCACCGGTTCCTCGAACCAGGCAAGGTCGAGATCGGCGGTGAGCTTGATGAAGCGCTTGGCCTCGGCGACGGTGTAGGTGCCGTGCGCGTCGACCATCAGATCGACATCCGGCCCGATCGCCTGCTTCGCGGCGCGCACGCGCGCAGCCGACACATGAGGGGCGCCATCCATGGCGCCGATGCGCATCTTCAGCGCCTTGAAGCCGCCTTTGGCGATGTATGATTTCAACTGCTCGCCGATCGCATCGGCCGCGGCCCAGCCGCCCGAGGCATAGGCCTGCATGCGCTCGACCTTGCGGCCGCCGAGCAGCCGCCACACCGGCTGTCCGAGCGACTTGCCGAGGATGTCCCAGAGCGCGATGTCGACCGCACTGATCGCCGCCACGCTCATGCCGCGCCGCGCCAGCTGCGGCATGGCATGGCCGGCATGTGCGGCCGTCTCATGCCGCACGCCGTTATAGAGCATTTCCCAGATGATGCCGATGTCGGCCGGGTCGCGGCCGATGAGCTGCGGGCCGATCTCATGGTTGAGCATATGGACGAGCGCGCCATAGCTGCCGGCGCTGCCGGCGGCGTTCTTGCCCTCGCCCCAACCGACAAGGCCGTCGTCGGTGTCGATGCGCAGAATAGCGGCGTCGAACGTCGTCACCTGACCGAAGTCGCTGCGATGCTGCTTCGCGACTTCGATCGGGATACGAACCCACCAGGCCTGGACGCTTTTGATGCGCATTTTGTCCCTTCGGCCCCTCCGCCCACCGGTGGAAGGGACAGGTTTCAATCGGAGGCCTACTTGATCAGCGGCAGCAGCGTTTCCGCGGTGATGCGCATCTGGTCGGTGTAGAATTTTTCCGTGAGCACGCTGGAGCCGTGGTCCTGGATGAATTTGAGCTGCTCGGGCGAGATGTCGACCGGATTGCGCTCGACCATCTCCGGATAGGGCGCCGCCGGCGTGCGGTCGACGGGCGCAACGAACTCGTTGGTCAGCGCGCCGTCATAGCCGACTTCCTTCAGCGTGCGCACGATCTTCGGCCAGTCGATCTGGCCAAGACCGGCGGCGAAGCGGTTGTTGTCGGCGACATGGAAATCGAACAGGCGCTTTCCGACCTGACGGATCGCGTCATAGACGTTAAATTCCTCCATGTGGATGTGATAGGCGTCGAGGCAGACGCCGCACTCGGGGCTCACCGCATCGGCGAGCGCCAGCGCCTGCGCGCCGCGGTTGAAGAGATAGGTCTCGAAGCGGTTGAGCGGCTCGACGGCGATCCTGACGCCGACCTTCTTGGCGTGGGTGAAGCATTCGCGCGTGGCGTCGACCACCCAGCCCCATTCCTCCGCCTCGGTGCCGTCCGGCACGACCTTGCCGACTGTCGCGGGCACAAGCGTGATGATCTCGCCGTCAAGCTCGCTCACCATGGTGAGCACGTCCTTGACGTATTGGACGGACCGCTCGCGCTGGCCCTGGTCCTTGGCGGCGAGGTTGCGTTCGCCGAGCATCAGCGTCACCGAACCCCAGCAGCGAATGCCGTGCTCCTTCAGGAGCGCGCGCGTCTCCTTGGTCTTGTACTGCTCAGGCTCGCCGGAAATCTCGATCGATTCGTAGCCGAATTTCTTGATGCGCTTGAGCGTCACCTCCAGCGGCTCCGCCCGCATCCAATTGTGCGTCGAAAGATGCATGGTCTATCCTTCCCAGAATTCGCCTGTCACATTTTGCCGCGGCGCCTCCGGCAGAGGTGGCCGCATGATTTCCTCCCCAAGGCGTTGCCAGCATTTTCCTCCAAACTGGTTCGACCAATTGGGCCTGCCATGACCTCTACAGCAAATTTTAATGCGCAGCAAGAAGTGGGCGGCTGAAGCTCTATCGACCAAGCAATAATCTGATTTTATGAGCTTATTTCGCTTGTCTGTTTGGAAGTTCGCCTCGCATTAGCGGTTTTCGGCCGCTTGACCGAATTCCGGGATTTGGTAATACCAGAATGGCGCAACGCATGGACGCCGACAGGATTGACCAAACAGGCTGGCCCTCACTTCAATCGGCGCTATGCTTGGTCGCGAAAACAAACGAGGGAGGATGCCGATGCCCATGACGATGAAGGGTCCCGGCCTGTTTCTGGCGCAGTTCGCGGGCGACGCCGCGCCGTTCAATTCACTGGCTTCGATCACCAAATGGGCGGCAGGGCTGGGCTACAAGGGCGTGCAGATCCCGACCTGGGACGCGCGCCTGTTCGACCTCAAGAAAGCGGCGTCGTCGAAGGCCTATTGCGACGAGGTGAAAGGCATCTGCGCCGACGCCGGCATCGAGATCACCGAATTGTCGACGCATCTGCAGGGCCAACTAGTGGCGGTGCATCCCGCGTATGACGCGCAGATGGATGGCTTCGCGCCGGCCGAGGTGCACAACAACCCGAAGGCGCGGCAGAAATGGGCTGTCGAACAGATGGAGTTCGGCGCCAAGGCATCGCGCAATCTCGGGCTGAAGGCCTCGGTCTCGTTCACCGGCTCGCTGGCTTTCCCTTATCTCTATCCCTTCCCGCAGAGGCCGGCCGGATTGATCGAGGAAGCCTTCGGTGAGCTCGGCAAACGCTGGAAGCCGATCCTCGATGTCTATGAGGACAATGGCGTCGATGTCGGCTACGAGATCCATCCCTCAGAGGACGTGTTCGACGGCGCGACCTTCGAAATGTTCCTCGACGCGGTCGGAGGCCATAAGCGCTGCAACATCAACTACGACCCGTCGCACTTCCTCTTGCAGCAACTCGACTATCTGGAATTCATCGACATCTATCACGAGCGGATCAAGGCGTTCCACGTCAAGGACGCCGAGTTCAACCCGACCGGGCGGCAGGGCGTCTATTCCGGCTACCAGGGCTGGGTGAACCGGGCAGGCCGCTTCCGCTCGCTTGGCGACGGCCAGGTGGATTTCGGCGGCATCTTCTCCAAGCTCACCCAATATAATTACGATTCATGGGCGGTGCTGGAATGGGAGTGCTGCCTGAAGCATCCCGAGGACGGAGCGGCCGAAGGCGCGCCTTTCATCCAGCATCACATCATCCGGGTAACCGAGAAAGCCTTCGATGATTTCGCCGCCGGCACGACTGACAAGAAGCTGCTGCGCGCGATGATGGGGATTTGACGCTTGCCTTCCCTCCCCCTTGAAGGGAGGGTCGATCGGCGCAGCGGATCGGGGAGGGGTCGCCGGGCGTAGAGCTCGGCACCTACCGACCCCACCCGGCCCTGCGGGCCACCCTCCCCTCAGGGAGGGGAAGGGGTATCTCAGACAGGAGGGACAAAAATGGTCGGCGCATCGAAGTCGGAAGCGGGAGGCGGCCCCATCCGCTATGGCATGGTTGGCGGCGGGCAGGGCGCCTTCATCGGCGCGGTGCATCGCATCGCGGCGCGCATGGACAATGATTTCGTGCTGGTGGCCGGCGCGCTATCGTCGGATCCGGCGAAGGCCAAGGCGTCGGCCGCCGAACTCGGGCTCGATCCGGAGCGCGGCTACAGCTCCTATGCCGAGATGGCCAAGGCCGAAGCCAAGCGTCCGGACGGCATCGAGGCGGTGGCGATCGTGACGCCAAACAACGTCCATGTGCCGGCGGCGAAAGCCTTCCTCGAGGCAGGCATCCATGTCATCTGCGACAAGCCGCTGGCGACCTCGCTGGCCGAGGCGAAAAAGCTCGCCGACCTGGTCGAAAAGACCGGCAAGGTGTTCGTGCTGACCCACAACTACACCGCCTATCCGATGATCCGGCAGGCACGCGAGATGGTGGCCAAGGGCATGCTCGGCGATATCCGCATCGTGCAGTCGGAATATCCGCAGGACTGGCTGACCGAGGACCTTGCCGCCACCGGCCAGAAGCAGGCCTCCTGGCGCTCCGACCCCAAGCAGGCCGGCGCCGGCGGCGCGCTCGGCGACATCGGCACGCATGCCTATAACCTGGCTCGCTTCGTCTCGGGACTTGAGCTCGATACGCTGTCAGCCGATCTCGACGCCTTCGTGCCGGGGCGCCAGCTCGACGATAATGTCAACGTGATGCTGCGCTTCAAGCCGGTCGGCAACAAGCATCCGGCCAAGGGCATGATCTGGGCAAGCCAGGTGGCGCCCGGCCACGAGAACGGGCTGAAGCTGCGCATCTACGGCACCAAGGGCGGGCTGGAATGGGTGCAGGCAGACCCGAACTATCTCTGGTACACGCCGTTCGGCCAGCCGAAGCAGCTTTTGACGCGTGCCGGCGCTGGAGCAATGCCCGTGGCGGCGCGCGTCAGCCGCGTGCCGTCTGGTCATCCGGAGGGCTATCTCGAAGGTTTTGCCAACATCTACCAGGAAGCGGCCCGCGCCATCCGGGCGGCGCGCCGGAAAGGCGGCAAGCCGGCTAAGGATGTGGTCTTCCCGACTGTCGCCGACGGCGTCGAAGGCATGGCCTTCATCGAGGCCTGCGTGAAGTCGTCGAAGAAAAACGGGGCCTGGACGAAGCTGTAGGGACAGCTGCGTCGTCCAAGCGAGTCCCCCGGATTGCCAGCCGAATTGCGAAGAGCAATTCGGGGCAATCCGACCTCTCCCCAAGGGGGAGAGGAGACAAGCAACGCCGGCGCCGACCTCTTCTCCCCTCGGGGAGAAGGTGGCCGCGGAGCGGCCGGATGAGGGGGAGTGTGGCCCGCCAACGCAAATGGCTGGCCGCAAGTTGGGGAGGGGGATGTCGATGAAAATCGGCATGTGCATGTTCTTGTGGACCACCAGCGTCTCGAAGAAGCACGAGGCGCTGCTGAAGGACATCAAGGCGACCGGTTTCCACGGCGTCGAGATACCGGTCTTCGCGGGCGCGCCCGACGACTACAAGAAGTTGGGCGAGATGCTCGACCGCATCGGGCTGGAGCGTACCGCGGTCTCGGCCATGGGCGATCCGGCGATGAACCTGATCTCGCCGGATGCGGCGACCCGCAAGGCCGGCATCGACTATATGAAATGGGCGATCGACTGCAGCGCGGCCCTGGGCGCGGATACCCTCAGCGGGCCGCTGCATTCGACACTCGGCGCCTTTTCCGGCAGCGGGCCGACTACCGCCGAAAAGAAGCGCTCGGTCGCCTCGCAACGCGCGATCGGCGACCATGCCGGCAAGAGAGGCGTGACCATTGGGTTGGAAGCGCTCAACCGCTTCGAATGCTATCTCGTCAACACCATGGCCGACCTGTCGGAACATGTCGACGCGATCGACCGGCCGCATATCAAGGCGATGTACGACACGTTTCATGCCAATATCGAGGAGGCCGACCCGATCGGCGCCTATACGAAGCATCGCCGCAATGTCGTCCATATCCATATTTCGGAGAACGACCGCGGCGTGCCGGGGCGCGGCAATATCCCGTGGAAGGAGACTTTTTCCGCCATCCGAAAGAGCGGTTACGACGACTGGCTGACGATCGAATCCTTCGGACGCTCACTGAAGGATTTGGCGGCGGCGACGAAGGTGTGGCGGGATTTCGCGGAGAGCCCGGAGGCGGTTTATCGCGAGGGATATCGGCACATCAGGGAGGGGTGGAAGAAGGCAAACCTCACGCGTCGGGTCCCTGGCGAAGTATCTAGGTGAGCAACCCTTCTCTTTCTACTACTCTACGAATTTCTTCGAAAGAGGCGGAGATCTTACCCTTTGGGAATCTAATCTGGCCAAGTCCTTGAACATTACTGAACTCAGCGCATCCTTCCTCAAGGAGTAAAATTGCCTTTGTGAATCCAAGCCGTCCTTGAAATAATCCTGCCTCATGGACGACGTTCATTCTGGCTTGCATCGCCCCATCCGCCATTTCATCCTCGGCAGTTAGAACCAAGAAAGCAATAGCAGCTGCGTCAAGCATTTCAGCTAAGCGCGCGATATTTGTGATACCTGCCACGGGAACGCGATTAAATTCATCCCAAGGAAGTTTCAGTCGATCGTGCACAAAATCTTTCAACTCCCTCCAGAGAAGAGATCGTCCGTGACCGATAAATACATTTGTTCCCAACCGTGCAACCTCAGCTGTTCGTTTGCTTTTGCGTTCAAGATGTGATGCCAACCTAGCAGCTATTTTTGAGCCCGTGTTGCAGATATCGAAGGAATTGCGTATCGATTTTATCTCCGACGCAATCTGAATGTGAGGCGGAGCTTGGTTGCCTTGCCCAGCTGCGATCATGTCGCGGGTCACAATTTGTCCCTTTGGTGACCAAAACTGCTGGATTTCCGGCGGTGAGAGAGGCTCCAACTTTTCCAAAAGGTGCTTCTGCGCGTCGACGAACCGATCGTCGTCGCCGGTTTCCGTTTCCAATATCGAGAGTATTTCAGACTTGGCGCTGTCAAATGTCGTTGACGCTATTTTGGCAAGTTCATGAAACGGGCTTAAATCGAGGACTCCGGCCATACTGCGGATTCTACCCTTTACGTCCTCCGCATCGAATTGTTGCCACTCTCCTCTTGAGCCTAGAGTGCTACCTGAATGAAATCGTTTGAGGCCCCATTCTTGGCTGAAATTTGCACCCGGCGGCGGAGGTTGCAGATCTTTGTAGTACACTCGCGACTGATAGCCTAGCCACGATCCCGAAAAGGAACGTCCTACCTCACTGGCTGCCTCAGAAAGAAGGTCAAGCGGCTTTGTCACTTCATCGTCATGGCCCGGACTGGCCGCGTCAGCGAGTTTCTTTGAAATATTGAAAAGTTCTTCGAACAAATTCATGTGAGCGTGGCCTCGTCGAATCCGACGAAAGCATAATCAACGTACCCCCTTGACGCTAGGCTAGTGGAGGCAAACTCCTATCACGCCTAGCAATTACTCGAGGCTCAGCGAATGCGGAAAGCGGTGAACGCGCAGGATCGGGCTCAGCAGGATATCGGGAAGCGACTCCCTTAGGATGTTGCATGCAGCCGGTTGTAATCGTGCAGCGTGCGGCTCAGCCTTCGGCGCAGGAAGTTCGAGATGTTGTCGAAGATGAAGACGACGAGCAGCGTCAGCAGAACCATGTAGAAGACGTTGGCCCAGTTGGAATTGGTGCGCATCGCTTCCCAGAGCTTCAGGCCGATGCCGCCGGCGCCGACGGCGCCGATGATGGTGGCGCCGCGGGTGTTGGATTCCCACTGGTAGAGCGTCTGGCTGATGAAGACCGGCACCACTTCCGGCAGCACGCCGTAGCGCTGCACCAGCAAGCCGTTGGCGCCGGTCGAAAGCACGCCCTCGCGCGGCTTGTCGTCGATGTTCTCCAGCGCCTCGGAATAGGTTTTGCCGAGCGTACCGATTTCGGTGAAGAAGATCGCGGCGCTGCCGGCCAGCGGCCCGGGGCCGAAAGCGCGGGTGAAGAACAGCGCCCAGATCAGCATGTCGACCGAGCGCATGAAATCGAAGAAGCGCTTCAGCACCTGGCTGAGCAACCCGCTCGGCGTGATGTTGCGGGCGGCGAAGAAGGCGAGCGGGAAGGCGACGATGCCGCCGAGCAGCGTGCCCAGAAACGCCATGACGATGGTCTGCAGGAGTTTCGTCCACACATCGCTATGCTGCCACTGCGCGTTGTTCCAGATGTTGTCGGCGGCCAAAGCGAGGTTCGAGGTGCCTGGCTTGAGCTCTGGCCCGGAGGCGATGAGCGAGATGACCTCGCCGGCCGATTTGCCGAAGAAGGGCGAGCGGGTGTCGAAGACGAAATTGGCCCAGCCGAGGAAGCGCTTGCGCACCTTGACGCGATCGACGGTGACGCGCACCTCGCCGACAAAGCCCATCTTGGCGACGACCTCGTCGTCGTGGACGGTCACCCAGTCGGGCACCGGACCTGTAACCACCGGCTTGCTGCCGGTGAGCGACACCGGCACCGTCTGGCCGTTGGCGACGATCGTTGCCCTGATCTTGTCGAAGGTGACGGACTTGTCCCGGCCGTCGATCAGGACGGTGAAGGTGCCGTCCGGATTCTTGATCACCCAGTCGGGATCAGGATGCTCGCCGAGCGCCGAGAAGCGCGGATATTTCGGCGTGATCTCGGGCTGGTCGAGCCGGAATTCCGGCTGCAGGTCGTAGCTGATCCATTGCGACAGGAAGAGCGGCAGGCGCTCCCAATGCGATTCGCGCAGCACCTGCGGCAGGCTGAAGAACCACAAGGCATAGGCGAGATAGAGCACGGTGCCGGCGATCAGCAGCAGCGGCCAGAAACGCTTATAGGCCGGCCGCTGGAATATCTGCGGATGGCGGCCTTCGATGGCGCTCAGTTCGGAGGCGGTCATGGCGGCCATTTCAAGCGCTCATCAGGAAGGCCTGCTCACCGACGAGCTTGCGGCGCAGCCAGGCGGAGAACTGGTCGACCAGGAAGATGGTGACGAAGAGCAAGAGCACCAGCGCCAGCGTCTTGGCGCCGAAGCCGCGTGAAATGGAAAGCTTCAGCTCCTCGCCGATGCCGCCGCCGCCGACCGCGCCCATGATGGTCGAGATGCGCACGTTGATCTCGATCCTGAGCAGCGTGTAGGACATGAAATTGGGCAACACCTGCGGCAGGTCGGCAAAGCGCACGCGCTCGAACCAGTTGGCGCCGACAGCACGCAGGCCCTCTTCCGCGCGCATGTCGATGTTCTCGTTGATCTCGTAGAACAGCTTGCCCAGCGCGCCGATCGAATGCAGGCCGATGGCGATGATGGCGGCGACCGGGCCGATCGAGACGATGGCTGCGAACAGGCCGGCAATGACGATTTCGGGGAAGGCGCGCAGCAATTCCATGAAGCGCTTGACGATGAGCCGCAGGACCGGGCTCGGCGTCAGGTTGCGCGCGGCGATGAAGGAGAAGGGAACGGCGAAGACGAAGCCGATGAAGGTCGAGACCAGCGCCACGTTCACCGTGGTCAGCATCAGCTCGAAATATTCGGGGATGTAGAAGCCGCCCCAGACATAGACGCGGCCGAGCGGGAAGTTGAACTCCTGCGTGCCCTTGTCGTTGGGCGAGGCGATGTCGAACAGGGCGCGCCAGACATCGTTCCAGTCCTTCGGGACCAGCCAGCTCAGAAAATCGAGGATGTGCGGCAGCCGGTCGAAGAAATGCCCGGCATTGGCCTCGTCGGCGAACCACATGGTCGCGCACATGGCGACAAGCAGCAGGGCGACGCCCAGCGCGGTGTAGAAGCGGCGCAGCGAGGTCTGGCGCCGCCAGGCATCGGCCTGCCGGCGGGTGGCGTCGGAATGGAGTGTCGCTGATGTCATGATCGGGACATGCAAAAAGGGCGGCGTTTCGGGCGCCGCCCTTTTTCCTGATGCGTTTAACCGCCTATAGCAGCTTTGCGGGCTTCGACGATGACGCTGTAGAAGTCAGGCTTCACCGGGACGTAGCCGGTGAAATCGCCACCCTCGACGCCTTCGAAGCAGGCCTTGTCCTTGGCCGGTAGCGCGGTGAAGAAAGCGGTGAGCTTGGCGGTCATGTCGTCGCCGAGCGCGGTGCGCACGACCAGCGGGCCGTTCGGGATCAGGCCTGAGCGCCACACTTCGACGAAGTCGTTCGGGTCGACGGCGCCCTTGGCGACTTCCTTGTGGAAGGTGCCGGAGGTGTAGCCGTTCTTGAAGTCGCCGATGCCGGAGGAATCATCCACCGCCACGTCGACCTTGCCGTCGCGTACGGCCAGCACGTTGTTCTCGTGGCCGCCGTTGAACTGGGTCGACGCGAAGTAGGTCTCGTTCGAAGCGCCGGTGTCCTTCGGAATCTGGGTCAGCGGGATCAGGTAGCCCGAGGTCGAGTCCGGATCGGCATAGCCGAGCTTCTTGCCCTTGGCCGACTTGATGTCGGTGATCCCCGAGGTCTTCAGCGCAAGGCCGATCGAGTAGTAGCCGGTCGAACCGTCGGTCTGCTTGGTGGTGAGGATCGGCGTGACCGCCTTCGGATCCTTGAGATAGACGCTGGCATAGCCGGAAGCGCCGAGCTCGGCGAAGTCGAGCGTGCCGCCGAGCAGGCCCTGGATGACGCCGTCATAGTCGGCGGCCGGGAACAGCGACACCTTTTCGAAGCCGAATTCCGACTTCAGGTGATCGGCGAGGCACTGGTAGTTGCGCAGACGGTCGGTCTCGTTCTCGCCGCCGAGGATGCCGACGCGGAATTCCTTGATGTCAGCGGCGTGCGCGGTGCTTGCCGCCATGGCGAGCAGCGAAACCGCCCCAAAAACCATCTTCCTGAACATTTCGATCTCTCTCCTGTTGTTCCGGCTGCGCGCCGGCGGCGTTCTGATTTTTCAAGTCTTGCCTTTGACGCTGGCGGGCGATCCGGGTTGCTCGGCTGACATCCACGATTTGCCCGGACCCGCTGGGTCGGGCGGCGGAGTCAGTAGCCAGGAAAGGCTGGTTCGAGCGGTCCGGCGGATGCGATGACCTTCGGCTTGATGGTCACGCTGGTCGACGTGATGGCCTCCGAGATCTCGGCGCCGCTGGCATCGGCGCCGTAGACGGTGCGCACGGCATCGCGGTCGAGGTCTTCCGGAGCGCCGTCGAAGACGACCTTGCCGGCCGCCATGCCGATGATGCGGGTGCAATAGGCGCGCGCGGTATCCAGCGTGTGCAGGTTGGTGACGACGGTGATGCCTTCGCGCAGATTGATGTCGCGCAGCGAATCCATCACCACCTTGGCGTTGAGCGGGTCGAGCGAGGCGATCGGCTCGTCGGCCAGAAGCACTTTCGGCTGCTGCATCATGGCGCGGGCGATGGCCACGCGCTGCTGCTGGCCGCCGGACAGCGTGCCGGCCGGCTGCAGCGCGGTTCGGGCAATGTCAAGGCGCTCGAGCGCGGCCACGGCCTCGGCGCACTCGGTGCGCGTGAACATGCCGAGCAGATTGGAAATCGTCGAACGATGATTGAGGCGGCCGAGCAGCACGTTGGTCAGCACGTCGAGGCGTGGCACGAGGTTGAATTGCTGGAAGATCATGGCGCAGTCGCGCTGCCAGCGCCGCAGCGGCGAGCCCTGCAGGCTGGAGACCTCGGCGCCGTCAAAAAAAATCGACCCTTGGCTCGGATCGATGAGACGATTGATCATGCGCAGCAATGTCGACTTGCCGGCGCCGGAGCGGCCGATGATGCCAACCATCTGGCCGCGCGGGATCGAGATGTTGATGTCGCTGACGGCGGTGTTCTTGCCAAATCGTCGGGTTACGCCGCGGATCTCAAGCGTGGCCGATGATGCTGACATACCAAAACTCCAGTCCGTCGCGCTCTTGCAGGTCTGTTAACCTTCGCTAGCGCAGGCCGATGAAGCTGGGGTGTCGGATTGATGTCAGTTTTGTTACGTCCCACAGGCTTGGAGTTCAACCAAGCACCAGCAATTCCTCGAAATGTTTCATGTCCTTGAAGCTGCAGAAGGCCGGAGGCTTGAGCTCGATCACAGGAGCCTCGCGTTCGAGGAACGACAGGCAGTCGTCGAACAGATCCTGCCAGGCCGCGGCTCGCTCGTCGGCGAGACGGCGGATCTGATAGGCGAAGGTGATGTGGAAGACATAAGCGTCGTGGTCCGGAT
Source organism: Mesorhizobium sp. CA14 (assembly GCF_020165195.1). Taxonomy (GTDB): domain Bacteria; phylum Pseudomonadota; class Alphaproteobacteria; order Rhizobiales; family Rhizobiaceae; genus Mesorhizobium. The sequence continues at coordinate 128,159 of NZ_JAIUHR010000013.1, read as the reverse complement.
GGCGGTAGCCGAACGGCACCGACAGGGCGTCGCGCCATGCCTTGAGGGCAGCACGGTCCTGTTCCGTCGCACCGGCGACGGTCAGGCCGTTTGGCGTGACGCCGATGGTCTTGATACGAAACGGAGGGCAGGCCTCAAAACCCTCCAGACGCTGCAGATGGAGGCGGGTCATGGCGTCGATGCCGGTGTCGAGCGGCACGTCCGAAGGCCAGTAGGGGAGGCGGCGGCGATATTCGATGATGCCCTGGAAGAGCGTCATGTGCAGGCTGGAGATCGGCGTGAAGGCGAGGCGATCGGCGTCCGGCATCGCCAGCATGCGCTCGCGCACCTCGATGATCGCCGCTTCGGAAGCCGAGCCCTTGACCAGATGGCTGACGACCGTGTTGCCGGGTTCGAGGAGGAAGTTGCCCGACGCGTCATAACGGGTGCCGAGATGTGTGGGCGGCGCCGGGTTGGTGCCTTCGAAAAATCCGGCAAGCGAGGGTCTGACTGTGGCGAGCATCGCGGTCTCCTTGGGGAGATGGCGTCCTGTCCGAGTCATGTGTCAACGGTGTGAATGGTGAATGGTGAGAAAGGAGGGCTTCGTTGCCATTCACTGTTCACCATTCACCATTCACCGCGCCTAACCGCCATGCTTCTCCAGGAACGCCTCCGCCGAAAGCTCGCGGAAATCGCCGAGCGCGGCGCGCAGCCTTGCATGGTCCCAGTCCCACCAGGCTAAAGCCTGGTAGCGCTCGGCGGTGCGGCGGTCGAAGCGCTCGCGGATCGGCTTCGCCGGCACGCCGCCGACGATTGTGTAGGGTGCGACATCCTTCGACACCACGGCGCCCGCGCCGACCGCCGCGCCGTCGCCGACGGTGACGCCGGGCAGGATGGTCGAGCCATGGCCGAGCCAGGTGTCGTGGCCGATGGTGACACGTTTGGCGCGGCGCTCGGCGAAGAACTCGCTTTCATGCTCGGCGTCGTCCCAATAGTCGGAGGCGCGGTAGGTGAAGTGATGCAGCGTCGGCCGCCAGGTCGGATGGTTGGTGGCGTTGATGCGCACGCTTGCCGCGATGTTGGAGAACTTTCGAATAGTCGCGCACCACACGGCGCAGTCCTGCATCATGTAGGAATAGTCGCCGAGCTCGCATTCGGCGACGCGGCAGCGCTCGGCGATCTCGGTCCAGCGGCCGAGCGTCGAGTTTTCGACCTGCGCCGTCGGATGGATCAGCGGCGCCTCCGAAAGCTTCTTCATGCGGCAATCTTTCCGGCGGCGAAGGCGCTGACGTCGATGACGCGGTCGGCGACAGCCTCACGCACGTCGAGGTCGTGGAAGATGCCGAGCAGGGCGACGCCCGCCGCCTTCTTGGCGGCGATGAGCTCGACCACGACATCGCGGTTCTTTGCGTCGAGCGAGGCGGTCGGCTCGTCGAGCAGCAGGATCGGATGCTCGGTTATGAAGCCGCGCGCGATGTTGACGCGCTGCTGCTCGCCGCCCGAGAAGGTCGCGGGCGGCAGCGCCCAGAGCTTTTCGGGCAAGTTGAGCTGCGCAAGCAAGGAGCGTGCTTTTTCCCGCGCACCTTCGCGATCCTCGCCGCGCTCGACCAGCGGCTCGGCGACGACATCGAGCGCGGAAACGCGCGGCACGGTGCGCAGGAACTGGCTGACATAGCCGATGGTGTGGCGGCGCACGGAAAGCACGGTGCGCGGGCTGGCGGAGGCGAGGTCGATCAATCCGCCGCCATGCTGGACAATGATCTGACCTTCATCGACGGCATAGTTGCCATAGAGCATCTTCAGGATCGAGCTTTTTCCCGCACCTGACGGCCCGCCGAGCACGGCGCATTCGCCGGCGCGGATCGAGAAGGAGACGCCCGTCACCACCGGCAGCGTGACGCCGTCACGCAGATGCATGGTGAAGCTTTTGGCGACATCGGAAACAACGAGAGGAGTGGCCATCGTCACACCTGCAAGATCGAAGAAACGAGCAACTGCGTATAAGGCGCGCGCGGATCGTCGAGCACGCGGTCGGTGAGGCCGCTTTCGACGACGCGGCCGTCCTTCATCACCATCATGCGCTGCGACAGGAGCCGCGCTACGGCGAGGTCGTGGGTGACGACGATCGCGGCCAGGCCGAGATCGGTGACCAGCCCGCGCAGGAGATCGAGCAGGCGCGCCTGCACCGAGACGTCGAGGCCGCCGGTCGGCTCGTCCATGAAGACGAGCCGCGGGCCGGTGACCAGATTGCGGGCGATCTGCAGGCGCTGGCGCATGCCGCCGGAAAAGGCGCGGGGCTCGTCGTCGATACGGTCCTCGTCGATCTCGACGCGTGACAGCCAGTCGACGGCGGTGGCGCGGATCCTGCCGTAGTGGCGGTCGCCGACCGCCATCAGCCGTTCGCCGACATTGGCGCCGGCCGACACGGTCATGCGCAGGCCGTCGGCCGGGTTCTGGTGGACGAAGCCCCAGTCGGTGCGCATCAGGAAGCGGCGCTCGGCCTCGCTCATGCGATAGAGCTCGCGCCATTGGCCGTCGCGCATGCGGTAGCTCGCGGTGCCGGAGGAAGGCAGCAGGCGGGTCGACAGGCAGTTGAGCAGCGTCGTCTTGCCGGAGCCGGACTCGCCAACCACCGCCAGCACCTCGCCTGGCCACAGGTCGAAGGTGACGTTCTCGCAGCCGACCCGCGAGCCGTAGAATTTGGACAGCGCTGAAACGCGCAGCAGCGGTTCGTCGGTCATTCGGCCTCCTTACCCTCCCCCTCGTGGGGAGGGTCGGCGCGCAGCGCCGGGGTGGAGGTTGCAGGGGTTGTCGCCAGGCCACTCCCACCCGCGCCTTCGGCGCGACCTCCCCACGAGGGGGAGGTAGAATCGCCGCGCCGCTTCTCGCAGTGGTCGGTGTCCGAGCAGACGAACATGTGGCCGCCATGGTCGTCGAGAATGACCTCGTCGAGATAGACATTCTCAGCGCCGCAGAGCGCGCAGGGCTGGTCGAAGGTCTGCACCTCGAAGGGATGGTCCTCGAAGTCGAGGCTGACGACGTCGGTGAAGGGCGGCACCGCGTAGATGCGCTTCTCGCGACCGGCGCCGAACAGCTGCAAGGCCGGCGAGCAGTGCATCTTCGGATTGTCGAATTTCGGCGTCGGCGAGGGATCCATCACGTAACGGCCCTCGACCTTGACGGGATAGGCGTAGGTGGTGGCGATGCGGCCGTGCCTGGCGATGTCCTCATAGAGCTTCACATGCATGAGGCCGTATTCCTCCAGCGCATGCATTTTGCGCGTCTCGGTCTCGCGCGGCTCGAGGAAGCGCAGCGGCTCGGGGATCGGCACCTGGAAGACCAGCACCTGGGCCGCGGTCAGCGGATGCTCGGGAATGCGGTGGCGGCTCTGGATGATCGTCGCCTTCGCGGTCTCGGTTGTGACGGCGACCTTGGCGACCTTCTTGAAGAAGGCGCGGATCGAGACGGCGTTGGTGGTGTCGTCGGCGCCCTGGTCGATCACTTTCAGCACATCATCCGGACCGATGATCGAGGCGGTGACCTGGACGCCGCCGGTGCCCCAGCCATATGGCATCGGCATCTCGCGCGAGGCGAAGGGCACCTGGTAGCCGGGAATGGCGATGCCCTTCAGGATCGCCCGGCGGATCATCCTTTTGGTCTGGTCATCGAGATAGGCGAAGTTGTAGGTGGCGATCCCTGTCGGTTGCGCGGTCATTCCGCGGCCTCCCTCTTGTCTTCAGCCTTGTCCTCGTTTTGCCGCGCCTCATATTCGGCACGCATGCGGCGGACCAGGCCGAGCTCGGCCTGGAAGTCGACATAGTGCGGCAGCTTCAGATGCTCGACGAAGCCGGTCGCCTGGACATTGTCGGAATGCGAGATGACGAATTCCTCGTCCTGCGCGGCGGCAACGACATCCTCGCCAAGCTCGCTCGCGCGTAGCGCCCGGTCGCACAGCGCCATCGCCATCGCCTTGCGCTCGCTCTGACCGAAGACCAGGCCATAGCCCCGGGTGAACTGCGGCGGCGCCTTGGCCGAGCCCTTGAACTGATTGACCATCTGACATTCGGTGACGCGGATCGAGCCGAGCGGCACGGCGAAGGGCAGCTCCGGCACGTCGAGCTCCAGCTCGACCTCGCCGATGCGTATCTCGCCGACGAAGGGATGGTTGCGGGCGTAGCCGCGCTGCGTCGAATAGCCGAGCGCCAGGAGAAAGCCTTCGTCGCCGCGCGACAGCGCCTGCAGGCGGATGTCGCGCGCCATCGGGAATTGCAGCGGCTCGCGCGTGATGTCGCCGGGCACATGGTCAAGCGGCATCTCGCCGTCGGCTTCGATCAGGCCTTCATGGGCGAGGATCGCCGAAACGCGCGGCATGGCCTCCGGTTCGACCGGACGCTGCGCGGGCATCTCGACCTCGGCGCAGGCGGCAAGCTCGGGATCGAGCAGGCGGTGCGTGTAGTCGAAGGTTGGGCCGAGCACCTGGCCGCCCGGCAGGTCCTTATACGTGGCCGAGATACGACGCTCGACCTGCATGGCGCCGGTGTCGACCGGATTGGTGTAGCCGAAGCGCGGCAGCGTGGTGCGGTAGGCGCGCACCAGGAAGATCGCCTCGATCATGTCGCCGCGCGCCTGGACGACGGCCAGTGCCGCAAGCTCGCGATCATAAAGGGAGCCTTCGCTCATCACCCGGTCGACGCCGAGCGCCAGTTGCTCGACGATCTGATCGAGGCGCAGCGCCGGCACCGAGCGGTCGCCGCGGCGGCGATCGGCAAGCAGGCGGTGCGCGTTGGCAATGGCGGTTTCGCCGCCTTTCACCGCGACATACATGTCATGCCTCCATCGTCTTGATGCGGGTGGTGCGCGGCAGGCAGGCGAGGCTGCCGGGTGCCGCCAGGATGAGGTCGACGCCGCGCGGGAAACGCTGATTGTTCTGCTTCCACTGCTCGACGAAATGGCGCGGCATGCCGGGAGGCGCGATCATCGACGTCTTTTCGATGCCGGGGCCTTCGAGCAGCAGCGACGGGCCCGAGACAAGGTCGCTGACCAGGAGGATCAGCGTCGTCGAGCGGTCGGGATATTCTTGCGTGCCTTGCGCAAAACCATCGAGCGCCGCCATCTCTTTCGGATTGGCGATCAGGGCGAAATGCGCGTCGGCGGGCGTGTTTGCCAAGGGCGCGCCGGTGTGGAAGCCGAGCCAGGCCTTGACCGGGGCTTCGGCCTGCAGCGGCGGATCAAGCCAGACCGGCGTGTCGTTGTCGCAGAGCGAGAGCGCCACGGCGCCGGCCGTCGCCGACAACGGCGCCGGCGGGCGGGCGAGCTGCGGTAGCGGTTGGACGGTGCCGGGGCGGGCCATCGCGTTCATGATGGCGCGGAACACCGCCTGGGCATTGAAGACCGGCTCGGCGAAGCCGCCGTCGATCGATTGCGTGGCGATATCCATCAGTCCTCTCCGCGCACCATGGTGAAGAAATCCACTTTCGTGGCCGCCGTTTCGACACGCTTTGTCTCGCGCGCCGCAGCAAGCGCAGCGCGCAAGGGCGCGGCGAGCTTCGTCTCGACCGCTTCGCGCTGCGCCGGGTCCTGCCAGAGCGCGTCGGCGATGGCCGCGAGCCGGGCCTTTTGCTTGTCGCGGCCGAGCGCATAGGAATGGCCGACCTGGCCGGAAGGCAGCCGCACCGTGGCGCGGGTGACGGTCGCCTCGCCGACATTGAAGGGCGCGCCGCCGCCGCCGATCCGTCCGCGCACCGTCACCAATCCGGTTTCGGGTCCGCGCAAAAGCTCGGCCTCGGAAGGCAGGCCCGACTCGTTCCACAGGCGGGCGATCTCATCGGCTTCGGCATGCGCCAGCGTCGCGATCAAGGCTTTCCGCCCGGCCTGCTCGCGCGCTTCCTGTCCTCGCATGGCATCGCTCCTTGCACCGAAAATTTGTCTATTGATATAGACAACTATACAAATTATACCTCCCTCGTAGCGGGAGTCCATGACGGGTGCATGACAGGCGCGGAAAATTGCCCGGCTGGCGAAGAAATGGGGCGACGAATGGTTGGACTGGCAAGCAGCATCGAAAGACGCAACGGCGTGTCGCTGTGGCGGCAGATCGCCGACCGGATCCTGCAGGCGATTGCGAATGGCGATTTCGCGGAGAACGCGGCGCTGCCGCCCGAAATCGCGCTGGCCGAGCGCTACGGCGTCAACCGCCACACGGTGCGCAGCGCCATCGCCGCGCTGACACAGGAAGGCGTGCTGAAGGCCGAGCAGGGACGCGGCACCTTCGTGATGTCGCGCAAACGGCTGTCCTATCCGATCGGGGCGCGCACGCGCTTCTCGACCGGGCTGCAAGGGCAGACGAGCGAGCGGCATATCGCGCTCCTGTCGTCATCGACGGAGCCGGCCAGCCGGCGCGTCGCCGAGGCGCTGGACATCGCCAGGGGCGCGGCCGTCATCCGCCTGGAGACGCGCGGCGAGGCCGACGGTCATGCGGTGTCGCGCGCCACGACCTGGTTCGACGCCAAACGCTTCGCGGGTATAGAGACGGCAATGGCGGAAACGGGATCGATCACCGCCTCGCTGAAGCGTTTCGGCATCAACGATTATCTCAGGCATTCGACCGTGCTGTCGGCGCGCCACGCCGATGCCGATGACCTTGCAGCCCTCGATCTGCAGCCCGGCGCCATCGTGCTGGTCACCATTGCCGTCAACGTGACGCTCGACGGTGAGCCGATCCAGTTCGCGGAGTCACGCTTTCCGGCGGAGCGGGTGGAGCTGAAGTTGTCGGCGTTGTAGGGAGTGCCGGCCTTGTACGAGACCGTGATTGATCTGCTTCACGTTGATGTCAGGTCGCTTACTTGTCAGCGGCTTGGCGTTTGAGGATCGCCTTCCCCCACTCCGTCTCGGCTTCGCCGAGCCACCTCTCCCCCCTCCGGAGGGAGAGGAAAGGAGCCGCTGGCGGCGGGAAAAGCAGTGTGTCCGGTTGAAGAGCGTTGGCTGCAAGGCTCGCACCCTTCCTCTCCCCCGTCGATCGGGGGAGAGGTGGCTCGGCGAAGCCGAGACGGAGTGGGGGTCGACGACCTATGCGGCGCTCCGTCAATTCGGCGAGTTCACCGCCTGTCCTGTTATCACCCCACCTCGACGACCGCCTTGATCAGCCCCGATTTCTCATGAGTCCATCTGGCCAGATCCCGCGGCGTTCCGGCGAGCGTCGTGCGATGGGTGACCAGCTTGTTCAACGGCACGGCGCCGTTGCGGATCGAGGCGGCGACATGCTCGAAATCGGCTTTGAGGGCATTGCGGCTGCCGACCAGCGTCATCTCGCGCTTGTGGAATTCGGGGTCGGAGAAGGTGATATCGTCCTTGACGACACTGACCAGCACCAGCGTGCCGCTATGCGCGACATGGGCGAAGGCCGACTGCACCGATTGCGTGTTGCCGGTCGCGTCGAACACAAGGTCGAATCCTTCGCCGCCGGTCGCCTGCCGCACCAGTTCGTCGGCCGCTGCCTTCGAGCCGTCCAGCGCGGCAAAGCCGAGTTGTTTTTCGGCGAAATCGAGCCGCTCGGCGCTCATGTCGAGCAGGCTGACGTCCAGCCCGGCGATGCGCGCGAAGATCGCCGTGCCGAGGCCGATCGGGCCGGCGCCGATGACCAGCGTGCGCTGGCCGGGTATGCTAAGCGATCTGCGCACCGCATGAGCGCCGATCGCCAGGAATTCAACCGCCGCGGCATCGGCCAGCGACAGGCCGTTCGCCGGATAAAGATTCTGGGCCGGCACCAGGATTTCGTCGCACATAGCGCCGTCGCGGTGAACACCGAGCACTTCGATCTTCACACAGCAATTCGGCTTGCCGTGCCGGCAGGCGATGCATTTGCCGCATGAAAGATAAGGGTTGATGATCACCGGCTCGCCGACGGCGAGATCGACGCCTTCGCCCTTCTCGACGATCGTCCCCGAGACCTCGTGGCCCATGACACGCGGATAGGCCAGGAACGGGTGCTTGCCTTCGAAGATATGATAGTCGGTGCCGCAGATGCCGACATGGCTGACCGCGACGCGCGCCCAGCCGGGCGGCGGCGCGCCCGGGTCGGCGCGGTCTTCGAGGACAAGCTCGCCGGGCGAACGGCAGACAACGGCTTTCATGTCGCAAATCCAAGCAAAAGAGCGCCGGCCTCGCTCGATCGGGGCCGGCGCGATAGTTTCAGGGAGGAGTCATTTGCCGCGACGGCGCAGGCCGTCGAAGTAGACGATGACGATTATCAGCAGGCCGGTGATGACGCGCTGCCAGAAGGTGTTGACGTTGAGCAGGTTGGCGCCGTTGTTGATCGTCGAAAGGATGAAGGAGCCGATCAGCGGCCCGTGCACGGAGCCGATGGCGCCGAAGAGCGAGGTGCCGCCGATCACCGACGAGGCGATGGCCTGCAGCTCGTAGGTGTCGCCCTGCGTCGGGTTGCCGATGCCGATGCGCGAGGCCAGGAGCACGCCGACAATGGCCGCCAGAAGGCCGGACAGGACGTAGGCCATGAAGATGGTGCGCGGCACGTTGACGCCGGACAGGCGCGCGGCCTCGGCGTTGGAGCCGACCGAGAACAGGTAGCGGCCCCAGCGCGTGTGGTGCAGGAAGACGTAGGAAGGGATGGCGACCAGGATCACCATCCAGAACAGGTAGGGAATGCCCGCGAGCGAGCCGCGCGAAAAAGCCTGAAACGAGTCGCTGTTGATCGAGATCGAGTTGCCGTTCGTCATCAGGAGGCCGATGCCGCGCAGCGAGGTCATGGTGGCCAAGGTGATGATGAAGGGCGGCAGGCCCATCTTGACGATGCCGAAGCCGTGGAAGAGGCCGATGGCGACGCCTACCAGCAGCGTGATCAGCACCGCGGCCCAGATCGGCCAGCCGGCGTTGATCAAAAGCGCGACAATGACGGTGGTGAAGCCGACCACCGCGCCGACCGACAGATCGATGCCGCCGGTGATGATGACGAAGGTCTGGCCGACGGCGAGGATGGCGATCAGCGAGCCCTGACGCAGAAGGTTGGTGATGTTGAGCGTCGTGGCGAAGGACGGCGTGGCGACGGCCAGCACGATCCACATCAGGAGCAGAAGGCCAAGCAGCGTCAGGCCGAACAGGGCGTTGAAATTGCGCTTGGGTTTTTCGGCGGGGATCGCCTCGGTGCTCATTTTTGTCCTCCCGACTTTTCTTGTTTCTCGGCCAGTGCCTGACCCAAAATGTCCTCATGGCTGGCGGTGCGGAAACCATGGGTCGCGACCAGCTTGCCGCGCCGGAACACGTGCAGCGTGTCTGCAAGCTCATAGACTTCCGGCAGGTAGGACGAGATAAGGATGATGCCGGCGCCCTTGGACAGAAGCGTCGAGAACAGGCGGTAGATCTCGGCCTTGGTGCCGACATCGACGCCCACCGTCGGCTCGTCGAAGATGAACAGCTTGGCGCCGTGCGCCAGCCATTTGCCGATGACGATCTTTTGCTGGTTGCCGCCCGAGAGGCTGGAAGCCAGCGCATGGCGCGTCGGCGTCTTGATGCGCAGGTCGGCGATCTGGCGGTCGGCTTCGGCCTTCTCCTTGGCGCCGGAAATCAGCAGGTTGCTGGAGATGCGCTTGTAGATCGGCAGGTTGAGGTTCATGCCGACCGGCAAATTGAGGCAAAGGCCCTGATCGCGGCGGCTTTCCGGGGCCAGCGCCATGCCGAGCCGGATAGCGTCGTGCTCGGAATTGACCTGGACCTCCTTGCCTTGCCACAGGATCTGGCCGGCCGATTTCCTGTGGCGACCATAAAGCGTGGTGACGAACTCGCTGCGCCCGGCACCTATCAGGCCGTAGAGGCCGACGATCTCGCCGGCGCGGACGGTCACCGAGACATTCTCGAAGCCTTTGCCGGAGAGGTTCTTCGTCTCGACGATGGCCGCGCCGGCCGTGAAATGCTCCTTGTGGTAGATCTGTTCGATCGAGCGGTTGATCATCAGCTTGACCAGCTCGGGCTCGTCGGTCTCGGCGATGTTGCGGGTGCCGACCAGAGTGCCGTCGCGCAGCACGGAAACGCGGTCGGCGAGCTCGAACACTTCCTCCATGCGGTGGCTGATATAGATGATGGTGACGCCTTCGCCTTTGAGCCGGCGGATCAGCTTGAAGAGCTGGTCGGCCTCCTTGCGGGTGAGATAGGCGGTCGGTTCGTCGAAGATCAGAAACTTCGTGCCGCGCACCGTAGCGCGGGCGGCGGCGATCAGCTGCTGCTGGCCGATGGTGAGATCGCCGAGCATGACATGCGCCGGCAAATCGAATCCCAGCCCGTCGATGATCTTCTGCGCGTCCTTGACCATGGCGCGCTGCTGCAGCAGGCCGAAGCGTGACTCCTCCTCGCCGAGGAACATGTTGGCGGCAACGGTGAGGTGGCGGCACAGCACCACCTCCTGGTGGACGGCGTTGATGCCCAGCGCCATCGCCTCATGCGGCGTGGCCAAGGCGGTCGGCTTGCCTTCCCAGATCACCTCGCCGGAAGTGCGCGGCATGACGCCGGTCAGAAGTTTTATCAGGGTCGATTTGCCGGCGCCGTTCTCGCCGACGATGGCGTGGATCTCGCCCGCCTTGAAGGCAAGGTGCACGGGCTTCAGCGCATGTGTGCCGGGATAGCGCTTTTCCAGCCCGTTGAGCTCGAGGATCGTCCTGCCCGGGGCCAGCGTTGGGGCGGGGTGCAGTTCCTGCGCCGTCGACGTCATGACAATCCTCCCAGATTGGTCTCAACCGTTAGGCACGCAGCGATGCGTCTGACGCGCATCTTGAAGTCGGAGCCTAAATCAGGCCGGCGAATTTCCAAATCGCCCCGATGGATGTTTCCGGGGCACAAGGCCCCGGAAACGATTGTCGCAACGCTGCTCACTTGAGCTTCGGGTTGAGCAGAGCGTCGATCTTCGGATCCTTCATGTTGTCCTTGGTGACGAGGTTCGCGCCGGTGTCGACATTGGCCTCGACCTTCTCGCCCTTCGAGGCGGCCAGAGCGGTCTTGATGCCGTCATAGCCCATCCGGTACGGGTCCTGGACGACCAGGCCCGAGATGACGCCGTCATTGAGGAACTTGATCAGCTTTTCGTCGCTGTCGAAGCCGATCAGCGCCACCTTGCCGCCGAGATTGTTTTCGGCGATCGCCTGGCCGACGCCCTGCGCCATGATCAGGTTCGAGGCGAAGATGCCCTTGAGGTCAGGATTGGCAGTGATCAGGTCGGTCGCGATGTTCAAGCCCGTGGTGGCCTGGCCGTCGGCATATTTGTCGGCGACAAGCTGGAGGCCCGGATACTTGGCCTTGATCTGTTCGATGAAGCCTTGCTTGCGCTGCTCGAGCGAGCCGGCGCCGGGAAGCGCCGTGATCAGCGCGACCTTGCCTTCCACCTTGCCGCCATTGGCGGCGCCGATGGCTGCGGCGAGGCCGTCAGCGGCGACGCGGCCGCCCTGCACGTTGTCGGTGGTCAGGAAGGAGGTGAAGGCCTTGGAATCGGCGCCGGAGTCGATGCCGATGACCTTGACCTTGGAAGCCGCCTCATCGATCGGCTTGCCGAGCGCCTTGAACTCGGTCGGCGAGATGACGATCGCCGCCGGGTTGCTGGCGACGGCGTTCTCGAGGATCGAGATCTGGCCGTTGACGTCGGTTTCGGCCTGGGCGCCGAGCTCCGGCACGTTGACGCCGAGATCCTTGCCGGCCTTGCGCGCGCCGGCCAGAACGATCTGCCAGTAGAAGGAAGTAGTGTCCTTGACGATGATCGGAATGGTCACGTCGGCTGCCGAAGCGGGCGCGGAATGCATTGCGCCGGCAAGCATCGACGCTGCGGCCAAGGCCACGAAGGCGCGGCGGTTGAGAAGGCTGGTCACGAATTTCATTAGGTTCCTCCCTAAGGTCGCCTGGTGAAGGTTGCGGAAGCTCCGTCTGGATAGGCGAGTCCAAAACAGAACTTTATCAATAAAAAACAGATGCCTTTTGTTGATAATGCATCGCCATGATCGATGCAAGCGGTGTCTGGTGCCGTTCATGTGATCCGGGACGAGGTTGCTCGGTTCTGCGGCTCCTCACTGACTCCATATCGGCGCTTCCGCTCCTCCTTGTTTGCTATGGAACGATAATTTCACGGTACTGTCAATGTGGAATATTCATTCCATCGCGAAGTCGCGCAATTGTGAAAGCCGACGTCCTTACTGTCGGTAGCGCTTCCGCCGCGACGACCGGCCTGGGGACCGGATCAGGATGACGTTTCGTTCCCACTTTTGGGGATCATGCTCTAAAGCGTTGCGCCGAGATGCCAGGGCACGAATTCGTTGTCGCCGTAGCCGAACGCCTCGCTCTTGGTCTTGCGGCCGGACGCGGTCTCGATGATCAGTTCGAAGAGCTCGCGGCCCATGCCGGCGATCGTCTTCTCGCCCGAGGCGATGACGCCGCAATTGACGTCCATGTCCTCTTCCATCTGGTGATACATGGTCGAATTGGTGGCGACCTTGATCGACGGCGTCGGCCGGCAACCGAAGCAGGAGCCGCGGCCGGTGGTGAAGACGATGACGTTGGCGCCGCCGGCCACCTGTCCGGTCGCTGAGACCGGGTCGTAACCGGGCGTGTCCATGAACACCAGGCCGCTCCCCGAAACCTTCTCGGCATAGCCGAAGACGCCGTTGAGCGGCGTCTGGCCGCCCTTGGCGACGGCGCCCAGCGATTTCTCGAGGATCGTGGTCAGGCCGCCGCGCTTGTTGCCGGGCGAAGGGTTGTTGTCGATCGAGGCGCCGTGCTTGGCGGTGTGGTCCTCCCACCATTTCACAAAGCCGTCGAGCTTGGCGGCGATCTCGGGCGAGGCGGCGCGATAGGCAAGCAAATGCTCGGCGCCGTAGATCTCGGTCGTCTCCGACAGGATGCCGATGCCGCCGCAGCCGGCCAGGATATCGACGGCCGCGCCCAGCGCCGGGTTTGCGGTGATGCCGGACATGCCGTCCGAGCCGCCGCATTGCAGGCCGACGACGATCTCTGAGACCGAGATCGGCTCGCGCTGCAACTGGCCCACTTCCTCGGCGATCTCGGCCAGCACACCCATCGCCTTCTCGACCGACTTGCGCGAGCCGCCGGCCTCCTGGATGTTGAAATGCCGCTTTCCGGCGGCAACACCCTTCTGGCCGTAAAGGGTAAGTTGGTTGACTTCGCAGCCGAGCCCGACCATCAGCACGCCGCCGAAATTCGGATGCCGCGCATAGCCGGCCAGCGTGCGGTGCAGCACCATCATGCCGTCGCCGGTGGCGCTCATGCCGCAACCCTGGCCGTGCACGATCGGCACGAAGCCGTCGATGCCGGGATATTTCGGCAGCAGCGTGCGGTTGGCTTCGTCCGCGATGGCATGGCAGACGGTCGACGAGCAATTGACGCTGGCGATGATGCCGATGAAATTGCGCGTGCCGGCGCGGCCATCGGCGCGGCGGTAGCCCATGAAGGTGCGCTTGCGGTCGGCCTCGGTGGCGTGCTCGGCCTCGCTCGGCGGCACTACCGGCAGGCGGCCGCTCTCGAAAACCAGATTGTGCGAATGGACGTGCTCGCCGGGCGCGATGTCTTGCGTGGCGCGACCGATCGCCTGCGCGTATTTCACCACCGCTTCGCCCGCGGCGATGTGCTTGATCGCGACCTTGTGGCCCGGCTCGATCACGGCAGTCGCGGCGGCACCGCCCGGCAATGGCGTTCCGATTTCGATGCGCCCGTTGGCGACGGCGACATTATCGGAGGGCGAGAGAAGGATGGTGTTTGCAACGTTCACGGGCGGCTGTCCTGGGTGATCCTGGGAATGCGGGCGGATTGACTTGCGCCCGTTTAAAGGTAATGTCTTTTATCGGGAAAAAACATTTTTGCGTCAATTGTTTTTTCGTCGCGGGCAATGCGCGTCGCTGGGACGCGCATGATTGCCCTTCTGGCAAGCCGGCGAAAGGCGTTCCGCTTTTCGGAAGCTTGCGCTAGGTACACCGATCATATCGCGCTTCCGGCAAGCCGCCGCAAGCGTTGGGGATACGGGGCATGTCGAAGAGCAACAACGTCTACAAGGACGCCTATAACCGCTGTCTGCGGCTGCTCGACGAGTCCAGGAGCCTGCCTTCGGAGCCTGAGCTCGGTACGCTGCTCGGCGTAAGCCGCACTACGGTGCGCAGCATCCTTGCGCGCATGGAAGAAACCGAGCTGATCGACTGGAACAAGCGCAACAAGACGGTGCTCAGGGCGCCGCAGCCCGAGGATTTCTTCCCCGAGGAGGAGACCGACTCGCTGGCCGAGATCATCGAACGCTCCTTCATGCGACGCCTGCTTGCAGGGGGCGCAGAAGCCGGCATGCAGATCAACGAGCTGGAGCTGGCGCGCGAGATCGGCGTCGGCACCACCAGCGTGCGCGAATTCCTGATCCGCTTCTCGCGCTTCGGCCTGATCGAGAAGCGGCGCAACAGCCATTGGGTGCTTAAGGGTTTCACGCGCGCCTTCGCGCTGGAGCTGACCGAGATCCGTGAGATGTTCGAGCTGCGCTCGGCGGCGGCTTTCGCCGCGCTGCCGGAGGACAGCGCGGTGTGGGCCGATCTCGACCGGCTGGAGGGCGAGCATCGCCAGCTCGCCAGCCAAATCGCCACGCGCTTCAATGAATTCTCCGAGCTGGACGAGCGCTTCCATCGGCTGATCCACCGCGCCTCGCACAACCGCTTCATCGTCGACTTCTACGACGTGATCGCGATGATCTTCCACTACCACTATCAGTGGAACAAGGCTGAGGAGCGCCAGCGCAACGAGGTCGCCGTGCAGGAGCATCTTGCCTATATTGCGGCGCTGAGATCGCGCGATCCCGGCAAGGTGGACGCCGCCTGCCGCAAGCATCTGAAGTCGGCGCGCCAGACGCTGCTGAGCTCCATTCCCGAAGGACGGCAGGCGCAGCCCGCCTAGGGTCTGTTGATATTCAGGTGATGCCGGCCTGACCTGAATCTCGACAGATCCTAACGCATGTCGTCCAGAAGCGTGCAGCGGTTGGGATACGACATGCATAAAAACAAGCGCGTCGCGCCGCGTTGCCGCAGCGCGGTTTTGCCGATTTCCCGCCCGCATTCCCCGTGCTACCGTCGACGCCTTTCCGAGAGAGGCTTTGCATTGGATATCCGGCTGAGACGATGGAGCATGCCGGCCGCGTTCGTCGCGGCGCTGCTTCTGTTGCTTCAGTCCTCTCTCGGCGCTTTCGCTTTCGGCGCTCCTTCGCAGCTCGACGCCTTCGGCAACGTCATCTGCACGCATGAAGGCGTCGTAAAACTTCCCGGCGGCGATCCCCACCAGCAGCATATGCCGGCCTGCTGCTCGCTCGGCTGCAGCATGGTTTCGCCGGCGCATCTGCCGCCGCCGGAAGCAGGCGCGCTGGCCAGGACCCGGCTTTTCCAGGCCGTCGCCTTCCAGCTTCCGGCCTTCCGGCACCAGGACTTCGCCCGCGACCGCTCTCCGGCCAATCCGCGCGCGCCGCCGGCGATGGTCTGACCCGCGGAACTTTTCGCGGGCCTATTCATCCAAAGATCAGACTGTTCGCGGCCGCATTCCGGCGCGATCCCGTATTCATGGAGCAACCATGTCCAATCTTCTTCCCAAGGCGCAAGCCTTCGCCTTTCGCGGCACGCCGCCCTTCCTCCTCCAACAGCGCGTTGGCCTTGCAGTGCTCACCTTGCTTCTGCTCTTCGCCTGCATTCCCGCCGCCCTCGCGCATGAGTTCAAGGTCGGCGATCTCGAGATCGAGCATCCCTGGTCGCGGGCGACGCCGCCCGGCGCCAAGGTGGCAGGCGGTTATTTCACCGTGGTCAACAAGGGCAGCGTGCCGGACCGGCTGCTGTCGATTTCCTCCGACATCTCCGAAAAAGCCGAACTGCATGAGATGGGCGTCAAGGACGGCGTCATGACCATGCGGCCGGTCGAGGGCGGGTTGGAGATCCCGGCCGGCGGCAAGGTCGCGCTGAAGCCGGGCGCCTACCACCTGATGTTCACCGGCCTGAAGCGGCAGCCGAAGCAGGGCGAGAAATTCCCCGCGACGCTGACCTTCGAGAAAGCCGGCAGCGTCAAGGTCGAGTTCGCCGTCGAAGGCATGGGCGAGACGGGCAGCGGCGATATGGGCGACATGGATCACGCCGAATAATCCGCCAATTCGAAATCAGAGGGACAATTCATGAAGAAGTATCTTTTGGCGGCGGGCGTGCTTTGCGCGCTCGGGACGGATGCCGCGCTCGCCCATATTACGCTCGAAACGCAGGAAGCGGCCGTCGGCTCGACCTATAAGGCGGTCTTGCGCGTGCCGCATGGCTGCGAGGGCAAGGCGACGACCGCGGTGCGCGTGCAGATCCCCGAAGGCGTTATCGCGGTCAAGCCGATGCCCAAGCCCGGCTGGACGCTGCAGGTCAAGAAGGGCAAATACGAGAAATCCTACCAGCTCTATGGCGACACGCTGACCTCCGGCGTCTAGGAAGTGGACTGGAGTGGCGGCAATCTGCCCGACGAATTCTATGACGAGTTCGTCTTCCGCGCCTCGCTGGCGGCCGATCTGCCGGCCGGCCAGATGCTCTATTTCCCGGTGGTGCAGGAATGCGGCGACGCCGCCGAGCGCTGGATCGAGATCCCGGCGGCGGGCCAGGATGAGGACGCCTTGGAAACGCCTGCGCCCGGCATCAAATTGCTGCCGAAGAAATGATCTCTGTTGGCGCGCTCCCTCGGGGCGCGCCAACATTTCCTGTTATGACGGCATGAACGCAGCACTGCCTTCCTCGATGAACCGCATGCTTGCCGGCTCGCTTGCCTGGCTGGTCGCGGCGCTTATGGCGATGGCGATAGTGGCAATACCCGGCCGCGCCTTGGCGCATGCGGCGCTTGTCGCGACCGACCCGGCTGACGGCGCCGTGCTGACGCAAGGTCCCGGCAAATTCTCGCTGATCTTCAGCGAGCCTGTCTCGCCGCTGGTGCTGACGCTTGTGCGGCCGGACGGCTCGCAGCTTGCGCTGACATCCTTCCGTCTCAAGGACCAGACGGTCGAGATCGACAATCCCGAAACGCTCAAATCCGGCACGCATGTGCTAAGCTGGCGGGTGGTGTCGGTCGACGGCCATCCGGTCGGCGGCTCGGCGCTTTTTTCCATCGGCGCGCCAAGTGCCGCGCCGGTGGCGGGCGAAGCCGTGGACTGGACGCTGCGCGCGGCGATCTGGCTCGGCAAGCTGTTTCTCTATGCCGGGCTTTTTCTCGGCATCGGCGGCGCGTTCGCGCTTGCCTGGTTGGCCGAGGACCGGCGCCGCGGCCAGCGCTTCGTCGCCGCGGCACTGCTTTTCGGCCTTGCCGGCGCGCCGTTGTCGCTAGGGTTGCAGGGGCTGGACGGCCTTGGCGCGCCGCTCGCCCGGTTTGCGGCGCCGACAGTCTGGAAGACCGCGCTGGAAACGAGCTTCGTCTGGACGGTGCTGATCGGCTTGATCGCGCTCGGTCTCGCGCTGCTTTCGCTTGCCGGTCCGTCAGGCCTTCGCAAGCTGTCGGCAAGCGCAGCACTGCTCGGTGTCGGCGTCGCCCTTGCCGTCAGCGGCCATGCCAGCGCCGCCCAACCGCAATGGCTGACGCGGCCACTGGTGTTCCTGCACGGCACCGCGATCGCCTTCTGGGCCGGTTCGCTGGCGCCGCTCGGGCTGGCGTTGCGGCAGCAGCCGGCGGAAGCAAAAGCCTTTCTGCGGCGCTTCTCCCGCGCGATCCTGCCGGTCGTCATCGCGCTTGCCGCCAGCGGCATCGTGCTGGCGATCATCCAGGTGCAGCAGCCGGTAGCGTTGATCCATACTGCTTATGGCCGTCTGCTGCTGCTCAAGCTCGCCCTGCTGCTCTTCCTGTTCACGTTGGCCGCCATCAACCGCTGGACGTTGACGGCTCCCGCCGAGGCCGGCGACACCGAGGTGCAGCGGCGGATGGTTCGCTCCATCCGCATCGAGGTGGTCATCGTGCTCGCCATCTTCGGTGTCGCCGCCGGCTGGCGCTTCACCCCGCCGCCACGCGCGCTGGCGATCGCCGCCGCGCAGCCGGTGTCGATCCACATCCACACGCTGAAGGCGATGGCCGATCTCAGCATCACGCCAGGCCATGCCGGCGAGGTCGCCGCTTCGATGATGATCATGACCGGCGATTTCGGGCCTCTCGACGCCGAGGCGGTGACGCTGGTGCTGTCGAAGCCGGATTCCGGTATCGAGCCGATCAAACGGCCGGCGAGAAAACCCGGCGACGGTACCTGGCGTATCGACGATCTCGTCATCCCGCTCCCCGGCCGCTGGAACGCCCGGCTCGATATCCTCGTTTCGGACTTCGAGATGGTGAAGATCGAGGCGCCGATCGATATCCGCGGTGAGTGATATTCAGGTGAGGCCGGCCTGCGAGACGGTTGACGCAGCCGCCAAGGCCCGTCATTCATCTGGGAAAGGCGTTCTCCAGAACGCAACCCACAACAAGCATCCGAACGCAGGGAAGAAACGATGGAAAAAGCCGAAATCGGCCTGATCGGCCTTGGCACGATGGGTTCCAACCTGGCGCTCAACATCGCCGAGCATGGGCACCGCATCGCCGTCTTCAACCGCACCGCCGCGCGCACCGACGCCTTCGTCGAGAACGCCGGTTCGCTTAAGGACATGGTCGTTGCCTGCTCCAGCCTGGAGGAGCTTGCCGCGGCGATCCGCCCGCCGCGGCCGATCATCATCATGGTGCTGGCCGGCAAGCCGGTCGACGAGCAAATCGCGGCGCTGCGCGGCGTGCTTTCCGACAACGACATCGTCATCGATGCCGGCAACGCCAATTTCCGCGACACGATGCGCCGCTTCTCGGAGCTGTCCGGCTCGGGCCTGACCTTCATCGGCATGGGCGTGTCGGGCGGTGAGGAGGGCGCGCGCCACGGTCCCTCGATCATGGTCGGCGGCACGGAAGAGTCCTGGAAGCGCGTTGAAAAGGTGCTGACCGCGATCTCCGCCAAGTTCAAGGACGAGCCTTGCGCCGCCTGGCTCGGACATGACGGCGCCGGCCATTTCGTCAAGACCATCCACAACGGCATCGAATATGCCGACATGCAGATGATCGCCGAGATCTACGGCATTCTGCGCGACGGTCTCGGCATGGCGCCCAAGGAGATCGGCAAGGTCTTCGAAGAATGGAACAAAGGCCGGCTCAACTCCTACCTGATCGAGATCACCGCAAAAGTTCTCGCCGCCGACGATCCCAAGACCGGCAAGCCGGTGGTCGACATCATCCTCGACCGCGCCGGGCAGAAGGGCACCGGCAAATGGTCGGTCATCGAGGCGCAGCAACTCGGCATTCCGGCGACGGCGATCGAGGCGGCGGTCGCGGCGCGCGTGCTGTCGTCGCTCAAGGACGAGCGACAGGCGGCGGAAAAAGCCTATGGCAATATCGGCGTCGAAAAGATGTCCGGCGACAAGGCCGCGCTGCTCAAGGATCTGGAGCTCGCCTTGTTCGCCGGCAAGATCGCGGCTTACGCCCAAGGCTTTGCGGTGATGAGCGGCGCCTCCAAGGAATTCAACTGGAACCTGCCGATGCCGACCATCGCCAAGATCTGGCGCGCCGGCTGCATCATCCGCTCGCAGATGCTGGACACGATGGCCGAGGCGTTCGGTTCGGGCGGCGCTTCCACCAACCTGCTGATGGCGCCGGCCTTCATCGCCATGATGGAGGAGGCACATCCGTCGCTAAGGCGCATCGTGGCGCGCGCATCCGAAGCCGGCTCGCCCGTGCCGGCGCTGTCCTCGGCACTTGCCTATTTCGACAGCTACCGCCAGGGCCGCGGCACCTCGAACCTGATCCAGGCGCAGCGCGATTTCTT
This sequence comes from Mesorhizobium sp. CA14, assembly GCF_020165195.1. GTDB lineage: Bacteria > Pseudomonadota > Alphaproteobacteria > Rhizobiales > Rhizobiaceae > Mesorhizobium. The sequence goes on along the minus strand of NZ_JAIUHR010000013.1, from coordinate 108,331 downwards.
CGGCGCGCACGGCTTCGAGCGTATCGGCGAGCAGGGGGCGTTCCATGGACCTTGGGGGAGTGGGGCCGCCTAGGGCCAGGTGAGGCCGGCCTGCAATTGGCGGCTTCCTGCGCTTCCGGTGCTCACGTACTTTAAGTACGCTCCGCTCCGGTTCTCGGAAGCCACCATTTTCGACTCGGCCTGACCTGCCCCTCAAGTCGCGCCAATCAGCCGCGATAAGGCAGGACCTCGCTCGGCGTGCTCAGCGATTGCAGCGAGCCCGGGTCGGCACCACCGATCCAGCCGAGCACCGCGCGGGCGAGTTCGGAGCCGGCCAGCCGGAAGTTCTCGTTGACGACGAGCAGCTCCCGCCTGAACAGATGCAGCAGCTCCGACGATTGTTTCGACACCACGTCGACGTCGCGACCGAGCTTCAGCCCGGCATCCTCGATGCCGGCCACGATGGCGAGCGTCGCTGCGGCGGCGCTGCTGACGAAGCCGTCCGGCCGGTCCTTGCGCCGCATCAATTGCGCTGTGCGCATCCTGATCTGCTCGATCGACTGGTCGATGGAGACCGTGTTGAACGGCACCTCGCTGGCGCCGACCTCGCTCAGCGCATCGGCAAAGCCGTTCACCGTGTGACCATAATAGGTGAGGCCAACCGGCGGCGTCACAAGCGCAAGCCGGTTGTGGCCCATGCCGGCGAGATAGCGCACGGCTTCGCCCGCAAAGGTGTAGTTGTCGAAGTCGTGATAGGGATGCACCAGCCCCATGTCAGTGCGGCCATGCGTGGCGAAGGGAATGCCGCGCTCCAGCATGTAGCGCGCCCGCGGATCGTTGGGCTGGGTGCGTGAGATGATGACGCCGTCGGCCGAGCCCGTCTCGACCAGATAGCGCACCGGGTCCAGCGGATCCTGCGAGCGCGAATAGGGCGTGACGATCAGATGGTAGGGCGTGTCTGCGATCACCTCGGTGACGCCGTAGATGATGTCCGAGACGAAGCTCATCAGCTCGTGCTCGGTGTTGAGCACGAGCGAGATGACGTTGGTCTTGCCGGTCCGCAAACGTACGCCGGCGCGGTTGGGGCGATAGCCGATCTGCTTGGCGACGAGTTGCACGCGACGCCTGGTCTCGGCGCCGATCTCGGGCGCATCCTTCAGCGCGCGCGAGACCGTCGTGACACCAAGCCCCGTCATGAAGGCGAGCGTCTTCAGCGTCGGCCGCTCCTTGCCTGACGCGTCGTCGTCCTTCTTCGTTACCCGTCTATCCATTCGTCCCGCCCGTCAGGCGCATAGCAGCCGCGGGGCTGTGCGGCAATCGCACGGTGTTGACTTTTGCGCGTCCTTTAGCCCGCAGCTTGGCTCAGTATACTGAAACGTTACAGGTTGCCAAGATTCGTGACTGCCAGGCGAGGCCGCAACCTCTGCGCTCCGAGTATGGAGAACAATCGAAAGCCACTGGAATCACAAAGAAATATCGGCTTCCGCGTGAATTTGGCACCAATCGAGTGCCTCCACGGTAGTTTCGTCGCCTCGGCAGAAAGATTTTGTTCGTGCCTCGAAAAAATGTTTCCCGACTTTGAAGCGAGGGGTTGCCTAGGCGGATCATTTGCCGTATCGAAAATCTGTAACGTTTCAGATTCTGGGAGGAAGCCGAAATGCGATATAAATTCCTGACTGCCGCCTTTGCCGCGACCGTTGCGCTCAACTTCGCTGGTCCGGCCGCCGCGACCGACCTGGAGGTCACCCACTGGTGGACTTCCGGCGGCGAGGCGGCCGCGGTGGCCGAGCTTGCCAAGGCATTCGACGCGACGGGCAATCACTGGGTCGACGGCGCCATCGCCGGCTCCGGCGGCACGGCGCGGCCGATCATGATCAGCCGCATCACCGGCGGCGATCCGATGGGCGCCACCCAGTTCAACCACGGCCGCCAGGCGGAGGAGCTGGTGCAGGCCGGGCTGATGCGCGATCTCACCGACATCGCCACCAAGGACAAGTGGACGGAGATCGTGCGGCCGAAGAGCCTGCTCGATAGCTGCACGATCGACGGCAAGATCTATTGCGTGCCGGTCAACATCCATTCCTGGCAATGGCTGTGGCTGTCCAACGAGGCCTTCCAGAAGGCCGGCCTGCCAGTGCCGAAGGACTGGAATGAGTACGTTAAGGACGCGCCGGCGCTGGAAAAGGCTGGCATCATCCCGCTCGCCATGGGCGGCCAGCCCTGGCAGGCATCGGGCGCCTTCGACGTGCTGATGGCCGCGACCGGGGGCACCGACACGTTCCTCAAGGTCTACAAGGACAAGGACGCCAAGTTTGCCGCCGGTCCCGAGATCGCCAAGGTGTTCAAGGCCGCCGACGACGCCCGCAAGATGGCCAAGAACACCAATGTGCAGGACTGGAATCAGGCCACCAACCTGGTCATCACCGGCAAGGCCGCCGGCCAGATCATGGGCGACTGGGCGCAGGGCGAGTTCCAGGTCGCCGGCAAGACCGCCGGCAAGGACTATACCTGCCTGCCCGGCCTTGGGCTCAACGAAGTCATCGCCACCGGCGGCGACGCCTTCTACTTTCCCCTGCTCAAGGATGAAGCGAAGTCCAAGGCGCAGGTGGTGCTCGCCGAAACCTTACTCGACCCCAAGACCCAGGTCGCCTTCAATCTCAAGAAGGGCTCGCTGCCGGTGCGCGGCGACGTCGACCTCAACACAGCGAACGACTGCATGAAGAAGGGTCTCGCCATCCTCGCCAAGGGCGCGGTCATGCCGTGGACGGACCAGCTGCTTTCGCAGGACACCCAGAAGCAGAAGGAGGACCTGTTCTCCGAATTCTTCGCCAAGCCCGACATGACGCTCGAAGAGGCGCAGAAGCGCTTCGCCGACATCATCGCCTCTGCGGACTGACAACAACCGGCGCCCCCGCCGGCTTCCGACCCCAGCCTATCGGGGTCGGGAGCTCGATGTCCTCATTGCCCAGCCGGCCGAGATGAGCAGCAGCAAACGCCCCAGTAAGCTTTTCCGCAACCTGAACGCCAAGGTCGCATCGGTCCCGATGATCCTGACGGCGCTTGTGGTGTTCGTCGGCGGCACGGCCTGGACGGTGCTCTATTCCTTCACCAATTCGAAGCTTTTGCCGCGGCTCAATTTCGTTGGGCTCGACCAGTATCACCGGCTCTGGTCGACGTCGCGCTGGCTGGTCTCGATCGAGAACCTCTTGATCTACGGCGCGATCTCGCTGGTCTTCTCGCTGATCATCGGCTTCCTGCTTGCAGCCCTTCTCGACCAGAAGATCCGCTTCGAGGATACGTTCCGCACCATCTTCCTCTATCCCTTTGCGCTGTCCTTCATCGTCACCGGGCTGGTCTGGCAATGGCTGCTCAACCCGGATTTCGGCGTCCAACGCGTCGTGCGCGATCTCGGCTGGACGAGCTTCAGCTTTGACCCGCTCTATAATTCCAGCATCGTCATCTACGGCATTTCGATCGCGGCGCTCTGGCAGGGCACGGGCCTGGTCATGTGTCTGATGCTCGCCGGGCTGCGCGGCATAGACGAAGACATCTGGAAGGCGGCAAGGGTGGATGGGATACCCATGTGGAAGACCTACCTCTTCATCGTCATCCCGATGATGCGGCCGGTCTTCATCACCACGCTGGTGATCATCGCGGCCGGCATCGTCAAGGTTTATGACCTGGTCGTGGCGCAGACTAGCGGCGGCCCCGGCATCGCCTCGGAAGTGCCGGCGAAATATGTCTACGACTACATGTTCTTCGCCCAGAATCTCGGCCAGGGTTTCGCCGCCTCGACCATGATGCTGTTGTCGGTGGTGATCGTCATCGTGCCATGGGCCTATCTCGAATTCGGAGGCAAGAAGCGTGGCTGACGTCGCCTCCCTGTCCACCGGTGCGCAAGCGCTCAAGCGCAATGCAACCGGCCCGAGCGGACCAAAGCCGCGGCATGTGCTGTCGCGCCGCAACATCTTCCTCTACGGCACGCTGATCGTCGTGGCGCTCTATTACCTCTTGCCGCTCTACGTGATGATCGTCACGTCGCTGAAGGGCATGCCGGAAATTCGGCTCGGCAACATCTTCTCGCCGCCGGTGGAGATCACCTTCGAACCCTGGGTGAAAGCCTGGGCGACCGCCTGTACCGGCCTCAACTGCGACGGGCTCTCGCGCGGCTTCTGGAATTCGGTGCGCATCACCGTGCCATCGGTGATCCTGTCGATCGCGATCGCCTCGGTGAACGGCTATGCACTTGCCAACTGGCGCTTCAAGGGCGCCGACACCTTCTTCATCATCCTGATCGTCGGCGCCTTCATCCCCTACCAGGTGATGATCTATCCGATCGTCATCATCCTGCGAGAGATCGGCATATACGGTACGCTGACCGGGCTGGTGATCGTGCATTCGATCTTCGGCATGCCGATCCTGACGCTCTTGTTCCGCAACTATTTCACCTCGATGCCGGAGGAGCTGTTCCGCGCCGCGCGCGTCGACGGCGCCGGTTTCTGGGGCATCTATCTGCGCATCATGCTGCCGATGTCGCTGCCGATCTTCGTCGTCGCCATCATCCTGCAGGTGACCGGCATCTGGAACGATTTCCTGTTCGGCGTCGTCTACACGCGTCCCGACACCTATCCAATGACGGTGCAGCTCAACAACATCGTCAATTCTGTGCAAGGCGTGAAGGAATATAACGTCAACATGGCCGCGACCATCCTCACCGGCCTCGTTCCCCTCATCGTCTATTTCGTTTCCGGCAAGCTCTTCGTGCGCGGCATCGCCGCCGGCGCGGTGAAAGGATGATGATGGCAGCTGAAATCGCCAATCCCAGCGTTTCGATCCAGGACCTGTCGCTCAATTTCGGCGCCGTCTCGGTGCTGCAGACGCTCAACCTGGATGTCGCCAACGGCGAGTTCATCGTGCTACTCGGCCCGTCCGGCTGCGGCAAGTCGACCTTGCTCAACTGTATTGCCGGCCTGCTCGACATTTCGGAAGGCCGCATCTTCATCAAGGGCAAGAACGTCACCTGGGAAGAGCCGAAGGACCGCGGCATCGGCATGGTGTTCCAGTCCTATGCGCTCTATCCGCAGATGACGGTGGAGAGGAACCTCTCTTTCGGCCTGCGCGTCGCCGGCGTGCCGAAGGACGAGATCGCCAAACGCATCGCGCGCGCCGCCGAGATCCTGCAGATCGAGCCGCTGCTGCAGCGGAAGCCCTTGGCGCTGTCCGGCGGCCAGCGCCAGCGCGTGGCGATCGGGCGCGCGCTGGTGCGCGATGTCGACGTCTTCCTGTTCGACGAGCCGCTTTCCAATCTCGATGCCAAGCTGCGTTCGGAGCTGCGCGTGGAGATCAAGCTTCTGCACCGCAGGCTTCAGAACACCATGATCTACGTCACGCACGACCAGATCGAGGCGATGACGCTGGCCGACCGCATTGCGGTCATGAAGGGCGGCGTGATCCAGCAGCTCGACGCGCCGCAGACGATCTACAACCGCCCCGTAAATCGCTTTGTGGCCGGCTTCCTCGGCTCGCCGGCGATGAATTTCTTAGACGGCAGGCTGGAGAAGGACGGCGGCGACTGGCTGTTTGTCGTCGAGGACGTGCGCATCCCGCTTGCGACCTATGCCTTCGAGAAGGAACCGGCGCCGGGGCCCGCGGTCTTCGGCATCCGGCCTGAGCATGTCGCCTTCAACAGCGGAACGGGCTGGCCCTTCACCGCGACGGCCAATGTCGAGGTCGTCGAGCCGATGGGTTCCGACACGCTGGTCTGGCTGAAGCTCGGCCAGCAGAACTTCACCGTGCGCGTCACTTCCGAACGCACGCCGAAGAACGGGGATGCGGTCAGCGTCGGTTTCGATCCGATGCGCGCCTCGCTCTTCGACGCTCAAACCGGCAACCGCCTTTAACCTCCCAAGACCAATGAACGGACAGGACAGATGAACTGGTCATTCCAACTCTACAGCGCCCGCAATTTCCAGCCATGGAACGGCGTGGTGAAGATGCTTGGGCAACTCGGCTACAGCCAAGTCGAGGGCTTCGGCGGCGTCTATGACGACCCGAAGGCGTTCCGCGCCGAGCTCGACAAGAACGGGCTTGCGATGCCGACCGGGCATTTCTCGATCGATGCGCTGGAAAACGATTTCGACGGCGTGCGCAAAATCGCCGACGCGCTCGGCATCACGCTCCTGATCTGCCCCTATCTGATGCCCGATCAGCGCCCGTCCGACGCCGCCGGCTGGCGCGGTTTCGGCGAGCGTCTGGCCAAGGTCGGCGAGGTGACGAAAAAGGCCGGCTACGGCTTTGCCTGGCACAACCATGATTTCGAGTTCAAGGCGCTTGCGGACGGCTCGCTGCCGCAGGACCACATCCTGTCCGCCGCCCCCGACATCGGCTGGGAAATGGACGTCGCCTGGGTGGTGCGCGGCGGCGCCGATCCGCTGCCCTGGATCGAAAAGCATGGCAAGCGCATCGTCGCCGTCCACGTCAAGGACATGGCGAAGCCGGGGGAGGGGCTCGATGAGGATGGCTGGTCCGATGTCGGTCACGGCACGATCGACTGGGCGGGCCTGTTCAAGACATTGCGCGCCAAGAGCGCGGCACAGTATTTCATCATGGAACAGGACAACCCCAATGACATCGAGCGCTATGCCCGCCGCTCGATCGCGACAGCCAAGAGCTGGCAGGAGTAATCGAAAATGGCAAAGAAGCTTGGCGTCGGCGTCATCGGCTGCGGCAACATCTCGAAGGCGTATTTCTCGCTGGCGCCGCTGTTCCGCGGCATCAAGATGCGCGCCTGCGCGGACATCAACATGGAGGCCGCGAAGGCGCGGGCGAAGGAATTCAAGCTGCGCGCCGAGACGGTCGGCGATCTGCTCAAGGACGAAGAGATCGACATCATCGTCAATCTGACGATCCCGGCGGTGCATTACGAAGTCTCCAAGGCGGTGCTCGACGCCGGCAAGCATGTCTATTCGGAAAAGCCGTTCGTGCTGTCGATCGAGGAAGGGCTGGACCTGAAGAAGCGGGCCGAGAAGAAGGGCCTGCGCATCGGCTCGGCGCCGGATACTTTCCTCGGCGGCGCGCACCAGCTGGTCCGCGATCTCATCGACAGCGGCAAGCTCGGCGCGATCACCAGCGGCACCTGCCATGTGATGGGCCACGGCATGGAGCACTGGCACCCCAACCCGGATTTCTTCTTCCAGCCGGGCGCCGGTCCGGTGCTCGACATCGGTCCTTACTATGTCACCAACCTGATCCAGCTGATCGGACCAGTAAAACAGGTGGCGGCCTTCGCGACGACGCCGGCCAAGGAGCGGACGATCTCGTCGAAGCCGCGGGCGGGCGAGAAGATCCCGGTCAACACGCCGACCACGATCCATGCGCTGCTCGAATTCGCCAATGGCGCGGTGATCACGCTCAACACCTCCTGGGACGTCTGGAGCCACGGCCACGCGCCGATGGAGCTCTACGGCGAATTGGGCACCGTCTTCGTGCCGGACCCTAATTTCTTCGGCGGCGAGGTGCGCTTCACGGACAGCGCCAAGCCGGTGAAGAAGCTGCCGAAATGGAACCATCCGTTCGGCGTGCCGAACGAGATGCACGGCCAAGGCATGATGGCCAATTACCGCACTGCCGGCCTGGCCGACATGGCAATCGCGATCGCTGAAGGGCGGCCGCATCGCTGCTCGATGGAGCTGGCGCTGCACGCCGTCGATGTGATGACCGGCATCCTGCGCTCCGGCGAAAGCGGCAAATATGTCGCCATGCAGACGACCTGCGAACGGCCGGCCGCACTCGGCGTCAAGGACGCGAAGGCGCTGATGGCCAAGAAAAACTAAAGCATGTCTCCCGAAAGTGGGAACCGGTTTCGGGGCAAAGACATGCGCAAATCAAAACCCTAAAGCGCAGGGAGCGATCTGAAAGATTGCGATGCGCTTTAGGTGGCAACCCCCCTCTCCCCGTTTCGGCGGGGAGAGGGTAAAAGGTTAGGGGCAAGCATCGATTCAATTCAGGTTGGCGGTGATCGCCGCGCCGTTTCGATCCCGAGGATACCCATGCCCTATGTCGCCGCCGAAAACCGCTACGAGAAGATGATCTATAACCGCTGCGGGCGCTCAGGCCTGAAGCTGCCGGCGATCTCGCTCGGGCTGTGGCACAATTTCGGCAACGACAGGCCGCACAGGACCAAGCAGGCGATCGTGCGCAAGGCGTTCGACCTCGGCATCACGCATTTCGACCTCGCCAACAATTACGGACCGCCGCCCGGCTCGGCGGAAACCGCGTTCGGCGAGATCCTGCGCACCGATTTCGCCGCCTATCGCGACGAGCTGATCATCTCGACCAAGGCCGGCTACGAAATGTGGGCCGGCCCGTACGGCGAATGGGGCAGCCGCAAATATGTGCTGGCGAGCCTCGACCAGAGCCTCAAGCGCATGGGGCTCGACTATGTCGATATCTTCTATTCGCACCGTTTCGATCCCGAGACGCCGCTCGAGGAAACCATGGGCGCGCTCGACCATGCGGTGCGCTCGGGCAAGGCGCTCTATGCCGGCATCTCGTCTTACAATTCGCAGCGCACGCGGGAAGCAGCCGACATATTAAGACGGCTCGGCACGCCCTGCCTGATCCATCAGCCGAGCTATTCCATGCTCAACCGCTGGGTCGAGGAAGACGGGCTGCTCGACACGCTGGAGGGGCTGGGCATCGGCTCGATCGTGTTCTCGCCGCTGGCGCAAGGCATGCTGACCGACAAATATCTCGGCGGCATACCCGAAGGCAGCCGCGCCAGCCAGGGCAAGTCTTTGCGACCGGCCTTCATCAACGACAAGTCGATCGCCAACATAAGGGCGCTCAACGCCATTGCCGCACGGCGCGGCCAGACGCTGGCGCAGATGGCGCTGGCCTGGGTGCTGCGCAAGGGCCGGGTGACCACGGCGCTGATCGGCGCCAGCCAGCCGGAACAGGTCGAGGATTGCGTCGGCGCGCTCAAGGCGCTCGAGTTCTCCGATGCCGAGCTCGCCGAGATCGACACTTACGCGCGCGAATCCGATATCAATCTCTGGGCGGCTTCGGCCGAACGCAAGGGACCTCCGCGCAAGTAGCGATGAGCTGGCGAACCGTCTCCGTCCGGTCCGTACTTGAACGGGCGCGCTGCGGAAACGGTGGCAAAATCATTCGTTCGTCGCTATCTCAGGAATTGATGTCGTGCGCATGCGAGATCGCGTGCGGACGTCGATTGGGCGAACAAGATGACGGCAAGAGATGCGCTGACCAAGAACCAGCTCTGCGTGCTCGAGAAGCTCGAGGCGTCCAGCGGGCCGCTCAGCGCCTATACGCTGCTCGACCAGCTGCGCGAGCGCGGTTTCCGCGCGCCGCTGCAGGTCTACCGGGCGCTCGATACGCTGGTGAAGTCCGGCTTCGTGCATCGGCTCGAAAGCCTCAATTCCTTCGTCGCCTGCGCCGAGCCTCACGACCACAGCCATTCGATGACGGCCTTCGCCATCTGCGACAATTGCGGCCAGGTGACGGAGATGTCCGACCACGATGTCGATCACCGGCTGGACGAATGGGTGCGCTCGACGGGATTCGCGGCCAAGAAGGCGGTGATCGAGTTTCGCGGTGTGTGCGCAAAGTGCAGGGCTGAAGCGGCTTGAGGGCCAGCTAGCCGGTTGATGCCGGCGCGAGGCACCCCCCTCTGTCCTGCCGGGCATCTCCCCCGCAAGGGGGGAGATTGGCGGGTTCCGCGCTCCGCTCATCCTGCGACGTTGAAGATTGGCGAAACCCGACGTGACGGCTGATCTCCCCCCTTGCGGGGGAGATGGCCGGCAGGCCAGAGGGGGTGTGAAGGATCGCGACGCCTGCCGGTCGGCGTCAATGCGCCTCGTCCCAGTTGTTGGCGGCGCGAGCGTCGACATGCAGCGGCACCGACATCGAGACGGCCGGCATCGGCGCGTTCTCCATCACCTTGCGCACCACGGGGATCGTCGTCTCGACCTCCGCTTCCACCGTTTCGAAGATCAGCTCGTCATGCACCTGCAACAGCATGCGGGCCGAGAGCTTCGCCTTCTCCAGCGCTTCTTCCATATGCACCATGGCGCGGCGGATGATGTCGGCGGCGGTGCCCTGGAGCCTGGCGTTGATCGAGGCGCGCTCGTTGAAGGCGCGGATCGACGGGTTGGAGGATCGTATCTCCGGATAATGGATGCGGCGGCCGAAGATGGTCTCGACGAAGCCGTTCTCCCGCGCATAGGCCTTGGTTTCCTCGATGTAGTCGCGGATGCCCGGGAAGCGCTCGAAATAGCGCTTGATATAGGCGCCCGCCTCCTCGCGCGGGATCGACAGCTGGTTGGCGAGACCGAAGGCCGAGATGCCGTAGATGATGCCGAAATTGATCGCCTTGGCGCGCCGGCGCACCTCCGAAGGCATGCCCTCGACCGGCACGTTGAACATTTCCGACGCGGTGATGGCGTGGATGTCGGCGCCGTCGGCGAAAGCCTGCTTGAGCTGCGGGATTTCGGCCACATGGGCAAGTACGCGCAATTCGATCTGGCTGTAGTCGGCCGAGACCAGCTTGTGGCCTTTTTCGGCGATGAAGGCGCTCCTGATCTTGCGCCCTTCGGCCGTGCGCACCGGGATGTTCTGCAGATTGGGATCGGAGGAGGACAGCCGCCCGGTGGTGGTCGCTGCCAGCGCATATGAGGTGTGCACGCGGTTGGTGCCGGGGTTGATGAAGCCGGGCAGCGCGTCGGTATAGGTCGATTTCAGCTTGGTGAGCTGGCGCCAGTCGACGATCTTGCGCGGCAGCTCGTGGCCTTCGGCGGCGAGGTCTTCCAAGAGCTGCGCCGAGGTCGACCATTGGCCGGTCTTGGTCTTCGAGCCGCCCGGCAGGCCCATCTTGCCGAACAAGATGTCGCCGAGCTGTTTCGGCGAGCCGATGTTGATGCGCTCGCCGACGATCCCGTAAATCTCTTCCTCGACGCGGGCAGCACCCTGGGCCAATTCGCCTGACAGCCGCGACAGGATCTGGCGGTCTACGGAGACGCCGCGCTGCTCCATGCGTGCGAGCACGGGCACCAGCGGCCTTTCCAGCCGCTCATAGACGGAAACGAGGCCCTTGGCGGCAAGCCTCGGCTTCAGCACCTGCCAGAGCCGGAGCGCCAGGTCGGCCTGCTCGCCGGCATAGGCGGTCGCACGCTCGATATCGACCTGGTCGAAGCCGATGGCACTCTTGCCGGAGCCGGCAAGCTCCTTTTTCGTAGCCGGCGCGTGGCCCAGCCATTTTTCCGACAGCGAAGCGAGGTCGTGACCGCCGGAGGTGCCTGCATCGAGCACATAGGAGATCAGCATCGTGTCGTCGAACGGAGCGACCTCGATGCCATGCCGGCTCATCACGACGATATCGTATTTCATGTCCTGTACGATCTTGAGGACCGATCGATCCTCAAGCAGCGGCTTCAGCAGCGCCAGCGCCTTGCGGACCGGGATCTGGTTCTCCACAAGGCCGCCGCCAAGCAGATCGCCATTGCCGCTCTTGTGGGCGAGCGGCACGTAGACGGCGCGGCCCGGCGCCAGCGCCATGGACAGGCCGATGAGATCGGCCTGCATCGGGTCGGACGAGGTGGTCTCGGCGTCGAAAGCAAGGATGCCGGCGTCGCGGGCTTCGGCTATCCAGGCCTCGAGCGCGGCCGTGTCGCGGATGGGCGCATAGGCCGAAATGTCGATCTTGCGCGCCGACGCGTGTTCCAGCCGCAGCGCCGAGAGGAGCGATGGGGTGTCGCCTTGCGGCGGCGCATCCTCGCCCCTGACCGGCGCAGCCGGCTTTGCGGTGTCGTTCGGCGCGGTCGGCCTTGGCACCGCCGGTGCGCCGGCGCCGACATCGGGACCATGCGCGGTATCGGCGCGTTCGACGGTGACGGCCGAGGCCTGGACGTCGCCAATGTCCGTTCCGGTCGCTTCGGCGACGCGTCGCGTCAGCGTGGTGAACTCCATCGTCTTCAGGAAGCCGATCAGCTTCGGGCCATCCGGCGCATGCAGGACAAGGTCGTCCAGGCCTTCCCTCAACGGCACGTCGTTCTTCAACGTCACCAACTCGCGAGAGATGCGGGCCTTGTCGGCATTGGCGATGATGGTCTCGCGCCGTTTCTCCTGCTTGATCTCGGAAGCGCGCGCGAGCAGCCCGTCAAGGTCGCCGAATTGTTCGAGCAATTGCGCCGCGGTCTTCGGGCCGATGCCCGGCACGCCCGGAACATTGTCGACCGAGTCGCCGGTGAGCGCCTGCAGGTCGATCATCTTTTCCGGCGGCACGCCCCATTTCTCGATCACCTCGGGAATGCCGATCTGGCGATCCTTCATCGGGTCGTACATGCCGACGGTCGGACCGACCAGCTGCATCAGATCCTTATCGGAAGAGATAATGGTGGTGTCGGCGCCGGCTTCGCAAGCCAGGCGGCAGTAAGTCGCGATGATATCGTCGGCTTCAAAGCCCTCCGTCTCTATGCAAGGGACATTGAAGGCTGCGGTCGCCTGGCGGATCAGGCCGAATTGCGGGATCAGGTCTTCCGGCGGCGCAGAGCGGTTGGCCTTGTATTCGGGGTAGAGATCGCTGCGGAAGGTTTTCGACGAATAATCGAAGATGACGGCGAAATGCGTCGGCACCACGCCGACATCGGTGTTGCGGGCGTCCTGCATCAGCTTCCACACCATGTTGCAGAAACCGAGCACGGCACTAGTCGGCAGGCCGTCGGATTTGCGGTTGAGCGGCGGCAGCGCGTGGTAGGCGCGGAAAATGTAGCCGGAGCCGTCGACGAGGAAGAGGTGATCGCCTTTTTTCATGCCGGCAGGGATAGCGCGGCCCGGCTTCGCGGTCCATGGCTAAGGCTGTGGAACCCACCGGTTCGGGCAACACCCCTGACACATCCTGTCCGGCTGGAAATTTGCCGCTCACGGGCATGTTACAAAAGTGTAATTTTCGTGCCCTTGAATCGCCATGTTCACAGACCCAAATACACGTCATCGGCAGTTTTTCGCCGAAGTCCGGAGTAAGGCCCGTCCCCCGCCTATCCCGGGCAAACTGCGGCAGCCTATCCCCCCTCTCCGGGCTGCCGCAACGTTTCGAGTAGAGACCGCCGTGGTTCCCCCTCCACCACGGCGGTCTTCTTTTATTTGGCGATAGCGATGCCGGCGTTGGTCCAACAATCACGGCTTTTCGTTTTCGGCGTGGCCCTTTAGGGTCGGCCGAAAACTCGAAAGGCTCCCGCATGTCCAGAATCGCCCCCGTCCTTGAGCGTCTCGATCAGAATCTCGACCAGAGCCTGGAGCGGCTGTTCGGCCTGCTCGGCATCAAGTCGATCTCCACCGATCCGGCCTTTGCCGCCGACTGCCGCAAGGGCGCCGAATGGCTGGTCGCCGAGCTCAAGCTGATCGGCTTCGACGCGAGTGTGCGCGACACGCCCGGACATCCGATGGTGGTGGCGCATCACGAGGGACCGGGGGGCGTGCCGCATGTGCTGTTCTACGGCCACTACGACGTCCAGCCGGTCGATCCGATCGAATTGTGGGAAACCGATCCGTTCGCGCCGTCGATCAAGGAGATCGAGCCCGGCCGCAAGGTGATCACCGGGCGCGGCTCGGCCGACGACAAGGGGCAGCTGATGACCTTCGTCGAGGCCTGCCGCGCGTGGAAGCAGGTGCATGGCAATCTGCCCTGCCGCATCACCATCCTGTTCGAAGGCGAGGAGGAATCCGGCTCGCCGTCGCTGAAGCCATTCCTGGAAGCCAACGCGGCCGAGCTGAAGGCGGATTTCGCGCTGGTCTGCGACACCAGCATGTGGAACTGCGAGACGCCGTCGATCTGCGTGTCGCTGCGCGGCATGGTCGGCGAGGAGGTCACCGTCAAGGCGGCCAACCGCGACCTGCATTCGGGCCTCTATGGCGGTCCGGCCGCCAATCCGATCCGGATCCTGGCCAAAGTGCTGGCCGATGTTCACGACAAGGACGGCCGCGTCACCATTGCGGGCTTCTATGACGGCGTCGAGGAGACGCCCTCGCAGGTGCTGAAATCCTGGGAAGGGCTTGGCGAGACTGCCGAGACCTTCCTCGGACCGGTCGGCCTCTCCATTCCGGCCGGCGAAAAGGGCCGCTCGGTGCTTGAGCTCACCTGGGCGCGGCCGACCGCGGAATTCAACGGCATTATCGGCGGATATACGGGCAAGGGCTTCAAGACGGTGATCGCGGCGGAGGCCTCGGCAAAAGTGTCGTTCCGGCTCGTTCACAAGCAGGATCCGAAGAAGATCCGCGCCGCCTTCCAGGCCTTCGTGCGCGAACGCATTCCCGGCGACTGCTCGGTCGAATTCCACCCGCATGGCGGTTCGCCAGCGATCCAGCTTTCCTACGACTCGCCGTTCCTGGCCAAAGCCAAGGATGCGCTGTCCGACGAATGGGAGAAGCAGGCGGTCACCACCGGCGGCGGCGGCTCCATTCCCGTGGTCGGTGATTTCCAGACCTATCTCGGCATGGAATCGCTGCTGGTCGGCTTCGGCCTCGACGACGACCGCATCCATTCGCCGAACGAGAAATACGAGCTGACTTCGTTCCACAAGGGTCAGCGGTCCTGGGCGCGCATCCTCGACGCGCTGACACGTTGAAATTCAACTTTCTGTTGATTTTTCTCCGGATCGCGGCGAGGACGAATGACCAGCGCAACGCGCCGCCTGCCGGCGCATCCCAGGCGATGCGCGGCATTGCGGCCGCGATCCGGAGAAGAGAATGACCGATATCCGTTTCCACAAAAACGATCTGCCTGACCTGTCGCGCTATAGTGTCGGCGCGGTCGCCATCGACACAGAGACGCTGGGGCTCAACCCGCATCGCGACCGGCTCTGCGTGGTGCAGATCTCGCCCGGCGACGGCAGCGCCGACGTCATCCAGATCGCCCCAGGGCAGAAAGAGGCGCCGAACCTCGCCAGCCTGTTGAGAAACAATACGATCACCAAGCTGTTTCACTACGGCCGCTTTGACATCGCCGTGCTCTACCACACCTTCGGCGTGATGGCCGAGCCGGTGTTCTGCACCAAGATCGCCTCGCGGCTCACCCGCACCTATACCGATCGTCACGGGTTGAAGGATCTCTGCAGCGAACTGCTCGGCATCGGCCTGTCCAAGGCGCAGCAATCCTCCGACTGGGCGGCCGAAACGCTCTCGCCCGAGCAGCTCGAATATGCCGCCTCGGACGTGCTCTATCTGCACAGGCTGCACGAGGTGCTGGGGGCGCGCCTGGCGCGCGAAAACCGCACCAAGGAGGCGGACGCCTGCTTCCGTTTCCTGCCGACGCGCGCCAAGCTCGACCTTATGGGCTGGGCGGAGGAAGACATCTTCGCGCATAGCTGACGGAACCCGGCGCGTCGAAAGGACGTTGGGGCCGGTTCGTGGAGGGAGTGAGATGGCAGAGCGCAAACCGATAGAAAGCGCGCCGAAGGACGGCTCGAAGGTCACCATCCTGTGGAAAGACAGCGACGGCGTCGTCAATGAATCCATCGGCCAGTATCGCGACGGCGGCTGGTGGGTCTACACCGACAGCGACACGCAAAAGAAGGTCGATCCGACGAGCTGGCGCCCGGCATCAGATGATGACCAGTAGGCTGCCTGCAGGTTTTCAAAGCGGGCCTCGACCGAAACAAGGGGACGCAATGAGGCAGAACACGCTCTATCTCATCATCGGGGCGCTGGTCGCGGTTGTCATCGCGCTCGGCATCTATGTCTATCGCGAGCAGACCAAGCCGAAAGGCGTCGAGCTCAAGATCGACGACAAGGGCATTTCGATCCAGCAGAATTGACCATGGTGGCCAGCCGGGAGACTGGCGCCGTGAGAGGCTAGACCGGCTTTGCGAGACGACATTGCGCCGGGGGATTTCGGCCGGAGATACGGGGCTGCGCGGGCTTGCCGTAGCCTTTGTGGTGATTTTCCACATCTGGCCGGCAGCGCTTCCCAGCGGCTATGTCGGGCTCGACATCTTCTTCGTCATGAGGCCAATTAATCGCGACGCGCTTTAGGGATTTTCAAAGGGCTGCATAAGTCTTGGTCTGATCCACCTCTAAAGTTAAGCGGTTGCCTTCATTATAGTCGATTACTGTGAATGCTCTAGAGACGCATCTAGGCTTGCGCTTTGGAAAAGTATAATCTGTCTCATCAATTTCGGCGGGTGCGAGCATGGAAATCGTGACTATGATCAACCGGCCGGCGGTTGAATGGAGCTTTGCTGACTTCGAGACTGTAGCCAAAGGGGCGTTGCCAGAATCGCTCACCCTTGAATTTAAAGGCGATTTCGAAGCTGGCGCGGACGAGCGTTGGCGCAAGAGCCAAGATCAAATTTCTACTAGAAGCCGCGATCGGTTGGCCGAGGAGATAGTTGCCTTTGCAAATGCCTACGGGGGCGTTTTGCTGCTGGGCATCAAGGAAGAGGTCAATGGCGATGGGATCAAGGTTTCGGCCGGCTTGGGTTCCGTCATTCCTTCGGTGTCGCAGTGCGCGGAGAGGCTTGAGAGCAGTCTGCGTGCCGTCATAGACCCTCCGCTTCCTTTGCTTGAGGTCAAGGCCATTAAGGCAACGGAGGACGGGGCTGGCTATATAGTCTTTAAGGTCCCGCAATCGCTTTCGGCGCCGCATGGAGTGGGACGCCCCGCCGCCGGCTATGTTCGACGAGGTTCTTCGTGCGAACCGATGACCATGCGTGATTTGCAATCTGTCTTTTGGGAGGCTCGAACCGCAATCGATCGGGTGAATGAGACCTTCAGGATAAGGCGAGAATTGTTTGCGAGAGACCTGGTAGATCGCTTCTTGGCACCGTCCTTCCCGAGCCACGTTCTTTTTCGCGCTACCGTTGTGCCGGGCCGGCACTTTCAAATCCCGCATCTGCCTTCCATTTTCGGCCGGCGGACGTTTCAATCCAGCCATATTCCCTTTCAGTCGGCGCAGCCGCTGGCCCTAACGTTCGGCGGTCCGATTTGGCGTCCAATGGCGGGCGGTGTCACGGCGCGTGAGGGAGACAATACAGAGTTCAGACAACTGAGCGTTTCGAGCGATGGCACTTGGAATCTAATGTGTCGACATATTGCAATACGGGAACGTCATTACCCCGGCTGGTATTCCGTCGGGGCACTTTGGTTGTTGTACAACGCGATGCGTTTTCGTCGGCACATAGGTCGCGTCGAAGTCCCTCTTTTTATGGAAGCCGAAATTCTTGGATCAAAGGATGGAGAGGTTGTGTTCGTCACCGAATTTGATGGTGAAGTGAAAGCGCCGATCAGTCCAGCTTGCACCGACCGGCTGGAACTTGGTCGAGATGGCGAGTTCGACGATGTGGCACAGCTGTTTGCGGAACAGATCGGCTGGGCGTGCGGCCTCGACATCGACTGTTCTGACATGCGGCTTGGGCCGAACCTTAGTCTCAAACTGTGACTAGGTCGAACGGGAAACATCTACGCGCTCGCCGCCCGATCCGTGGTGGGTGACCGTGGTCGACATGAACGATGCCCTCTGCGGCAAGGACAGTTGCCCGGCTGTGGTCGGCAACATCGTCGTGCTGCGCGACAACCATTATCTCACGGCAACCTATGCGCTGGCGCTGGCGCCTTATCTGACAAAAGCCGCGGGACTTTGAGCAACCGTCCACCGCGATGATACGGCGTCCCGCAGGCGATCGATTCGACGGCGAAGGATAGTGCGATGTCGTTGGATTTAGAAAATCCTAAGGATTTTCAAAAGGCTGCATAAACCCTGCTTTAACCCGCCCTTAAATCGCCGCATCTACTCTGCAACCCGAACGCCATCGGCACCGGGGACAGACAAGCAAGAGCGCATGGCGAACCGCAGGGACAGTCGCATCGAACCGAGCTTCGAGGGATCGCCGCGCGCGAAATCTTCCGAGGGCTTTTCGGTCAGCGAGGAGGATCGCGTCGTGCCGCGCACCCGTAAATCCGCTGCGAAGGGCAGATCCGCAAAGGCGAAATCACGCGGTCGCGGCCGCGATCGCAACCGGCGGGGCTTGCTCGGCATCGCCACCCGGCTGGTCTACTGGTGCTTCGTGCTGTGCATCTGGGGCGGCATCGCGGCGGCGGGCGTCGTCGTCTATTACGGCGCCAAGATGCCGGCGGCGACGACATGGTCGGTCCCGGACCGCGCGCCCAACATCAAGATCGTGTCGGTCGATGGCGCGCTGATCGCCAATCGCGGCGCGTCGGGCGGCGAGGCCGTCGGCCTGCACGAAATGTCGCCCTATATCCCGGAGGCAGTCGTCGCCATCGAGGATCGCCGCTTCTACTCGCATTTCGGCATCGACCCGATCGGCCTGTCGCGCGCCATGGTCACCAACCTCGTCGGCGGCCATTTCTCGCAAGGCGGCTCGACGCTGACGCAGCAGCTGGCCAAGAACCTGTTCCTGACGCCGGACCGCACGCTGGAACGCAAGGTGCAGGAAGTGCTGCTCGCGCTTTGGCTCGAGCACAAGCATACCAAGGACCAGATCCTCGAAATGTACCTCAACCGGGTCTATTTCGGCTCGGGCGCCTATGGCGTCGAAGCGGCCTCGCGGCGCTATTTCGGCAAGAGCGCGCGCGACGTGACGCTTTCGGAGGCCGCGTTGCTGGCGGGTCTGCTCAAGGCGCCCTCCAAGCTGTCGCCGGCGCGCGATCCCAAAGCGGCCGAGGAGCGGGCGCAGCTCGTGCTGGCCGCCATGCGCGAGACAGGCAAGATCAGCGACAAGGAATACAAGACCGCGCTGAGCGCGCCGGCAACGCGCGCGCCGTCCTATTGGACCGGCTCGGAAAACTATGTCGCCGACACGGTGATGGACGAGCTTCCCGACCTCATCGGCGACGTGCGCGGCGACATTGTCATCAACACCACCGTCGACCTCAACCTGCAGAAGATTGCCGAACAATCAATCCGCCGGCTGATCGACGAGAGCGGCAAGAAGCTCAACGTCAGCCAAGGCGCGCTGGTGTCGATCGACGATTCGGGCGCGGTGCGCGCCATGGTCGGCGGCTATGACTACTCGACCAGCCAGTTCGACCGCGCCTCGGAAGCGCGGCGCCAGCCTGGCTCGGCCTTCAAGCCCTTCGTCTATATGGCGGCTCTGGAGGCCGGCCGCACGCCGGACAGCATCCGCAACGACGCGCCGATCAAAATCGGCAAATGGACGCCCGACAATTACGGCGGCAAGTATTACGGCAAGGTCACGCTGGCCACGGCGCTGGCCAAATCGCTCAATTCGGTCGCGGCACAGCTCACCATGGAGGTCGGGCCCGACGCCGTGGTGGAAGCCGCGCATCGCATGGGCGTCCAGTCCGACCTGCAGGCCAACACCTCGATCGCGCTCGGTACGTCGGAAGTGACGCCGCTGGAATTGACGTCGGCCTACGTGCCCTTCGCCAATGGCGGCTACAAGCCGGACATCCATTTCATCCAGCGCATCACGACAGCCAACGGCAAGGTGCTCTACGAGGGCAGCACCGGTAGCGCGCCGCGTGTCATCAAGGCCGATATCGTCGGCATGATGAACTCGATGATGACCGGGACCGTCGAGGTCGGCACCGCCAAGAAGGCGGCGTTCAACTGGCCTTCGGCCGGCAAGACCGGCACCAGCCAGAACTCGCGCGACGCCTGGTTCGTCGGCTACACCGCCAATCTCACCACCGGCGTGTGGTTCGGCAATGACGACGGCAGCCCGATGAAGAAGGTCACCGGCGGCGCCTTGCCGGCGCAGGCCTGGCATGAATTCATGGTGGCCGCGCATGAGGGCGTGCCTGTCAGGCCGCTGCCCGGCACCTGGAAGTCGACGCCGTCCGATACGATCGTGCCGGACGAGATCCCGTCGGCGGACGCCTCGCAGCCGCCGCCTGCGCCGCCCGCGGCCGTCGGCCAGTCACAGCCCGTCGCCCAGGCCCCTGCGCCCGCACGGCAGGCGCGTCCGGCCCAGACGGTCGATGCCGATGGCTTCGGCATGCCGAGCGATGGCGGCACCACGGCATCGGTCGGACATCCGGTGCCGCCCGGCGACGTCGGCGGTCCGAAGAAAAGGCGCCAGACGTCGATCCTCGACATCCTCAGCGGAGGCTGAAAACAACTCGCCCCTCGCAATGGCTGGCGCCTTCGGCTACATGTCCGGCCGGAGACAAAACCATGGCCGAGACCGACAGCAGAAAAACCATCGTGCTCACCGGCGCCAGCCGGGGCATCGGCCATGCGACGGTGAAGCGCTTTTCGCGCGAGGGCTGGCGGGTCATCACCTGCTCGCGCCAGGCCTTTGCCGAAGACTGTCCATGGCCGGCCGGCCCCGAGGATCACATCAAGGTCGATCTCGCCGACCAGGAGGATGTCGGCATCGCCGTTTCGGAAATCCGTCACCGGCTGGAGGCGCATGGCGGACAGCTGCACGCGCTGGTCAACAATGCCGGCATCTCGCCGAAGCTGAAGGACGGCAGCCGGATGAACTCGATCGACACGCCGATGCATGTGTGGCGCGACGTGTTCCAGGTCAATTTCTTCGCGCCGATAATGCTGGCGAGAGGTCTGTTCAAGGAGCTCGCCGCCGCCAAGGGCTCGATCGTCAACGTCACCTCGATCGCCGGCACCAGGGTGCATCCGTTCGCCGGCACGGCCTATGCCACATCCAAGGCGGCGCTCGGCTCGCTGACACGCGAGATGGCGCATGACTTCGGCCCGCACGGCATCCGCGTCAACGCCATCGCGCCGGGCGAGATCGATACGGCGATTCTGTCGCCCGGCACCGACAGAATAGTCGAGACGATCCCGCTCAGGCGCCTCGGCGCCACCTCGGAAGTCGCCGACATCATCTTCTTCCTGTGCTCCGGCCAGGCGTCCTACGTGACCGGCTCGGAAATCCACATCAATGGCGGCCAGCACGTGTGATTGGCTGACGTCAAGTCATGGTGACAACGGCCTTGCCGCTGAAGCTGCGTTGCCGCAGGGCGTCCAGGGCCTGGCCGATGTCCGTCCACGGCACGGTCATGGCCACGCGCGCTTCGAGCCTGCCGGCCGCGACAAGATCGAGCAGCGCGGCGATGTCGGCGCCGATGGCTGAACCGGACGTGTAATAGGCGAAGGTCTGAAGCCGCGCGCCTTCGTGGCCTGGAACGAACTGACGGAAGCCGATCGGCGTGAGCTCGCCGCTGCTCGAGCCGAACATGACGATGGTCCCGCAGGGCGCGATGCGTTCGATCGCGTCGGCGAGGCTTTTCCCGCCGACCGACTCGGTGATCAATGAAAACGCTCCCTCGGTGAGTTCGATCGACTCGACGACCTGCTCGGCGCCCAGGTCGCGAAGATCATCGTGGTGCCGGGCCGAAGCGACCGCTGTCACCGAAGCGCCTTGCTCGCGGGCGATCTGGATCTGGAGGCGGCCGACCGCGCCGCTTGCGCCGGTGATCAGGACCCGCTGCCCGGCGAGGTCGCCGCCATGGCGCAAGGTCCTGAGCGCCGTCGTGCCGGCCACCGGAAGCGTGGCCGCGGACGCGAAGCTGACCGCGTCCGGCACGACGGCGAGACGATCGGTCGGAACAGCGACGCGCTCGGCCCAGCCGGCCTGGTCGACCAAGGCAGCAACGCGCGTGCCTGCGGCCGGGCCTGAACCATCTGCCGCCGCGCGCTCGACAATGCCGACGATGTCCTGACCAGGGATCCAGCCGTCGGGACGTATGGCGAGCAGGCGCAGTTCGCCACGATTCAACGAGATTGCATGAACTGCCACCAATGCTTCATTTCCATTGCAGTTTGGCTCCTCGACTCTGGTGAACTTCAACCGGTTGGGGCTGTCGAAAGAAATGGCGAGAGCGAGCACAGGCCTCTCCTTTTGAAATTGGCTTTGGGAGTCGCGATCGATTGCGGAACGGCTGGAGCCTATCGACTTTCGACCTCGAAGAATTTAGAGATAATGCCAGACAATCGCTAAAAGACATCAGATATGAGACAGCCACTCCGTTGGCCCTGGCTGGATTTCAACGTCGATGATGTGGCTGCGTCGGCGATCGCCGTTGGCGTCGATGTCACCGAGACCAGAGCCGAGGTGCGCGAGCATTGGCATCGCAAGGGGCAGCTCGTCTTTGCGCTCGGCGGCGGCGTCACCTGCCGCGTTCCGAGCGGACTTTGGATGGTGCCGCCGCATTGCGGCGTGTGGGTGCCGAGCCGCATGGAACACAGCAACGTCGCAACGGCCAATGCGCGGATTTTCTTCGTCTATATCGAGCCGGACGCCGCCGACCTGCCGGATCGGTGCTGCACGCTTTCGATCTCGCCGCTGCTGCGCGAGCTGATCATCGAACTGTCGGACTGCGCGCCGGACGATGCGCGCGGCAACTTCCTGGGAAGCGTGCTGCTTGCGGAACTGCCGCGTATGCCTGTGCAGCAATTGCATTTGCCGATCTCGGCCGAGCCGCGGTTGCGGCGAATCGCCGAAGCGCTGGCCGATAACCCCGCCGATCGCAGCACGCTGGCGGAGTGGGCGGACCGCCTGGCGCTCAGCGAGAGCAGTCTGGCGCGCCTCGTCGTCAAGGAGACCGGCTTAAGTTTCGGGCGCTGGCGCCAGCAGCTGCATCTGATCGTAGCACTCAGGGAACTGTCTTCCGGCGCCAGCGTGCAGCAGGTGTCGGGCGATCTCGGCTATGAATCCGTGACCGCCTTCATCACCATGTTCAAGAAAGCGCTGGGCAAGCCGCCGGCGAGATATCTCAGCGATATCGCGCAGAATGGCGGTTCCGCGTTCCTGGCCTGACATCCATCAAGCGGGCTGCGGGTTGATCTCCATGGCAGGCCCGGCCGGATCCGTGGCCGTGCCGGTCACCACCTCGACGATGGCGCGGGCGATTTCGCGCTCGCCCATGATCACGGTACTAGCGCCGAGCCCTTTGAGGTGCTCGACCTCGGCGTCGGAATGGGCGCGGGCGATGACATCGATCGCCGGATTGGCCGCGCGGGCCCTGAGCACGACCTGCCCCGCCTCGAAGGCGTTGGGGATAGCGAGTATCAGCCGCTTGGCGCCTTCCGGATTGGCGGCTGCGAAGACATCCGCATTGGCGGCATTGCCGGCGACGGTCTCGACGCCGTCGTCGCGCAGCTTGGCCAGCGTCTTGTCGGCATCCTCGATGACCAGGAAGGGCAGGGCGGCTTTTTTCAACGCCGCGCCCACCAGGCTGCCGACGCGGCCGTAGCCGATCAGGATGGAATGGCCGGCAAGCGCGGTTTTGGGCGGCGGGCCATCTTCCTTGCCAGGAGCCGCCGACACCGACGCGACCTGGCCGGGCTCGGTTGCCGGGCCGATCGGCCTTTGCTCTTCGACCGGCGTGGCCTTGCCGGCGCGCTTTTCCAGCCACGGCTTCATCCAGTCGACAACCAGGAACATCAGCGGATTGAGCAGGATCGAGAGGATCGCGCCAGCCAGGATCAGGTCGCGGCCTTGCTCGGGCAACAGCTTCAGGCCAACGCCAAGCTCGGCCAGGATGAAGGAAAATTCGCCGATCTGGGCAAGGCTCGCCGAAATCATCAGCGCGGTCGCGATCGGATAGCGGAAGGCGACCACGATGACGAAAGCCGCGATCGACTTGCCGATGACGATGATGGCCAGAGTGGCGAGGATCGGCAGGCCGTTGCTGATCAGGCTGAATGGGTCGAACAGCATGCCGACCGAGACGAAGAACAGCACCGAGAAGGCGTCGCGCAGCGGCAGCGATTCTTCCGCCGCGCGGTGGCTGAGCTCGGATTCGCTCATGATCATGCCGGCGAAGAAGGCGCCGAGCGCCAGCGAGACGCCGAACAGCTTCGCCGCGCCGAAGGCGACGCCGAGCGCAATGGCCAAGACCGAGAGCCGGAACAATTCTCGGGAGCCGGTGTGAGCGACGTAATGCAGGATCCACGGAATGACCCTGCGGCCGACCACCAGCATGACGACGACGAAGGCGGCGACCTTGGCAAGCGTGACGCCGACGATACCCCATATGCCGTAGCTGGCGGGCAGCGAAAGCAGGCTCGCATGGTCATTGACCTGCGGCTGACCGCCAAGCACGCCGGCGAGCGCCGGCAGCAGCACCAGCGCCAGCACCATGGCCAGATCCTCGACGATCAGCCAGCCGACGGCGATGCGGCCACGCTCGGTCTCGATCAGCCGCCGCTCCTGCATGGCGCGCAAAAGCACCACGGTCGAGGCGACCGAAAGCGCCAGGCCAAAGACCAGGCCGGCGCCCAGCGACCAGCCGAGCAGCCAGGCAAGGCCTACGCCGAGCAAGGTCGCAAAGCCGATCTGCACAATGGCGCCCGGCACCGCGATGGCGCGGACGGACAGAAGGTCCTTCAGCGAAAAATGCAGGCCAACACCGAACATCAAAAGGATGACGCCGATTTCCGCGAGCTCATTGGCGAGGCTGGCGTCGGCGACGAAACCGGGCGTGTTCGGACCGACAAGGACGCCGGCGACAAGATAGCCGACGAGCGGCGGGATGCGGAAACGGTTGGCTAACGCCCCGAAGACGAATGCAAGCCCCAGACCGGCGACGATGGTGGCGATAAGGGGCGTGTCATGCGGCATTGTCTATGGAGCGCCTTTCGAAAATTCACGAATGTCGGATGGGCGCCCGCCGAGGCCGTCGCCTTGGGCAATATGGTGGACGGAGCGGCGATGATGCAACCGCCGCCGCGCAGAATTCGACGCCGAAGGCGGGCGCGCACCGGAAAATCGGCGCCGCGCCACAAAGAGACGGCTTCGGGACGCGATCCAGCCGCGAAGCCGCTTTCTTTTCGCCGCCTTATGCCGCTTGCAACAGGTTTTCGATGTCGGAAATCGTGTGGTTGGTGAGCGTCTTGGGGATTTCCGCTTGCACCTTCTCGCCCACCTCCTTGTGCAGTTTCTGGCGCATCTCGCCAAGCACCTGCGGCGGCGCGATCAGCACGACCGCGTCGAACGCGCCGCGATGCGCAAGCTTGTAGAGCCGGTCGGCGATCTCGACGGCGAAGCGTTCCTTGCCGAGACGGTGCCAGTCGGTTTCTTCGACGGCGCTGCGGGGACCCTCGTTGCTCTGGCGACCCGGCTTGTCGCTGCCTTGCTCGCGCGTCGCGGGGTTCTCCTGCTCCATCTCATGCACCACCTCCAGGTTCGGGAACTTGTTGTCGCCCTGGTTGCGCAGGAAGAGCGCCTTTTCGCCATCAGCCACGACGACCCACACTCCGTGTTTCAGCTTGACGCTCATGGCGTTCCTCCTTGCTTGCATTGTCGTCGATCGATGGAGCTCGGGATCGACAGGATGATCGCTAGGCAAACGAGCCGCGCAGCATGATGGTTCCGATCCGGGATGGCGCCCTCGACTGCTCCCTTCAGGCGAAGCCGGGGCGCCGACCGGCAAGATCGGCTTTAATCTACTAAGTTAGTAGAATTTAGAAAAAACGGTTTTGCCACTTTCCGGGCAAGGCGCTAAAAATTGCGACGGATCAAAGCGGTTTCGCATGCCGCTCAGGCCGTCTCATTCTCAAAGTAGAATTTTTTTCTCTTGCCCTTCGCGGCTGCGAAAAAGCGATTGCCTGCCGTTCGGCAGTGCGCGAGTGGTTGCCTTCTGGTTTTTGGCCAGCCCGCGTAAAACTGCCAAACTGTTCCAATATTGCTCGTTGCCATGTCGCAAGCCAATACCAAGCTCAATGCCTTTCCCGTCTTCATGCGGGTCGACGGCGAAGCCGTAGCCATCGTAGGCAATGGCGAGGAAGCGCTTGCCAAGGCCAGGCTGCTTGCGCAATCGAGCGCGGTGCTGCGCATCGTCGCCGACAATGCCAGCGGCGGGCTGCTGGATTTCATCGCATCGACCGGCGCCGTCCACATCAACGCAGCCTATGAAGTCGCGCAACTCCAAGGCGCCGCCCTGGTGTTCGCTGCGAGCAGCGACGAGGCACTCGATCGCCGCGTAGCCGAGGACGCGCGCCGGCTGGGCATCCCGGTCAACGCCGTCGACCGGCCTGAGCTCTGCGATTTCTTTACCCCGGCCTTGGTCAACCGCGCGCCGGTGGCGATTGCCATCGGCACCGAGGGCGCCGGACCGGTTCTGGCGCAAATGCTGCGCGGGCGCATCGACCGCATGCTGTCGCCATCGCTCGGCCGGCTGGCGGCACTTGCCGCGACGTTCCGCGCCGCCGCCGAGAGCCTGCCGAAGGGCAATCGCCGCCGCCGCTTCTGGAGCGATTTCTTCGCTGGCGCGCCGGCCAAGGCCATCGAAGCAGGCGACCTCGCCGAGGCGCATGGCGCGGCGCTCGACCTCTTGGCCCAGGATGCTCCGGTCGAGGGACATATCGCGCTGGTCGGTGCCGGTCCGGGCGCGGAGGACCTTTTGACTTTGCGCGCACATCGCCTGCTGATGGAGGCCGATGCCATCGTCTACGACGCGCTGGTGCCGGAGGCGATCGTCGCCATGGGCCGCCGCGACGCCGAGCGCCTGCCGGTGGGAAAACGCAAGGGCTGTCATTCCAAGAGCCAGGAAGAGATCAACGCGCTGCTCATCGAACTGGGCCGCGCCGGCAAGCGCGTGGTGCGGTTGAAATCCGGCGATCCGCTGGTGTTCGGACGCGCCGGCGAGGAAATGGCGGCGCTGCGCGAGGCCGGGATCGCCTATGAGGTGGTTCCGGGCGTCACCGCCGCCTTCGCCGCCGCCGCCGATTTCGAACTGCCGCTGACGCTGCGCGGCGTTTCGTCCTCGATGGTGTTCACCACAGGCCACGACCTCAAGGGCAACTCGCTGCCCGACTGGGCAAAGCTTGCCATCTCCGGCGCGACGGTCGCCGTCTATATGGGCCGTTCGGTCGCGGCGGAAGTCGCGGGCCGGCTGATCGAGGCGGGGCTGTCGCCGGACACCGCGGTCGCCGTCGTCGAGAACGCCAGCCTCGCCGGCCGCCGCCGTTTCCACGGCACGCTTGCCGACCTGCCCTCGCTGGAGGCGCGCGCCGATCTCACCGGACCGGTGATGACGATCATCGGCGACGCCGTCGCCGGCGCCAATTTCGAACAATCCGAGCCGCTCGCGGCACATAGGCATGAGGGTGCGGCTTCAGCCGTGGCCGAAGGAGTTGAGCAATGAAGGTTCTCACCGCGAACAGGCTCTCCGACGGCATCGCCGTCTGGTACGCCGCCGGCGGCTGGGCGGAAACGGTCGGCCATGCCGATATCGCGTATGACAAGACGGCGGAGGACCGGCTGGAAGCGATCGGCGCCGCGGCCGCCGCCAACAATGAGGTGGTCGACGTCAACATCATCGACGTTGCGATCGTCGACGGATTGGTCGAACCGGTGCGGCTGCGCGAAAAGATACGCGCCGCGGGCCCCACCATCCGCACCGATCTCGGCAAGCAGGCGAGCCCGCAACCGGCACGGGCGGCTTAAACCCAAGGAAAGCAACGGGCGGACGCGCCCGGAAAGACGAAGCATGTACCGTTACGACGAGTTCGACCAGGATTTCGTACACGCCCGTGTCGCCGAGTTCAGCGACCAGGTGCAGCGCCGGCTTGCCGGCGAAATCACCGAGGACCAGTTCCGGCCGCTCCGGCTGATGAATGGCGTCTATCTCCAGCTGCATGCCTATATGCTGCGCATCGCGGTGCCATACGGCACGTTGAACAGCCGGCAATTGCGCATGCTGGCCCATATCGCCCGCAAATACGACAAGGGCTACGGCCATTTCACCACGCGCCAGAACATCCAGTTCAACTGGCCGGCGCTATCGGATATTCCGGCGATCCTGGCCGATCTGGCGAGCGTTGAGATGCATGCGATCCAGACCAGCGGCAACTGCATCCGCAACGTCACCGCCGACCATTTCGCCGGCGCCGCAGCCGACGAGGTCGCCGATCCGCGGCCCTATGCCGAAATCCTGCGCCAATGGTCCTCCGTGCATCCGGAGTTCTCGTATCTGCCGCGCAAATTCAAGATCGCCGTGACCGGCGCCGAGCGCGACCGCGCCGCCATCCAGACGCACGACATCGGCCTGCATCTGAAGAAGAACGCCGCCGGCGAGCTTGGGTTCGCCGTCTATGTCGGCGGCGGCCAGGGCCGCACCCCGATGGTGGCGAGGAAAATCCGCGACTTCCTGCCGGAGGCGGAGTTGCTGTCCTACTGCACGGCTATCCTGCGCGTTTACAATCTCTATGGCCGCCGCGACAACAAGTTCAAGGCGCGCATCAAGATCCTGGTGCACGAGACCGGCGTGGAGGAGATCACCCGCCAGGTCGAAGCTGAGTGGCAGGCGCTGAAGGATGCCGAGCTCAAGCTGCCCGAGGCCGACATCCAGGCCATCAACGCCTATTTCGCTCCGCCGGCGCTGGTTTCCCGTCCGGAAGGCGATGATGCGGTGAAACGGGCCAGGCTCGATTCCAAGAGCTTTTCGGAATGGCTCGACCAGAATGTCGTGACCCATCGCCATCCCGACTATGCAGCGGTGACCATCTCGCTCAAGGGCATCGGCGAGGTGCCCGGCGATGCCACCGACAGCCAGATGGAAGCGGTGGCCGACATCGCCGAGAAATACGCCTTCGACGAGCTGCGCGTCAGCCACGAGCAGAACCTGATCCTGCCGCATGTGGCGCGCGCCGATCTCAAGGCGGTCTATGACGCGTTGGTCGAGATCGGCCTGGCGACAGCCAATTCCAACCTGATCAGCGACATCATCTCCTGCCCGGGCCTCGATTATTGCGCGTTGGCGACGGCGCGCTCCATTCCGGTGGCGCAGGAAATCTCGCGCCGCTTCGCTTCGCTGGAGCGGCAGCGCGAGATAGGCGAGCTGAAGCTGAAGATCTCCGGCTGCATCAATGCCTGCGGCCACCACCATGTCGGCCATATCGGCATTCTCGGCGTCGAGAAGAAAGGCACCGAGCTCTACCAGGTGACGCTTGGCGGTTCGGCCGACGAAAACACGTCCGTCGGCGAGATCATCGGCCGCGGCTTCTCCTCGGAAGAGATCACCGATGCCATCGAGCAGATCGTCGACACCTATCTCGGCCTTCGGCTCAATCCCGACGAACGTTTTATCGACGCCTACCGCCGTGTCGGTCCCGCGCCGTTCAAGGAGGCGCTCTATGCTGGCGAAACCAAGGCCGCTTGACCGCACCGGCAGCGTAGAGACGGGCGTCGCCGCGGAAGCGGCGGGGCTCGACGCGCTGCACGGCCATCTGAAGCCGATCGAGATCATCGAGCGCGCGGCGCGTGATCTGTTTCGCGGCGAGATCGCCGCCGTGTCGTCCTTCGGCGCGGATTCGGCGGTGCTTCTGCACATGATTTCGGAGATCGACCGTTCGCTGCCAGTCATCTTCCTCGACACCGGCAAGCATTTCGAGGAGACGCTCGGCTATCGCGACGCGCTGGTGGCCGATTTCGGCCTGACCGATATAAGAGTGATCAAGCCTGAGGAGGCTACGCTCCAACGCGTCGACCCGACCGGCAGGCTGCACGAGACCGACACCGACGCTTGCTGCAACCTGCGCAAGGTCGAGCCGTTGGCGCGCGGCGTCGAGCCGTTCCGTGCCTGGTTCACCGGGCGCAAGCGCTTCCAGGCTTCGACGCGCGCGGCACTGCCCGTCTTCGAGGCCGTCGGCTCGCGCATCCGCATCAATCCGCTGGCACATTGGACGACATCGGACCAGGCCGACTATATGCGCGCGCATGCGTTGCGCGAAAATCCGCTGGTCGCCTATGGCTATCTCTCGATCGGCTGCTTTCCTTGCACGCAGCCGGTGCAGCCGGGCGAGGACGCGCGCAGCGGCCGCTGGGCGGGGCACGCCAAGACCGAGTGCGGCATTCACCTCTCCGGTTTGGAGAAGTCGCTGACCGACGCCTCACTTTAGGGTATATCGCTATTCACGTGATGCCGGTCCGTAAGCAGCTTCCGGTTGCTGGGGGCCCTGCCGGTTCGCCTCGAAATCTTTGGGACTTTAGGAATTTTGATGACTGGATCGACGACGGCGGGGACCCGCCTCTGGACCCCGGACGGTTTTCGCGAGGACGAGTGGACGCACGCCGAAAGCGCCGAAGCGCTTGCCGGCAATGGCCGTTTCATCCTGCCGCTGCAGGCTTTTCTCGGGCTGGATGAAGAAGTTCGCAAATCAGCCAAGGAACGCCTCGGGGTGTTGCTGCAGCCCGGCGACGAACTCGACAAGCTAACCGGCCTGCTGGATCAACTGTCGCTGGTGGCACTCGCCTTCCCGGCCTTCAATGACGGCCGCTCTTTTTCCAAGGGCGAATTGCTGCGGACCCGGCATCACTTCAAGGGCGCGGTTCGCGCCACTGGCCAAGTGCTCGTCGACCAGCTTCCGCACATGCTGCGGCTCGGTTTCGACGAATTCGAGGTCTCCAATCCGGTGCTGTTGAAGCGCCTGGAGGAAGGGCGGACCGGCGGCTTGCCGGTGTACTATCAGCCAGCGGTGGAGGCGGAACCCAAGGGGCCGAAATATTCCTGGCGGCGCAAGCGCCCCGGCTGACCCAGCAAGGATGTCGCCTTGGTCCGACCAGCATCGCGTATTTTGCCGGTCAACTCGGTCCAGAATAGGCCTGGAACGCATGCTGCCTCGTTCTGGTCAGACCACATTGCGATTCGGGCTTCCCCATAGTCAGGCCTGCCCTTAGGATAGGTCCATTATTTCGCACTTCGAAATAATAGCCAAAAGGGAGGAACAGCATGGCCGGCAAAAAGATATTGATGCTCGTTGGCGAGTTCAGCGAGGAGTACGAGATTTTCGTCTTCGAACAGGCCATGCACGCGGTCGGCCACACTGTCCATGTCGTGTGCCCGGACAAGAAGGCCGGCGACGTGCTCAAGACCTCATTGCACGACTTCGAGGGCCACCAGACCTATACCGAAAAACTCGGTCACGATTATATCCTCAACAAGACCTTCGCCGAGGTGAACCCTGCCGACTATGACGCGGTCTATGCGGCGGGCGGGCGCGGACCGGAATATATCCGCATCGACAAGCGCGTGCAGGCGTTGGTCAGGCATTTCCATGAGACCGGCAAGCCGATCTTCACAATTTGCCACGGCGTGCAGATCCTGATCGCGGTCGATGGCGTGGTGCGCGGCAAGGAAGTGGCGGCGCTACATTATTGCGAGCCGGAAGTGACGCTTGCCGGCGGCACCTATATCGATGTCGCCCCGACCGGCGCGCATGTCGACGGCAATCTGGTTTCAGCCAAGGGATGGCCGGGCCTTGCCGCCTTCATGCGGGAATGCCTGAAGGTGCTTGGCACTGAGATCCGCCACGGCGAAGCGCTGATGCGTGACGACCGCAAGGCGGCCTGAGCTCGTTTTTTGCGCAATTCCGGACGGAAGGCTACGGCGAGGTCGCCGAGCCCAACCGCTACACACTTTTCCTGGAATTGCCCTAATTGCGGCGTGCGGCTGTTGAGAGCCGCCGCCCGTCGCCCGCATTCTCCGCCTCGGCATCGTCGAGGCGGTCCAGCAAGTCGCTCAGCCGCCGGGGCATCTCCTTTTCCAGGCGAAACGCCGGCAAGGTCCGCAGAAAGCGCTTGGTCGCTTCGCTGCCCGCCTGTCGCCTGATGTCGTTGGCCAATTCGACGAGCCTATGGCCATTGTTGCCGTTCATCGTCCCAAAATCCTGTGTCGGCTTCGAAACTCTTCCAGCCCGCCTATGGTTCCCGCAACCGCATCTGAGGGCAAGCAAAGCCGCGTGATACGGTAAAATTTGAATTAATTTAGAACGATGGCCGGACATCCTCGGCCAGCGCTTACCCCTTGATTTTTGCCCTCCAAACCTCGATATCGGGCGCAAATCCACACCAATCCGAATGACGGGAAACGCGATGAGCGACCAGGCAAAAGACGAACGCACGCCCGAAGATATGGAAGCCGCCGACCAGGCTTCCGGCGAGCGTGCGGAAGGTGGCGTCGACGGCGACTATGAGGCGCTCGTGCGGCTGCTGAAGGAAAACGAGGAACTGAAGGACCGTGCGCTGCGCGTGGCGGCCGAAATGGAGAATTTGCGGAGGCGCACCGCGCGCGACGTTCAGGACGCCCGCGCCTACGCCGTCGCCAATTTCGCCCGCGACATGCTGTCGGTTTCCGACAATCTGCGCCGCGCGCTCGATGCGATCCCTGACGAGGCGAAAGCCAGCGGCGACGCCGGGTTCAAGGCGCTGATCGAAGGTGTCGATCTTACCGAACGCGCCATGCTTTCGGCGCTGGAGCGCCACGGCGTGAAGAAACTCGCGCCCGAAGGCGAGAAGTTCGATCCGAACTTCCACCAGGCGATGTTCGAGGTACCCAATCCGGAGGTTCCGGCCGGCACTGTCGTCCAGGTGGTTCAGCCAGGCTATTCGATCGGCGAGCGCGTGCTGCGGCCGGCGATGGTCGGCGTCGCCAAGGGCGGTCCGAAGGCGGCCGCGGAGGCGAAGGTCGAGCCGGGCCCGGTGAACGAGCAGGCCGAGAAGGATGCGTGAGAGTGAGTAGCGAATAGGGAATAGTGAGTAGGGGCTGATATTTATCTGCGGCTTCGTGCTATTTCCCTACTCACTGTTCGCTACTCACTACTCGCTCAGCCATGAATCCCATCGCGTTGCTCGACTATGCCGGCGTCGCCGTCTTCGCGGCGACGGGCGCGCTTGCGGCATCGCGTAAAGAACTCGACATCATCGGGTTCCTGTTCCTGGCCAGCGTCACCGGCATCGGCGGCGGGACGCTGCGCGACGTCATCCTCAACCTGCCGGTGTTCTGGGTCGCCAACAGCGGCTATGTGCTGATTTGCGCCGTGGTCGCGGTGCTGGTCTTCTTCAGCGCCCATCGCTTCGAATCCCGCTACAAGCTGCTGCTCTGGCTTGATGCCATCGGCCTTGCCGCGTTTTCGGTGATGGGGGCAGCGAAGGGGCTGGCGATCACCGGCTCTCCCGTCGTGTCGGTCGTCATGGGCGTGCTGACGGCGACCTTCGGCGGCATCTTGCGCGACCTGCTTGCCGGCGAGCCTTCGGTGCTGCTCAGGCCTGAGATCTATGTCACGGCCGCCCTTGCCGGCGCCGCCATCTTCACCCTTGGCGATCTGGCCGGCCTGCCGGCGCTGGCGTCCAGCCTGCTCGGCTTTGCGGCTGCGTTCCTGGTGCGGGGTGGCGCGCTCAGGTTCGGCTGGTCGTTTCCAGCCTATAAGAGCCGGCCGGGGCGAAGGCCGGAAGATATTCCGTGAGGGAGCGAATAGCGAATAGGGAGTAGCGAATAGGGGTTGAACGGAACGAGATCCCGCCACTTTCTTCTATTCGCTATTCGCTATTCGCTATTCGCTATTCGCTATTCGCTATTCGCTATTCGCTATTCGCTATTCGCTATTCGCTATGCCGCGAAGCGCTGCCCTTCACCGCCATAGTAGTTGACGTAGCGGGCGCCGATCTCCTTGACCGGCATGACGACGAAGACGTCGACGGTCGAGAATTCGTGGTCGATGACGCAGCCGTCGCCGATGCGGGCGCCGACGCGCAGGTAGCCCTTGACCAGCGGCGGCATGGCGGCGATCGCCGCCTTGGTGTTCACGGCTTCGATCGGCATCAGATCCATGGAGCAGTAGCGTCCCGGAACCGCGCGAACATCCCAGGCGGAATTGGTGCGGCAATGATGGGCGAGATAGGTCAGCGCCTCGGCATGCGCCGCCGGCACGATGCCATGGAACGAAGCACAGCCGGTCATCACGCCGATGTCGTAATGATTGATATAGGCCCAGATGCCCTGCCAGAGCGCCTCGATGGTGCGCTTGGAGCGGTATTCCGGCAAAACGCAGGAGCGGCCGAGCTCGAGGAAGCGCTGGCCGGGATGCCGCGCGATCAGCTTGGTGAGCTCAAACTCGCCCTCGGAATAGAAGCCGCCGGCGGCGGTGGCGATCTCCTGCCGCAGCAAGCGGTAGGTGCCGACGATGCGGCGATGCTCGGGACCGGGAAGAGAGGTGTCGAACACAAGAAGGTGATCGCAGAGCGGATCGAAACGGTCGGCGTCGCGCCGGTCCTGGAACAGGTCCTTCCTCGCGCCAAGCTCGTCGTAGAATACCCGATAGCGGACTTCCTGGGCGGCGGCGATCTCGGCCTCGTTGCGGGCGAGCCGCACTTCGAGATTGCCGATGCGGCCCAGCGGAGCACCGCTTGCGACGGCGTCGGCGCTACGGGCAGCAAGCAGGGCGCCGCCAGCATTCGGCCGAGTGTCACATTCAGGCACGACTGTATGCACGAGTGATTCTCCTTCGAGCCATCCCTCTTGGCACGGGGATACGGTGTAGGTGCAACAGGATTGTGACAGTACCGTGATACGACGTGGCGGGCAATACTTTGTCGGCTGGGCAATACTCTCAACCGGCTATCTTGTGGCCGCGAAAGCCAGGCAAGCCAAGGCGTTCAACGGTTAAAAATTTCCTCAGGCGGCAACCTGGCCCTCGACCGCCTGGACGAGCGCTGCCGGGTCGAGCGGCTTGGTCACGAAACCGCTGGCGCCATGGGCGAGGACCGCATGCCGGGTCTTTTCCTGGCTGTCGGCCGAAAGCACCATGATCGGAATCGGCGGCATGGCCAGCGACTCTTCATGGCGGCGGATGGCGGCAATCGCGTCGAGCCCGTCCATGACAGGCATATGCAGGTCCATCAGCACCACATCGAAGCGGAACTTGAGACCGGCGTCGGTAACGGCATCGACCGCAGCCTTGCCGTTGCCGACGATCTTGACGCGATGCCCGGCCTTGAGCAGCGTGGCGCGGGCCAGCATGGCGTTGATATCATTGTCTTCCGCGATCAGCACCGACAGGCCCTGATTGCGCTTGCGCGCCGAGGAAGTCTCGCGCGGCGCCGGCCGCGGCTGGGCGAGCGCGGAGCCATGGCTGGTCAACAGCACCCGCAGCAAGGTCTCGCCGCGCACGGGTCTCGCGAGGAAGGTGGCGTAGCCGCCGGCGCGGAATTCGCCAAGCATGCCGCGGTCGGTCGGCGCGATCAGGGTGATGGCCTCGCAGCCGACAAAGCCCGAGTCGCGCAGTCGCTTGAGCAGCCTGCCGTCGCTGCTTTCGAGCGCGGCGTCGATCAGGAGCACGTTGCAACCGGCGGCGAAGGGAGCGGCCTGGCCTGGCGTTGCCGCGATCTCGACAATGCCGCCATGGGCTCTGATCGCGCGGGCGATGGCATCGGCCTCGGTGGCGTTTTTCGACACGATCACCGCCCGCCGGTCGGCAAGGATGTTGTGGCGATGCGGCGGCGGCTCGGTTGCCGCGACCGCCGGAAGCTCGAGCACGAATTCGGACCCTTCGCCGAGCCGGCTCGAGACCGAGATCGTGCCGCCCATGGCCGTCGCCAGCCGCTTCGAGATGGCAAGCCCGAGGCCGGCGCCGCCATGCACCCTGGTCGAGGTGCCGTCGGACTGCTCGAACTCCTCGAAAATGCGCTCCATGTCCTCTTCGCGCAGACCCGGGCCGGTGTCGGCGACGGTGAAGCAGATGCGGTCGGTGGTTTCGGTGCGGGCGCGCGCCACGGTCAACAGCACGCCGCCTGTGTCGGTGAACTTCACCGCATTGCCGATGAGGTTGAGCAGCACCTGGCGCACGCGGCCGGGGTCGGCGGTGATCATCTGCGGCACGTCGGGCTCGACATGGCAGCCAAGGCCGATGTTCTTGGCGAAGGCCTTTGCGGCCAGAAGCTCGATGATGTTGTCGGCGATTTCGCGTAGCGAGGTCGGCTGCGGCTCGGGCTCGAAGCGGCCGGCCTCGATCTTGGAATAGTCGAGCAGGTCCTCGATGAGCGCGAGCAGCGCGCTGGCCGAGGTGGAAACGGCGCCGACATAGGTGCGCTGCTCGGGCGAGAGGTCGGTATCGGCAAGCAGCTTCGCCATGCCCATGATGCCGTTCATCGGCGTGCGGATCTCATGGCTGACAGTGGCGAGAAAGCGCGACTTGGCCTGGCTGGCATATTCGGCCCGCTCGCGCGCGGTGATCAGCGAGGATTCGGCGCGCTTGCGGGCGGTGATGTCGCGGGCGATCGCCCGATGCGAGACCGCGCCCGTGTCCTTGTCGCGCACCGACAATTCGATCCAGGAGAACCAGCGCGGCCCGTTCGGGGTGCGGATCGCGACATCGGTGGAACTCAGGCATTCATGATCGGAGAAGGCGGCGTCGGGAACGACGCCGACATCGATGCCAAGCTCGGACAAGGTCTTGCCGGCCAGATCGCGCGCATCGAGCTCGACAAGCGAGGCAAAGACGCTGTTGGCATAAACGATATGGCCGTCGCGGTCGCGATGGACGACGAGATCGCCGAGCGCGTCGATCAGGCCGCGGAAGCGCTCCTCGCTCTCCTGCATCTCCCACATGCGGTCGGCGAGGGTTTCGATCTCGGCGCGGCTGCGGGCGGCGGTCTCATCGAGCAGCGCTGCGGTGCGACGCTCGTCGTGACGGCTGCGCAGATGCATGGCCAGGCCCACAAAGGCTATGGCAGCGAGGCCGGCGGTGATGATGAGCGGCGCTCCGGTGAGATGCGCGAGCCCCGCCATGACGGCGATGGCGACGATCGTCAGGAACGGCAAGCCTTCGTGGCTGGCCGTGGGCAATTCGGGAGCCAGCGGCGGTGCGACAAGCACCTTCCGCTTCGGCGCATCGGGGATGAGCCTGTCAGCGCCCGCGGCTTTGCTGTCCTGGCTGATGTCGGAGTCCGCGACCATGCGCAAACCATGCCAGACAGAAATTATGGAAGGCTGGGAGGTATCGTTCGAATTTTAGCGATTGCGCGGATTCCGGCCGCCCGCTTGTGCGGGCGCAACCGCAGCTCTGCGAGGTCGTTGCCAGTTACATATCGACGACGACGCGGCCCCTGATCTTACCTTCGACGATGTCGCGTGCGGCGGCGACAACACCGTCGAAACCGATCGTGCGCGACAATGTCGACAGCTTCTTCAAGTCGAGATCGGCGCCGATGCGGCGCCATGCCTCCAGGCGGACTTCCTTCGGCGCCATCACCGAATCGATGCCGAGCAGCGAGACGCCGCGCAGGATGAAGGGCGCGACGCTTCCCGGCAGATCCATGCCGCCGGCGAGGCCGCAGGCGGCGATCGCGCCGCCATAGGAGGTCATCGACAGCACGTTGGCCAAGGTATGGCTGCCGACCGAGTCGACGCCGCCAGCCCAGCGCTCCTTGGCGAGCGGCTTCGCCGGCTGGCCGAGCTCCTCGCGCGAGATCACTTCGGCCGCGCCGAGATCGATCAGATAGGGGCTTTCGGCGCTGCGGCCGGTTGACGCGATGACATGGTAGCCAAGGCTCGACAGGATCGAGATGGCGACCGAGCCGACGCCGCCGGCAGCACCCGTCACCACCACGGGACCGCGATCCGGCACGATGCCGTGGCGCTCCAGCGCCATGACCGAGAGCATTGCCGTGTAGCCCGCCGTGCCGACGGCCATCGCATCATGCGCGCTCATGCCCTCAGGCAGCGGCACCAGCCAGTCGCCCTTGACGCGGGCGCGGCCGGCATAGGCGCCGTAATGCGTCTCGCCGACGCCCCAGCCGTTGAGGATCACCTTGTCGCCCTTGCGCCAGTCGGCATGCGAGGAGGAGATCACGGTGCCGGCGAAATCGATGCCTGGAACCAGCGGCCAGCGGCGCACGACCGGCGCCTTGCCGGTGATGGCGAGCCCGTCCTTGTAGTTCACCGTCGTCGCCTCGACGGCGACGGTGACGTCGCCTTCCATCAGGTCGGCCTCGGTGAGGTCGACGACGTCGACGGACTGCTTCTTATCCGCATCGCGCGAAACGAGGATGGCTTTAAAGGTGTCGGTCACGTTTTTCTCCTCGGTTCCGCCTGGTGAGGAAGTCTGCGGTTTCAACAGCGTGAGGTCAATTGCCAAGGTCCTGGGACTTGGCTTCGCGCCGCCAGCCGATCAGCTCGTCGAAGACGACAAGTGCCGCGCCGACGGAAATGAAGGTGTCGGCCAGATTGAAGATCGCGAAGGACCAGACGGGCGTGTGGAACAGGATATAGTCGATGACATGGCCGTAGACGGCGCGGTCGATGAGGTTGCCGAGCGCACCGCCGATGATGAGCGCAAAGCCGATGCGGGCGACGACATGGCCGGCCGGCGTGCGCGTGGCGAGATAGAGCACGAAGGCAACGACCAGCACGGCGATGACCACCAGGCCGATATCGCCGAAGGACTGGAACATCGAGAAGGCGATGCCGGTGTTGTAGGTGCGGAACAGCGCCAGGAAGGGCAGGAGGTCGACCTTCTCCTGAAAGGCGAGCCCGTTCTCGACCAGCTGCTTGATCCACTGGTCGAGCGCAATGGCAATGACGACCAGCACGACGTAGGGGGACCAGGATTTCACTTGGCAGTCCTCATCGGGCAGTCCTCATCGCATGTCGGTGGCAGGCTCGAGCTTCAACGCGCCGCGCCTTATCTCAAACAGCATCACGCCCGTGGCGACTGCCAGGTTGAGCGAGTCGGCGCGGCCGGCCTGGGGGATTCGAAGCAGCCGATCGCAGCTTTCGGCCAGGTTGTCGGGCAATCCCTGCTGCTCGTTGCCCATCAGCAGCAGGACCGGGCCCCTGGAGAAATCGACCGAGCGATAATCGACCGCGCCCTTGAGGTGCGTTCCAACGACCAGGCCGGAAAAATCGCGCCGCCAGGCGAGGAAGGCCTGCTCCGTCGCTTTGGCGACCGGCACGGCGAAGATCGAACCCATGGTGGCGCGCACCGTCTCCAGCGAGAACGGATCGGTGGTGTCGCCGACCAGGATGACGCCTCTGGCGCCGACGGCATCGACGGTGCGGATCACGGTACCGAGATTGCCGGGATCGCGGACCCGGTCGAGCGCGACCCAGACATCGCCGTCCCTGGCGCGGATGTCCTTCAGCGGCACGGTCTGCTGGGCAAAGACACCGACCACCATTTGCGGGTTTTCGCGGCGGGTGATGGTCGCGAGCACCTTTTCCGAGACTTCCAGAACCGTGCCGCCGGCGGCGACGGTTCGCGCGGCGACCTTTTCGATGGCCGCGTTGCCGCGTCCGGCCTTGGCGAAGACCAAGGTCCTGATCGACCAGCCGAGGTCGAGCGCGTCGATGACCAGCTTCAGGCCTTCAGCCATGAAGGCGTTCTGCTGGTCGCGGAATTTCTTGAGCGCCAGCGCCTTGATGTCCTTGACCAGGGGGTTGGCCAAGCTGGTGACTTCCTTGACCTGTCCGACCAGGCGTACGCCGTCATGTGCAGTCATTCAGGCCACCCAGCGCGAGAACAGCGAGGTCGACAGCGCGCGGCCGGCCGATTTCTCGCGAATGATCAGCTCGCCGGATTCGACCGTGCCGCCCATGCCGGCGAAGGTATCGCGCATCAGCGCATGGATGGCGAAGAAGGAGGCGCGGATCGAATAGGCGGTGAGCACGACGGCGAGCGGTTTTGGCGTCAGGATCGAGCGGCAGAGGTCGGTGAGGCCCGGCAGGTCCTCGAACAATTGCCAAACTTCGCCCTTGGGCCCGCGGCCATAGGCCGGCGGATCGAACAGCACGATGTCGTAGCGGCTGCCGCGGCGTTCCTCGCGCTCGGCGAATTTCACCGCGTCCTCGACGATCCAGCGGATCGGCTTGTCGGCAAGCCCGGCCATCTCCTGGTTTTCGCGCGCCCAGCCGATCGCCTTCTTCGAAGCATCGACATGGGTGACCTCGGCGCCCGCGCGGGCCGCCACCAGCGAGGCAAGCCCCGTATAGCCGAAGAGGTTCAGCACCTTAACCGGGCGCTTCGCCGCCGCGATCAGCCCCGCCATATGGTCCCAATGCGAGGCCTGTTCCGGAAAGACGCCGACATGGCGGAAGGAGGTGAAGCGGCCGAGATAGTCGATGCCGTCGTGCTTCATCGGCCAGGTCTCGCCGAGCGGCGCCTTCGGAAAGCGCCAGCGGCCGATGCCTTCCTCGTCCGTGTCGCCGGTGAAGATGGCGTCGGCGCGCTCCCACTCTTTCGCCGGAAGGGCCCGCTGCCAGATCGCTTGGCCTTCGGGCCGCACGATGCGGTAGGGGCCGTATTGCTCGAGCTTCTCGCCGGCGCCGCTGTCCAGCAGGGCGTAATCGGCATTGGGCGCGACTTCGAGGATCAATGGCAGACGCTCGGCGGGCAACGTGCCCTCGCGGCGCGCAAGCACGCGCGGCGCCGGTCTGGCTTCCTGCCGGTCCGCCGGTTTGGTTTCGCGGCGCTCGGCGGGCGTGGCCTGCTGCCGTCCAGCCGCGAACGCCTCACGCGGGCGGGACTGTTCCGCCCTTGCGGGATGCGGGCGGCCATCGCGGCGTTTGTCGCGAAAAGATTTCAAGAAGGATCATCTCCGGCGGTTCGGCCCGCTTCTGCCACAGCTAAGCCCACCGGCGCAACAAAGCCCGGCTTATTCAATGGTGGCGTCATCAACTATGCCGGACGCCGAGCAGGCCGAAACAAAGCGAAATGAAGCCAAGCGCCTTCGCCGCGCTCACCGCCATGTGGCCGGTTTCCCAACGCAGCCGGACGGCTTCGAAGTTTTCTGGAATTGGCCCCGGCGTCCAGGTCGCGAGGACAGCGTTTGCCGGTCTGACGAGGCCGAACCAAAGCGCCAGCGAGACCGCATAAAGCAATGCGGCGACGAGCACGAACCGGAAGGCAAAGGGGTCCGCACGCAGCGTCCAGGCAAGCAGCGCCGGACAGAGGATCGCAGCGATATCGAGCGGCGCTCCGATGACGGC
Organism: Mesorhizobium sp. CA14; assembly: GCF_020165195.1. Classification (GTDB taxonomy): domain Bacteria; phylum Pseudomonadota; class Alphaproteobacteria; order Rhizobiales; family Rhizobiaceae; genus Mesorhizobium. The sequence continues at coordinate 67,633 of NZ_JAIUHR010000013.1, read as the reverse complement.
AAAAAGCAGGAACTGACCGTTGAAGACCGTCGCCTCTCGCCACAGCGCCGGCGACCATTTCGTCAGCCTGGGCAGCGATTCCAGCACATGGGCAAAGGACGGCCCAAGGCTGAGCGCCGCGACGAAAACGGTCAGCACCGACCAGAACAGCAGGAATCCGCGCATCTCCATTGTGGAGAACGGCAATGGTCAGCAGGCGTTCCCGTAGCGTCGGACTGCTTGCCGTGATGTGCGGGCCAGCCCTATTGTCCGGCACGCCGGTTAGCCATTCATGTCCCGTTCAGCCCGCCTGCTCGACCTCGTCCAGATCCTGCACCGCCATCGCCGGCCGGTGAGCGGCCGCACGCTTGCGGGCGAGATGGGCGTGTCGATCCGTACCCTCTATCGCGACATCGCGACGCTGCAGGGGCAGGGCGCGCCGATCGAAGGCGAGGCGGGGCTCGGCTATGTGCTGAAGCCCGGCTTCATGCTGCCGCCGCTGATGTTCACCGACGAGGAGATCGAGGCGATCGTGCTCGGCTCGCGCTGGGTGGCGAAGCAGCCGGACAAAAGGCTGGCGGCCGCCGCGGCGGATGCGCTGGCCAAGATCGCGGCGGTGCTGCCGGATGACCTGCGCGACGATCTCGACGCTACGACACTGCTCGTCGGGCCGCGCTCGGAAAATGCCGAAGCGATCGACCTCGGCATCGTGCGGCAGGCGATCCGCGACGAGCGCAAGCTTGGCTTCCTCTATCGTGACGCCGGGGGAGCGGCATCGAAGCGCCTGGTCTGGCCGTTCGCGCTCGCCTTCTTCGATAAGGTGCGGGTAATGGTGGCGTGGTGCGAAACGCGCCAGGATTTCCGCCATTTCCGCGCCGACCGGATGTCCGGCCTGACGGCGACCGGCATCCGCTATCCGCGCCGCCGCCAGGCGATGCTGAAGGAGTGGCGGGCGGGCCTTGACGCGCCCGGCCGGAACGGCGCGAAAGACGCTTCCGGCTGATCGCTACTGCCAGAATCTGACAGCAGGTCCGCGTATGGTGTCCAAGGTTCAGACACTTTGGAGATCAGACATGACCACGCCGAATTTCGTCATCCTCTATGTCGACAGTCCGGAAAAGAGCGGCGCGTTCTACGCCTCTCTGCTCGGACGCGAGCCGGTCGAATCCTCGCCGACCTTCGTCATGTTCGTGCTCGACAAGGGCTTCAAGCTCGGCCTCTGGTCGAGCCACACGGTGGAACCGGCTGCGGCGGCAGCAGGCGGTGGCGGCGAGCTCGTGCTTGCCGTCGAGAACGCAGCGGCGGTCGATGCCATCCATGCGGATTGGACTGGCAGAGGCCTTAAGGTACTGCAGGCGCCAACCGATCTCGATTTCGGCCGCACCTTCGTAGCGCTCGATCCGGACAATCATCGCCTGCGCGTCTATTGGCCGAATGGGCAGTAGCAGTAGCCAGTAGGCAGTGGGCAGTGGGCAGTAGGCAGTAGGCAGTACGCAGTAGGCAGTAGGCAGTAGGCAGTAGGCAGTAGGCAGTAGGCAGTAGGCAGTAGGCAGTAGGCAGTAGGCAGTAGGTCTGTTTTCCCTATGCCTACTGCCCTGCCTATTTGAGCGCCTTGTAGACGGCGATGCCTGCGGCGAGGTCCTCAAGGGCCGCGCCGACCGACTTGAAAAGCGTGATCTCGCTGTCGCTTTGCCGTCCCTGCTTCTCGCCGCGGGCAAGTTCGTGCAGGTCGGCGACGATGGCGTCCGGCTTCAGCACGCCTGACGCCAGCGGCTGGACGATGTCGCCGGCTTCCTTGGTGGCGCCGGCGCGGGTGTCGACATAGACGCGGGCGCGCTTGATCGCGTCGTCATCGCTTTCGCGCATCGTCGGCGTGAAGCCGCCGACGAGATCGACATGGGCGCCCGGCTTCAGCAGCGCGCCCTTGACCAGCGGCGTGTTCGAGATGGTCGCGGAGGCAACGATGTCGGCCTCGGCAAGCTCCGCGTCGAGATCGCCGGCGGCACTTGCCGGAAGGCCTTCGGCGCGCAAGGCGACCGCCACTTTTTCGGCATTGGCCGCCGTGCGGTTCCAGATGCGGATGGATGTGATCGGCCTGACCGCCGAATGCGCCTTGGCAAGGAACGGCGACAGCGCGCCGGCGCCGATGACCAGAAGCCGCGAGGCGTCCTTGCGCGCGAGATAGGAGGCGGCGAGCGCGGAGGCGCAGGTCGTGCGCCACTGCGTCAGCCGCTGGCCGTCGATCAGCGCCTGCGGCTCGCCGGTGACGCCGTCGAGCAAAAGATAGAGGCCCATCACTGCCGGCTTGCCGATGGCGTTGTTGTCCGGCGATACGGTGACGATCTTGACGCCGATATGGCCTCCCGCCGAGGTGCCGGCGGCGTTGAAATCGGTCCAGGCCGGCATCAAAAGCAAGGTCGAGGCGGCGCCGTCCGGCCGTTCGACACCATGATGATGGCGAACCGGCTGCACGGCGCCTTCGCGAAAAGCCGTGCGCAATGTCTCGACAAGGCCGGGAAAGGTCAGCGCGCGGTCGACATCGGCGGCCGAAATGGTCAGCATCGGAGGCTCCGTAAGGTGTTGCTCAGAGACAGAGCATGATGTCGCCCGAAAACCGCTCCACAGGTTTCGGCATCATGCTCTAGAACATTTCACCGTTTCACGGAAACCGTGAAATGTTCTATCTCCAATTCCGGACGGAAAACCGCTCACACTTTTCCTGGAATTGCTCTAGTCCGTGGGCTTGGGCAGCGCCGGTCCCTTGGGCGCCGCTGGCGGGCGGCTCACCGCCTGGCGCAGGTTTTCGGCTTCCAGACCGCGCTGGCGCGCGAGCTTGCGGTAGCGCCCCTGCTTCACCCAGGTCGCCATGCTGCCGACGACCATGCCGACGGCCAAGGCAAGGAATAGGAAGATGAAAAGCGGCAGGGTCAGCGTCAGCGCGGGATTGCCGGGATGGAATGGATCGAGCGTGAAGGCGACGGCGCCGCGATTGGCGACGGCGAGCGCGATCAGGATGATAGCCAGCGGCACGAAGACCACGACGAGAATGAAGCGACTGAACATCAGATCTCCATGGAGAGACTTCTTGGGGCGCGCATGTCTTTGTCCCGAAAACCGGTCTCCGCTTTCGGGAGACATGCTTTAGGCGCCAAGATGCCGATTCAACCCGCCGGCGCGGCGCCTATTTGCCGCCGTTCAGTCTCTCGCGCAACTCCTTGCCGGTCTTGAAGAACGGCACCCACTTTTCCTCGACCTCGACGGATTCGCCGGTGCGCGGATTGCGGCCGGTGCGGGCGGGACGGTTTTTCACCGAAAAGGCGCCGAAACCGCGCAACTCGACCCGGTTGCCCTCGGCAAGCGCATCGGTGATCTCGTCAAAGATCGCGCCGACGATGTTTTCGACATCGCGCAGGAAAAGGTGCGGGTTGCGCGCGGCAATGATCTGCACAAGCTCGGATTTGATCATAGAACGTTCCCCGTAAACCACTGCAGTCGATTATCAGAATGATTTTACTGCTTTTTTGGCTCGCCCCAGCGAGATGTCAAGGGTGCCAGACCGAAACGAGACCGTCAAGAAACAAGCGGTCGGCGCCGAGTTCGTGAATGACATCGCCGCCGGCATCCGGCAGGCCGAGTGCCTTGGCCGCCAGTTTTGCCATCGACTGGGAAAACAGGAAACCGCCACGCCTTTCCCTATCCTTCCACTCGACGACCTTGAGCTTGGCGTCCACGCCCTTCGTCGCCAGCCAGTCGATCGCCTCCTGCTCGCCGCCGACGGCGTCGACCAGATGGTTGGCCAAAGCCTGGCGGCCGGTGAAGATCGAACCGTCGGCCAGCGCCAGCGCCTGCTCATGCGTCATTTTGCGGCGGTCTGCGACAATGCCGACGAACCAGTCGTAACTGTCGAGGATGAGCTTGCGCACCATGGCGCGCTCATCGTCATTGGTCGGCTTGAAGGGCGAGGGCGAAGCCTTGAGCGGCGAGGATTTCACTTCTTCCAGCTTGATGCCGAGCTTGTCCATGAGGCCGCTGACATCGGGGTATTGGATCAGCACGCCGATCGAACCGACGATCGAGGTCTTGCGGGCGACGATGTGGTCGGCAGCGCTGGCGATCATGTAGCCGGCCGATGCCGCCAGCGTGCCGACTTCGGCCACCACCGGCTTGTCGCCGGCAAGCTTGCGCACGGCGTCGAATATCGACTCGCCGCCGACCGTAGTGCCTCCGGGCGAATCGATCGACAGGATGACGCCCTTCACCTCCGGCGACTTGCGGATCGATTCCAGCCTTTTGAGCAGGTCCTCGTCCTCGGTGATGGTGCCTTCGATCTTGACCTTGGCGATATGGGGGACCGCCTTGCCGGTAAAATTGTCGCCATAGACCCAGGTCGAGAAGGCGATAATTGCCGCCGCCAGAACCAGAAACGCGACCACGCGCCAGAAAGTCAGCTTGCGGCGCAAGCGGCGGCGGTCGATCAGGTCGTCGGCTCTCATTGCCATCATCAGCCTCATGGATCGGTGGGAAGCACGCTTTTAAAGCAAGCCTCGGCACACGGCTACCGTTTCCTGAAAATGCCCGGCCGTGAAGCGTTGACGCCGACCTCACGAAAAATTAACGCAACTAAGTCCCTATCTGCTATAAAGTACAGGCCGTCTCGCCAGATTCCTGTCGATTTTGCGGGCGGCCAGTTGTCACATTTTTGCAGTTTTCCTCCGCTTGTGCTTGCTTGTAGGTGCCGGCATACCACCTATAGGCGGTGTTTGGGCGGGCAAAGGTCCATTAGAAAGTCATGTTGGCGCGATCTGACGAAACGAGCCAGGCCGGCGAGGCATCGGCTCCCGCGGCCCAAGGCGGCACGCGTGGCGATGCTTTCAACCGCGCGCAGCGGCACTCGCGCCGCGTGCGCGTGCTGAAATTCGCGGTGCCGCTGCTCGCGGTCGTTATCGCCGTTGCCTTTCCGGTCTATTCCTACCTCAAGGCCCCGCTGCCCGTCTCGGTGCAGGCCGACGGCACGGCGTTTTCCAACGGCAAGCTGGTGATGGCCAATCCGAAGCTCAACGGCTTCACCAAGCAGAAGCTGCTATATTCGCTGACGGCGACCAGGGCGACGCAGGATGTCGGCCAGCAGGCCGTTATCGATCTCGAAGGCATCAACGCCAAACTGCCCGTCGCCACCGACAACATCGTGTCGGTCGATGCCGCGCATGGTATCTACAATCGCGACGCCAACACGATGGACCTGACCAGCGACGTCAGCGTGACGACGTCGGACGGTCTGATGGCGAAATTCAAATCGATCTTCCTAGACATGGGCAAAGGCTCTATGAAGACGAGCAATCCGGTCGACGTCAGCCGCGGCGGGTCGCGCATCACCGCGGAGTCCATGGCGGTCGAGGACAATGGCAGGCTCGTGGTCTTCGAGAACCGGGTTCGCGTCAACATAGATCCAACCGCGCTGAAGGCAGCGGGGGTAAACGGTGGAGAACAGAATGCGTCGCAGTAAATCGGCATGGCTTCCGGGCGCTGCTTCCGCATTGCTGCTTTTGGCGACGGCGCATTCCTTCGCGCAATCGAGCGCGACCAGCCAGATTCCGGGGCTGAAACTGTCGGGCGACCAGCCGATCCAGATCGAAAGCGACAAGCTTGAGGTCCGCCAGGCCGAGAGCATGGCCGTGTTCAGCGGCAACGTGACCGTCAATCAGGGGCCGACCCTGCTCAAGGCCGGCAAGATGACGGTCTACTACGTCAAGGATGCCAATGCCGGCAAAAGCGCCGCGGCCGGCGCGTCGGCGATGACCGGGGCGGCCAATATCGACCACCTGGAGGTCGAGAACAAAGTCTACGTCAAATCGAACGACCAGGTCGCCACGGGCGACAGCGGCACATTCGACATGAAGACGCAGGTGCTGGTGCTTAAGGGCAAGGAAGTGGTGTTGTCGCAAGGCGACAATGTGCTCAAGGGCTGCAAGCTCACCGTGCAGATGAAGAGCGGCCTCGCCAATGTCGACGGCTGTGGCGGTCGCGTGATGATGTCGTTCACGCCCCAGAAGCAAGGCGCGCAGCAGCAGGGAGCGTCGGGCAACTAATGGCCGGCGTAACCTCGCTGCTGGCCCGTCTTCCGGGACTGGCGGCCGCAAAACCGGCTGCGCCGGCGACGGTCGGCACCGACAAGGCGAAGTTCAAGGGCACCCTGATCGCCAAGGGGCTGACCAAGAGCTACAAGGGCCGCAAGGTTGTGAGCGGGGTGACGCTTGGCGTGCGCGCCGGCGAGGCCGTCGGCCTGCTCGGGCCCAATGGCGCCGGCAAGACCACCTGTTTCTACATGGTCACGGGCCTCGTGCCGGTCGACGAAGGCTCGATCGAGATCGACGGCTTCGATGTCACGTCGATGCCGATGTACCGACGAGCCCGCCTCGGAATCGGCTATCTGCCGCAGGAAGCGTCGATCTTCCGCGGCCTCAACGTCGAGCAGAACATCCGCGCCGTGCTGGAAGTGGTCGAAAAGGATCGCAAGGCGCGTGAACGCAACCTCGACGAGCTGCTTGAGGAATTTCACATCAGCCATCTGCGCAAGGCGCCGTCGATGTCGCTCTCAGGCGGTGAACGGCGTCGCCTCGAAATCGCGCGGGCGCTGGCGACGCGGCCGGCCTATATGCTGCTCGACGAGCCCTTCGCCGGTATCGACCCGATCGCCGTCGCCGACATCCAGCAGCTCGTCCGCCACCTCACGGCCCGCGGTATCGGCGTCTTGATCACCGACCACAATGTGCGCGAGACGCTCGGCCTGATCGACCGCGCCTATATCATCCATGCCGGCCAGGTGCTGACGCATGGCCGAGCCGACGAGATCGTCGCCAACGCTGATGTGCGGCGTCTTTATCTCGGCGAGGGCTTCACACTCTGACTGCTGATTTTCGGGTCGTGGCGCGATTTTCGAAAGTCGCATGGCGGTTTTTCGCTATTTTAGCGTTCGATAACGCTCCGGTAAGCCGCAGCTGCTAGCGTTTTCCTTGACAAGCAAAAGCCGGGCCAGTTTCAATGCCCGACCGAAAAACAACTGTACGACGCGTAGACGAGGCGTTTGAATCCCACCATGGCGCTGGCAGCCAAACTGCAGCTCAGACAGTCCCAGTCGCTGGTGATGACGCCGCAGCTGATGCAGTCGATCCGGCTGCTGCAGCTCACCCATGTCGAGCTCGAGCGCTTCATCGACGAGGAGATCGAGCGCAACCCGCTGTTGGAGCGGGCCGAACCGCAGGACGATATCGCCGGCGACCAAGCCCAGAAAAGCGAGGCGGCGCCGGAGCGGGACCCCGAGGGCGACTGGTTCGAAGGCGAGACGGAATGGAGCGCCGAAGCGATCTCGCAAAAGCTCGATTCTTCGCTGGAGAACCTGTTTCCCGACGATCCCGGTACCCATGAGAGACTGGGGCCTGATCTCACGGCGCAGTGGAAGTCGGCCGCCGGCAGCGCAGGCACGGCGTCATCGGAAGGTTTCGACGTCGGCGACATGGTGGCGGTCGTCGCCACGCTGCGTGAACATGTCGGCGAGCAGATCGCGCTTGCTTCCCTCAGCCCTGGCGAACGCCTGATCGCGGGTGAGCTCGCCGACGGGCTCGACGAAGCCGGTTATTTGCGCACCGACCTGATGGAGATCGCGGCCCGGCTCGGTGCCGACGAAGCGGCGGTGGCGCGCGTGCTTGGCGTCTGCCAGACTTTCGAGCCTTCAGGACTTTTCGCGCGCGACCTTGCGGAGTGCCTGTCGCTGCAACTGGCGGTGCGCGACCGGCTCGATCCGGCGATGAAAGCGCTGGTCGCCAATCTCGAGCTTCTGGCGCGGCGGGATTTCCAGACGCTGAAACGCATCTGCGGCGTCGACGAGGAGGATCTCCTCGACATGCTGGCCGAGATCCGCGCGCTCGATCCGCGTCCCGGCCTGGCGTTTTCAGGCGGCGCGAGCGATGCGATCGTCGCCGATGTCGAGGTGCGCGCTGCCAATGACGGCAGCTGGGCGGTGGAGCTCAACGCCGATACGCTGCCGCGCGTGCTGGTGGACAATGTCTACTTCGCCCGCGTTTCAAGGCACACCAAGGACCAGGCGGAAAAGGATTTTCTCGCCGAATGCCTGCAGAACGCCAACTGGCTGACGCGCAGCCTCGACCAGCGGGCCAAGACCATTCTCAAGGTGGCGTCCGAGATCGTGCGGCAGCAGGATGCCTTCCTCATCCATGGCGTGCGCCACCTCAAGCCGCTCAACCTGCGCACTGTGGCCGATGCCATCGGCATGCATGAATCGACCGTCAGCCGCGTCACCGCCAACAAATACATGCTGACGCCGCGCGGCGTCTTCGAACTGCGCTATTTCTTCACGGCGTCGATCGCCTCGGCCGGAGGCGGCGAAGCGCATTCGTCCGAGGCCGTGCGCGACCGCATCAAGCAGATGATCGACGAGGAAAAGCCCGCCGATGTGCTTTCCGACGACGCCATCGTCGACATGCTCAAGGAGAGCGGTGTCGATATCGCCCGCCGCACCGTCGCGAAATACCGCGAAGGCATGAATATCCCATCGTCGGTGCAGCGGCGGCGGGAAAAGCGGGCGCTCGCGAACGTCGGCCGCTAGGCCCGGCCCGGAATTTCGACAAGCCTTGGCCGGTGCGAGACAGGCTGCTTTCCCACAATTCCCAAGCTTGATTGACAAGCCGCAATGAAGTGTCTAGAAGCCCGCCCGCATGGAGCAGGGCGGTAATGCCCGCTTGCGAATGGGTCTGTCAGACATGGCCATGGACGGCCAAGAAGGCGACTTGTGATCAACCGGAAAGTTCGGGTCTAAAATCGGCGCGCATGCCGCTGCGAAGCTTGTGCGCGCGCGCCACGGGTATAAACTCGGGAACAGTTTGAAGCCTGAGCAAGGAAGGTCAGTTTTCAGATGAATCTACGCATTTCGGGAAAACACATGGACATCGGCGATGCGTTCCGCACACGCATCAACGACCGGGTCGGCGAGGCGATCGAGAAATATTTCGATCGGGGTTTTTCAGGACATGTCACGGTCATCAAATCGGGATCGCGCTTCTCCGCCGACTGCATGGTCCGGCTTGATTCCGGCGCCTCGCTGCAGGCAACCGGCGACGCCCAGGACCCGACGCTTGCCTTCGAGGCGGCCGCCGACCGCCTGGAAACGCGGCTGCGCCGCTACAAGCGCCGGCTGAAATCCCGCAATACCGGCAACGGCAATGGCGAAGAGCCGACCGACATCGCCTATACCGTGATGGCTCCTCTTACCGACGACGAAGAAGACATTCCGGAGGACTTCGCTCCGGTCATCGTCGCCGAATCAAGCGTGACGCTGCGGACCATGTCGGTGGCTTCGGCGGTCATCGAACTCGACAACAGCGACAGCCCGGTCTTCCTGTTCCGCAACGTTGGAACCGACCATCTCAACATCGTCTACCGCCGGCCGGACGGCAATATCGGCTGGATCGATCCGTCGACGACCAAAGTCGCGCAAGGATAAAAAGCCAGCCGCGCAAGGGGGCGACGACTGGCGCGGCAGGCGAGCAAGGGATTTTTCAAGCATGGATCTCAGTGATCTCATCAGCGTCCCGGCGATCATGCCGGCGTTGAAGGCGAATTCCAAAAAGCAGCTTCTGCAATTGCTGTCGGAGAGGGCGGCGGCGATTTCGGGGATTCCGGAACGGGAGGTGTTCGACACTATCCTGCAGCGCGAACGGCTGGGCTCGACCGGCGTCGGCAACGGCATCGCCATTCCGCATGGCAAGCTCGCCGGCGTGAAGCGGATCGCCGGCGTCTTCGCCCGGCTGGAAACGCCGGTCGATTTCGAGGCGCTAGACGACCAGCCGGTCGACCTGGTGTTTCTGCTGCTGGCGCCGGAAGGGGCGGGCGCAGACCATCTCAAGGCGCTGTCGCGCATTGCGCGCGTGCTGCGCGATGCCGACACGGTGGCCAAGATCAGGGGTACGCGCGACGCCGTGGCGATCCATGCGTTGCTATCCGATACGCAGGCCTCGCACGCAGCCTGAAGTTTTTTGGATCAAAACCTGTCTTTGGATTAAAACCTTCAGGGGCCGCCGCGTGGCGGCCCTTTCGATTCAAGACGTCACAGTCGCTATTTTAGTCGATCATAATCTTAGTGGATCGCGACGGTGGTCAGATCGTTCTCCAACGCACCTGCCAGCGCCCGGTCACGGGCATCGGAAAGCAGGATCGGCTGGCCGTTGGCGGCAAACAGTGCCCACAGCTCCAGGCCGGGCGCGATTTCCTGCAGGCCGGGGAAGCGGCCGCGCAGGTCGTCGCTCGACACTTTCCTGAGATAGGCGACCGAACCTTCGCCGAGATGGGCGAGTTCGCCGCTGGTCATGGTGATCGTTTCGTCAGTTCTGGTCATTTCAAGCCTCCTTGGCGCGAGGACGCCAGGATCGGCCGCCTCGCATAGAGCCATCGGCAAAGGTCAGTCTTTCACCGATATGTTTATTTTCCGTACCATCCGCTCGGACTCCGGCCGGTCGAGATCGATCGACAGCAGACCGTTCTTCAGTTCCGCCGCGATCACTCGCATGCCGTCGGCCAGCACGAAACAGCGCTGGAACTGGCGAGCGGCGATGCCGCGGTGCAGGAACTCGCGCTCGGTATCGTCGGTCTGACGACCGCGCACGATCAGTTGGTTTTCCTCCGTGGTGACATCGAGGTCGCTTTCTGCGAAACCGGCAACGGCCAACGTTATGCGCAGCCTCTCGGCCTTGTCGTCAGCGGCGCTGAGGCGCTCGATATTGTATGGAGGATAGCTGTCGCCGGACTTCGCCAGACGTTCGAGCGTCTTTTCCATGGCATCAAAACCCAGGAGAAGCGGGCTGGAGAAGGGCGTCATTCGACTCATTGTTACACTGTCCTCTGAAGAGCGACACAAACTGGAAAAACCCGGATGGCATTTTTCCCGATGGTCTTGATATGGTCCGCCGCGCGATCAAGTTCAAGCCATTAAGACCCCGCCCAAAAAGACTCCCCAAAAAGGAATTGAAATGCCCCAGTCCAGAAAAATCATCATCGACACGGATCCCGGCCAGGACGATGCCGTCGCCATATTGCTGGCGCTCGGCAGTTCCGAGCTGGAGATCGTCGGCATCACCGCGGTTGCCGGCAACGTGCCGTTGAAACTGACCCAGAACAACGCCCGCAAGATCTGCGAACTGGCCGGACGGCCCGACATCAAGGTCTATGCCGGCGCCATCCGGCCGCTGGCGCGCGAACTCGTCACCGCCGAGGAAGTGCACGGCAAGACCGGCCTGAACGGCCCGCAGCTGCCGGAGCCGACCATGCCGCTCCAGGAACAATACGCCGTCGATTTCATCGTCGAGACGCTGATGCGCGAGGAAATCGGCACGATCACGCTCTGCCCGCTCGGACCGCTCACCAATATCGCGCTGGCGCTGATCCGCGAGCCCAGGATCGCGCCGCGCATCAAGGAAATCGTCTTGATGGGCGGCGGCTTCTTCGAGGGCGGCAATGTCACGCCGGCGGCCGAATTCAACATCTATGTCGACCCGCAGGCCGCCGATCTGGTGTTCAAATCGGGCATTCCGATCGTGATGATGCCGCTCGACGTCACCCACAAGGCGCTGACCACCTCCAAGCGCATCCAGGCTTTCCGCCAACTCGGCACCAAGGTCGGCACAGCGACCGCCGAGATGCTGGAATTCTTCGAGCGCTATGACGAGGAAAAATACGGCACCGATGGCGGGCCGCTGCACGACCCGTGCGTGATCGCCTACCTCGTCAAGCCGGAGCTGTTCAAGGGCCGCCACTGCAATGTCAGCGTCGAGACCGCGTCGGAGCTCACCATGGGCATGACGGTGATCGACTGGTGGGGTGTCGCCAAGCGCAAAAAGAACGCCATGGTGATGCGCGACATCGACCATGACGGCTTCTTCGCGTTGCTGGTGGAGCGGCTGGGGCGGCTCAATTAGCCATGTAGGCCAAAACCAGCGCCCGCCGTCACCCGTTGAGCAATCGATAGGTGTCGGCGCCGTGCTTGTGATGCTGCCGTTCGATGGGGATTGCCGATCCGACAAGGTGCGGCGTCCCCACTTCATCGTCTATCGATATCAGTGTGTCGTCCTCAAGCCGCACATCATAGGTGTAATATAGCCCCCGGCCGACTGTGAACTTCGGATTGACGGGCGCGGGCCTGATGTATTCAACCACGCCGATCACGCGCTGCGTGCCGGTGACCGGATCGAGTTCAAGCCGGATTACCGCAGCACTTCGCATCAGTGCAAAAGCACAAAATACAGCAGATACTATGACAGCATCGCCGTACTCGTATTGCAAAATAAGCAAGCGATTCCGGAGGGAAACGTTTGACTTGTTCATAACTATGAGTTGTGAGGGCGCTCACAACTCTTCAATATGCTTCAAAAAATAATTGCGCGCCGGCGAGCTCGTCGCTCATTTCGCCTTCGAGAACGCCAGCCACAGTCCACCGCCGACCAGGAAGCTGCCGCTGATCCTCGACATCAGCCTGACGCGGCTGGCCGACAGCAGCCGGCCGGCGCGGCCGGCGGCAAGGGCGTAGGTCGAGTCCGACATGGCGGCGAAGATCATCGCGGTCAGGCCCATGACGACGATCTGCAGCGTATAGTTGCCCTGCGGCGCGATGAACTGCGGGAAGAAGGCGCCGAAAAACACCAAGGTCTTCGGATTGCTGACGGCGACCAGAAACCCTTGCAGGAAGAAACCGCCGCGCGGCTTCTTCACCGACCCGTCGGGGTTCAGCGCGCCCTTGGCGCGGAACATCTGCACGCCCATCCAGATGAGATAGGCGGCGCCGATCAGCCGCACCCATTCGAACCAGTGGCCCATGCCGGCGATCAGCGTGTTGAGGCCGATGCCGACGATGGCGATCATGATGGCAAGGCCGGCCTGGGTGCCGGCCACGTTGGCCAAGCCCGCGCGCGAGCCGTGGCGGATGCTGTTGGCGATGATCAGCGTGACCGTGGGTCCCGGCACCAGGATGATGACGATGCAGGCGACGACATAGGCGGCGTAGAGTTCCAGCGACATGATCTTCCCTCGAACAGGACAGCGCCGACTTGGGCGGAGCGCGATCAATGCACGGGTTTGACGCCGGCGCAAGCTGGCCGGGCAGGGCGGCCCGTCACGCAGCCCCCGCCGCCCATGGCAGTGTCGCCTCATAGGCTGCGCCGGCCTTGAGCACGGCGAGGTCGCCGCGCGGGCGGCCGATCAGTTGCATGCCCATCGGCCGGCCCCTCTCGTCGAAGCCGGCCGGCACGTTGAGCGCCGGGCAGCCGCCCAGCGTGGCGAAGGCGGAGACCTGCATCCAGCGGTGATAGCTGTCCATCATCCGTCCCGCGACCTCGCGCGGCCAGTGGGTAGTCACGTCGAACGGGAAGACCTGCGCGGTAGGCAGGGCGATGAGGTCGAAGCGCTCGAACAGCGACAGCAGCGTGCGATGCCATGAGGTGCGCCGGACGCTGGCGGCATGGATCTGCGGCGCGGTCAAGCGCATCGCCTGCTCCACTTCCCAGACAGCCTCAGGCTTCAGAAGGCTGCGTCTTGCCGGATCGTCGTAATGCGTCTTCAGCCCGCAGCCGCTGCTTGCGTGGCGCAAGGTGACAAAAGCCTGCCACAGCGCCTCGAAATCGACATCCGGAACCAAGGCTTCGCTGTGGAAGGAAGCATCGGCGAAGCGGGCAAGCGCAGCCTCGCAGAGGTCGAGCACGCCCCGCTCCGTCGGAAGGTGGCCGCCGAGATCGCCCAGCCAGGCAATGCGGCCGCCGGACGCTTTCGCTCCCAAGCCGTCGAGGAAAGACCCCTCCTTGGCGTATGACAGCGGCGCGTGCGGGTGATAGCCGGCTTGTTCATCGAGCAGCAGCGCGATATCGCGCACGCTGCGGCCCATCGGGCCCTCGACGCCCATCTGCGCATGGAAGACATCGACGTCCGGGCCCGCAGGCACAAGGCCCTGAGACGGACGGAAGCCGTAGACATTGTTGTAGGCCGCCGGGTTGCGCAGGGAGCCGCCGAAATCGCTGCCGTCGGCGACCGGCACCATGTCGAGCGCCAGCGCCACGGCTGCGCCGCCGCTCGAGCCGCCGGCGGTGAGTGCGGGGTCGAAGGCGTTGAGCGTCGGCCCGAAGACCGGATTGTAGGTGTTGGAACCCAGCCCGAATTCCGGGGTGTTGGTCTTGCCGATGATGATAGCGCCGGCCTTGCGGATACGTTCGACGAAGAAGTCGTCCGTGCCGGGAATGAAATCGGCGAAGATCGGCGAGCCGAAGGTGGTTCTGAGCCCCTTGGTCAGGGCAAGGTCCTTGATGGCGATCGGCAGGCCGAACAGCGATCCGGCCTCGCCGCCGCGGGCGAGATGAGCATCGGCCCTGTCGGCCTCGGCCAGGATGTCGGCGCGCTCGCGCAGCGAGACGATGGCGTTGACCAGCGGGTTCACGGCCTCGATGCGGTCAAGGAACGCGCCGACCACCTCGCGAACCGAAAAGCGACGCCGTCTGATCCCGTCAACGAGCTCGACGGCGGAGAGGCGGCAGGTGTCGCCGGCCGGCGACACGGCATGTTTTGTGACAGGGCGCATCGCTTAACGGGTCCCCGGCAAGGCCGCGTCGACATCCTTGGCCAGCGGGATCGCCGGTTGCGCGCCTGGCTTCAGGCAGGCGAGCGACCCGGCCGCGGCGGCGCGGGTGAGCGCATCCTGAAGCGAGAGACCCGACGAGAGGCCGGCGCCGAAATAGCCGCAGAAGGTGTCGCCGGCGCCGACCGTGTCGACCGGCGTGATCTTCAGCGCCGGAACGGTGATGAAATCGTGAGGCGTGGCGGCAAGCACGCCGTCGCCGCCGAGCGTGACGACGATGGCGCGGCCCATCTTTTGGGCATAGTCGCGCATGCGGGCCGGGCGGTCGCGCCCGGAAAGCGCCAGCTCCTCGCCATAGAGATCGAACTCGGTTTCGTTGGCGACGGCATAGTCGGCCTTGCCGGTGAAGCCTACTGCTTCGGGACGGAAGGGTGCGGTGTTGAGCACGCTGACGGCGCCCGCCGCGCGCGCCGCGTCAAGCGTAGCCTCGACCGTCTGCAGCGGGATCTCATGCTGCAAGAGCACGACGTCGCCTTTTTTGAGATAGGCCTTGGCGACATCGCCCGGCACCACCGAATCATTGGCGCCCGGCACGACGGCGATGACGTTTTCTCCGTCGGCGCCGACCAGGATCAAAGCCGTGCCGGTGGAGGCGAAGCTCTCGCCGACACCGGACAGATCGACAGTGCCGGCCTTGAGAAGGGCGAGCGCATCGCCGGCAAAGCTATCCTTGCCGACCGCGCCCACCATGCGCACTTGCGCGCCGGCGCGCGCCGCGGCCAGCGCCTGGTTGGCGCCCTTGCCCCCGGGCGCGGTGACGAAGCTTGAGCCGCGCACCGTCTCGCCGGGTTCCGGCAAGCGGTCGACATTGGCGATGAGGTCGAGGTTGATCGAACCGACAACGATAATCAAGAAGTGCCTCCTGCTGACGCGCCGGAAGCTACCCCGGAAGGCACGCTGTTACCAGTGTTCCGATG
The DNA here is from genome assembly GCF_020165195.1 of Mesorhizobium sp. CA14. Lineage (GTDB taxonomy): Bacteria > Pseudomonadota > Alphaproteobacteria > Rhizobiales > Rhizobiaceae > Mesorhizobium. The sequence continues at coordinate 52,057 of NZ_JAIUHR010000013.1, read as the reverse complement.
ACGGTCTCTACGAGGCCTAAATTTTTGTTACGACTGGTGTTTCGATGATTACAGATAAGTAAGAGTTATGGATGTAAACGTTTCCGCTGGGTTCCTGGCTGCAACGCGAGACAAGAATGCCCAGCTCAGAGTCTCCGCTCGACCAACTCGCAAAGTCATTTTCCACCGATGATGCCGACGCCGTGCGGCTCGTGCTGGACGCGGTTCCGCATCCCATATTCGTGAAGGACAGCCAATCCCGCTTCCTCGTGATGAACCGAAGCATGTGCGATTTCATGGGCCGATCCTTCGAGGAACTGGCCGGCCGCACCGACTATGATTTCGTCCCCAAGGAACATGCGGATGTGTTCGGTCGGATCGACCGGCTGGTGCTGGACACCGGCGAAGTTAACGAGAATGAGGAGATCATTCGGGGCCCCGACGGCAAGGTCCGCACGTTGATGACACGCAAGGCCCGCGCATTGCTGCCGAATGGCGCTCGCTTCGTGGTCGGTTGCATTTCGGACATCACGACGCTCAAACAGCACGAGGCCTCGCTTCGCTTGCTGTTCGAGGAGAACCCGGTTCCGATGTGGGTGTTTGACCGGGATAGCCTGTGTTTTTTGGCCGTCAACCATGCCGCCATCGAGCGCTATGGTTACTCGCGCGAGCAGTTCCTTTCAAAATCGATACTCGACATCAGGCCCCCGGAAGACGTCGAGGCGTTCCGCCGGATCGTGGTTGCTGGCGAGGGCTCGGACAGAAGCGGACGCAGCTGGCGCCACGTCAAGGCGGACGGCAGCGTGATCCACATTGTCGCCTACTCCAAGCCTATCGAATATGATGGCCGTGCCTCATTCATGGTTGCCATCATCGATGTGACGGAGCGAAAGCTCGCGGAAGACGGCATGCGCCGCGCGAGGGAGTTCCTGGACACGGTGATAGAGAACATCCCGGTCATGCTCTTCGCCAAAGAGGCCGGGCGCTACGTTTTGATGAATCGGGCGGGCGAGGGGCTGCTCGGCATCCCTCGAGAGGAACTGATCGGAAAGACCGACGCCGAGCTGTTTCCGCCGGAAGAAGCGGAGTCCTTTCTGACACGTGATCAGGAGGCCTTGCGTTGCGATACCGTACAGATTGCGGCGGAAGAGAAGATCCCCACGCGGCATAAGGGCGTACGCGATCTCATAACCCGGCGATTGGCCGTAGAGAGCCACGACGGCAAATCGAAATACGTGCTTGCAGTCGCCGAGGACATCACGGACCGCAAGCGAGATGCCGCGCGGATCGCCCACATGGCCACCCATGATGCGTTGACCGATCTTCCTAACCGAACGATGCTTGTCGAGCGCCTCGAATTCACGCTCGAGCGGGCGACGTCTGGACGTGAATCTTTCGCTGTCATGCGCGTTGACATCGATGGTTTCAAGGAGGTCAACGACGTCTATGGCCCGGTGGTCGCGGACACTCTGCTTGGCAAGGCAGCGAAGCGCCTTGCAGGAGTTGCTGGCAAGCACTTCCTTGCGCGGACAGGCGGCAGCGGGTTCACCATAATCGTCAGCGAGGGCCCGCATCCAGCAACAGCCATCGAATTGGCAGACCGTCTGCTGGCGGCAATCGCCGACGCTTTCGATGTCGAGGGTCGTGCGCTGCGGGTTGGGCTCAGCATCGGCATCACCTTCTTCCCCGACGATGCGACAGACGTTGCGGCGCTCTTGAGCAATGCTCGTGCGGCGCTTGATCGCGCAAGAGCCGACGGCCGCGGCGTTTTCCGGATGTTTGAGGCCGACATGGATCGCAAGCTGCGCGAACGCCGTGCGCTCGAGCAAGACTTGCGCTCGGCACTGGCAAGCGGCGAGCTGCTCCTGCATTACCAACCGCAGGCGAACGTATCCGGCGAGATTGTCGGCTTTGAAGCTTTGGTCCGCTGGTCCCACAAGGAACGAGGAATAATCCCGCCTGCCGAGTTCATTCCGGTGGCCGAAGAGAGCGGACTGATCGTATCCTTGGGAGAATGGGTGCTGCGGCAGGCATGCCGCGAGGCAGCGTCGTGGCCCAACCCGGTTCAGGTTGGCGTCAACCTGTCTCCGGTACAATTTCGCCAGGGCGATCTTCCAGGTCTGCTGCACCAAATCCTGCTCGAATCGGGGCTCGACCCGAAAAGGCTTGAACTTGAAATAACCGAGAGCGTCCTGCTCGACGACCTTTCGCGGGCAAGTTCGATCCTTAGGCGGCTGAAATCGCTCGGCGTGAAGGTCGCCTTGGACGATTTCGGGACCGGATACTCATCGCTTTCCTATCTCCAGTCTTTTCCTTTCGACAAGATCAAGATCGACAAGTCCTTTGTCGGAATGATCCAGAAGAATCCGCAAACGGTCGCCATAATTCGCGCCATCGTCGGACTGGGCAGGGGCTTGTCGATGGACATCATCGCTGAAGGCGTCGAGACGCTCGAGCAGTTGAGCTTTCTCAGCGACGAGGGCTGTCACGCGCTTCAGGGATATCTGATCGGACGTCCTCATCCGATCGAGGCATATGCTGATGAGGTTGGCAGATTTGCCGCCAAGGAGACAGGCACCGCGCGCCGTCAGCGCGGGCAATAGCGGCGGTGCGAGCCTCCCTTTGGAGCAATTCCAGGAGAAGCGTTTTCGTACGGAAGCTGCATGACTACAAATAATTAGAGCAGACTAGCAACGCTTGACCGGCCCAAGCCTTTCAGGAAGCCACCTGACCCGCTTCCCAGCCGAGGATGGCGCGTTTGCGCGTCAGGCCCCAGTGATAGCCGGTGAGCGCGCCGGACTTGCCCAGCGCCCGGTGGCAGGGCACCACGAAGGACATCGGGTTGGCGCCGACCGCCGCGCCGACGGCCCGGCTGGCGCTGGGCGCGCCGATGCTTGCCGCGATCGAGGAATAGGTGCAGGCCCTGCCCATCGGGATGCGCAGCAACGCTTCCCAGACGCGAAGCTGGAAATCGGTGCCGATCATCACCACGCGCAGCGGCTGGTCGGCGCGCCACTTCGTCGGGTCGAAGACCCGCGCCGCGTAAGCCTGGGTGGCGGACATGTCCTCGACATAGGTTGCGTTCGGCCAGCGGCCGGACATGTCGGCGAAGGCAGCCCGCTCGCCGCCGGCGTCACAGAAGGCGAGGCCGGCGAGACCGCGGTCCGTGACCATGATGAGCGCGATGCCGAAAGGCGAGATGTGATAGCCGTAGCGGATGGTGAGACCCGCGCCTCGCGTTTTGTAATCGCCGGGCGACATCGCCTCATGGGTGACGAAGAGGTCGTGCAGCCGGCCGGGGCCGGACATGCCGAGCTCGAACGAGGTCTCCAGGAGCGGCATGCCGGAATCGAGCAGCCTGCGCGCATGGTCGAGCGTCACCGCCTGCAGGAAGGCTTTCGGCGACAGGCCGGCCCAGCGCGTGAACAGCTTCTGCAGGCCGGTCGGCGTCTCGCCGACTTCCTCGGCCAGCACCTCCAGCGAGGGCTGGTCGCGATAGTCGAGGCTGATCTTCTCGATGGCGCGGCGCACGACGTCATAGTCGCTGCCTTCCGGCGTGATGTCGTTCTCAAGGATCGCGGTCGGTTTCATCCGCGTATTCATGGTCATCTGAGCGTTCATGGCAATATCTCCTTGGTCGCGAATATCGGTCCTCCAGAGCTTTGCAACCACCCGAAACTTGCCTTCCCGCCGTCGGCACCCAGATAGAGTCAGCTTCGGACCGAAGAGGACAAGCATGGCCGGTGAAAAGGTCGATCTGACCGGCGCGAGGGAGACCTTGCTGATGACGCTCTACGGCAAGGCGCTGGAGAGCCGGCTGCCCAATTCGCTGCTCCAGGATCGCTTCGCCGACGAGGCGGTGCGCAGGATCGACTATGATTTCTCAAGGCTCAAGGTCGACGGCAATCTCGGGCTGGGATTCGCGATCAGGGCGAAAACGCTGGACGTCGGCGTCCGGGATTTCCTTGCGCGATATCCCGACGCGATCGTGCTGCATCTGGGATGCGGGCTCGACACTCGGGTCTTCCGGGTCGATCCGCCACAAGGCGTCGACTGGTTCGACATCGATTATCCTGACGTCGTCGCGCTCAGGCGCAGGCTCTATCCGCACAGGGATCAGTACCATCTGATCGCTTCGTCGGTGACCGAACCGGGCTGGCTGGCCGAGGTGCCGCGCAACCGCCCGGCGATGATCGTGGCCGAGGGGCTGACGCCGTATCTCGCCGCCGACGAGGGGCCGCGGCTGTTTGCGCGGCTTGTCTCGCATCTGGCCGGCGGCGAGTTGATGTTCGATGCCTATAGCCTTTTCGGGCTGAGGCTGATGCGTCTCAGCCCTGCCTTGAAGGCGACGGGCGCCGAAGTTCATTGGGCCATTGAGGATCCGCGCGAACTGGAGCGAGCCATCCCGAAACTTCGCTTCATCAGCGAGGTTCCGTCCTACAAGCCGGAGCAAGGGGCGCGCCTGGGCTGGTCCGCGCGGTTGTTCGTTGGCCTCTGGAAGCTCATCCCCGCCATGCGCAAGGTGGGCAGGCTGCTGCGCTACCGGTTCTGAGGAACTGTGTGTCAGCGTGTCTTGGCGGTCGCCAGCGCGCGCGAAAAGGCGGTGGCGAAACTTTCGCGGTCGTCGGGATTGAGGAAACCGCCGATCGCCACGCTCCTGCCCTGCGCTTCCACCGCCATTTTGGTGATGCCGATCTCAGCATGGCGGGCGATCGAAAACCGCGTCCAGAACGGATTGAAATGATGCGCTTCGGATCGCCCGGACGGTGCGGTCTTGCGGATGTCGAGGCTGGTGCGCGAGACCGAGATTTCCTCGCGGGCGCGCGCGGCGCGGTAATTGGCGCGAAAGGCGATGTAGACGGCGATCACGTCGAGGCCGAAGAAGCCGAACACCGGCCAGGCGCCATGCGCCAGGAAGAAAGCGCCGGTGACCGCCCAGCCGAACAGAAGCGCTCCCATCAGGATCAGGAAGCCGGTGCGGCCGAGCGAGCGGTGCGGCGTCAGCAAGGCCTGGAAAAATGGCTCGTCGGCTCGGAACGAGGCGTTTGTGTCGCTCATGAGGGAATATTATAGGAGGGAAATGGCGCCTCCCAAGTCGAAAAAATCCGCAGCTGTCAAAAAACCTCAGCCCGCTATCGCGGGCGGCGGGCGGGCGCCTGGTCGACGGCCGCGAAAAGCCGCTACGCGATCGCTCTACAGCCCCGCCGAGGTGCATGAGATATTCCGGCGATTTTCCGTGCAGCGGCCTGAGCCGAAAGGCGAGCTCGACTATGTCAACGCCTTCACCCTGCTGGTCGCGGTGGTGCTGTCGGCGCAAGCGACGGATACCGGCGTCAACAAGGCGACGAAGGCGCTGTTCGCCGCGGCCGACACGCCGGCCAAGATGCTGGCATTGGGCGAGGCCAAGGTCGGCGACTATATCCGCACCATCGGTCTGTGGCGCAACAAGGCCAAGAATGTGATCGCGCTGTCGAAGGCGCTGATCGACGATTATGCAGGCCAGGTGCCGCAGGACCGCGACGAGCTGGTGAAGCTGCCGGGCGTCGGGCGCAAGACCGCCAATGTCGTGCTCAACGTCGCCTTCGGCCAGCATACCATGGCGGTCGACACGCATATCTTCCGCATCGGCAACCGGATCGGGCTGGCGCCCGGCAAGACGCCTGAACAGGTCGAGCAGGGGCTGCTCAAAGTCATCCCCGCCGAATATATGCGCCACGCGCATCACTGGCTGATCCTGCATGGCCGCTATGTCTGCAAGGCGCGCAAGCCCGATTGCCCGATCTGCGTCATCGCCGATATCTGCAAGTCGAAGGAAAAGACCACCGACGTGCCGGCCCCGCTGGTGCCGATCGCGCCGCTGGATGAGACGTTTCCGGTCGAGGCCTAGAGTGGTGTTCTAATAGCCGTAGCCGCGCGCCATCGCCGCGGCAAAAACCGGAATGAGCAGGAAGATGAAGCCCTCGGCACGGACATAGTTCTTCACCGAAGCCAGTTCCGTCGCCGGCACCGCGAAAGACGGATTGCCGCTCGCCTGCCTGTTCCAGGAGAGGAAGCGCATAGTCGGCACGATCGACAGCAGGCCGACGATGATGAAGGCCACCATCTTTGCCCAGAACACCCAATTGTAGACGTAGAATTCCCAGCCCTTCAGCCCGAAGAACACCCGGCAGATGCCGACGATGACGATCAGTGCGGCAATGATGCCATAGTGACGGTCGATGCCGGCAAGGCGCTTGAGCGTCGCCCGGCCTAGATCGCCGCGCACCAGCACGAACTCGGCGCCGATGATGCCGGCCAGCGAAAACACCAGAAGGTGATGCGTGATCGCCAGCAACAGGTCTGTGGTGTCCATGGTTCTTCCTTCGGTAGACTTGCATTTCCGGGTCGGCTTCGGGGCGCAAACTAGCATCGCCAGGCGAAAAGCCCATAGCGATGCAGCCGTGCATGGTTTTATGGCTGGAAGAGCCAACGCATTGTCCTGGCCCTTGATCGAGCCCGCTGGTTTGCTAAGCGCTGTCGCGTCAATGGAGGGCAATGCCATGAGCATCAAAACGGAAGCCGGCGTGCCGATCCTCGAAACGGCGCGCACCGTTTTGCGGCCGCACAGGCTGGACGATTTCGAGACCTATGCCGCCATGTGGGCGGAGCCCGCCGTCACCCGTTTCATCGGCGGCAAGCCGCGCACGCGCGAGGAGAGCTGGATGCGCTTCCTGCGCCATGCCGGCCTGTGGTCGCTGATCGGCTACGGGTTCTGGGCGATCGAGGACAAGGCGACGGGGCGCTTCATCGGCGAGGCCGGTTTCCACGACCTGAAGCGCGAGATCGAACCTTCGATCGAAGGCGTGCCGGAAGCCGGCTGGGCCTTGGCCTCGGAGGCGCATGGCCGGGGGCTTGCGAGCGAGGTCGTCAGGCGGATTGTCGCCTGGAGTGACGAGACGTTCGGACAGGCGAGAACCGTCTGCATCATCGATCCGGAAAACGGCGCTTCGCAGAAGGTGGCCGAAAGGAACGGCTATAGAAAGATCTTGCGGACCACCTATCACGAGAAGCCGACGATCCTGTTGGAACGGCAGGCCGGATCCGGAAAGAGAAGTGCTTTCATGAGTTATTGCTAAGCAACAGAAGGATGCTTACGCCGCGTGATGGCGACATTTGGCGCATAGTATCGATCCACGGTGCGAAGGCGCGGAAGAAAAAGCCGGCAACATCGATCGATAGCGCCGGGGCAGTCGCGTCTCAGCGCTTGGTCTTGGATTTGTTGAGGGCCACGGCCTCGCGGACGAGCGCCTTCAGGGCATCGGCGTCGATCGTGTCGCCTTCCTCGAAATCGATGGCGCGCCTCGTATTGCCTTCGAGGCTGGAGTTGAAGAGCTTCTTGGGATCGGGCAGCGCCGCGCCCCTGGCGAAGGTCAGCTTGACGACGGTCTTGTAGGTCTCGCCGGTGCAGATCATGCCGGCATCCTCCCAGACCGGCACGCCGCGCCATTTCCACGTCTCGACGGCTTCGGGGGCGGCCTCCCTGATAAGAGCGCGGAGCCGGGCAAGCGTCTCGCCCCGCCAGTCGCCCAGCTCCTTGATCCGTCCGTCGATCAGTTCGGACGCAGACTTGCCGTCCTGTACGCCGCCATCTTGCATGTTCGGTTCTCCTGAGCTGAATGGAAAAGTGCAATCGTGTCTCTTTCGGGGAGACAGCGCTTGATCGTTCGTGCGTCTACATCCGTTCGCCGGGCAGCTGGCTTGCCTGCTTCACCCAGGAGACGAACTGTTCCTCGTCGAACCGATCGTTCTCATGGATGTGGAAATAACGCGTGTCCTTGCTCCTGGATTCGACTGGCGGCACGGGCTTCAGCGACAGCCCGCGGAAGAACGCCACCTTGATGTACTTGGCGAAGCAGTGGATGCCGAGGAACCAGCCTTCGCCTTCCATGCCGTAGAATGGCGAGTTCCATTTGACAGCCTTCTGCACGTTGGGGACGGCCTGCACGATGAGCTGGTCGAGCCGGCGCCCGACTTCGCTCTTCCAGCCCGGCATCGCTGCGATATAGGCCTGCACGGGAGCGTCGCCGTAGCCCTTGGCGATCTGCGGGTTGCCGCCGGAAAGCAGGACGGGCTTCTTGTCCGGAGACGCGGCGGCCTTCGATTTTGCCTGCGCCATCAGACCGATCCCGTGCGCTCGCCCGCCGGCTCACCGCGCCATCTGACGGCATAGGGCGTCATGAACATATAGAGGCCGCTGAACAGCAGCAGGAAAAGCGGGATCAACGGCGAATAGACGATCCAGGCGGGCGGCGGGCCCATGGCCATGGCGGCGAAATTGGCAATGACGGTGACGGTGAAGATGATCGAAAGCCAGCGGTGAAGCTGCCTGATCCACTTGCTCCAGTTCAATATAACCTCCCTTGCGAATGACGATACGGATCGAGCCGCCTACCAGCGCGCCAGCTGCGAAAGCTGAATGAGGTTGCCGCAGGTGTCGTTGAGCTGCGCGATGGTCGCGCCGGTCACCGCTGTCGGCGCCATGGCAAAGCTGCCGCCATTGACCTTGATGCGCTCATGATCTGCCTTGATGTCGTCGGTGAACAGCATCAGCGCCGGCTTGCCCTGCTTGAAGATGGCCTGCTGATAGGTCTTTGCTGCCGGATTGTCGTTGAGCGCCAGCTGCAGCTCGGTGCCGTCAGGGTCATCCGGCGAGACGACAGTTAGCCAGCGAAACGGCCCGTTGGTGAAGTCGGCCTTCTTGGTAAAGCCCAGCACGTCGGTATAGAAGCCGAGGGCCTTTTCCTGGTCGTCGACATAGATGCTGGTCAGCTTGATCTTCATTTTGGTGCCTCCATTGCTTACGCCTGCGGTTTGCCGCCCCGCCAGGGCCGTGTCTGTCTTTTGAGGGCTTCGGCGGACGTCAATCGATCCGCGAAAGCAGCTGCTCCAGGGCCGTGAAGTTGCGCTTCCAGCCCACCGTGGCGCCGCGATAGTACGGCTCCTGGTCGGGGCGGAAACCGACCTGCTCCATGCGCAGATGCGTGCCCCTGCCCGTCGGGGTGAGCGTCCAGGTGACGACGCTCTCGAGATCCTTGGTGTCCCAGCTGTAGGACAGCGTCCTGTTGGGCTCGACCGTCCGCACCTGGCAGTCGACGCCTCCCCATTCCGCGCTCAGGCTGAAGCGATGGTCCACGACCGGCTTGAAGCTGTTCTTCATCAGCCACTCCTCGATGAGATGCGGTTGGGTGAGCGCACGCCAGATCTTTTCCGGCGGAAAAGGTATCTCGCGCTCGACGACGACGGAGCGCGTTGCGGCTTCATTCATTGATCCATCCTTTTGAGCAGGTCTTCCAGATCGTCGAACCGGCTTTCCCAAAAACCCGCCATGTCGCGCGTCCAGTCCATCAAGGGCGCAAGCGCCTTGATCTGCGCGCTGTAATGGGTCTGGCGCCCTTCATGACGGTCACGCACCAGACCGGCCTCCTTGAGCACGCCCAGATGCTTCGACACCGCCGGCTGCGATACGCCCGCCTGTGCGGTGAGAGCTCCGACCGTCTGCTCGCCCTGGCGGCACAGACGTTCAAAGATGGCGCGCCGCGTCGGATCGGCAAGCGTCCTGAACAGCATGTCATGCGCGGTCGTCATCCTGATCGATAACTCGCTGGCTATTGATTGACGTATAACCACTGGGATATGTATAAGTCAAGCAGCGAATGAGGGCCACTCGAAATCGCAACGCCTAAGATGAGTCCGCCTCGGAACAATATCGGGAAAGCGCACCAGGGAATGGCTCTGGGCCCGGGCCGGCACGCCGCGACCCTTCCGAGCGACACCCGAACAGGGGGCTTGCTTATGCCGCCGCCGGAACGATCAAATCCCTCAGCAGCGTCGAAAGCTCCGGCTCGTCGATGAGCAATGCGGCGTCTGCCGCCGGCAGCCACGCGCGTTGCCGGTTCGCGGCTTCCTGCCAGTCGGCAAGCTCCTCGGTGACCTCGAGCAGATAGACCGCAACATCGACGCGGATGAAGCCGTTGGTCATGCGTTTCCAATAGGAATAGGCGCCGGCAGGCTGCTTCAGCGCCTTGCCCAGAACGCCGGCTTCTTCCTGGGCTTCGATCGTTGCCGCCTTGCGCCCGCTCTTGCCCTTCATCGGCCAACCCTTCGGCACGATGAAGCGCCGCGTCGTGCGTGAGGTGACCAGCAGCACTTCGGGGCTGCCGTCCTCTCGCAACCGATACGGAATGGCCGCCACCTGGCGAATCCGCTGGCCTTTCCTGGCTTTGCGAACTGCTTTCTTCTTGGTTGTTGCCATCCCAGATTCCGGTGAGAGCAGCGTCTTGCCGCACGCTATCCGCGCGGCAAAAACCCTGTCCTCCTGCAAACCCTAAAACCGCCGCCCTTGCAATCCGGCATTTTTTGCCGGCAAGTAAGTCGGCTAATAAACTGAAAAAAACAAAATGTCAGCGGCAAACCCTGGAAATCGTGTTGCCGACCGCTTCCATCCGGCATGTCTTGTCAAATACAGGCACATCGGGCTGGCTCCTGGGTGGGGCCGGCCGATCGAGCTCGCGATAGATTTGCTGCTGCTGCTGGAATTGCTGTCGCTGCAAGCGGTTCTGCAACTGCTGCAGCTCATTCTGCTGCACCAATGCGTTGCGGTTCGTCGGGATGACGATTTGCGCATGAGACGGCGCAATCAGAGAAACCGAGGCCGCCAGCACGGCACCTGCCAGAACAGCCAGACGAAGCATCCGCAAGGCTCCCATACGAAAAACCATGCGTTTCATATAGTGCAGACGGCCAATAACGCTATGGGCAACTGCGAAACGTGATGCGGCTCACGCACGCCGCGTGATCGACTGTGCCGTGACGCCGGAGCTGGAGGTCGGAGCCGACATCCGGGTCAGCGCCATCGCCAGTTTCCGCATCTACGGGAAGGCCGGCGTCGAGTTCTCCACCAAGCGGTGGGAGATCGAGGGGCGTTTCGCCAGCGCCGAGAATCTGCCCGGCAATCCGGCATTGCACTTGACGGAAGCCATCGATTCGCCGCTCTATCGGGTCGGCGTTGGGCTGGAGCTCAATGGCGTCAACGGCGTGGGGTTGGCTGTCAGGTACAACGGCGCCTTCGGGCAAACGGTCAAGCAGAACGCGGTCAGCGCGTCTCTGAAGGTCAGCTTCCAGCTGACGCGGGGGCGACGGCCAAGAAGGGATCTCATGAGGACGAAGTACGCGTATCTCGCAGCGATGCTGGCAGCCGCCTGCGTTGCCGGTGTGCCGGCGGCGGGACTTGCCGCGCAGAACAAGACCGACAAGGTGGCTCCAGCGGCCCGGCCCGCCGATGCGGCGGCCAAGCCGCAACTGCCGGGCGGCGCCTCGGCGCTGTCGGAAACGCATGGGGACTGGACGGTCAACTGCCAGGTCACCGGCACCAACAAGGTCTGCAGCCTGTCGCATCAGCAGTTCAACAAGCAGAGTGGCCAGCGGCTGCTGGCGATCGAATTGACGACCAAGACCGGCCAGGACGCCGCCGGCACGCTGGCGCTGCCCTTCGGGCTTGCCTTGGCCAACGGCATCTCGTTCGAAATCGACGACAAGAAGCTGGACGGCACGTTGCAGTTCAACACCTGCCAGGCGGTAGGCTGCCTGGTACCGGTGACGTTCGATGCCAATATCACGCCGTTGCTGCAGAACGGCACCACGCTGAAGGTCAACGCCACGGCGGCCGACACGACGCAGCCGATCTCCTTCACCATCTCGCTCAACGGCTTCGGCAGCGCTCTGGCGCGGACGGCGGACTTGTCGGCGGACTGAGCGAACGGCAAGGTTTCACTCGGGCGATCGGCGAAAGTCGGTCGCCCTTTTCGTTTCAATCGACCTCGCATACTCATCTCGGTTGATTGCCTATGGTCAGCAGGCGGATAATCGCGAGAATGACAGGACCCGAAGCGGGCTGGACAGGACTGGCCAATGACCGAAGCTGACAGCCAGGCGTTGCGAATGACGGACGAGGATGGCGACCGGCACGATCATGTCAGGCGCATTCCCGATATCATCTCGCAGGTGAAGGACAGCTATGCGGAGCTGCGGCCGGCCGAGCGCCGCGTCGCCGATGTCGTGCTCGACGACGTCAAATATGCGGTCGACGCTTCCAACGCCGCGCTCGCCCAGCGCGCCGGGGTCAGCGAGCCGACGGTCACCCGCTTCTGCCGCGCCATCGGCTGCGAGGGCGTGCGCGATTTCAAGCTGAAGCTGGCGCAAAGCCTGGTCGTCGGCGCGCTCTATCTTGCCACCAAGCCGCAACCCGTGAACGGCGACAGCGGCATGCCGTTCTGGAACGCGGTGTTCGGCGAGGCTCGGCGCGCGCTGCAGGAGGCGGAGCGGCAGATCGACCCGGGCCAGTTGCAGAAGGCGGCGGATCTGATTGGCAAGGCGCGGCAGGTGACGGTGTTCGGCCTCGGCGGCAGTTCGTCGGCGTTGGCGCAGGAAACGCAATACCGGCTGTTCCGCTACGGCATCACCATCAGCGCGCAATGCGATCCCTATTTGATGCGCATGACCGCCTCGACGCTGAAGCCGGGCGATCTGGTGATCGCCATTTCGGCCACCGGCCGCACGCGCGAGGTGATCGAAGCGGTCGAGCTTGCCAAGCATTACCGCGCCAACGCGATCTGCGTGACGGCGCCCGACACCGAGCTGACGCGCGTCTGCGACGTGCGGCTGACGATGGCCGTTCCCGAATACCCCGACACGCTGAAGCCGACCGCGTCGCGCTATGCTTTTCTGGCGGCCAACGACTTGCTGGCGGTGGCAACCGCCTACAGGATCGACGGACCTGCGCGCGAGACGGTGCGCCGCACCAAATACAACGCCCAGATCTATCGGACAGGCAAGGAGATGGAGCCGCTGGGAGATTGAGGCAATTCCTTCTCCCCGTGTGGGAGAAGGTGGTCTCGCGAAGCGAGGTCGGATGAGGGGTGCTCCAGGGAAAGCCAGCGTCTCACTCCGCTGGAACACCCCTCATCCGTCTCGGCGCTATCGCGCCGATCCACCTTCTCCCACAAGGGGAGAAGGGAAGATCGGCGCCGCCGGCTTCCATAACGATCGAACTGAAGGGAAGGACAAAAATGCTCGACATCGCGCCATCGCAACAGGCGGCAACCTGGCTCGGCTCATTTGGCCGGGCGCTCGAGGCCGGCGATATCGAGGCGGCGACGAACCTCTTCGCGCAGGATTGCTACTGGCGCGATCTTTTGACCTTCACATGGAACATCAAGACCATGGAAGGACAGGCGGCGATCCGCGAGATGCTGAAGGCCACGCTGCCATCGGCGCAGCCATCGCACTGGCGAATGTCCGGGGAGCCGAGCGTCGACGACGGCGCCGTGGAAGCCTGGTTCACATTCGAGACGGCGGTGGCACGCGGCGAGGGGATCCTGCGGCTCAAGGACGGCCGCTGCCGCACGCTGTTCACGGCGATGACCGAGCTGAAGGGGTTCGAGGAGCGGAAAGGCCCGGCGCGGCCGCTCGGCATCCGCCACAAGGCCGACCCGAAGCGCGAGACCTGGGCGGAAGCGCGGGCGCGCGAGGCGCGCGATCTCGGCGTGCACGAGCAGCCCTACTGTCTGGTGATCGGCGGCGGTCAGGGTGGCATCATGCTCGGCGCCCGGCTGCGGCAGCTCGGCGTGCCGACGCTGATCATCGAGAAGAATGCGCGCGCCGGCGATTCCTGGCGCAACCGCTACCGCTCGCTCGTGCTGCACGATCCGGTCTGGTACGATCATCTGCCTTACATTCCGTTCCCGGAACACTGGCCGGTCTTCACGCCCAAGGACAAGATGGGCGACTGGCTGGAGATGTATACCCGCGTCATGGAGCTGAACTACTGGGTCGCCACTAAATGCGTCAGCGCCGCCTATGATGAGGCCGAGAAAGTCTGGACCGTGGTGATCGACCGGGTCGGCCAGCGCATCACGCTGAAGCCGAAGCACATCGTCTTCGCAACCGGCGCCTATGGGCCGCCGCGGCAGATCGAATTGCCGGGCGCCGAGAGCTTCAAGGGCGAGCTTTTGCATTCCAGCCAATATTCGACCGGCGAGAAATTCCGCGGCAAGCGCGTCGCGGTGATCGGTGCTGCAAGCTCAGGCCACGATGTCAGCGTCGATCTGTGGGAAGCGGGCGCCAAGGTCACCATGGTCCAGCGCTCGCCGACGACAGTGGTGAAATCCGATACTCTGATGGATGTCGGCTTCGAGATCTTCTCGGAGAAGGCGCTGGCGCGCGGCATCACCACCGACAAGGCCGACATGATCGTCGCCTCGACGCCCTTCGCGCTGGTGCCGAAGGGCCAGCGCGCGCTCTATGATGTGATCCGGGCGCGCGACGCCGATTTCTACCGGCGTCTCAGCGACAGCGGCTTTGCCATCGACTTCGGCGAGGACGAGACAGGGCTGTTGATGAAAGCCTACCGCACCGGCTCGGGCTTTTACATCGACGTCGGCGCTTGCGAGCTGATCCTGAACGGCGAGATCAAGGTGAAGAGCGGCGTCGGCATCAAGTCGCTGACGCGGGACGGCATCCTGTTCGAGGACGGCAGCGAACTCGCCGTCGACGCGATCGTCTGCTGCACCGGCTACCAATCGATGAACGAGACGGTTGCGGGAATCGTCTCGCGCGAGGTCGCCGACAAGGTCGGCCCGTGCTGGGGCCTCGGCTCCGGCGTGAAGGGCGATCCCGGTCCCTGGCAGGGCGAATTGCGCAACATGTGGAAGCCCACGGCGCAGGAAGCGCTGTGGTTCCACGGCGGCAATCTGGCGCTGTCGAGGTTCTACTCGAAATTCGTTGCGCTGCAGCTCAAGGCGCGCATGGAAGGGATTGCGACGCCGGTGTATGGGGAGCCGAGCAACGCTGGGTAAGGTCGACCCCCACTCCGTCGAGCTTCGCTCGACACCTCTCCCCCGATCGACGGGGGAGAGGAAGGCGCGCGCTTGTTCCAGCTGGCTCCTTCCTCTCCCTCCGGAGGGGGGAGAGGTGGCGCTGCGAAGCAGCGACGGAGTGGGGGAAGCCATTCGTCAAACGCGCCGCCGCCGCAATCCTGCCGGCCATCTGCCCTCAGGGAGAGATCAGCTAATCATACCCCCGGCCAAAATGCCTCGCCGCCACACCGACATGCGTATGATGTGCATGGGCCTCGAAGCGCTCCGTCTCGTTGTGGTCGGGCGCTTCGTTCGGCCACCATTTGCCGCCGATGGCGATGCCGTTGGAGACCAGCCGCTGATCCGCGATCAATGACGCGCCGACGGCGTCGACGAAGGTGAAGCGGCCGGGTTGGAGCTTCAGCACGGCGACATCGCCGGTGCCGCCGACCTTCAGCGCGCCTAGTTCCGGTCTGGCGATTGCCTCCGCCGGCCGCTGCGTCGCCGCGCGCAGCACGTCGATCAGCGGCATGCCGAGCGCCATCAGCTTCGACATGCAGACCAGGATGTCGAAGGCCGGACCGTCGACGCAGTAGAGATGCACGTCGCTGGAGATGACGTCGGGCGCGAGACCCTCGGCGAGCATCGCCTTCGCCACCTCGAAGTCGAAGGAGCCCATGCCGTGGCCGATGTCGAAGACGACGCCGCGCTCACGCGCCAGCCGCATATCCGGCCGCACCGCGCCGGAGGCGAAGACCGGCGCGTTGGGGGACGGCCGGAAGCAATGGGTGAGAATGTCGCCGCGCCGCAGCCTGGGCAGCACTTCCGAGCGGCCGGGCGGCGGCTCGTCGATATGCGCCATCAGCGGTAGGCCAACCTTGTCGGCGGCTTCGAGCGCGAGGTCGACCGGCGCGATGCCGCTCGAGCCGCCGGCATGCTTGCCGGAGCGGACTTTCACGCCGACAACGACGTCGGCGTGCTCGCGCACCGCAGCCACCGTTTCGCGCGGCTCGCAGAGCCTGAGATCGCTGCATTCGCCGACGGACACGGTTTTGGAAAAGCCGAAAATGCCGGCGAAGGAAATGTTGACGTAAGCCAGGATGCGGACCTTCGAACGCTCGATGACGTGGCGGCGAAAACCCAAGAAATTGCCGGCGCCGGCACTGCCTGCATCGATGAAGGTGGTGGTGCCGCTCTTGGCGGCGAGCCGGTCGGCATCGACACCGAGCGAGGTGCCGCCCCAATAGACGTGGCTGTGCAGGTCGATGAGGCCGGGCGTGACGATGCAGTCCCTGGCATCGACCACCTGCGTGGCGTGCTCGGCGTCGATCGCGGCATCGATCGCGGCGATGCGGCCATCGGCGATAGCAACGTCGCGTTGCGCTTCCAGGCCCGATGCGGGATCGATGACGCGGCCGCCCTTGATCAGGAGATCGAACTGCATCGGTGCCCTCCCTTTGTTTGTTTCACGCAATTCCGGACGGAAGACTACGGCGAAGTCGCCGAACCTAACCGCTAAGCACTTTTCCTGGAATTGCTTTAAGCGATCAGACCGGCCGGTAAGCGACGGCCTCGACCTCGATCTTGATGTCGATCATCAGGCGTGACTCGACCGTCGTGCGCGCCGGCGGATCCTTGGAGAAATGCTTTGCGTAGACGGTGTTGAATGTGCCGAAATCGCGCGCGTCCTCCAGCCACACCGTGGTCTTCACCACATCGTCCATGGTGCAGCCGGCGAGCGCCAGCGCCGCCTTGACGTTCTGCAGCACCTGCTCGGTCTGCTCGGCGATGCCGCCCTTGACCACCAGCCCGTCGCTGCCCACCGGCACCTGGCCGGAGACATAGACGAAATCGCCGGCGCGCACGGCGGGCGAGAGCGGGACATGCGATTTTCCAAAGCACTGCTTGGGCAAATGAGCCTCCTTTTGGCGATTGAGCGAGACTGCTATAGGGCCATCTACGCTGGTCGGCATGATCCTCATAGAGGCAATGTCGGAAAGCAACATTTTTTCGAAATTCATGTTGCTTTATTACAGAAGCCTGAGCATGTTGCGCTGGACGCCGCTTCCGGCCGGCTGCGGCATTGTGAGGGGAGATCCAGCATGACCTTCGACAAGAATCCGTTTCCCGAGGGTGATGCCGACCGCCACGCGCTTTGGGAAATGCTGGTGCGGCGCGACATCGATGCCTTCCTCGGGCAGGACTGGTCGATGGTCGAGGACGATTTCATCGCCGAAAGTTTCTTCGGCATGCATGCGCAATTCCTCAGCAACGCCGACGCCTGGCGATTGCAGTTCCCAAGGCTCGAAGTCTATCGCGACGAATGGCTGCGGCAGGCCAAGGAAACCGCGGCGACGAAATTCGCCGAGCCGCTGCGCGAAGCGCTGTTTCGCGTCACCAACATGCGCGACATCGACGTCGACGGCGACCGCGCGGTGCTGCACAAGAAGTTCGACGGCTCGGTCGCCAGGGCCGATGGCGGCGTCGATCGGCTGAAGTGGCAGACCCTGTACTTTTGCCGCAAGGTCGGCAGCCGCTGGAAGATCGCCGGTTTCGTCGGCTACATGCCGCATCCGCTTGGAAGCTAGGAGTGGCTATCGGACGCCGCCTGCGTTGGCAAAATCGACCATTGTGGAGCTTAGCCGAGGCGCCTGTCAGTTCGTCATTGACGACGTCAGCGAAGGCTTCAGCCGACGGGCTCGCTAGGACAGCCGTGGCAACCGCTCATCGGGCGAGCGGTGGTCGAAGACGACGCCCATGGTCTTACCAACGGCGGTCATCACGATCAGCTCGACCAGATGGTCGTCGCTGTCCACGCAGGATGGGTCCGCGTGGCGTATGGCATCGAGCATGGCGCGCGTGGACACCGTGTCGCCAGCGCGAAAGTTCGAAAGAGCAGACGAAACAAGGTCTTGCACCGTCAGGTCTGGGACCGGCACTTCCGCAGCGATGTTCATTGGCCTCCTCCTGCCATGAACCTTCTTTCAAAAGGATGATACGCCAATGGTTGGGTTGCGCCAGCAAAATGGTGGTCCGACCAGTGCGATTGCCGACAGCCTGCCGCCGATTCGGCCCTTATTGACGGGACGCCCGCCCTTAGGGGACGGGCTGACGGCCGCCCTTAGGGGACGGGCTGACGCCCGCCCTTAGATGTGGACATCGGTTGGCCGATGGCCGGCAAGCTCGACGCACCGCGCTCAGGTTGATAAGCCCGTCGCGCGCAGGGAGACGATCCGAGTCGAAATATGACCGTTGCAATCGAGATGGGGCAGACGACGGCAGGCGCGCCGGCGGCCCTCGACCTTGAGGAATTGCTGGCTACCCGCCTGCTGGTGCAGGGCAATTCGGGCTCCGGCAAGTCGCATCTGCTGCGCAGGCTGCTCGAACAGAGCGCGCCTTGGGTCCAGCAGACCATCATCGACCCCGAAGGCGACTTCGTGTCGCTTGGCGAACGCTTCGGACATCTGGTGATCGACGCCGAGGAGCATACCGAGCGCGGCCTGCAGGCAGCTGGCGAGCGGGCGCGCATCCATCGCGTCTCGACAGTCCTCAACCTCGAAGGGCTCGATGCCGAAAATCAGATGCGGCGCGCCGCGGCCTTCCTCGGCGGGCTGTTCGAGGTCGCGCGCGACCATTGGTACCCAATGCTGGTGGTGGTCGACGAGGCGCAGCTCTTCGCGCCCGCCGCCGCCGGCGAGGTTTCGGACGAGGCGCGCAAGCTTTCGCTGGGGGCCATGACCAATCTGATGTGCCGCGGCCGCAAGCGCGGGCTTGCCGGCATCATCGCCACGCAGCGGCTGGCGAAGCTTGCCAAGAACGTCGCGGCGGAAGCCTCCAACTTCCTGATGGGCCGCACCTTCCTCGACATCGACATGGCGCGTGCGGCCGACCTGCTCGGCATGGA
Source organism: Mesorhizobium sp. CA14 (assembly GCF_020165195.1). Taxonomy (GTDB): domain Bacteria; phylum Pseudomonadota; class Alphaproteobacteria; order Rhizobiales; family Rhizobiaceae; genus Mesorhizobium. The sequence continues at coordinate 33,283 of NZ_JAIUHR010000013.1, read as the reverse complement.
GCGGCGCCAGGCCGAAGCTTTCCGCGACCTGGAGCGCGGGCATTTCATGGCGCTCGGCCCGGCGCTGTCGCGCCGTCCGCTCGGCCTGCGCATCGGCCAGACCGAAACCAGCCCGCGCAACGGCACGCCGCGGCTGATGCCGATGCCGGGAACCGCGCTCGAAGATGCGCGCTCGATCATTCTTGCCGCGCCGCCGCCGGAGACGGTCAGGCCGCAACGCCGGCCTTCGCCCGACCTGCTCGACCAGCTGATGGCGGCCAAGGCCGCGCCGCTGGACATCCGCCCCGAGCCGATGGAGCCGCAGCCAAGCGCCGAGGACCTGGCCGAACGGCGCGAGCGGATGGATCGCATTCTGCGCGCGATCCTGGCCGAGCCCGATGCGGGCTTCCGGGTCATTGGCGTGCTCTACCAGGAATTCGTGGTCCGCTGCCGCATCGAGGGTCTCGCTTCGGTCGTGCCCGATCTTTCGGAATTCCGCCGCATGCTGACGCGCGCCCGCGCGGGCGTCGGCTCCGACATGGCCGAGGACGATGCGTGGCGGGACGTCTCGGTGCGCGCATCGCTGTTGCCCGAGGACATGCAAGGCGTGTTCATGATGATCGCCCGCGCTGCCAAGGAGGGCTGGCCTTGTCCCAGCGACGCCGCGATTGCCCGCGCCTATGGCTCGCATTCTCTGCGCCGCGCGCGCCGGCTGCTCGACTATATCGAGGAGCAGGGGCTCATCGTCTGCCAGGTCGACGGCGTCGGCCGGCGAACGGTGACGCTGGTCGAGCTCGCCTGGGCGACGGCGCCGGGCGATCCGAATGCCGCGGAGCAGGACAGCCCGGGGGTGTGATCACGGCTGCAGCCCGACTGTGCGGATATCGCGAGGCTGCGCACGATGGGACACCGATAATATCCCGGCCCGTAACGGCAACGCAGGGTTGGGCGCGATGGCGTCGCAGCCCGTGCCCTGAAAGCGGCCGAGAACAATCCCTGTGGATTACTGCATTGCACAATCTCCGTCCGGCTGCACAATAGGCGCATGTCCGCCGGTTCGTTGACCATCCTTGTTGTCGACGAGAACCGCATCCGCGCCTCAATCATCGAGGCCGGATTGCGGGACGCCGGCCATCTCGAAGTCACGGTGGTCCATGACGTGGCCGGCATCGCCAAGCGCATCGCCGAGATCGAGCCGGACGTCATCGTCATCGATCTCGAAAATCCCAACCGAGACATGCTGGAGAACATGTTCCAGCTTTCGCGCGCGGTAAAACGTCCGATCGCCATGTTCGTCGACCGCTCCGACCAGGCCTCGATCGAGGCGGCCGTCGATGCCGGCGTGTCCGCCTATGTGGTCGACGGGCTGAAGAAAGAACGCATCAAGCCGATCCTCGACATGGCGATCAGCCGCTTCAACGCCTTCTCGCGCATGGCGCGCGAGTTGGAGGAGGCGCGCAGCGAGCTGGAGAACCGCAAGGTCATCGACCGGGCCAAGGGCATATTGATGAAGTCGCGCGGTTTGAGCGAAGAGGCGGCCTATGCGCTGCTGCGCAAGACCGCCATGAACCAGAACCGCAAGATCGCCGATATCGCTCAGAGCCTGGTGACGGCGGCGGGATTGCTGGGACCGCTGGAGGGCGAATGAGCATGGCGCACGAAATCACCGCCGGCTTCATGCCGCTCTTCGACAGCGCGGTCCTGGTCGCGGCCGGTGAGATGGGCTTTGCCGCCCGTGAGGGCATCGAGCTCAAGCTGCAGCGCGAGACCTCCTGGGCCAACATCCGCGACCGCATCGCCATCGGCCATTTCGACGTGGCGCATATGCTGGGCCCAATGCCGCTCGCCTGCAGCCTCGGCCTCACGCCGCTCGCTTCCGAAACCATCGTGCCGTTCTCGCTCGGCCTTGGCGGCAATTGCGTCACCGTCTCCAATGCCGTGTGGGACGGCATGACGGCGCGTGGCGCGTCGCCCGACCTCGATCCGGCGCGCGCCGGGGCGGCGCTCGGCGCTTTGATCCGCGAGCGAGCCGGCGCCGGCAGCGAGCCTTTGCGCTTCGCCGTCGTGCATCCGCATTCCGGGCACAACTACGAGCTGCGCTATTGGCTTGCTGCCTGCGGCATCGATCCCGACCGCGAGATCGAAGTCGTCATCGTGCCGCCGCCCTTCATGGCCGATGCATTGGCGGCCGGCCGCATCGACGGCTATTGCGTCGGCGAGCCCTGGAACAGCGCCGCCGTCGCGGCAGGCACCGGCCAGATCGTCACGGTCAAGGCGCTGTTGTGGCGCAACAGTCCGGAAAAGGTGATCGGCGTGCGCAAAGTCTGGGCGGAAGAAAACCCGGACGCGCTGGCAGCGTTGCTGAGGGCGCTGCATCACTCCGCCCGCTGGTGCCAGGATCCGGCAAACCGCGGCGAGCTGGCGGCGCTGATGGCGAGGCCTGACTTTCTCGGCCAGCCGGCGGCGATCCAGATGCCGGCACTCACCGGACGCCTTCAACTCGGCGGAGGCGTGGAACGGAACGTCGAGGATTTCTTCCTGCCCTTCGACAAGGCGGCGAATTTTCCCTGGAAGAGCCATGCGCTGTGGTTCTACACGCAGATGGTGCGCTGGGGTCAGTTGCCGCATACGCCGCAAAACCTCGCCATCGCGCGCGATTGCTACCGGCCCGATCTCTATCGCTCGGCGCTGAAGCCGCTCGGCGTGGCGCTGCCCGGCGCCAACGCCAAGGTCGAAGGGGCGCTGAAGACGGCGACGCCGGTCGGCTCGGCCGGCGCGAGTCTTGTCCTTGGTCCTGACGGATTTTTCGACGGCCAGATCTTCGATCCGGACCGGGTCGACGCTTACATCGCCGGCCAGAAACGCGCCTGATCATTTGCGCGCCAATCTTGTGCATTGCACAAAATTTATGCTGTATGTTTATGCCATTGATCAATGTTTGACCGCGCCGCCGCTCGGCCCGGCCGAAGGGCAAACCTCCCACTGCATTGATTTTCCTTGAAATTCAGCTTCCACGCGAAACTGGCACGCTTCGTGCTTTGAAATAATCGAGCCCGTTCGCGGGCAATGGAACAGGCGTCCAATGGCGGGCGCCACAGGCAAAGCTGCCGCTCAGGTCAATGCGCGATCCCGGATGTACGGAAGCGCGAGGCCTGGACGGCAGCTTTTTTCGTTTTGGACCGGAGACGACGATGACCAAGCGGATCGCAACAACATTGCTCAAGGATTTCTCCCGCCGCGATTTCCTGGCGAGCAGCGCGCTGACGGCGGCGCTGTTCATCGCGGCGCTCCTGCTGTTTCCCGCCAATCACGAAACCGAGGCCAAGGGGCCGCAAGTGACCGCGCAAGTCCCGGTCTCGCCGCGCTGACCGATGCCGCGCCTCTGACCAACGCAACACGCGGTGCCTCCCACGCCGCAAAACCGGAGCCGACCATGACCGCCACCCTCCCAGCCGCGCCCAGCCAGGATAATGCCCCCAGGCAGGCGCTCATCATCTCCACTATCGCCTTCACCGTCTGCTTCGCTGTGTGGACGATCTTTTCCATCATCGGCGTGCGCATCAAGCAGGAGCTCGGGCTGAACGAGACCGAGTTCGGCCTGCTCGTCGGCACGCCGATCCTCACGGGCTCGCTCGTGCGCATGGTGCTCGGCGTCTGGACAGACCGCTATGGCGGACGCCTGGTTTACACCATGACGATGCTCGCGGCGGCGATCGCGACCCTCCTGCTCGCTTTTGCGCATACTTATGCGCAGATGCTGATTGCGGCGCTTGGCGTTGGCCTTGCCGGCGGCTCCTTCGCCGTCGGCGTCGCCTATGTCTCGCGCTTCTTCCCGGCCGGAAAGCAGGGCACCGCGCTCGGCATCTTCGGTGTCGGCAATGTCGGCGCCGCGGTCACCAAGTTCCTGGCGCCACTCGTGCTGCTTGCCTGGGGCTGGCAGTCGGTGGCGCTGGTCTGGGCCGCCGCGCTCGTCGTCATGGCGATCATCTTCTGGTTCACCACCGGCGACGATCCGGTCATCCGCGAACGCCGCGCCGGCAAGGCGATGCCCGCAAGAAGCTTCTGGCAGGAATTCGCCCCGTTAAAGAACCTGCAGGTCTGGCGCTTCGCCTTCTACTATTTCTTCTCGTTCGGGGCGTTCGTGGCGCTGTCGCTCTGGCTGCCGCGCTATCTCATCGGCGTCTACGGTTTCGGCATTGCCACCGCCGGCATGATCGGTGCCGCCTATTCGATCCCCGCCAGCATCTTCCGCGCCTATGGCGGCGTGCTTTCGGACCGCATCGGCGCCCGCACCGTGCTCTACTGGACCTTCAGCGTTTGTGCCGTCGCGACACTCACTCTGTCTCTCCCCTCGGCAGACTATGTCGTGCGCGGCATCAGCGGGCCGATCCCGTTCCACGTCGAGATCGGCCCGCTCGCCTTTATCGCCGTCGCCTGCGTGCTTGGCTTCTTCATGAGCCTCGGCAAGGCCGCCGTCTACAAGCACATCCCCGTCTATTATCCGCAGAGCGTCGGCGCGGTCGGCGGCGTCGTCGGCATGATCGGCGGGCTCGGCGGCTTCATCCTGCCGATCGCCTTTGGCGCGCTGAACGATCTCACCGGCGTCTGGTCGAGCTGCTTCATGCTGCTCTTCCTCATCGTCGTCTCCTGCCTGGTCTGGATGCACGTCACCATCCGCCGGATGGAGCGCGCGGCCGAGGTCAAGAGCCCGTCCCTATCCTACGCCGCCGAATAGATCGGAGCTGACCGGACATGACCGAGAAACTCGTCATCATCGGCAACGGCATGGCGCCAGGCAGGATGCTGGAGCACCTGCTGGAAGCCGCGCCCGACCGCTACGCCGTGACCATCTTCAACGCCGAACCGCGCGTGAACTACGACCGCATCATGCTGTCGCCGGTGCTTTCGGGCGAGAAGGAATTCGAGGAAATCGTCATCCATGGCGACGGCTGGTACATCAAGCACGGCATCACCCTCTACAAGGGTCACCGGATCGTCGGCATCGACAGGGAGGCCAAGACCGTCACCTCGGACCACGGCGTGACCGAGGCCTACGACAGGCTGGTCATCGCCACCGGCTCGGTGCCCTTCATCATTCCGGTGCCGGGCAAGGACTTGCCCGGCGTGCTTAGCTACCGCGATCTAGACGACGTCAACGCAATGCTGCTTGCCGCGCAGTCGCGCGCCAAGGCTATCGTCATCGGCGGCGGCCTGCTCGGGCTCGAAGCTGCTGCCGGGCTGAAGGAGCGCGGCATGGACGTCACCGTGCTCCACGTCATGCCGACGCTGATGGAACGCCAGCTCGATCCCGCCGCCGGCTACCTCTTGCAGAAGGCTGTCGAGGCGCGCGGAATCAAGGTCATGACCAAGGCCAACACCAAGGCCATTGTCGGCAACGGCAAGGTCGAGGGCGTCGAGCTGATGGACGGCACGATCATCCCGGCAACGCTGGTGGTGATGGCGGTCGGCATCCGCCCGAACAGCGCCTTGGCCAAGGACGCAGGGCTCGAGGTCAATCGCGGCATCGTCGTCGACGACTGCATGCAGACGTCCGACCCCGCAATCATGGCGCTCGGCGAATGCGCCGAGGTCGGCGGCCATGTCTATGGACTTGTTGCGCCTCTCTACGAGATGGCCCGCGTCGCGGCTGCCAGGCTGACGGATGGCGAGGATAAGCGCTTCGTCCACTCCGATACGCCGACCAAGCTCAAGGTCACCGGCATCGACCTTTATTCGCTGGGCGACTTTGCCGATGGCGACGACCGCGAGGAGATCATCCTGCGCGACGCCTCTGCCGGCATCTACAAGCGCGTGGTGCTGCAGGACAACCGAATCATCGGCACGGTGCTGTTCGGCGAGACCGCCGACGGCGCCTGGTTCAACGACCTTAAAAAGAAGGCGACTGACATCTCTGAGATGCGCGACACGCTGATCTTCGGCCAGGCGTTCCAGGGAGGCGTTTCTTCGGACCCTTTGGCGGCCGTTGCGGCACTGGCGGATGATGCGGAAATCTGCGGCTGCAACGGCGTCTGCAAGGGCAAGATCACCGGCGCGATCACCGGCAAGGGGCTGACCGGCCTCGACGACGTGCGTGCCAACACCAAGGCCTCAGCCTCGTGCGGCTCGTGCACGGGTCTGGTCGAGCAGCTGCTGAAACTCACGCTGGGCGAGGCCTACAATCCGGCGGCGGTACAGTCCATGTGCGGCTGCACGAGCCTTGGCCATGACGATGTGCGGCGTCTGATCAAGGCGAAGGGCCTGAAGACGATCCCCGCCGTCATGCAGGAGCTAGAGTGGAAGACCTCCTGCGGCTGCGCAAAATGCCGGCCGGCGCTCAACTACTATCTCGTCTGCGATTGGCCGGACCAATATGCCGACGACTACCAGTCGCGCTTCATCAACGAACGCGTGCACGCCAACATCCAGAAGGACGGCACCTATTCGGTGGTGCCGCGCATGTGGGGCGGTGTGACCAGCGCCGGCGAATTGCGCGCCATCGCCGACGTGGTCGACAAGTTCGATATCCCGATGGTCAAGGTGACGGGCGGCCAGCGCATCGACATGCTTGGCATCCGCAAGGAGGACCTGCCGGCGGTATGGGCGGATCTCGGCAAGGCGGGCTTCGTCTCCGGCCATGCCTATGCCAAGGGTCTGCGCACGGTGAAGACCTGCGTCGGCTCGGACTGGTGCCGCTTCGGCACGCAGGATTCGACCGGGCTCGGCATCCGCATCGAGAAGTTCATGTGGGGTTCCTGGACGCCGGCCAAGGTGAAGATGGCGGTGTCGGGATGTCCGCGCAACTGCGCGGAGGCGACCTGCAAGGATGTCGGCGTGGTGTGCGTCGATTCTGGCTACGAAATTCACTTCGCTGGCGCCGCCGGCCTCGATATCAAGGGCACGGAAGTGCTCGGCCTGGTGAAGACCGAGGACGAGGCGCTGGAGGTGATCGTGGCGCTCGTCCAGATGTATCGCGAGCAGGCCCGCTATCTCGAGCGCATCTACAAATGGGCCAAGCGGATCGGCACAGCCGAGATCAAGAAGCAGGTCCTGGACGATGCCGAGCGCCGCAGGACGCTCTTCGACCGCTTCGTCTTCAGCCAGAAATTCGCCCAGGTCGACCCATGGTCGGAGCGCGTCTCCGGCAAGGACAAGCATGAGTTCAGGCCGATGGCGTCGGTCGGGTTCGCGGAGGCGGCGGAATGATGGAGATGTCAGCGCGAGGCACCCCCCTCTGGCCTGCCGGCCATCTCCCCCTCAAGGGGGGAGATCAGCCGTCACTGCGGCCTTCGCAACTCACCAGCGTTGCAGAATGGGCGGTGAGCCCGAAGCTGCCAATCTCCCCCCTTGAGGGGGAGATGTCCGGTAGGACAGAGGGGGGGGCCTGGGCGCATCCCTATCGAGCGAAGGCGGAGATGTGCCAATGACCTGGATCGCCATCGGCTCCATCGCCGACATCCCGCCGCGCGGCGCGCGTTGCGTTGCGACACCGCAAGGCAAGGTTGCCGTCTTCCGCACTGCGGACGATCAGGTTTATGCCATCGACGACCACTGTCCACACAAGGGCGGGCCGCTCAGCCAGGGGATCGTCCATGGTGCGGCGGTGACCTGCCCGCTGCACAATTGGGTGATCTCGCTGGAGACAGGCAAGGCGCTTGGCGCCGACGAAGGCTCTGTCCGGACTATCCCGGTCAAGGTCGAGGGCGAACGGTTGTTCATCGCGCTCGAAGCGCTGGCCTCGAAAGCGGCCTGAGGCATGCAAGAAGCACGCGAGGTGAGGACCACCTGCCCCTATTGCGGGGTGGGCTGCGGCGTGCTCGCCGAGGTCGCCGCGGACGGTACGGCGACCGTCCGCGGCGACCCCGATCATCCGGCCAATTTCGGCCGGCTCTGCTCGAAGGGTTCGGCTCTCGGCGAGACGCTCGGCCTCGAAGGCCGTTTGCTGCGGCCGGAAATTCTCGGCAAGCCGGCGAGCTGGGACGAAGCGCTCGACCTCGTGGCCGCGAAATTCTCGCAGGCTGTAGCCGAGCACGGCCCGGACTCGGTCGCCTTCTATGTTTCCGGCCAGTTGCTCACCGAGGACTATTACGTCGCCAACAAGCTGATGAAGGGCTTCATCGGCTCGGCCAATATCGACACCAATTCGCGGCTCTGCATGGCGTCGTCGGTCGCCGGCCACCGCCGCGCTTTCGGCGAGGACATCGTTCCCGGCGTCTATGAGGATTTCGAGTGCGCCGATCTCATTGTGCTCACCGGCTCCAACACCGCATGGTGTCATCCGGTGCTCTACCAGCGCATGCTCGCGGCGCGAAAGGAACGCGGAACCAGGATCGTCGTCATCGACCCGCGCCGCACCGCAACAGCCGACGAATGCGACCTGCACCTGGCGCTCGATCCGGGCACGGATGTGCTGCTGTTCAACGGGCTGCTTGCGCATCTTATGCAGGCCGGGAAGATCGATGCCGATTTCATCCGCGAGAGTGCCTCGGGCTTTGATGCCGCAGCTTCTTTGGCCGGTGCCGATGCGCCTTCGATCGCACGCGTGGCAAAGGGCTGCGGGCTGGCGGCAGCCGACGTCCAGGCCTTCTACGATCTCTTCGCCGAGACCGAGCGAACGGTCACCGTCTACAGCCAGGGCGTCAACCAGTCGGCGCATGGAACCGACAAGGTCAACGCCATCATCAACTGTCATCTCGCCGCTGGCCGCATCGGCAAGCCCGGCATGGGGCCGTTCTCGGTCACCGGGCAGCCGAACGCCATGGGCGGCCGCGAGGTCGGCGGTCTGGCCAACCAGCTTGCCGCGCATATGGACTTCGCGGATGAGGCCAGTATCGACCGGGTCTCCCGCTTCTGGAATGCGCCGAACATCGCCCGGCGCGGCGGCTTGAAGGCCGTGGACATGTTCCAGGCGGTCGCCGACGGCCGCATCAAGGCCCTGTGGGTCATGGGCACCAATCCCGCCGTCTCGATGCCCGACGCTTCGCGCGTGCGCACTGCGTTGTCCAAATGCGATTTTGTCGCGGTCTCGGATGTGACCCGCACCGACACCACGCGCTATGCCGACGTGCTGCTGCCAGCCGCCGCCTGGGGCGAGAAGGACGGCACGGTCACCAATTCGGAACGGCGCCTCTCGCGCCAGCGGCCCTTCCTGTCGCCGCCCGGCGAGGCGAAAGCCGACTGGCGCATCATCTGCGAGGTCGCCGCGCGCATGGGTTTTGGCGACGCCTTCGCCTATCGGACGCCAGCCGAGATCTTCCGCGAGCATGCAGCGCTCTCCGCCTTCGAGAACGACGGCAAGCGCCTGTTCGACCTTGGCGGCGTGGCCGATCTCAGTGATGAAGATTATTCCGTCTTCGCGCCGCGCCATTGGCCCACGTCGGAACGACACGAGCAGCGGACGAGACTTTTCTCCGACGGTCGTTTCCCGACACAAGACGGCCGCGCGCGTTTCGTGCCGGTGCGGCAGGAGGCGACGGCCTTCACTGTCGATGCCGACTATCCGCTTGCTTTGAACACCGGCCGGCTGCGCGACCAGTGGCACACGATGACGCGCACGGGGAACGTGCCGCGTTTGATGGCGAACGCGCCGGAACCGGCGGTCGATCTCCATCCGGCGGATGCGGCCGCGCATCAGCTCAAGGATGGCGACCTCGCTCATCTTTCAACCCGCTTCGGCTTCGTTCGCGCGAGGGTGCGTGTGGCCGACGCACAGCGGCGCGGCCAAGCCTTCATGTCCATGCATTGGAGCAGTCAGTTCGCGGCCAGGGCAGCAGCCGGCCTATTATCCTCGCCGGTTACCGATCCGCATTCCGGCCAGCCGGAGCTCAAGCATGTTCCGGTGAGGATCGTGCGGGAAGAGACTGGCTGGGCGGGCGTGCTCATTACGCGGCGCGATCTCAGGCCAACCGGTTTCGTCCATTGGAGCCGGCATGCTGTCGAGGGCGGCTGGGTTTACGAGCTGACCGGAACCGAGCCACCGGACCAGGGCATTCTGCTGGCGCGCAAGCTGCTCGGCGCCCAGCGACGGGATCAGCTCCTAGAATACACCGACCGTCGCGGACTCGCCTATCGCGCCGCTGCGATCGACGAAGGCGGCGCCATGGCCGAAGCCTTGCTGGTCGCCGCCCCGGACCAGTTGCCCATGCGGGACTGGCTGGTGTCGTTGCTCGCCACGCGCCAGCCGCTGTCGACCGCCGATCGCCACGCGCTTCTGTCCGGCCGGTCGCCGGTGCCGATGCCCGCCATCGGGCGCGTCGTGTGCGCCTGCTTCCATGTCGGCGCCAACCAGCTTGCTTCGGCGGTCGCCTCGGGATGCGACAGCCTCGAAGCCATCGGCTCGACGCTGCGCGCCGGCACCAATTGCGGCTCATGCCGTTCGGAGATCAGGGCGATCATCGACTCGCGCCGAGTGCAGGCCGCCGAGTAACCCATGCGTGTCGCCGTCGCCGGCTTCGAAATGTTCTACTTCGACCTTCGCTCCACGTCCCGCAAAGGCCACGGCGCGGTTTTGCTCAGACGCCCGCGATCGCCAAGAGCCAGGCCAGAATGTCGAGCAACAGAAAGAGCAGCGCGATCTGCAGAGCCACCCGCAGGCGCTGGATAATTCGCCAGTTGGCGGCCATGTCCGCCTTGATGCGAAGAGCAAGCGCGCGGTGCATCGCCGACATCGATGCCGGCCCATCGCCATCGACATATTGATGCAGCAGTTCTTCCGGATCGAAGCGGAATGAGTATTGGTGATAAGGCCAAAGCATGAAGACGATAAGCCCGCCGATGCTGAACAGCAGGGACACCGCAATCCATTCCCAAAGCCCAAGCCCGTCGGAAAGCGCCGCGCCGCCGAGCAGCGAGTTCGCGAATGCTGTGGCGAAGATCAGGCTCCCGGCGCGGGTGCTCATGTTCTCCACCACGGTCTGCTGATGAGTGAGACCTCTCACCGCCTCCTGATAGATGAACGCAAGACGAGGATCATCGTCGGCGGGACTGTTTGCAGCAGCACGCGAACGCTCGGCCATAAGGGATGCCTCTCCGATGCGACAGGGATGGGCCGCCTTAAAGTGCGTCGCCCGAAAACGGATTCAGGCGACGCACTTTAAATCCTTATTTTATGCATGTCGTTGCCGCAAAACCGCTGCACACTTTTGCGCGACATACCCTAGCTCAAATACTACCGATCCTCGATGATCCTCAAATACGCCGCCGTCACGAACAGCACGATGAAGCCGAAGAGTATACGGCGGCCGCCTTCGGGCATCTGCAGGATGGTGAGCAGCGTCGTCAGCACGGTCAGGATCAGCGCGCCGACGATGGTGCCGGTGTAGCCGCCGCGGCCGCCGAAGATCGAGGTGCCGCCGATGACGGCGGCAGCCACCGAAGGCAGCACCAGCGGCTCGGCGAGCGAGAGCGAGGGCGCCTTGATCAGGCCGATATAGAGCAGGCCGGTGATGCCGGCGAGCAGGCTGGAGAGGACGTAGAGCGCGGTGATCACCTGCCAGTAGCGGACGCCTGACAGGCGCGCGGCGCGTTCATTGTCGCCGACGGCATAGAGCAGGCGGCCGAAGCCGGTGCGGTTCAGCATGAAGACGATCAGCACCGCCACCGGCACGAACAGGAGAAGCGCGTTGGGAAAGCCGTAGGTGAGGCCGGTGCCCAGCCAGTTGAGGAAATCGGGAATCCTGGCGCCGGATGCGATCACGGTGCGCTGGTAGACCTGCAGGAAGCCGGTACCGATCAGGCTGGTGCCGAGCGTCATGATCAGTGGATGCACCCGAAACACGCCGACGCCGATGCCGTTGATGAGGCCGATCAGCACGGCGGGCAGCATGGCCAGCAGGAACGCCACCGCCGGATCCTGGTTGACGATCTGCGTGGCCATGATGAAAGCGCTCATCGTCGCCACGGTGCCGACCGAAAGGTCGATGCCGCCGGTCAGCATCGTCATGGTCTGGCAGCCGGCGAGGATCGCCAGCGGGATGGCGAATTTCGCCGTGTTGGCAATCCAGCGCTCGTTGAGGATGCCGGGGCGCAGGATCTGCAGGATGACCACGAGAATGATCAAAAGGATGATCAGCGGAATGAGCGGCCGGTCCGCCATGAAGCGCTTCAGGCGGCGGCCGAACGAGACAGGCCGGGGCATGGTCGCGATGTCGGTCATGGCGTTGCTCCCAACGGACGGCCGCGGATGGTGATGAAGGCGCCGAACATGACGACCGCGACCATGATCGCGCCTTCGATGATTGCGGTGACATTCGGATCGATGGCCAGAAGCGTCAGGTCGGTGCGCACCAGCCTCAGCACGAAGACGGCGATGATCGGCCCGAGCAGCCCGCCCTTGCCGCCGCCGAGCGCGACGCCGCCCAGCACCACCGCGGCAACGCTGGCGAGCAGATAAGGCCCGGGAATGGGCGCGCCGATGCCGGTGCTGATGGTGAGAGACAATCCGCCCATCGCCGCGAACAGGCCGGAGAGCGCATAGGCGACGATCCTGGTGCGCGCCACCGGCACGCCGCTGCGGAAGGCGGCGAGCTCGTTGCTGCCGATGGCGTAGATGGAAAGGCCAAGCCGCGAGCGCCTGAGCGGTATCCACACGATGCAGAGGCAGACGACGAGCAGCGCCAGCGCCTTTGGAACCCAGGCGTCGGCCCAATCCGGCAGGCCGGGGATCGGCACGGTGCCGATGACGCTTGCCTTCAGCCACTCGGCGGCGGCGCCGCCGGGAGCACCAAGCACCAGCAGCGCCGCGCCTTGAAGCACGAACAGCATGGCCAAGGTGACGACGATGTCGGGCACCCGCGTGACGACGATGAGCGCGCCGTTCAGAGCGCCGAGCACCAGCCCCATGGCCAGCACGAAGGGCACGACGAACAAGGCATATTCCTCGCTGGCGCCGTTCATCATCGACGCCGCGGTCACGCTGGTCAGCGCCATCATGGCGGCGACCGACAGGTCTATGCCGCCGGCGATGACGACGACCGTTTGGGCCGCGACCGCGAAGGCGTAAGGCAGAACCGCCCGCGCCAGCGAGCCGAAGTCGCCGCTGCCATAGCCCGGCTGGATCAGCTTGGTGACGACGAAGAGGAAGATCAGCAGGGCGAAGAGGCCCGCGACCCAGCCCTGATTGCGGAGAAAGCGGCTCATGACGCGGCCTCCGCGCTGGAGCCGGGTTTGACCTCGGCAAGGATGCCGACATCCGCCTTGGCGCCGCGCGGCAGGCCGTAGGCGGCCCGCATCAAGGCCGCTTCGTCTGCTTCTTCCACCGGGAAAGTGTCGACGATGCGGCCGCCGAAGATGACGATGACGCGGTCGCAGACGCGCTGCACCTCCTCCATCTCGGATGTGTAGAACAGCACCGACTTGCCCTGGCCGGCGAGCTCGCGCAGCAGCTTGTAGATCTCCTGCTTGGTGCCGACATCGATGCCGCGCGTCGGGTCGAAGCAGAGGATGGTGCGGGCGTTGGCCGCGATCCAGCGGGCAATGGTCACCTTCTGCTGGTTGCCGCCGGACAGGCGCTGCACTTCGCCCTGGGCGCGGGTGTCGATCTGCAATCTGCCGATGGCGCCGGAAACCACCACTTGCTCGCGGCGCATGCGGATCGGCCCCCATTTGCGCGGCGCCGCGCTGAAGGGCAGCGCGATGTTCTCACGCACCGAACGCTGCATGGCCAAAGCCTCGGCGCGGTCGCCCGGCACATAGGCGATGCCGGCCTGGATGGCGTCGCTCGGATGCGAGAATTTCACTGGCGAGCCATCGACGTCGATGGTGCCGCCTGTCGGGCGGATCGAGCCGGCAAGCGCGGCGAAGAGCTCGTCCTGGCCCTGTCCCTCGAGCGCAAAGACGCCGACGACCTCGCCATTGGCGAGATCGAAGGAGACGTCGTTGAGCTTGGTGCCAAGCTGCAGATTGCGGACCGACAATCGCGGACGACCGCCGCCCGCAACCGCCACCTCATTCGCCGCGCGCGCGGCGACGAGCGTCTTCTCGATGCGGATGCCGAGCATCATCTCGACTATTCTTTCCTCGATGCCCGGTTCGATGTCGACGACACCGACGGTTGCGCCGTCGCGCAAGACGGTCGCGCGATCGCAGAGCGCGGAAATCTCGACGAAACGGTGCGAGATGAAGATGACGGAGCGGCCGGCGTCGCCCTGGCGGCGCACGACTTCCAGCACCTTTTCGGCAAGGTTCGCCGGCAGAGCCGCAGTCATCTCATCGAGCAGAAGCACGTCGGGCTCGACGGCGAGCGCGCGCGCCAGGTCGAGCACGCGTAAGATGGCCAACGGGATATGGCGGGCCGTCTCGCGGATATCGAGGTCGGGAATGCCGAGCTCTCGCACCCAGGCGCGGAACGGCTCGACCGGCGTGCCGGTGAGCCGCAGGTTGGACAGGACATCGAGATCGGGGATCAGCGCCGGTTCCTGGTAGACCGGCAGCATTCCGGCACGACGGGCATCGGCGGGCGAACGGACATCGAGCTGCTGGCCGCGGATCAGGATGCGTCCGGCATCCGCCTTGATCGCACCGGTCAGGATCTTCACCAGCGTGGACTTGCCGGCGCCGTTGGCGCCCATCAGCGCATGCACTTCGCCCGGTAGCACGGACAGCGAAGCGTTGCGCAGCGCGGCAACCGCGCCATAGTTCTTCGTCACGCCGGTGGCGTCGAGGAGGGGATTGGTGGTCAAAGCGTTCTCGGTCTAACGGCTCAAATTATGCGTGCCAAATCAAATGGCAAGGACGCCAGACCTTGGTCCAGCGTCCTTGCGCTTGCGTTCGGATCAGGCGCTTATTCGCCCGGGCCCTTGCAGGCGATGATCTGGTCCTTGGTGTAGGTCGTCCAGTCCGGGATCGAGATCGAGACCGGCCATTCGGGGCTGAGCGAGGGATCGACAACGCTCTTCAGCTTGGCCTTGCCTTCCTCGGTGGCGTTTTCCCAAAGCTGCGGTTCGACCAGAACGGTTTGCTGCGCCGGCTTCTTGCCGTCGAGGATCTGGAGCGCCAGCGTCACGCCGGCGCCGCCGATCGAGCCGGGATTGGTGACGGCCGCGCCCACCAGGCCCTTGACCGAGCTCAACTGACCGACGAAGCCGGCATTGTCGGCGCCGACCACAGGCACCATCGGCGCCTGCTGCTCGACCAGCGCGTCGACGATGACGTTGTCGATGCCGGAGGTCCAGATGCCGTTGATCGGGGTGCCGGTGGCGAGGAAGGACAGGATCTGCTGCTTGGCCTGATCCTGCTGCCAGCCGGTGAAGACTTCCTGCGCGACCTTCACGTCGGGGAATTCGGCGAGCGCCTTCTTGAAGCCTTTGTCGCGGTCTGAGTCGGCCGAAGCGCCGGCGGCGCCGCGCATATAGAGCACCTCGCCCTTGCCGCCCATCTGCTGAAACAGCCACTTGGCGCCGAGATAGGCATATTGTTCCTGGTTGTTGGAGATGATGTAGGCGGACGGCTCGGTCACCGCCTGGTCGACGGCGACGACGACGATGCCGGCCTTGGTGGCTTCCTCGAGGCCGGCCTTGATGCCGGCCGGATCGGCCGGGTTGACGACGATGGCGTTGACCTTGGCGCTGATCAGGTTGCGGATGTCCTCGAGCTGGCCGGCGGCGTCGGTGTTGCGGTGGGCGATGTTGAGCTTCGCCACCTCGCCGGATGCGAGCGCCTGCGCCTTCATGGCGCAGATCATTTCCTCGCGCCAGCCATTGCCCTGCACGGTGTTGGAAATGCCGATCGTGTACTTGCCGGCGGCGGCCGAGCCGCCCACCGAGGCAAGCAGCGCGGCGCCGGCAAGGAGCGAGGCCACGGTCAAATGTCTTTTCATTTCAGTACTCCTCCACATTGATCTTTTCAGTTCAGTTCCAGGGCGCCGATGCGATCGGCGCCAAGCTTTTCGTCATTTGATGAAGGGGCGCAGCACGTCGCGGGCAAGCAGGAAACCGCGCTTGACCTTTTCGTCCGTCCCTTCGAAGCGCCGGTCCTCATGCTCGATGATGACCGGCCCGTCATAGCCGGCCCGGTAGAGGCCCGAAAAAATCCTGCTCCAGTCGATGTCCCCAAGCCCCGGCATGCGCGGCACCTGCCAGCCTATGCCAGCCGAAAGGATTCCGCGCTCGTACAAACCATCATGGTCAATCATCAGGTCCTTGGCATGCACATGCAGCACGCTCTTGCCGAACTCGCGGATGAAGCGCTCCTTGTCGATCATCTGCCAGACGAGATGCGAAGGATCGAAATTCATGCCGACATCGCCGCCCCAGGCTTCGAGGATGCGGCGCCAGACATAGGGCGAGTAGGCGATGTTATGCCCGCCCGGCCATTCGTCATAGCTGAAGATCATCGGGCAGTTCTCGAAGGCGAGTTTTACGCCATGCTCGCGGGCATGGGCGATGATCGCCGGCCAGATTTTCTGCGCATCTTCCCAGTTGGCGTCGACAGTCTTCGAAGCGTCGCCGCCGCAGAAGGTGTTGACGAGCGGAACGCCCATGCGGCTCGCCAGCACGATCACCTTCTTCAGATGATCGATCACCGCTTCGCGATGTGCCCGGTCGGGATGGAGTGGGTTGGGATAGAAGCCGAGGCCGGAGATGGCCAGGCCGTTGCCGGCAAGCTTGGCGGCGATGTCCTTGGCCTCAGCGGCCGAGACGTCCACGTCGATGTGGCTGGTGCCGGCATAGCGCCGGCTGGCGCCGGAAGCCTTCGGCCAGCAGGCGATTTCCAGCGCCTCGAAGCCGGCCGAGCGCGCCCAGTCGGCAACTTCGCCGAGCGGCGTATCCGGAAACGGTGCTGTCAGCAGTCCAAGCTTCATGATCCCTCCCGGTTGCTAACTATGCAGATCGCGCCGGCTGCTTCAACCGCGCATCGGTTGGCCCAGCGCAGACCTGTCCGACAAAGCCCATCGGATCGTTCGAGAGCAAACCATCGAGCCCGGCGATGATATGCGCCCGGAATGTCGCGTTGGCGGCCAAGGACGGGTCGAAGACAGCGTCGATGGCGAGGATCGAATCGACGAGCGCTTTGTTGTCCGCACCGATGCGGTCGGCAATGGCGGCGATCCTGTCGGCAAACGGATCTGACACCTGCCAGGCGCGGCCGAAGCGGGCGGAAGCCTTGATCAGGTAAGCCATCCAGCCGGCGACCGGCACCGAGAGGAGCGCAACGCCCTCGCCCTTCGCCAGCCGGTCGCGGATCGGGTTGAGCAGGCGCTGCACGATCTTCTGCGAGCCGTCGGTGGCGATCTGGTGGTTGCGGTGGCGGATTGCCGTGTTGGTGAGGCGCGACAGGCTCTGCTCGACATAGGCCGCCGGCCGAACGCCGGGCACGGGCGTCAGCGTCGGCACCACTTCCTCGGTCAGCATGCGCCGAGCGAAACGGGCCAGAACCGGGTCGGCGATGGTCTCGAACGTGTGTTCGAAGCCGCCCAAAACCCCGAGATAGCTGAGCGTCGTCTGGGCACCGTTCAGCACCCGCATCTTGAGATGCTCGAATGGCGTGACATTGTCGACGAAGGTTGCGCCGACAAGGTCCCAGCGGGGCACGCGGCCGGCGAAGCGATTTTCGATCACCCATTGGCGGAAGCGCTCGCCCACCACCACGGCGCCGTCGCGGTAGCCGAAGCGCTGCTCAACGGTGTCGATATCGGCCTCGGTCGTCGCCGGCGCGATGCGGTCGACCATGGCCGAGGGGAAGGCGACATTGGCTTCGATCCAGTCCGCCAGCCGCCGGCCGCGCCGTTTGGCAAATGTCCGCACGACAGTGCCGAGGATGATGCCGTTGGTCGGGATGTTATCGCAGGACAACAGTGTCACCGGCCTGGCATGCGTGGCCATGCGCAGTTCCAGCGCGCGCGCCAGGATACCGGGCACGCTGCGCGGCGTCTCAGGATTGGCGAGGTCGTGGACGATATCGGGGTGGTCGAGGTCGAGCGCGCCACTCGAGGGGATGTGGCAATAGCCTTTCTCGGTCACAGTCATGGTGACCATCTCGATGTCGGGCGAGGCGAGCACGTCCAGCGCCGGCGCCGCACTGTCCTGGCTGTCGACGACGCGAACGATGCTGCCGATGACGCGCGCTTCGACTTCGTCGTTCTGGCGGATCAGCCGTGTGTAGAGGCCGCTCTGCCGGCCGAGCGTGCCGGCCAGCAGAGGAGGGCGGATATTGATGCCGACCAGTCCCCAGCGGTCGAAATCCTTCGCCAGGAGGTCGTCGGTGTATTCGGCCTGGTGGCAGCGGTGGAAGGCGCCGACGCCGATATGGGCGATGCTCGGCTTCAGCGCGGCGCGATCGTAAGCCGGCGTGCGGACCTCGGGCGGCAGTCGACCGAGCAGGGCAGGGCTGAGGTTCTCGGGGCTCACCGATTGGCTCCGATCACCCATTGCTCCTGGTCGATTAGCGCCCCGGTCATCGGACCTGCCGCGTCGGAAAGCAGGAAGACGGCAAGATTGGCTATGTCGGTCACGGAGAAAAGCCGGCCGAAGGGCTGCGTCGCATTGGCCGCATCCAGCCAGCCCGGGCCATGGCCGAGCGTCTCGGCCTGCATGATCCGTTCGGCCGGCGTATCGGTCCAGCCGACATTGATGCCGTTCACGCGGATGCGGTCGAAGCGATGGGCATTGGCGGCGTTCTTGGTCAGCGTCGCCAGCGCACCCTTGGTGGCGGAATAGACTGCGAGTTCCGGCGAGCCGCAATGCGCGTTGATCGACAGGATGTTGACGATCGAGCCGCCCTGTCCGCGTCTCTTCATATCGGCGATTGCCGCCTGTATCAGGAAGAAGGGCGCGCGGGCGTTGACGGCAAACAGCGACGCCCAGTCGTCGAGCGTGGCATCGACGAAGGAAGCGCGATCGGTCAGACCGGCGGCGTTGACCAGCCCGTCGATGCGACCGAAGTGGTCGATGCAGGCTTGCGCCAGCCGCGCCGGGGCCTCGGGGTCGCCGAGATCGGCAGCAGCGAAGGCGGCGGGAGTGCCCATGGCCGCGAGTTCGGCGGTGACCGCGTCGCCGCGCTTCTGGTCCCGGCCAGTGATCAGCAGTCCGGCGGTGCCGGAACGTGCAAGAGTCTCGGCGATCGCGCGGCCGATGCCTTGCGTTGCGCCGGTGACCAGCACCACCTTGCCGTCGAGACGAACCTCCATTCCTCCTCCCGGAACAAAGTTTCCATTTTTCCAAATATGGAATGATAGTTCTCTTTAGTCAATCGTGCTAAAGCGGTTCACCGTTTTCATGCAACCGGTGAACCGCCCTGTCTCCTTGTCTTTCGCAATTCCGGACGGAAGGTTACGGCGAAGACGCCGAACTTAACCGCTCACACTTTTCCTGGAGTTGCTCTTGTCAGCCTGTCCGCTGCGCGACGACGCCGTGGACCAACGCCATGCCAACCGCGAGCGAGGCGGCGAGCGAGCGGAAACCGCCAAAGTCCTGCTCGACCACTTCAAGCCAGGTGTCGGAGAGTTTTGCCAGCGGCGAGAAGGTGCTGTCGGTGATGGTGAGAATGCGCGCCTTGCGCTCATGCGCCACGGCGACGAGATCGGGCGTGATCGAGTTGTAGGGGCTGAAGGAGACGGCCAGCACCGCGTCGCGCGGCGAGATGCAGCCGACCTGGTCGAGCGCGGTCGAGCCGACATTGTCGACCAGCACGTTGCGCACGCCCTGCTGCGACAGCGTCAGCGACAGATAGGTGGTGACGGGGAAGGCGCGTTTGCTGCCGATGACATAGATCAGTTCGGCCGCTGCCAGATGATCGACCATCGTCTCGAAGGCAGCGATATCGAAATCATTGCCGATGCGGCCGAGCGAGGCTTGGCAGGCACCGACCATGCCGTTGAGGAAATGCAGGTTGGCGTTCGGCTCCTCGGCCTTGTCCGGGCTGCCTTGCGTATCCGGCCAGGATCCCTTCATGCGGTCCTTGAACAGGAGCTGGAAATCGGAAAAGCCGGAATAGCCGAAGATCTGCGCGAAGCGCACCAGGGTCGAAGGCTGCACGCCGGCTTGGTCCGCCACCTGCGCGATCGTGCCAAGCGCCACCTCGCTCGGATGCTGCCAGAGAAAGATCGCCACCTGGCGAAGACGTTTCGGGAAATGCACGGTCCCCGACGCAAGCACCGCCCGCAATTCCTCGTAGGTTTGCGGCTTGGTGTAGCCAAGCGCCGCCAGCGAACGGCCTTGTTTGCGGGGAGCGCTGTCGCCGGCCTGGCCGGGTGAGGTTCGCACGCCGCTCATGTGGCGGCGGCCCGGGTTTGAGCTATCACACCGGAGGACCACCAATTGTCGATGTCGGCGCCGCCCCTCACCTGCCTGCCGGCATCCTCTCCCCGTATAGTGACGGGGAGAGGGGCGCTGTCATCGATGGTTTCGCCAATCGCCAGCGTTGCAGGAAACGAGCCGGCGCCGCGCCCAGTCCCCTTCTCCCCGTCACTATACGGGGAGAAGGTGCGGGTAGGTGGATGAGGGGCGGCGCTAGCGCACGGAAAATCGCGCAAACTCATCGAACCCTCCTTCGACCGGTCCGCGCAAACCTAGTGCGGCACGATCGTTTTACAAAACAAAATCTGGAAAAACTGTTCGAAACTGGTGGGAAGCCCCGTATAGTCGCGCGCTGCCAACGACAGTTATCCGCGAGGAATCGAAACATGGTCTATGCAACCGCCGATGGTACGTCGCGCCAACGCTTGCGGGTCGGCATGGTCGGAGGCGGCCGTAACGCCTTCATCGGCGCCGTGCATCGGCTGGCCATGCGGCTCGACGACCAGATCGCGCTGGTCGCGGGCGCGTTGTCCTCCGATCCGGAGAACGCAGCCGCCTCCGCCGCGGAGATCGGCATCGCGCCGGAGCGCAGCTATGCCGACTACCGCGCCATGGCGAAGGCCGAAGCGGCGCGGGCCGACGGCATCGAGGCGGTCGTCATCGTCACGCCCAACCATCTGCACGCACCGATCGCCACCGCCTTCCTTGAGGCCGGCATCGACGTCATCTGCGACAAGCCGCTGTCGACGACGCTTGAAGAGGCGCAAGCACTGGTTGCGCTGACCAAAGCGAAGCAGCGCCGCTTCGTCGTCACGCTCAACAACACCGGCTACGCCATGGTGCGCCAGGCGCGCGAGATGGTGGCGGCGGGCGAGCTCGGCCGCATCGTGTCGGTGCATGGCGCCTATATCCAGGACTGGCTGACCAAGCCGATCGACGCCGAGGGTCAGAAGCAGGCGGAATGGCGCACCGATCCGGCGCGTGCCGGACAATCGGCGGTGCTCGCCGATATCGGCGTGCACGCCTTCAACCTGGCAAGCTTCGTCTCCGCCTTCGAGGCCGAGGCGGTCTCGGCCGACCTCTTCACCGCCGTGCCGGGACGGCGGCTTGACGATAACGCGCATGTGCTCGTGCGCTGGACGGGCGGAGCGCGCGGCACGATCCTCGCCAGCCAGACCTCGCCCGGTCACTACAACGACCTTTCGGTACGCATCTATGGCGAGAAGGCCGGGCTCGAGTGGTCGGGCTCGCGGCCGGAGGAACTGCGCTTCTCGCCCTATGGCGAGGAAACCCGCACGCTGGTGCGCGGCGGCCATGGCTCGACGGCGGAAGCCCGGCGCGTCTCGCGCATGCCGGCGGCGCATCCGGAAGGCTATATCGAGGCCTTCGCCAATTTCTACCGCGACGCCGCCGATATCATTCGTGCGCATCGATCGGGCGGTGCGATCGATGTGGCGCGCGCGGCGCAGGTACCCGATGTCGTCGACGGCGCGCGCGGCGTGAAGTTTGTCGCCGCCGCGGTGGAGTCGAATGCGGCGGGAGGGGCTTGGACGACGGCGAGGTTTGGATAAGCGCTACGTCTCTTGCGTCTTTGAGACCGATCAAGCGGTATCGCGGCTTGCATCCGGGCGATCGACCTGCCGGCGCTCGTCGCCGATCAGCTGTGAAAGCCCCTCGAGCGCGAGGCGCCGGAATATGGCGTCTACCTGGGACGGCGACAGTTTCGGCTTTCGCTCGAACCACCAGTTCAGCGTCGTGAGGAAGGCGCCGACGATGAATTGCACGACGAAGTCGCGTGGGACGGCATCGCCGTGGAGGGTAGGGGGCAATTCCTGCCGCACCATTTCCGACAGGATCAGGCGGATTTCGTTCTCCGTCACGGTGCCGCCCCGACCGCCGATCATCGTGCGGTAATGGTCGGCATATCGGGCCGCATGCTCGAACATGGCTGCGCTAAAGCCTAACGGATCATCGTGCGATGCTTCGGCTCCGGCGCTCGCCGCCGACTGCGCCTCCTTGAGCTCCTCCCGAAGCATCTGGAAGCCGCTGCGCAGCAAGTCCTCCTTGCCGGTATAATGCGCATAGAATGTCGAGCGGCCGATGTCGGCTTCGTCGATAATGTCCTGCACCGAAAGGGCCTCGTAGCCCTTGCGCAGCATCAGCGCCAGCAGCGCCTGATGAAGGGCTTTGCGGGTGCGGGCGGCCCTCCGGTCCATTTCCCGAGGCATGGGTTCGCTCCTTTGCTGTCCGCACGGATACGACTTTTCCGGGACAGCGGGCTCGGATTGTCCGGTAACGAACGTTCCCTCCGCTTCTTCCGTCGAAAATCCGAACAAGCTGTCCATTATCATATGAGCTGTTTCGAAACTGCGCCAGCCGCGGTCGCTATGCCGGTGTTGGCCTGGACCTTGCGCTGCTGAAGAAAGGACGTGACGAATATGCACCATATGCGAAGCGAGGCACACGCCGGGGCCGCAATCGGCCCCGAGGCCAACAGGGGCATCGGCTTTCCGCGCCTCTATGATCTGCTGGTGCTCATATTGACCCGTGGACGCGACAGGGCCTATCGCGAGGCGCTGCTCGATCTGGCCGGCCTGGCGCCGGGCTTCCACTTGCTGGACGTCGGATGCGGCACCGGCACCCAGGCGATTTCGGCCTGGCGCCGCGTGCAGCCCGGTGGATCGGTGGTTGGGGTCGACGTCTCCGAAAAGATGCTTGCCGCCGCGCGCCACAAGGCGAGCCGGGCCGGCCTCGATATCCCATTTCATCATGCTGATGCGGCCGAGCTGCCGTTCGAGGAAGGTCGCTTCGATGTCGTCACTTTCACGACGGTGCTGCACATGGTGCCGGAGGCAAGGCGCGGCTTTTGCCTGCGCGAGGCCGCACGTGTTCTGCCCCCTGGTGGACGGCTGCTGCTGATCGACTATGCCGGCCCCGTCAGCGAGCGCAGACACATGTCGGCAAAGCACGGCCTACATGGCCAATTCGACCTGCACCGCTTCCGCGAACCGCTGGCGGCAGCCGGATTCGAGCGCATAGAAGGCGGCCCGCTCAACTGGCTCGGCCTGCACTACTTGCGGGGCATCAAATCATGAAGATAGCGGTCGTGCTGATGGTTACCCCTTGATCGCGGACCCCACGATCGAATCGACGAAGAAGCGCTGCAGAAAGACGAAGAGCACCAGCGGCGGCAGCACGGCGAGCGTGGCGCCGGCCATCACCAGGCCGGTGTTGACGGCGCCGCGGTTGTAGCTGAGCAGCCGGCTGAGGCTGATGACGATCGGATAGGCGTCGGCATTGCCCTGCAGCACGGTGAGCGGCCAGAGATAGCTGTTCCAGTGATAGACGAAGGCGAAGAGCGCGAGCGCTGCGATCGCGGGCGCGACGCTCGGCGCCACGATCTTGAACAGGATGAGCAGCTCGGAGGCGCCGTCCATGCGGGCGGCGTCGATCAAATCGTCGGGCACGCCGGCTATGAACTGGCGCATCAGGAAGATGCCGAAGGCGTTGGCGAGGTTGGGCACGATGATGCCGGCAAGGCTGGCGCTCAAGCCCATCGAGCCGACCATGCGGTAGAGCGGGATCAGCGTCACGATCGGTGGCAGGAACATGGTGGCGATCAGCAGCGAGAAGAGCAGCGAGCGGCCGGGGAAGGAATATTTGGCGAAGGCGTAGCCGGCCATCATGCTGGTGACCAGGATGCCGGCGGTGGTGACTGTGGCGATGACCAAGGAATTCCACATCGAGCGTCCGACATTGATCACGTCGGCGACCTTGCCGAAGGCCTCCAGCGTCGGCGTATGCGGGAGCCAGACCGGCGGTACCTGCATGGTCTCGGCCGGCGTCTTCAGGCTGGTGAGCACCATCCAGGCCAGCGGGAAGGCGGATGCGACGGCGACCAGAAGCATTGCGGTCGCAAGCAGCGCCTTGCGGCCCGAAGGGCGCTTGCGGGACAGCGATCGGGTTGCCGCGCTCATTCGCTGTCCTTGCGATTGACAAAGGCAAACAGCGCGGAGACGCTGACGATCAGCGACAGCATCAGCATCACCGCCATGGCGGAGCCCAGCCCGCCCTGGGCGCGTTCGATGCCGACGCGGCGGATGTGGTAGGTGAGCACATTGGTCGAGCCCACCGGTCCGCCTTGCGTGATCAGCGCCACCGGCTCGAACACCTGCACCGCGTTAATGATGGCGATGACGGCGCTGAACAGAAGCGTGCGGCGAAGCAAGGGCAGGGAGATGAAGCGGAACTGTTCCCGGCCGTTGGCGCCGTCGAGCGTCGCCGCTTCATAGAGGCTGCCGGGGATCTGCGTCAGTCCGGCGATGGCGAGCACCGTGAAATAGCCGACCTGCTGCCAGACATTGAGGAAGACGATGGAGACCAGCGCCGAGCGTGGCGAGGAGAGCCAGGGCTGGGGGCCGATGCCGATCAGGCCGAGCAGCTGGTTGAGCGGGCCCTCGCTCGGCGCATAGAGTTTCGACCAGACCAGCGCCACCGCGATCATCGGCACCATGTAGGTGGAAAACAGCACCGTGCGCAGCGCCGTGCCGCCGGCGACCTCGCGCTGATAGACCATCAGGCCGAAGACAACCGACAAAGGCAGGATGAGGACGACCGACAGCGCGGTGTAGATCGCGGTGTTGAGCAGGGCCGTCTTGAAGTCGCGACCGACCGAGGTGGGGCCGAAGATCTCGCGGAAATTGCCGAGGCCGGTAAAGCTCGCGTCGGAAAAGGGCGTTTGCGTCGACCAGTCCTGGAAGGACAGCCAGATGGTGAGCAGCATCGGCACGACAACGAACACGCCGATCAAGGTCACGGCGGGCGCAAGCAGGATGCCCGCCGAGGCACGAAAAGCTTTGGCCATTCATCGGACCCAAAACATGCCGGGCTGAAACCCGACTCTATTTCGCCGCGCGCTCCAGGATCGACGTGGCGTCGGCCTGCGCGTTCGCCTGCGCATCCTTGGCCGAGACCTGGCCATACTGCAACGCCTCGAGCGTCTGCTGCAGCGATTCCGAGAATTCCTGGCCGCCGGGCACGACCGGGAAGGGGCGCGCATCGGCAAGCACGGAGACATAGCCGGACAGGAATTCGGAGCTAAGCTTGTCCTTGTGCGCCTCGATATCGGAACTGCGTGACGGCAGGATGCCCATCGACATCAGGATATCGGACATGGCCGAGGCGCCGCTTTTGCCCGACTTCGGGCTGTTCAGCCAGGCGAGGAACTCCCAGGCTGCCTTCTGCTCGGCTTCGCCAGCCTTGGCGTTGACGACGGTCATCCAGGAATAGGAGATCGAATGCGGCTTGTCGCCGCTCGGGCCGACGGGGATCGGCGCTGTGGCGACGTTGGCGAACTTGTCGCCCATGCCGGTCTTGAGCGCGCTTTCCCACCAGTTGGCCATGATGATCATGCCGGTCTTGCCGGACACGAAATTGTCGAGGAACGGACCGGTTGTGTTGGCGTCTGCCGTCGCCATCGCCGGATTGCTCGCGCCGGATTTTATCAAGTCTTCATAGAGCGCGAAGGTTTCGCCGGCCTGGGGACTGTCCAGCGCCGGCTTGCCATCCTTGACCAGGTTGCCACCATTGGAGACGAGCAGCGAGGCGAAAGGATGGACCACCCCCGCCGCCCATGAATTGATCATGCCGAAGCCCTGTTGCCCCTTGTCCTTATTGGTCAGCTTCGCGGCGGCATCCTTGAATTCGGCCCAGGTTTTTGGAGGCGCGGCGATGCCCGCTTCCTTGAACAGTTCCTTGTTGTAGTTGAGCGCGTAGACGTCGATCTCGTTCGGAATGCCGTAGAGCGTCCCGCCAACCGAGGCGGCGCTGACGACGCCCGCCGGCCAGGCGCTTTTCACCTCGGCTGCCACCGCGTCGGGAGCAGGGGCGACGAGCTTGTCCCGCGCCAGTTCCGGCAGCCACAGATCGTAGATGCCGCCGATCGTCGGACCGTCGGAGGAGCCGCCCTGCGAGCGCAGCGTGGTCAAGAGGTCGCCGAACGGAACCGCGCGCACGGAGATGGCGACATCCGGGTGCTCCTTGGAAAAATCCTTGGCCGCCGTTTCGAGCAGGGCCACCGTGTCCGGCGACCAATGCGTCAGATAGGAGATGTTCACCGATTGCGCCCAGCCGGTCGCGGGCAGCGCAACGAGGCCCGCGGCGAGAGCCAGTTTCGAGATCCAAGCAAGCGACATCGGCATCCTCCACTTCACCGTATGAGAGCAGCTGACGTTATGACAAGTTTGAGCAAAGGCGCAAGTCCTCTCGCACATGGACGTGCGGATCATGTTTGCAGATGAAAAACTCAATGATGTCAATCCAGGCATATAACGTAAGTAAATCAGCAAGATGAGATGCGGCTTCCTAGCCGATCTCCGATCGATCAGTAGCCGTCAACCTCCTTGCGGCTCTTGCGGACAGCATCATGTCGTTATAATGACTTTGCGGAAAAGCAGACGAGTGCCGACGAGCGCCTTCGTGCCGCTGCCGCGCTGAACCTCAAAACCGAAACAATGGGAGAACTGGCAATGAGCATGCTTTCCATAAACCGGCGCGCCGCGCTCGGTCTGATCGGCGGCCTTGCCGCCGCCTGCGCCGGCATCATCTCGACGCTGCCAGCCCGCGCCGATTCGACGGTGACGCTATGGAGCTGGCGCACCGAGGACGAGGCCGCGATGCACCGCATCTTCGAGGCGTTCGAGAAGAAGAACCCCGATATCAAGATCGACATCCAGTTCACGCCCGACGCCGATTACCAGAACCGCCTGAGCACGGCGCTGCGCGGCGGCCGCGGACCCGATATCGCGCAGCTCAAGGCCTATGGCGAATTGCAGCCTTTCATCGAGGGCGGCTATCTCGACGCGCTCGACGACAGCGTGGCGGAACTGAAGAACATGCCGGACGCAGCCCTTGGCGGCGCGCGCGGCCGCGCCGACGGCAAGCTCTACGGCGTGCCCTATTCGGTGCCGATGATGGGCGTCTTCTACAATGAGGAGATCTTTGCCGCGCAAGGGATCGAAATCCCGAAGACCTACAAGGACTTCGTCGCCGCGTGCGAGAAGCTTAAGGCGGCCGGCATCACGCCGATCGCCAATGGCGGTGCCAACGGCTCGGCCTGGGAGCTGGAGATCGGCGTCGGCGTCATCGGGCCGACGCTCTACGGCCCGGGCTTCTATGACGAGATGATGAGCGGCAAGGCGAGCTTCGAGGACCCGCGCTATGTCGCGGCGCTGAAGCGCTTCGCCGAGCTGAAGCCCTATTATTCCGACGGCTTTGCCGGCATCGACTACACGACCGCGACGCAGCAGTTCATCAGCGGCAAGGCGGCGATGTTCTTCGGCGGCTCGTTCGAGAATGGCAGCTTCAAATCGCAGAACCCGAAGCTGAAATTCTCGATCTTCCCGTTCCCCGCCGACGACGCCTCGACCAAGCTCTACACCTCGGCCTTCTCGGATGGCTCCTATGGCCTCGTCTCGGAAAGCCAGAACAAGGAAGCGGCGACCAAGGTGCTGAACTACACGGCCTCGGCCGAATTCGCCCAGGCCTTCGCCGATGAGCTCGGCTGGCCGCCGGCCCGCACCGACGTCACCGTGAAAGATCCGGTGCTTTCCAAGATGATGGAGATGGCGAAAAATTCGACGCCCTATCTGACGCTGGTCGGCTTCCGCTGGCAGGCGCCGACAGCGTCGTCGGTGCTGCAGTCCGAGATCATCGACATGGTCGAAGGCAATGTCGCGCCGGAGAAGCTGGCGGCCGACATGCAGGCCGCCGTCGCCACTTGGTTCAAGCCCAAGCAGTAAGGAGCGCCGCCGGCCGCATTGTCAGAGAGACGGGGCATGATGTCGTCCGAAAACCGCTTCATACTTTTCGGCATCATGCCCCAGTCGGCCGGGGCCCTTCCTCGATAGAACGCAGCGTATGATCAAGCTCCGCCGCACGACCAGCCTCCAGCGCACGCAGCAGCGCATGACCGTGCTGTTCATCCTGCCGGCTTTGGCCATCTATGGGCTGTTCGTGCTCTATCCGCTGCTCATGTCACTGTGGGGCAGCTTTTTCAGCTGGAAGGGGCTGCGCATGCAGGAGTTCGCCGGGCTCGCGAACTTCTCGCGTCTGTTCGTGTTCCCGAGCGGCGCGCGACTCTACGGGGCGCTCTGGCACAACATCGCCTGGTTCTTCGGCATCATGGCGTTGCAGAACGGGCTCGGCCTGCTGTTCGCCTGGCTGCTTTTCCTGCGCAACAGGGGCGCTGCCTTCTTCCAGTCGGTGTTCTTCTTCCCCGCGGTGCTCAGCCCCGTCATCGTCGGCGCGCTGTGGCGGCTGCTCCTGGCGCCCGGCGGCATCGTCGAGTGGGCGCTGAACGGGCTTGGCCTGCACCAGGGCAGCCTTACCGTGCTCGGCAACAGCCACACCGCGCTTGGCATGCTGATCGCCGTCGATGCCTGGAACTGGATGGGACTGCCGGTGCTGATCTATACGGCGGGCTTGAGGCAAATCTCGCCGCAGGTGTTCGAGGCGGCTAAGCTCGACGGCGCCGGCAATTCGCGCATGATGTTCTCCGTCGCGCTGCCGCTGCTGATGCCGGCGCTCGGCACGCTGACGACGCTCTCCTTCATCAACACCTTCAACCAGTTCGACATCGTCTATGTGATGCAAGGCGTGCAGGGCAATCCGAGCTATTCGACCGACACGCTGGTGACCTATTTCTATCGGTTCGCCTTCGGCGCCGAAGGCGCCGTCGGCATCACCGATATCGGGCTGGCGCTGGCACTCGGCACGATGCTGTTCCTGATCCTCAGCATCGGTACGCTGTTGATGCTGCGCTTCTTCGACAAGCGGACGGTCGAGCTATGAGCGCGCCGTCTCTTCAGCAACAACTGGCCATCCCGCAGAGGCTGGCGAGATTGCCCGGCTGGACCATCCTGCTCGTCTGGACGGCGGCGGTGCTTTTGCCGCTCTATATCCTCGTCGTCTCCTGCTTCAAGACGACGGCGGAGATCTATGACAACCGGCTCGGCCTGCCGCAAAGCTTCGCCTTCGACAATTTCGTCCGCGCCTGGACGCGCGCCGATCTCGGCCACAATTTCATCAACAGCCTGATCGTCACCGGCGGCGCCGTGGTCCTCACCATCGTCGTCTCGGCGATGGCCGCCTATCCGCTCAGCCGCTACAGGCTCGGCTGGAACGGCATCATGCTCGGCCTTTTCCTGTCCGGCATCATGCTGCCGATCCGGCTGGCTTCGGTCGAGCTGTTCACGCTGATGCGCAGCCTCGGCCTGCTCGATTCGCTCACCGGGCTGATCCTCGTCTATTCGGCGATCCGCATCCCCTTCGCGGTCTTCATTTTCGCCAACTTCATGCGCGTCCTGCCCTCCGAGCTCGACGAGGCGGCGCGCATGGACGGCGCCGGCGAGGCGCGGATCCTGTTCCAGATCGTCCTGCCGATGGTGAAGCCGGCGGTGTCGATCGTCGCCATCTTCACGGCAATTGCGGTGTGGAATGATTTCTTCTTCCCGCTGATCTTCATCTTCGATGACCGCTACAAGACCGTGCCGCTGGCAATCAGCGTGTTCGTCGGACAATTCCGCACCGATTGGGGCCTGGTGTTCGCGTCACTGGCGATCTCCATGGCGCCGATCCTGATCATGTATTGTTTGCTGGCGCGCCAGATTCGCGAGGGCGTCGGCGCCGGGGGAGGCATGAAATGATCGAGGACAAGGTCTATGCCGCGCGCTCGATCCTGGTCGTCGGGGCGCATGCTTTCGATGCCGAGGTCATTGCCGGGCCTCTTGCGGCGGCTGCTGTCAAGGGCGGCGCCGAGGTCACCTTCCTGCATCTGTCGATGGGTGAGCAGGGCCATCCCTGCTTGATCCCGGAGCACTATTCGGCGCAGAAGGAAGATGAGGCGGCAAAGGCCGCCGCGCGGCTGGGTGTCGACATGCGCAACATGAAGCTGCGCGACGCCTTCCTGCCCAACGACAACGCGACCGCCCTGCAAGTCTGCGACGTCATTCGCGACGTGCGGCCGGAGGTCGTCATCACGCATTGGCACGGCAGCTGGCACAAGGACCATCGCGCGGCGGCGCATCTCAGCCAGACCGGCATCTTCTTTGCCGCGCTGCCGACGCTGAAGCGTGCCCGTCCCGCGCATACGCCGCAGCTCCTGCTCTTCGGCGAGAACTGGGAGGATGACGAGGGTTTTCGCCCCGAGCATCTCATCGATGTCAGCGCCGGCTTCGATGCCTGGCACGAGGCCGTGATGGAGTATGAGTTGGCGCGGGGCTTAAGCAGCTTTCCCTATGTCGACTATTACAGCGCGCTCTACCGGCTGCGCGGCTGCCTGCGCGGCACGCGCCATGCGCAGGCCTTCGCGGCGGCCTCGCATTCCTGGAATGCCGGTAGCGGCTTGTTCGCGCCGCCCGCTGACCGGAGCCGCGAGACATGACACGGGTTCTTGCCATCGATCTCGGCGGCACCAATCTGCGCGCCGCCGTCAACACGGGCGATATCGGCGCCCTTGCGCCGCAAGTCCGCGAGCCGGCGCCGGGCAGTCTCGACGCGTTCGAAACGCGTATCCGCGCGCTTGCGGCCGCGGGCGAGGCCGAAGCGCTCGGGCTTGCTGTCCCGGGCCTTATCGAAGGGTCGGTCTGCCGCTGGATCCCGAACCTGCCCTGGCTCGACGGCATCGATATTGCGACGCTGTTTCCCGACCTTCGCGTGGCGGTCGGCAATGACGCGCAGATCGCGTTGCTTGCGGAAGCGGCGCAAGGCGCGGCCGAGGGCGTCTCCGACGCGATCCTGCTTGCCATCGGCACCGGCATCGGTTCGGCGGTGCTCGCCAATGGCCGCATTGTTGCCGGCGCGCATGGCGGCGCCTGCTCCTTCGGCTGGGCCAGCGCCGACATCAAGGACCACGGCGAGGATCGCAGCGGCTGGCTGGAACGTGTCGCCTCCGGCCGTGCGCTGGACGCCCTCGCCGCACAGATCGGACTGGCTGACAGCCGTCAGCTGATCACCGCCGCCAAGGCAGGCCAGCTTGCCGCGCAGACCCTGCTCGAGGTGCCAGCGCGCCAGCTCGGCACGGCGCTCGCCGGCGCCGTGGGATTGCTCGATCCAGGCGTCGTCCTGATCTCGGGCGGCCTGGCGGATGCGCTGGATGTGATCGCGCCGCCTTTGCTTGCGGCGCTGCGGCGTCAATTGCCGCCGCATCTGCGCGGCATCGAACTTAGGCCTGGAAAATTCGGCTCTCGCGCCGGCCTGGTCGGTGCCGCGCTTGCCGGACAGGCGGGAAGCGGGTGGAGGCAGATCCGATGAGCGAAGCGAGCTTTCAGCAGCCGGACCGCAGGCGGCCTGAGCCGCTCTGGTACCAGGTCGAGGAGGCGATCCGCGCCATCGTCAAGAGCGGCGAGTGGGCGACCGGCGACCAGATCCCGGCCGAGGACCGGCTCTGCGCCTTGTTCGGCGTCAGCCGCATCACGCTGCGCCACGCGCTGCGCAATCTGGAGGAAAGCGGTCTGCTCAGGCGCGAGCACGGAAGGGGCACTTTCGTGCGCTCGGCGACGCTGGTCGCCGGCACGCGAGAGCTCACCTCCTTCACCCAGGAGATGGGCAATATCGGCGTGGTCGCCGGCTCGCGCCTGCTCGACTGCAGCCTGACCACGGCGAATGCGGCGGCGGCCGGCGCACTGGAGATCGAGGAGGGCGATCCTATCGTGCGGATCCGGCGGTTGAGGCTGGGCAACAACGAGCCGATCGGCATCCAGACGGCGCAACTGGCCGCCGCGCGCGTGCCGGGCTTCCTCGACGCCGGCCTGCTCAAGGGCTCGCTCTACGAGGCGCTGGAGCGCCAGTACGGCATCGTGCCGGTCGAGGCGCGCGAGAACTACCGCGTCGGCGCCGTCAGCGCGACGGACGCCGAGTTGCTCGACCTGCCCGCGGGCAGTCCCGCCTTCGTCGTCGAGCGCATCACCATCGACGAGCGCAGCCCGTTCGAATTCACCGTCTCCGTCATGCGCGGCGACCGCTACGAGATACGCTCGACGCTGCGCGCCGGCCGCCTCCCGAACACCAGAAGCTGACACGATCAACAGGAGTACCGAAGTGTCCGATCTCTACATCCCCCGTCTCGTCGCCCTCATCGAACAGGCATCGAAGGCCAATGAAGAAGCCTTCGGCCAGGCGGCGAGCCGCTTCGCCGACACGCTGCAAAATGGCGGGCTGGTCCATCTCTACGGCTCGGGCCATTCGGTGCTGCCGGCGCAGGAGATGTTCCCGCGCTACGGTAGCTTCGTCGGCTTCAACCCGCTCACCGACCCGCGCGTGATGTGGCACAACGTGCTCGGAGCCGGCGGCGTGCGCGAGCTTTTGTGGCTGGAGCGAACCGAGAAATATGCCGAGAAATTCTTGGACCATCAGCCGCTGAACGAGGGCGATTCCATCATCATCTTCGGCCATAGCGGCCGCAATTCGTCGGGCATCGATACCGCGCTCTATGCCAAGAAGCGCGGCATCTTCGTGGTCGCCGTCACCAGCAAGAACAATCTCGACAAGCCCGCCACGCATTCCTCGGGCAAGCGGTTGGCGGACGCGGCCGACCTCGTCATCGACACCTGCTCGCCGATCGAGGACGCGGTGGTGCCGATCGAAGGCTGGAGCCGCCCGGTGGCGGGTTCCTCGACGGTGCTGGCGATGATCATGGCGCATGAATTGCTCGCGCGCACCGCCGAGCAATTGTCGAAGCGCGGCATCGAGCTGCCGGTCTTCGCCTCGCCGACGATTGCGGGCGTCACGCTGCACGACACCGACGTCATCTACGGCGTCTACCGCGAGCGCATGATCGAGGCGCAGAAGAAGCACCTGCCCACCTTCCAGGCGACCATGCGCGGGGAATGATGGCAGCGCATGGGAGGCGCGTTCGGCGCGCCTCCCGCAAGGCTGTCAACGCCGGCGCCGCCTGGTTGCGGAATGCTTGGGCGGCGCGTCATTCTCGTCGGGATTGGGGATAGGCTCCTCGTCGGGCAGCCGGTCCGGATCCGGCTCGCGCACCGGCTTCGGCTCCGGGATCGGCGGCGGGGTGGGCA
>NZ_JAIUHR010000012.1 GCF_020165195.1 Mesorhizobium sp. CA14 | reverse complement strand
GATGCGGCCCGATCGCCCGAAACCGTCTCCCGCCGCGGGCGCGGACTTCGCACGCGGCATCGGCGCCTCGACGCTGGTATCGCCGGAAAACAAGCCGACCCGGTGAATTTCGGGACCCGCCTCGGCCCGCCACGCATCGACGATCTCCAGTCGCTCGAGGAGCGCCAGGTTGCTTGCCGAGATATATTCGCCGCACACCTTGCGACGCGGAAACACGCTCTTTTCCACGATCGCCACGGTCCAGCCGCGCCGGGCCAGCGCCAGCGCCGCTGACGTGCCTGCCGGGCCGGCACCGATGACGATCGCATCGTGTGTCGATGCCGGTCTCATGGCACATCTTTGGCAGGCATCGACGCGGCGCCGGCAAAGACATGGGAGAAGGGGCCGGCACGCCGCTCCTCGAGCGGCCGGCCTCCGGCAGCGCTCCAGAGATCGGAAAGTTCGCTGCCGCGAAAGCCGGCGCGCACGCTCTGAGCGGCGTCATGCCTGGTGACGTCACTGGCGCCGATCGCCGGCAGAAGGCGGGTCGTCGCGAGCGCCAAGCCTGCCCTCAGCGGCTCCGTCGCCATGAGCAATGGCGCCCTGCGAACCAGCAGCGAAAACAGACGTAGCAGTCCGGCGTCGTCGAAATGATGCAGAAACAGGTTGACCGTGATCACATCGAAAGTCCCGCCATCCGCCTTCTGCGCCCAGTCGAAGACATCGGCGGTCAAGGTTTCGAGCTTCCATCCCAGACCGGCGAAATCCGCCCTCAGCTTGGGCGTGACGAGGCCGACGCGATCGAGCATCGTCAGCTCCACCTTCGGCCAGTCTCTTGTCATGCGCCGGGCCACTTTCAGCATGAAGGTGCCGTCGCCGGCGCCGATCTCAAGGATGCGGCCGGGCGCCTTGGCGATGAATTTTCTCATCAGCGACGCCATGATCGGCGCCTGGAACATCAGCGCGTTGATCCGGCGCAGATCGCGCCGAGAGTGGAGCGCCCGCGGATCGTCCGCGGCGAGGCGATCGAGGATTTCCGGGACAAGGGTCCGTTGATCGAGCGCGTTCATGAGGCGGTCCGGAACAACATGGTCTCGGCCGTCAGCCCGGGTCCGAACGACATGCCGCAGCCAAGCTGGCCGCCCGGCGCCTTCAGCATCTTTTCCATTACAAACATCACCGTCGCCGACGACATGTTGCCGTATCGGCGCAGCACCTCGCGCGACGGCCCGAGCGCGGCCGGCGCGAGGTCGAGCGCCTTCTCGACGGCATCGAGAATACTGCGCCCACCGGGATGCACGGCCCAGAGGTCGATCGCCTCCGGCGGCCCGCCACCCAGGATAGCGTCTTGGTTGCTTCGCAACGTTTCCTGGACCGCCGCAGGCACCTTGCCCGAGAGAAACATGTCGAAGCCGTGGTCGCGGATATGCCAGGTCATCAGCTCCCGCCGCTCCTCGGCGACGATGCAGTGGAAGGAGTCGAGCTCGATACCGGAGGGCTCGGCGGTTACCAGTGTCGCCGCGCAACCGTCGCCCCAAAGGCAGAAGGACAGCAGCTTTTCCAGCTCGGTGGTTTCCCTCAGATGCAGGGTGCAGACCTCGATATTGACCAGGAGGACTCTGGCCTGCGCGTCGGAGCGGACGATGTGGCGGGCAAGCTTGAGGGCATTGACCGCAGCGTAGCAGCCCATGAACCCGATCATCGTGCGCTCGATACCGTCCGACAGGCCGCATCGCGCGGCAAGGTCGAGGTCGATGCCCGGCGCGGAGAAACCGGTGCAGGTGGTGACGATGAGATGGGTGATGCGCGATGCCTCGTCACCAAGGCGCAGTCCGTCGACGGCCTTTTGCGCCAGGACGGGTGCTGCTTCAGCGAACATCGCCATTCTGGCAGCCGTTCCGGGAAACGCGCCGCGCTTGAAGGCCCCGGCAAGGTCGGCCGACGGCCCTTCGGGGTCGAGAGCAGGCGCAAAGCATGAAAAGCGGTGCTCGATGCCGGCAAGGCCGGCCATGCGTTCGAATATCCTCCTGCGATCGGCAGCGAGCATCGAGGCCGCGTAGGCCAGATAGAACTGGTGGACCTCGTGCTCCGGAACCGCTGTCGCGATCCGGTTGATATAGGCGCTGATCGACATGTTCTGTCTCCCTGGGCCTCGGGCGCGGTTACGCGCTGTTGCCGGAAGGGTTGCTCGCTCATGAGCGCCTTGTCAGGCGCAAGGCGCTGAGCGCCGCCTGTTGGATAAACGTTTCGGAAAACCTGATTCTTCCCCGGCGTGCGATCTCGAACCTAAAAGATTTGCGAGGGATGACAGGCAAATCAAAGTGTTACAGCCCTGTCCACACCTGGCGGGCCTTCGGGCCGATCACTTACTGCCCTGCGCCGATCCGGGCACGATCAAGGCTCCCTGATCGCGCTCCGAATATCTGAAGCCGATAAAGAACAAGGCGATAATGATGAGGCAGATCGCCAGCACGGTGGCGAGGATCCTTCCCGGGTTTTCGGCAGGCGGTTTGTCTTCCATGGCGCTTCGCCTCGCATATCAACCCTGCGAGGGCGGCAAGGGTTCCGAACCCAACGCGGGTTCGTCGGACAAGCGAATGCCGAGCGCTCTGCCACGGTCATGTGACATCGATCACCACCATCAGCCCGCCGCCGCCCTTCTCCTCGGCATTGTTGTTGGTGGTGTGATGCGGGATGTGGCAGTGGATCAGCCACTTGCCCGGACGCCTCGCTGTCCAGATGACATCATATCGCTGGCCCGGTCCGACATTGACGGTATCGGCAAGGAAACGTGCGGCGGCGGGAATCGTCTCGCCGTCGCGGGCGACCACTTCGAACGGGCCGCCATGGATGTGCATCGGGTGTATGAAGCCGTTGTTGGTGCCGATGAAGCGGACCTTCAGCGTCTCGCCGACTTTCATATGGATGGTCTCGGTCGACGGATAGGCCTTGCCGTTGATGGTGAAGAAATTTGGCATGCCGCCGTCCATCGGCATCGACGGATAGGTCAGTCCTTCCCGGACCAGCCATTCCTGCAGCTCGATGACATAGTCGTGGTCGGCGGCGACCTCGTCGGCGGGATTGGCGGGATCGATGATCAGCGCGCCATAGAGACCGAGCGCCTGGGTGCGGTCGGGCTTGGCGTGCGGATGATAGAAGTAAGTACCGTGCTGGGTGGCGGTAAACTCGTAGGAATAGGTCTGTCCGGGCTCGATCGGCGCCTGGGTGATCTCGGCCGGCCCGTCCATCTGGTTGGGCAGGACCAGGCCATGCCAGTGCACCGTCGTTTCCTCCGGCAGTCCGTTGGTGACGTTGATGCGCACCCGGTCGCCCTGGCGGATATGGATGCGCGGCCCCGGGATCTGGCCGTTATAGGCATAGGCGTCGACCGTCACGTCCGGCAGGATCTGCCAGCGGACCACCGACGGCCTCAGCTCGAACACCTTCACGCCGTTCTCCATCCGGAACGGCAGGTCCTGGTCTCCCCTGGCCGAAAGGCCATAGGAGGCGGTCACCAGGCGTGGGTCGGCCGCCGCCATGTCGCGCATGGCGTCGGCCGGCGTGTCACGGTCCATGATCATGCCCTGCGGCATGATCACTCCGCCGACGTCGCGGGCCGAGAGCCTGAGGTTCAGCCAGTTCGCAGGCGCCGCCATGCCGATCGCCAGGGCCAGCGCAGAAACCGTACCGAGCGCCGCGATTTGCGGGGTGGTCGCGTCCGAGCGCATGTGATGGCCGGCGGCGCGCTGTTCGCCCGCCGGTTCGTGGCCTTGCCGGGCATGGCCGTGCTCGCTCGCTTCGGGCGCTCGGTCATCAGCCCGTGCTTGAGGCCGCGCGCGACCAGCCAGACATTGGCGGGATAGGCCAGCGTGAAGCCGGCGATGACGCCGAGCGACATCACGCCCCAGAACAGAAGTTCGGTGGGCTCCATGGCGCGCATGTCGCGGCCCATCATCAGGAAGCTCATGACCGGCGCCATGCCGGCCATCATGAAGTTCATGGAGATGAACTCGGGCAGGAAGCTCTTCTTCACATTCTCCCAATAGCTGCCGCCCATCATCGATTTCATGAACAGCGACTGGAAGATGAACAGGCCGAAGGCAAAGCCGGCGAGATATTCGACGATGAGATCGAGCCACATCGGCAGGCCGAGCGTGGCGGTGACGACCGCGGCAAGGATGATCCCGGTGGCGTCGCCGGCGACACAGTGGATGGTCGAGCCGACGCCCTGCTTCCAAAGGGGTTTTGTGAAGGCCTCATGCTCGCCGGGCGCGGTTCCTTGTCGGCCAGCGCATAAAGCAGCAGGCCGAGCGGGCCCATATAGAGCGTCACCAGGATGAAGCCCCATTTCATCACCACCGGCTCGGGATTGTTGCGGTATTGGTCGAAGCCGACATAGAGCGTCGACGCGGCCGCGAGCACGAACCAGGCAATGAGGAAATAGTCGATCGGTTGGATGAGCATGATGCGGCCTCTGCTCGATGAAACGGCTGGTTGCATCCCCGCGGATGAACGCGGCCGGGGCCACTACGATCCATCTTGCGGAATTTCCGGCTCCAGCCTCGTGTCAGCGACGTGATCGCCGGCGTCGCCAGCGCCGCCATCGCTGCGCTGGCGGTCCGGCTGGCCTATAGGGAGAATTCGCGGCTCGACGCCTTCGCCACAAGGCTCCTCTGAACGCGCCGCCAAGGCGACCGGCTGCGGTTTCGCGAAACGGGATGACGGACGGCGCATCACAAAAGTGACGCGCTCGCCCGTCTATATGTTAGGTTGATGCCGCCAAAACAGGGTTCATCGTTATGGATGCCAGCGAATTGCAGGCCATAGGTGATACGCTGATGCGCGTTGTCACCCCCGATATGAAACCGAAAGACCTGCTCAGGGCAGTGCGAAAACTGCATCCGGATGCCAAGAAGAAGGATATCGCCCGCGCGGCCTTTCACGCCATCATCGCCAACGCCGACCAGGATCCGGGCAAGTCGCGCAACCTCCAGGCCTTCGCGCTTTCCGAGCGTACCCAGCAATCGGAATAAATTGCCGCGAATTGTAGCGGCGGCCTTCTGGGAAATTTAATGAGCAACTTCTAATTTAATGTCTCAAGCCGGCAGCCAGCCCCAACCGGTAACGAGCTCATGACCAAAAACCTCGGCAATGCCAAACCCAGCGCTCCCGTCAAGGAGGTGAACCCCTCGCTGTTCAGCAAGGCCGCGCCGGCGCTGTTTCCGCTGGTCGTCGCGGCGCTCGGCTATCTCGTCGGCCGGCATTTTTTCGGCTTTTGACGCGGCCGGCATTCGGCGCGTTTCTTCCCAGCCGATCAAAGCGCAACTGGCTGTGTAGGCCATATCCTTGCAGCTTTGGTCCTAGGGCCTAGGTCGTTCTTGTCCTTGCCCGGTCGCAAGCGCATGTTTGTGACAGCCGGCGGCCTCGCAAACTCCGGTCAGGCCCGGCCGCCGAACCCAGTATCACCCCCCAAGGCTGCCGGGCCGCCGCCGCGTGACGAATTCGTCCGCACTCATGCACGGCCAACTGCCGGGCTGCGCGATTCGCAGTTCCATCCGGACGCTTTCGAAATCCGCTGTCGCGTCGTCCCGCAGGCCGAATGTCGTAGCAAAGTGGAATTCCGCTGCCCCAAGGTGCAACGGCATGCCTGCTCCGACATGCTCATTTTTATTCGCGAGGCTCCGCAAACGTGCTGCATAACAGCGAGTCGCTTTGCACTAAAGACCAATAAGTCCCGCTTTTCGGCAATTCCAGGCGCGCTAGATCATGTTGGGTGGAGTTAGGCAGTTCTTCGAACGAAGAGCAGGAGCTGTATATGGTAACAAGCGAGCCAGACAGTGTCCGTGTAAAAGCCGTCAACGGCCAATGGATCGTGCGCGTCGTCGATGGCGGCAGGCTGACGCAGCAAGTGTTCGATGTTCAGGCGCAGGCCGAGATCTTCGCCGAGGAGGAGCGGCTGCGATTGGGGTTGCCGGGAGAGCCGCCGGCTGGGGAGCCGGTTGGGCCGCTGCGACGCGGACGGGCCCGCTAGCCTATCTCGCCCATGAGGGGGAGACGGGCGGCTGCGCCGCCCCGTTGGCCCAGATGCTCGGTTCTCAGCTTCCGCTTCATCCGCTCCAGCGCCGGCTCACCGCCGACCGCGAGTTCATCCGCGATCTGCGCGAGCTTGTCGTCGCCGCCGCGATGTTTGCTGCCCCAGGCGGCCAGCGTCGCCAGCACCGGCAACAGGTCGATGCCGGCATCCGTCAGCCGGTAGATCGCCTTCAGCCCGTGCGTAGGATCGTCGCTGCGGGTGAGGATGCCTTCGTCGACCAGCGTCTGCAGCCGCTCGGCGAGTGTGCGCGACGAGATGCCTTCGTCGGATTGCAGGAATTCGCGAAAATGCCTTTTCCCGGCGAAGATCAGGTCGCGGATGATGAGCAGCGTCCAGCGGTCGCCGAGCAGTTCGAGCGAGAGGTTGATCGGGCAGCCGGATCGTCCCTTGGTCGACATTAGTACGGTTCCATTTTTTAAATCACTTTACTATTGACACCATTGTCATATCGCGTCAAATGGTTCCAAAAGTAAATCAATTTGAGAGGAGGCCGAAATGAAAAAGCTCATCCTGCAGATGCAGATGTCGGTCGACGGTTTTGTCGGCGCCGATGAGGATCGTCGGTGGCAGCTCTGGGAATGGGGCGACGACAGCGCCTGGGACGAGGAACTCAAGCAGGACTTCAACGCCATTTTCGAGACTATCGACACCATCCTGCTGAGCCGCAAGATGGCTGAGGAGGGCTATCTGAGCCACTGGGGCAACGCGGCGAGGAAATATCCGAAGGATCCTTTCTATGCCTTCGCGCGGCGCATCGTCGAGGCTGAGAAGGTGGTGGCGAGCGACAAGCTCGAGGCTTCGCGCTGGGAGCGCACACGGGTCGTGAGCGGCGATCTGCCGCGCGAGGTGCACAGGCTGAAGCAAGGCGAGGGCGGCAACGTCGCCGTGTTCGGGGGCGCCGGCTTCGGCTCGGCGCTGGTTGCCGCGGCCCTTGTCGACGAGTACCAGCTCTTCATCAATCCGGCGGTTCTGGGCAGCGGCCGCCGCATCTTCGACAAGGGCGGATTTGGCAGGCTGAAGCTCCTCGGCTCGAAGCCTTATGCCAGCGGCATGGTGGTGAGCCGCTACGCGCCGGCGGGGTGAGGAACCGGAGCGGGCCCGCCGTTCCGGGGAAACGGCAAACCTGCTCGAGTAGCCCTGCCTGAATCAATCTGGCAGCACGGCCTCTCAATTGCCTGTTTGACCGGACCTTTCCTGGATCGTGCGGACCAGTCGCAGATACGCGACCGGCCGGCTGTATTGCGGCAGGGCTGTGCGGTCGTTGCCCATGGTGGCGAACCAGCGAGCTTCACGGGATGTCAGGCCGATCAGCACCCGGCCGGCATATTCGGCCGGCGCCCCATTGCCCGCATCGAACACCGCCCAGCT
The DNA here is from genome assembly GCF_020165195.1 of Mesorhizobium sp. CA14. Classification (GTDB taxonomy): domain Bacteria; phylum Pseudomonadota; class Alphaproteobacteria; order Rhizobiales; family Rhizobiaceae; genus Mesorhizobium. The sequence continues at coordinate 141,444 of NZ_JAIUHR010000012.1, read as the reverse complement.
GTTGCCGGGCGGCTCCTGCACCGCGATGAACCTCATGCGAGACCCCGTCCCGTGAAAGGCGGCTGACATATAGCAGACGAGGAACGACGTTGCTATGATGTGGCTCACATTGGCACACAATTGAAGTGGGTAGCCGGGCGCCGACTGGAGTCGCCGCATGTTGCGTCCCAACGATGTGTCCTGGCAGTTTAGACTACTGTCCCGCCTGGTCCGCGTCGGTCAGAGTGCCGAGGAAGGCGACGATGTCGTCGATCTCGGCGTCGATCAGCGCCGGCTTGTCGCCAGGTTTCTTGCCGTTGAAGGGCGGGTCGGTGTTGAGGTTTCCCCAGTAAGCCTTTGGCAAGTCGTCGAATTTGTTGACCGCGCCATCGGCCTTCTTCGGGTACCACCGCCCGGGGTCGCTGTCGCGGCTGGCATAGAAGGCCACCGCCTCGCGCAGCGTGTGGAAATAGCCATTGTGGAAGAAGCTTTTCCGGAGCGCCACGTTGCGCAGCGTCGGCGTCTTGAACAGGCCGCAATAGTCGACGCGGCCCTTGAAGTCGGTGCGCAGCGGGCCGCACAGGCCAAGGTCGAAATAGTTGGGGTCAACGTTGGCGGGAATCGCCGGGTTACGCGGCACGGCGATCGCGATCAGGCCGTAATCGGTGAATTGCGGCGGCTCGCCGTCATTGGCCGGTTCGCTGAGATGACAGCTCGCGCAATTGCCCTTCGCCTCATCCTCGAACAGCATGCGGCCGCGCAATTCCTGCGCGGAGAGTTGCGCCTTGCCGGCGAGGAAGGCGTCGTAGCGGCTGGAATAGGGATAGAAATCGGTGCTGCTCTGCTCGAAAGTGCCGAGCGCTTCGACCGCGGCGTCGAAGGCGTCCTGCGGGTGCTCGAAGATATCGGCGCCGAAGGCGGCCCTGAAGGCGTCGGCATAATGCGCCTGGCGCAGGCTGGCGACGACCTGGGCCGCGTCCTTGTTGCCCATCTCGAAGGGCGAGAGCAGCGGGATCCTTGCCTGGTCCTTGCCATGGTCGGCGCGGCCATCCCAGGTCAGGCCGCCGGTCGGGCCATTGTCGACGCTCTCGTCGCCTTCGTCCTCGGAATCGTAGAAATGCTCGGTGAAGGCCGGCGCCGCCTGCAGGTAGCGCAGCGACGGCACGGCGCGAACGCCGGGCTGGTCGAGCTTCGCTCCGCCCGTTTCGACCGGCGAGGCCGAGGCCGGTCCGAAGGCGTGGTTGGGATCATGGCAGGACGAGCAGGCCTGCTTGCCCGATGCGGAGAGCGACGGGTCGAAAAACATCTGCCGCCCAAGCGCCGTCAGCGCCTCGGCGCGCGCAAAGGCCTCCTGGCGCGACATGGGGCCTGAATGAACGCTGGACGGCTCCGCGGTGTTGGCAGGCGCGGTGAAGCCGGTTATCGAGGCCGCCAGAAGGGCGACCGCATGATTTTTCATCATATGCGGCGGCATCCCTGATTTCTTCGCCCGATCATCCGCGACGTAGGGATCGAGTGCAACGGATTGATGACCGGCCTTCTCGCTCACAAAACCGTGTTCGGCCGCTGCAGAACTGTCGCACAGAGGTGGCAAGGCGCCAACTGTTCCAACGCCGCACCGCCCCTCATCCGACCTTCCGTGAACGGAGAGAAGGCAAGGGCCGCCGCGCTCGACAAGCCTTTTCTCCTCGTCACTATACGGGGAGAAATGTCCGGCAGGACAATGAGGGGCAGCGCCGGCCCTTGGCGATTGTCCTTCTCACTCATCGTCCGCTATTGATGGTCGTCGATCTAACGAGGAACGCAATGGCTGACCTAAAGCTACGCACCCGCAACGCCGGCGCGCTTGCCGTCCTGCCGCCGGGCAGCCTGCCGGCGGTCACGACGCCGACCGGCGGCACCGCCGACGTGGTCACGCAGGTCAGCGCTCCCGGCTTCAGCCCGCTCGATCTGCTCTATGCCTCTTTGGCCGCCTGCATGGTGCTCAGCGCCCGCATCGCCGCCACCCGCCTCGGCGTCGCCGACCGGCTCGGCGAGGTGAGGGCAAATGTGAGCGGCGACAAGGCGAAGGATGAGCCGTCGCGGGTCGAAACATTTATCGTCAGATTGGAAATCACCGGCGACCTCGATGCCGCAATGAAAGAGCGGATCCTGGCGGACGCGGAAGACATCTGCACCGTCTCCAACACGCTGCGCGGCGCGCCGGCGCTGCACGCGACATTGGGGTGAGCGCGATGGCGTATCTATCCCCCATCGACTACGCAACCGCCTCGGACGACATCCGCGCCGAGCACGACCGAGAGCTCGCGTTGCGCGGCCGCATGACCAATATGAAACGCATCCTGCTTCACTCGCCGGCCGCCCACCGCATCTACGCCGAATGGTTCACGCTGCGCGACCTTCTCAAGCCCACGCTCGACGACCGCGCCATCTGGCTGTTCTCGAAGGCGATCGCCGGGACGATGCGCGCCGAGATCCCCGTGACCTTCTTCCGTCGCGCATTGATCGAGCGCGGGCTCGACCCCGAAGCGATCGAGCCCACCGCCGACGAGGCGCTGCTGATTGGCTTCGGCAAGGTGCTCGCCGCCGATGCCAACGCCGTCCCAGAAGAAACCTGGGCCGCGCTCAAGGCGCGCTACGACGAGACGCTGCTGGTCAACCTCACCGCCTTCGCCGGCATCATGGTGGCAACCTGTGTGTTCACCAATGCTGTGAAGGTGGATCTCGATCCGGAGCTGGAAGGATATCGCAGGCGATGAAGCTGCCAATCTCCCCCCTTGCGGGGGAGATGCCCGGCAGGGCAGAGGGGGGTGCTGTCCCGCCGACGTCTCAACTTCATATATCGGAGCTTGCGGAAGTTTTCGTCACTGCAAGGCACGCAGGCCGGCGTTCCGTCACACCCCCCTCTGGCCTGCCGGCCATCTCCCCCGCAAGGGGGGAGATTAGCGCTCCCGCGCCTCGCAATCTTGTCATGTATCGGGTGGCCCACACGTCGTCTCCGCCCCACTTTGACACCAAGCAAAGGAGGCGCCCATGACCATCCATTCCCTGAACACCAAACGCGCCAGCCGCTCCGCCGAATCCCGTGTCGCGGCGCAGGATTGGCGCGCGCTGGTGTCAGACCTCAATGCTCATGGCTGCGCGGTCATGTCCGGCCTGCTGTCGGCGGACGAATGCGCCGATATCGCCGGCCTCTATCCGCATCAAGAGCATTTCCGCAGCCAGGTCGTGATGGCGCGTCATGGCTTCGGCAAGGGCGAATATCGATACTTCAAATATCCGCTGCCTGACCTGATCGAAGGCCTGCGCTCAGGCCTCTATCCACGCCTCGCCACGGTCGCCAATGACTGGAACGAGAAGATGAGGGTTGCCCAGCGCTATCCCGCCGAGCACGCCGCCTTCCTGAAACGCTGCCACGACGAGGGCCAGGTGAAGCCGACGCCGCTTCTGCTGCAATACGGCCCCGGCGACTTCAACTGCCTGCACCAGGATCTCTACGGCGAGCTCGCCTTTCCGCTGCAGGTGGCGATCCTCTTGTCCGAGCCCGGCGAGGATTTCACCGGTGGCGAATTCGTGCTCACCGAGCAGCGCCCGCGCATGCAGAGCCGCGCAGAGGTGGTGCCGCTCAAGCGCGGCGATGCGGTGATCTTCGCCGTGCACAACCGGCCGGTGCAAGGCACCAAGGGCCATATCGCGTCAACATGCGCCATGGTGTCAGCCGGTTGCGGTCGGGGTGGAGGCACACGGTGGGGATCATCTTCCACGACGCAAAGTGAGTAGGCAGTAGGCAGTAGGGTTACGTTCAGGCCAAGCAGCGATGGGGGGTTCCCTTATCGCACGCACTCCCTTATTGGGCCTACTCCCTACTCCCTACTCCCTACTCCCTACTCCCTACGAGCCCATGATCCGTCTCGAAAATATCGGCAAGCAGAATGGCCGGCAGATCGTCTTCATCGAAGCCTCGGCCGCCTTGCAGAAGGGCGAGAAGATCGGGCTGGTCGGTCCGAACGGCGCCGGCAAGACGACTTTGTTTCGCATGATCATCGGCCAGGAGCAGCCCGATGAAGGCCAGGTGTCGGTCGATCGCGGCGTCACCATCGGCTATTTCAGCCAGGATGTCGGCGATATGGGCGGCTTGAGCGCCGTCGCCGAAGTCATGGAAGGCGCCGGGCCGGTCAGCGCCGTGGCCGCCGAGATGCGCGAGCTTGAGCACGCGATGGGCGATCCCGACCGCGCCGACGAGATGGATGAGATCATCGAGCGCTATGGCGAATTGCAGCACCGCTTCGAGGAGCTCGACGGCTATGCGCTCGACGGCCGCGCGCGCGAGGTGCTCGATGGTCTCGGCTTTTCCCAGGAGATAATGGACGGCGACGTTTCAAAACTTTCCGGCGGCTGGAAGATGCGCGTGGCACTCGCCCGCATCCTGTTGATGCGGCCCGACGTCATGCTGCTCGACGAGCCGTCGAACCATCTCGACCTCGAAAGCCTGATCTGGCTGGAGAAGTTCCTCAAGGATTATGACGGCGCGCTGCTGATGACCTCGCACGACCGCGAGTTCATGAACCGTCTCGTCACCAAGATCATCGAGATCGATGCCGGCGCGCTCACCTCCTATTCCGGCAATTACGAATTCTACCAGGAGCAGCGTGCGCTGGCCGACAAGCAGCTGCAGGCGCAGTTCGAGCGCCAGCAGGCGATGCTGGCCAAGGAGATCGCCTTCATCGAGCGCTTCAAGGCGCGCGCATCGCATGCGGCGCAGGTGCAGAGCCGGGTGAAGAAGCTCGACAAGATCGACCGTGTCGAGCCGCCGAAGCGCCGCCAGACGGTAGCCTTCGAGTTCCAGCCGGCGCCGCGCTGCGGCGAGGACGTGGCGACGCTGAAAGGCATCCACAAATCCTATGGCAGCCGCTCGATCTATTCAGGCCTCGACTTCCAGATCCGCCGCCGCGAGCGCTGGTGTGTCATGGGCGTCAACGGCGCCGGCAAGTCGACGCTTTTGAAGCTGGTGGCCGGTGCCTCCGAACCGGACGAGGGCTCGGTTGCGCGCGGTCCGAGCGTCAAGATGGGCTATTTCGCCCAGCACGCCATGGAACTGCTCGATGGCGAGCGCACCGTCTTCCAAACGCTGGAGGACAATTTTCCGCAGGCGGGCCAGGCGCCGCTGCGCGCTTTAGCCGGCTGCTTCGGCTTTTCCGGCGACGAGATCGAAAAGAAGTGCCGCGTGCTTTCCGGCGGCGAGAAGGCGCGGCTGGTGATGGCGCTGATGCTGTTCGACCCGCCCAACCTGCTGGTGCTCGACGAGCCGACCAACCACCTCGACATCACCACCAAGCAGATGCTGATCGAGGCGCTATCGCAGTACGAAGGCACCATGCTCTTCGTCTCGCATGACCGCCATTTCCTGGCCGCGCTGTCGAACCGCGTGCTGGAGCTGACGCCCGAAGGCATCCACACCTATGGCGGCGGCTACACCGAATATGTCGCCCGCACCGGCCAGGAAGCGCCGGGGCTGAGGGGGTAGGGCGAGACCCTACGCAATGGGCGGCGGCGCGTTCCCCCTATCGGGCGAGCGCCGGCGCTTACCCCCTCGCCAAGCCGCGATCGATCAGTCGCGCAAGCCGCGCCGAGAACGCCTTGGCGTCGGCCGGCTTGTCGCCGTCGAGCACGCGCGCTTCGTCGTAAAGCAGATGCGCGGCGTCTTCCTTGAACGCCTTGTCGTCGTCGCCGAGTTTCGCCAGCGCCGCCACGCGCTCGTGGCGCGGGTTGATCTCGAGGATCGGCTTGGCCGCCTTGTCGAGCCGGCCGGCGGCGTTGAGCAGGCGCTCGAACTGGCGATCGGGGCCGTGCTCGGGAGCGACAAGGCAGACGGCGCTTTCGGTCAGCCTGTCGGAGGCCTTCACGTCCGATACCTCCTCGCCAAGCGTCGTCTTCACGAAAGCCAGGAAGGCAGCGATATCCGATGACGTCTCCGCGTCGGGCTTCGCCGTATCCTCGGGCAGAGCGATATCGGCAAGGTCTGCCGCGCCCTGCGTCACCGACTTGAACGGCTTGCCGTCGAACTCCGGCGCCATCGTCACCCAGAAACTGTCAACCGGGTCGGTCAGCAACAGCACCTCGATGCCGCGTGCGCGAAAACCTTCGAGCTGGGGCGAGGCTTCGAGCCGGGCGCGATCGTCGCCGGCCATGAAGAAGATCGCTTTCTGGCCCTCCTTCATCGCTGCGATGTAGTCGGCAAGGCTGCGCCAGCCTTCGCCTGAGGTCGTCGAACGGAAGCGGGCAAGTTTCAGCAGCTGCTCGCGTCGCTCGTAGTCCTCATAAAGACCTTCCTTGAGGACGACGCCGAAATTCTCCCAGATTTTGGCGTAGGCTTCGGCATCGTTTTCGGCCGTTTTGGCGAGGTCGCCGAGAACGCGGTTGGTCACGCCCTTGCGGATCGCTGCGAGCAAGGGGCTTTCCTGGATCATCTCGCGCGACACGTTGAGCGGCAGGTCGGCGGAATCGACCAGGCCGCGCACGAAGCGAAGATAGCGCGGCAGGAGATCGGCATCATCGGTGATGAAGACGCGCCGCACATAGAGCTTCATGCGGCCCTTGCGGTCCTGGTCGAACAGGTCGAACGGCCGCGATCCCGGCACGAAGGCGAGCACACTGTATTCCTGCCGGCCCTCGGCGCGGAAATGGATCGTCGAGGCTGGCTCGTCATATTGGCCGGCGATGCTGCGGTAGAAGTCGGTATATTCTTCTGGCTTGATCTCGCTCTTTTGCCGCACCCATAGCGCCGTGCCGTCGGCGATATCGCGCGGTTCGGCGCCGGGCTTCTCGACGAGGGTGATCGGCACCGGCACATGGCCCGACTGCGACTTCGCCAGCCCCTCGAGCCGATAGGGCGTGGTGTAGGAAGAGGCGTCTTCCATCAGATGCAACACGACGCGCGTGCCGCGCTTGGGTGCGGCCTCGAGCGGCGCCGGCGCGATTTCGTAAGTGCCCTTGCCGTCGGATGACCAGCGGAAAGCCTCGTCGCTGCCGGCCTGACGGCTGATGACGTCGACACGGTCTGCGACCATGAAGGCCGAGTAAAAACCGACGCCAAATTGGCCGATGAGCTGCGTGTCTTCCGCCGCCTTACCCGCCTCGACGCGCTCCATGAAAGCGCGTGTGCCGGAGCGCGCGATCGTGCCAAGCGCCTCGGCCATCTCGTCGCGGCTCATGCCGATGCCGTTGTCCTCGACGGAGAGTTCCCTGTTGTCCGGATTGGCGGCAATTGTAATGCGCGGCTTGGCATCGTCGCTCAGAAGCTCTGGCCGGCTCACCGCCTCGAAGCGCAGCCTCTCGCAGGCATCTGCCGCGTTGGAGATCAGCTCGCGCAGGAAGACATCGCGGTCCGAATAGACCGAATGCACCATCATATGCAGCAGCCGCGAGACGTCCGCCTCGAACGTCCTGGTTTCCTTCGCCTTGGTGTTCGTCGTCATTCAGAATTCCTGGGTTAGGTTATTTTGTCCGCCGCGCCAGCACGCGCCGGGTTTCAAATCTTCAGCCATTATTGCTTGTGGACGCACGCCCTGCCAGCGCTGCGGGCGCCAGCGAAACCATGTCCGGCGCCAGAATATCGTGGCGGCGGGCGAAGGCAACAAGGGTTGCCCGTACCGTTTCCGCGTCGATCTCGCCGGCAATGCCGGCTTTGCAGGCGTTGAGCGCGATCGCACAGGCGCTGCTCCTGCTCGCAGCCGGCCAATCCTGCAGCAGGGCATAGGCTTCCGCCACCGTCTCCAGCCGCACCGGCAAGCCCATGCCGACGAGGACAGTGACAGGCTCTTCAAAGCGGTCGTGGTTGATGGTCTGGACCCTCTTTCGGGTGGGTGCCCATGGCGCCGGGGCGAAGGCCGGTGGTCCCGGCGAGCGCAGGCCGGCGCGGGTAGGGCGCTTGCAGGACGATGCCGTGCGGCCGCGACTGGCCTATGCCGGTGAAGGCCTGCACAACCACCGGGCCCGCCGCCGTGGTCTGCGCCGCTGGACTCTGTTGGTTCAGACGCGGCGGCGGCAGCGCGCTATGCGCCTTGGCCAGGGCCTCGATCCAGGCGGCGACCGCCAGCGGCACCGGCGCGCGCCCCTCGATCCAGCGCGCCACGTCGTTTCTGGCGCAGCCAAGCTCCTGCGCGAGGTCGGCAGCGTCCCATCGCAAGGTTCTCAGGCATTCCCGCAATCGTCCCGCAATCATGGCAATCCTCGTCCGTTCGCGATCGGATGGACCCCGCCTTGCAAGCGGGGCCCGATTTGGCTCAACCGCGCGCGGATGTTTCCGCCGCCGATACTTGCTGTGCGGCGAGGAACATCAGCGTCGAGGCGACCGTCCGCCGGTTCCATCCGGCGGATTCGGCCGTGTCGAGCAAGCGTGTCAGCAGCGGCTTCAGCGCGCTCCGGCACTCGGCTTCATAGGCGAGGAATTCGCTTGCCGGATGCGTCGGCGCGGGAACCGAGCCATCCCCGCTCATCATATCCATAAAGGCCTCCCATCGTGCATTTCGAAACGCCCGCTCCCGTTGCCGGAAGCGGGCTGCGGTCGGCGTCTCAGAAATCCATACCGGCGCCGGCCGGCATGGCCGGAGCGGCTTCCTTCTTGGGCTTCTCGGCCACCATCGCCTCGGTGGTAACGAGCAGACCGGCGACCGAAGCGGCGTCCTGCAGCGCAGTGCGGACGACCTTGGCGGGGTCGATGACGCCCTGCTTGTAGAGATCGCCATATTCACCGGTCTGGGCGTTCCAGCCAAAGGCGAAGTCGGTCTTCTCGCGCAGCTTGCCGACGATGATCGAGCCTTCCGACCCACTGTTCTCGGCGATCTGGCGCGCCGGAGCCTCGATCGCGCGCCGCACTATATCGACGCCATATCTCTGGTCCGGGTTGTCGACGGCGACCGCGTCGAGCGCCTTGGCCGCCCTGAGCAGGGCAACGCCGCCGCCGGGCAGGATGCCTTCCTCTACCGCGGCGCGCGTGGCGTGCAGCGCGTCGTCGACGCGGTCCTTCTTCTCCTTGACCTCGACTTCCGTCGCGCCGCCGACGCGGATCACGGCAACGCCGCCGGCGAGCTTGGCCAACCGCTCCTGCAGCTTCTCGCGATCATAGTCGGAGGTAGTCTCCTCGATCTGGGCCTTGATTTGCGTGATGCGGCCCTGGATCTCCTCCTTCTTGCCGGCGCCGTCGACGATGGTGGTGTTCTCCTTCTCGATCGCGACCTTCTTGGCGCGGCCGAGCATCTCCAGCGTGACGTTCTCCAGCTTGATCCCGAGATCCTCGCTAATGGCCGTGCCGCCGGTGAGGATCGCGATGTCCTCCAGCATGGCCTTGCGCCGGTCGCCGAAGCCCGGCGCCTTGACGGCGGCGACTTTCAGCCCGCCGCGCAGCTTGTTGACGACCAGCGTGGCAAGAGCCTCGCCCTCGACATCCTCCGCGATGATCAGCAGCGGCTTGCCGGACTGCACCACGGCCTCCAGCACCGGCAGCAGGACCTGAAGATTGCTGAGCTTCTTCTCGTGGATCAGCACATAGGGCTCTTCGAGCTCGACGCGCATCTTGTCCTGGTTGGTGATGAAATAGGGCGAGAGATAGCCGCGATCGAACTGCATGCCTTCCACGACTTCCAGCTCGGTCTCGGCCGTCTTGGCTTCCTCGACGGTGATGACGCCTTCGTTGCCGACTTTTTCCATAGCCTCGGCCAGGAAGCGGCCGATCTCGGCATCGCCATTGGCCGAGATGGTGCCGACCTGTGCGATCTCGTCGTTGCTGGTGATCTTGCGGGCGTTGACCTTGAGTTCGGCGACGACCGCATCCACCGCCTTGTCGATACCGCGTTTCAGATCCATCGGGTTCATGCCCGAGGCAACGGCCTTGGCCCCTTCGCGAACGATCGCCTGGGCAAGCACCGTGGCAGTGGTGGTGCCGTCGCCGGCGATGTCGCTGGTCTTCGAAGCGACTTCACGGACCATCTGGGCGCCCATGTTCTCGAATTTGTCCTCGAGCTCGATTTCCTTGGCGACGGTGACGCCGTCCTTGGTGATGCGCGGCGCGCCGAACGACTTGTCGATGACGACGTTGCGACCCTTGGGACCGAGCGTCACCTTCACCGCGTCGGCGAGGATGTTGACGCCGCGCAGCATGCGCTCACGGGCGTCGGAATGGAATTTGACTTCCTTGGCAGCCATTGGATCACTCCTTGTCTAGGCAGCTTTCATTGACTGGGTTGCGGTTTGATCGAAGCCCCGGTCAGGCGGCTTTCTTCAGCGTCGCGGCGTGCTCGATCACGCCCATCACATCGCTTTCCTTCATGATGAGCAGATCCTCGCCGTTGAGCTTGATCTCGGTGCCGGACCACTTGCCGAACAGGATGCGGTCGCCGACCTTCACGTCGAGGGGCACGAGCTTGCCGCTCTCGTCGCGGGCTCCCGGGCCGACGGCGATGATTTCGCCTTCCTGCGGCTTTTCCTTGGCAGTGTCGGGGATGATGATACCGCCGGCCGTCTTCTCTTCGGCCTCGATGCGGCGCACGAGTACGCGGTCATGCAGTGGACGGAACGTCATATCGTTCTCCTTCAGGACAAACAGATTGCGAGAGGTCCCTCCGCTCCGGACCGGCAGGACCGGAGCGGGGCTCGCGCGACCCTTTTCGGCATCGCGCGCATGTCGAACTAGTTTTGCCTTCTTCTACTTTCAAGGGGATGCCGCAAAATTTTTGGCACTCTCGACCGTTGAGTGCTAGCGCGCTGAAAACATGCGGTAAATTGGACCGCTCCGATAACGGAGAGGCTTGAATTCGCGATTGAGTTGAACAAGATTATCGGCGCCCGGCGCCGGGACCGTTGAGAAACTGGAACCCGAAACAAGGAGTTTTTTGGAGACGGAGGACAGAAATGGACCGACAGACGCTTTCGCCGATCATTCCTTCCCTAGCTCCCGCAATATCAGACCTTTCGTTCGACCGGCTGCTCTCGCCGGCCAGCCATTTTCGGCACCCGCAGGATGTGCTGGAGGATGGCTCGCTCGACATATGGGAAAAGCGGGCGATCCTTTCGTCCTGGGCGTCCGATGCCTGCGCGGTGGAATCGATGCCGGCGCTGCGCCAACCGCCGGGCACCGAGCGGCCGGTCTCCTTCGACGACATCATGGATGCGCTGCGCCGGCTTGATGCGCTGGTCCCGCAACCTGGCGACCCTGCCGATGACGACCACCGGCAGCTGGTCGACCGGCTGAGCGCGTGAGGGCCCGAAGGCGATGGCGAGCGCGGTCAGCAGGGGATTCCGCTTGCAGATGAATGGCTATGGCTTGACCACTGCCGAGATCCATTATCATTTGCCCGACCATCCCAGCCTGCTCCAGCTTTACGTCTGGCAGGACTATGATCTGGCCCCGGATTTCCCCGTGCTGAGGGGCTTTCTGGGCTTTTGGGAGCGCGAGCTGGCTGGCGCCTTGCATTCCGTCCGTGTCGCCCACCATCGGCTCATCAGGGCATCGGAATGGCGGGCCGTCGACGGGATCATCGCGATCCATTGAAATCAGCTCCCCAAGGCGGTCGTGTTGTGCGGCCGCCCTCAATTCATCGTTTGCCTGCCTGGATGCAGGCGAAGATCTGACTTTTCACGACCATAAAGGCGGCTTCGGGGGCCTTGACGTGCCCGCGTTGAATTCCCAGATCGACTATGCCGGTGCTTGAGAGACCGGCAGGTCAAGGGGCACCGCTTCCTTGGCGCCCCTCGTATCTATGTTGCTCAATGGAGGATGTAGCTATGAGAACCACGTTTGACTTCAGTCCCCTGTTCCGGTCGAGCATAGGCTTCGATCGAATGCTGAACGCGCTCGAAACGGCAAGCCGGATCGAAACCGTCGACAATTGGCCACCCTACGACATCGCCAAGACCGCAGAAGACGACTACCGCATCACCATGGCGGTGGCCGGATTCTCGCAGGATGAACTGGCCATTACCCAAGAGCAGAACATGCTCATGGTCTCGGGCCAGAAAGCCGGCGAGGACAAGGGTGAGTACCTGCATCGTGGCATCGCCGGCCGCGCATTCCAGCGCCGCTTCGAGCTTGCCGACCACGTCAAGGTCGTTGGCGCCAGCTTGGTCAATGGGCTGCTGACGATCGATCTGAAGCGCGAAATCCCGGAAGAGATGAAACCGCGGCGGATCGAGATCGCAGCCGACAAGGCGACGCTCAAAGGCACGACAAAGAAGATCGAAGCCGAGAAGCACGCCGCCTGAGGGCATTCGCGCAAGGCGCCGGGCACTTGCCCGGCGCGTAGGAGCCTTTCGAGCCGATGAACAGAAAGGAGCGAAACCATGAGTGTCCGTGATCTGATTCCCTGGGGCCGGAGCAACGGCAACCAGCTTCCAAGCATATTCCGCGACGGTGAGCGCGATCCGTTCCTGTCGCTGCATCGCGAGGTGAACCGCCTGTTTGACGACGTTTTCCGCGGCTTCGATAGCCGCTTGCCGTCTTTTGGCGGTGTCTCCGCCCTCGGCGCCGGTTGGCCGAGCGTCGAGATCTCCAATGGCGAGAAGGAGATCAAGGTGATGGCCGAGGTGCCGGGCCTCGAACAGAAAGATATCGAGGTCCTGCTCGACGACGGCGTGCTGACGCTGCGAGGCGAGAAGCGCTCCGAGACGGAGGACAAGGATACGCAGTTCTCCGAGCGCTATTACGGCCGCTTCGAGCGCCGCATCCCGGTCGGCTACGAGGTCAAGGAAGACGAGGTGGATGCCCGCTTCAAGAACGGCGTGCTGACCGTCACCTTGCCGAAGAGCGAGAAGGCGCAGTCGCAGGTCAAGCGCATCGACATCAAGAGTTGATGCATCGACGCGGGAGGTCGGCCGATGCGCCTCCCGCGTCGCAATCCATGAGAGCACGGCGACCGGCTGCCCGCGCAGCGCAGCTCTTCCCGATTGGCCGACAATAGAGAAAATTATGCGACGGGAGCTCCACTTTTCCGTCCTGAAGTTTTTGCATCGCTCATGTGAATGATGACAAGCAGCTCGCTGTCTTTCCCTTTTCGGCACATGCTTTCAGCGCCTATCTCGAGGGAAATTAGCATATGTTAGGAGCGGAAGAGGGGAGCACCCAGGGTGCATCCGCATGAGATTGGACCGGCGATAACCTTAATTCTGGTTTCCTTTGCACAGGCTTCCCGAACGGAAGGTAACGCGATAGATTAGCAATTCGTTAAGTACGCCCGGGGGCGAGCGTAAAAGGTGTGTCGTCGAGCGTAAGGGATGTGCCGTGATGAATTTCAAGTCTCTGATTAAGCGGGCCGAGGACGTCGACAAGGAATTTCAGGAACTCCAATCGGATCTGGCGGAAGCATTCGAGGACGTTCTTAAAGATGATGAACGGCCGCCGTCGGAAGACGATGCCGTTGCCGGCCAGGAACTGGTGGCAAGCGACGAAAATCCGCCGCCCGAAGAGCAGCCCGACGCAGCTCCGTCGCGGCTGACGCCGCATACCCAGACACGGCTCGCCGCGCTTGAGGCTGTGGCCGGGCTTTTCCGCGACGGGCAGGGGCATCTGCAGGAGATCGAGGCGAAGCTGGCGGAGATCGCCACCGCGCATCATATGACGCGTGAGGTCCTCAACGTCTTCCATCGCGACGTGTTGCGCTCCAACGAGCTGGAGCTGGCAAACCTCGCTCTCACCACCGAGCGCAAGGCGCTCTCCGAACAATTGCTCGATGCCGCCCGCAAGCAGCGCGAACGTGACGGCGCGGCCGAGGCCTGGCAGCAGCGCGAGGCGAGCCTCGTCCAGGACCGCGAGCAGCTGCGCTCGGCGCTTGCGGCCGTGCGCCTGGAACTGGTGGAGATGGGCAATGAGGCCGCCAGGCGCGAGACGGAGTTCGGCGAGATCGTCAAAGCCTTGACCGCCAAGACCGTCGAAGTCGACAGGCGCGGCGCCGAGAACAAGCTGTTGCGCGAAAAGCAGGTCGGCCTTTCGGTCGATCTGGAGCAGGCGCAAAAGCGCGAAGCGGAGGCCAGGCACAAATTCGATGAGTTCGCGGCGACCCACGCCAGCGAAACTGCTCATATTGCCGAGTTGATGGCCCAGCTCGGCAACCACGAAAAGGAAGAGACCCGGCTGCAGAAAGCCCTGGAGGCGACGCAGGCCAAGCTTGCCGAAACCGTCGAGGCGGCGCGGATCGCCGAAAGCGACGGCACCGCCGAATTAGCGCGCAGCCAGGCGGAAATGCGCGGTTTGCGCGCCGAGATCCAGGAACTGCAGTCGCGTCTGGATAAGGTCTCGGCCGACAATGGCGAAGCCACGGCGGAGATCGCCAGCCTCAAGGCGCAATTGAACGATGCCGTCACCGAACGCCAGATTGCGGAGAAAAGGCTCGCCGTTCTCAAGGACGAGAGCGAAGCCGACAAGAAGAACCTGTCCGAGGTCAGCACCAATCTCTCACGGCTTTCGCTGCAGCAGGCGTCCGAGCAGATCCAGCTCGATATCCAGAAGCAGGAATGCGAGGATTTGCGCGCCGAAGTCGAAGCGCTCAACGCCCGCATCCGGGAATTGCTGCCTTACGAGCGCCTGCATCGGGTGACCGACGCAAGGTCGCGCAAGGATGCCGCGCCTCAAACCAACGGGATCATCGCGGAAGCGGCGCGCCCCGTCGCGCGGCGCGTTTCTCGCCGCAATATGCGGGCGAACGCGGGCTGACAAAAACTGCCGCGTAGTTTTCTGGAATGGGCGGGCTACTTGCCCGCCATGCCGTCGGCGAGATCCTGCGCCTGCTTGAGCAGCGCCGGGAAGGACGGGTCGCCAGGCAGGCGCTGGGCCATGCAGGCGCGGTAGTCGGCGTCGCCTTTTTCCCAGGCGGCGTTGGCGGGATCGGAAGCCTGCGCGTCGTCCTGATCCGAGCCTTGATCGGCCTGCTGGGCTTTCTGCGCGGCGGCGTCGGCGGCTGCCCAGATTGAATCGCAGGCCGCAATCTTCGGCACGGCGGGCGAGGCCGGCGCCTCGGCGATCAGCACGCGGTCGCCTTTGACGACCGTCACCACGACATGCTGGTCGTAGATCGGACCGACATCCTGCGTCCAGCCGCCGAGCCGCGCGATCGCCATGTCGGCGCCGTCGGGCTTCTTCAGCGGAAAGTCGAGCGTGCCGGAGAATGCTGCGTCGCTGCCGATGGCCTGGGTGTAGAAAGTATCGAGCTTCAATGCCGCGCCGATGTCGGTGGGCAGCTTGAAATCCGCTTCCGCCTCGCTCGATTTGGACTTCAGCCAGCGCTCCGTTAGCCCTCGCGTCGAGGCGACGATGCTCGGACCGTCTTCGCTTTGGGCATATCGCAACCCATCCAGCATGCCGTAGCCGATATCGGAAGCGTTGAGGCTTTGAATGTTGATGGTGCCCGTCGTCGGGAAACCCTTCACCGAAAGCGGGCCGAGAATGGCGGCGAGACGCTGCTGCAGATCGGCCAGCGCCTTCTCGTTCTGCGCATCGATGGTTTCGATGGCGGTGTTGGCGTTTGCCTGCGCCGCTATGTCGGCAATCGCCTTGTCGCGCGCCGCGATGTAATCGTCCTCCGGCGAGGCAGCGAGTGCCGTGCTGCCCGCCAGCGCGATGAGAAGCGTTAAAACCAACCGCATGCTGCAACCCCAAATTAGCGATCAAGAGCCCTTGCGAGCCATCGCCCGACTTGGCGGCTTTTGCGTGGCGGAAATTGGGGCGGAAGCAATCTTTATTCCGCCTTGCGCTTCTCGACCTCCGCCTTCCTCAGCAAGAAGCGCTGGATCTTGCCGCTCGGCGTCTTCGGCAGCTCGCTCACGAACTCGACCTCGCGCGGATAGGAGTGCGCCGAAAGCCGCTGCTTCACATGCCGGGCAAGTTCCTCCGCCAGTGCTTCGCCGCCCTGGAAGGCGGGCGCCAGCACCACGAAGGCCTTGACGATCTCGGTGCGCTGCGGATCGGGCACGCCGACCGCCGCCGCCTCGGTGACCGCCGGATGCTCGATCAGCGCGCTTTCGACATCGAACGGCCCGATGCGGTAGCCGGATGAGGTGATGACGTCGTCGGCCCGGCCGATGAAGGAGACCGAGCCGTCCGGCTCGTATTCCACGGTGTCGCCGGTGTGGTAATAGCCGCCTGCGATCGCCGGCGTTTCCGCCCCATGATAGCCGTCGAACCAGCGCAGCGGTGAATTTGCGATATCGACCGCGAGCACGCCGGGCTGGTTGGGGCCGAGCTCATTTCCTTCGTCATCCAGCACCGCCATGCGGTAGCCCGGCATGGCAAATCCGGCGGAGCCCGCGCGCACGATATGCGCCAGCCCATGATGATTGTTGACCATCATGCCGTTCTCGGTCTGGCCGTAATGGTCGTGGATCGGGGGGGCGAGGTTAGCGTCGAACCAGCGGATCACTTCCGGGTTGAGCGGCTCGCCGGCGCTGCTCACCACGCGCAGCCTGCCCTTGACGCGGGCGGCCGCCTCCGGCCCTTCCGCCATCAGCAGGCGATAGGCCGTCGGCGAGCCGGCAAGGCTGGTGACGCCCAGACGCTCGATGATGTCGTAGGTCGATTTGGCGTTGAAGGCGCCTTCGTAGAAGGTGGTGGCGATGCCGAGCTGCAAGGGCCCGGTGATGGCGTAGTAGAGTCCATAGGCCCAGCCGGGATCGGCGATGTTCCAGAAGATATCGTCGGGTCGCAGCCCGACCGCGTCGCGCATATAGGCGCCGAAGGCAAGCAGCGCGCTGAGCGGCACCGGCACGCCCTTCGGATGTCCTGTCGTGCCCGAGGTCGACATCATCATGAACAGGTCCGAGCCCTTGCGCATCACCGGCGCGCAGTCGGGGGAGGCGACCTCCAGCGCCGCGCGGAAATCGATGTCGCCTGCGGCAGGGGCATCGCCGGGCCCAGGAATTGTGGCGACGTGCGGGTGGTTTTCCACCTCGTCGAGCTTGGCGCGGTTTGCGGTGTTGGTCACCACAAGCTTCGCCTTGCTGTAACTGAGGCGATGCTCGATAGCCTTCGGTCCGAAGGCGGTGAACAAAGGCTGGTAGACCGCGCCGACCCGCCATGTGCCGAGGATCAGCGCCACCAGATCGGGAATGCGCGGCAGCATGCCGGCCACGACGTCGCCCGGGGCGCACGCCGAGACTTTTGAGCAGGGTGCCGACGCGGCCCGCCATCTCGGCCAGATCGTCGAAGGAATATTCGCGCAATTCACCGGCAGCCGAGATCGCGCGCAGCGCCAGCCGGTTTTCGCCGGTATAGCGGCCGCAGCATTCGACATAGGCGTTGATGCCGGTCGCCGGATCGCCGTGGAGGCGCGCGATCTCGTCCTCGATGCGGAATTGCGCAACGGCATCCTCATAGCGCGGCAGCGCCTGCGTCTCGGTCATGGCAATCCTCCCTCGGCGGCGGATCATCTTCCCATGATCGCCGCCGGAGGAGATTGCCTGAAAAGAGGGCGCTGGTCGATTGCGGCGAAAGTCGAGCGACCGAGGTCGCGCTCCACGGCGGCCCTCAGACCCGCCGGACAGAGGGGGCGCGACGGAACGCGAGCTTTGTCGTTCAAAGTCCTTTCCAACCGGCAAGTTGGCATCCGTTCCTGAAACGGCGTCTGAGCTGCCGATCCCGATGGCAACCTCATCAACTTCTTCACGCCGGTAACCGCCGAGGCGATCAGGAAGTTGGAGAGGTGAGGCGACCTGCCTCCGGGCGAAGGCTTGGCCGCGACAGCGCCGACCTGTACAATCGTAGGATGAATGCAGGGAAGGGAGGGAAGCGCTTGATGCGGCTTGGTCGGAACCTCTGCCATTTGACGATCGCGGCCTTTATCGCAATGGCGCTTTGGTCCAACGCGGCATCGGCCGACCCCATCACGCCCGAACAGATCACCGTCGCCCTGCCGAAGCTCGAGGCACTGGCGCAAGGCGCTGTCGCCGATGGCGCGGTGCCCGGTCTCGCCATCGCGGTCGTGCACAATGACGAAGTGGTCTTCCTCAAGGGGTTCGGCCATCGCGAGGCCGGCAAGCCCGAGACCGTCGATGCCGATACCGTGTTCCAGATCGCCTCGCTTTCCAAGCCGGTTTCCGCCACGGTCGTGGCGGCGCTCGTCAGCGACGGCGTCGTGTCCTGGAATTCCAAGATCGCCGACCTCGATCCGGGCTTCCGGCTCGCCGATCCTTATCCGACGAGCGAGCTCACCATCCGCGACTTGTTTTCGCATCGCAGCGGGCTCCCAGGCACCGCCGGAGACGATCTCGAGGACATAGGCTACGATCGCGCCACGATCCTTCACCGCTTGCGCTTCGTGCCGCCATTGTCGAGCTTTCGCGCCGGCTACTCCTATAGCAATTTCGGGCTGACCGAGGGCGCAGTCGCGGCCGCCAGGCAGACGGGAAAGTCCTGGGAGGAGGTCGCCGATGAAAAGCTCTATCGTCCGCTAGGCATGGCTTCGACCAGTTCCCTGAATGCCGACTTCATCAAGCACGCAAACCGTGCCGCGCTTCACGTCAAGGTGGATGGCGCCTGGGCCGCCAAGATCAAGCGCGATCCGGACGCGCAGGCGCCTGCCGGCGGCGTCAGCTCCACCGCGCGCGATCTCGCGCAATGGGTGCGCCTGCTGCTGGACGACGGCGTCTATGCCGGCAAGACGTTGATCGCCGCCGATGCCTTGGACCAGACGCATGTACCGCTGATGACGCGCGGCAAGAACCCCGTTTCCGGTGGCGAATCCTTCTACGGCCTCGGCTGGAACATCGAATTCGGCCGGCACGGCCTGAGCTGGGGCCACGCGGGCGCCTTCAGCGTCGGCGCGCGCACCCTGGTGACGATCTTCCCGAAGGACAAACTCGGCATCGTCATCCTTGCCAATGCCTTCCCGACAGGCGTGCCGGAAGGACTTTCCGACAGCTTTGCCGATCTCGTATTTGAGGGTAAGGTCGAGAAGGACTGGATCGAGGCGTGGGATGCGATCTACGCCGGCATGTTCGGTCCGGTGGTCGAGGCGGCCAAGGCCAGATTTGCCGCGCCGCCGTCAGCGGCTCGGCCGGCGGCACCGGCCAACGCCTATGCCGGCCACTATGCCAACGAATTCGTCGGCGACGCGGTCGTATCGCGGGCGGGAGACGGTCTTGTGCTCAAGGTCGGGCCGGCGGGGGCACGGTCCTATCCCTTGACGCATTACGACGGCGACCTGTTCTTGACCTATCCCGACGCCGAGACCCCGGACAGGCCGGTGGGCGTGAGCTTTGTCGTCGGCCCGGACGGCAAAGCATCGGCCGTGACCATCGGGTTCCTCGACGACAATCATCTGGGCACGCTGCCGCGCGTGGGCGACTAACAAATAAGTGCGACCCAACCCAGGGTGCTGCCACCTTGCCGCCCTTACACGCAGTCCTTACGTCGAAAAACACGAAGGTCTATCTCGCGTCCTTGGATGCAACCTCCTTCAGGAACCTGAGCTGCACCTCTGGGATTATTCGGAAATTCCTCTGTAGTGGAGCAATTTGAAGCAGTCGCCGCTACCCGACCTTGTCTGCGTCAGCACCGGTTTCGCACGGTCGATCCATAGCTGCTGCGACTTAGTGTCGGCCTCGATCGCGTCAGCTGGTGGAAGCGCGACGAAACTCTTGCCCTTGCTGAACAGCCAGCAGGCGCGGGCGAGAAACCGTCTGCTGCGCTGGCGCAGCAGATCGGCGTCATAGAATATGTCGAGCACCTCGCGCTTGATCTTCGCTTCCTTGTCCGGGTTGGCGACCGCCGCCCCGACGGGCTCGTCGCCGATCGCGTCATGCAGGTCCTTGTAGTCGAGGCTCAGCTGCGTCATGGCGTATTTGATCTCGTTTTCGTCGCGCACGATGTTGAACCACAGTGCCGGATCGAGCTCGTTGACGACGAAGGTGTTTTCGAGGTCGCGCGACAGGTTCAGGATATCGAAGTCGCGAACATCGACATCGCGCTCGATCAATTGGATCTTTTCGACCTGCTTGGCGAGGTCGGCTCCCTTGGCGCTGATGGCGGCGCTGTTTCCGCCGAGTTCGGGGCTGACATAGGCGCCGCCCTGGTCCAGCACCTCGTCGAACTCGCCGAGCGTTTCGATGACGGGGGCGCCGCGGGCAACACGCGCCGCGAGCTTGGCCAAGACCAGCTGCAGCTCGGTCTCGCGCTTGCGCTGGTCCTGATAATTCTGCTGGAAGAAGAAGATGAACAGCGAAACGCCGATGCCGATGAGGATCACGCCCAGTTGCGAAAAGATGTTGCGGTAATATTCCAGCAGCTTTTCGCGGTGGCGCACGTCATCGCGAACGCTGTGCGCCACATGCAGATTGACGATCAGCGAGAGGATCAGCAGCCCGGCGCCGACCAGGATGAGCCCGCCGATCAGGAGGTAGCCATGGCCCGCTTTGAAATCCATTGGTTCGCCCCGAAACCCGCGGCTGTGCAGACTAATACCATTTTTGATTCAATACATTCGCTTTGACGCCAGGTCAGTTTGAATTTTCTCTCCAAAACGACTTGGCTGCGATCACAATTCCGGCCGTCGATCCCGCTATGACGGCAGCAATTGGCGTGATGCCAATCGTCAGGTAGGCGAATGCTTCCATCGCGAGCCCAATGGAGGAGTTCGAAGGCTTTTGCGCCTTGGCACGGATGCTGTATCAGGCGCTTCGAGTTCAAGGAGTCTTCTATGATCTTCAATGATCGCGCCAGGACGGGCGGCGAACCGGTGGAGGCGAGCTGCAAATCGGCCGATGATCGGAACGTCCTTTTGGCCGCACCCGACGCCGCCTGGCAGGACGACATCCGCGCCGGCGTGCGCCACGTCCGCGACCTCGCATCCCTGCCACTCTCGCCCGCCGAGCGTGAAGCAGCGCAGGAAGCCGCCGCCGCGCACAAGGTGCGCGTGCCCAAACCCTATCTCGACCTGATCGATTGGAACGACCCTGACGACCCGATCCGCGCCCAGGTGATCCCGTCGCCGCAGGAACTCGTCGCCACCGAGGGCGAGCTCGACGATCCGATCGGCGACCATGCCTTCAGCCCGGTGCCGCGGCTGACGCACCGC
This sequence comes from Mesorhizobium sp. CA14, assembly GCF_020165195.1. Lineage (GTDB taxonomy): Bacteria > Pseudomonadota > Alphaproteobacteria > Rhizobiales > Rhizobiaceae > Mesorhizobium. The sequence goes on along the minus strand of NZ_JAIUHR010000012.1, from coordinate 120,415 downwards.
CATGCCGACCGGGTGCTTCTGTTCCCGACCTATCAATGCGCCGTCTATTGCCGCTTCTGCTTCAGGAAAGAGTCGCTGACATCGATCGGCCGCGGCTATGCGCGCGAAGCGCTGGAGCCGGCGCTGGCCTATATCGCCGGACATCCTGAAATCCGCGAGGTGATCCTGACCGGCGGCGATCCGCTGTCGCTGCCCGACAAGACGTTGGCTGAAATCCGCGCTCGCCTGGAGGCGATCCCGCATCTCAGGCTTCTGCGCATCCACACCCGAGTGCCGGTGGCGCTGCCGCCGCGCGTAACATCCGGCATGATCGAGGCGCTGCAGGGCCGGCTGATGGTGACGGTGGTCACTCACTTCAACCACCCGCGCGAGCTCACGCAGGCGGCCGAGGCGGCTTGCAGCGCGATGCGGCAGGCCGGTTTCGTGCTGCTCAACCAGAGCGTTCTGCTGAAAGGCGTCAACGACAAGGTAGAGGTGCTGGAGGAACTCTGCCGTGAGCTGATGTATCGGTTGGGCGTAAAACCCTATTACCTGCATCACGGCGACCTGGCGCGCGGCATGGCGCATCGCCGCACCACGATTGCCGAAGGCCAGGCGCTGGTGGCCGAGCTGCGCCGGCGGCTCTCCGGCATCTGCAACCCGACTTACGTCATCGACCTGCCGGAGGGCGGCGGCAAGGTGCCGCTGGCGGCGAGCCACATCGAGGGCTGCGGGGACGGGACCTGGCGCATTCGCGGCCAGGACGGCAAGGCGAGGAGCTACCACGAGGTGGCGGACTGCTGAGCGCCCGCATGCCGCTCAAGCGCGGCCCCGCCGTCTCGTTGGGGGCAATCTGCCGGTTGCCGGGCCTGACCTGCACCATGTGAACGACCTGCGTTTACTCCTCCGTTTGCACGATGCGGCGTCCTGCCAAAGGAGCGACACTGTCATCGATCCGCTTGGATCATCGTAAAGTCCTTAGCTGCCTAGTCCCCAGCTGGGTTCACCTAGCGATCCTCGAAGCCCCGCGTGCTCCTCCCCGGAGCACGCGGGGCCCTTCGTTTTGTTACCGCCGGTTCGCAACATCGCCCTCTTGCTGTGGGAACCGGATTCCGCGCTTCGCATTCTATCAGCGGGGGCTAAAGGAGTTTGGCATGAAGGCTTTGTTGGGAATCGTCGGCGGCTTCGTGCTGACCCTCGCGGTGTTCGCCAGCGGACTCGCCTTCGCCACCTGGCTGCTCGCCGCCAAGCCGGTGCGCCAAGCGACCCCGACGATCGGCGTTTCCGAACTCTGGACGAAGGACGCTCAGCCGGTCGATCCGGAGAAGCAGAACCTTGAACGCATTCCCGCCCAGCAGGCGGCGGTGGCATCTGCCAAAGCCGGCGAACCGGCCAAGGCCGATAGCGGCAGGCAGACCGCGGCGGTGGTCGCGCCGGCGCCACCAGCAGCGTCGCGACTACAGCCATTGCCCGATGTTTCTGGCCAAGGCCAGCCCACGCCCGACGCCGGCTCGGCCCAGCAGCCGACCGCGGCCGATCAGCAGGCGCATCAACAGCAATTGCCCGTGGCCCATCTGCAATGGTGCGCCGCCCGCTATCGCAGCTACCGTCCGGCGGAAAACAGCTACCGCTCCTACAGCGGCGAACTGCGCCCCTGCATCTCACCCTATTACGACCCGATGGGCGACCGCACCGCCTCGACCGGCTCGAACGATCGCCAAGGCCAGGGTGGTCAAGCCGTAGCGAATGATCGGCAAACCGCCGCGGCCGATGACCAGACGAGCGATGACCAGGCGGAGATGGAAGGCTACGCCCCGTCGGGCGACGGCTACGTCACCACCTATGGCGGCCCGCCGGAAGAGATCTCGCCCGAGGCTGGGGCCGTGCGGGCACAGGGCCGGCAGATCTCGGCCGCCCATGTCGACGATTGCTTCAGCCGCTACCGCTCCTACGATCCGCAGGACAACACCTACCAGCCCTTCGACGGCGGCCCGCGCCGCCAATGCGAGTAGTGCCTCAGAGCTCCACCACTTTTCCCGGATTCATCACGTTACCCGGATCGATCAGCTCCTTGATCGCCTTCGCCAAGTCCCGCTTCACCGGATCCGCATGCCGCTCATAGGCCTCGCGCTTTTCCAGCCCCACCCCATGCTCGGCCGAGAACGAGCCGCCGGCTTGGCGCAGCCCCTCATAGAGCACGTCCTCGATCCCCGCGTGCCGCTCATGTGGGACCGGCCCTTCGCAATTGATGGAGATGTGCAGATTGCCGTCGGCGAGATGGCCGTAGACATAGGGCGCGTATGAGGCGTCGATCTTCTTCAATCCGGCCTCAATGCGCGCCACATAAGCGTCCAGCCCGCCACCCGGCACGGACACATCGAAAGAGGGCGCCATAGGATGCGCGCGCTCGATCTCAACGGTCTCCTCGCGCAGCCGCCACATCTGGGCGGCCTGGGCGTCGGAGCTCGCGACAAGCCCATCGATGATGCCGGCTTCTTCCCAGATCGCCGCCAGCCCGTCCTCCAGCGCGCTTCTCGCCGCCTCGATCGAGTCGGCGCCGAGCCCCAGCAACAGCAAGCAAGGCGCGTCGAGCGGCAATTGCCCGGGCCCATAGTTCAGCGCCCGCTGCATGAGAGAAGCGAAATTGCGCCATAGGATCTCCGCGGCAGTGAGCCGGGCGCTGGTCGAGGCCAGGAAATGCCGCACGATGCGCTGGGCGCTGGCCGCATTCGGCACGCCGACAAGCGCGGTGGCACTCGCCCCGGCCACCGGATCGAGCCGCACCGCAACGCGGGTGACGATGCCGAGCGTGCCTTCCGCGCCGATGAAGAGATGCTTCAGGTCGTAGCCGGCACTTGTCTTCAGCACCCGGGTGAGGTCGCGAAACACCCGCCCGTCCGGCAACACGGCCTCGAGACCGAGCACGCGGTGGCGCATCGTGCCGTTGCGAAAGGCCATGATGCCGCCGGCATTGGTGGAAACCATGCCGCCGATCGTGGCGCTGCCGCGCGCGGCAAGGTCGATGCCCGGATCGAGCCCGTGCACGGCCGCCGCCTCCTGCAGCGCGCCGAGCGTCACGCCCGCCTGCACGATCGCCACGCGCGCGAATGGATCTATCTCCTCGATCTGGTTGTGCCCGCCAAGGTCGCAAATCACTTGCCCTTGGGAAGTCGCTGCCCCACCCGCCAGCCCGGTGCGCCCGCCCTGCGCGACAAGGCTGATGCCGTGCTCCGAACAGAATTTCACCAGCGCCGCGACGCCCTCGACATCGCGCGGCCGCACCAGCGCCGAGGCGCCGAAATTGCGGGCATCGAAGCCAGGATCGCGCGAGGCGAGCTCGGCGGCGTCCCAGACGCTGGCGGTGGGGAGGGCGGAACGGAGGGCGGGAAGGAGGGTCATGAATGGATCCGACGGCGGACAAGAAGCTCGTCCTATAGAGGAACCGCAGCCCGGGAGTCACGCCGGCACGCCCATCGACTCCTCCGGGCCACAACCATACCGGCTCGGTTCAGGAACATTCCGCATTTAGCGGAGTTGACGGAACGGCCCGCTCGTTTGAGGCCACACCGGTTCATGGCGGGCTTCGGGAGGAAGCTATGATCCGTGCCACGCCTTCACTTCATGTTTCTCGCCGCAGCGCAATGCAAATTGGGCTTGGAGCTACGCTCGCTTCAGCGACCGGCGTCGTCCCTGTTTCGCCTGCTTTCGCAAAGGATGACATAAAGGACGAAGACATTTTCCGGTTCGCGCTGAACCTGGAATATATGGAGGCCGAATACTACCTGCGGGGCACCACAGGAAAAGGCATCGACGATTCAGATGCCGGTTCCAAGCCCGGCGACGTCGTCGGCGGCAAGAAAGTTCCCTTCGAAACGCCCGCACTGGCTGAATTTTTGCGGGAAGTCGCGGAAAATGAACTTGCCCATGTCAGGTTCTACCGCAAGACCCTCGCGTCGAATGCGGTGGACCGGCCGGCGATCGATTTTGGTGCCGGCTTTGCCGCGGTCTCCAAGGCGGCCGGGCTCGGTGCCGACTTCGACCCCTTCGGCAACCAGATGAACTTCTTGCTTGGCGGCATGCTGTTCGAGGATGTCGGCGTCACCGCCTACGCCGGTGCGGCAACCGTCCTGAAGAACAAGGAATTCCTGGCTGCCGCGGCTGGAATTCTCGCGGTCGAGGCCTACCACATGGGGATGGCGCGGTCGTCGCTCTATCGCATGGGCGAGAAGGCCTGGAAGGCGGCGAATGCGATTTCCGACGCACGCGACAAGATCGACGGGCCTGAGGACAAAGACCAGGGCATTCGCGTCGACGGCAAGGCCAACTTCGTTCCTTCGACGCCGGATGCGATTGCCTTCACAAGGACGCCGCAGGAGGTGCTGCGCATTGTTTATCTGACCGACCAATCGGGTGTGAGCAAGGGCGGCTTTTACCCGAACGGGATGAACGGAGCGCTCAAGAGCACCTAACCGCGAGGATGGAGCCGGGTCATGATGACCTACAATCCGCGCTGCGCAGCATTGGCCGCCGGCCATCCCATATCGTCTCGACGGGGCACGCGATGAACGTCAGCAGCGAAGCGACCAGATCGTTTTGGATGCTCGACGCCAGCTTACCCGGCGCTCCCCGCCTCGATCAGCACGAACATTGCGACGTGGCCGTCGTTGGTGCCGGCATCGCCGGGGTTTCGATTGCCTATGAACTGGCGCTGACCGGACGCAAGGTGGTGCTCGTGGATCGCGGCCCGTTGCTCGGAGGCATGACATCGCGCACGACCGCCCATCTGGCGCCGATCTGCGACGATGGCTTGAGCGCGCTGATCGACATGCGCGGCGAAGATTTGGCGCGAGGATTTCAGGAGAGCCAGCAAGCCGCCGTCGACCGCATCGAGCGGCACGTTGCCAGGCTGGGGATCGACTGCGATTTCCGGCGGCTGGACGGCTTCCTTTTCCCGGCCGCATGGATGGACGAGAAGCAGGCCGCCAGAGAATGCAATAAGGAGTATGCGGCTGCGGCAAAGATCGGCGCCGAGGCTGAGCATGGCAAAGGCGTGCCGCTCAAGGGGCATGAATCGGCGCCCATCCTGCGCTATCCCGAACAGGCCACCTTCCACCCGCTGAAATATTTGCGCGCGCTGCTGGCTGATTTCGAGAAGCGAGGCGGCAAGGCGTTCGCCGATAGCGCCGTCGTCGAGATCGAGGAGGGGGAGCAGATTCGCCTGAAATGCGACGGCGGCTACACCGTCACGGCATCGAACGCGGTGTTCGCCACCAATTCCCCGATCAACACGTGGGTCAAGATCCATAGCAAGATGGCGCCTTACCGCACCTATGCGATGGCTTTCGACATCACCAGGGGAACCCTCCCGGATGCGCTCTACTGGGACATGGACGATCCGTATTATTATGTCCGCCTCAATCCCGGCCCGGGCAAGACGGACTGTCTCATCGCCGGCGGCCGCGATCACAAATCGGGCGAAGCGGATGACGGTGAGGCACGCTTTGCCGCGCTTGAAGCATGGATCAGGGCATTGGTGCCCGATCTTGGCGGAGAAAGAACGCGGTGGTCCGGTCAGGTTCTCGAAACGATCGATTATTGCGGCTTCATCGGCCGAAGCCCCGGCAACGGCAACGTCTTCATGGCCACCGGCGATTCCGGCCAGGGCATGACGCATGGTGCATTGGCCGGACTGCTGATCCGCGATCTGATCGTGGACGGATCGAACCCCTGGGAAGCCGTCTACGCCCCCGACCGGAAGCCGCCCGCCGCGCTTGCGCACTACCTCAATGAGAACCTTACAACGGTGAAGAACCTTGCCGGCTATTTGCTGCCCGGTGAGGTCAAGTCGGCCGGCGACCTCAAGCCTGGCGAAGGCGGCATCCTTCAGGAGGGCTTGAGCAAATTCGCCGTGTGCCGCGACCGCGACGGCAAGCTGCACCGGCATTCGGCCAGTTGCACGCATCTCGGCTGCATCGTGCACTGGAATTCGACCGAGCAATGCTGGGATTGCCCCTGCCACGGCTCGCAGTTTTCGCCGGACGGTATGGTGCTCAACGGCCCGGCCATCCGCGGCTTGGCCGGGCCGGAGGGTCGCGGGTCTCGCGCGGAGCCCAAGGTGGCGTCCGGGGGAGAGTAACTTATAACGGTTCACGTTAAGCGCAACCGCCTCGGGTCCGCAGTTGCGGTCGCCGCGCAGAGCGTGTGGCTGTCCCGCACTCTCGAAGGAAAGTCCCGGGCCAGGGATGCTCGTGCACCTCGCTTAGCCTGGCCATCGGCTGCGAACTGCCGCGATGCAGCTATCTAGTCTTGGAAGGGGGAGCGATCACCCCTGGAACAATGTCGGTGTTTTGGGCCACCTTTATCCGCCAGTCGGACTGTTCCTTCTTCACCACCAGAAGCAGAATGCCTTCCCGCGTTCCGGCGGGGGAGCCGTCCGGAGCGGACGCACCGGTGAGAGTCCATCTGTAGTGCACCGATGCAACGCCCGGAGATAACTCGACGACTGGCGAGACGACACCCTGCAATCGGCTGTCGCGAAACATGGTCTCATGAGTCGCGCGGTGCGCCGCTTCGATCTCGGCGCGGTTTTTCCACCACATGCCCACGACATTGACGAAATTGGCATCCTCGGAAAACAGCGCCGCGAAGTCACCGATATCATGTCTGTTCCAGGCATCGGCAAAGGCAGTCGCGATATCCTCAGGCCTGTTGATTTCCAGCGCCATGACATGACCTCCCTTGCTTTCCGCCATTTGGGGTGAGACGATAGCGACATCGCCGGCCCCTGTCACCGCCCGGCCACAGAAGTTAGCCGCGTCAGCTGTTAACGGCTCCGATCCCCAAAATTAACCTTTTGTTAACCATTCGCCCGGCACCCTTTAACCATTGAGTAAGGATTCGCCCGGACGTGACCTTCGCCGCCCCTCTGCATAACAAATCGATCCGCTTTCGCGCCCGCTCCTTCGTCGCTTTCACGCTGACGCCGGAGGCGCCGATCGCCGACTGGCTGGAGGGGTTGGATCACTGGATTGCCAACTCGCCGGGCTATTTCAACGGGCGCCCGGTGGTGCTGGATCTGAACATCCTGCAGCCGGGACCGGAGGAGATCGGCGCACTGGTGGGTGTGCTCGGCTCGCGCGGCATCCGCGTCTATGCCATCGAGCTCGACGGCGCCGAGCTCGGGCCTGAGCTGCCGCCGATACTCGCCGGCGCCAAGGAGGCGACGGCCGAGGGGTTGCTGGGCCGCGCCGCGCGCAAGGCGCGAGCCGAAGAGTTGGAAGCCGCCGCTGGGGAGCGGGCGCAGGTGACCCAAGTGGCCGATCTGGCCGCCGAAGCCGCAAAGGCGGAAGTCTCTCCGATCGAGATGTCCGGCGATGAGCCGGTGGATCCCGAGCTGGCAAGGCTCGAAGCGGTCAGGATCGAGCCGGAGCAGAGCGATGCGGCCCAATCCAGGTCTGCGAATGCGGGGCAGGGCGCGGCGGAGATATCAGCCGCCGCCGGCACGTTGATGATCAAGGCGCCGATCCGCTCGGGACAGTCGGTGTTCCATCCGCATGGCGACGTCATCGTGCTGGGCTCGGTCGCGTCCGGCTCGGAAATCGTCGCCGGCGGCTCCATCCATGTCTATGGCACGCTGCGCGGGCGCGCGATCGCCGGCTCCGAAGGCAATGTTTCGGCGCGTATCTTTTGCCGCAAGAACGAGGCCGAGCTGCTCGCCGTCGACGGCTGGTACACCACGGCCGAGGAGATGGAAGGCACGTCGCGCGGCAAGGCCGTGCAGGCCTTCCTCGACAATGATGCGCTGTGCGTGGTGCCGCTCGGCTAGTCCGGCAACGCAAGCTTCGGACCGGTTTCGCGTGCCAGAGTTATGAGTGCATGTCGCCCAAAAGTGCCCAGCGGTTTTGGGAGAACGACATGCACCAAGAAATGAACGAGTCCGCCGTGCCCGGCACGGCCAGAGAATAAAAACCGCCAATGGAGGCTGGATATATGGGCAAGGTAGTCGTGGTCACTTCGGGCAAGGGGGGTGTCGGCAAGACAACCTCGACGGCCGCGCTCGGCGCCGCCGTGGCCAAGACCGGCAAGAAGGTGGCTCTGGTCGATTTCGACGTGGGCCTCAGGAACCTCGACCTCATCATGGGCGCCGAGCGTCGCGTGGTGTTCGACCTCGTCAACGTCATCCAGGGTTCGGCGAAGCTGTCGCAGGCGCTGATCCGCGACAAGCGGCTGGAGACGCTTTACCTGCTGCCCGCCTCGCAGACCCGCGACAAGGATGCACTGACCGAAGAGGGCGTGGCCGAAGTCATCGCGCGGCTGCGTTCGGTGTTCGACTATGTCTTCTGCGACAGCCCGGCCGGCATCGAGCGCGGCGCCCAGCTTGCCATGCGCTTCGCCGACGAGGCGGTCATCGTCACCAACCCGGAAGTGTCGTCGGTGCGCGACTCCGACCGCATCATCGGCCTGCTCGACGCCCGCACCATGAAGGCGGAGCAGGGCGAGCTGGTCCAGAAACACGTGCTGGTCACCCGCTACGACGCGGCGCGCGCCGCGCGCGGCGAGATGCTGTCGATCGACGACGTGCTGGAGATCCTGTCGACGCCGCTCTTGGGCATCATCCCGGAAAGCCAGGATGTGCTGCGGGCCTCGAACCTTGGCTCGCCCGTCACGCTCTCGGAACCGCTCAATGGTGCCGCAAAAGCTTACCTCGAAGCGGCAAGACGCCTGGAAGGCGAGGACCTGCCGGTGGTCGTCCCCTTCGAACGCAAAGGCTTCCTCGACCGGCTTCTCGGAAGGAGGGCCGCATGAGCATCCTCGATCTCTTCAAACGGCGCACCAGCGCGCCGGTAGCGCGCGAGCGGCTGCAGCTGCTGCTCGCCTATGAGCGCCAGAGCCGCGGCCAGCCGGATCTCGTCTCCATTCTGCGCGAGGAGATCATGGCGGTCATCGCCAAGCACGTGCAGATCGACCAGGACTACCTTCAGGTCTCGATGGATCGCGGCGCGACAATGTCGACGCTGGAGATCGACATCCAGATCCCCAACAAGAGCGCCGCTCCGCTTGCCATGGCGGGGTGAGGCATTTCGGGAAGGCGCCGGGTGTGCATCTGGCAAGGCCTCGTTCCAGCACCCCCTCTGTCCGGTAGGGCCGAGGGGATGCTGTCCCGCCGGCCTTTCGGACGTTCCACCCACTTGATCTTGTCCTACCCATCCCCGCCCGCTGCCTCACGACATCGCAACCGGCGCGCCCTATCTCCATTCCCGAACCAGGGGATGGAGCCAGGATTGACCACAGGACAGGCCGCTAACCAAGAGAGCCACGTCGGCGCCATGCCCGTGCTTGGCCTGCTTGGCGCAATTCTGTCGGTGCAGGTGGGCGCTGCCTTTGCCAAGGGCCTGTTCCCGGTTCTGGGGCCGGAAGGCACGACAATGCTCAGGCTCGCCATCGGCGCGCTAATGCTGGCGGTGGTGCTGAGGCCCTGGAAGGTACTGCCCTCGCGGAAAAACCTGCCTTGGCTTGCCGCCTATGGCATCACCGTCTGCGCCATGAACATGCTGTTCTATGCCGCGCTCCAGCGCATTCCGCTCGGCATCTGCGTGGCGCTCGAATTTACCGGGCCGCTGTTTGTCGCCACGCTCGGCTCCAGGCGACTGCTTGACCTTGTCTGGGTGGTGCTGGCTATCGTCGGCATCGTGCTGCTGTCGCCCTTTGCCGGTATCAGTCGCGGGCTCGATCCGCTGGGCGTGGCGCTGGCGCTCGCGGCGGGCGCCTGCTGGGGGCTTTACATCATCTTCGCCCAGAAGGCCGGCGCCGAGCTCGGTGTGCGCACCTCCGCCTATGGCATGGCGATCGCCGCAATGCTGGCGCTGCCTTTCGGCTTCAGCGCCGCGCAGCCCTACCTCACCGAGCCGCACATCATGGCGGGCGCGGCGGTGGTCGGCCTGTTCTCCAGCGCGCTGCCCTTCTATCTGGAAATGCTGGTGCTGGCCCGCATGCCTGCCAAAGTCTACGGCATGCTGGTCTGCCTGGAGCCGGCTGGCGGCGCGCTGACCGGCTTCCTGTTTTTGCATGAGAAGCTCAATTTTTTGCAATGTGCGGGCGTCGCCGCCGTCATTGCTGCCGCCTTCGGCACGGCGGTTGCAGCGCGGCGGCCGGTGCCATTGCCGGCCTGAGCGCGTCTTGCGAACATGCCGCGAGCGCGAATCTCGTTGCGGCTTGCTCGGCCTGGAAAATTGATCCCACGACGATAGTGCCCGACCCACATCCGGTGGTTGAAATAAGACTTAGGTCCTACGGCAAAACGCATTAGGTCCGAGTGGACAAGACAAGGGTCGTGGGCCACTTCCTTATGGCCTGCTGATTGGGGATGCTTATGCTGCGACATTGCCGGTGGGGTAGCTCGGCCGACGGGCTGAAGGGCTGGCATGGGGAGAGCGGAATGCGCGGATCGCGCAGGGTCTGCAGGCTGGTCTTGCAAGCGCTGACTGCGGTGGCGCTGGTTGTCGCGCCTTTCAGTCTCTCCGTCGATGGTTTGGTCGTGACCAAAGCCTATGCCGGCAAAGGCGGCGGTGGCGGCGGAAACGGCGGCAAGGGTGGTGGTAGCGGTAGTGGGGGCGGCAATAGCGGGAACGGAGGCGGGAGCAACGGCAACGGGAATGGCGGCAATTCCGGCTCGGCCGGCGGCTCCAACTCCGGTTCGGCTGGCGACTCGAATTCCGGCAATGGCGGCAACAGCGGAAACGGTAATAGCAGCGGCGGCAACGACGGGAACGGCAACAGCGGAAACAACGGAAACGGGAACAGCGACAACGGCAACAGCGGCAAGAGCAGCAGCGCCGGCGCGGCAAGCACCGCCGATGTCGCCGATCATGTGAACGCCCTGACGGGCGACAAGGTTGAGGCCACCCGCACCAAAATCGAGGTCACGCACCGCAACGGAATGAAGGAGAAGATCGAGAACGGCCGGTTCAGGATGGAAGACAAATACGGACGCACCATCGTCGACCGCAAGGCCACCATGGCCGATCTCAATCGCCTGAAGAGTTTGTGAGACAGAGTTTGTGAGAGCGAGGTTTTATCGGGATTAGATCTTAAGGGACCGAAGGTCAGCGCTGCAAAACCAGGTTGCCACCTTTTGCTTCGTCTCTGCGGTCCTGATCGTCTTGCGGTAGAACTTGGCTACTCACCTTACCCCCGCCTCCGTGCGGGGGTAATTTTTTCAAGTTCGGCAATGTCCGCCGCTTGCGACATTGGTCAGTCATGCTGGCGGAAATGGTCCGATTGGCCAGGGCATGGGTCGTGGGCCACTTTCGTCGGACCGCCGGAATGTGATTCTTGCAGGGTCAAGACACTGTTCCGTCGCGCCTGTCCCGTGAGCGGAACTTCGGCCATGCCGAGACGGACCCGCAGGAAAGGACGGAATGCACCAACCCGCCTGCAAAAGGCCAGCCTACCTTGTGCTGCGCGTCGTTGTCGCGCTGGCGATTGTCGTCGCCCCCTGTCTGGTGAAGCCGGGCTACATGACCAAGCTCGTATCCGCAGCCTATGCCGGCAACGGCAATGGCAATGGAGGCGGGAACGGCGGCAATGGCAGTGGCGGCAATTCGGGTTCCGCCGGCGGCTCGAATTCCGGCAATGGCGGCAACGACGGCAACAGCAATGGCCAGGGTGACAACGGCAACAGCAATGCTGGTGGCGCCAACCCCAATGCCGGGCCGGGCAACAACAGCGGCAAAGGCAATACCAATCCCGGCGGCAAGAACAGCTACACCAACGCCGCAACGGGCGACACGCTCTCGATCGACGGCAATAAGGTTACTGTCATTCATCGCAACGGCATGAAGGAGCAAATCCAGAACGGCCGTTTCGAGATGACGGACGCGCAAGGCCGCACCATCATCGAACGGCAGGCGACGGAGGAGGACCTATCGCGCCTGCTGAACCTGTGAAGGTTCTGGAAGAGCTATCCCTTCTCCCGCACCCTGCATGTCACCCCGTCCATGGAGGCGGGGGTGACTGCCTTTAGGCAGTAGGCAGTAGGCAGTAGGCAGTAGGATGTCATCTTTGCCACTGCTTGGCCTATTGCCTAACTTGCTGCCTTTCCCTCGCCTCATGCATCAGCAGCGCCGCCTCGGTGCGATTGCGCACGTTGAGCTTGGCGAGCACCCTGGTCATATGATGCTTGACCGTCTTCTCCTGCAGCGACAGCCGGGCGGCGACCTCCTTGTTGCTCAGCCCCTCCGCGACCAGTTTCAGGATCTCGGCCTCGCGGCCGGTGAGTTGGCTCAGCGGATCGGGCTTGCCGCCTGTGGGCTGCAGGAGATCGGAAAGCAGCCTGGCCGAGAGGCTCGGCGATACGTAGCTCTGGCCATTGGCGACGTCGCGCAGGATCTCGGCCAGCGCCTTGGAGCCGACGCCTTTCAGCACATAGCCGCGTGCGCCGGCCTTCAGTGCCTGAGCGACGTCGGCATTGGTCTCCGACACGGTGAGCATGACGATCTTCTGCTCGGGCACCGCTGCAAGGATGCCGGCGAGCGCGTTGAGGCCGCCGCCCGGCATGCTGATGTCGAGCAGGAGGATATCGGGCGTGCTGGCGCGCGCCAGCCTTTCGGCGTCCTCGGCGCTGGCGCCTTCGCCCACCAGTTCGAAGCCCCCCATTTCGCCGAGGCTGCGCGCCACGCCCTCGCGAAACAGGGGATGGTCGTCGACTATTGCGATGCGGATGGATGCGCTCACGGTTGCTCCTCGACAGACAGGGTGATCACCAGTCTTGTTCCTCCCGGGCCAGACAGCGTTTCGAACTGTCCGCCTATGCTTTCGATACGCTCCCTCAGGCCCGCAAGCCCAAGGCCCTCGCTTCGGGCCGGGTCGAACCCGGGGCCGGCGTCCACAACCTCGACGAGGAGCTTGCCACCTTTCGTCGTGGTTCTGACCTGCTGGCCCTTGCCCTTGCCGTGCCGGAAGGCGTTGTTCAGGCCTTCCTGCACGAAGCGATAGATGCTGATCTTTTCCGAGGTGCCGAGTTCCGGCAAGCGCTCGGGCAGGGTTAGCAACACTTTGGTGCTGGTGCGCCGCTCATGCTCGGCCACCGCGAGCCGCAAAATGTCGGCGATGGCCTGCGTCTCGATCTGCGGCAGCACGAGCCCGTTGCAGATGCCGCGTATTTCGCGCATCGCTTCGCCGAGCGTCTTGTGGATGCCGGCGATCTCGGCCTCGCGCAGCGCGCTCGATGTGGTCGGATCGACCAGCACCGGGCTGTCCATCCTGAGCGCTGCGAGCGCCACCAGTTGCGCCGGCCCGTCATGCAGGTCGGCGCCGATGCGCCTCAGATACCGTTCATTGATGGCGGTGGCGCGGCGCGAGGCGCGCTGCACGCGCTGGCGCAGCGACGAATTCTGCGCCAGCGCCGCCTGCAATTCCGAAACCTTGGCCTCGAGCGCCGCCTGTTGGGTGACGATGGTGCGGCTACCGCGGAAAACGATGCCGGAGAGCAGCGCCAGCGCCGCCGCCGTGGCACCCGCCACCACCAGCCATGTCCACAGCAGGGCCGAGTGGAGCGATTCCTCGAAGTCGCCGGACAATTCGTAGAATTCGCTGACAGCCACAACCTCGCCGGACCAGGGCTCGCGCACCGGGTTGTAGATTTCCAGCAGCGGAGCGCCCATCGACCGCTCCCTGTCGTCTTCCTCATCCTCGAGCCTGTTGTATTTGACCATGACGTTGCCGGCGAAAGCGGCGATGAGGTTGGCGTTGGGCTTGATCTGCCTGCCGATCAGGCTTGCGTCCTTTGAATAGAGGATTGTGCCGTCACGCCGCCACAGCTTGAACGACACCAGCCTTTTCCCAAGCGCACCCTGGCCGAGCGTCTCGTCCAGCGCCCGCTTGACCGTGTCGTCGAGTTCCTGGCTTTTGCGCATGTCCGGCAGCAGCGGCGCGATCACGCTGTCGACGTAGAGCGCGGTGGTGGCGGCGGAATTGTGCAAGACGCCGTCACGGATCTGCGATGTCACCCACAGCCCGACCACGAGCATTACGGCCAGAAGGCCGATGCCGCCCGCGATCACGAACTGCCAGGCCAGCGACAGACCGCTCCAGATTCGTGCAGGTCGTTTTAAATACCTCCCAAACATCGGCACCGCTCACCCACCCGTTCGCCAGAGTATAGGCCAGGGGAGGCAATTGCGACACCGACCTTGGTCCGTGCCCGTGGGGAAGGTTAATGGCGAGGCGGTTTGCCGGCCCGTACCACCTCCGATTCGCAGCCAGGCAAGACTGCTCATGCTTCCCGACGGCAAAAGCCCGCGCCACTCCTGTTGACGGGGAAGACGCGGGCCGGTTGCCACCTGGATTTGGATCATCTCTTGCGGCTCTGCATTGCCGAGACAATCACCAATCGGGCCCGAGGTCCACACCAAAAGACCTATGCTTCGGCGGATACAGCGCTACAGGGCAGCCGACGCCAGCCGTTCGCGGTCTTCCAGCTGTTCGTTATGGATGAAAACATATAGCGGCTGGTCCCTTGAATGGCCCGGCTCGTAGCCCCGCGTCCTACCGGCTGCTCCTCCCGACATAAGCCGCTGGAGTCGCGGTAAGATTTGCCCCCAAAAGAAGTCAGGGCCAAGCTGTTGATGGGTCGAACAACCGCCGCATAATGGGTTAAAACCTTGCGGTTCTTGGCAACGCGTTATGGACGCCGGTACAAAAAAGCAAAAAAGAAATCAGCCGTTGTCGATCTTTGAGCTCGAGGCGCTGCGGGAAGCTTTCAGGCAGTCTGTTCGCGAGAACGAAGTCGCGGAAGCGGAATGGGCGCGGCACGCCGAGCTGTTCGTCAAGAGAGCGCTGCAAAACGTCGGTCGCGTCACGCGTTCGGACGCAAAGCGTTGCCAGGGAAATGTGAGCGGTTGAGCCCGGCGCCTTCATAGCTTCCGGAATTGTGTCAGTGGAGCGCTCCGGCGATGGGCGATTCGTCAGCGCCACACGGTCGGACCATTGCGCTGGCGCATAGGACCTCAGCAACAATTGCGGGCACAATGGGAAACGAACACTCTGACCCTGCGTCGGCTCCCCCAAGGAAACCCAATGTCGGCGCTTTAGCCCGGCTTGCCTGTCAAAGAGCCGTACTCTTTGCCGCCAAGGCAAGCCGGGCTACCCAAACTGCCGATCCGGCGTCCTCCCGTGTTCCATATCGCCCGAGAGACGGCGACAGGAGACGCGCGGGGATGGCAGGCGTCCGATCGTCCTCGTTCGACGGAACGAAAAGCGGGCAAGCGCGTTTTCCGCCGCGATGTCGAGGGTCTCTCATCATCACAAGGTCGAAAGGCCTTTTCAGGCCTCGGTTGCCGAGGCCGAGCGCTTGGCGCGCGCGCAAAAGAACGCCAAGCTGAAGGACCTTCGCACCCACGCTTCGTGGCTGGTGCTAGATCCGCAGGCGCACTTCCAGGAGGAGATCGATTGTTCCGCGTTGCTCGGCGACCTGCCGATTCGAAAGGTCGTCCGCGACGACTAGATCTTTGCGGCTTTTAGGGCTCAGGCAGCCTGCAGCCGGGCCGCGCCATCTTCGCGCGATATCTCGACCAGCCGGGCGATCGCCCATGGCGCCATCAGCGCGAAGAATGCCGTGGCATCGAGGAAGACGGACCGCACCAGATCGAACCCGCTGTGATCGTAGCACACTGCGAACTCCATTACGCCTGACCCTTGTTAACCCATCCCCTGCGCCTGTCGTTTCAGGAGCTTAGAGAGCATGGCCCTGATTTGCATGAATTACAAGTGATAGCTAATTCACCTGCCGGGTGAGATGCTCTGGCATGGGCGGCCACGCGGGCCGAAGCATTTAGGCCGGCTTCGGCCAGAACAACCAGGTGAGCCCCAGCGCCGCCAGCGCCCAGAGCGCGATCGTGAAGGCGAGACCGACCTTGCTCACCGGCTTCTCGCGTCGCATGGCTTCTTCGCGGAATTCCCGCATCAGATCGGCCGGAACCAGCTTCACCGCGAGCATGATGCCGACAGGCACGATCAACAGGTCGTCCAGGTAGCCGATGATGGGGATGAAGTCCGGAATTAGATCGATGGGGCTCAGCGCATAGGCCGCGACGGCGCCTGCGGCCGCTTTTGCGTACCAGGGCACGCGCGGATCACGGGCGGCAATCCAGAGCGCCACCACATCGCGCTTGATCTTGCGCGCCCACTGCTTTGCCGCATCGAGCATAGACATGCCGCTTATATACGGGCGTGCGGGTCTTCAGACCATTGGTGGTCGACGGCTTGGTCGCTCAGGCGCAATCCTTCAATTCCACAACGTCGACGCCGAGGCGGAAGGCCTGGCCGTCGGCATAGGAGCGCGCATGCTGCTCGGCTTCGAAGGGGAAGACGAGCGTCGTGCCGTAGGCGGTGACGCGGACCGTCCACTTCTGGCCCTTGACGAGTTCCACGCCATGAAGCTTCGCCGTAACCATCTCACCCTCCTCAGATCCGGCACTTCAGCGACATCCGCATAACGTCGCGAAAGTCATTTGAATGCAAATAATCCGACCAAATCGTGTCGTTGCGATGTGGATTCCGACATTGGGTCATTCGCGTCCGTGAAATGGTTCACCGACAGCAGCGCTTTTTTGCTGCCGGGCTGCAAGCGGGCGGGATGGCCTGCTTGGAACCGCGACGGCCTCAGCCGGGTTAGAGTCCTGATTCACAAGGAGACAGCGATGATCCGCAAGCTGAAATCCGGCGAATACCGGCTCTATTCGCGCAAGATCGATCCCAGGACCGGTAAGCGCCGCAATCTGGGCACCTTCAAGTCACGCGAAGCCGCGGAGAAGCACGAACGCGAAGTGCAGTATTTCAAGCGCCACTAGGCAGCTTCACGGTCGATTCAGCGCAGGGACGCGCGAAGAAGGGCCGTGATCCGCTTGTTCACCCATGCGGTAGCGGCGGGGTGCGCGGGCGAGGGTGGCCAGGCACGTTGGAACCGATATGGTCGAGGTCGCAACGTCGCGTCACCATCTCGACCGACTTGGTGTCGACGGTCACGCGTCCCAGCACCTGCACGGTCGTGCGTCCGAGGTCCTCGTCGACATGGACGACTTCGCCCTCGAGCCTGAGCTTGTCGCCGGCTTTGGCGTTGGGCTCGACCATCGAATAATTGTGGCTGTCGCCGTCGAGCGCCAGCATGACGCGATCCTTAACACGCTCGGTCACCGTCGCGAGCACCGCCACCCTGTCCCCTATTTCAACAACGGGCCGTGTCATTGCGGCCTCCCTTCTGCTCCGCGCGAATGCCGCCCTGGAGCCAATTGGCTGACGACACGACCGGTGCCGGCAGCTACTGAAATAAACGGGAAAACAAGCGTTTGGTTGCCTCTGCGCTGCCTCCGCTACGGCCCGTCCGATCACATGAAGCCAGGATTTCGCGGCAGGTACTGCGTCCGATCGCCATAAACGGGAGACGCCATCAACGGCATCGCGAAGGTGATGCGCATGCCTTCGATCGACCGCAAGGCCGAGCGGCGCGTCGCATATGCCGTCTTGGCCGCTGGACTGCCGGGGCTTGGTGGCGAGCGGAACCCCGCGGGCCGACAGATGTTCCTGTTGATCGCAATGATAACGGGAATGCCACATGGTTGCGCCACGCGCGGTTTGGAAGGGTTTTCTGAAGGTCGGCTCTGTGTCTTGCGGCATCAAGCTGGTCGGCGCCACAAGCGAGGCCGGCAAGGTGCATTTCAAGATCCTGAACCGTAAGGATGGCTTGCCGGTGAAAAGCGCCTATGTCGACGAGCAGACCGGCGATGTCGTCGAGACCGAGGACCAGACCAAGGGCTTCGAACTGGAGAAGGACGATTACATCGAGATCGAGCCGGACGAGATCAAGAAGCTGAAACTCACCTCGGCGCACACGTTGGAGGTCGACGAGTTCGTCGCCCTGGATGACATCGACACGCGCTATCTGGAAAAGCCTTATTACCTCGTCCCCGCCGATGGTGCGGCGCTTGAGGCTTTCAGCGTATTGCGTGAGGCGATGAAGAAGAAGCGTGTCGCCGCAAGGTCCTGCGTGGTGCTCTACCAGCGTGGCCGCGAGGTCGTGATCCAGCCCTTCGGCAAGGGCATGCTGCTCACCGAGCTGCGCACGCGCAACGAGATGGTGTCGGAAAAAAGCGTCTTCGAGGGTCTGAAGTCGCCGAAATACGACAAGGACCTGCTGGAGATCGCCGAGCTCCTGATCGACAAGAAGGTGACCAAGTTCGACCCATCGAAATTCGAGGACACCTATGAGGATGCGCTGATTGCGATGATCGATGCCAAGCGCAAGGGCAGGAAGTTGCCGAAGGCGGCGCCCAAGCCGAAGGAAAACGTCATCGATCTGGCTGCGGTGCTCAGGAAGAGCCTTGCCAAGGAAGGGATCAAGGCGCCGTCGATGGCGAGGCCTGCCCGCAAGTCGGCTTGACCGCTGGTCCAGCCACCAAAGCCTGAAACCGCCGGGGAGAGCTGACTTCAAGCGCGTCGCGTTCTCTGCTTGTGATATCCTACCCTGGAGGATAGGATATCCGTATGACAATACACAGCTCTCATCCTGACATCATCGCCAGGCTCAAGCGCGCGCACGGCCATCTCGCCGCCGTGCTCGCCATGTTCGAGCAGGGGCGCTCCTGTCTCGATCTCGCGCAACAGCTCCACGCCGTCGAAAGTGCCGTCGGCAACGCCAAGCGCGAGCTGATCCACGACCATATCGAGCATTGTCTCGTCGAAGGCGGCGAATCGACCAGGGACACGCTCAAGGAGCTCAAGCAGCTCACCAAATACCTGTGAGGCGTTCGATGTGGGAAAAAGCTCTGGACTGGTACGGCTTCGGCGCGCACGGAGATGACCATGGCGGGCATGGCCACGGCCATCACGGACCGCACGGCCACACGCATGGCGTGATCGACGCCACCATCGCCACCACCGATCGAGGCATCTGGGCGATCAAGTGGTCGTTCGCGATCCTTGCGGTCACCGCCGCCTTGCAAATCGTCGTCGTCATGGCTTCGGGCAGCGTGGCGCTGCTTGCCGATACCATCCACAACATCGCCGACGCGACGACGGCCATACCGCTGTGGATCGCTTTCGTGCTGGTGCGGCGCAAGCCGACCCGCACGTTCACCTACGGCCTCGGCCGGGTCGAGGACCTGGCCGGCATCATCATCGTGCTCATCATCCTGGCGAGCGCGCTCGTGGCCGGATATGAAGCCGTCAACCGCCTGTTCAATCCGCGCCCGGTCCAATTCCTGGGCTGGCTCGCCGCGGCCGGCGTGATCGGCTTCCTCGGCAACGAGGCGGTGGCGGTGTTCCGTATCCGCGTCGGCC
The DNA here is from genome assembly GCF_020165195.1 of Mesorhizobium sp. CA14. Lineage (GTDB taxonomy): Bacteria > Pseudomonadota > Alphaproteobacteria > Rhizobiales > Rhizobiaceae > Mesorhizobium. The sequence continues at coordinate 101,104 of NZ_JAIUHR010000012.1, read as the reverse complement.
GTCAGATCAACAGCGCGGCCTTGATCGCCGATGGCTATCACGCCTGCACCGACGGGCTCACCAGCCTCGCCGTCGTTGCCGGCGCGGTCGGCGTCTGGTTTGGTTACCCATTGGCCGATCCGATCATCGGCCTGCTCATCACGGTCGCCATCTTCGGCATCGTCTGGCAATCGGCGCGCTCGGTGCTGACGCGCATGCTGGACGGCGTCGAGCCCGGGCTCGTTGACGAGATTCACCACGCCGCTGAGCATGTCGGCGGGATCGAAAAGGTGATTGACGCCAAGGCCCGCTGGCTCGGCCACAAGCTGCATGTCGACGTGGAGATTGCAGTCAATGACGGGCTGCTGCTGGCCGCCGCGAACAACATCGCCGCATTGCTCAAGACCGAGCTCTTCGCGCACATTCCCGCGCTCGACGTCGCCACGGTGCGCTTTGCCGAGCCACGGACCGAAGGCGGCCACCGTCATGCGCCCGATCCGTTCCTGGTTTCGGGCAAACTCGCCTGCGGGTTGCTCGAGATCGTCGACACGCCGCAGGGCGAGCGCATGCGGCTGCGCCTGTCGCGTCACGCCGAGGGCCTGCGGGCGAAGGTCGCCATCGAAAGGGCGGACGGTGCGGTCGAAAGCCTGCTGCTGTCTCCGGTCGGCGGCGATCACCATTATCTGCAAAGCCTGGTCGCCCCGGCCGAGCCGCACGAGTTCAGCGCCAGGCTGCAACTGGCTGCGGGTCCCGACAGCGAGGATCTCCTCTTCGCCATGGCCGAGCCGGATGGCGATCACCATGAGCACGTGAATGGATGATACAGGCACCCTTCGAATATCAACGTGAGATCGCCATGATGGCGGATGTGGCGATTACCCTTGGGATCGTCGTCGCCCTCGCGGTTCTGTTGCGAAAGGGCCCCGTCGCTGTCTTCGACCGGTTTGGCTCCAATGCCGCCCGCATCTCGACGCTGTTGGAGATCGGCACCGGGTTGTTCCTGTTCGGCGCGGCTTTGCGCCAGGTCTTGGTCGCTTGAAATCACTGGCTTTTTTGCAATTCAGAGGTGGCTGAACTCTGCCCTGCGCTGGCCGGAATCGGGTTGATTGCCACCTTCTTGCAGACAGGCGTAGCCTCATAGCTCCTCAGGCGGCTTGACGTGGCGGAAAGTCCAAAGCAAAGCCAGATCATAGAGGATCTTGAGGACACCGCAGATCACCAGCGGCCAGGCTTCGAACCCCGCAGCAAACAGCGCCCCGGCAATGGCCGGGCTCGCCGCTGCCGCGAGACTGCGTGGAACCGACGTGAGGCTCGCCGCCGCGGGCCGCTCCGGCGGCGTGACGACTGCCATCACATATGAGGAGCGGGTCGGCACGTCCATCTGGGACAATGCTGCGCGTACAAGGAGAAATGCCAGGGAGGCATGAAGATTCGGCACCAGGGCGGCCAGGATCAAGCAGATGCTTGACGGGATGTGAGTGAACACCATCGTGTTCACAAGCCCGATGCGGTTCGACAGCCAAGCGGCGAACGGAAATGAGACCGCCGATAAAATACCCGACCAGAAAAAGAACACCCCGGCAGTCGACAGCGAAAGTCCAAACTTGCTGAACAACCATAAAGCCATGAGCGACTGCACCGCAAACCCGCCGGCGAACGCATCGATGCTGAACAGGGCCGCCAGCTTGTAGACAATGCCACGCGACGGCCCAAGCGCCGCTGCCGGCCGGTCCTTGGGGGAGGTTTTGGGACCGACTGGAATGCGCGCGTATACCAAGCCTCCCGCCAGGCCGAGACTTGCATAGAGGACGAACATCGCCTTCAGCGCCGTTAATCGCGACATCCCGATCGTGACCAGAAAGTCCGGGCTGGTTGCAGCAAGGGCGCCAAACGCTGCCGCCAGCGCACCTAGCAGGCTGTAACGCGCGAACGCCCTGGTGCGGTCCGCATCGGCGACGAGCCGCGACAGGACTGCATGCTCCAGCGGAACGAAGATGCTTACGCTTCCTGACGAAGGATTGATGGTGCCCAGGAAGGCCACGAGCAGAAGAAGTGCATAGGTGCTTGACTGCGTATAGGCCAGCCCGGTTGCGATCATCAGGCCGGATGCAGCCAGAAGCAGGGTGCGCCGGTCTGCGCGCACCGCCAGGAAGCCGATGCCGAGCGTCAACAATGCCGAACCAAGAAGTGCGGCGGTAGCCACGACACCGATCTCCAGCGGTCCAAGTCCGATCGAGGCTAGATATACCGGCAGGAGCACTGCGGCGAAGCCGTCCCCAAAATCCCGAAGGGCGCGCGCCGCGTAGATGTCCGCAGCGCGGCCTCCTTCTGGCTGGTGGCCCGGCTGTTCGGCGCCGGCCGGGCCAACGCCGCCGCCTTCGGAATTTCGCCGGGACTGCGTCAAAGTCAGCTGCCCGTCCTAAGGTGCACCTGATCGAGCGCCAGCTTCAGCCCTTTGGCCAACTTCCCGACATCGTCATTTGCCCAAAAATGCATGAAGAACAGCCGGGGTTGATCGTCGAGCATGTGGTTGTGCACAGCGGTCACCTCTATTCCGCTTTCCCGCAGAGCTCGCAGCACCGGATTCACTTCAGAGGCGATCAGGACGAAATCGCCGGTGATCGCGGCCTTGCCACCGCCGGTCGGCTGGAAGTTGATGGCAATCGCAGAGCCCATTGCATCCGGCACCTCCATGCCGTCGTCCTTGATGGTTTCTGCGCGCGCGATGCTGACCTGATAGACACCGCCGTTGACCTTGCCTTTGTGGCCAAGCGCCTGGTCAATGGTTTGCGTGTCGAGATCGATCGCTTTCGAAGCAGCGGCGGCGCTCGCCGGTGCGTCCGAAAGCGGCGTTCCACTCTGCTGCAACGCCGTATGCAGCGCCGCAGCCAGCTTCTCCGGATCGCCGTGACCAAAGACGTGCATATACATCGTCTCCGGCTGGGCCTTCTGCAGGTGATTGTGGAGGGCCGTGATCTCGATGCCGCTTTCAATCAATTTCATCATCACCGGGTCGATCTCTGGCACGGTCAACACGAGATCGCCCATTACCATGGCATCGTGATCGCCCAGGGGTTTGAATGCGAGCCATGAGCCGAGCGCCAAGGCCGGTTTGAGTTCCACGCCGTCGAGAGTGACTTTCAGATCGGAACGAGGCAGCCCGACGCGGTAGACTCCCCCCGGTGCTTCTGTGCCGGATTTCCCGAGCGCCTGCGCTACCGCCTTCCAGTCGGGTGCGGCAAGGGAGGGCTGGGCAATTCCAAGGGAGGCTGCTAACGCGAGGCCAGCTATGATCTTTCCATGCATGATTTGCTCCTGTGTTCAGCCCAGGTGCCCAAATGGAAAACGTCTGCCGTTTGGAGATGACATCGCGCTCTCGGAATTGTGATGCGCGCCCGGTTTCCGTGAAACGGTGAACGTCCTAGGCCGTGCGGCTACGCGGCGCGCCGATAATCGACCATGCGGCGGCGGTAAGCGCCACTGCCGCGGCAAGCAGCACCGCGAGACTCGGCAGGTGGAAGAAGATGTCCCGCCAGCGTGGCTCGACCACCGCGCCGGTGCTGAAGGCTTCGCCGCTATACTGGCACAGGATCCACGACGCGCCGCTGCGCACCATCTCGGCATCGATGTCGGAGATCAGCGCCTTCGCGTTGCGTTCGGCAGAGGGCATCGTCGCCATATAGGTGAGCAGCGCCTTGGCGGTGGCGAGATAGGCGTGGCTGCATTCGTTGAACGGGCTCTCTTCGTCGCCAAGACTTCCCGGCATCAGGCCCCAGAGGCAGTAGGTGAATTGCAGATTTCCGTGATTGTAGAGCCGCCGGAAGGTCGGGTCGGTTACGGTCTGGCGTTGGGCAAGGTCCAGGATGTCGCCTCGGTGGCGCGCAATCACCGCCATCTGGCCGTGGGTGAGGCTGGGGATCTGGATGCCGGGGGGAGGCGGGGCTGACGAGCCGTCATGCGCTTGCGCGGATGTGGCGGCCAGAAGTGCGAGCAGCACCGAAACCAAGCAATTCCAGGAAAAGTGTGCTGCGGTTTTCCGTCCGGAATTGCGAGAAAACAAAGGACCAAAGTGGCTCGGCGGTCGTACCGACCGTTGAGCCACTTTGGCCGCCAGGGCGCGAAACCGTGGTGGCCAACGCATGCGATTTCAGGCGTAGCGGCGTGCCGGGCTGCGCTGGTCGCGCACCGCGACGACGCGTTCGGCAACCGCGCCGAAGCCGAGCCCGACGACGGTCCACAGCACCAGCTGGATGCCGAGCGAGGCGACGCGGAACTGCCACAGCACGGTCGCGGAGAAGTTCTCCGGCACTTCGTTGATGTCGGGCAGCGCCGCCTTCACCAGCGCAAAGACGACGAGGAAAGCGAGGCCCGCGACGATCGAGGCGTTCCAGGCGCCGAGCCGGTTCCACAGACGCTGCGCCAGGCCGACCGCCGCCACCATCGCCGCGATCGAGACGACGATCATGATGAAGAACAACTCGGTGCGGTAGCCGATGGTCTCGGCATTGCCTACCGCCGGCGGGTTGGCCGGGTATTTGAGGCTCGGAACCACAATCGCGGCAAGGAAGCCGAGCAGCGCGATCAGCGCCGAGGTGCCGCGCGGACCGAGCGAGCCCAGACGGCCATAGGCATAGGCGAAGACCAGCGAGAACAGCCCGCCAAGGGCGGCGCCATAGACCAGCACGCCGGTTGCGAGACCGATGCCGGCCTGCGTGGTGCGGCTGACCATCTCGGGCTCCGGCGCCGCGCCGGCGGCCTGGGCCTGCTGGTCCTCGAAAGCGATCGCCTTGTCGACCTGCGGCTCGCCATAGACGCGCGCGAAGGCGAATGCCAGAATCCCCGCAACCAGCCCGACAAGCATGCCGCGCAGCAAAAGTTTTCCGACCATGTCACTAATCCTTCTGAGCAATTCCAGGAAAAGTGCGTAGCGGTTTTCCGTCCGGAATTGCGTTAAGCCAACCAAGCAATTCCAGGAAAAGTGCGTAGCGGTTTTCCGTCCGGAATTGCGTTAGATCAGAATCGAAAAGGATTCAGCGATGCTGAACCGCTTTAGTGGCAGGGGAAGCCGAGCAGGTGGCGGCCATCATGCACGAACTCGTGCACATAGGTGCCACGGATCAGCGACGTCGCGCCTTCTTCCGCGCCGACGAAATAGATCGCCATCATCAGCATCAGGCCGGCGAAGATGGCCCATGGCAGAAGCTCCCGAACCGGAATCGCAACCGGACCGTAGCTGGGGGCGAAGGTGGTGTCGGACATATTGACCTCCCGTGGGATACTGCGTCCCGTTGATCGAACAATGCTGCGGAATAAGGCCTGACTTTCGGCTGGTGCCGATCACAGTGGCGCGACCGTGCCGGACTCGCACCGGCTTCCAATCCCGTATAGCGCTAAAACACTTGTCAGCACTTCGTTCGCCTGTCAACGACATGCAATGGCCAATACGGCTTCGCGCGGCGGAAATTTCACTGGACCACGGAGTTTTGGGATGCTCGCCCGCCTGACGATGATCGCAAGCGGCGCGACGCAGGCCACGCGCAAGGGTCGTTTTCCGGCTGACGAGGCGATGGAGCCGCGGGCCTTCGAGCGTGCCGGCGCGCTGGCAGCTTCGCTGCGCCGCGCCGACCGCGTCTGGACGAGCCCGGCGCTGGCCGCGCTGCAGACGGCCGAGGCACTCGGCCTTGATCCGACGGTCGAGCCGCTGCTTGCCGAGCAGGATTTCGGGCGCTGGGCCGGCAAAAGTTTCGAGGAGGTTCGGGCGGAGGATCCGGAAGGCATGGCAGCATGGCTTTCCGATCCGGATGCCGCACCCCATGGCGGCGAGTCGCTTGCCGCGGTGGCCCGGCGTGGAGCGGCACTGATGGAGCGCCTGGCCACCGGGAGCGGCCACACCATCGCGCTCACCCATGCCGTGCCGATCCGCGCCGCCATCCTGCATGTGCTGGGCGCGCCACTCTCCTCGGTCTGGAAGATCGACATCGAGCCGCTGTCGCTCACCGAATTCCGCAGCGACGGCCGCCGCTGGGTGCTGCATGCGAGCGGCGTGATCGCAATATGACCCCGGAGAACCGCCCACCTGCCGACGAGCGGGCGAGCCTCGCCGTTTCAGCGATCGCTAACGGAACGGAAACGCCTCGCTGCTATGGTGCGGCCCCGTGGCGAGGAGAGCCTTGCCCGAGGAGTCCGCTGCCCATGGCCGAATATCCCGAGACCGAGCGCCGTCTTCATGTGCGCGAATTCGTGCTCAAGGAAGCCACGATCATTGCCAACGGCGTCCGGATCCGCTGCTCGGTCAGAAACCAGCACGAGCAGGGTGCGGAATTGCGCGTGGCCGCCGATATGGGCATCCCCGAACGCTTCCTGCTCGAGGTTCCGGCCGACGACACGGCCTATCGCGCTTTCGTGCGGTGGCGGCGCAACGACCGCGTCGGCGTGGCGCTCTACAGCAACGCGCCGAAGGACTGACGCGCCGCCGTCTCGCCAATTCGTGACCCTGTCCCGCAGCGACCTGCAACCCGGCACGCATGGAACGCAACCGTCGCGAGCCCGTTCATCGCTGCCGATCAACAGGAAATTCGCGTATGAGCAGGACAGCCGTTTGGGTGGCGCTGATCGCCAACGTTCTCGTGGCTCTCTATCTGTTGCAGGCCAACGGCATGATTCGGTTCTGAAGCAGCGCCGCCGCTCGTCACCATTCGCAAGGTCAGCAGCGGCGGCTCGCTCCGCAGCATGGCTGGCTTGCCGCCTTCTGTTCCTTCAGCCAGCGGTCGCGCGGCTTGCAGCTTGCCGGCCGTGGCGTCAACTCGACCTCGATGACACCGTCAACAACGCTTGGCTGAGCCGCCCGGTGCAATTCGATGGGGCGGACGCCGTCGCTAACCTCGAAGGTCAGCTTCGCCGCCTGATCGAGAGCGACATGGTCCGAAACCTTGCGGATGATCGCGGCGAATTTGCCGGCCGGCATATGGACCGGCCCGTCTTCGTCCATGTCCCACAGCTGGATGAAGATTTCAGACCATGATTCTGGATTTGCTTCGCAATCCAGCGCCGCGAACTGTCCCGCCTTCACCTCAGTGACGTGGTAGCCCGGCTTTACCGGTCGCCCGTCATAGCGGAACACCAGCGGCCTGTCCTTGTGATCGGCAAGCGCGCCCAGCAAATCGCCGATGGTCAAGTCGGAGGGGTCGATCGGGACGACATTTTTCCGGTTGTCAGAAGAGAGCATGTCGGCTATTCCTCATTTCAATATTTCAAGGATTATTGAAACGTGGATGAACGTCAAGCCCTGATCGCGTTTGGCGCGCTGTCGCAGGAAACACGCCTGCGCCTGCTACGGTTGCTGGTCGTTGCCGGGCCGGATGGCATCGCCGCCGGTTCGCTCGCCGAACAAGTCGAGGTCTCGCCGTCCAATGTCAGCTTCCATCTCAAGGAATTGGAACGGTCTGGCCTCGTGGCCGCGAGGCGTGATGCCCGCTCGATCGTCTACAGCGCCGAATACGACGCGCTGTCCGGGCTGATCCGCTTCCTGATGGAGGATTGCTGCTCGGGCCGACCCGAAATCTGCGTGCCGGCGCTCACAGCACCTTGCTGCGAGCCGGGCGAGGGGACCCGGCAATGACCATTTCGCTCGTCGCCGAACCCGAGACCTTACGATGAACACTTTCGATTTGCCGCGACGGTTCGCGGCTGAAGCTTTGGGCACCGGTCTGCTGGTGGCGACCGTCGTCGGCTCCGGTATCATGGCCGAGACGCTGACGCATGACATCGCGCTGGCGCTGCTTGGCAACACGCTTGCAACCGGCGCCATGCTGGTGGTGTTGATCACCATCCTCGGGCCGATCTCCGGCGCGCATTTCAATCCAGCCGTTTCGCTGGTGTTCTGCCTCAACCGGTCGCTGCCAACCCGCGATCTTGTTGCCTATCTCGCCGCGCAGGTCGCCGGCGGCATTGCCGGCACGTTGGCGGCACATCTTATGTTCGCCCTACCGATGCTGGAGGTCGCGACGAAGCTGCGTGCCGGGCCGGCGCAATGGTTCTCGGAAGTGGTCGCGACATTCGGCCTTGTCGCCGTCATCCTTGCGGGTCTCCGTTTCGAGCGGCGGGCCGTATCGTGGCTGGTCGGGCTCTATATCACGGCCGCCTATTGGTTCACGGCGTCCACGTCTTTCGCCAATCCCGCCGTCGCCGTGGCGCGCTCGCTTACCAACACCTTCTCCGGCATCAGACCGGTCGATCTGCCGGGCTTCATCATCGCCGAACTGCTCGGCGCCTTGATCGCGCTCGCGCTGATGGGCTGGCTGCTCAGGCCCAAAACCGTTCAGCAATACCAGCCACTGAAAGCAGAGCCATGACGGTCACGATCTATCACAACCCCGCTTGCGGCACCTCGCGCAACGCGCTCGCCATGATCCGCGCTAGCGGCGAGGAGCCGGTGGTGGTCGAATATCTGAAGACGCCGCCGAGCCGCGAACGGCTGCTCGAACTGATCGCCGCGATGGGGATTTCTGCGCGCGATTTGTTGCGGGAGAAAGGAACCCCTTACGCCGACCTCGGCCTCGCCGATCCGAAATGGAGTGACGACGAGCTGATCGATTTCATGCTCGCCCATCCCATCCTGATCAACCGGCCGATCGTCGAGACGCCGAAGGGAACAAAACTGTGTCGGCCGTCGGAAGCGGTGCTGCCGCTGCTCGATAATCCGGTGCGCGAGTTCGTCAAGGAGGATGGCGAGAAAGTCGCCTATGCGTCGGGGCAAGCCTGATTGGAAGCCACCGCGCCCATCGCACACAATCGCCGCGTCCTCGTTACGGCTCTTGGCATCACGCAGATTCTCGCCTGGGGATCGTCCTACTACCTGCCCGCGGTGCTTGCCGCGCCGATTGCCAAGGATACCGGCTGGTCGCTCGCCTCGGTCGTTGCCGGGCTGTCCTGCGGGCTCCTGCTTGCCGGGCTGGTGTCCCCCGTCACCGGGCGGCTGATCCAGCGCCATGGCGGCCGGCCCGTGCTTGCCGCCAGCTCGTTGCTGCTGGCTGCCGCGCATTCGCTGCTGGCGACGGCGACCGACTATCCTCTTTATCTGGTTGCATGGCTGCTCATGGGCCTGGGCATGTCGAGCGGCCTCTACGATGCCGGCTTCGCCACACTCGGCCGCCTTTATGGACAGGGCGCGCGGGGCGCTATCACCAACCTGACGCTTTTCGGCGGCTTTGCCAGCACCGTCTGCTGGCCGCTCAGCGCCTTCCTTGTCGAGCATGGCGGATGGCGTATCGCCTGCCTTTCCTACGCCGCGATCCATCTGGCGGTCTGCTTGCCACTCCATCTTTGGGTGATCCCGCCACCGCCGCCCGTGCCCGCGCCGATGAAGGACAGGTCGAAGGAGGCGTCGGCCACGGGCAGGACGCGGGCACGCTTCATTCTGCTGGCGTCGATCCTGACATTGGCCGCGATGATCGCGTCGATGCTCTCCGTCCACCTGCTGACCCTGCTGCAATTGCGCGGCGTGGGCCTGGCGGCCGCCGTCGGCCTTGGCGCATTGATCGGCCCGTCACAGGTCGGCGCGAGGGTGGCGGAACTGCTGATCGGCCGCAACCGGCACCATCCGATCTGGACGATGCTGACATCCGTGTCGCTGCTCGCGGCCGGGATCTGGCTGCTCCTGGCGAGCCATACATTCATCGCTCTCGCCTTGATCCTTTATGGCGCGGGTAACGGCATCCACACGATCGCGCGCGGCGCCCTGCCGCTGGTGCTGTTCGACCCGCGGCAATACGCAGCGCTGATGGGCAAGCTCGCGACGCCCAGCCTCATCGTCCAGGCGGCGGCTCCTTCCATAGGAGCGTTGCTTCTTGGCGTGGGCGGCGGCAATCTTGTCCTGAGTGCTCTCGCGGTTGCCGCCACGATCAATGTGGGGCTCTGCGCCTGCCTTATCTCGCTGCGCCGATAGCTTCGTCTCACGGCCTTGCAGGCTCGGCCGAACTTTACATTTTTGTAAATTGCCCTCGGCGGTCAAGTCGCGATACGGCTCGCCAGCGGTTCGGCTCGGCTATCCGCGTGATGGGCACTTCCGGATGAATGGGCCGAGCCGAATTCAACTTGGGAGAACGCTATGATTCGCAAGGTTCTGGTTGCAGCTTCGGTTGTTTCACTTTTCAGCATGCCGGCATTTGCGGCCACGCAGTATTGGGTGGCAAAGGACGCCACCACCAAGAAATGCTCGGTGGTTTCCACGAAGCCGGACGGCAAGAAACTGACCGATGCCGGGACGAAGGCCTACACGTCCCAGGCCAATGCCGAAAAGGCGCTGAAGATGCTGAAAGACTGCAAGTAAGCTTGCGCCTTCAGATTTGTGCCCGCTTCGGCATGCCGAAGCGGGCTTTTTTTCGCCTGCCGGCATCAAGGGGGCCGGCCAGGCCAGCAGGGCTCAGCCAATCCGCCTACTTGTCCGCCGCCAGCGTCTCGTTGAGCACGGCGGCCAGATGCAGGCCGCCGAGCGCGAGCTGCTCGACCGCCACCGGCGAGAATTTGTCGAAATAGACCTGGTCGAGGATCACCGCGTGCGGGTTGTCGGATTTGATCGCCGTGCCCTTGGGCAGCGCGCGATAGGCGTCCTCGGCCTTCTCATGGCATTCGGCCAGCCATTTTTCCGGAGTCTGGTCGGCGGCAGGCATGGCGGGCAGATGCGGGATGATGTCGGTCTCGAGGTCGAGCGCCACTTTGCCCCAGTCGTAGTATTTGAACAGGATCAGGCTTGAATCCCACACCGCATGGAAAGTCGTGAGGTCGCGGTAGGTCGAGCCGTCCGGCTTCGGCCGGTAGACGTTGAAGCTCACCGTCAGCGTATTGCCGCCCTGATCGCCCTGGCTGCCGTCCAGGCGCTCGACGCAGTGCAGCGGCTGGGACAGATCGCCGACTAGATGGATGACGAAGGCCAATGCCTGCCAGCGCTCCTCGTCGCTCTTGGCCGAATCGGCCAGGATCTTCTCCTGCGCCGGCAGCGCTCGCATCAGACAGAAGCCGAAACTCGCATTGTCCTTGCAGTCGCGCGCCGGGTCGTAGGCGGTTGTGCTGGCGCTCGCATCGCCTGGCTTCGACGCCAGCGGAATGTCGATGAAATGCCAGTTCGACGTCTCCTTGTGGTCGGCGCGATAGTCGTCGGCCCAACTCGCCACCGAAGCCAGCGAGACGGTGGCCGGCGGCTTCAGCCTCAGATGCGAACGCAATAGTTGCTCGATCACGTCATAGGCGTTTTGGCTGAGCCTATGCTGCGCGATCTCGGCGATCACCGCATGCCCTTCCTGGCCCCAGGCCAGTGCCTGGCCGCACATCGCCCCGCCCGTGACCGCTGTCGCCAGGCAAAATGCCGCCACAGCTTTCCACCCCATCGCCTCCTCCTTCGGGTTTTCGATCAAGTAAGTACAATGGAGGCTTGTGACACCGACATGAACAATCTCACGAACGCGAGGTTGGTGAGGCGGATGGGCAAGCGATTAGCGTATGTTCGTCACCGGACGAACGACTTGCCCGCAAGAAAATCCGGGCCGGCGAATGTCCAGCCCGGGCTCTCCTTTTCATTCACAAACGGCGAAGCGCTTCAGTCGCGATGCTCGGGCATCGCCTTCAACTGATCTTTCGTCCAACTGGTGACGGCATGCACATCGCCGTCCTCGTCGCGCATGAAATCGAGCTGGCTGGCGGCGACGGCCACCGGCTTGGCGCCGATGCCGAGAAAGCCGCCGACATCGATGACGACCTGGCTGCCGTGCAGGTGGTCGACCGAGCCGATCTTCTCGTCATCGGGGCCGTAGATGGCGGCGCCTTCGAGGATGTCCGGCGTAAGCTCGGCATTGGTCAGTCTTACATGGCTGGTGTGATCCATGGCGCATCTCCTGTGGTTGTACAGGGATGAACCTCCTATCGGGGCGAGGGTTCCGCCGACGCAGCGAAAAGCAGCGCTGCTCAGCGAAGCGCTGCCCATCCCGTCATGAGGATGAGGACAAGCGTGACCAGCGCGCCCGAGACATAGAGGATCGTCCTGACACTGCCGCCCTTGGCGACGTTTCCGCCATGCAGGTAGACCGCCATGTGCATGAGGCGTATCGCCAGGTGGATCCACACGAGCACCGCCAGCGTCACGGGTTCGACACCGGCCATCATCGCCAACACAGCGGGCACAACAAAGGGCGCGAGCGCCTCGACCGAGTTCATGTGGATCCGGTCGATGCGGTAGAGCGGATTATCGTCGTCCGCCGGGATGACCGGACCCGCAAGCTTGCCCGCAAATCCCTTGGACGAGCCGGAATAGATCGCCAGCGCCACCGACAGGAGACAGAGCGCGAGCACGCCAAGAATGCTCAACCAATAGGCTTCCATGGTCTGCTCTCCTCCTCATCGCTGTGGCCATGTCGGCCGCGGCTATCCGGCGATGCGGGCCGCTGCCGTCAGGCCGCCCGGGCAAAAAGCTCCTGGTACCGCTGCAGATAAAGCGGCCAGCCCTGATCGCCGTCGACGCCGCCGCGCACGCTTTCCCAGCCCTGGCCATGCCGTTCGATATGGCGATGCTCGATTTCGACCCGGGTTCGGTTTTCCGCCTCGGCCGTGAAACGGACTTCCCACTCGCTTGTGCGAGCGAGGTCGGTTTCGATCTGCCAGCGCGGGTTGATGTCCCAACTCAGAAGAAGCCGGTTCGGCGGCTCGTAGGCAAGCACACGCGCGAAGCGGCATTCCGACCCGTCGATGCCGCGGTCATAGACATGGCCGCCGACCCGCGGCTCGAAGATCGTTTCTGCGATCGGCACGGCGAGCAGATTGTGCTCGCGCGGTTTGAAGTTGCCGAAATCCTCGGTGAACACCTTGAAGGCGCGCGCGATCGGCGCCGCGACCACGACCGAATGCCTTACGGGAGCAGGGGCCGGTTGCTTGATCATGTTTCGTCCTCTGTCGGTTGCTCGACAATTTGCGCGTAGGCGGCAAGCGTCTTCACCCAGAACTGGTCGATCTCAGCCCGAAAGGCCGCGAGGCCATCCGGATCGATGCGGTAAATGCGTTCCTTGCCCGAGCGCGTGTCGGCCACCAGCCCGGCATCCTTGAGAACCTTCAGATGCTGCGACACGGCCGGCCGCGTTACGGGCAGCGCGTTGGCGAGCCCGCTGACCGAAGAGGGACGTTCGACCAGCAGTTCGAAGATCGTGCGCCGTGTCGGATCGCCGAGCGCTGTCCAATATTTCGCGTTAGTGGCCACTAACGCGAAACTAGGGCGAGGCATCGGCGCTGTCAACCCGGTGGAGAGTGCCACCTGTGGCCGGTCCGATTGGCTGGCCAACCGCCTCTTGGTGCAAGATTTTTCCGTTCATTTCTGTGAAATCAGCACAAACGCCAGGGATTAGTGGAGGCCGCCCCAACGTCGTCATTCTATGGCGGAGCAAGGAGCGTAGCGACGCGCGCAGACCCTGGAATACGCCGCCGCCGCCATTTTGCCTCTTGCCCAAAAGGGGCCGTCCCTACATGACGATCGCGATGGCGTTTCGGCCAATCTCCCAACGCGTGCCGCGTGCCAACGCAAACAGAGCCGACCGATCAAAATCTCCACTAGTCGACGCCGCGCTTGCGTGCTCGCAAATCTCGCGCCGCCTGCTCGATCGCCGCGCGGTCGTTGCCCAGCCTGTCGAGCAGCTCCTGCGCCTCCTCGCCCGAAATGCCGGTGCGCACCGCAAGCGCCTCCACCGTCAGCACGTCCGCGCTGTCGATCTCGCGCGTTTCGGGCAGCGCGTCGTCCGCTGTCAGCGGCAGGGCCGCTTCGCGGTCGATCTCCATTTCGGCCTGATGCCAGTGCCGTTCATGATTGCCGAGGATGCCGCCCTCGCGTTGAAAGATTTCATAGGCACGCTGCCTGATCTTCTCGGTCCGATCGTCGTCCATCGCCGTTCCTCCTTGCGTGTCACAAGAACGCGGGACAGGGCGGAACGATCCGCTTCGTTCACGAAGTGATCGCAGGCACAATTCCGGGCATCCACGGCGCAGCTTTGCGGCTAGAGTTACGGCCCGTATATCGCCACTGCTTTGCCGAACATGCCTGGCTCGGGTTTCAAGCCGAGCCCCGGCCGCTGCGGCACGGCGATATGGCCTTGCTTGATGACGACCGGGTGCTTCTGGTCGAAATGGCCCTTGATGTATTCCTGGGCGATCCAGGCGCCTTCCATGCGGCGCGGCTCGACTGTGGCGGCCAGATGCACGCAGGCCGCCGCGATGATGTCGCCGCCCCAGGCGTCGTCGCAACTGTGCGGCAGGGAGCGGATGGCGCAGAGATCGCGCACCGTCGTCATCTTCGTCAGGCCACCCAGACGTGTCACCTTGAAGCCGAAGCCGTCGGCAATGCCGAGTGAAATTGCCCTCAGCACCGCGTTCTGGTCGTCGGTGCTTTCGTCGAGATAAATCGGATGCGTCACGCGGCCTTTCAGCGTCGCGATCTCGTCCATCGTGTTGCAGGGCTGCTCGAAGATGAAGGGGATCGCTTGGCAGAGCCGGTCGAGATGGATCGCGGCGGCCGCCGTCAGGCCCCGGTTGCCGTCGACAGCGATGCGCGCCTTGAAGCCGACCGCTTCCCAGACCTTGTGGACGACGGCGACGTCTTCTTCGAGATTGCGCCCGCCGATCTTCACCTGCAGTCGCGGATAGCCGGCCTTCACCTTGTCGGCGGCAATCCTCGCCGTCTCGTCCGGGGTCCCGACGATCAGCGAATAATAGGCCGGCACGCGGTCGGTCAGCGCCCCGCCCAAAAGCGTCGAGACCGGCACGCCGAGTTTTTGGCCGAGCAGGTCGAGAAAGGCCATGTCGAAGGCAGCCTTGGCGTAGCCGTGCCCGTTGAGGCGCTCGTCCATCTGTTTGGCGAGCGCCCTGATCGAGGCGATCTCCGCGCCGATCAGCCCCGGCGCGATCTCGGCGATCGCGGCGCGGGCGCCCAGAGCATGATGCGGCTGGTAGACCGGGCCGATCGGGCAGGTCTCGCCCCAGCCGGCAAAACCGTCATCGGTGACGATCTCGACAAGCGTCGAGTCCAGCGCCTCCACATCGGCGCTGGCCATCCGGTAGACGCCGCCTTTGACCGGCAATTGCGCCGAATAGACGTTGATCCGATCGATGCGCATGCGGGCTTCCCTCCGAAGGACACGTCGGCAACGGGGCCTTTGCAGGCCCCGCCTATTACATCCGCGCCCTAGCCGAGGTCGGATCGTAAGGCGAATCCGCGATAACCTCGGCGATCTTCCAGTCGCCCAGGACCGCGACGTCGAGCTTGGTGCCCGGCTTCGAAAACCGCTCGGGCAGCAGCGCCAGCGCCACGTCATGCCCAAGCGCATAGCCGTAGCCGCCCGACGTGATGCGCCCGACCAGAGCGCCGTCGCTATAGAGCCCTTCATTGGCAAGCGTGCTTGCGCCATCGGTGTCGATCCTGAGCGTCACGGATCGCCGCTGGTCGTTGCGCTCCTTGTATTTCAGAACCGCGTCGCGCCCGACGAAGTCGCCCTTGTCGAGGCGGATGAAGCGCTCCAGCCCGCTCTCCAGCGCGTTGAGCTCCGGGTTCATGTCGCGATACATGGCGCGATAGGATTTCTCGAGCCTGAGCGACTCCAGCGCGTGCAGCCCGACCAGCCGCATGCCGTGCTTCTCGCCTTCCTTGAGGATCGCGTCGAGCAACTGCCGCTGGTAGGGCAGGGGGTGATAGAGTTCCCAACCGAGCTCGCCCTCATAGTTCACCCGCAGCAGCCGCACGTCGCTTGCCAAGGCGACGCCGCCCGTCTTCACGCCGAACCAGGGAAAGCTTTCGTTGGAAAGGTCGATCTCCGTGAGGGGCTGCAGCACGGCCCGCGCGTTCGGCCCGACGACCGTGAAGCAGCCGCGATCGTTGGTGACGTTCTTCAAGGATACGCTGCCGTCGGCGGGAAGCAGTCTGGAAAGATCGTCGGAATTCCAACGCTCGGCGCGCGGCGTCGAAATCAGGTAGAACAAGTCCTCGCCGAGACGCGCCACCATATATTCCGCCTGCACGCCGCCGCCGGCGGTCAGGTGATGCGCCAGTGTCACCTTGCCAACGGCCGGCAGGCGGTTGGCGACGATCCCGTCCAGCCAGGCAGCCGCATTCGGGCCGGACACTTCGAACTTCGTCATCGGCGTCATCTCGACCAGTCCGACGGCGTTGCGCACCGCCAGCACTTCCTCGCCGACGAGGTTACCCTTAGGTGTCCAGCGCCAGCTATACTGATCCTTGGCCTCTATGCCGTCGCGCGCGAACCAGTTAGGCATCTCCCAGCCATTGAGCACGCCCCAGACCGCTCCCAGTTCCGTCAGCCGGTCATAGGACGGTGCGGTCTTCTGCGGCCGGGCGGCGGGCATGTCCTGCCCCGGATATTTCTGCTCCGCATGCGTGCCCCAGGCCTCGCGCACCTTCTCGCGCGTCCAGGCCTTATTGGCGTAATCGCCGAAGCGGCGCGGATCGAGATCGGAGGTGTCGAGGCCGTTGCCGCCCTCGACGATCCGCTCCGACAGATAATAGCCGATCGTGCCGCCCCACAGGATACCGCCCGGCACGCCTTCGGCCAGCCAGACATTGGGCAGCCCCCAGGCCGGTCCCATCAAAGGCAGCTCGTCTGCCGTCATCTGGAACGGTCCGCGCACATTGGCCTTGATGCCGACGCGCCCGAGCGCCGGGACCAATTGCAGCGCCTGTTCCCAGTTCCATGACACCGCTTCGAAATCCTCTTCCAGCAGGTCGGCGCCGAACCAGGCAGGCACGCCGTCCTCGGCGAACAGCTTCAGGTTTTCGGTGCGTTCGTAAGGCCCGAACATCAGCCCATCGCCTTCTTCGCGCAGATATCCTTCAAAACCCTCGTCGCGCAGGATCGGCATTTCGGGCCGCCCGGCGCGCTTGCGCTCTACGATTTCCGGCACCGCTTCGGTGATCCAGTACTGGTGCAGGATCGGGATCGCCGGGATGTCGAGGCCGAGCAGCGCCCCGGTCTGGCGCGCATAATTGCCGGTGGCGCAGACGACATGCTCGCAGGTGATATCACCGTTATTGGTCTGGACGAGCCACTCGCCGCCGGGCGTCCGCTTGAACCCGGTGACCTCCGTATTGAGATAGACCTTGGAGCCGAGATCCCGCGCGCCCTTGGCCATGGCATGGGTCACGTCGGCCGGTGCGATGTGCCCGTCGTCGGGATGGTAGAGTGCGCCGAGCATTTGCCTATTGTCGAGCAGCGGCCAGAGCTTGCGCGCCTCGTCGGGCGTGAGCAATTGCGCCCGAATTCCCTGCACCTCGGCGACGCTCATATAGCTCTTGAATTCGTCGAGCCGGTCCCTGGAATTGGCGATGCGCAGCTGGCCGCATTTGTGCCAGCCCACCGGCTGCCCGGTCTCGGCCTCCAGCCCCTCATAGATCTCGATCGTCTTGTTGATCATCCGCCCGACATTGATGTTGCGGGCATAGGAGGGGATCAGTCCCGCCGCGTGCCAGGTCGAGCCGGCCGTGAGCTGCGTGCGTTCCAGCAGCGTGACATCGGTCCAGCCGCGCTTGGCCAGGCCGTAAAGAATACCCGCGCCGACGCATCCTCCGCCAACGATCACCACCCGCGCATGTGTCTGCATCAAATCACCAATTTCGACCGTTCAGAGCAAAGTGCCGCTGAAAGCTACAGTTGGTGATTGGCGGTGTAACGTCTCCAAAAATGAGGGATTACGATAAATTGGGCTTATGCAGAAATATGCGCGGCATGGCTCGGGCCTGCGGTACTCACCTGGCTTGCCCCTCTTGCGCGGCCTCGTCCTTGAAGTCGACCCTCGTGCCCGGCTTGACCATGGCGGCGAGGTCCTCGGCATCCCAGTTGGTCATCCGGATGCAGCCATGCGAGAAGGTGGTGCCGATCTTGCCCGGGTCGGGCGTGCCGTGGATCCCGTAGCTTTCGATCGAAAGGTCGATCCACACCGATCCGACGGGATTGTTGGGCCCTTTGGCGATGGTGAAGGGATGCCTGGTCTTCACCCCCTTGAAGGCGAATTTCGGATTGTAGCGATAGGTCGGATTGTGCACCACGCGCTTGACCTCGGCCGTGCCGCTCGGCGCCGGCTTTTCCTCGCTGCCGATCGAAGCCGGATAGACCGCAATCGCCTTGCCCGACGCATCGAGGGCGCGCACCTGGCGGGATGCCTTGTCGACCTCGATGCTGGCAATCTGTGAAGGAGGATCGCCTCGGCCGACGTCAGGCACCACCAGGGTCGTCCCGGCCTTGCTGAATCCCGCGCGGAGGTTGAGCATCCTCACCAATTGTTCGCTGACATGAAACCGCTCCGCCAGCTTCTCCCGTGCGTTGCGGTAGCCGAGGCGCTTGAGATGCGCCATGCTCTCCATGCGGGCCGGAATGCGCTTGGTGAAGGGGCCGCGCACATCCTTGGCCGTGACTTCGTATGTCGTCAGCACAGGGCCGGCGAACGTTGCTGCGAGCTTGTCCCAGGTCTCCCGCGTAAGCTTGCCGTCGGACTGCAGCCCGTTCGCCGCCTGGAAGGCCGCGACGGCCTTTGTAAAGTTCTCCGAAACGCGGCCGTCGATCAGGCCGGGAGAGAAGCGGGCGCGATCCAGAAGCACCTGCGCCTTGAGCAGCATGGGGCTGACGCCGTTCGGTTCGCCCTCGCTGAACTGTGCCTGGTTGACGGCGTTGGGCTCCAGCCTTGCTGCATGCGCGCCGCCGCATGCAAGCGCGAGCGCCACCACCGCAACGAAAACAACGAGCCTGATCATCGACATCACTCCGGAACCGCGACAAGGACCTGCCTCTATGACGCGGCAGCCCCGATTCTGGTTCCTGCCCGGGGCGGGCGGAGTGAAAACCGTCGCAAGTGCTTCGCTACCGGCGATCGCGGCTGAAGATGAATGAGGCGGCGCTGGCCGCCGCCCCAAACACATCAGACATGTTTCGGCTGAGCAATTCCCGGGATGGGGGGAATGGCGCCATCCTCGATGAGGATATCCTTCTTGCGAGCAAAGGCGACGAAAACACCCCTCGCTGTTTCCGCATCCACATCCCCAGCCAGGGCGGCCCTGCAGGCGCGGATCGCAGCCTTCTGCTCGGGGCTGTTGCCGCACCAGTCGATGACAAATTGATAGGCGTCCGCCACAGTGTTCAACTGACGCGGAAATCCCAGTCCTACCCAGACATGGATTGGCTTTTCGAACGGTTTGGCGAGCATCACGAACCCTCCTCGATCCGCGACTAGGCGGTCAGCCCGCCGCCCTTGCCGCCTTTGCCGATCATCCAGGGCAAGGTGGTGCTCACGTCTTCCTGGATTCTGGCGGACTTCGCAAAACCGCAAAATGCCTCTCTGGCGGCCGTCAGCGGGAAGCCGCTGTCGAATGCCCGCTGGCAGGCGCGCAGCGCCGTTTCATAGATCGGCCCACGCCGGTTCTTGGGCCATTCATAAAGAAATTCCAGGGCATCTTCGAGGCAGGCGATTTCCTGGATGAGGCTGTTTCCGCTCTTGACGAAAACAGGGCTGTCGAACATTCGATCGTTCATAAGATCCTCCAAATCGAACGAACAATTTGAGTTTGGGACGGGCGGGGATCAGCGGTCCGCGCCTGGGATGCGATATGGGTTTACGAGTTCGAGCCGTCAAGGACTTGGCGCATGCCGTCATGTCCTATTTCGCAGGCGCAATGTTCCGCGCGCTGTTCGGTCGGTCAGCTGGCACCCAAGCCGCCGGCGGCGGCCTTGTCAGCGACTGGAATTGAGCTTCTGGATACGTCCCTTATCCAGCCGGAACACGCCGTCCGTACCGCCTTGCTGTTCGAAGTCGGTTTGAAGCTCGTCCCACGTGCCGAGATATGCGCCGCACTCGGCGCAATGGATCGGTGTTGCGGGCTGGGCATCGGCCGGGATCTGCAGACGGATGGTGCCGCAAAACGGGCATTCCAGTTTGTGGTCCAGATATTCGCCAGCCATTTTGCGGAGCATCGCGCAACCAGCACGTCTTCGCAAGCAGGGAATTTCCGACGAGCTTTGCTTCAGCCGGCTCGATCCTCGAAGCAGGCGGTCGCGAAACGCCGCCGCCAGATCTGGCGGGCACCCGCCGCATTCAAGTCGGTCACACGCGGCTTGAGGTGGATGTCTGAGCACGCGCCCTTATAATACGTGCTTCTCGCAGAAGCGACGGTCGGTCGCGCCCGACGGCCTTTATCAGCCTCCTGGCTTGAGCCTCCGAGATGCCGGTTTTCTCTTTCAGCAGAATGACGAGCTGCTTGTCGTCAATTCGACCGTGGGAACTGCCTTCACCGGGTTCAGTCATGACAAAGATCCTCCTTCCAATCGAACTAGAAGGACCGTCGAAAGTTTCAACTCGGTTTTGCTTGGCTAGGCGCTCGGCGGTGGCGCTATCTGCCCAGCGGTCTTCGCCAGGTGAATCGGGCTGACGGAAAGCCGTCCCAGACCCGATTTTAGCTGTCGAGCCCGGAGCTCGCCCGTCAAAGCGGCTCGATCTCCGAAAACAGCCAGTCGCGAAACGCCTTCACCTTGCGCTGGCGGATCGCTTCCGGCGGATAGACCAGATAGAAGCTCGACACCGCCTTCAGCGCGTGGTCGAACGGCCGCTCTTTCACCTATTTCGCCCGCGCGCTGGCGCGCCGGCCTATCTCTATCTCATGCAGAACGAGTTCATGACCGGCGAGACCATCCACATCGACGGCGGGCAGCGGCTGGTGTGAGCAGGTCAGGCCGGAACCCCGATTTGAAGCTCCGGCGTCATTTGTCGCCATCGATCAGTGCCGGCATAGCTGCCAGGCCTGCGCTAAACATAGCGTTTCCGGGGGAACGCTAATATAGATGATGCTCGAATGAGCAGCGCCTCCGCACCGTCGAGGAATGCCATGCGAAGGGTCATCGTCACAGTCATGTGGATTGCCGCCGCGACAGGCGTCGACGCCCATGACTGGTACGAGAACAAGTTTGACCCGGTGACGAACTTCAAATGTTGCGGCGGCACGGATTGCCGTCCCATCCCCGAATCCTCAGTGCAGTCGAGGGCCGACGGCGGCTACGTTTACTTGCCCGATGGTTTCAATATCCCGCGAGACCGCGTGCAGGAATCGCCGGACGGCCGTTATCATATTTGCGAGAACCATTACGTGATAACCAACCAGCCCTATCTGCGCTGCTTCTTTGCGCCGCGCCTCAAAGTCTCGCGGCTGCTTCCGCGCTAGTCACGAGGCTCTCGATAACTGCGTCGCACTTGACACCGGTCATCGCCGCCGTTTGAGCTTTCACTTTCGTGCGAAGCTGAAGGCGAAATGGCTGCCGCGATGATAGACGGCGGCATGGACGACCGGGGTTCCGGTCCCATCGAAACAGGTTTCCGTAATGAGCAGGGCGGGCCCGAAGTCGCGCAGGTCGTTGCGCTGCACGATTTCGTCGGGCAGCGCAACGGCTGCAACGGAGGCGGCCGACATACGCGGCTGATGGCGGTGCTTTTCCAGCAGGGCGAGCAGCGAGCCGCTCCATTCGATGTCGAAAAGGCGCCCCGGCAAAAAGCTGCGCGGTACGTAGTCGAGCGAATAGATAAGGGGTAGATCGTTGTGCAGCCGCAGCCGTTCAAGCCGGATGACGCGCTCTCCATCCGCCAGGCGCAATTGCTGCTGGATCAATGGATCGGGCGTTTCCTCGGCGATGGAAAGAACCTTGTTGACGGTGTTGTAGCCATAGTGGCGCGACATGTCGGTCACGCTTTCGAACACCGTGATTGGACGGTCGACCTGGACGGCGGAGTTCGCGGTCACGAAGCGGCCGAGACCATGGGTGACGGAGATGATGCCGTCCTGTTCGAGAAGCTTCAGCGCTTCGCGCAGGGCAGGGCGCGAGATGCGGAAGCGCTGCGTCAGCTGGGATTCCGTTGGCAGCCGGTCGCCGGGCTTGAGCCCTTCGGTCCTGATGAGGTCGGCCAAGCGGTCGCGCAGCTGAACCGCCAATGTGCGCGCATCCCGAAGCGGCTCGTCCAAGTCCCTCTTCCCCATTGTGCCAACTCTCCTTTTGTTGTCGGACAATCGCGCTCAGGTCAAGCGGCGGCATGCCGTGGCGATCGCATGGCGTACAGGCAACGCATGCGAACCGATCCGCAAAATTCCCCTTGAAATGTGTTCCTATAGATGTCAGTTGTCTTACAACTAAAACCGATCGAGGGAACGATGCTCAATTTCGATGAAGCCCGGTTTATGCGCATCCAATCGGGGGCGGTGGCGTTGCGCGAGCGCATTGAGGCCGTTGTGGCACAGTGCCTCGCCGCCGGGGCGCAAAACATCTTCTTTCTCGGCACCGGCGGTGCAGCGATCCTGATGCATCCGGCCGCGCAATTGCTGCAGCGCCGATCCGGCTTTCCGGCCTTTCTCGATATCACCGCCGAGCTGCAGCTCGTCCCATCCGTGCACCTGACCGACAAATCGATCGTCGTGTTGCCCTCGCTCTCCGGTACCACGAAGGAAAGCGTGGCGCTGCTGTCCCGGATCAAGGACGTCGGGGCGACGGTGATCACGCTGGTCGGACATCAGGAGACGCCGCTCGGCAAGGGCGGGGACCACGTCTTCGTCAACTTCGCCGAGGACGACACGTCCTGCGAGTCCTTCTATCTCCAGTCGCTCTTCATCGCGCTTGCAGTGCTGAAGCATCGCGGCGAGCTCGCCGAATCCGAACGGATTTTCGCCGAACTGGAGCAGTTGCCGCGACTGCTGCTGGAGGTGAAGCGGAGCTATGAACAGGAAGCCGCCGGCTTCGTCGCGCAAAAACTGGCCGCCTCCGACTATCACATCATAACCGGCGCCGGGAATGTCTGGCCGCAGGCCTGGTATTACGGCATGTGCATCCTGGAGGAGATGCAGTGGATCCGGACCCGTCCCGTGCATGCTTCAGACTTTTTCCACGGCACGCTGGAGCTGGTGGACAAGGAAGTCAGCGTCGTGCTCTTCAAGGGCGAGGACAGCGCCCGGCCGCTGGCCGATCGCGTCGAGAAATTCGCGCCTACCTATACGGACAAGTTGACGGTGCTCGACACGGCCGATTTTGAATTGCCCGGCATTTCGCCGGATGTGCGCGCGCTGGTTTCGCCGATCGTGCTCGCGACCGCGCTCGAACGGGTCAGCGCTCATCTCGAGGTGATCCGCAACCACCCGCTGACGACGCGCCGCTACTACAAGCGTGTTGCCTATTGAGCTTAGCCCTCGGCGTCAGCTTGATCGCGTAGCACAGGATATGAGCAGCTTTCGATTTGCCGCCGTCGGCGACAACTGCATCGACCGCCTCGGAGCGCCGATCGGCCGCTCGCTGGTCGGCGGCAACGCGCTCAACGTTGCTGTCCAGCTCGCGCGGCTTGGCCATAACAGCTTCTATTTCGGCGCCGTCGGCCGCGACGCAGAGGGCGAACGCACCCGCGCCGAGCTCGAAGCCAATCGTGTGGCGGTCGAGCACCTGCGTGTAGGCCAGCGCAACACCGCCTGGACCGACATCAAAGTCTTGCCGTCCGGCGAGCGTTTGATCGCCGCCGAGGATTTCGGCGCTTGCGCCGGCTATGCGCCGGATGAGGCCGAACTGGCGATCCTGGGGACGATGGATCACGTCCATATCGGCTGGCTGAACGATGGAGGCGCCTTGCGCAGGCGCCTGTCGCGGGCGGGCGCCAGCGTCTCGCAGGACATTTCGGTCAACGCCGATCCCGCCGATCTCGGTGTGGAGGGTTTGAGCGTAGTTTTCTGCTCGACTGGCCAATCTCGCGATGCGGCCGAAGCAATGGCCGCGGATCTCCTGTCGCGCGGCGCAGGCTGCGCCGTCGTCATGCGCGGTGCCGAGGGGTCGGTGGCGCTGACGGCCCGCGAGAGCGCCGAGACTGGGATCCGCCCGGTCGAGGTCGTCGACACGACTGGCGCCGGCGACAGTTTTATTGCCGGTTTCCTGCATGCCTGGCTGGCCAGGAAGCCGCTGGTGCAATGCCTCGAAAGCGGCCGCGACCATGCCGCTCTGACCTGCCGCCATCTCGGCGGCTTTCCCCAGGAGGGGATGCCGCATTGAAGCTCAGCGTTTGAGCGATCGCCCGAACCGTTCCTCGATGCGGGACTGCAGGAATTCGAGCCCGATGGACAAAAGCCAATAGATCATTGAGGCGGTGATCAGCATCTCGATATGCCGGAACTCGGTCTGGCCCTGCGTGCGCGCCAGATACATGATCTCCCAGACCCCGACCACCGAGACCAGGGAGGAATCCTTCAGCATCGCGATGAACTGATTGCCCGTCGGCGGTACGATGACGCGCATCGCCTGCGGCAGGATCACCAGGAACATCGTCTGGTTAGGGCTGAGCCCGAGTGCGGTAGCTCCCTCCGTCTGGCCGCGCGGAATGCTTTCGATGCCGGCCCGGAAAATCTCGGTCATATAGGCGCCATAGCAAAGCGACAGCGCCATGATTCCGGCGGGCACGGCCCCGATCACATAACCGACCTGCGGCAGGCCGAGATAGATGATGTAGATCTGCATCAGCAATGGCAGCCCGCGAAACAGCGAGGTGTAGAAGGTTGCCAGGCCATAGACGATGCCGTTCTTGGAGAGCTTGGCTATGGCGCCGATGAAGGCGATGACTGTCGCGATGGCGATCGAAATGGCGGAAATGTAGAGCGTGGTCACCACGCCCTGCGAAATGAGGAAACCGATCTTCCTGGCGATGAAAGAAAAGGACAGGTCGAAGGAGTAGAAGAACAGCATCAGCAGCACGAACAGCTCGATCCATACCGCCACGATCTGCTGCTTGCGCCCGAGTTGCTGCAGCGCTTTCCAGTTGGCGGCCACGATCAGCGCGATCAGCACCGCCGAGACGGCCCGCGCCACCGCGGGATTGGCCGCAAGCCATTCGATCGAGCTCGGGATCAGCTTGCCGATCCAGTCTGCCTTGATGCCGAGACCGTAGAGGCCCGCGGCGAAAGCGGCGAGCGCCAGGCACACGCCGATGCGGCGTGCGGCGTCCGGATAGTTGAGCAGCAGTCTGCCGATCACCTGTCGATATCCCTTCTGGTTAGCGGGGGCGTTCGCGCCACCAATCTTGCGCCTGCAGCTTCCAATAGGTGAGTTGCGCCGCGGCAAGCCCCACCGGTCCGCCTGCCCAGGCTAGTCCGAACGGCGCGAACAGAAGGTGGCGGTCCGACTGGCCGAGTACCGCCTCGGCGACCACCTTGCCGGCTATGGCTGTCGTGTTGATGCCGTGCCCGCCAAACGCGGTGAGATACCAGGCGCCCGGCTGCATCTCTCCGATCTGGGGCATCAGGTGGCGGGCGTAGGCCATCAGCCCCGACCAGGCGAGTTCGGTCTTGAGCGCAGCGAGCTGAGGGTAGGTGCCAACCATCTCCCGGCGCAATTCCCTGGCCAGCGCCGCCGGCGAAGCGGCCCGCGTGGTGATGCGCCCGCCCCAGAGCAGCCGCTTTCCATCCTCCACGACGCGGTAGTAGTCGCCGGCCCGGCGGTTGTCGCCGACGGCATCCGTCGTCGCGATGGCGCCAGCGATGAGATCGGGGGCTTCCTCGCTCAGCATCACATAGGTCGCGATCGGCAACATGGCCCGCTTCAGCCGGCCGATCAGCGGTCCTGTATAGCCGCCGGTGGCAAACACCGCTTGCCGCGCGCGTACTTCGCCGCTTGCGGTGCGTATGGTCTTGTGCGGGCCATCGAGTCGGGCCTCGATCGCGCTGGAGCCCTCGTGAATCCTGCCGCCCAGCCGCTCGATCTCCGCCCCGATGGCGCGCAGATAGTTCAGCGGATGCATGTGGAAGGCGTTGGCATCGCGCAGGCCCTGGTAATAACGCTCGGAATGCAGCACAGCGCGCACCTGGTCGCGCTCGAGATATTCGAGCCGATAGTCGAAATCCCGCGCCAGCCTCTCTCCATGAGCCTTCAGTTCGGCGCCGCCGTCATGGCGCAGCACGCCCATGATGCCGGGGCGAGGCTTCGCTGCCGTGATGTCGAGATCCTTGATCGTCTGCCGCACGAAATCGACGCCTTCGATCGACAGCCGATGCAGCTCTCGTGCCGCCGCCGCGCCCGCCATCGCGGCGATCTTGTCGCTGCCGGTCGCGAAGCCGGGGCTGACGAAGCCGCCGTTGCGGCCCGAGGCGCCGAAGCCGATGCTCTCGGCTTCGAGCAGCACGACCTGCTGCCCGGCGCGCGCCAGCTGCAGCGCCGTCGTCAGACCGGCCAGTCCGCCGCCGACAATGACTGTGTCGCATTCGGCCGGACCTGCGAGCGGTGGTCTGACCTTCTCGTCGGCAAGTGTGCGGCGATAATAGGTATCGGGATAGGTCATGGTGGGTTCTGATGAAAGCAGGCGGCCTTGAGGGGCCGCCCGCGATGAGCATCAATCGGCGCTGTAGTTCTTGCCGTACCACTTGGTGGTCAGCGTGCCGAGCGTGCCGTCTTTCTTCATCTGGTCGATGATGCCGCCGATCTTGGTGGTCCACTCGGCATCGCCCTTGTCGGCGATCACCACCAGCGGCTCACGGAAGGCGTAGTCGCCCTCGAGGATGCGCAGCGGATAACCGTTCTTGATGGCGTTTTGCGCGGTCTGCTCGGGCGCGATGACCGCGTCGAGCCGGACGCCGTCCCCGAGTCTCAAATCGTCGAAGGGCAGCATGGAATCGGCGAAAGTCCGGATTTCGCCAGGCTGGAGCTTGTATTCGATTGGCGGAAGGCCGGGAGCGTCGATCTCCAATTGGCGGCGGATGAAATCTTCCGACGTGGTGGCGGTCTCGACGCCGATCACCTTGCCGTTCAGATCGTTCACCGATTTTGCCTTGCTATCCTTGTGGACCACATAAACATAAGGGCTGTAATAATAGATGCCGGCGAAATCGATCACCCTGGCCCGGGCCTTGGTCGGCGTCACCGAGCCGACGCCAAGATCATAGCGGCCCTGCCAGTGGCCGCCGGTCATGGTCGCCCAATCGGGCGTCTCGAAGCTGACCTCGACACCGAGCCGTTTGGCGATCTCTTTCGAGACGTCGATATCGAAACCGACCAACTGGTTGCTCTCGTCGAGAAAGCTCTGCGGCGGCCAGCCGCTGTTGGTCGCGACCACCATGGCCTTCTTGGTTGTGACGCGATCCAGGGTTTCTCCCGACCACGCTGCCGACGCGAATGCGAGCGCGCCGGCAGCCAGCGCGAAACAAGCGATAAATCTCCTCACGAAACCTCCCTCTCGTATGTAAGATGTCTGACAACGTAACTTGTCGGTAATGGAGAGGATGAGTCAAGCGTCTTTATCTTGCGCATTGTCGAGTTTCGGCCTGCGATGCGCGTCCCGGCGTTAGCCGGGTCGGCCTCTCCACCGCGCCGCCTCAACTGCGATGCCGCAACGCGTCGACGATCACCGTCATGGCCGGCGAGAGCTGGCGCCGGCTTGGGTAGTAGAGGTGGTAGCCCGGGAAGGGCGCGCTCCAGTCGTCGAGCACGAGCCTGAGCCGCCCCTCGGCCACGTGCTGCCTGACGAGGTCTTCCGGGATGTAAGCGATGCCGTGGCCATGCAGTGCTGCGTCGACCATGGGAATAGTGGTGTTGAAGGTCAGCTGGCCGTGCACCCGGACCCTGATCTCGCGGCCCTTCTTCTCGAACTCCCAGGCATAGAGTCCGCCGAAGGTGGCCTGCCGCAGGCTGATGCAATCGTGCCCGACGAGGTCCTGCGGAATTTTCGGAACCGGGCGGCGCGAAAAATAGTCCGGCGAAGCGACGGCCACCAGCCGCCAGTCCGGCCCGATTCGCACCGCGATCATGTCGCGGTCGACGCTCTCGCCAAGGCGCACGCCGGCGTCGAAACGCTCCTCGACGATGTTGCGCATGCCGTTGTCGCTATAGAGTTCGACACGCAGGTCGGGATAGTCGCGCAACACCGGCTCGAGCTTCGGCCAGACGATCATGCGCAGCGCATGGTCGGACAGCGTGATGCGCACCGTGCCCGCGGGCCTGTCGCGGAAGGCCACCAGGCTCGAAAGATCGGACTCTATGCCTTCGAATCGCGGGACGAGCGACTGGTAGAGCCGCTCGCCCGCTTCCGTCGGCGCTACGCTGCGCGTCGTGCGGGTGAGCAACCGTACGCCGAGCCGCGCCTCCAATTGCTTGATCGTATGGCTGAGCGTCGATTGCGACGTGCCTAGCTCGGCCGCCGCCCTGGTGAAGCTGCGCTCCCTAGCAACCGTCAGGAACCACAGCAAGTCCTTCAGATCCTCGCGCTGCATGGGACAAATCCTAGCTCCGCCGCTCCCTCAAGCCGTGGCGGCTCTTGGCCTCCACTCGCCAATTCATATCAAGAATGGATAAGTCCATGCAGATTGCAACGGCTAATCTGGATAGTGCCGGTGGTTTATATAGCCGCCAGCGAAATGATTGGAGGGCTCGGCGACGAGCCGCGGCACATGGATACGACCTACGACCGCCAATTGGCGAAAGCCCAACTGGTGAAAGAACCGAGCGCCTGGGCGGCGGTGGCGTGTCTGTCGCTGCTCACCTTCGTGCTGGTGGCCTCGGAGTTCATGCCGGTCAGCCTGCTGACCCCCATCGCCAATGAGCTCGCCATCTCCGAGGGGCAGGCCGGTCAGGCGATCTCTGTCTCGGGTCTCTTCGCGGTCCTAACCAGCCTGTTCGGCAATGCGCTCTTGTCGCGGCTGGACCGGCGCACGGTCGTGCTTCTCTACACCGCCGTCCTCGTGGTCTCCGGCCTGGCGATCACCTTCGCGCCGAACTACCTGGTCTTCATGCTCGGCCGGGGCCTGATCGGCGTTTCGATCGGCGGCTTCTGGTCTCTGTCGACCGCCATCCTGGCGCGCATCGTGCCTGGCGCGGACCTGCCCAAGGCGATCGCCCTGCTGCAGGGCGGGACGGCCTTCGCCTCGGTCATCGCGCCGCCGCTCGGCAGTTTCCTCGGCAGCCTGATCGGCTGGCGCGGCGCCTTCTTCATCGTCGTTCCGATCGGCCTCCTTGCGATCGTCTGGCAGCTTGCCGTCCTGCCGAAAATGCCCGCCGGCGAACAGGCCTCGGTGGGCAAGATGTGTGGCTTGCTCGGCAATCGCGTCTTCGCTATCGGCATGGCCGCCACCACGCTCGCCTTCATGGGCCAGTTCGCGCTCTCCACCTATCTGCGCCCCTTCCTCGAAGGCGTCACCGGCCTCGACGTCAACACGCTGTCCATGGTCCTGCTCGGGCTGGGGCTTGCAGGCCTGGTCGGCACGTCGGTGGTCGGGTTCCTGCTCCGGTCGCATCTCGCAGCCGTACTGGTCGGTCTGCCGGCGGTTCTGGCGCTCATCGCGTTGTTGCTGATCGCGCTCGGCCCGTTCGCCATCGCGACCGCGACCCTGCTGACCGCCTGGGGTCTGTTCACCACGCCGATCCCCGTCGCCTGGAACACCTGGATGGCCAAACTGATCCCCAACGATCTCGAGGCGGGAGGCGGGCTGCAGGTCGCGCTGATCCAACTCGCCATCACCTTCGGCGCCTTCGCGGGCGGGCTGCTGTTCGACGCGGCCAGCTGGTGGAGCCCGTTCGCGCTCGGCGCCGTGCTGCTTCTGGGGTCGGCGCTGTTTGCCGCCGCGGCGACAACACGCCGGAGCAGCCATTGATGAAGCGACAACCGATCAGCCGGCGAACGCTGCTCTGCGCGGCGCTTGCAGCCATGGTCTCGCCGCGGCCGGCCAACAGCCAACAGGGCAGGGGCCCCGCCAACCAGGAGCCGACCGACATGAGGATCAGGATGACGTTCGACGGCCGCGCCATGTCGGCCATGCTCTACGACAATCCTTCGGCCCGGGATTTCTTTTCCATGCTGCCGCTCCATCTCACCATCGGCGACTACGCCCACAATGAAAAGATCGCTTACCTGCCGCGCAAGCTGACCGAGGAGGGCAGCGGTCCGTTCGGCAACGAGCGGCCGTACGACCTCTGCTATTTCGTGCCCTGGGGCAACCTGGCGATGTTCTACGCCGACTACCGCCATCCCGGGCTTATCAGGCTCGGCCGCTTCGACGAGGGCGAACAGGCGCTGCACGTACGCGGCGAGTTCCCGCTTCACATGGAACGCATCTGAGGACGCACAGGAGATCATCATGGACATTCTTCGCGCAGGCTCGAGGCCTTCCGGCAAGGGTCCGGCAAGTTGGTTCACCGGGACGGTGCGGATCGATCCGCTCTTCAATCCCTTCGACGCCGAGCGCGTGCAGGGCGCGCAGGTCACCTTCGAGCCCGGCGCCCGCACCGCCTGGCATACGCATCCGCTGGGACAGACGCTGATCGTCGTCTCCGGCCTCGGCTGCGTGCAGCGCGAGGGCGGCCCGGTCGAGGAGATCCGGCCGGGCGACGTCATCTGGTTCGCGCCCGGCGAAAAGCACTGGCACGGCGCGTCCCCCGAAACCGCCATGACCCACATTGCCCTCCAGGAGGTCAAGGACGGCAAGGTCGTGGACTGGCTGGAACATGTCAGCGACGCCGATTACGGCGCCTGACCGATCGACGAAAAAGGAAAGCAAAAAATGCTCGCAACCATTCTTCACAAGCCGGGCGACATCCGCTGCGAGGAAGTCGCCGACCCGAAAATCCTGCGCCCGACCGATGCCATCATCAAGCTCTCGGCGAGCTGCATCTGCGGCTCGGACCTATGGCCCTATCGCGGACTGCAGCCGGTCGAGGGCCCGCAGCACATGGGTCATGAGTATTGCGGCATCGTCGTCGAGGTGGGCAGCGAAGTGCGTGCGGTTCGCCCCGGACAGTTCGTCGTCGGCTCCTTCTGCCTCTCCGACAACACCTGCCCGCATTGTCGCTTCGGCTTCCAGTCGTCCTGCGAGCAGCGCGAGTTCATGAGCGGCGCCCAGGCGCCTTACGCCCGCGTGCCGCTGGCCGATGGGACGCTGGTGGCGACGTCCGAGGTTCCGCCGGCCGAGCTTATCCCCGACCTGTTGGCGGTTTCGGACGTCCTGGGCACCGGATGGTACGCCGCCGATGCCGCCGAGGTTCGCGAGGGATCGACGGTGGTGGTCGTCGGCGATGGCGCGGTCGGCCTGATGGGCGTGCTGGCAGCCAAGGAGATGGGCGCCGAACGCATCATCGCCATGAGCCGGCACGACAGCCGCCAAAAGCTTGCCCGCGAGTTCGGCGCCACCGACATCGTGGCCGAACGTGGCGAGGAAGGCATTGCGCGCATCAAGGAACTGACCAAGGGCGTCGGCGCGGATTCGGTGCTGGAATGCGTCGGCACGGGAGAATCCTTCGACCAGGCGCTGGCCTGCTCGCGGCCCGGCGGCACCGTCGGCTATGTCGGCGTGCCGCATGGCGTAAGCTTCGACGGCCAGAGACTGTTCTTCGGTCAGAAGCGCATGCTGGGCGGCCCCGCGCCGGTGCGCCGCTTCCTTCCCGACCTGATGGAGCGCGTGCTGCAAGGCCGCATCAAGCCCGGCAGGGTCTTCGACCTCAAGCTGCCGCTGGCCGAGGTCGCCGAAGGCTACCGCGCGATGGACGAACGCCGCGCCGTCAAGGTCATGCTCGAGGTCTAGGCGCCGGTCGGGCGCTGAACCGTTTCAGCGCTCTGGAACCACTGCCCACAATTTTTTGGCGAAGCCGCGCTTGTCGAGCACCCAAGATTCGCCGGTCACCACCGCCTTGCCGTTCCGGCATTTGTAGGCATAGACGGCGTCGTGTCCCGTCGCGAAAGCCGGCACGGCGTCGTCATTCGGGTTGGTCTTGCAGAACTCGTCCGCGCCGGGATTGTCGCGCGCCGCGTTCATTTTCGCGCAGGGCAGGTTAGCCCCGACGAAGCAGGCCAGCACCTTGCCGTTCATGCAGCGGTAATTGGCCTGCGTCTGCAGTTCCGATTCCGCCGGCGTGTCCTTTGCGTCTGGAAACAGCTTCTTGAACGCCTTGACCGTACCGCCGTAAAGCTCGTGCGAATAGGGGCGGACCGTGTCGTCGTTCTTCATCTGGCGGCAGAGCTTGTAGAGGTTCTGCGCGAGCGTCGCGTTAGCGGTCGCGGCCGGCGTAGCGGATGCGGGCGCCGCCATAGCGCCGACGCCGGCGGCAGCGAAAAGGGCCGACGCGAGCGCTGAGGCAAGAAAGCCGATTGTCGAAAGGCGAAATGCAGTCATCGTGATCTCCTTGGACGGACCGGAGCAAAACGCGCAACAAGCTGTTAGATCAGACGGTAAAATTGCAGGAGCGGCAAAGATGGCGCAACCCATCGACAAACAGGAGCCTCTCACCTTCCGGTTCGCCGATGACGGGCTGGTGCCCAACCATCCGCGCTGGCCGATGCTCGTCTATCCCGGCGCGGTGCCGTTGCCGGACGACGTCGATCCGGCTGCCGTCTTCGAGGATATTTTCGGCGCCAATGGCTGGGGCGACAGCTGGCGCAACGGCATCTACGGCTTCGTCCATTACCATTCGCGCATCCACGAGGTTCTGGGCATCGCGCGCGGCGCCGCCGAGGTCCGCTTCGGCGGCGACAAGGGCAAGGTGCTGGAGGTCAAGGCCGGCGACGTGGCGGTTCTGCCGGCAGGCACTGGCCACCA
This sequence comes from Mesorhizobium sp. CA14, assembly GCF_020165195.1. Classification (GTDB taxonomy): domain Bacteria; phylum Pseudomonadota; class Alphaproteobacteria; order Rhizobiales; family Rhizobiaceae; genus Mesorhizobium. The sequence continues at coordinate 68,532 of NZ_JAIUHR010000012.1, read as the reverse complement.
ACGCCTGTCCGGCTCGGCTGACCTTCTGGTGGTCGGCGCCTATCCGCCTTTCGGCACATATGATCTGTGTCGCAGTCCGGAGCAGCATGCCGAGGCGCTGCGCACCATCCCGAAGGTCGGCCGGCCCGACAAGGATCCGCTCTTCGGCGGCGACGGGCCGCTGCTGAAAGCGTGGAGCGAAGGCTGAAATGGCAAGGATCGTCGCCATCGAGCACCTGACGCTGGATGGTGTCTTCCAGGCGCCGGCGCGTGCCGATGAAGACACGCGCAACGGTTTCGAACATGGCGGCTGGGGGATTCCTGGGAGCGACCCGAAGATGCAGGAGGTCATCGGGCGCGCCATGGCCGGAGGCTGGTCGCTGCTTGTCGGCCGCACGACCTATGAAGACCTGTACGAAGGCTGGGTCGTCAGGCAGCCAGCCAGTCCGATGACCCGGGCGCTGACCGGGGCGCAGAAGTTCGTCGCCTCGCACGACTCCGCGTATCAAGCGCGCTGGGAAAATTCGACGCTGCTTGCCGGCGATGCCGCCGAAGCCGTGCGCGAGCTCAAGCAGGGTCACGATAAGACGCTTGTCCTGTTCGGCAGCGGCAAGCTGTTGCGCGCCCTGATGCGGCACAGGCTTGTCGATGAGCTGGTGCTGATGGTCCACCCGCTGGTGCTGGGCGCAGGCTCGTGTCTTTTCGAGCCTGGACAGGCGCCCTCGACACTGAAGCTGTCCGGCCAGATCGCGACAGCGACGGGCGTGGCGATCCTCACTTATACATTTGATCGCAAGTCTGCGGCGGAGCGGCCGGAGTAAACCGGAACGCGCGGTCCCCCGCCTACGGATAATGCGTTTTCTTGGGCGCGTAGGTTGCCGGATCGAAATCGAGTTCCTTCGGCAGCGGCTGGCTTGAGCACTGCAGATGCATCTGGCGAGCGAGAAGCCGCCGCCGTTGCTGCTCATGCTCCTTCACCGCCGCAACCATCCCCATGCTGTAAGGCCCAAGCAGAACCCCGAATCCCCAGCCGGGATGGTCCTTCTCGCGCTGGGCATAATCAGCGGCGGCAGTACGGGCCTGCTGGCATTGCGGCGATGCCCATTTCGGATCCTGCTGCGAAAGCGAGGCGCCATAGTCGACCGGAGAGGAAACGCATCCAGCCACTGCCGCGCTCAGCGCGACGACCGCCGCAATTCTCATCGTTTGAGTCCCTGCTAATTTAGGGCGGAGACTACACAGAACGTGTCTTCGCACAAGCGAGGCGGCTCAAAAGCGGATGGAAGGACCGGATAGCTGCTATCGCCTTCCTCGAGCTGCGGTTTCCGGATTCTTTTTCAGCGCCTCGTTCCGTTCCCATCCGCGGTTTCGTCTTTGCTTCGTCCGCCGCGAAAAAGGAGAACCGCTATGGCTGGAATGGTCGTAATCTACAAGCAGCCGGCTGACGCGGAAGCGTTCGACAAGCATTATTTCGAGACGCACGTACCGCTGGCCAGGAAGATCCCGGGTCTGAGGAAATACGAGGTCAGCCAGGGGCCGATCACGGTGGTCGCCGGACCATCCGACGTCTACCTGATCGGGACGCTTTATTTTGACGATCTCGAAGCGATGAAAAAGGGGCTCGCAAGCCCGGAGGGAAAGGCGGCCGGGGCCGACCGCCGGCTTTACGCGCCCGATGAATCGGGCGTCCAGATGTTCCTCTTCGACAGCAGGGAAGTTTGAGCCCGCGGCTGAGACAGGACGGTCCGTCCGCCGAGAACCGCGGCCGGATCGCTGCTCATGTCCACTTTCTCCGCTCGATGTCGGTGCGTTTTTGCTCCGCCGCGGCGATCGCGGTTTCCATCACGGCATCCAGATCGGCCATCGCTTCCAGATGACCGTGATCAGCGATCGACTTGCGCAGCATGCGCATGGCCAGCAACGCGTCGTCCAACGCCTGTTCGACATTTTTGACCATGGCCGGCTCAGCCTTTGCGCCGGCTGCGCTTCTTCGGCGCCGGATCGTCGTCGGCCGGGCGATTCTCTAAGGCTTTGCGCGCCAGCCCCTCGGCCGCCACCGGGTCCGGCTGGCCGGCCGGTATCGTGACCGCGCCGGGCATCGCAGCACCCGGCTGTTCGCCCAACCCATTGTCCTCGCGCTCGATTTCCTCGCGAGCCTGATGCCAGTGCTCTTCGTCCTTGCCACTCGCTTCGCCGCTGCGTTGCCAGATCTCATAGGCGCGGCGCTTGATGCGTTCGTATTTGTCGGTCGCCATTGTCTGGTCCTCCGTCATCTGCCTTCAAACGCGCGCTGGCCGCGAATGATCCATGACAGGGGCAGGGAACGGATAAGGTTGCGGCTCAAAACTTGCGGCTGAGATAGGCCGAGCCGGCGAGGCCGAAACGCCACTCGGCTTCCACGCCCTTGGTGAGGCCGATCCGGCGGCCGACGAGGATCGCGGCCGCATCGGCATCGGAATGGGCGAATTCGAAGGGCGGCGCGGTGAGCGAGAGCCCGTTATGCGAGGCGTCGACGCCGAGCGCCTGGCAAAGCTTGCCGGGACCGGAGCAGAGCAGCCGGTCGTTGTCGGTGCCGCGCCGCTCGCGCATCTTGCTGATGCCGGATTGCGGCTGGATCGCCCGGATCAGCACCGCGCTGCCCGGCAGGCACACCGCGTTCAGGCACCAATGCAGCCCGTAGGAACGATAGACGTAGGCGTCGCCCGGCGCGCCAAACATCGGCGCGTTGCGCGGCGTGCGGCCGCGAAAGCTGTGCGATGCGGGATCATCGGGCCGGTATGCCTCGGTCTCGACGATGATGCCGCCGACACCGGCGAACCCAAGCCTGGCGCCGATCAGCGCGCGTGCCACCGCGAGGGCATCGCGCGCGAAGAAATCTGGAGCACAACGAGTGTCAGCTGGCATGGTGGTAGACGTCAACCGGAGAGGCTATCGCAGGCGTTCTGTCATCCAAGCAGGTTGCGCGCCGTTCGCATGAAGATCCGCGAACCGATCGGGATCAGGTCGTCAGGGAAATCATAGTCGGGGTTGTGCAGGGAAGGGTGTTTTTCACCCGCCCCGAGGAAGAACATCGCCGATTTGGCATTGTGGCCGAAAATGCCGAAATCCTCCGAGGCGCGCATCGGTAGCGCCTTCTCGCTGCGCGCAACGCCTTCCTCGTCGAGCGCGCGGTTGAGATGCTCGACCGCGTCCGGCGCGTTGACGCTGGCGAGGAAGATTTCGTGATAGTCGAAGCGCACCGAGAGGCCGTGCTTCGCGGCGATCTTTGCGGCAAGCGCCTCCGCGGCGGCGACCTGCTCGGCCATGCGCTCGTCGCGGCGGGTGCGCAGCGTCGCCCACACTTCCGCATAGCCGGGCGCGATGCCGAACACGGCTTGCCCCATCGCGCAATGGGTGACGGTCACCATGCCGAAATCCTCATCAGTGAAGGTGCCGCGCCCGAGCGCGGGCAGCGCCGGCATCAGTTCGCTCACCGCCGGCATCGGCGAGACGCCGGTTTCCGGCATCGAGGAATGCGCGGTCTTGCCTTCAAGCACGATGCGCATGCCGCGCGAGGCGCAGTTGACGGTGCCGGCTTTCAGCCGCACCTCGCCGAACGGCACGCCCGGCAGATTGTGCAGCGAAAACGCGAAGTCCGGCGCGATCTCGGAGAAGCGCGGATCGGCCACGACCCCGGCCGCGCCGTTGCCGGTTTCCTCCGCCGGCTGGAACATCAGGACGACGCGCCCGCGCGCCGGCCTGTCGCGCCCGAACTGGCGGCCGAGCGCGGCCAGGATCGCGGTGTGTCCGTCATGGCCGCACATATGCGACTTGCCCGGCACCTGAGAGCTATGCTCGACGCCCGAAAGCTCCTCGATCGGCAGCGCGTCGAGTTCCGAGCGGAACAGCACCGTCGGTCCGGCCTGTCCGCTGTCATAGACCGCCGCCACGCCGTGACCGCCGAGCCCCGTCAGCACCTTGTCCGGCCCGGTATCGGCGAGGAAGTTCACCACCTCCCTGGCGGTCTTCTCTTCCTCATTCGAGATTTCCGGCTGGCGGTGCAGCTTGCGTCGCCATTCGGTGAGTTCGATGAGATCGCGGTTGGTCAGCGTCATGGACTGAGACTCCGATTGGGCTTTTCCCGTCACACAAACACGATAGGTTTTTTCTCGCGCCGTGCCATGGCGATCAATTCGGATAGGCCATCGGGCCCCGCAAAATCAATGCTGCTATCTCCCACCTTCACCTGCGGCAGGTTGCGGCTGATCGGGCGAAGGCGCTCCGCAAATGTTCAGAACCGTCGCCCGATGGTCCCGTCTTGATACGGAGCCGCCGCCCGGTTTTTCTCCCAGCTCCCGGCATCCGCCAGACTCAATCGAGAAATGCCACGTAAACCGCTGAAATCCTTAACACGATTTTCATTCCGCTCGCCTACCCATTAGAGACATGAAAAGGCATGACGAGCGGCTGGTGGCGGGTCCCTCTTCCGAGGGAAGGAGCGAAGCCGTGGAAGCCGGCATCCTGCGCGACCAGCTTGCGGATCTGAGCAAGGGCGTCTTCATCTCGATGCCCGTCGGTACGGTGCTCTCGGCGCTGATCCTGGCGGTGCAACTCCTGTCCGGCGGCGGCCTTGCCGCCGTGCTGTGGTTCCTGGCGATCGCCTTGATCAACGGCGCGCGCGTGGTGCTTGCCGTCGCCCAATCGGGCGCCGCCGACGACGGGCCGGGGGCGGTCGACGCCCGGCTTTCCCTTTATGGCCGGATGGCGCTTGCCTCGGGCGTCGCCTGGTCGTTTCTGGCGCTGCTGAGCGACGGATATACGACCAGCCAGGCGCCGCTCTATCTCATCGTGCTTGCCGGCATTTCGGCCGGTTCGGTCACCTACGGCACCTGCTATGCGCCGGCTTCGATCAATTTCATCACCCTGCCGCTTCTCACCGCCGCCGGCTGCGTGCTTGCCAAGGGTGGCGTTGAAAATTACGTGCTCGCCTTCACCATCCTGCTTTTCCTTGGCGGCATGATCAGGAGCGCGCTGCTCGGGCAATCCCGCTTCCGCGAGACGAGCCGTCTCAAATACGAGGCGCGCGAATTCGCCGCCGAGATGGAGCGCAACTCCAGGCGCGACCCGCTGACTAATCTGCTCAACCGCTATGGGCTGGAGCAGGCGATCGCCAAGCTCGGGCTCTCCGACGGCCCGTTCGTGGCCATGCTGATCGACCTCGACGGCTTCAAATCCGTCAACGACACCTATGGCCACAACATCGGCGACGACCTTTTGGTCAAGGTGGCGCGCCGGATAGAGGACCACGCCCCGCAAGGTGCCACGATCGCGCGCATCGGCGGCGACGAGTTTGTGCTGCTTTTCTCCGCCGGCAGGTCGCGGCAAGCGGCCGGCGAGCTTGCATCCGCCATCATCGCGGCCATCGCCAATCCGGATCCGCAGTTGAATTCGGTGCGCGTCGGCGCCTCGATCGGCATCTACCAGTCGGAAAAGCCGGGTTTGACGGAGATGCTGCTCAAGGCGGATTTCGCGCTCTACGCGGCCAAGCGCGGCGGCAGGAACGAATATTGTCTCTTCGACGCCGGGCTGGACGCCGCACTGGAACGCAAGAACCGCATCGAGCGCGACCTGCGCGGCGCCATCGAAGCCGGCGCCCTCTGCTCCTGGTTCCAGCCGCTGGTGCGGCTCGACACCAACGCCGTCGTCGGTTTCGAGGCGCTGCTGCGCTGGCATCACGATGTCCACGGCGCCATCTCGCCGCCCGAGATCGTCACCGCCGCGCGCGAAACCGGGCTGCTTTCGCTTCTGACCGAGACGGTGTTCCTCAATTGCTGCGCCATGATCGGCGAGCTGGTGAAACACGGGCGTAGAGATGTCCGCGTCGCGATGAACCTCTCGCCGCGCGAGCTCGAGGCCGGCAATGTCGACGACATGATCCTCGACGGCCTGAAGGCCAAGGATGTGCCTGCCGCGATGCTCGAGATCGAGATCACCGAGGAGGCGCCGGTCGACCGCGACAGGGTCGACGAGAAGGTCGGGCGCCTGGCGGATGCGGGCATATCGATCGTGCTCGACGATTTCGGCACCGGCTTCTCGACCCTGGTTTCACTCAAGGACAGCCGCATCCGCAAGATCAAGATCGACAAGGATTTCGTTCGCGACCTGGCGAAATCCGTCGAGGACCAGGCCCTGGTCGAGGCGGTGATCGGCCTCGGCCGGACGCTGGGCATCGAGGTGATGGCCGAGGGCGTCGAGACCGACGCCGACCGCATGATCCTGCGCTCGCTGGGCTGCGTGATTGGGCAGGGCTATCTTTTCTCGGCCGCGCTCCCCATGCGCGATGCGCTCGCCTTCGACGCGACCGGCAGGTCCGCCACCGAGGCCCTTTTCGAGCCGCGGCGCACGCCCCGGAGCGGCAACGCCGCCTGATCGACCACCGGCAAGGGCGGCAGGCAACCGGCGGCGGAAGAACAGGGTAGCCGCGAAGGGCGGCCCCGCATGAAACTTTTTGATTTTTGGGCCGTTGTGGCGCGATGCCCCCGGCCAAGCCCAAACCGAGACCGGCTGACAGCGCCACGCAGCGCGGCGCAAGCAAGCCGCCTCCGGCGAAGTCGCGCCATGAGAAGGCGCGCCAGCCGAAACCGCGTGGCGCGCCCAAGCAACGCCCGGACAAGGCGCTGGAAGACAGGCCGCAGGAAGACAAGCCGAGAGAAGAAAAGGCGCAGCAAGAGAGGGCCCAGCGGGAGAGGGCACGGCCTTCGACCGACAAGAACGCGCCCGAAAAGCGGCCGTCAACCGCCGATGCTGCGCCGGAGGCCATTGGCCATGCCGGGTCGCCGCCGCCGGCGGCGATCGAGCCCGGTCCCGCGCTTTCGCCCGAAGAGGCCGAGCGGGCGCGCAAGAAATATCTGTTGCGGCGCTTCTGGATCAGCGGGCGCGGCTATTGGGGTTTGCATGGCGACAGGCTCGCCTGGCCGCTGACCATCGGGCTGCTCACGCTGATCTGCGTCAATGTCGGGTTTCAATACGGTATCAACCGCTGGAACCGCGCGATCTTCGACGCCATCGAGCAGCGCGACGCGCACACCGTCTATTGGTTGAGCGCCATTTTCCTGCCGCTGGTCGCCGGCAGCATCAGCCTGGTGGTCGCCCAGGTCTATCTGCGCATGACCATGCAGCGCCGCTGGCGCTCCTGGCTGACCACGGCGGTCATCCAGCGCTGGCTGGCCAGTGGCCGCTACTACCAGCTCAACCTCGTCAAGGGCGACCACGCCAACCCCGAGGCCCGCCTGACCGAGGATTTGCGCATCGCGACTGAATCGCCCGTCGATTTCGTCGCCGGGGTCCTCAACGCCTTCCTGTCGGCCTCGACCTTCATCGTCGTCTTGTGGACCATCGGCGGCGCGCTGAGCTTTTCGCTCGGCGGTTCCACCATCACCGTGCCCGGCTTCCTCGTCGTCACCGCGGTCATCTATGCCGCGATCACCTCGACCTCGATGTTCGCCATCGGCCGCCGCTTCGTCCAGCTTTCCGAGGACAAGAACCAGGCCGAAGCCGAGTTCCGCTACGTGCTGACGCGTGTGCGCGAGAACGGCGAAAGCATCGCGCTGCTCGGCGGCGAGGAAGAGGAGAATGCCGGCATCGACCGCACCTTCGCCGGCGTGCTCGGCCGCTGGGCGCGGCTCACCGGCCAGCACATGCGCACCACGCTCGTCTCGCAAGGCTCCAGCCTGTTCGCGCCGGTCGTGCCGGTGCTGCTATGCGCGCCGAAATTCCTCGACGGCTCGATGAGCCTTGGGCAGGTCATGCAGGCGGCCTCCGCCTTCGCCCTCGTGCAGGGCGCGTTCGGCTGGCTGGTCGACAATTATCCGCGCCTCGCCGACTGGAACGCCTCGGCCCACCGCATCGCCTCGCTGATGATGTCGCTCGACGGGCTGGAGCGCGCGGAGAAGAGCGACCGGCTCGGCCGCATCCGGCGCGGCGAGACCGAGGACGGCGCCATGCTCAGCCTCAGAAATCTTTGCGTGACGCTCGACGACGGCACCTCGGTGGTGAAGGAAACCGAGGTGGAGATCCAGCCCGGCGAGCGCGTGCTGGTTTCGGGCGAATCCGGCACCGGCAAGTCGACGCTGGTGCGCGCCATCGCCGGCCTGTGGCCTTGGGGCAGCGGCAGCGTCGATTTCCACCCGGGCAAGCGCCTCTTCATGCTGCCGCAGCGCCCCTATATCCCGTCCGGCACGCTGCGCCGCGCCAGCGCCTATCCCGCCGCCGCCGACAATTGGAACACGAAAGAGATCGACGCCGCCCTCGACAAGGTCGGTCTCGGCTATTTGAAGAACCGGCTGGAGGAGGAGGCGCCCTGGGACCAGACGCTGTCCGGTGGCGAAAAGCAGCGCCTGGCCTTTGCCCGCCTGTTGCTGCATGCGCCGGACATCGTCGTGCTCGACGAGGCGACCTCGGCGCTGGACGAGAAGAGCCAGGACAAGATGATGCAGACGGTGATCCAGGCACTGCCGAGGGTCACCATCATCAGCGTCGCCCACCGCGCCGAGCTGGAAGCGTTCCACACGCGAAAGATCACGCTGGAGAGGCGTGAGGGCGGAGCGCGGCTGGTGAGCGATGTGGAGCTGGTGTCGAGGAAGCGGAAGCGCGGGCTGTTCCAGCGCGCGCTGTGGGGGAGCGGGCCGAATGGGGTTAAGGGGTAGGGGCACTCTGACGTTGTGCGTAATCGCCGGCAGCGCTTCCTCACTCCGTGCGCACTTCGCAAGCCTGCGTTCCTCGCACCCCGCAAAGCGCCACGCTATGCGCACATCGTCTGTGACTGGCGCGACTGATCAGGCCGAAGCTTCATTGCCATGTAGTTCCCCCAATCCGTCGCTGCTTCGCAGCGCCACCTTTCCCCCCTCCGGAGGGAAAGGAAGGGAGTGTTGCTGGACGGGCGTTGACGGCAAAAAGCTTGGCGCCTTTCCTCTCCCCCGTCGATCGGGGGAGAGGTGGCTCGGCGAAGCCGAGACGGAGTGGGGGTCGACCAGCGCTACATAAGACAATGCATGCGCCAAGCTGCCATGCACGCCATCGCCGAAGACCAGTCGCTTGGAAAATTGTGCATGCCGTAGACGAAGTGGGGAGAGGTGGCTCGGCGCGCAGCGCCGAGACGGAGCGGGGCCGGCCGTCTGCGATTACGGCCAGCGGCGCCCACACTGAACAGTCTGTAGAGCGGCTCGCCGTTTCCATGAACCGAAGAACCGCCTAGAGTTCCGCACGACAGACTGGAACCACCGGGGAGCGGAGCATCGCGATGAACGACGCCATGCCACATAATCCGAGACCGCCGGGGAGCGGAGCATCGCGATGAACGACGCCATGCCACATAATCCGAGACCGCTTTCGGAGATCGCCAGCTATCACGCCCACATCTATTACGGCGATGCGGCGCAGCGCCGGCAGGCCGAATGGCTGCGCGAGCGCATCGCCGAGCGTTTCCGCGTGCGGCTCGGCAACTGGCGCGACGAGCCGGTCGGCCCGCATGAGCAGGCCATGTACCAGGTCTCCTTCGCCACCGAGATCTTCGCCACGCTGGTTCCCTGGCTGATGCTGAACCATGGCGGCTTGAGCATCCTCATCCACCCCAACACCACCAACCCCAAGCGCGACCACCTGGTCGATCCGATCTGGATCGGCCGCGCGCTCGGCGTGCATGGCGAGGTGCTCGGCGAGGAGGACGAGGCGGAAGAGGCGCTTGAGGTGAATACGGAGCCGACGCTGGGGGTGTGAGCACGAACGCCCACCCTGATCGATGATCGTTGAGCGGCAGTTCGCAAGAAATACGCCAGTTACGTCTGCCCGGTAGTGGGCTAACTGCCGGCTTTCATTGCCGAGTATTTCGTCGGTATCCGCATTAGAGAGAAACAGGTCGCTACCGCCTCAAGAGGCAGGTCCGGAGGTCCCATCTGTTCCATTCCCTGGCAATGCGAAATGCATCGGCAGCTATGCTGTCCGCCACGGGCGGGTATGCTGCGGTTCGTGTGGCTGATGCTGATTCAGGCAGACTAAGGCCAATGTCTATAGTCGATCCTCTGCCTATTCAGCAATGTGTGGAATATTAGCATTGACCTGGTAGGCCAAATCAATAAAATCAATCTAAGCCTTGAGAAGAAGCGACGCCGGGCATTGAGGACAGTCGCACGATAACCGACAGTGGGTTTGCCCCTTACGTCGACGATAAGAAGAACCAGCGCCAGGTTATGACCGGCTACGCTGCCGAAACACTCCTCGCAGAAATCAGCGGCGCCTTGCAACGAGGACAGCCGCGAACTGTGGAGAGGTCGCGCGGTTTGCATTGGTGAATGACGAACGAAGTGAGGCGGCCCCCACACTGTCAGGCTGCTGCATAGTCTGTTCGCAGCCCATGATCGCAAAGTGCGGAACACAACGCGTGTGGCATTGGGCTCATCACGGCAACTGGAATTGCGATCCTTGGCGAGAGCCAGAAACTCTCTGGCACCGCAGCTGGAAGGATCAGTTTCCCCCGGAATGGCAGGAAATCATTCGGCACGATGCCAACGGCGAGAAGCGCGTCGCGGATGTGATGACCCGACAAGGCCAGGTGATTGAGTTCCAGCATTCCCACTTGCCTGCACAAGAGAGAACTGCACGTGAGGCTTTTTATCGGAACATGATCTGGATCGTGGATGGGATGCGCCTAAAGAACGACCGGAAGCGGTTTCTGGCGGGAAACCTGTTCAGTGTGCCCCTTGCAAAAAACCTCTTCATCACGCGTAGCCCTGAGAGGTGTCTGCCTGCTGTTTGGCTCAACTGCACAAAGCCGGTTCTGTTCGATTTCGAAGGCTTCGATGTCCCGGACGGATCACCTAGGGAAATGCAAGGAAAGCTTTGGTGTTTGCTACCTGGACGTATCGACGGCTATGCCGTTCTCGCGGCTGTTTCCCGGTCCTGGTTTGTCGACGCGGCTAAGGTGAGGGAGAAGACCATACCCTCGGACGCCATTAGATGGTTTGTCCAAAGGGGGCTAACCGCTCGTCGCTGGAATTACGCAAGACCTCCACATTCTGGTCAACCGAGAGGTCGCCGCCGAGCAAAATACTAGTCTAGGAGCACTATTAGCGTAGGGCAGTGAGGAAAGAGCGAGTAGGCCTGACCACCTATCCCCCAGCCAGTTAGGCAGACTCGTCTAAGCCTCAACCCTCCTCCGGCACCACAAACGAAAGCGCGATCAGGTCGTCGACGTCGATGCCGCCATGGCCATTGTCCAGCACGTCCGCGACCCTTTGAAAGGCCAGCATGTCATCCATGCTGAGGTTGGCTTCCCTCAGCCTGTCTTGCAAGCCCGCCACCTTGGTTTCCAGGATCCTGGAAGTCTCGACCATGCTTGTCTCCGTTGCTGTCCAGCGCCGCGTTCCACACGCCCAACATCAGGCACGTGAACACCACCGGCCCGATGAAAAGGCTGATGGCTATGCCGACCGCCGTCGCAATGCCCATCCGCTCGGCTTTCACGGCGGTCCTTGCAAGACCCTCATCGGCCGGGACGAGCTTGGGAAGATCGCGGTGGCGGAGCGCGCCGTTGTCGTTTGCGGCCACCTCGAGCCGCTCCCGGAAGGGAAGCTGCGCCTTGCGAAAAGGTTCGCGCGAACTCATCCGCATAGGTCACGCCGCCTTGCCGTGGCGTTCGAAAAGCGCCAGCTTGGCCGAATAGCCAAGCCTGAGCTTGGCCTTGCAGGCGTCGCAATGGAAGGTGCTCACCGCCTTGAACCATGAACCGTTCCTGATGATCGGCCGGTGGCAATTTGGGCATTCATAGCGAAGACTCACGTCCCGCAACTCCTCGGAAATCGACATTATCCACCTCTGTCCCCAGCCCCTGTTCTTTCTTCGGATGCCCGCCACCTGCGGGCAGGTGACGGGCGATCCAGCCGACTGACGATGAAGGGACTGATTGCTCGTCAGCCCAGCCCTAATGAGATCGCAGGGCTTAGGTTTCACGCGATGGACCAATGCGCCGGCGAATGGGACCTCAGTCCGTATCAGCGGAACCTAATGTTCTTCGCGCGCTTATGGCCACATGAGCAGGCGCGGTCTCGACTTCTTCGACCGATGGATGGCGGAGCATCTGCCGGACGTCATGACGGAGGATCCCCTCGCAGTGGGCGATCTTGCCGACGAGATGATGAAGGCGGCCGCGCGCGAAGGCATTCCGGCCAGCGAGATCGACGAAGAAGTCGACAGCGTTTTCGAAGTGGTCTTGGAGGCGTTGCAGCATCGCGAAGGCAGTTTGGGGGAGAGCGACCAGGCTGTCTTCGAATTGCTTGCGGGGCGCCTGGCCAGGGAAACCGGCATCACCCTGGATCAGGCCGGCGAGCTCATCGAATCATCCGGAACCGGCTGGGATTCGCTCCTTCGCGAGGCCCATTTTCTGAAAGAGCAGGGCGAATGAGCGAGCGTGGCGCGGAGTTCTTTGGCCGGTGGATCACCGATAATGTGATGCGCGGCAATGTGGGCGCGGACATCCTCTCTGTGGCCGAGCTGACGACCAAGCTGTTCGCCGATGCCAGGGCGGCAGGTATTTCCGAGGAGGAGATCGAAGAGGAAGTCGGAAGCGCATACGAGGCGATCCTGGCGGCGATAGTCGGCTCGAAGGACACCGGCAAACCGTAACTATCGGATGGCCGTCCTCGCTCCCTGGGCAGCTACGGTTGGACCAGGATGACGTTTCGTTGAATCGCCATCCGGATCTAACTCTTTGTTCGAGCGTGATCTTTTGCGAAAACCGGTTCGAACCTTTTGCATTCTCCGGCCTTCGGTTCGGGATCATGCTCGAGATCCACGCCGAACCATAGGAACATTAGCGCGCCCTAAGGGTTCTCTCGGCAAGGATCGCACAGCCAGGTGGAACATGGCCGAATTGGCATTTGCTTTTGTGTATTATTCGGGGCTGACCGGCCAGGACATGCTGGGCGCTGTCGTGTCTTTGACCGCGGGGCTTCTTCTCTACAACGTTATGCGCGAAGACCGGCCAAACCGATAACCAGCCCGACAATCATGAGCGGCCCGGCTCGAAGCGGGGGTTGCCCACGAGCCGGGCCTGACCGGCGGGGGCACGGACTAGATACAGGGCGCCGGCTGATATTGTTGTATCAGCCTGTGCTAAAGTCATCGCCCTCCGAACGAAGGACGCCTGGAACAGCCGCTCGGCGGAACATTAGCGCGTGCTAATGATTAATCCTCCACAGGAGGACCTGCCATGCACAGCATTATCTATCTCGTCGGTCTCGTCGTTATCATTCTCGCCATCCTGAGCTTTTTCGGGCTCAGACGATAAGCGCCACCTCAAAGCAGCCGGAACGGTCGCCAGCCATATCTGTCGACGCATTCGTCACCGCCCCTTGCCGAAAGCAAAGAGAGCGGGAGCTGCGTGAGTGGCGCGACAACCAATGGTAGGCGTGGCGGCGGTCAGCCGCCGGTTCATTCACCCGCCAGCCAGTCTCGGCAGCAGGAAAATCTCCGCCCCCGGCGGCAGCTCCTTCGACCACGTATCGCGATAGATCGTCCCGTCGATCGCCACCGCGATCCCGCGGTCGATCCATGGCTCGATGCCGGGATACTGTTCCGCAAGCTTGCGGAACAGCTCCCTTATGTCCTTGGCCTCGATGTCGTGCTTGGCCTTGCCTCCGGCGACGGCGCTGAGCGAGCCCCAAAGGGTGACCTCGACCATCGCCGGCAGGCCTCGCCTCAGCCTTCCCGTTCCGCGTCGAGCGCCGCGAGAATGCGCGGCGGTGACATCGGGATGTGGGTCATGCGCACGCCGACTGCGTTCGACACCGCGTTGGCGATCGCCGCCAGCGGCGGCACGATCGAGGTTTCGCCCACGCCGCGCACGCCATAGGGGTGGTTGGGGTTGGGTATTTCCAGGATCTGCGTGTCGATCATCGGCAGGTCGGAGCAGACCGGGATGCGGTAGTCCAGGAAGCCCGGATTCTGCAGCCGCCCGTCCTTGCCGTAGATATACTCCTCGTTGAGCGCCCAGCCGATGCCTTGCGCCGCACCGCCCTGGTACTGGCCCTCGACATAGGTCGGGTGCACCGCCTTGCCGGCATCCTGCACCACCGTGTAGCGGATCACGCGGGTCGAGCCTGTCTCGGGGTCCACCTCGACGTCGCAGATATGCGTGGCGAAGGAGACACCTGCGCCGTCGGCGACGAGCTCGCTATGGCCGGCGATCGGGCCGCCGGTCTTGCCGGAAGCGGCCGCGATGTCCTTCAGCGACAGCGGCGAGAGATTGCCGTATTTCTCGCCCTTGGCGATGGCATGGCCCTTTTCCCACGTCACGTCCTCCACCGGGATGTCCCACATCTGCGCGGCGCGATCCTTCAGGATCTTGATCGCGTTGCGGGCGGCCGAGATCGTCGCCATCGAGGAGGAGAAGGTGCCGCGGCTGCCGTCGGTCATGTCGTTATAGCCGAGGGAAGACGTGTCGGCGACGACCGCCTTGACCTGGCTGTAGTCGATGCCGAGCTCTTCCGCCGCCACCAGCGACAGCGAGGCGCGAGACCCGCCGACATCGACCGTGCCGACGGCCAGCGACACCGTACCGTCCATGCCGATGTTCAGGTCCGTGCAGGTCTGGCCGCCGAAATTGAACCAGAAGCCGCAGGCCATGCCGCGTCCCTGGTTGGCTTTCAGCGGCGCCTTCATATGCGGATGGCTCTTCACCGCCTCCAGCGTCGGCCCGATGCCGATCGGCCCGTAGACCGGGCCGTAGGACGAGCGCGTGCCTTCCTGCGCGGCGTTCTTGATGCGGAACTCCACCGCATCCATGCCGAGCTCCTTGGCGAGCTCGTCCACGACGCTTTCCACGGCAAAGGCCGCCATCGGTGCGGAGGGCGCGCGATAGGCCGCGGTCTTCGGCCGGTTGACCAGCACTTCGTAGCCGACCGTCTTGACGTTCTCGAGCTTGTAGCAGGCAAACGCTGTCATCGCGCCGATCTCGGCCCAGGAGCCGGGGTAGGGGCCGCAGCTGTAGCGCAGCGTCGCTTCCGCGGCGGTGATGGTGCCGTCCTTCTTCGCACCGATCTTGACGTCGATCGAAGTGGCGCTGGTCGGGCCCGACGCGCGGAAAACCTCGTCGCGCGTCATCACCAGCTTTACGGGACGGCCGGCCTTGCGCGACAGGGCAAGCGCCACCGGCTCGGCCCAGACATGGGTCTTGCCGCCAAAACCGCCGCCGATCTCGGAGGAGGTGACGCGCAGCTTCGAGGCCTCCAGCCCAAGCAACTGGGCGCAATGCTGGCGGTAGACGAAATGGCCTTGCGTGCAGACCCACAGGTCCGCCGTGCCGTCCGGGTTGACGCTCGCCACGCAGGCATGCGGCTCGATATAGCCCTGATGCGTCTGCTCGGTCTTGAAGGAGCGCTCGATCACGAAATCGGCCTGGGCAAAGCCCTTATGGACATCGCCATGGCCGAACTGCGTGCGCTTGGTGACGTTGGAGGGCTTGGCCGGCTTTTCCTCGAGGCCCTCGGTGAAGACCTGGTCGTTGATCAACGGCGCGTGGTGCTGGGCCGCCTCGTCGACATCGGTGACATGCGGCAGCACCTCATAGTCGACCTCGATCAGCTTCAGCGCCTGGCGGGCGGTGCGGGCATCGATCGCCGCCACCGCGGCCACCGCATGGCCGTCATAGAGCGCCTTCTTGCGCGCCATCGAATTGTCGAGGATGTCGTACATGGCGGCATCGCCGTCGGTGAGGTCCGGCAGGTCCTTCGCCGTGATCACCGCCTTCACGCCCGCGAGCTTTTCCGCCTTCGACGTGTCGATGCTCTTGATCAGCGCATGCGCGTGCGGGCTGCGCAGCACGCGGCCCACCAGCTGGCCGGCCATGTTGAAGTCGGCGCCGTAGCGGGCGCGCCCGGTCACCTTGTCGATGCCGTCGGGGCGGATCGGCCGCGTGCCGACCGAGGAGAAATTGCGTCCGGAGTAGCGCGGATCGAAATTCATGATCAGGCTCCCTTCATCACGTTAGCCGCGTCCTGGACGGCGCGCACGATCTTGTCATAGCCGGTGCAGCGGCAGAGATTGCCGGCGAGGCCAAAGCGGATTTCCTCCTCGGTGGGCGAGGGGTTCTTCTCCAGCAGGTCCTTCGCCGCGATCAGGAAACCTGGCGTGCAGATGCCGCATTGCAAGGCCGCATGCTCCAGGAATTTCTGCTGCAGTGGGTGCAGCTGGTCGCCATGCGCCATGCCTTCGATGGTTTCGACCTTCCGGCCCTCGGCTTCCGCGCCAAGCACGAGGCACGAGCAGACCAGCCTTCCGTCGACGATGACGCTGCAGGCGCCGCAGTCGCCGGTGCCGCAGCCTTCCTTGGCGCCGGTCAGGCCCAGCCGATCGCGCAGCACGTCCAGCAGCGTCTCGTCGGGCTGGCACAGATATTCGACGGCATCGCCGTTAATCGTGGTTGATACAGCTACACCGGCCATTATTTGCCTCCCGCACGCTTGTAAGCGGTCGTTGCGGCTCTCTGTGCCAGCACGCCCGCGACTTTCCGTCTGAATTCGATGGTGCCGCGCTTGTCGTCGATCGGGCGGCAGGCGCCGGAGCAGATCTTCGCCAGCCGCTCCAGCGTCGCTTCGTCGAGCTTCGAGCCGACCAGCACTTGCCCGGCTTCCTCGACCAGAAGCACCGTCGGCGCCGCGGCACCCAGCGCCACGCGCGCGGTCTTGATCGCGCCCTTCTCGTCCAGCGTCAGGTTGACGCCGGCGCTCACCACCGCGATGTCCATCTCGGTGCGCGGAATGAAGCGCAGATAGGCGTCGCCCGCATGGTCAGGCCGCTTGTCGAGCAGGATCGCCTCGATGATCTCGCCCTTGGCCAGAGATGTGCGACCGGGTCCGGTCGGTACGGCTTCCACGGCAATGGTGCGCTTGCCCGAAGGCCCAGCGACAACCGCCCTGGCGCCGGCCGCCGCCAGCGCCGGCACGCTGTCGGCGGCGGGCGAGGCGTTGCACAGATTGCCGGTAATGGTGCAGCGGCCCTGCACCTGCTTGGAGCCGATCAGGTTGGCCGCCTCGACGACGCCAGGCCATGCCTTGCGGAGCGCCTTGTTCTCGCCCAGCACCGCGCAGGGCACCGCGGCGCCGATGCGAAAACCGTCGGCCGTTTCGGTGATGTCGGCCAGGCCGCCGATTGCCTTGATATCGACGATCAGCTCGGGCTCGATGAAGCCGCCCTTCATCCGGACCAGAAGGTCGCTGCCCCCAGCCAGAATCGCGGCCGGGCCTACCGCCTTGGCGAGTTCGCCAACGGCATCTTCTATTGAAAGCGGACGTATGTAACGCATCGTCTCCCCTTGGTGATCGCTTTGTCAGCGACCGTTATAAAGCGTCTGGTTATAATGGCCATCCCGTTCGTGCATTGCACCATCCAAGTCAGGTAGGTTGGCCCTAATTCCTGGCCCAATTTTCCAGACCTGGGCCCGGAACCACTCGCCTGCGTTGAGCCGGGCGTCCGCGCCACTACAGAGGAGCTTCAAATTCAGTGATCAGTACCGGTCAAGCCAACAGCGAGGATCTGGTCCGCCGCGCCGTCGCCGCCTTCAACTCCGGCGACCACGCCCAGGCGATGGACCTGTGCGAGCTTGGCCTGAAGCGGCACCCTGACGATTCCGCGCTTTCCCATCTTCTGGCGGCCATATTGTTCGCCAGGGCGGACTTGCCGGCAGCCCGGGCGCGCATCGAGGCGAGCCTCGCTACGCGCCCGGGCAATGTTCCCGCCCTGATCCTGGCAGGCAGGATCGCCCGTGCCGAGGGACGGTTCGACGCCGCGTTGCAGTTCCTGGATCACGCCGCGAGGCGGTCGTCCCATCCGGAAATCCTTCTCGAGCGGGCGCGCACCCTCGATCAGGCGGGCGATGCTTCCGCCGCGGGCGCAGCCTGGACAAAAATCCTGCAAAGCGATCCGAAATCCGTGGAGGCGATGGCGCGGCTCGGACGCCTGGCCTGGCAACGCGGCGCGCCTGCCGAAGCGGAAGGCTTCCTCGAACGCGCCGTCGCCGGCGGCGGGCATCCGGCGCAATGGTTCGACCTCGGGCTGGTGCGCCAGGACATGCGCAAGTTCGACGCCGCCGCCGAGGCCTACCGGCATGTGCTGGAGATGAGCCCGGATGCTGCGGAAGCCGCGGTCAATCTCGGCGTCGTCCTGCAGGAGACGGGCGATCTCGAGGGGGCGATGGCGGCCTATTCGCGAGCCTATCGTCTCGCCCCGTCCACCTTCGGCGTCATCGCCATGGCGCTCACCTCCGCGCCATGCGGCCGGCTCTGGCTCGACGAGAATGCGCTGCGTCTTTCACTCGCCGGTGGAGCGTCCGCGCCTGGCGCGGAACCGCTTGCGGTAGACGCCCGGCGTTGACAGGACATCCGCGACCGTCCGCGCATAGGCGGCCTGGCGTTTTTCGTCGAACACTTCGTATTCCAGCCGCGGCGCGGCCCGCGGAACCGCGAAGCATTGCGCGACCGGAGTTCCTTTGCGGAGCACGCCGCAGAATTCGGGCTCCTTCCAGATCGCCGGGAAATTGATGCCGCTATCGCTGAACCGGTCCGAATCCACCAGGCCGGTCACCAGCCTGAAGGGAAGGTCCTCGCGATTGACCGGGTGCGTCGCGTAAAGCGACCAGCCATCCTCGACCTCAATGGTCCAGAAGCTGTTGAATTTGAGCGCGGCCTGGCCAGCCCCGGCGAACGGGCTGCCGGCGAGCTGCCCCGGCGTGTGGAAGCTCAGCGGCGCTCGCGGGTGGTTTCCGGTGGCGGGTTCCGGAACCTTCCAGTCCCAGGAAAATTTGCCCCGGTCGACGATGACGTCGCAGGGCAGCAGGATCATGAAGCCGTAGGTCATCGCGTCGACCACCGGCGGGCATTGCTTGAGCGTGCGAATATCGCGGCCGTGGATCGCCGAATAGGCGGTGGCGGGCATCGCGCGCAGCCAGTCCGGCAACACGCCGCGCGCCGGCACCGGGCGCGGCAAATGCTCCGCCAGCATCGGATCACATCGGAAAATCACACGCATCGCCGCCTCCCGGCATTGCGATACCATGCCTGCCCGCCGCGCTCCAAGCAGGGCCTGGTCAATCAGGTGTCAACCTGCCGTGACCGATGACGACGCCGTGCCGGATTGCGACGCCTGGGGGTCGCCGAAAGCGCGCACGAGGAATCATGCAACGGTTCAAAACGCTATTCAAGGCCACGCTATCCAGTTCGCTCGCCGGTAGATAAACCTCACGGCCGGCGCTCCAGTGTGGCGCCTGGTTCGGAAAGGTCGGCTCGCGAATGGCCAAGAAGTTCGCATTTCTTTTGGTGCGCGATTTCACTTTGTCGCCGCTGTCGCTGTTCATCGACACGCTCAGGCTGGCGGGCGACGAGGGCGACCGCAGCCGCAGGATCGAGTTCGACTGGGAGATCGTCGGCGAGCGCGGCTTGCCGATCCGCGCCAGCTGCGGCGTCGAATTGCTGCCGACCCGGGCGATGGGCAATCCGGAGGATTTCGACAATGTCGTGGTGGTCGGCGGCCTGCTCGATACCAACCGCAAGCTGAGCTCGGAAAAGGAAGCGTTCCTTTTGCGCGCGGCCGAAAAGGGCGTGCCGCTCACCGCGCTCTGCACCGGCAGCTTCGTGCTGGCGCGTTATGGCCTGCTCGACGGCTACAGTGCCGCGGTCAGCTGGTTCCACATCAAGGATTTCCGCGCCGAGTTCCCCGATGTGAACGCCCATGCCGACAGCCTCTATTCCGTCGACCGCAGCCGCGCCACCTGTGCCGGCGGCACGGGCGCGGCCGATCTCGCCGGCTATTTCGTCTCGCAATTCATCGGCCAGAAGGCGGCGGAGAAGGCGGCCAAGATCCTGGTGCTCGACCGTATCCGCTCCAGCCGCGACGTGCAGCCGGTCGGCGACCTTTTTCCCGCGGCCGCCAGCCGCGCGGTGAAGCGGGCGCTGCTCCTGATGGAAAGCAATCTTCAGGAGACGCTCTCGGTCGCCGAGATCGCCGCCAGGCAGAACTGCTCGCGCCGCCAGCTGGAGCGCCTGTTCGGCGCCGAGCTCGGCATCGGCCCGATGGCCGCCTATCTGGCGCTGAGGGTGCATTACGCCAAGTCGCTGCTGGAAGGCAGTGACCTGGCCATTGGCGAGATCGCCTATCGCTGCGGCTTCCCCAATGCCGGCCATTTCAGCCGCGTCTTCCGCCAGCAGACCGGCATCACGCCGACCCATCTCAGGCACCCGAATCGGGTTTTGGCGAATGACGTTGCAAAGGAGCGGTCCCTGGACACGGCTCGGTAAGCTGGGACCTGTGTACAGGCCAATGACAGCCGGCTGCTACGTTACAGCGATGACCTTTCCCGTCGCACCGAGGCGACACAGGACTTTCGCTTGTCGCACTTGGATGCGACCTCGAAGCGCATAGTTTATTCGCACCTCGATCGGCGCCGCCGGACCGGCTTTGCGTTGGCGCATCGGGCCGGCGCTGACCGCGTCTACGCGCACAGCCCCAAGCGGCGTCGCCGCCGACATGATCGCCGCGCGGCATGCGCTCACGACTTTGCGCGGGGTGCCCGGCTTCGATTTCAGCGACAAAAGGGGCGCAAAAGGATAGCCCGCTCTAAACCGCCCGAACTCCCCGCCACCTGTGCTGGAAGGTTTGAGAATGGATGGTATGCTGATCGCGGTTCTTGCGCTTTTGGCAGAGGAAACGGGCGGGTTGTCAGGGGGCGCGGTGCCCACGGTGCCGGACGTTGCCGTGCCGGTACTTGTCGAAACGCCCGCGCTTGCGCTGTCCGGAGCGTCACCAGCCGAAACGCCCGCGCCGACTGACCCGGTGCCGGCGTTCGCGGACGCGCCAATACTTGCCCCACCTGCGCCTACTGAAGCGCCAACGCCGACGCCGCCCGCGCCCGCTGATGTCCCAACGTTTGCGCCGACCGAGCCGCCGACACTTGCCCCCACGCCCGCGGAAACGCCTTTTGATCCTGCGCTCACTCCAGCGGCAACGCCAAGGCCGCCGACTTTGCCGCCACCACCGACATCAAGCGCCGCCGCTGGCCCGGTGGCGGCAGCGATCATCAAGGCGACCGCCAGGTATTTGCCCATTTCAGGACCCCTCCTGCGGCATGCGTCCGTGCCAATCCAAATGCACTCCTGGCCATCATCATCGAGGCGGGGACGGAAGCAAGGCGTCGGGGAGAGTGATCGTCGTCGCCACCAGAACCCGTTTCGGTGATCTTGAAACCTTCGCTCTGTTTTTGTCCTGCAAGCCTCGTTGGCGGACAGCTTGGCCATTCTGGCTGGCAAGTGAAACTGCGGCGGGACGCGCCCTGGCTGCGCGCTCCATCTGCGCTGTGCGGCGCGCGCTTTGCGCCTTGACCAGGTCGATCGCCTTTCGCGCAGCGGTAAGGGACACGGACATGTCGGTCAGCTTTTGACGCTCTTGCTCCAACGCTGCGCTCAAGTCGGCAGATGCCTGCTTTGCCGCATCTCTTTCCCGACGGGCGCCATCGGCATCGCTTGCGGCCGAAACCGCGCGCGCACGTTCCAGATCCAATGCTTCGTTGGCATGCTTTGCGGCAGCAACCGCCAGCTGGAGGTCCTTTAGGGCGGTGGCCCGCTCGGCCGCAGCCAGATCTGCGCGTTTCTCATCGGCCTCGCCGGCCTGGCGGGCCATCGCGAGTTCGTGCTCGGATTGTTCGACCTTGAGCCGCTCTTCGGCAAGCGATTGATTTGCCTCGGCCAATGACGCTTCCCCAGCGTTGCGTGCTTCGTTCGAAGAAATCAATTGTGCCTTCAAGCCTTTGATGGCGCGCTGCGCCGCCTCCAGGTCGAGTTTGAGGGCTTCCTCGCTTTGGTTCGCCTCTCTCAGGGCCTTTATTTGCTCTGCGGAGGTGCTGGCCAACAGCTTTGCCTGCGCGCTTGCCGTGTGCTCGGCATCCTGACTCAGGCCCAGTTGCGCTTTTGTCGACGCCAGTTCACCTCGCGCCGCCGCGATCTGTTGCTGCATTTCGGCGCCATTGTCTGCTGGAGATATCAGCGCCAAGAGGAGGATGCATATGGGAACAGCGCTCCACCTCCAGTGGCGCATGCCGAAGCGTACCCATGCCGGGCGCGGCTCGCCCTCGAACTCCTCGTAGGATTCATGCATGAATGTCACTGGCCACGGTCCTCTGTCTGACGGCATCCTTCGCGATGCTCAAGAAACACGTCGTAGCGGCTGCGCGTGCGCAAAATTAAGATTCTCGGTCTTAGCGGTTCGCTCCGTGTTGAATTTTATCTACAGCTTGGACAACTTGTATTTTGGACAGTTGACGGGCTGCTTATACCAGGTACGCCTTTAGGCGCAGGATGCATCATTCAAATGGACTAGATGTCATGACTGATCGTCTCGGAGCAGAACTTCTCGATGACGGCTGACCAATGTCGGGCGGTCTAAGCGCGCGGTTGCTGCCGCCGCGAAATGATGATGACCGGAATGAACCCTGGTCGGGTCGCATGGCCGGTCTGGCCGATTGTGCCGGCACGCAAACGAACCGTAGCTTCGTGACGAGCGGCTCGCCGCTGTTTCAACAGTCGAATTCGCCTTCGGAGAGCCATGCCGCATTATCCCGACGCCATGCCTGGATCGAAAACCCTGTTCGAGCGCGCCAGGAAGGTGATGCCGGGCGGCAACACGCGTACCACGGTCTTTGTCGATCCGTTTCCGATCTACGCCGCGCGCGGCGAGGGGTGCAGGGTCTGGGACGTCGACGGCAATGCCTATTACGACTGCATCAACAATTTCACCGCGATGATCCACGGCTATGCGCATCCCGATGTCACCGCGGCGGTGGTCGAGCAGCTGCCCTTCGGCACCGCTTTCGGCGCCCCGACGCTGAGCGAGATCGAGCTTGCCGAGCTGCTGGTCGAGCGGCTGCCCTCGGTCGACCAGATCCGCTTCACCAACTCCGGCACCGAGGGCGTGATGATGGCGATCAAGGCCGCGCGCGCCTTCACCGCGCGGCCGAAGATCGTCAAGATCGAGGGCGCCTATCACGGATCCTACGATTTCGCCGAAGTGAGCCTGGACTCCTCACCGGCGAACTGGGGCGACCTGCCCAGGTCGACGCCCTACGCCAAGGGCACGCCGCGCGGCGTGCTGCAGGACGTGATCGCCGTGCCCTTCAACGACACCGAGGCGCTGCGCGCCGTCTTCGCCGCCGAGGGCGACAATATCGCGGCCGTGCTGATCGACCCGATGCCCAACCGTGCCGGCCTTATACCGGCGCGCCGGGATTACCTCCACGCCATGGTTGACATCGCCCATGCCGTAGATGCGCTCGTCATCTTCGACGAGGTGATCTCGTTTCGGCTGGGCTGGTCTGGCGCGCAAGGCCTGTGGGGCATCGAGCCCGACCTGACGGCGCTGGGCAAGATCATCGGCGGCGGCTTTCCGGTCGGCGCCGTCGGCGGGCGCGCCGATATCATGGCGGTGTTCGATCCGACCGGAGGCAAGCCCGCGCTGCCGCATGGCGGCACATTCACGGCCAATCCGGTGACCATGCGCGCCGGCCTTGCCTCGATGCGGGCGCTGACGAAAGAAAGCTTTGCCCATCTCGATCGGCTCGGCGCATCCTTGCGCGAAGGGATTACCGCCTCATTCGAAAAGCATGGACTAGCCGGCCAATGCGTCGGCCTCGGCTCGCTGTTCAAGATTCATTTCACGTCGCATCCGGTGACGGATTACCGCTCGATCTATCCAGGTCCGGCCGAGCACAGGAAATTCGATACCTTCCACAAGGGTTTGCTTGGCCGCGGCGTCCTGTCCGCCAGCTACGGCCTGTTCGCGCTGTCGACGCCGATGACCAAGGAAGATGCCAGCGCCATTCTTCAAGCGATCGACGAGACCTTGGGCGACGTCGCCGCGCAGTCGTGAAAGCAGGCGGACCACAGATGACGGCTTCTCCTCATGTCGTGGTGATCGGCGCGGGCACGCTGGGCATGTGCACCGCGCTCAACCTCGTCGAGCAGGGCGCGCGCGTCACCGTGCTCGAAGCGCACTCGATTGCCTCGGGGTCGAGCGGCCGGTCCGTCGGCGTCGTCGGATCGCAACTGACCGACCCGTTCGAGATCATGCTGCGCGTCCATTCGCTGCGCCGGTTCCGCCAATGGGAAGGCGAGGGGCTTCGTTTCAATCATATCGGCTACCTGCGGCTGGCCCGCACGCCCGCCCAGATGGAGCTCTTCGCCAAATCGGTCGAGATCCAGGGCGAGGCGGGGCTGAGATCGCGCCTGATCCGCGCCAACGAGCTCAGGGATCTTATTCCGCACATCAACCCGGACGGGTTCGAAGGCGGATTGTTCGGGCCCGACAACGGCTTCCTCGATCCGCACGAGATGTGCAATTTCCTGGCCGGCATCGTCCGCGCCAAGGGCGGCGAGATCCGTCAGTACCGCAAACTGGTCGGGGTGCAACGGCGCCCGGGCGGCTATACGCTGGAAACCAATGGCGGCCCGATCGATCGCGAGCGACGACTGATCGACTGCGATGCCGTGGTCAATGCGGGCGGCGCCTGGGCGCCGCAGGTCGCCGCGCTTTTCGGCCAGCGCCTGCACATCTGGCCCGAGCGCCACGAGGCCGTCGTCATCCATCTTGACGAGCCGCTCGGCTACACGATGCCGATGGTGATGGACCTCGTGAACGGCGAAGGCAGCGGGCTCAACTTCCGCCACGAAAAGCCAGGCGAGCTGATCGCCGAAATCCACAAGGTGAATTCGATCGCGCCGGAGGACCCCGACAATTACAACGACCAGTGCGAGGAGCAGTCGAAGGTCGATCTGGCGGAGCTGCTTTTGGAACGCCTGCCCGACCTGCCGGGCGCGCGGCTCGGCCGGGGCTGGGCGGGCCTTTATCCCGCCACCGCCGACCATCGCCCCTTCGTCGGACCGATCGATGCCTCGGAACCCACGCTGATCATCGCCGCCGGCGCCGGCGGTTACGGCATCCAGCTCGCCCCGGTGATCGGCCAGATCGCAGCCGACTGGGTGCTTCAGGGTGCGCCGGTTTCGGTGCATGGTTCGCGAAGCCTGGCGCCGTCGGCCGAACGCAACGTCCTCGGTCGCTGACGGATGCGTCAAGCCGGCCCCGGACGCGTAAGATTCGAACGTTCCCGTTAACCATCAATTAACTATCCGGTCGCCTTTAATACGGTTCTGGAGGATACTGATTTTGGTCGCGGGCGAAGAGTTCACGACGGCCGAAATGAGAAAAGAAGCGACTGACACCGTCGCCATTCTGCCGGGGAGGCGCCCAGCATCTTTTGATGAGGAGCGCCGGAATGAATATCGAGGAAGCAGTCACTGCAGCAACGGCAGGGTCAGGCGCGCTCCTGTCCTGTCTCGGCCAGCCTGTCGTCGCCTATCACGTCACGGTCATCCTGCGCGAAACCGACAAAAGGCACGCGCGCCAAATGCAGCTTGCCTTGCTGCGGCGAAGCATTGAGGCTCTTGTCGATGAGGGCCTCGAAGAGATTGAGGCCGAACGCTGCGCATCGCAGTTCCACGGTCGCGTCGGCTCGGCATGGGATCTTTTGCATGTGGCCGGCGACACGTCGCATTGATCCCTGCCGAGTGGGCTTTGCCGGGCCAACTATGTAACGCCCCCGTCATGAGGTAGACTGTCGGCTGCGACTGGGCTGATCTTCATGAAGCGGGGGAACATGCGATGCAGGCGATACCGATAGCGCATCCGGCGGAAGCGCCGGCCGCCCGGGCGATACCGTCGCTGGCTGGTTATCCCGCCGCCGTGCTGTGCTGGCTGCTTTCGGCCGGCGTCTACATCGCGGCAAAGTGGGTGGCGCCGGAAATGCCGCCCTGGGGGCTGTGCTTCTGGCGGCTCTTGCTCGCCTGCGGCATCCTGTTGCCGATCGTGCACCGCCATCACGGCGCCATGCTGGCGCTTCTCAAATCCCGGCCGCTGGAGATCGTCGCCGTTGGCGCCATCGGCCTGACGCTTTGCCAGGGCATGATCTACCATGGCCTGAACGATACCGATGCGACCACGGCCGGCATCATCATGGCAATGTCGCCGATCATGACCATGGTGCTCGCGCGCCTCGTGCTGGGCGAACCGCTCGGCCTCTGGAAGTCGCTCGGCGCGGTTTCGGCACTTGCCGGCATGCTGATCATCGTCGCCCATGGCAAGCTGGACGCGCTGGTGCAACTGCGCTTCAACATCGGAGAATTGTGGATCGTCGGCAGTGCCTTCTGCTGGGCGCTCTATACCGTGCTGCTGCGCCGCTCCAAATTCGGCCTCGATCCCCTGCCGCTGGTGGTCCTTCTGCTTGGCGCCGGCGCGCTGGTGGCGCTGCCGTTCGATCTGTGGGAAATCGTCAACGACGAGCGCTCCGCCCTGAACGGCAACGGCCTGCTCGCGCTCGCCTATCTGGCCGGCCCCGGCGGCGCGCTGATGTATTATCTCTACAACAAAAGTGTCGAGACGCTGGGCGCAAGCCGGGCAAGCATGCTGCTCTATCTTCAGACTTTGTTCGTCGCCGTGCTCGCCTATCTGCTGCTTGGCGAGAGCCTGCATGACTACGATCTGCTCGGCGCAGCCTTCATTGTGGCCGGGGTCGTTCTGGCTACAGCGGTCAAGTCGCGGCCGGTTCCGGCAAAGGCGTGACGAGCGGCCAATTGCCTTGATTGACAGTGTAATGATCGATTTCAGAACGGGCGATACCCAAGTCGCGATCTTCAGGAAATCCGCCGACCGGCCTCGTCCAACAAGACGCAATCGTCCGCGTCGAAGCCGAGCTCGATCACTTCGCCTTCGCGCAGAACGCGGCCGGCGATCGGGGCGTTGGCGCGGATGTTCGCCTTGTCGCCTATGTCGACCTCATAGATCGCGCTGCCGCCGAGATAGGAGGCCGACACGATCCGGCCGGGCAACCGGTTGGCGCTCGCTCCACCGATCGACAGTTTCTGCGGCCGCACCACGACGGTGACGGGGCTTCCCTGCGGCAACGCCTTGGGTGAAAGCACATTGATCGTCTGGCCGCCGGCGAGCGTGACAATGGTCGGCCCGTCGGACCTGCTCACCGCGCCCGAAAGCATGTTGGCCTTGCCGAGGAAGTCGGCGACGAAGGCGGTGGCCGGCCGCTCATAGACCTCTTCCGGCGTGCCGATCTGCTCGGCCGAGCCGGCATTCATCACCACGATGCGATCCGACATCGACAGCGCTTCTTCCTGGTCGTGCGTGACGAAGATGGCGGTGATGCCTGTTTCCTTCTGGATCTTCTTGATCTCGACGCGCATCTCCTCGCGCATATTGGCGTCGAGGGCCGAGAGCGGCTCGTCGAGTAGAAGCACCTGCGGCTCGAAGACGATGGCGCGCGCTAGCGCGATGCGCTGCTGCTGGCCGCCGGACAATTGCGAGGGCAGTTTCTTCTCGCTGCCCGGCAGCCGCACCATGTCCAGCGCCTGGCCGACCTTGCGCTTGATCTCGGGCTTGGCGACGTTGCGATATTTCAGGCCGAAGGCGACATTGTCGAACACGCTCTTGTGGGGAAAGAGCGCATAGCTCTGGAACACCAGCCCGATGTTGCGCTTGTAGATCGGCACGTCGTCGACCCGCCGGCCGCCGATCATGATCTGGCCGGCCGAAATGTCGACCAGGCCGGCGATGGAGCGCAGGATCGTCGTCTTGCCGCAGCCCGAAGGGCCGAGCAGCGTGACGAAGCTGCCCTTGCCGATCGACAGCGAGAAATCGCGCACCGCGACGAACTTGCCATAGGCGATGTCGATGTTGCGGAACTCGACCGCGGGGCTGTTCGCCGCGGCGGCCGCGCTCACGCCTTCTGCCCCGGCCGAGGCCGGCCGGGGATTGAGTGTCGTGCCCTGGCTGTCAGGCACCTTTCGATATCCTGTTCCACTGCTTGGTCCAGGCGTCCTCGTTGGTCGCCCAATAGACCGGATCGGCAAAGGTCAATGACTTCATGGTGCCCGTTTTATCGAAGGCCGGCAGCTTCTCGATCTTCTCGGTGAGCTTGACCTTGTTCGGGTCGAGCGACGGCGGATAGCTCTGGCCCTCGGCCACCGCGATCGAGGTCGCCGGGTCGAGCATGAAGTTGATCAATTCCTCGCATTCGGCCATCGGCGACCCTTTCAGGATCAGCATATCCTCCATCCAGGCATAGGAGCCGGCCGGATCGAGATAGCCGATCGGATGACCCTGGTCCTGCAGCGCCGCGACGCGGCCCGACCAGGCGTCGGTCACCACGATCTCTCCCTTGGAGAGCAGGTCCATCAGCTCCGCGCCGGAGCTCCAGAACTTCTTGGCGAGGTCGCGCGTCTCGCGCACCTTGGCCCAGATCGTGTCCATGTCCTTGAGGTTGTTGGGATCCTGGCCGGTGGCGAGAGCTGCGTACCAGACGCGCGTGGTCATGTCCGAATAGCCGCCGACCTTGCCGGCATATTTCTTGTCGAGCAGAAGTGCGGCGCCCTTTTCCTTGGCCTCTTCCGGTGAGATCACCTTGGTGTTGTAGGCGATGCCGGTGGTGCCATAGTCGTAGGGCACGGCCGAGAGCTTCGGCGTCAGCTTGCGGAACGGCTCGATCATCGGCTGCAGCACATTCACCATGTTGGGAATGTTGGCCTCGTTGATCTCCGAGGTCAGGCCGCCATTGACGTATTTGATGTAGTAGTTGACGCCCGAGGAATGGATCACCTGGTAGTCGCCTGGCTTGGCGGTCTTGATCTTGGTGATGATCTCGTCCTCGTCGCCGAACGTGCCCTGGACCACCTTGATCTTTGTCTTGGCCGTGTAGGGCTGGAAGGCGAACTTGTCGATCGCGTCCTGCACCGTGCCGCCCCAGCCGTCGAAGCGGACCTGCTCGACCGCGGCGAGCGCTCGTCCCATCCACGGCATCGAGAGGCCGGCCGAGGCCGCGGCAGCCGCTGTCAGGCTCAGGAACGTCCGTCGGTTGAGATCGCCGTTGATATAGCGGTCGTGCAGCCGCTCCAGCCGCTTGGTGGTGGTCAGTTTCATCGTGCTTCCTCCTTGGGTTCGCCACGTTTTCTCAGTTTTGTCAGGCTTTGCAGGATCAGGCCGCCAACAAGCGGAATGCCGACGGTCACCAGGATCATCACGGTGCCGAGCGCATTGATTTCCGGGCTGATCGAAATCTTGAGCATGGAAAGGATCTGGGTGGGCATGGTCTCCACGCCCGCCGGCCGCCAGAACAGGCTGGCCGAGGTGTTGTCGAACGAAATGGTGAAGGCGAGCAGCGCGCCGCCGACGACCGCCGGGATGAGCAGCGGCAGCGTGATCTCGCGGAAGGACGAGAAGCGCGAGGCGCCCAGCGAGAGCGCCGCCTCCTCATAGACGCGCCTTATGCCGACCATACGCGCCTGCGCGATCAGCACCACATAGGGCACCGCAAGCAGGATGTGGCCGAGCACCAGAAGCAGCATGGTGCGCGGCTGGTCGATCGCCTTGATCAGCACCAGAAGGCCGACGCCGAGAATGGTTTCCGGCACCAGCGCCGGCAGGATCACCAGCGTGCTCAGCGCCTGCTTGCCGCGGAAGTCGAAGCGCGTAAGCGCGAATGCCGTGACGACGCCGATGGCCGTGGTGACGGCCGCCGTCACCAGCGCGATCCACAGCGAGGTGCGGAAGGCCGTCAGCACCGCGTCATTGTTCATCAGCTTGGCGTACCATTGCAGCGAAAAGCCGGTCATCGGGAAGCCGCCGAACATCGAGGCGTTGAACGACAGGATGACGGTCGCAGCGATCGGCGCGAACATGAAGACGTAGACGCAGAGCGTGACGAAGCCGGTCAGCCGCCAGGCCCATTTGCCTTCCTTGTTCGGCCGCACGGCCTTCATCCGCCCAACCCCTTCACGATCTGCGACATACCCATGTAGCGGGTGTAGATGGCGGCGAAGAAGCCGAGCACGAGGAACAGCACGATCGACAGCGTTGCGCCCATCGGCCAGTTCAATTCGCTCATGATGGTGTCGTAGATCAAATTGCCGAACAGCGCGTCGCGGCCCGAGCCGAGCAGCTGCGGCGTCACATAGCTGCCGGCCGCCAGCACGAAGCACAGCAGCAGCCCGGCCGCCAGGCCCGGCAGCGACAGCGGCAGGGTCACCTCGCGGAACGCCTGCGCGCTGGTGCAGCCCATCGAGCGGGCCGCCGAGATCAGCGTGCGGTCGATGCCCTCGAGGCTCACATAAACGTTGAGGATCATGTACGGCAGGAGGAAGTGCAGCAGCCCGAGGATCACCGCGCCCTCGTTATAAAGCATCGGCAGCGGCTCGTTGATGATGCCTATCTTGAGCAGCGTGACGTTGATGACGCCCTGTTCGCCCAGGATGTTGATCCACGAAAAGGTGCGGATGGTGAAGCTGATCCAGAACGGCACGATGAGCAGGAGCAAGAGCAGCCATTTGTGCCTGAAGCTCGTCGCCCAGATGAAATAGGCCGGGAAATAGCCGAGCACACCGCATAGCAGCGCGGTGATCGCGCCGACCCTCAGCGTCTTCAGCAGGAAGCCGGAATAATAGCTGTCGGTGAAGAATTCCTGCCAGTTGGCGGTGGTCAGCGCGCTGGTTTCGACGCCTGCGGTGACGAAGGTGAAGAACGTATAGGCCGCCATCACCGCGATCGGCAGCACCAGGAAGAGGATCAGCAGCAGAAGCACCGGTGCAACGAGCATCCAGGCCAGGCGCGGATCGTACAAAGTCCAGCGATTGTTCATGCGCACCCGAAGGTAGGCGCCTTCTTCGTGGCGCTTATGTTCCCGCAATGAAGATTGTTTCATCGCCGCCGCGATGTCTACAGGCGCTGGCCCAAATTCGATTCAGCCAGGGAAGGGGGACGCATTTCCAGTTCAGTCATCGGTCCGCATTGCCGTTACCTTCCACGAGCTGGAGCCCACCATCACGCCGCCGGACGCCCGAAACGGCGCGAATTCAGCCTTAGCGCTTGACTATTGGTGCGCTTGCGGGCGGCTCCATTTCTGCCTCCATGAGGACTTGGCTAGCCGTTCCAAGCGCAAGCTGAGTGGTTCTCGGTCGATTGCCTGGAGTGCGAGCCGGCGTTTGGCACCGGCTCGATCCGAATTGATCTTCGAAGATGCGCGATCAGTTCTTGGCCGGCTTCGGTTCAGCGACGAAAGCGAGCGTCAGGTAAGCGATGTGGCCGTCCCGGACTACGAAGGTGTCGGCACCGAAGGGATAACGGTCGGATGGCGTGTCGCCTTGCCAGAGGAAATAGGCCACGGAGCCGTTTGCCGTGAACTGGCCGGGCGTGAACGTCGCGCCCGGCGCCGAGAAGCTCTTCACGAAAGCCGTCAGCAGTCCACGCAGGTTTTGCGTCCCGCTGATCGGCGCCTGGGCGGGCAGTATCACGACGGCGTCGTCGGTGAATGTCTTTAGCATCGCCTCGACGTCGCGGGCATCCCAGGCCTTCAGATACTGCCTGACCGGCGCTTCGCTGGCGGCTTCATCCGCCATCGCACGGCTGGCACACCAGCAGCCGTTGCGACGAGCACGGTGGCGGCGACAAGCATTTGCTTCAATCTGGTCATCGTTCTTCTCCTTGCGTAGTGAATTTGCTTCTTGGATATTGCCGTGGCAGGAGCGATTGCCGCGGTTTCAGGGGCGCGCCTCGAGGATCATGTTGAAAGGCGTCTCGGTGGCGCGGCGCAAATGGCTGAAGCCGGCGGCCTTCGCCACCTCGCGCAGCCTTGCCTCGCCGGCCTGGGCACCGAGCGCGAGGCCGACTTCCTGGTCGAGCGACGTCGGCGTGCAGACCATGGTCGAGCCGGCGTAGTAAATGCGGCCGACCGGGTTGAGGTTGTCCTCCAGCCGATCGCCGGCGAACGGCTCGATGATCATCAGGGAGCCGTCCGGCGCGATCGTCTTGCGCACATGCTTCAAGGCGCCAACGGGATCGCCCATGTCGTGCAGGCAATCGAAGAAGCAGACGAGATCGTAGCCATCGCCGGTGAAGGATTTGGCGCTCTGAACTTCGAACGTCGCACGGTCGGCGACACCGGCCGCGTCGGCGGCCTTGCGTGCAGCTTCGATCGAGCCGGGATGGGCGTCGAAGCCGAAGAAGCGCGAGTTGGGAAAGGCTTCCGCCATCAGCAATGTCGAGACGCCGTGCCCGCAGCCGACATCGGCAACGATCGCTCCGCGTTCGAGCTTCTCAACGACGCCGTCGAGCGCCGGCAGCCATTCCTGCACCAGGTGATGCAGATAGCTGGTACGGAAGAAGCGCGCAGTGCCGCAGAACAGGCAAGGATGGCGCTTGTTCCAGGCGACGCCGCGGCCGGTGCGGAAGGCGTCCTCGACCTTATCGCAGTCGAGCACCGTAGCGGCGACGATGTCGCCGAGCGCGGCCATGAAGACAGGGCTGTCGTCGTCGGCGAAAACGGTTGCCTGTTCCGGCGCCATCGAAAACCTGCCGGAGGCGGCGTCGTATGTGACGTATCCTGACGCCGCCTGGGCCGCCAGCCACTCGCGGATGTAGCGTTCGGCGGTGCCCGTCCGTCCGGCGAGTTCCGACGGGGTCATCGGCCCGCCGGCGGCGAGCGCCTTGTAGAGACCGAGCTTGTCGCCCAATTGCACCAGCGACGCGTTCATCGCGGCGCCGATGTCGTCAAGCATCTTGCCGAGGAAGGCGTTGAGTTTGTCCTGATCGATTTGCATTTTCATCCTCCTTGGTGAGTCAGCCGGTGATCGCTGGCGTCTTGGGAGGATGGTTTAGCGGGGTGCCGTCAAAGAACGTCGCGGCGAGCGTCAAAGCTTCGTCAAAAAAGAAAACTGCCATCTTTTGTCCGCCCGTTGGCGCCTCTATCCTGCACCAGTGGGGCGAAGCGCGATGGCGAAGATCCGGCTCAGCACCTTCGGAGGTCTTCAGGTCTTCTCACCGGAAGGCCGGCAGATCGCGGTTGCCTCGCGCAAGGCGCAAGCGCTGCTCGTGTACCTCGCCATGGCTGGAGGTCGCCCGCAGTCGCGCGACAAGCTGGCCGCGTTGCTGTGGGAGGATCGTGGCGAGGTCCAGGCGCGGGCGAGCCTGCGCCAGGAACTTCTCGTGCTGCGCAAGGTCCTCGGATTGAAAGGGTCGGAATTGGCGGGAGCCTCGGGGGAGGGGATCGTTCTCGCCCCTGATTGCCTCGACGTCGACGCGCTCCAGTTCGAGCAACTGATGGCGGCCCGAACACCGCAAGCGGACGGTCAGGCAGCAGCGCTCTACCAGGGGCCGTTCATGGAAGCCTTCAATCCGAAGGCGCCGGCTTTCGAAAATTGGCTCGCGGCTACGCGCCAGCATCTGAACGAAATGGCCGTCAAGGCGCTGACGGCTTTATTGAGAAACCAGATGGCGTCCGGCTCGTCCGCAACGGCGCTCGAACTGGCGCTCCGCCTGCTGCCGCTCGACCCGCTGCAGGAAAATGTCCATCGGGCGTTGATGCAGCTTTATGTCCGTCAGGGCCGGATCGGCGCGGCTCTTCGGCAGTTTCACGTCTGTCGCGAGATCCTGCAGCGCGAGCTCGGCGTGCTGCCCGAACCGGAAACCGAGCAGATCTATCAAGAGATTCAGCAAAGGCGGCGCGAGCGGGACCGGCCCGTCGCTGCCGCCCCTGCCGAAGCGGCAAGGTCTTCACATCAGGAGCCTCAGACCCCCGGCCCGAAATCTGCCACCGGGCCGGAGCCGACCGGACCGGCATCGGAGCTGCGTCAGCTCGTCGTCATGTTCGTCGAGATGGGCGACTTGTCGGTTCTCGCCGACGAAGACGATCCTGAGCGAGAGCGGGACCTCTCTGCTCGCTTCGCAGACATCGTTCACAGGGCCGTCGTGGACCACGCGGGGATGGTCGACAGGCAGCTCGGCGGCACCACGATTGCCTTCTTCGGTTTGCCGGTTGCCCACAGCAACGATGCGCAACGCGCATTGCAGGCTGGTCTCGAGATCGTGAGGGCGGTTCGGGCGGAAGACCGCATCCCCCCGGCCCGGATTGGATTGGCGAGCGGCCGAATGCTGGTCACGAGGCTCGATCGAGATGGCGCGGGCGCGTTCAACGTAACCGGCGTTGCCATCCATCTGGCCGGCGCACTCGCCGGAGCGGCGGATGCTGGGGAGGTACTGCTCTCGGACGCTGTGCACCGGTCGGTCGCGCACCTCGTAGACCGCGCCGAACTCCGCACAATCGTCGCCCGGGGCTCGGAAAAGCCGATCGGGGCTTGGCGGCCTGCTGGCCTCTCCTTCGAGGGTGTCGCCAGAACCGCCTTCGTCGGCCGGCAGGTCGAACTGGCGCAGTTTGCCGGCGCTCTGAAGACGTGCCTCGATACCGGGCGGGGGCTCGTCGTGCATGTCCGCGGCGAAGCCGGAATCGGCAAGACCCGCCTGGTCGAGGAATTTCAGAAGCTCGCCGTCGAGCAGGGATTCGAGTGCCACACCGGCCTCGTTCTCGACTTCGGCGCGGGCGCCAAGCGCAATGCAATCCGGGCTCTCGTCGAAGGTCTCGCGATCGAGCCGCGCATCGGCGTTGACAGCGGCCTCGTCGACGCCGATCTGGAAATCCACCTTCACCGATTGATGCAGCATTCCTTGCCCGAGGACCAGCGGGCGCTCTATGACGCGATGGATAATGCGACGCGCGCCAAGGGGCTGGAACAGACGCTGTTGCAACTGGTCGGGCGCGCAAGCGCCCGCCGGCCGCTCGTCCTGATCGTTGAGGACGTGCAGTGGGCGGACGCCGAGACATTGGCGCAGGTGGATGCGCTTGCCGCCTCGGCAACCACGGGTCCGGTACTCGTCGTCACTACTGCCCGAACAGAAGAGGAACGTTCCGACCCGCCCCGGCAAATGCGAGCCGGCGATGGGCCGAGGCTTACGCTGGATCTCGCACCGCTTTACCGCCAGGAGGCCTTGGCCATGGCGGGCAAGTTCCTTGCGCCAACCGATGTCTTCGCCATTAATTGCGTCGAGCGCGCTGGAGGCAATCCTCTCTTTCTCGAACAACTGCTTCGCGGCGGCGACCGGGGGCCGGACCGGTTGCCCGACACCATCCACAGCGTCGTGCTTGCCCGGCTGGACATGCTGCCGCCCGGCGACCGCCAGATGCTGCGCATTGCCGCTGTGCTCGGCCAGCTTTTTGCCCCCGATGCCCTCGGTCATCTGCTGGAAAATCCCGGGCAAGACTGCAACGCCCTGATCCGGCGCGGATTTCTGAAACCCGCCGGCAACGACCTTCTGTTCGCGCATGCGCTCGTGCGCGATGGCGCATACCTGTCCTTGCCGCGGATGGAACGCCAAGCGCTGCACCGCCGCGCCGCGCAGTGGTTTGCCGAGCGCGATCCGATCATGCGCGCCGAGCATCTGGAACGGGCCGAAGACCAGGCCGCACCTCGGGCTTTCCTCGACGCTGCCTGCCGCGAGAACCGCGCGTACCGCTATGGGCGAGCGTTGGAGATGGTGGAGCGCGGCCTGCGGCTTGCCGGGAATGACGAAACCCGCTCCGCGCTCTTCTCATGTCGCGGCGACATTTTGCTAAGCCTCGGTCGCACCGGCGAAGCCGGCGCCGCATACAGCGAGGCGCTGGCCCTGGCGGATGGCGAGCGCGGACGCTGCCGGGCGCTGCTCGGTGCTGCAGCGGTCAAGCGCATAGCCGACGATGTTGACGGTGCCTTGGCGGACGTGCGGGCCGTGGAAGACATTTCCGAACGTTCCGGACTGGACGAGGAAGCCGCCCGCGCCCACTTCCTCCATGGCAATCTGCTATTTCCGCGCGGGGACATCGACGGCTGCCTGGAACAACATCGGTCGAGCCTAAAACTCGCGCGACGGGTAGGGCTTACCGAGATCGAGGCTGCATCGTTGGGCGGCATCGGCGACGCCCAATATATGCGCGGCCGGATGGTCAGCGCGCATCGGCAGTATCGGTCATGCGTAGAAATTGCCGAACGCAATGGCTTCGGCCGAATCGCGGTAGCGAACCGCTCGATGGTCGTGGCGACCAGCCTCTACATCGGCGACATCAACAGCCTGCTCAGTGAGGCGCTGGCGGCAATCGAAGCGTCGAGGAAGATCGTCCACCAACGCGCCGAACTGATCGCGCATATGAACGCCTACCTCGCCTGGTCATCGTTGACGGAGTTCGATAGGGCGTTGGAAAGCGCTGAAGCGTCCCTCCGCCTCGCCCGCGAGATCCAGGCGCCGCGTTTCGAGGCGGAGGCTCTGGCGTTTCGTGGCGACGTGCACCGGCTGGCCGGCCGAAAGGGGCAAGGCGTCGCCGACCTGGAAGAAGCGTTGCGCGTCAGCCGCCGCACCGGGATGGCCTATCTCGGCCCTTGGTATCTCGGCCTCCTAGCCGTGGCCACTGACGATCCCGAGATACGCGCCGCTGCCCTGGAGGAGGGCGAAGCGATCCTGGCTTCAAATGCGGTGAGCCACAATCATCTCCAGTTCCGCCGTTACGCGATCGATGCTTGCCTCGCCTGCGAGAACTGGGCGGGAGCCAGCCGTCACGTGGATCGCCTCGAGGCGTTCACCGCAGCCGAACCCTTGCCCTGGGCAAATTTTTTTACGGCACGCGGCCGTGCGCTGGTAGCATTTGGCTTGAAGCAAATTTCTCCTTCCTTGCAAACGGAGCTTCGAAGGTTGTCCGGAGCGGGACGGCGGCTCGGCTTTATCGAAGCTATCCGACCGATAAATGCCGCCGTCGAAGCGTCCGACTGACTGCGTGGCGAGAAGCGGGACGCGGCTTGCCGCCCGCAATAGTTGCCTGAAGCCTCCCTCTCAAACGGCGGCAGGCAGGCTTGCGGTCAGGAAGCGATGCCAGGCGCCGCCGAGCACAAGGGAGGTTTGCGCCTTGTCGAAGCCCGCCCAAAGGAGGCCTTCGGAAAGGCTGGCCCTGCCGCCGGGAAATTGTCGGGCTGGAAGAGCCGGGTGTGGAACTCACCCCTTGGTTGGCTCTTCGTAGATGCCGACGATGAGGAGCCATGCGCCCGAAATGAGGAAGGCGAACAAAACGATGGTTCCAATCGCTGCGATGTAAAGTCCTACGCCGCGCCCGAGAATAAGCAAGACAGCGCCTAGAACCTCGGCAAGGTAACACAATGTGCCGCCCGCAAGCCGCGGCGCGGTCAATCCGATGGAGCTCATCCCCGATATGATGGCCACGACATAACCCCTAACAAAAATGAATGTTGCTATGAGCCAGAGGAAAAGCCATTCGAAGCCGAGCGCCGGAAGATACTGGTTTCCCAGCAGCGCAAGGCCGCATGCCATGAAGATTGCGCTGAAGCCCGACAACATATTGATCGCCCGGTTCTTATGTGTCGTGTTTCGGACGATGCGTTCGGGATTGATCGAGATCGCGACGAAGATCAATCCGGCAAGACCTGCCGCGCCGCCGCCTACCATGACAAAGAAATTATCCCATTGCTCCAACATGATTTGCCCCTCGGGTCCCGAGCTTCGGCCGGCTCGATGGACGCTTGGGCCAAGCTAGCATAGCTGCGTTCCCGAACTCCACGGGGCCAGACAAGCGATCGTGCAACACCTTCCCTTCGAGACGGCCCAGTGTCTCCACCCGCAACGTTCCAATACTCGAAAAGCCGAGCCCTTGGCGGGCGATGCCCTACCTTTCCCGGAACGCCCGTGCGAACGAATCCAACATCGGGCGCACCAGATATTCGAAAAAGGTCCGGTTGCCGGTGCTGATGAAGGTGTCGACCGGGGTGCCGGGATAGAGCTGGTCCGCCTTCACGCCGGGGGGCAGGGCATCAGTGATCTTCAGCCTAGCGCGGAAATAGGGTTCGTGGGTGGCTTGGTCGATCAGCCGGTCGGCGGAAATCTCGCTCACCGTGGCCGGCACTTCCGGCGTGAGTCGCGTGTTGAGCGCCGACAGCCTGAGCTTTGCCGGCTGTCCGACATGCACCTGGTCGATGTCCTTCGGCCGCAGCCTGGCGTCAACCACCAGGCCCGAGGTCGTGGGCAGGATCTCCATGATCTTTTCACCGGGCGCGACCACGCTGCCTTGCGAATTGTACATCGAGGAGATGACGATGCCCGTCGCCGGCGCGATGATCGTCGTGCGCGTGAGCACCGCTTGCGCGGCGCGCATCCGCTCCTCGGTGTCGGCGAGATTGGTGCGCACGTCATCGAGCTTCGTCAGCGCCTCCTCGACCCGCTGCGTGGTCGCGCGCTCGGTCTGCGCCTCCGCTTCCACGATCTGCGTGTTGGCCGAGGCGAGGTCCGCCTCCAGCGCCCCGGCCTGGCCGACGAGGTCGGCCTCGGAGCGCAAGAGCTGCGAATATTCGGTGCGATTGGTGAGGCCCTTGTCGAGGAGGTCGGTCTTGATGCCGAGTTCCTTCTTCACCACCTCGGCCTGCTGTTCGATTGCCGTCTTCTGCGCGTTCAGCCCTTTGACAGACTCGCGATGCATGGCGACGCGCTGCGCCAGGATCGACTGCTCCGAGCGGAACCGTGCAAGCCTGGCGTCGAACTCCTTCTGCTGTTCGCGGATGAGGTTTTCGAATTCCTGCTGGAACGGCGCCGGCGCGGGCTCGGCGATCGGCGCCAGCGTGGCGAGGCCGTCGCGCTCGGCCTCCAGCCGCGCCGCGCTGGCCTTGAGCGCGATCCATTGTCTTGTCAGCCGGTTGAGATCGGCTTCCGCCGCGGTCCGGTCGAGCAGGATGAGGTCCTGGCCTTCCTGAACGCGGTCGCCTTCATGCACCAGCAATTGCCTGATGATGCCGCCCTCGCGATGCTGGATCAGGATGTTGCCGCCGGTCGCCGCGATCGTGCCTTGCGTGATCACCGCGCCCGCCAGCGGCGCACTCGCCGCCCAATAGCCGAAGCCGCCGACCATCAGCGCGATCGCCGCGTAGCCGGCGAAGGCGGTGCGCCGGAAGTCGGTGCGCGGGCGGCCTTCGAAAGTGAGACTCTGCGTCATCATTCAGGACCCATGGCGGATGGTCGGCGCGGCACGGATGGTCGGCGCGAACGATCCGGTTACCACCGTGCTCCGCTGCGCGGCTTTACCCGGCTGCCGCAGCACTTCCGCGCTCGGCCCGAACGCCTCGATGACGCCCCCGCGCAAGACCATCACGCGGTCGCAAGCCGAGGCGATCGAAGGGCGATGCGTGATCACGATCGTGGTGGCGCCCGCAGCGCGGGCCGCCGCGAGCACCGCTTCCAGTGCCGTCTCTCCGGCGCCGTCGAGATGCGTGCTCGGCTCATCCAGCACCAGGATGCGCGGATTGCCGTAGAAGGCGCGCGCCAGCCCGATCCGCTGCCGCTC
Organism: Mesorhizobium sp. CA14; assembly: GCF_020165195.1. Taxonomy (GTDB): domain Bacteria; phylum Pseudomonadota; class Alphaproteobacteria; order Rhizobiales; family Rhizobiaceae; genus Mesorhizobium. The sequence goes on along the minus strand of NZ_JAIUHR010000012.1, from coordinate 29,237 downwards.
GCCGCCCGACAGCGTGCCGGCGATCGTCGTCTGATAGCCGTCGCGCAGCGAAAGGATCAGTTCATGCGCTTCGGCGCGCTTTGCCGCTTCGACGATCGCGGCGTCGTTGGCCTGCGCGTCGAAGCGGGCGATGTTGTCGGCAATCGAGCCGGGGAAAAGCTCGACCTCCTGCGCCAGATAGCCGATATGCCGGCCGAGCTGGTTTTCGTCCCAGGTCCTGAGTTCGGCGCCGTCGATCCTGACCGAGCCGCCGCTCGGTTGCGCGGCGCCGACAAGCAGCCTCGCCAGCGTCGATTTGCCGGCACCGCTCGGGCCGACGATCGCCACCGCTTCGCCAGCGGCTATCGCGAAACTCAACCGCTTCAGGATCGGCTCGGCGCCGAAAGTGGCATTCGGCGCGATGAAGAAAAGATCCTGCGCGGAGATCGCGCCCGTCGGGTCGGGCAAGATGAACTTGTGTGCTTCTCCCGGTTGCGCCGCAAGTGCGGTTCCCAGCCGCGTCCAGGCACGCCTCGCCTCACCGAGCTGCCGCCAGGAGCCGATCAACTGGTCGAGCGGCTGCAGCGCGCGCGACGACACCAGCGAAGAAGCGAAGATCATGCCGGCCGTCATCTGGCCCTTGAGCACCAGCCAGGCGCCGCTGCCGAGGATCGCCAGCTGCAGCATCATGCGCAGCGCCCTGGAAGCGCCGCTGAAGATGGCGTTGGCGCCGGCCGAACGGTCATGCAGGACAAGTGCCTCCGATACATGCCGGCCCCATGCGCGCGCAGCGTTCTCCACCATGCCCATAGCGTGCAGCGTGTCGGCATTGCGGGCAAAGGCCTGCTCGGCCCGGCTGGCCAAAGCCGAACGCTCCGCCGACAGCGCATCGTTCCTGCCGATCGCGAGCTGGTTGGCGAAGACCAGCACGACGAGCAGCGCCGCGCCGCCGAGCGTGACCCAGAACAGCAGCGGATGGATCAGGTAGAGCAGGCCGAGGAAGACCGGCGCGAAGGGCAGGTCGAACAGCACCGAAACACCGCGCGAGCGGATGAAGGCGCAGACCGAGGCAAGGTCGGTGAGCGGCGACGGCGCGTTCCTGGAACCGAGCGAAGCGGCGAAAATTCTTGCGCCCAGCCTCTCATTGACCGTCGCCGCGACGCGCTGCGTGTAGACGGCGCGGACGGCGTCGAGGAAGCCGAGGAAGCCAAGCGCCGCGACCGCGATGACCGACAGATAGACAAGCGTCTCGAGACTGGAGGAGGGCAGCACCCGGTCATAGACCTGGAGCAGGTAGAGCGGGATCACCAGCAGCAGGAGATTGATGAGCAGCGAGAACAACCCGACATCGGCGATGGCGCGACGCAGGACGGGCCGCAGTCCCGATTGTCCAGTCATTCCCGCACTCCCTCTCGAAGCCCGATCATGGGCCGCCGCCTAAACGTCCGAGTCAGGCATGCTCGTTTGTCGTATCGAGATGGTGCTGCGTGCTGCTTGTAGTGTGACTGGACAGCGCCAGCGCCTGGCTTGGCAGGTCGTTCAGCGTATAGGCCCGGATATAGTCGATCTTCATCTCGGCCGGCGTGGCGAGATGGTCCGGCGGCGCGCCGGCCTGGCCGCCGATCGCGAGGTCCACCAGCATGTACATCGGCTTGTTCATGTCGGACGGTGTCGCCGCTTCGGCGACCTGCACGCCGTCATAGGTCCACACCAGCTTGTCCGGGGTCCACAGCAGGCCATAGGTATGGAAGCCGGCGGTGTCCATGACGTTCACCGTGGATCCGACCGTCGTGTGCTGGCCCGTCTGGTTGGTGTGCGCGGTCATCAGCAGCGAATTCGGTTTCTGTCCGTACATCTCCACCACGTCCAGCTCCGGCGGCCAGGAGCCGTCTTCCGGCAGCAGCCAGAAGGCCGGCCAGGCGCCGGCGTGTTCCGGCAAGTCGGCCTTCATTTCGAAATAGCCATAGGTCTGCGAGAAGGAGTCATGCGTGGTCAGGATGCCGGAGGTGTATTCGTAATTGTTGATCAGCGGCTTGATGTCGGCCGGCGCCTGCGCCGCGGTGATGGTGAGGACCCCGTTCTGCACGCTGAACGGATGCACCGAGCTGGTCGGGGCGTAATTGGCGTCGATATACCACTGCAACTCGCCATTGCGGGTGAGCGTGCTGCCGTTCGGCGCACCCCACCAGAAGTTGGTGTCCCAAGTGCCGCCCTGGCTGTTGTGCAGGTTCAGCGTGTTGAACTCGTCGCTGAAGGACAGCGTCATGCCGGACTTGTCGATCGGCAGCTGGAAATTGTTGGGCTGCAGTTTGTCGATCGTGGTGTTCTTGAATTCGAGGATTTCGCCCGATCCGAGGTTCAGCACCACATTAGGCCCCGCCTGGATCATGGCGTTGTGGACGGCGGCGAACGACGTGAATCCGTAGCCGTCGAGCCGCACGGCATCGTTCGAGGCGAAATTGACGATCGAGTCGCTGCCGTTGCCCTTGGCGATGATGAAAATATCGGCGCCGCCGCCGCCATCGATCAGCACATCGTTGCCCGCCCCGCCGTCGATCGTCTGGCCGCCCGCCGTGGCGGTGATGATGTTGTCCAGCGCGTTGCCGAAGGCGTAGTTGTGGGCGTTGGTGACGACGAGGTTCTCGACATTGTCCGGCAGCGTGTAGCTCATCCATGTGTTGATCGTGTCGATGCCCTGTCCGGCGTACTCGACCACCTTGTTGCCCGCCGAATAGAGGTAATAGATGTCGTCGCCTTGGCCGCCATACATGGTGACGTTGACGCCGCTGGAGGCCCAGATTGAGTCGTTGCCGCTGCTGCCGTTAAATGTCGGTCCGGACGTTGCCGAAAACCAATGGTTGGAAGCGCCGCTATAATAAAGAGGAACGCCTACCGCGTTGACGACGAAACTCATCGGACACTCCTTCCGCGCTGCCCCGCCCGGATGGCTTGTTGCAAGTTCAAGTGCCTGATCCGAACCAACTTGCAGCACGGGCTATCGTTCCCGAAAATAAGCATTTAGTACAGAGAAAATTACCGCTATTTTTGTCGATATTTTATGCCGATAGAATAAGTGAGGACTAATACAATTATGGCGCGAGCCATTCTCAATTTTACTTAATTTTGCAAGGTTTTCTTCCGCTCACGTCTCGCCCATAGCCGCCGCGCAAAAAATTTGACAGCCTCTGTCGGATAGGCTGGGGGCCCGTCCTTGGGTCATCGATCAACAAAGGAAGGATATCGAGATATGCCGAGCACCATCCAACTGCACCGCGTCCTGGCGACCAAGCCGGAGAAGGTCTACCGCGCGTTCGTCGAAGCCGATGCGCTGGCGAAGTGGCTGCCGCCGAACGGCTTCACCTGCACGGTGCACCAGTTCGAGGGCAAGGTCGGCGGCACCTACAAGATGTCCTTCCGCAACTTCACCACCGGCGACAGCCACGCCTTTGGCGGCGAATTTGTCGAGTTGGTTCCGAGCGAGCGCCTGCGCTACACCGACCGCTTCGACGATCCCAACCTGCCGGGCCAGATCGAGGTGACCGTGATCCTGAAGAAGGTTTCGGTGGGCACCGAGATCAACATCACCCAGGCCGGCATTCCGGACGCCATCCCCGCCGAGGCCTGCTATCTCGGCTGGCAGGAATCGCTGCGCAACCTGGCCAAGCTCGTCGAGCCCGAGATCAACCAGTAAGCCGGAGCATTCCAGGAAAAGTGCGTAGCGGTTAGGTTCGGCGCCTTCGCCGCAACCCTTCTCTGGAATTGCGTCAGGATAAGAGCAGGCGGCGGCCGATCATCCGGCCGCCGTCTTACCCAAGGTAAGCAAAATTTCACCAAGCGCTGTTAAAAGCCCCTTCCCATGGATCGCAACAAGAACAACGACCTCGTTGTCCTGATGGCGGCGCTCGCTGCGCTGGCGATCTACAACATTGCCTGCGGCATCCAGACAGGCGAAGTCCGGGGCAAGTTGCATTGGGTCGCTCTGGCGGACGATCCGACACGCTTTTGGAACATCGTGGTCGGCAATTCGATCGTCCTGGTCGCCTCGATAGCCTTTTTGTGGGTGCTCAATTCCCGCAGGCCCGGATGATCTGGGGCGGCGTCCTCTTTGCCTCACACCGCTCCTTTCACACCGCCCTTGTGATGCCGCCGTCGACGCGGATGTTCTGTCCGGTGATGTAGGCGGCCCCGTCCGAAGCCAGGAACGAGATCGTCGCGGCGATCTCTTCCGACGTGCCGTAGCGCTTCAGCGGCACGCTGTCGCGACGCTCGTTCGTCGTCGGCAGGCTATCGATCCAGCCGGGCAGCACATTGTTCATGCGGATGTTATCGGCGGCATAAGTGTCGGCGAAGATCTTGGTGTAGGCGGCAAGCCCGGCGCGCGCCACGGCCGAGGTCGGGAACATCGCGCTCGGCTCGAACGCCCAGGCGGTCGAGATGTTGATGATGACGCCGCCCTTCTGCTTCTGCATCACCGGCGTCACCAGCCGGGTCGGGCGCACGGCGTTGAGGAAATAAGTGTCGATGCCCTTGTGCCAGTCCTCGTCGCTGATCTCGATGATCTGCGCGCGCGGCCCATGGCCGGCGCTGTTGACCAGCACGTCGATGCGGCCCCAGCGTTCCACCGCGCCATCGGTAAGGCGCTTCAGATCCTCATTCGACTGGTTGGAGCCGGTGACGCCGAAGCCGCCGAGCTCCTTGCCCAGCGCCTCGCCCTTGCCCGAGGAGGAGAGCACGCCGACTTTGAACCCATCCACCGCCAGGCGCTTGGCTGCCGCGGCCCCCATACCGCTGCCGCCCGCCGTCACCAAAGCTACTTTTTCTATCGCCATGCCGCTGTCCATCCCGGGTGTTCAGGTTGAAAGCGATCCTGTTAGCATGCGGAGCGCCCGGGATGAACCGGATTGGATTGCGCCAACGGCATCGGCGGTTAACGAAGCTGCCAATCCCCCAACGGCGGAAATCAGCAGCTTCGGCGGCCTACGGCCCTTCCACCACGTGCCTTCTCTCCTCCCACGCAATCCGCGTCGGCGCGGATCGCCGAAGCAGCCCACCGCGACCGCCTCCGGCTTGCGCTCCGGCTCGCCTTTCTACAGCTCCTTCTCCGCCAGCTCCCTGAACCCGTCAGGCACCGAGCGCGTACCTTCCAGCGCCACCGTGCCATAGCCGACGGCCTCCTTGCCGAAGCGCTGGCGGATCTTATCGATGGCGCGGTCGGCGCCGAAGCGGGCGAGGCCCTTGCGGCTGCCGGGTTTCAGCTTCTCGTCGGCAAGGCCGAGCGGCAGTTCGAGCTGCAGCTCGGCTCCTTCCTCCAGATGCGTGACCGAGATCGCCAGCAGCGAGATGTCCCTCTCGCCCGGGTGGGCGGCAAGCACGCCGCGAACCAGCTCCTCGGCGATCTCGGCGAGCATCGTGGTGGCCTGGATCGGTTGCTCCAGCGTGACGGAGCGGGTGACGGCGCGCATGTCGGCAAAGCGCACACGCACCGTGACCGTGCGCCCGGGCCGGTCCTTGGCGCGCAAACGGCTGGCGACGCGGTCGGCCAGATGCAAGAGCGTCGGTACGAAGACGCGCGGCAGCGCGGGCCTGCGGCCAAGCGCCGATTGCGCGCCGGCCGAATGCGCGCGGCGCTGCGTCTCGAGCTTGCGCGGGTCTTGGTTCCAGGCGAGCGCGGCGAGCTTCTGGCCGGCGGCATGGCCGATCAGCCGCTCCAGCGCGCCGCCATGGGTGCGCGCCAGCTGCCCGATCGTCTCGACGCCGATTTCGGCGAGCCTGGCCTTGGTCGCGGGGCCGACACCCCACATCAGCGTGACGGGCAGGTCGTGCAGGAAGGTGAGCTCGGTGCCGGGCTGGACCACCACCAGCCCGTCCGGCTTGGCCACCTGCGAGGCGATCTTGGCGAGGTGCTTTGTGCGCGCCACACCGATCGAGATCGGCAGGCCGAGCTCGGCCTTCACCCGCTCGCGGATTTTTCGCGCGATCTCTTGCGGCGATCCGAACAGATGCGTGCAGCCGGCGACATCGGCAAAAGCCTCGTCGATCGAGATGCGCTCGACCAGCGGGGTGAAATCGCCGAGCACCTTGATCGCCGCGTCGCCGAGGCGCTGATACTCGCTGAAACGGCCACCCACGAAGATAAGCTGCGGGCAGAGCTCGTGCGCCTTGCGGCCGGGCATGCCGCCGCGCACGCCGAAGATCTTGGCCTCATAGGAAGCCGCCAGCACCACGCCGCCGCCGACGGCGATCGGCTTGCCGCGCAATGATGGATCGAGCAGCTGCTCGACGGAGGCGTAGAAGGCGTCGAGATCGGCATGCAGGATGGTGGCGGCCGCAGCGGCGTTCGTGGCGAGCATCCTGCGCTCTCATGGTCATTTGTGTGGCGTTGCAGCATTAGCTGCGTCTGTTGCAAGGGGAATTGGTAGAACATAAAGAGAACAAAAGCAGATTCTTGTCAAGCCTCCACGCCGTAACATGCAAGTTTCAACAACCTGACGATACAGCCAGAGATAGAGCGCAGGTGGCGCGGCAATTCTCAGCTCTGAGGGGATGTCATGGGCCACAGAGGAGGCGCCTGGCATGAAGTGGCGACGACCGTTCTTCGCGTTGCAAGCCGTCGCGCTCCACGCGCCAGAACCTCCTCTGCGCCTTCGGCCACATTTCCCCTTGAGGGGCGATCGCTTGCGCTATGCCGGCTTGGCGTATTGCTCGGCGCTCAAGACCTCAATGCATTGGAACGGCTGGTTGCCTTCCACCCAGGCGTCGTGGCCGGGCGGGATGGTGTAGGAAGAGCCGGCCTCGAAGGTCTTTTGCGTGCCGTCGGTCATCCGCACGGTGATCGAGCCGGACACGACATAGCCGACATGCGAGACCTGGCAGCTCTCGGTCTTGACCACCGGCTTGACGCATTCGGACCATTTCCAGCCCGGCTGCATGTTCATGCGCGCCAGCGAGTAACCCGGCAGTCGCACGATCTCGACACGCGTCTTGGCGGGCGCGCGGACCTCGTCTGGATTGTTGTGCGATTTGGATTCGAGTTTCGTCACCTTCATTGCAACTTCGGCCATGGTAATCCTCCCATGCGTGAAGCGGCGCCTGACGTTGCGATCGTCGGCGACCGCCGTCTCATTCATACGCCTTAGTATAATGGATTGCTAATGTAATCGGGACGACCGGGAGCCCGGCCAAGCGCCTGGCGCGTTGTCGTGGAAGGGTGTTCCAGGTCTCCGGCCGACGGTCCGAGGCCATGTTAGGACCGAAGTCTCACCGCACGAACGCAGAGGCCCGAGGTGGCAATTTCCAGGAAACAACAGCAGCCCCATTTCATTGGCTAGCAAGCCGCCGGACAAAGTCCCTTCATCGGCGGTTGACCACGGAGTGTCCGCCATTCCTGCGATATGGCGGGCACTCCTTCGTGGGGGCCGCTTTGGAGTTGCTGGCCATGCAACCCGGCAAGATCATTGCGAACCTGTTTGCTACGCTGCTTTTCGCCGGCCTGGTCGGCAGCGTCTTCCTCCTCTTCGGAAGACCGCTCTGGCCACAACGCCATGCCCAGATGGTGGTCCGTCTTCCAATCGACATGATGGCCACCGGATCGGTGCGCAGGGCCTGTGTCGAGCCATGCCTGCCCGCCCGCTTCGATCTCAAGCTCGCGCCCGTCAGGCCACCGGATGAAAGCACGCGGGGGAACCAGTCCGCGGCTCATGCCGTTGAATGAGCGAAGGGATGGCGCTGGCGGAGGCCGCCATGGATAATTTCGAACTCATCGATCTTCTGTGCGTCATCGACGCTTGCGCGAGCGATCGTTTGGCCGGGCGTGTCGTACCGATGTCGAAGGCAGTCGAGGAATTGCGCGTCCTGACCGGCGATTTCGTCTCGTCTGATGAGGACGCGACCAACGCCTTGACACAGGTCGCGCTCGAGCGCGGCTGCGCGGTGCTCTTCGACGAGCAAGCGGGCGCGGATATCGTGGCCTAGGCTAATCTCCTCCTGGAGGAGGAGACTGGTGTTCATTTCGCCAGGGTGATCATCCGGCCCGCATACGCCGCCCGGCCCCCGAGTTCAGCCGTGCAATCCGACTTTACGGCTGAGTTCCCTATCATCGCGACAGTATCGCCGACCAGCCGCAAGCAGCTGCCCTGGGCGTTCATGTCCGAATTTCCGGTGTAGGTGATGGCGGCGTCGGGGGCGTAGATGAAACCGCTGACCACCGATCCGGATCCGCCGTTGAGCGTCAGCGGCTGGGTGTTGCCATGGGCCTGGAAGATGGTGATGCCGGCGTAAGGGCCGCTCCCCGGCGGCGAGAGGCTCACCTGCTCGTTGGCGTTGATGATAAGCTGCGAGTTCTCCATCAGGAAGATCGTCACGCCCTGGCCGCTCAGGCTGCCGTTGCCGCCCGGCTTTATGGTGACGTTGCGCATGATGTAGGTGCCCGGATTGAGGGTGATCTTTCCGGACAAGCTCTTGTCGCAATAGGTGCCCGGCGAGAGCGTCACCGTTTTGCCATTGGGCACCGGCAGGCAGAGCGTGTAGGCAGGCGGAACGACATCGGCCAGCGGATCGAACGAAGCATACTGGTTCTCCAGCGGCGCGCCGCAGGAAAGCGTGGCGTTTGGCGGAGTGAGCCCTTGCGTGCCGCCGACCGTCGACACGCAGCCGGCGCTGACGATCGCCGAGCCGCCGCGATTGACGGCGTCGGGCGCGTCCGAATTGGCCGCGATCACGCAGCCGTTCATCGTCACATTGGTCGAGCCCTGCAGGCTGACCGCGCTGTCGGCGTGCTGATCGAGCGCGAGCACGCAGGCTTGCGCACCGGGTTTGAGCTTGACCGAGGCGGTGCGCGTCGCCTGCCAGGCCGGCATGCCGCTGATGAAGGCCGGCCGGCTGATGCTCGACGACAGCGAAATGAAATAGGCGCCCGGATCGCGGCTTGCACTGGCCTGAAAGGCGGCGAGGCTGCCCGATAGTTCCTGCGTGTCGGCCGCGCTCATATTGGCCGCGAAGAAGGTCTGGCCGAGTTGCTGCACGTCGCTTGCGGACATGCTCGGCAGGTATTTCGTGCCGATCGCCAAGCCAGCCGCGTCCAGCGAGTTCTGCAACTGCGCGGCGTCGTCGCTCGTGCCTATCAGATCGACGGATGCCGCCACGCCAAGCATAAGCGGCACCATGGCGACCGCGGTCGCAATCGCAAAGTTGCCGCGCCTCGATGCCAAAAAACGTCCCAACATGGAGCCCATCCTCGCAGACCTGCCAGATGTGATATGCGCGCCGTCTCAACGAGCGATTTGCAAAAAAGGTAAAATGCAAGAGATGCTAAAATAGCATATTTTCCCGGTACTTATGCCTTAAGTCCTAAGGGAGTTAGGCCTTAGGTCTTAGTCGGTGCGGCGCAAGGTGGGGACGGCGGCGCTCTGGGGTCCCACCGGCGCAAATCGAGCGAAATAATTAGGCCTTCGTTCATATCGCAATGATGACGTGACGGCTGGGATAGCTTAGGCGCGCTTGGCCATGGCCTTTTCGGCTCGTTTCTTCGGACATTTTTTTTCTCGACTTTTTTTTCGACGCTTTTGCGAAGGCAAGGGCGGCAATGTCGCGACCATCTTCGCGCTCACCCTGCCGGTCGTCGTCGGCGGAGCGGGGCTCGGCGTCGAGACCTCCTACTGGTATTATTCGAGCCTGAAGCTGCAGGCGATCGCCGACGCCGCCGCTTATGCCGGCGCGTTGGAGAAGATCGCCGGATCCAACACGGATGCCATCACCACCGCCGCCACGTCATCGGCCGCTTCGAATGGCCTTGGTGCGGGCACCATCGTCGTCAATACGCCGCCCACTTCGGGACCGAACACGGCCAAGAAGGCGGTGGAGGTCATCCTCAACCAGGATCTCGACCGGATCTTCACCTCCATCTTCACGCAGACAAAGGTGCCGGAGCGGGCGAGGGCGGTGGCGCTGATCACCGATGCCTCCAAAGCTTGCATCGAGGCGCTCAATCCCTCGGCCTCCCAAGCAGCACTTTTTTCAGGCAGCACCAGCGTCAAACTGACCGGCTGCGTCATCATGGCGAATTCGATCGCCAACGACGCCATCAAGGTGCAGGGATCGGCGGGTCTTCAGGCTGATTGCCTAATCTCGGGGGGAGGCGTCGTGCTGAACAATCCGGTGCCGATGGTCTGCAAGGCCCCGATCACTCAGGCGCTGCCGGCGGCCGACCCGTTCGCCAGCTTGCCGGCCCCCGCGACCTCGAACTCATGCCAGAAGATCAATGGCAACAAGACGACGCAGACGATCCAGCCCGGGACCTACTGCAGCGGCATGAACCTAAACGGCAATATCACGCTTTCTCCCGGTGTCTATGTCGTCCAGGGCGATTTAAAGATCAATGCGGGTGCCGTCATCCAAGGCAGCGACGTCACGATCTACATGGCCGGCAGCAACACTGTCAGTATGAATGGCAACGCCACAGTGACGCTGGCCGCCCCCACCACGGGCACCTATTCCGGCGTGCTGTTCTACGGCGACCGGACCGGGACGGCGGCGCAAAGCACATTCAACGGCACCGCGACCTCGCTTTTGACCGGCGCCATCTATTTTCCCAGGCAGCAGGTCAACTATCTCGGCAATTTTTCGGGTAAGAACGGCTGCACGCAGATCGTTGCCGATACCATCCAGTGGTCGGGCAATTCGACCATCAACCAGGACTGCTCGAGCCTTGGGATGAAGGACATCCCGGCCGCCCAGTCAGTCGCGGTGGTCGAGTGAAATCCGCTGCCCGCCGATTGATGCCGGCCATTCGCGATGAAGCGGGCATCGCCGCGGTGGAACTCGCGCTTGTCTTGCCTGTCCTATGCGCTGTGTTGCTCGGAATCATGGACGGTTGGTCCTATGTCACGGGTTCGCTGTCGATGCGCGCCGGCGTGAAAACGGCGGCCAACCTCGTGATGGCTGGCTCCGCTGACGACGGCGCGATCCAGGCTGCCGCCCTGGCGAGCTGGGAAAACAAGCCTTCCGACGCGCAAGTCGCGATTAGCCGCATCTACCAATGTGGAACCACCATAGTCGACGCTTCGACCTTATGCAGCGGGCCGAAAGCGCCATCCGTCTATGTCCAGATCCAGGCATCTGGCACCTGGATTCCGCCCTTCACCTTCGGCCCCTACCCGGACAACACCGCTCTCGGTCTGCTGCAGGTGATCCGTGTTCGCTAAAGGAAGATCCGGGGCATTTGAGCTTAGGGCATTTGGGGCCAATGTCTCGGGCGGCGCCGGTCTCGAATTCGCGCTGGTCGTGCCTTTTCTCATCATGCTCCTGTTCGGCATCTTCGCCTTTGGCTGGTCGATGAACAGCATATCCAGCGTGCGCTACGCGCTCGAAGCCTCGGCGCGCTCCCTGCAGCTCAACAACACGCTGACGCAAGCCGACATCCAGGCGGTCGCGACGCAGAAGCTGCAGGCGCTGGGCCTGCAGAATGTGAATGTCACAATCACCACCGACCCGGCGAGCGGTGGCTTTCGCATGGCGCATGTCAACGCCAGCTATGCTTTCGTCATCAGCTTCCCCTATTTCAGCAATTTCCCGATCAGCTACACCACCTCGGTGACCGTGCCGTTGGTCGGCAGCTAGGCAGTGCTCGCTCTATCAATGGCGACCGCGTGCCACGAAGCTCGCGCCCATCATGACCGACAACGAGAACGTTGACCCCGACATGGTGGAGTGGATCATCCGCAAGTAGCTACCTCCCGTTTCGCCGTTTCTGTGGCAACGGAGGTAGTAGCTGATCGCTCAGGGCTAGCAGCCTTGCATTGTCGTTTTCATCTGGCCGGGAGCGTTCGATTTGGCGCTGGTGTCCTGCTGGCCGGGCGCGGCCTGCTTTGCGCTGCCGGTTTGCTGCCCAGGCGCGCAATCCTTCGCGGAATTCGAGTTGGTTGAATTCGTCGTGGTCTGATCCGTGTCCTGGCTGCTGGGCATCGTCGTCGTGGCCGACGACGATGAAGAGGCGCCCGACGACGTGCCCGATTGGGCCGTGGCCAGACCACAGGACAAAGCAACAAAGGCGGCAGTGAGAAGAATTCGGTTCATGATGACTGTCCTTGTTAGGCAATGTCCCCTCGCTTGTTTAACCTTGACCTCCCGACAGGGTTCCGATGGTCCACATATTCCCGATTGCGGGCGATTTTCGCGGCCGCAATTACCTCTTGGGACCATGGTCTGGCACGACAAGGGCCCTCATTGTTCCAAACGGCCCTAGCAGGTTCGGCCCTTTGTATTTGCATTAAATTTCAATGGGTTAAAGGGAATTTTCGCGAGAATGGCCGGGCGGCGGCGGCCATGCTCTCATTTCGCGACCGCAATTGCTTAAAGTTTATCCGACGCCATTAGGAAATTCTCATATGAGGCTGTCTAGCGGTTGGGCCAAGCGACGATTCATCTGCGGAGAAGCACAATGACATTGCGAAAGACACTCCTGGCATCCCTTGCCATTCTTGCGCTCGCGGCCGCCCCCGCGCTTGCCGGCGCCGGCGGTAACGGCGGCGGCCACGGCAATGGCGGCAGCCATGGCGGCGGCAACGGAAACGGCGGCGGCAACGGAAACGGTGGCGGCAATGGAAATGGCGGGGGCAACGGCAAGAGCGGCGCCTCGCACGGCAAGTCGGCTTCGGGCCACAACAAGAGCGCCGACGCCAGCGCGTCGGATGACAGCTCGACCGATGACACCACGACAGACGATACGACCACGTCTGCCACGCCCAAGGACAAGAACATTCACGCCAAGCTCGGCCGGCTGAACTCACTGCAGCGCAACATCAACGCCTATATGAATTCCAAGAGCAAGAAGTTCGCCGGCATTCAGGCCTATGTGACGCAGGCCGCGGCGGCGCAGAATGCGCAGGCCGCGCTCGACGCGGCAAACGCCCAACTGGCCGCCGATCAGAGCAAGCTCACCGGCCTCACTCAGCAGCTCGCTGATCTCAATGCGACCGACACAACGGGCTTCACGCCCGAACAGCAGGCGGCTCTCGATGCGCAGATTGCTGACGTTCAGGGGCAGATCGACGCCCAGAACGCGGCAATCACGGCCGACAACCAGGCGGTCACCGATGCCCAGACTGCGGCTGACAACGCGCCCGCCCCCACTGATGCCTCGTTGGATGCAGCCCTTGGCGACATGGCCAACAAGCCGGTCGACGCCGATGTCACCGCCTGGGCCAAGGATACGCTGGCGGGCAAGATCGACGCCGCTGCTGCCGCCACGGCGACGACGACCACATCGACGACAACCACCCCATAAGGCCGGCCGAACCGACCAGAGGGCGAACGAAGACGCCGCCGGGCCTCGCCCGGCGGCTTTTCGTTTGGGAGCGATGGCAACTCGTTCGCGGTCTCGGAAGAAAATGGTTCGCCTCGGAGTTTTCGCTCCTATCGGCTTTGGTTTGGTGAGGCGGGCCAAATGCGGCGGCCCGTCGGACCTCAGTCACCTGTATCGGTGAGACGAGCCCGCCCCTGGTTCAGGCGCCAGTAGGCGGGCTTTCGATGATCGGCCTAATCGGCGTGATTGAGCAGGCGGGTGGCGTCAGGGCGATCCCGGCCCTGCTTGACCCCGGCGTGATCTATACCTTCCACGGTGATCGCGAATGTTCCGTTCTCGGTTCTGCCGATGAAGCCCTTCGCCTTGAGATACCACAGATGGAATTCCAGGTGCTCGCGAGGGCAGCCTGACAGGCGCTCGAGCTCCTCGTCGCCGATGCCTGGATTGTTGACGTCGCGCCGGCGCCTCACATAGAGAAGCGACAGCAGATTGGCCTGGATGACGCTATCCCTCTCCATGCCGCCGCCATCGCGCGCTTCTTCCGTGAGCTCGTGACGAAGACCGAGATGTTGGCGATAAAGGATGTCGTACTGTGCCCGTTTGACCGGATCGCGAAGCGTATTGTGGGCTTCCACGATCTCGCTGAAACGCGATTCATTGCCGGTTTCCCGATTGTCGGGATGGTAGCGCATGGCAAAGTAGCGGAAGATCCGCTCGATGGTCTCCGAATTGGCGTTCGGGCTTATTTCCAGAAGTTCGTAGTAGTCGATGAACATGTAATCGTGCTTCCGAAATTACGGAAACCACTCCCCCGAGCCGAAGCATTGCGCAAACGCCGCGCGCTTGCAAGGTGCCAGGCTGGTCTCGAACCGCCATGGCCGGCGCGAATGCCCGCCATACGAAAATGTAAGAGTGCGGCCACAATTGCGGGAACTTTCGAGCCGAATTCGGCCAACCTCATTTCAACTATTAAGCAACGTGAAGGCGTGGGGCGCCTTGTACTCAGGGGAATGCAATGGAAACCAGACGTGGATATTCAATTTTTCAGATCGGCCTGCATTGGTTGATCGCAGTGCTGGTGTTATTTCAGCTCTTCTTCGGTGAGAGCATGACGGCTGTCGTGGACGCTGCTGAAGGCGGACAGCCGGTATCGGCGACGGACCAGGCGCTCGGCTCCGCTCACTACTGGGTCGGCCTGGCCATCCTTGCGCTTGTGCTTGTTCGATTGATCGTCAGACTGGTATCCGGCGCGCCGGCTCCCGCCGGCCGGGCACCGAAATGGATGCAGCTTGCCGCGCATGCATCCCACGGTCTGTTCTATGTGCTGTTGCTGGTGGTGCCCGCAATAGGCCTTCTTGCGTTCTATCTGGGCGACCCTTGGGGTGACATCCACTCGCTTGCCAAGCCGGCGTTCATCGCGCTGATCGCAATCCACGCCGTGGCGGCGCTCTACCATCAGTTCTGGCTGAAGGACGGGACGCTGAAGCGCATGCTTTCGCCCGCCGGCTAGAAGGGAAGGGACGCCCCCGGTTGGCGAAAGGCTTTCTCCGCCACCGGGAAGCTTACCGGATCAACCCGCTATCGCGGTGGAATAAATCCTGCATTCTGCTACGTTGGCCATCTTCGAAATTCAGGTGGCAACCTGGATGGAGCCGACCTCAAGCCCGGCTCTTTTTTCGGCTCGCCTCGAAAGAGGCGAGCCTTTTTTTGCGGGGCCCTCTGCCGGATGACCGAACCAACCTCGCTGCTCTCGCCCGATGGCCACACCGACCTAAGTGTGTGATGGCTAGCTAATATGACTTAAGCGATGTAGACTGGGCTCGGGTTCACAGAGGCATTGGGAGGAAAACAAAATGCCACGGGTTTCGGAGCTTTTCTTCAAGACGGCCATCATCTTTCTCATCCTGGGCATCGCCGCCGGGCTGCAGATGGCGATTTCGGGCGATCACGGCGCCTTTCCGGCGCATGCCCACATCAACCTTCTCGGCTGGGTAACCAGCGCCATCTTCGGCGGCTATTATGCGCTCAACCCGGCCAAGGCCGAGCGCCGCATCGCCATGATCCATTACGGCCTCTATACGGTCGGTATCGTGATCATGCTGCCGGCCCTCTACTGGATGCTGGCGGCAGGCCATCCTGAGATCGAGCCCGTCGTGGCAATCGGTTCGCTGATCGTCGCCGCCGCAGTCCTGGTCTTTGGCTTCGTCGTCTTCTCGTCGACAGAAACGGTGCGCTCGGCCTCACCGGCCACCGCGCGCTAGCTGGGCGAATCGAGCAGGGATTTCGGCGGGCGCAGGCTGCGGCTCCGATCAAGGAGGGCCGCAGCCGGCGTTTGGTTGCGCCGCATCGACTTTGTTGATGACGGCCCATTGGCGCCGATGCAAAGTGAATGGCGGTCTATCGGCTCCGATGCAATTGATGGCGCCTCGGCCCTGCCGAGGGTGCAGCCCGGCCCCTGCATTCGAACTGAGGAAGCAGCGAGCCGGGCTATTGCGGCGTGGATGCCTGTCGACCAGGAATAGATGATCGGTCTGCGGCCCGATCGAGCGCAAAGCGATTAGGGAAGCAGTTTCGGGAACAGCCGCAAGATGAGAGCGTGGATGATGCCGTCGCGCTCGAACGGGCCGGGGATCTTGGCGGGTGCCGCGCTTGCGTCCGCTTTGCCTTCGTCGGTTACGCGGGTCTCACCATGCACGAGCCAGAGCACCGCCACGAAATAGCCGGCCTGCAGAACCACGGCCGCCAGGAATGTCCAGCCGATCGCCGTCCAGACAGATCCCGTGGACATGAAGGTCCAGCCGAGGATGACCAGAAGCGTGCCCACCATTCCCACAAGAAACTGCGGAAAATACATTTGCCCAACCGAGCGCCGCGACCACATTCGACCATCAGCGATCTCGCCCATATCTCTACCCATCGTGACCCATGCACCTTTTCCGGGTGGACCGCAAGCTTGAACGATTTGCCGGCGGCCCCATTGCCCTTTCGTCCGGCCCTGACAGGGACGACGGACGCAGGACTTCCGTCGTGACAACTGGCAATTGCGCCGGATCGTTCCCGAGGCGGCGACATTCAAGTCCTGCCTAATGGACCGCGATGCATGCGGGCGACTGCCTGCCGGGTTTAGATGCCTCTCCACGCAAAAAGGCCCGCCACGTGGCGGGCCCTTATCCGCTATGCTGACCGGATCAGCTCAGGATCACTACGATCTTGTAGGTGTCCGGGTCGACGATGACGATGCGTCCATCGGCCAAGACGAAATACTCATAGTTCTCATAAGCCGGAACGATCTTGACGATCCGGGCCGGCAGACGGTGCAGCCGCACCTTGTGGCGCGGCACCTCGACGCCGACCGAGATGTCGAAGCTGACGTCGCGAACCGGCTCGACATGGCTCTCATGAATGACCTGCGTGATCTGCGTCTTCTGTTCCACCGTCACGTTGTTGATCGACGCTGTCTTGTTCTGGTCGGTCTCGACGTTGGTGTTGCCCTGGGCATTTTGCTCTGTGGTGGTGCCGGTCTTGCCCTGGGCGTTCTGCTCGGTCTTCATCTTGGTGTTGCCGCCCTGAGCGTTCTGCTCGGTGGTTGTGCCAGTCTTACCCTGAGCCTGCTGATCGGTCTGGATCTTCGTCTTGTTCTGGGCATTCTGCTGGGTGGTCGTACCGGTCTTGCCCTGCGCGTTCTGCTCAGTCTGCATCTTGGTGGTGCCTTGAGCGTTCTGCTCGGTGCTGGTACCGGTCTTGCCCTGTGCCTGCTGCTTCTTCTTCAGCTGTGTGTTGTCCTGGGCGTTCTGGTCGGTATTGGCGCCTGACTGACCCTGGGCCTGCTCGTCCGTCTTCATCTTGGTCTTGCCTTGAGCCTGCTCTTCGGTGTTGGCGCCGGCCTTGCCCTGGGCGTTCTGCTGTGTCTTCGACTTCATCTCGCCCTGGGCCTGGCCGCCGGCCTTACCGCCCTTTTGGCAATCGGCCGTGCCGGCCGCGCAATTGTTGTTGTCGCCGCTCGGCTGTGCGGATTCGGTCTGCGCCATCGCGGCGCCGCAACCGACGCCAAGCGCGATCATGCTTGTGATCAGCAGATGTTTCATTGGATTTTCTCCTCGGAAAGTCGGTCCCTTCGTATGGGTAACCCCACCCGAAACGCATTGTTCCGAAATTGTTGCGACCGGTCGGAGGCGATGGTTCGCGGAATATGGCGGCAGTTGTTTTTGCAGGCGCCGGTCCAATTTTTGCAGGAACAAGGGTAGGCAAACGGCGTTACGACAATGCCGACCCGCTGTGGAAAATCGCAGGCGCAGCATCAAGGCGTTCAAATCCACATAGGAGAGACCACCAATGAAAATGCACCTCACCTCCGCCGCCGCTGGCTTCCTGCTGCTTGCTGGTATTGGCGCGGCTGCCGCGCAGGATGTCGTGATCGCGCCGGAGCAGGAAACCGTCATCAAGGAATATGTGCATAAGCAGCCGCTGGCCTCGGTTAAGATTCCGGGCGTCGAGCTGAATATCGGCAGCACGCTTCCCGACACGGTCGAATTACACGAAGTGCCGAACGTCAAATACCGTTACGTCGTCGTCGATAACCGGACGGTGATCGTCGATCCCAGCACCCGCAAGATCGTCAAAGTCCTCGATTGATCGATAGCGCGCCAAATCGGATGGCCCGCCGCCCGGTTACGGCGGCGGGCCGTTAACCGATTATTATTTTGTTACCATATGCTAACGGAACCTTCCTCCTGCGCTTGAGTTAGCGGCTCTGGTTCACGCTGTCTCATAGACAACACAAACCGATGGCAGGGTGAAGATTCGGGCGGTGGCGACAGATACGGGCGGGGCGAGGAGGAGTTTACCAACATGTCGAAACGAGAAATCGGAACATCCCGTTCGCTCGGGCTGCGTGTCGCCGATCTCAAGGCTAGGATACGGGACGCCCGGATCACCGAACATGAGATGAAGGCCTTCCAGAAGGTCGCGGCCATCATGGGGGGCGGCGAGGGCTCCCTACGTATTGAGGCGGACGATCTGATCGCCGCGTCCTTCGTCACCGAGGCGCTGGGCGAATCGACGCCGACCTGACAGCGGCTACCCAGCCCGAAAATCCCGGCAGTCGAGTCAGCCGGCGAGACGCCGGTTTGCAAGCGAACAGCTGCGCAGCGTGCGGTTTGGGTGCTGCCCCAACCCGCATGGCTACCCCGCGCGTGCAATCCAACTGGGCTCGGCCTGTGCCGAGCCGGTGTCGAAGCGGCCTTGCGCCGCCTCGCCACCCGGGCCTACCCAGGCACGTGGCGGTTCTGCGCCCGGCTTTCGCGCGCCCGGCTGCGCCTGATCTTTGCTTCGCGCAGCACCGCGACCGGATCGGCGCCGGTCCACTCGATCCTCGCCTTCTTCGCAAACATCAGGAATGCCTGCCGCGCCTTGTCGAGGTCGATCTCTCCGCCCCGCGCCGCCTCGCAGGAGCGCAGCGCCGTGACGTAGCTAGCGTCCCGCGCAGCCGGCGGCCACTCTTTGAGGAAATTCTGCATCGCGGTCAGTGAGGTGATCTCGCGCTTGAAGCCGGCGCCGACGGCGATCGCCACCGGGGCCCGAAGTTCGATGTCGCTTCTGATGGAACCTTCTCGCATACCTCCGCCCTATGAATTTCAAAGTCTTGGGGAGTTTCAATACCTTCCAATGCGGGGCAGATGCGAAGGTTCCGCCAAACCAATTAGTCGTCGCTGACGGAACAACACCTTGCCGAGGGCGTTGCCCCGGGAGCTCCAACGTTCGATCTGCCGGTGTTTCCGCTCCCGCGGAGGCAGAGCGGAGCTCGCCAACGCAACAGGAGAGAAACGATGAAAACCACCCTCATTCCCGCTGTCGCCGGCCTGGCTCTGATGGCCGGCATCGGCATCGCGGCCGCGGACGACGTGATCGTCACCCCCGAGCAGCAGACCGTGGTCAAGGAATATGTCCACAAGCATCCGATCGCCTCGGTCAACGTGCTTGGCCTCGAGCTTGGTGTCGGTTCCACGGTACCTGACACTGTCGAGCTGCAGCAGGTACCGGACGTCCGGTACCGCTATGCGGTCGTCAATGACCATACGGTGCTGATCGATCCGGGCACGCGCCGCGTTGTTCAGGTGATCGAGTAGATCAGCCCTGAAAGAGCCCGATCCCTCACCATTGGGGAAGGCTCGGGCTCTTTTCGCATCCGGGCATAAGGCCTAAGATAGCAGCGGTTTGGGAGGCAACGAAGCGCGGAAGGAGTCGTTGCCATGCACCATCCACACGTCGAATCACCTGACATCGCACGCCAAGTCGACAAGCTTTTGGCCGAGCATAGGACTGGCCTGCTGTCGATGCGTGAAGCAATTACCCTGTTGCGGAAACGCACGGGAACCGACCGTTCTGATGCGGATTTGGCCGGATTGATTACAAAGAAGGCAGCGCATCTGGGCATCGCGGTCGTCACCGACGGGCACTGAGCGAAATTGCCGCTCAAGTCGGTCGCTTATTTCGTGATACCGAAGACGCCACGCGAAAATTCGGCTAATGTTCGCGCCGGGGAACCGTCCCAACATCAGGAGGCGACAGTGACGGACGACAGGCACGAACGCATTCGCCAGCGGGCACATGAGATCTGGGAGCAGGCCGGCCGGCCCGAAGGCGCTCACATGGAGCACTGGGACCAGGCGGTTGCCGAGGTAGACGGGGCCAGCAAGTCGGCGGCAAAAAGCCCGAAGAAGGCTGCCGCCAAGGCCGACAAGCCGAAAGCCGCCAAGGCGGAGAAGCCGGCCAAGGGCCCTGCCAAGGCGAAGTCTCCCGCCAAGAAGACCAAGGGCTGACCGCCAGCCAAGGCCTGTACCCTTTCCACCGGGTCATGTGACGGTGCGCTCGACGCCCCGTGCGAGACCTGTGTCCGAAGGCTATGCGCATGCGAAAAGTCGTCTTGATCATGACCATGCCGATCGACGGATATGTCGTAGGGCCGGTAGGAATGTCGACGGGCGGTTTTCCTGAACCGACAGAGCTCAAGCGTTGGAAACTCGATCGCATCAGTCGCGCTGGCACACACATCATGGCCGCGTGAGCTACGAGGAAATGGGGCCGTACTGGCAAAAATCCGAGGATGCCTATGCCGCGCCGATGAACGACATCCCTAAGGTCGTGTTTTCGAAAACGCTGAAGGAGGCGACTTGGCCAGAGTCCTCCATAGCGAAAGGTGATCTACACGAGGAAATCGCCAAATTGAAAAAACAAGCCGGCGGCGAAATCATTGCTTGGGGCGGCGCGGGATTCGCCTAGTCGTTGTCGAAGGCAGGGCTGATTGATGAGTACGTCATCCTGACTCGGCCGATCGCCTATGGCAGCGGCAAACCCCTATTCAGCGGTTTGGCGGACGCGCTCAAGCTAAACGTCCTCGTCACGGCGGCTTACGATAACGGCACCATGCTTCGCATCTACGCCCCCCGCTGAACCAGCGCGGACTTCTTCGGCGCGGCGCTGGCAACCTTGTTCAAGATGCGGGCGAAGTTCGGTGCCGACTTCTCTTAAAGCCATGGCAAATTGACCCCGCATCAGCGCTGAAATCGCAAGACCTGGAAGCAAATCTCCGACCGAGTGTGGGTCGCCCCTTCGTTCCCGGCAAGACGGCGTTGGCCGCCCACGTCGACGACGTCGACAACCGCATCACCCGCGCCTTTGAGAACGCCTCGATCTCGGCCGCGCCCCAACCTCGTTCACGGCGAGCATTTCGGCCTGCGCCTCAACGGGGCAATGCCGGCGATGCCCAATGCCTTCGGCATCACCGCAGTGCTGAGCGAAGGCTTCGAGCATGGCGGCCGACTGACCGGCGCGCTCGGCATTGCTTTTGTTGAGACAACGCGCGGCTGCAGTTCAACTGATAGGGGAGGCTACCGCCTCCCTTGATTTCCGGCGTATCGCGCGACTGCGCAGAGGAAGGCAAGCGCGGCCGTATCGCAAGCGGCCCGCGACGGCGACGGACCCTTGGCGAAAAGGACCGCGTCCGCGACGGGGATCGTCAGGCCGTGCTTCCGGGCGAATGAGGTGACTTCGTAGGGCTGATCGTCGGGTTGTATGCTGATGTCGATGCGCTGGTCCATCAAAACGAATTCCTCCCTGATATGCAGGCTTACCCTCCTTCGCCTGAGAGGAATTAACCACCGGCCGCTCACGCGCGTCCACCAATTGGCAATTGTGTGAAACGATGCATTTTTCGAGCCGCAGAGCCAAGGGTTGCAGCGACATGATTGTTCGCTTCTCGGGCGGTTCTTTCCCTTCTCCAAAACGGAAGAGGTGAGAACGCTCCTCACCACGCGTCGCTCGACCGGGCAAACCTTACCCCCGCCGTGATCATCGCGCTTTCGCATTCGCTGATCAGCCTGAGATTCCGCAGATACCGCGCCACTGTCTCCGGCAGCCAGGCCGCACAGGCCTCGACATAGGCGCTGCCGTGCAGCAGCGTGCCGGTCGAAAGCCGCTCGTCCTTCTCGGCGATCACTTTCAGATATTGCCGGATGAAGCGGATGTCGTCGGCGATGTCCTGGCTGGCCATGCGCCAGGCGCCGGCAAGGCGTTCGCGCTCGGCGAGCGGCAGTGGCGACAACAAGGGGCGGGAGAGGTCGGCGAAAGCGGCGTGGTTCGCGGTATCCAAGCAAATTCCCTCAAAAGAAGGAAATATCGTACTTTATGTACGAAAAGCAATCAAGCGGGATTCGTACAGTTTGAACGATAAAGCGGCTATAGGAAATCGGGAAAATCTTTATAACCAGGTGGCGCTCGACTGGGCGGTCAACACCACGTTCAACTATCCGCCTTTTTCCTGCTGAACAGCCTTCTCAGCCACATCAGTGGCACCAGCAAGATGAAAGCGCCCTTCTTCAGCACCACGAGGGCGAGCGCGATCAGGCCGGCGCTGGCAGCCCCGCCATATTTGACGCCGAGCGTTGCCGCCAGCACGCCCAGCGCACCGTAGCCGTTCATCTTGTCGCCGCTGGAGAATTCAAAATAGGACGAGCCGGCCTGCGGCTTGTAGGCGGCCGCCGATGCCGCGACGATCTTGTGCACGTCATCGCTGGTGACGTTGCCGTTCACCGGCACGATCTTGATCGGGACATAGCCCTGACGGTCGAAGATCGAGACCGAGATGTTGATCGTCCTCTCGCCGCTCCAGTTCAGGATGTTGGCGTAGTAGAGAATGTTCTTGCCCTTGTCGATTTGCGGATAGACGAGCCAGCCGTCGAAGCGGATTTCCTGTCCGGACCGCTCCGATTGCGCTTTCACCGATTCCTTGAAGCTGTCCTCGATCGAGCTGATTTCCTGGTTGCGGTCACTGGAATCCCAGTCCGCCAGGCTCACATAGCCGTCCGACACCGGCTTCTCGATGGTCAGATTGTCGATCTCCGGGGTCAAGCCGAAGATCAATTGATCGATCGTGCCGCACTGGTCGTGGTCCCAGCCAAACTCCTTCACCACCAGATTGCAGCGGTCCTCCGGCTTCAGATAGAAAGCCCCGCCGCCAGCCGGACTGATCGTGCCTCTTGCTACACTCAAAGGCTGGGCAAAATTCTGCGGATGATAGTTCGCGTCTTCGGCATGCGCGATGACCGGCTGACCGACAGAGCAGACAAACGCCAGCAGAATGGAAACCAGATCTTCCCTGACAGATTTGCGCACAACCCCTCCCACTAATGAGACCCCAACCTCACGCAGCCACGATCTAACGGGATTTCAACGACAGGCACAAGACGGGAAGGTTCTTTTTTTGTTCTTGATGCCGGAGAATATTCCGTAATCCTTCTGCCAGTTCTTATCTGACCTGCAAGTCCGGCTTTCACTCGGATATCTGCCTGTAAGCGGCCGGAGCCGCCGACGGTTTTCGCGGTACACCGCGCGCCAGACCTTCCATCACACGATCAGTGCAGCGCCTTGTCACCGGCACCTAATTCTTCACGATGGCATAGAGCAGGGCGGTTTTGACATGTCGTCCAGATTCGCCCGGCAGCGACAGGGCCGCCCCATACAGTTTCGCCATTGCGGGGCACAGGCCCGCGAAATCCTGGTTGGCGTTCGCTATGGCGTCCATCTCTGCCGGCGTGCCGCCGCTTTTGGTGAAGGCGTCGGCGAGCAGCGACCAGTCCTGATCCTCAGGTTCGGCAGCCGGCAAACCGCTTCTTTTGGCAGCGCCAAAGGCACGGAAAAGTGTTGCGCCCACCTTGTCCAGATGCGCCAGAAATTCACTGTCGGGCGCGCTGACTGCGTCCGGCCCATTGCGCAGGTAATTGTTGCAGATGTCTGGCGTTTCTCGCGCCATCAGATGGTCGAGCATGGCAAGCTGGGCCGAGAGCGCCTGCGAGGCTTCGTTATCCGGAGCGGAAGGCAAAAGCGGCGCTACCTGCGCCGCAGTTCGGCGACCGCAACCCGGCTGGTGTTTCGCACCGCCTGTTTGCCACTCAAGCGGGCCACGACCATGACCTTATCGATCAACGCGCTGTAGTCGTCCGGGAACTCCTCGGCGATTGCCTTCAATATCTGCGAGTCCTGCTTCTGAACCTCGGCGTTGATGTCGGCACTGGTCAACGCTTGGGGCGCGGGCGTCTGCTTGCCGGCTTGACTGGCGAGCTTGCCTGACGTCTTCGAGGCAAGAGCCTTTTTCTTGGCAGCTATTGCCAATTTTCGACCCGGACGGGCCATGTCGG
The DNA here is from genome assembly GCF_020165195.1 of Mesorhizobium sp. CA14. GTDB lineage: Bacteria > Pseudomonadota > Alphaproteobacteria > Rhizobiales > Rhizobiaceae > Mesorhizobium. The sequence goes on along the minus strand of NZ_JAIUHR010000012.1, from coordinate 5,270 downwards.
ATTTAGGATCGAGCTTGAGCGCCCGGTCGAGATCGGCGGTCGCGCGGTCGAACTCGCCCATGGAGTACCAAGTGCTGCCGCGTCCGAAATAAAACGGGGCATAGTCCGGCTTCATTTCGATCGCACGGTCGAGATCGGCGATGGCCTTTTCCGGCTCGCGCTTCTTCGCCAGTATAAGAGCGCGGGCGTGATAGCCTGTAATATAGGATGGATCGATCTCAAGCGCTCGGTTGACGTCGGCCAAAGCCCCGTCATAGTCGCCCTGTCGCATGCGTGCCCTGGCGCGCGCCGAATAAGTCGACGGTTCGTTTGGCGCGAGCGTCAGGGCGCGGCTGTACTCAGCCTCAGCGCGGTCGTATTTGCGTTTTGCATAGAAGGCATCGCCGCGTTTCAACAGTGGCATGACAGCCCGCAGGTCCGCCCCATCGGCAGCATCGGCCCCATCGCTTTGTCCGTTCGCCGCCACCGCAGCCTTGCGGGCAATGGCATAGTCACCATTGCCGGGATCGAGCTTGAGCGCCTGGTCGAAATCGGCGATGGCGCCGGCGTAGTCTTTCCGATCCGCTCGGGCCATGCCGCGCGCGTAATAGCTGGCGTCGTGCTTGGCATCGATCCCGATCGCCATCGTGTATGCGGCGATCGCGCGACCGGCGTTCCCCTTGGCGTGCCAGGCCATGCCTTTGCAATAGTGGGCGTCGCGCGCCTTGGGCTCGAGTGTCGCTGCTCGCTCGCAGTCGGCAAGGGCGCCCTCGACATCGCCGGACGTCACCTTGGCGAGGCCCCGGCGAGAATATGCCGGAGCAAAATTGGGGGCGAGCTGAATGACCCTGTCGAAATCGGCGATCGCTTGGCTGTAGTCGCGTTTGGCGGCCCTAGCCCTGCCGCGGCCGAAATAGCCGAAGCGGTTGTCGGGATCGAGAACGATCACTTGGTCATAAGCGCCGATCGCCTCGTCGTATTTGCCCATGTCCAGCCAGGCATCGCCGCCCAGGATAGCTTCCAGGGCGCGCGGATCTTTTGTCTCCAGCAACTTTGCAGCCAGCGTGTCGTCCGTCGCCGTCAAATTCGGACGAACGGCTTGCGGCTTTGAAACGGCGGTTGCCGGTTTAGACTGCTCCAAGTCCGGTGCCGGCGCAGGGTTGCCCTCATTGCCGGCCACCTGTTCGCTACAGCTTCCCGACCGCGCGGGATCGAGTTCGACGGCATGCCGGCAATCCGCCGCCGCGCCGGCCTGGTCGCCCTTGAGCGTCCTGGCGCGGCTGCGGCCCAGATAGGCGTCGGCATTTTTGGGATCGAGGCTGATTGCCTTGTCGAAATCGAGCAGCGCGCCGTCCACACCGTATTTCGCCAGACGCGCGCCTGCGCGTTCGACCAATATTCTGGCGGCGACCTGATCCTGTGTCTCGGCGGCCTGAACAGGTTGCTGGCCGGCCGTGAGCGCGGCGCACGTGCCGGCGCGTTGCGGATCGAGTTCGACGGCGCGCCGACAGTCGCTGGCGGCAAGGGCGTCATCCCCGTTTGAGGCAGCTGCCACCGCTCTGTCGTAAACCGCGTCGGCGTTGTCAGGGTCCTCTCCGATAGCCATGCTGAAGGAGTTGATCGCCCCTGCAACGTCGCCCCGTATCTGCTGCTCCAGCCCTTGTTCGATGTACTGGGCAACAAGCTTTGACCGAATTTCATTGGCTTTTGCCTGCAGCATCGCGTTCGAAGGGGGCTGCGCTAGCCCGGCGGCCTGCGTTGCGGCCGGCGCTTTGGCGCTGGCATCTCTCGTTTCGCAATCACCTGTCTTTTTGGGGTCGATCTCGATGGCTTTGCGGCAGTCGGCGGCCGCGCCGGCGCTGTCTCCTTTGCGTGCCCGCGTCAGCGACCGGCCGAACCACGCCCTGGCATCGGTTGCATCGAGTGCGATCGCCTTGTCGAAATCGGCGACGGCGCGATCATTGTCGCCTTTGTTGGTCCAAGCGACGCCTCGCGCGTAGTAACCGTCGACGATCCCGGCATCGAGCTCGATCGCCTTGCTGGCGTCGGCGATGGCGCGGGCCCAATCGTTCTCGCCGAGCCAGGCGGCGCTGCGATTGACATAGGCGTCGGCGCTCCCGGGATCGATGCCCAGCGCGGCGTCGTAATCGGCAATGGCGCGATCGAATTCGTTCTTGGCAGCGTAGGCGATCCCGCGATTCACCAGCGCAATGAAATCGGCCGAATCGATGCGGATTGCCTTGTCATACTCCGCGATCGCCCTTTCCCTTTCGCCAATCTTGCTCAAGGCGGTGCCGAGGCCCGTATGGGCGTTGCCATTTTGCGGATCGGCCTCGATCGCTTGCTGGAAATCAAGCATGGCCGCCTCGATCTTGCCCTTGCGAAGGAAGGCCGAGCCACGGCTGGAATAGGCGTCGCTGGCGGACGGCTCGAGGCTGATCACGATGTTGAAGTCCGCGATCGCCCGGTCGTGGTCGCCCTTGTTGAACCAGTCGGTGCCGCGGTTGAAATGGGCCGAAGTCCGCTTGGGATCGAGCGCGATTGCCTCGCCGTAGTCGGCAATCGCACCGTCCCAGTCTTGCTTGTCGTCCCGGGCGGCGCCCCGATAGAAATAGGCTTTGATGCGCAGGCGCAAGGCCTCCGCATTGTCCTCGACAATCACCGTGCAGGCAGCGATGCGTTGCTCGACTGCCAACTTGTCGAGGCTCGCTCCCTTTTTGTTGTCACTATCCAAGCCTTGGCCGTGGCTTTCGTCGCCGAAGCAAAGAGCATAGTCCTTCGCAACGGCGGACGCGGGCGTGGCCAGAGTGCCAAGCACCACCATCCCACCCAGCGCAAGGAGAGGCCCGCGCGGAAGCCAGACAACAAACGCACGCGTCAGCGCGCCGGTGCGGCGTGACATGATTGATCCTCCCCCGGAGTTATCGCGGCAGCCGCCGCGGCTGCTTATATAGTTCCTCTTTTGTTCCGGAATGCAAGCAGAAATTGCAATGCCTGCATAGCCTTTCCCTAGGAGGAAGATTGTCCCTCACATATCGATCATCGACCGCTTCACCCGCCCGATGATGGTGATCGCGCCCTCCAGCTCCGGCGGCGGGATGTCCAGATAGGATGCCGGCTGGAACGGCGGATTGTCGTTCGGGCGGTAGCGCTTGTAGGTGGCGCGCCCCGTCTCGTCGGCGATCACGTAGCAGCCATTGGTCACCAGCCGCTTGTCGCGCAGGTTGACGAAGATGATCGAATCCGGCGGCGAGATCTTGTTCATCGACGGACCGTCGACGCGCAGCGCGATCCATTCGCCTTCCTCGAGATCGGCGGTGGGGATGGTCGGATAGTCGGAGAGGTTGACCACGCTGTCCTGGCTGCCGAGCTCGCCGGCGCTGATCCAGGACACGATCGGCACGTCGACGGTGACGGGTGAAGAGGCAAGGCTGACCGGCGCCGCTTCCGCGCCATCAGCGTTGAACAGCAGCCAGCCGGGATCGACGCCGAACAGCCGGCCGTACTTCTCCGCCGCTTTCCGCGACAATGGCCGGTTGCCGTTCTCGTGGCTGATCAGCGTGTTCTTGTTGATGTCGCGCAAGGCGCGGGCCGCATCGCTGGGCGAGGCATAGCCGGCCTGGGCGCGCGCCTGCTGCAATCTGTGCCGGGAATCCATCATCGTACAAAATGCCTGAAAATAATCGTCCAATATGTACGATTCCGCTTGCGCGGCATTCGTACATAACGTACGCTTAGCGCATGAATGAACATCCCGCAAGCATTTCCGCACTGCCGGTGATTCCGGCGCCGCCCACGAGCATCTCAGGGCTTGTGCAGCGCATCGACGCTTTCGCCGCCGAGCAAGGGGAGGCGGCATGAACGCGTTGCCCCCGTCTTTCCAGTTCGAACCGTCTTGCCCGTTCGAATCGCCTGTCGAATTCCAATCGTCCGGACTGTCCCCGGTCCGGACGCATTCCGGGGCGCTTGCCCCGGATCCGGTCGAACCGCCCGCACCCCGGTTCACCGGAACGGCCGGAGCCGCTCCTCCCCCGGCTCCGGCCCCCATTTCGGGCACAAGCTGCATCCGCACCGAGGACGGCACCGTCATCCTGTTCGACAGGGTGACGGGCCGGGCGGTGTCGGGCCTGACGCGGACCGCCGCCGAGGCTGCGCTCCTTCGCTTGAACGCTCCAGGCGCCGTCTGACCTTCAACGCTTTCGCTGACCTGATCCCCAGACGGCCTTTCGGCCGAAACCCTGGCGCTTGGCCTGAAGCCTGGCGCTTCGCACTAGCGCTTCGCAATCAATGGAATGAGACTATGGCAGCCACCTACACCGAAAAGGAAATCGACGAGATCGCCGCGTTGCTGAAGGAGGGGCTGTCGGCCTCGCGCATCGCCGGCCGCTTCAGCGCGCTGCGCGGCAGCCCGGTCTCGCGCAACGCCATCATCGGCATCGTCCACCGCAACGCCGGCCTGAGCGCCATCGGCTTCGCCAATCCCAAAGGTGGCCGCGCCGGCGGCAGACCGAGAAAGCACGCCCGGCCCGATCGTCCTGGCCGGCGGGGCAGGGCGGTGGCCGCAGGGATGGCACTGTCGGAGCCGGCCGTGCTTTCGAGATACGCCGAGCTGGCAGAGGGCGCCGCCGCGGAAGCTGCCAATCTCCCCCCAAGCGGGGGAGATGGCCGGCAGGCCAGAGGGGCGCGCAGTCCCGCCGACGTGTCGGTCTATTCGGTTCCCGTGAAACCGGACGCCATTAGCGCCCGCACCAACCGCGCCCCCAAAAAGACTAAGCTGCGCAAACCCGCGCGCACGCTTCCGCCCGCCTGGCTCGCACCTGGCACCCGCGAAAAATCAGAAGCGCATCTCTATAAGCTGCCGGCGCCGCCGCCTCCGGTGAATCCCGGCCGCCAGCCGCATGTCGCGGCCATGCGCTTCCTCGACTGCCTGTTCGGCCGCTGCCGCGCACCGCTCGATCTCGCGCTGCGCGAGGATGCGGAAGCGGACCCGCAAGGCGCGCGCCCAGGACTGGACATGCTCTGCTGCGGTCTACCGACATCCGCCACGCGCTCCTACTGCGCCCATCACCATGCAAGGTTTCACGGTCGTCGCGGGGGCGGGGTGTGAGAGGCGTCCCGGCAAGATCAAGGTTCCTCGCCCCACGAAGTGGGGAGAGGTGGCTCGGCGAAGCCGAGACGGAGAGGGGAGCGCCCTAAAGGCCCCCCGCTCCGTCCGCTTCGCGGACACCTCTCCCCCGCTTTTGGCGGGCGAGAGGAACCCAGGTTCTGACACGTCCCACCCAACCCAAGGA
>NZ_JAIUHR010000011.1 GCF_020165195.1 Mesorhizobium sp. CA14 | reverse complement strand
GCTTCACCGCCATTGCGATTCCCTCCGAGCTTCCTTCTCAGAGAATCACAACCAGCCAATTACGCAACAGGCCCACAGGGGGAGAAGGGAAAGTCGCCCCTCAAGCCGCCTGCGGTTCGGGCTCGAAAGCCGGCCTGTCGGTATTGATCAAGAGCGAGATACAGGCCGCCGCGATGCCCGTCATGCCGGCGATCAGGAAGGCCAGCTCGTAATTGCCCTGCAGCTCGCGCATCGTGCCGCCGAAGGCGGCGGCGGCGGCGGCGCCGATCTGGTGTCCGGCGACGATCCAGCCGAACACGATCGGCCCGCTGCGATCGCCGAAAGCCTCGTTGGCGAGCCGCAACGTCGGCGGCACGGTGGCGATCCAGTCGAGCCCGTAGAGCACGGCGAAGATGATCAGGCTGGTCGCCGAGAAGCCGGAATAGGGCAGGTAGATCAGCGACAACCCACGCACGGCGTAATAGACGCCGAGCAGCTTGCGCGGATCGAAACGGTCGGTGAGCCAGCCGGATAGCGTCGTGCCGATCAGGTCGAAAATGCCCATCATCGACAAGAGCCCGGCCGCCTGCACCTCGCCAATGCCCATGTCGCCGCAGAAGGCGATGAGATGCGTGCCGACGAGACCATTGGTGGTGAAGCCGCAGACGAAGAAGGTGGCGAACAGGTACCAGAACACCCGTGTGCCCGCCGCACGGCGCAGCGTGTTCAGCGTATGCGCCAGGAAATTGCCCTGCGAGGCCGGCGACACCGGCGGCACGTCATTCGCATCGGCGCCGTAGCGAACCTGGCCGATCGAAGCCGGGCGTTCCGGCACGAGCAGCAGAACGAGCGGGATCAGCGCAGCCGTCGCGATCGCCACGGCGATCGCCACCGGCTTCCAGCCGCCGCTCTGCGCCAGCGAGGCGATGAGAGGCAGGAACACCAACATGCCGGTGGCGCTGGAGGCCGACATCAGACCCATCATCAGGCCGCGATTGGTCTTGAACCAGCGGTTGACGATGGTGGCGCCCAGCACGCTCGCCACCGCGCCCGAACCGATGCCGGAAAATACGCCCCAGGTGAGGAAAAGATGCCAGGGCTCAGTCATGAACAGGCTGAGCGCGGTCGATCCCGACATCACCAGCAGCGCGCCAAGCAGCGTGCGGCGCAACCCGATGCGTTCCATCAGCGCAGCGGCGAACGGTCCGGTCAGGCCGTAAAGCAGGATGCCGACGCTGGCGGCCCAGGACGTCACGTCGCGATGCCAGCCGAAGCTTTCCTCCAGCGGCACCATCATCACCGACGGCGCCGAGCGAAGCCCGGCCGCGATCAGCAGACACAGGAAAATGACGGCGACAACGACGAAGGCGTAGCGCTGGCCAAACGGACGGGACTGGATTATCATGTTACTGACCGGTACGTTGCAATGGAACGAGGCCATACATACGTACCGGTCAGTAACATTGTCAAGCGAGTTGTTTGCATGCCATCCGACAATAAAATTGAAGCGTCCTTGAGCGATACCCCTGCTCCCAGAGCGGCGGACAAGATCCTGGACGTGGCGCGCGACCTGTTTTACCGCGAAGGCATAAGGGCCATCGGCGTCGACGAGATCGTCAAGCGCGCTGGGGTCACCAAGCCGAGCCTCTATCGCAGCTTCCCCTCCAAGGACGAGCTTGCCGCCTCTTATCTACGCAAATACGACCTCGAATTTTGGGAGCGCTTCGACGAGGCCGTCGACGCGCATCCGGGCGATCCGCGCGCCCAGATCATCGCCTTCCTGACCCGGGTCGGCAAACGCACGCAAAAGCCCGATTATCGCGGCTGCGGCATGACCAACGCTGCGGTGGAATATCCCGAGCGCGGCCATCCCGCGCGGGTGGTGAGCGAGAACAATAAGGTCGAATTGCGCCGCCGCCTGCGCACCATGGCCGCCGCGATGGGCGCGAGCGACTCCGACACGCTGGGCGACGGCCTGCTGCTGCTCATCGAGGGCGCCTATATCAGCGGCCAGCTGTTTGGCGTTGGCGGACCGGCGGCGGCGGTTGCCCGCAACGCCGATCTCTTGATCGAAGCCAGCTTGAAGAAATAACAGGCGGCGTTACGCTTTTCGGCAACTCGAAACGGAGTTGTCCGTCATGCGCGCTCTTCTGATCCCGCTTGCCCTTGCCGGTTTCTGCCAGGCGGCCCAGGCCGGCGACATCTACAGCGCCTATACCGATCTCGACTGGAAGAAGGACTGCGTGACCTATGCGCAGGCCGCGGAAGGCGACGGCGACTGGGCAAGCCTCGTCTGCTCGGGCTATCGCGGCTACCCGGTGCTGATCGGCTACGACGACGCGCGGGAATCCGTCTATTACGGCTTTCCGTCCGACGACATGACCGCGGTCTGGGAGAGTTTCACCGCTTTCAACGGCTCCGGACCGAAGGTGGAATGGCGCATCGAGACCAATGGCGACGTCGCCATCCCCTTCGCCGCCATCCACCGCCGCTCGGTCAGCAATCCCGAGGACGAGAAGAAATCGACCGAAGTGCTCGTCGTCGCCAAGGTGGCGCAACCGGAAGAGCACCAAGGCTGCACGATCGGCCTGGTTCTAGCCACCGGCAATGCGCAGGCCAACGACCAAGCGCGCAAGCTCGCCGACGACAAGGCGAAAACCTTCGCCTGCGGCAAGGACAAACGCGAAGTGATCGGCGACGTGCCGGCCTTCGGGAGAGTGGATAACTAGCGGAGCCTAGCCAAACATTAGGCCAGCGCCGGATCGGGTTTCCATCGGCGGACTTGCCTAGTAAACCCTTGTTCCGATTACAGCCGGTCTTGGGAGGTTCCGCTTGTCCAGTTCTGTCGGCGCTGCGAACGAGAACGGCGTGGCGGTGGTCACCATCGACAACCCGCCGGTCAATGCGCTGAGTTTCCATGTCCGCAAGCCGCTTTATGAGGCGCTCGCCGCGTTGCGCGACGATCCCGCTGTGAGCGCGATCGTCATAGCCTGCGCCGGGCGCACCTTTGTCGCCGGCGCCGACATCACCGAATTCGGCAAGCCGGTCGAGCAACCGGAATTGCGGGCCATCATCGCCCTGCTGGAAACCATCGTCAAGCCGACGGTGGCCGCCATCCATGGCACGGCGCTCGGCGGCGGGCTGGAGCTGGCGCTCGGCTGCCATTTTCGCGTCGCGGACGCCGACGCCAAGCTCGGCCTACCGGAGGTAAAGCTCGGCCTTTTGCCGGGCGGCGGCGGGACGGTGCGTTTGCCACGCTTGGTCGGCGCCGCGAAAGCGCTCGGCATGATCGTCTCGGGCACGCCGATCTCGGCCGGCGAGGCGAAGGCCGCCGGTCTTGCCGATGCGATTGTCGATGGCGATCTGTTGGCAGAGGTGGTTCGTTTCGCCCGCGAAATGGCTGATCGAGGCGGGCCGTACGTGCCGGTGCGTGAGCGCAATGAGCGCCTTGCCGGGACCGATCTTGCAGCCTTCGACCGCTTAGCCGCCGATCTCGCCAAAAAAGCCCGTGGGCTGGACGCGCCGCTGGCCTGCGCCGAAGCCGTGCGCAACGCGATCACCTTGCCGTTCGACGCGGCACTTGCGGCCGAGCGGCAACTTTTCCTGAAGCTCGTTTCCGGCGATCAATCGCGCGCGCAGCGGCATTTGTTCTTTGCCGAGCGCGAGGCGGCGAAGATACCGGGTAAGGATCTGCAGAAGCGCCGGATCGAACGCGTCGGCATCATCGGCGCCGGCACGATGGGCGGCGGCATCGCCATGGCCTTCGCCAATGGCGATCGCCCGGTGACTTTGCTCGAGACAAGCGAGGAAGCGCTGCGGCGCGGTCTGGCGACGATCGAGAAGAACTATGCCGTCTCCGTCAGCCGCGGCTCGTTGAGCGAAGAGGCGCAGCAGAAGCGGCTCGGACTTTTCAAGGGCAGCACCAACTATACCGACCTCGCCGATTGCGATTTGATCATCGAGGCCGTGTTCGAGGACATGGCGGTCAAGAAGGAGGTGTTCGGCAAAGTCGACACCATCGCCAAGCCCGGCGCCATCCTCGCCACCAACACCTCCTATCTCGACGTGAACGAAATCGCCGCCTCGACCTCGCGTCCGGGGGACGTGCTCGGCATGCATTTCTTTTCGCCGGCAAACGTCATGAAGCTCCTGGAGATCGTGCGCGCCGAAAAAACCGCGCCCGAAGTGCTGGCGACGGTCGCCGATCTCGCGCGGCGCATCGGCAAGGTGGCGGTCGTCGTCGGCGTCTGCCACGGTTTCGTCGGCAACCGCATGCTGTCGGCGCGGGGCGCCGAGAACGAGACGCTGTTGCTGGAAGGCGCGACGCCGAGCCAGGTCGATAAAGCCTTCACCGATTTCGGCTGGCCGATGGGACCGTTCCAGATGGGCGACCTCGCCGGCCTCGATATCGGCTGGCGCAACCGTAAGGCGCGCGGCCAGAAGGCTGTGATTGCCGATGCGCTCTGCGAGCAGGGCCATTTCGGCCAAAAGACCGGGCGCGGCTGGTATCGTTACGAGACCGGCTCGCGTGAGCCGATTGCCGATCCGGAAGTCGAGGCGCTGGTCCGGGCGAAGGCGGCGGATCTTGGAATTGCGCGGCGCGAGATCGGCGCCGACGAGATCGTCGAGCGCACGCTCTACCCGCTGGTCAACGAGGGCGCCAAGATACTCGAGGAAGGCATCGCCGCGCGCGCGTCCGATATCGATGTCGTCTGGGCCAATGGCTACGGCTTCCCGATCGGCAAGGGCGGACCGATGTTCTGGGCCGGGCTTGAAGGTGCGGCGAAGATCGTCAAGCGGCTGGAGTTCTGGCACCGGCAGACCGGCCGGCCGATTTTCGAGCCGGCGCCGGTGTTGAGACGGTTTGCCGAGACGGGATCGTGGGAGGTTGCGGGCGGATAGCGGCGTTACGCCGCGATCCTTCGCGCCCCCCTCTGTCCTGCCGGACATCTCCCCGACAGCGTGGCGCCCAAGCCGCTAATCTCCCCCCTTGCTGGGGAGATAGCCGGCAGGCCAGAGGGGGGTGCTGTCCCGCCGACCTTCCCGGCTTGCCCGCAACGACCACACCCAAATTTGACCATGTGGACAAATCTCAGGCGCCGTTCCATAGTCTCGAACGTCTGACATTTTTTGGAACGGCCGGCTCGACACGGCTGTCGAACAGAGGGGCACTTCAATGGAGAACGAACGTAGCAAAACGCAACGCGCCGGCCTGTCGCGGCGCAGCGTGCTGGAACTCGGCGCGCTCGGCCTCGCGGCTACCGTGCTGCCCGGCGCGGCCTTCGCCAAGGACAAGAAGCTGAAGGTGGCGGCGATTTTTGCCACCCCGATCGAGGAGCCGTGGGACAACCAGATCCATGTCGCCCTGCAGAAGGCGGAGAAGGAGCTGGGCATCGAATACAAATGGTCGGAAAAGGTGCAGACCGCCGACTTCAGCCGCGTGATGCGCGAATATGCGCAGGGCGGCTACCAGCTGGTGCTGGGCGACGCCTTCGCCGCCGAGCGCGAATCGCGCCGCACCGCCAAACAATTCCCGAAGACGGCGTGGCTGTTCGGCTCCGGCGCCGGTCCGGCCGAGCCCAATTTCGGCGTCTTCGATAACTGGATCCACGAGCCCGCCTATCTCTCCGGCATGATCGCCGGAAAGATGTCGAAGTCCGGCACGGTGGGCGCCGTCGCGGCGATGGGCATTCCGGAAGTCAACCGGCTGGTCAACGCTTTCTTTGCCGGCGCCAAGGAGGTCAACCCGAACGTCAAGAAGAAGGTCGCCTTCATCGGCTCCTTCTTCGATCCGCCCAAGGCCAAGGAAGCGGCCGTGGCGCAGATCGACGCCGGCGTCGACGTCATCTATGCCGAACGCTTCGGCGTCATCGAGGCGGCGGTCGAGAAGAAGATTTTTGCCATCTCCAACATGTCCGACCAGTCCAGCCTCGGGCCGGATACGGTCATCACCGGCCCGGTGTGGGACATGTACCCGACGGTCGAGCAGGCGATCAAGCTGGTCGAGGCCGGCGTCTTCACCGCGCAGGACTATGGCGATTTCTCGCGCATGGCCAAGGGCGGCTCATATCTGGCGCCTTACCACAAGTTCGACAAGACGCTGCCGGCGGAAGTCAAGGAGCTGGTCGAGAAGAAGAAGGCCGAGATCCTCGAAGGCAATTTCCGCGTCGACGTCGACGAGAACACGCCGGTTTCGGATTAGAGCCGGCGTTCCCCCCTTGAGGGGAGGTGGCCCGCAGAGCCAGGAGGGGTCGCCCGCGACGCGCTCCATCCTTTTTATCAACGTCGAGGCGGTTGAGGCGACCCCTCCCGCCTCGCTTCGCTCGGCACCCTCCCCTCAAAGGGGGAGGGATACCAGCGCAGGAGCCCCCTTGTCCGCCCCACTCATCGAAATGCGCGGCATCACCAAGAGCTTCGGCGCCGTCAAGGCGAACGAGGCCATCGACCTCAGCGTCGCGCCCGGCGAGATCCTCGGCCTTTTGGGTGAGAACGGCGCCGGCAAGACGACGCTGATGAACGTGCTGTTCGGCGCCTATGCGCCGGACGCGGGCGAGATCCTGGTCGAGGGCAGGCCGGTCGCCATCCACAATTCCGCCGACGCGCTCACCGCCGGCATCGGCATGGTGCACCAGCATTTCCACCTCGCGCCGCGCCTCACGGTGCTGGAGAACCTGCTGATCGGCATTCCCGGCAAGTCCGGCCGCATCGACCGTACGCGCGGGCTCGCCCGGCTGGCCGAGATCGGCCGGCAATACGGGCTGAGCCTCGATCCGAACCTGCCGGTATCGGCGCTGTCGGTCGGCGAGCAGCAGCGGCTGGAAATCATCAAGTCACTGTTTCGCGGCGCCAGGCTTTTGATCCTCGACGAGCCGACGGCGGTGCTGGCGCCGAGCGAAGTGGACGGCCTTTTCGCCGCCCTGCGCTCGATGGCGGCGCAAGGGCTCGGCATCATCTTCATCTCCCACAAGCTCAACGAAGTCAGGGCCCTCACCCATCGCTGCGTCGTCCTGCGCCACGGCAAGGTCGCCGGCCGCGTCGACCGTCCGGCAAGCACCACATCGGCGGAAATGGCCAAGCTGATGTGCGGCCATGAAATCGTGCCGCCGGTCAAACAGGCTTCGACGCCCGGCGCCTCCGTGCTGACGCTCGACCGCATATCCACTTCCGCCCACGCCGGCACGCCGCTGCGCGACGTCTCGCTTTTCGTCCGCGCTGGCGAGATCCTGGGCATCGCCGGCGTTTCCGGCAACGGCCAGCGTGCGCTGGCCGACGTCATTTCCGGCATGCTGCCGCCCAAGACCGGAGCGATGACGATAGCCGGCAAAGCGGTGACGCAATTTTCGCCGCGCGAATTGCAGGCGCTCGGCCTCGGCCGCATCCCGGAAGACCGGATGACGACCGGCCTGGTGACCAATTTGCCTTTAGCCGACTCTATGGTGCTGCCGCGCATCGGCACCGAGGCCTTCAGCCGCAAGGGCCTGCTCAATCCGGCCGCGATCCGCGCCTTCGCCGAGCAACAGATCAAGGCTTATGACATACGCTGCCCGGGGCCGATGGTGCGCGCCGGCGCGCTGTCCGGCGGCAATCTGCAAAAGGCGCTTCTTGCACGCGAGCTCGCTTTCGATCCCAAGGTGCTGATCGTCTCGCAGCCGACGCGCGGTCTCGACATCGGCGCCGCCCGCTTCATCCACGAAAAATTCCTCGCCATGCGCGCCAAGGGCTGCGGCATCATCGTCATCGGCGAGGACCTCGAGGAATTGCTGATGCTCTCGGATCGTATCGCCGTGATGTATGAGGGCCGCATTGCGGGCACGCTTTCCAGCGCGGATGCCACCGTCGCAAGGCTCGGCCTGATGATGACCGGCGCGGAGGGCCACGCCTGATGTTTCGCCTCCAAGCCCGCACGTCCACGCCGGCCTGGTTCAATCTCACGCTGCCGCTGGTCGCCATCGCCGCGACGCTAATCCTGTGCAGCGGCCTGATCGCGATTGCCGGCGCCGGCGTGATCGAGGCCTATGGCGTCATGCTGTCCGCATCGCTCGGCGACAGCTACGCCATCACCGAGACGCTGGTGCGCGCCGCCCCGATGATCTTCACCGGCCTGGCGGTGGCGATCGCCTTCCGCGCCAAATTCTGGAACATCGGCGCCGAGGGCCAGCTGCTCGCCGGCGCGGTGGCAAGCTGCTTCGTCGGCGCCATCCCGATGCCGGGCTATCTCGCCATGCTGCTGATGGCCCTTGTAGGCGCGGCTGCGGGCGCTCTCGTCGCGCTGGTGCCGGCGACATTGCGCGTCAAATTCAAGGTCGACGACGTGGTCAGCTCGCTGCTGCTCAACTCGGTCATCTATTACGCGCTGATGGCGCTGATCGAGGGGCCGTGGAAGGACACCTTCTCCGGCTACCCGATCTCGCCGCCGATCGAGGATTCGGCCAATTTTCCGGTGCTGATCGAAGGCACGCGACTGCATCTCGGCGTCGTCGTGGCGCTGATCGCGGCACCCCTTTGCTGGTTTCTGATCGCGCGCACCACGCTCGGCTTCAGGATTCGCGTCACCGGCGAAAATCCGGAAGCCGCCCGCTATGGCGGCATCAACGTGCAGCGCGTTCTGCTGTCCACCGCGCTGCTCTCCGGCGCGCTGGCCGGGCTTGCCGGCGTCGGCGAGGTCGGCGGCGTGCACTTCCAGGTGATGAGCGACATCTCGCCGGGCTATGGTTATTCGGGCATCGTCGTCGCCATGCTCGCCCGGCTCAACCCGCTCGGCGTGGTGCCGGCGGCGATCTTCCTGGCCGCGGTCATGACCGGCGCCGAGGCGATGTCACGCGCGACCGGCGTGCCGGCTTTCTTAAGCGACGTCATCCAAGGTACGGCGCTGCTGGCAATGCTGGTGGCGCTGCTGTTCACCGCCTACCGCATCCGCCGCGTGGGAGCGCAACCATGAGCGCGGTGTTCGAGCAGATCTTCCAGGTCGGCTTCCTCGCCGCCATCATCCGCATCGCCACGCCGCTCGCTTTCGCCACGCTCGGCGAAATGTTTTCCGAGCGCGCCGGCGTGCTCAATCTCGGCATCGAGGGCATCATGCTGCTGTCGGCGATGGCTGGCTTCACCGCGGCGAGCCTCAGCGGCAGCCTGTGGCTGGGCGTGCTGATGGCCGTGCTGGTCGGGGCGCTGATGGGCGCGCTGCATGCGCTGTTCACCGTGGCGCTGGGGCTGAGCCAACATGTCTGCGGCATCGGCGTGACCTTGTTCTGCTCGGGCCTTGCCTATTTCCTCTACCGGCTGATCTTCGGCCAGCAATCGGTGCCGCCGAGCATCGACGGCTTCAAGACGGTGCCGATCCCGCTGCTTTCGGATATCCCGATCCTCGGCCCGGCGGTGTTCAACCAGTTCACGCTGGTTTACCTGGCCATCTTCGCCATCCCGCTCGCCGCCTTCGTGCTCTACCGCACGCCCTGGGGGCTGTCGGTGCGCATGGTCGGCGAGAATCCGCGCGCGGCGGACTCGGCCGGCGTCAGCGTCATTGCCACGCGTTTTCAGGCGGTGATCCTCGGCGGCGCGCTGATGGGCCTTGCCGGCGCCTTCCTCACCATGGCGCAGTTCAACGCCTTCACCTTCGGTGTCGTATCCGGGCGCGGCTGGGTGGCGATCGCGCTGGTCGTGTTCGGCCGCTGGGATCCGTGGCGCTCGGCGGGCGCGGCGCTGCTCTTCGCCTTCGTCGACGCGCTGCAGCTCAGGATGCAGGCGAGCGGCCTCGGCCACATCCCTTACGAAGCCTTCCTGATGCTGCCCTTCATCTTCACCATCGTCGCCATGGCCTTCATGTCGCGCAACGCGGTCGCGCCTTCGGCGCTGCTGAAGCCGTTCCGACGGGAGGAGCGGTAGGACGCGGATTTCCTCTCCCCCGCAAAGCGGGGGAGAGGTGGCCGCGAAGCGGCCGGAGAGGGGGCTGCGCCGACGGTCAGATGATTGCTCTTTCGGCACCGTGTTTGCGCCAAATCCTCAGCCGGTTCTAACTTCACGCAGGGCGTCCCCTCTCCGTCTCGGCTTCGCCGAGCCACCTCTCCCCACTTACGTGGGGCGAGGAAGAGAACTCACATCGCCGTAAATCCATTGTCCACAAACAGATGCGCGCCGTTGACGAAGCTCGATTCGTCGCTCGCCAGGAACAGCGCGGCCTTGGCGACTTCTTCCGGCTCGCCGATGCGGCCTTGCTGCGCGGCCATGGCCGCGTCAGAGACATCGACGCCGAGCTTGCCGAGATCGGCCACTTCACGCAGGCCGTGCGGCGTGCGGATGAAGCCAGGACAGACGGCATTGCAGCGGATGTTGCGGTCGCGGAACTCCACCGCGATCGCCCGCGCGAACATGTGGCAGGCGCCCTTGGTCGTGTCATAGAGCACTTCGTTCGGCGTCGCCGCGACCGCCGAGATCGACGAGGTGCAGACGATCGAGCCGCCGCCGGCGGCGATCATGCCCGGCAGCACCGCGCGGGTCATCAGGAACATCGAGCGGACGTTGACGGCATGCAGCCAGTCCCACTCCTGCAGCGTCGTTTCCAGGAAAGGCTTGATGACGATCGTGCCGGCATGGTTGAACAGCACCGTGACCGGGCCGAGCTTCGCCGTCGCCGCCTTCACCGCCGCTTCGACCTGCGCCTCGTCCGAAACGTCGGCTACGAAATGCTCGGCGACATGGCCTCGCGCCCGGATCGCCGCGGCGGTCTTTCCGGCCGCCTCGCCATTGCGGTCGATGATCGCCACCTTTGCGCCTTCTGCGGCAAACAGCTCCGAAGCCGCCCCGCCCATGCCTGTCGCGCCGCCCGAAACGATCGCGACCTTGCCCGCCAGCCTTCCACCCATTCTTTTCTCTCCTCAGTGCCGCCGATATCGGCTCAAGCGATGCTATCCGCCATGCGTGAGGTGGCCAAGGCCGTTCGCGCGATTGGACATTGTGCGTACGAGCGCCCGGAAGCGCTCGATTTTCAAACCGTTTGGCCGGATCGCCTAGTTTCTGAAATCGGCTACACCGGAGATGCGGCGAGTACGAAAAACCACAAATTGCCTGTTTTCAAAAATGCTGTTCCAGAAATTGCCCGAAAATAGCAATCGACAAAGTCTACTAACTTTATAGCTTAATGGTCGCGACGGAGGATCGACCATGTCCTACATTCAGAACGCCCAGCGCAAAGGCCAGAGGCTTGCCGCCGACCAGAGCTGGAGGCCCGCCTATGGCGGCACGTTCGCCTACCTCGTCTTTGCGCTTGCCTTCGTGTTCACTGGCGCCGTCGTTTTCGGGATCATCCCCTGACTGAGCCGGGGCAAGAGACCCGGCGTTCCAAAAATCTGAGTTGAGTAATCGGAGCTGAAGACCGGCGCGCTGACGCGCGCCGACGAGATGGATTTACTCGGGTTCGGAGCGGGGCGACCCAACGTGATGGAGGAGATGGCAATGCCGATCGAGTTCACGCATGTTCCAGGCAAGCCTGCCAATGGCAGCTTCTTCTACGATTTCGCCGAGACGGCGACCAAATTGTCGCTGATCGAGGATTCCGGTTTCCGCAAGCTGGTGGTGGACGATCCGGCCGGCCTGCTCACCAATATGGACATCGCCGCCCAGACGCTCGACCGTAACGGCTCGCTGGAGGTGGTGCTGACGCACTGGGCCGGCGTGATCGACCCGACAGTGGCGGCAAGGCAGCTCGCGGCGCTCGACCGTCGAGGCGGCGGCCGCCTGTCGCTTCGCATGTTGAGCGAACCGCTGGAAGATAGCGATGCCGAGGCGCGGCCGGTCGGCCACGGTGTCGTGTGGCAGCGCATCGACGAATATCTGGTGCTGCTGAAGCGCCTGTGGTCGAACGACAGGCCGTTCGACCACGAAGGCGCCTTCTACAGCGTCCGGAGCGGCTTCGTGCCGCGCAAAGGTCCGCACGGCGCCGATCTCGTCATCCGGCTCGGCGGCCAGTCGGGCACCGCGCTGAAGGTCGCCGGCAAGCATGCCGATGTCTTCGAGCTGGCCGCCGGTTCGCCCAACGAGGTGAGGCAATTGATGGAGCGCGCGCGCAGCGCCGCCGCCGAGCACGGCCGCCGCGGCAGGCTGCGCTTCGCGCTGCCGGTGCGCATCCATCCGGACGGCTGGACGGGAACCCCGGATCACAAGGCGGTCGAGATCGCCGGGCCGCCGGCGCGGCTGGCTTTGGCGCTTTTGCCCTATGCCGCGCTGGGCATCGAGGAATTCATGATCGGCGGCATCGATCGTCCAGGCGAGATCGCCCGCATCGGGCGCGAGACGATCACGCTGGTCGCGAATTCGCTGGCGCGCCGCGAGGCCGAGGTTCCGCAGCCGGGAATGCCTGCGTCCCGTCCCTTCGCCGGGATCCACGCAGGCCGGTGACTTCGAGGGAATGTCTGTTGGACCCTACGGCCGGCCCCTATGGTTGGGATGAGTAGTCCAGGCCGTCCATCACATAATCCGCGAACAGGAAGTCGCGGATGCCCGCAATCCGGCCGTTCTCCCAATCGATGAGGATGAAGTAGCGCGGCGGTCCGTCCGGACGCTCCGGGCTGGTGACCAGGATGGCGGGCCGGCCTTCGACAAGCCCGGTCGTGAAGTGCCAATGCGTCTCGTCGGCATAGCGGCCGAAATAATTGCCGACATATTCCTTGCCGTCGGCGCGCAGGCGGTTGACCAGCTCGAGCTTGACGTCCTCGGCCAGCAGGCCGCGCAAGGCATCGAAGTCCCTGGCGTTGAAGGCGGCCACATAGTCGCCGAGGCGCCGCATGTCCTGCCGATCGAGCGCCGGGCGGGGCGACGCCATGCGCGGCGCAACTGCCAGCTTGCGCAGGCTCTCGCGGCCTCGCTGCAGCGCGCCCTTGATCGCCGTATCGGAGGTTTCGAGGATTTCGCCGATCTCCTCCAGGCTGTGGCCGAGCACATCCTTCAGCACGACCGCGCACCGTTGCGCCGGCGGCAATTGCATCAGCTGGGCAAGGCTCGCCTCGGCGGCAATGCGCGCATCCAGCGCCGAATTCTCGTCGGCGATCGTGTCGAGCTTGACCTCGCTTTCGCGTCCCCGCAAGCGGGCCCGCTTGCGCAGGAAATCAAGGGCCGCATTGTGCGCGATACGAAACAGCCAGGGTTCGGTCTTGTCGGGCATGTCGCCATTCCTGATCGCCACGAAGCCTTTGGCCAAGGCTTCCTGGACGATGTCTTCGCCGTCGATGACCGATCCGACCATGCGCGAAGCGTAGCGGTGCAGCTTGGCTCTCAGCGAAGCGGCCTCGCGCTCGAAGGCGCGAAGCCTGGTTTCGGTCGCCGCAACCAACTGATCCTGCGAACCGGTCACGCAGCCTCCTAGTTTTCCACCCCGCCCGTATGGGAATAGGTCGTGTGACCCATCATGCTCTCCCCGGCGGCCAACTCGACGATGCTCTTCATGTACTCGCCGAAGCGCGGATCGCTGCGGAAGGCAGCGATGTCCTCCGCCGAACTCCATTGTGAGATGTTGGCGACCTTGCTGCCGTCGCCGCCGACGACCACGGACGAAGACAGCGAGCCCGGCTGCTTGCTGAAGAAGTTTCTCGTGCCCTCGGCAAGCGTTTTGGCGAGTTCATGCTGCTTGCCCGGCTTGGCGGTGAAGACGTTGATCAAGGTCACTGTTGTCGACATGCTCAGCTCCGTTTTGTCCTGATGGCGGAGACCGTCTTGGCTCTCGCACCCGTTACGACCCTCAAGACGAAGTCCGAACCGAAAACGGAACGGTACATGCAAAAGTTTTTCCGGCAATCAATCAAGTTCGCGATTCGGACGCTGCCGTGGGCCTATCGAGCGGCCGCCGCGTCCGTGAGTTCAGAAAAATTTGTCCTCGCCGTTCCAACAGCCATCCCCGTTTCGTCTTGGTGAGTGCCGGGCTGCGACCCCGGCATCAACCAAGGGAGAAGCAAATGTCGATCCTGTCATCCATCGCTCGCATCGCGGCCGAATACACCGCAACCCGTGCCCGCTATCGGGCGGCGCGGACGCTTTATCTGCTGCCGCTCGACATCCGCAAGGACATCGGCTGGCCGGAACCAGGCGATCCGCGCGATCCCGAAATCCTCAGCTCGCCACACCCGCGAGCCGTGATAGCGCGCTGATGACGGCCTCCGAGTCCGCCAGCGCGCCGAAGACGCCGTCCTCGACCGTCACCATATGCAGCGCGGCTTCATGCGCATACCGGTCGCCGCTGGCGCAGGCGTCCGAAATCGTCAGGCACTGGAAGTTGCGGTCGCAGGCCTCGCGCAATGTGGTGTGCACACATACATCCGTCGTGCAGCCGGTGAATATGAGGTGCGTTATGTCCCGCGCGCGCAAAACGAGCTCCAGATCCGTATAGGTGAAGGCGCTGTTGCAGGTCTTGTCGACGATGATGTCCTGCGGCGCCATATCAATGTCGGCGACGATCTGGAAGCCCGGGCCGGAGCGCAGCAGGACATCGGTGCCGTCGAGGCCGGCCCGCTTGCGGCGCCATTTTTCGTAAGGCGTCATGTCGGCCATGTCGACGCGGTAGCCTTGCCTAGTGTGGATGATGGTGAGGCCGGCGGTGCGGGCCGCGGCAATCAGCCGGTTGACCGCCGGCAGGATGGCTCTCAGCGGCGACGGATCATAGCCCTTCCTGGCGAAGTAACCGGTCGGCGACAGGAAATCCTCCTGCAAGTCGATCACCAGCAGCGCCGTATGCTGCGGCTCCAGCCTGCCGTCATAGGGAAAATCGAAGGGTATTGCCTTGATCATCGATCGTCTGCCGTGGAGCAATTCCAGGAAAATGCGTAGCGGTTTTCCGTCCGGAATTGCGCAAAAAAAAAAATTTGTTGCGCCATGCGCATCGTGCCCGGCAACCGCCCCGCGGTCCAGGCCCGCTGCCGAGGTGAGCATCGGCACATCGGAGATTGTTAAGCAGCACAGTCATCTTTATAGTTGACTCATAAACTCATGTTTAATAGTCAGCCGGCATGGCTCGCCCTGCACCTGTCTGCGGCGGCCGCCGCATTGCAATGATGAAGCGAGGACGCGCCTTGTCCCGAAACAGTCTCCTGGCGGCCCTGGTCGCGTCGCTCATTCTTTCGGCCGGTGTCGCCGCAGCGCAGGAACGATCGGCGACGCCTGCGCCAGTCGAGCAGACGCCGGCCCCTCCAACCCTGCAGACGCCTACGGAACGGGTGCCCGCTCCGACGTCGGTGGAACCGGGCTTCCAGCTAGCTGCGAACAGCGTAGCCAGCGAAGAACCGTCCATCTCGCTGACGCCGCCGCATGACCTGTCGCCCTGGGGCATGTTCATGAATGCCGACATCGTCGTGAAGGCGGTGATGGTCGGGCTGGCCTTCGCTTCCCTCGTCACCTGGACGATCTGGCTCGCGAAGTCGCTGGAGGTCTTTGGCGGCAAGCTGCGGGCCCGCCGCGCCGCCGATGCGATCGGCAACGCCGCGACGCTGATGCAGGCCGGGCGGGAACTCGGCCACAGCGGCGGCCCCGGCGCGCTTCTGGTGCGGGCGGCCGAAGAAGAACGGGCGCTTTCGGCCGGCGCGCTCGACCATGCTTCCGGCGACGGCCTGAAGGAACGCGTCGCCTCCCGGCTTGCGCGCATCGAGGCGGCGGCGGCCCGGCGCATGTCGCGCGGCACCGGCCTGCTCGCCACCATCGGCTCGACGGCGCCCTTCGTCGGCCTGTTCGGCACCGTCTGGGGCATTATGAACGCTTTTATCGGCATCTCGCAGGCGCAGACCACCAACCTCGCCGTCGTCGCGCCGGGCATCGCCGAGGCGCTGCTTGCGACCGCAATGGGCCTTGTCGCAGCCATTCCGGCGGTCGTCATCTACAACGTCTTCGCGCGCTCGATAGCCGGCTACAGGCAGATTCTCGCCGACGCTTCCGCCGGCGTCGAGCGGCTGGTCAGTCGCGACCTCGATTTCCGCACCGTGCCGCCGGCGACGGCCATGGCGGCGGAGTAGCGGCGATGGCGGCACGCATTCGCGAGATCTCCGGCGACGATCTCGAGGAAAGCCACGACATCAACGTCACGCCGTTCATCGATGTCATCCTCGTGCTCCTGATCATCTTCATGGTCGCCGCACCGCTCGCGACCGTCGACATCGATGTCGACCTGCCGGGATCGACGGCTGCGCCGGCGCCGCGGCCCGAGACACCGCTGTTCCTTACGCTGAAAAGCGATCTGACGCTGGCGATCGGCAATGACAGCGTGCTCCGCCCGGCCTTCGCCGGGGCGCTCGACAACCGCACCAAGGGCGACAAGCAGACGCGCATCTTCCTGCGCGCCGACAGGACGGTCGGCTATGGCGACCTGATGGAGGTGATGAACCTTTTGCGCGCCGCCGGCTATCTCAAGGTCGCGCTGGTGGGTCTCGAAACTATGTCGGGCAGTGCTGGCGGACCGGCCGAAGCTGGAACTCCGGCATCTGGTGCAAACTCGGCGCCGGCCCCGGATGGCGGTTCGGCGCCATGACGGTCGCCGCCCTTTCGCGCATCTCCCGGCCGCGCTTCGGCCCGCGTGAGGCCGGCCTGTGGACGAGCGCGGCCGCGATCATTCTGGCCGCGCATGTGGCGGTTGCCTATGCGGTGCAGAATCTGAGTTTCGCCGAGATGCAGGATGGCGGTCCGCCGCCGGCGCTGGCGATCGAGATGGCGCCGCTGGTCGCCGCGCCCGCCGCGCCGGAAGAGACGGCGATGCTGGACGCGGTGACACCGGAGCCGCCCGACGCGGCGGAGGAAACGGAAAAGCCCGTCGACGCGAAGCCGGTGACCGATCCGGCGCCGGTGGTGAACCAGGCCGAGCCGGTCGCCGGCCAGCGATCCGACGCCGACGACACGCAAGAAGCCGAGCAGGCCGCGCCGGCTGCAATTGCTGCCCTGAGCGAGCAGCCGCCGCCGGACGAGCTCGTGCCCGACCCCGTCGAGGCGATCGCGCCGGACGTCGTCATTCCGCTGCCGCAACCGAAGCCGGTGGAAGCCGAAGCGCAAAAGCAGGCCGAAGCCAGGAAGAAGGCCGAGAAGAAGCCGGTCGAAAAGCCGAAAAAACGGGTGAAGAAGGAAAAGGCCCCACCGCCCACGGCCACGACCACCGCCAGCATCGACGCCAAGGCGGCGGCGAAGGCGGCAGCACCCCGGTCCTCGGATGCGCCGCCGCGCTCGAGCGTCGGCCCGTCGCGCTGGGATTCCAGCCTGGCGGCGTGGATCAGGCGGCACACCCGCTATCCGAGCGCGGCGCGCTCCAGGCGGGCCGAGGGGATGCCGAGCGTGACCTTCACGATCGACCCTTCCGGCAGGGTGGTCTCGGCCCGGCTGGCGCGATCCTCGGGCGACGGCGATCTCGACCGCGCGGCGCTCGGCGCGCTGCAGGGCGCCTCGTTGCCGGCGCCGCCGGCGGAGCTCGGTGCCCGTGTCACCCGCACCGCGCCCTTCGTCTTCAGCCTGCGGGACTAGGCCGGCGCGCCGGATGGTGGTAGGCGGCTGACTGGTTCAGCTCAATTCCAACGGCCGAGGCATCCTGCCGACGGAAACCATATGACGACATTTACGCGCCGCGCCCTTCTCAAAACCACAGCTGCCGCAGGCCTCGCCGGCATCGGCGCCGCGACTGTCGGCAAGTTTGCCGGCTGGGCGGCCCTGAAGCCTGCCCCGCTGATCCTGAAGACCGCCACCATCGAGGCGCGGCTGATGGAGGGTGCGCCGACGAAGAATGTGCTGACCTATGGTGAAGCAGGTCCGCCGCCGGTCGTCAGGATGAGAAAGGGCGAGCCGTTTACCGCGCGCCTGATCAACGGCATCGACGATCCGACGACCATCCACTGGCATGGCATCCGCGTCCCCAACAAGATGGACGGCGTCCCGTTCCTGGTGCAGCCCTATGTCTATCAGGGCGACCGTTTCGACTATGCCTTCACGCCGCCCGACGCCGGCACGTTCTGGTATCATCCGCATTGCAACACGCTGATCCAGATGGGTCACGGTCTGACCGGCGTGATCGCGGTCGAGAACCCGAACGATCCGGTCTTCGACGTCGAGATGGTCGTCAACCTGCGCGACTGGCGGCTCGGCGACGACAGCCAGTTCATCGAGCCGTTCAGGCCGCGCGACGCGGCCAGGACCGGCACCTTCGGCACGGTGCGCACCGCCAATTGGCAGGGCCAGCCGCAATTCGATGCGCCGGCCGGCGGGTTGGTGCGGCTGCGCGCCGCCATCACCGACGTCACCCGCATCTATGCCTTTCGCGTCGACGGCGCCGAAGCTGCGGTCATCGCGCTCGACGGCAATCCGGTGCCGCAGCGGTTTACGCCGGATGCCTTGCAGCTGGGGCCTGGCCAGCGGCTGGAGCTTGCCATCCGTATGCCCGACGAGGAGGGCGCGATCGTCAGCCTGCGCGACGTCAGAGGCACCAAGCCGAAAGTCCTGGCGACGCTGCGTTCGGTCGGCAGATCGCTGAAGCACGATCTGCGCGATCTCGGCCCGCTCGAAGCCAACCCGGTCGCGGAGGTGGACCTGACCAGCGCCAAGCGTATTCCGCTGGCGCTGAGCGCCACGGCGGAAAACGTCGCGGCCGACGGCATTTGCGGCTCGCTCGGCTACAGTTTCTGGGCGATCAACAAGGTGCCGTGGCCGGGCGACACGCCCGACCCGACGGCGCCGCTCGCCGAACTGAAGCTCGGCCGGAGCTACATTATCGACATGGCGAACCTGACCCCGCACGCGCACCCCATCCATTTGCACGGCATGAGCTTCAAGGTGCTGTCGTCCTCGACCAGGGCAGTGCAGCCGCTTGTCTCCGACACTTATCTGATCCAGCCCGACGAGAAGGTGCAGCTGGGCTTCGTCGCCGACAATCCCGGCGACTGGCTGCTGCATTGCCACATCATCGAGCACCAGAAGACCGGCATGACGAGCTACTTCCGGGTGGTGTGAGCGCATTGGCGCGGAAATGCGTCGGCCTTCCGCGGGTTGACGCGTTTGGCCGATTGCCTAGGTAGGCAGGAAGGCGCTGGGGCGGCACACAACTCCGACCGACGGCATGACATCCTTGCGTATTCGAAAACTTGCCTTTGTCGCGGCAGGCATCTCCATGTTGTCGTCCTGCGTCATCCCCGACGATACGTCGAGCATCGCCAAGGTCGACGCCACCACGGCCGCTGCCCGCAAGGAGATGGTCGGTCTCAGCGAGGCCGATGTCCGCATGTGCGCCGGCTTTCCGACCGCGACGGCCGACGTGGGTTCATCCGGCCAGATCTGGACCTACCAGCGCACCGTGCAACGCGGCAACCTCAGTATCGCGGTGCCGACGATGGCCGTGGGCGCGATTCCTGCTGTCGGCGGTTCCGTCAATGTCGCTCCAGGCGGCTATTGCAACACGCAGATCCGCATGATCGGCGGTCGTGTCGCCGAGGTTGCTTATGCCGGCGACAACAATCTGCCGAACAGCGTCGATGCGCTCTGCGTCAGCACGGTAGACGCATGTGTGGCCTATGCGCGCCAACGCGATCATAAAGCAACACCAGTCGCCCGGTGAGTGGGACGAGGCCGGTCCGGGACTCCGCCGGTGTCAGCGTCCTCCGGGGTGAATGGCGCCGGGCTCCTTTTCCAAACCTTTGGTCTGGAAACACTCGCGTGCAAATGGCTTCCATCGCGATGGCCTTCGGCGAAAGAGCCGACGGCTCCGTGGAGCAGTGCGAAATTCGTCCGGCGCGAAGCGCGTGTTTCGGCAGGATTCAGTCGGGCGCCAGAAGCATGTATGTTTAACGATACTGATTCTTCCGATCATTTTGGCGGGTCGATGTGAGAAAAATCGTCGCTGCACTCACCGTAGCTGTTGTTCTTTCCGTCGGGCTGCTCTTCCTTGTGCCCGCTCTTGTTTCGATCGACTGGGTTCGTGCCGAATTGAGCCGGCAATTGTCGTCCGCAACCGGAATGACAATTCGGCTGGACGGACCTGTCAGACTATCGCTGCTGCCCAAGCTGGCGGTGGTCGCGGACGATATCTCGCTTTCGACCGGCACGGGCGACATCGCGATATCCGCTCCGCGGTTCTCGACTTCGATAACGCTGTCGTCCCTATGGTCGAAAAAGCTTGAGATACAGTCCGTCGCGCTGGCGGATCCGACAATCGCGCTCAAGGCTTCGGCAAACGCGGCGTCACCTTCAGAACCGAAGGATGTTCAGGCCGATCCGTTCGCGGCGATTGTCGATACGCTCGAGCGGCTGGCGATCAATCAACTGACGATAACGAATGGCACCCTTACCTCAGGCGCGTCGGCCGGCAATGCCGCTAAGGTGACAGCAATCGACGCCGATCTGAGGGTTCCGGACCTCGACCGGGAGGTCTCTTTTTCATTGGCCGGCACCAGCGGCGGCCGTCGCATCGAAATGAGCGGGAAGCTTTCCGCCTTGAGGCCTATCCTGAAACGGCTGCCGGCCCAGATCGCCATCGAGGCGCGACTCGACCCGGCGCCGGTTGCCAAATTTTCTTCCTTGCATGCCAGTGGAGAGATCCAGCTCAACGGGAACGGCAGTTATCAGATCAAGGGCGAAAAGTTCGATATCGGCGACCAGAGCTTCCAGATGGACGCGCTCTTCCAGCCCGGGGCGCGGCATCGCTTCTTCGCCGACCTGGCGGCAAAGCGCGTCGATATCGACGCCCTGAGCGATATTGGAAAGGGTGGTCCCAGCGCGGGCAAGGCTTCGGCCGGTTCCGGCGAGCCCGACCTCGCGATGCTCTCCGCGTTCGATGCCGACATCAGCGTCGCCATCGATGAATTGGTCGGCGGCAAGATACGGGCTTCCGATGTCCAGCTCACCGCCACGCTGCGCGATGGACATCTCGAGGCAAGGCTGGAGCACTTCGGCCTCGATGCGGGAAGCGTCACCGCGAAAGCCTCGACGAATGTCGGTGAAACACCTCCGACCATACGGGGCAATATTGCGAGTTCAGGGCTGGACATCGGCTCTATAGCGAAGCTGGCCGGACAATCCGTGCCGTTGTCCGGCAAGCTGACCGCCGATATGGGATTCGCTTTTCGCGGACTCACCGCAGAGCGCATACTGAGCAGCGTCAATCTGCAGGGAACGGTCGGGATCAGGCAGGGCAAGCTTCCGCTTGCAGCACTTGCCGACGTCCGGACGGCCGACGACATCACCGGGCTCAATCTTGACGCGAAGGTTCACGATGTCGGCAAGCCGGTCGATTTGACGGGCAAGCTCGTCTGGCGGGGACAGGCCGTGACCTTCAAGTCCCAGCTCGCGCCTGCATCCTTTCTGGCCAGCGGCTCCGTTGCCGACGCGTCCGGGCCGATCAACCTTTCGGTTTTCTCCAAATACCTCGAAGGCAGCATAAGCGGCACTGCCGGGGGTGGCGGCACGTTCAAGGGTCAGGTTTCAGTCACATCGGCCTCGGTCGACAAGCTCATGCAATGGCTGGGGCAGAGCGCTTCCCGCGGCCTGCGGGACTTTGCCTTCAAAGGTGACGTGGACGCCGGGCCAGGACAGCTTTCCTTTCAGAAAGCCGCTGTTGCCTTGAACGGCGTCAAGGCGTCGGGCCAGGGCTCGATGAAACTTGGGGAGCCCCTCAACATCCGGACGTCGCTTAAATTGGCGAAACTTGACTTCGCGGCGTTCGCCGGCGGCGGCGAGGCTGTCACGGGAGGAACGCAGAAGCCGAACGGCGCCACCGACGCACCGATCGATCTCTCCTTCCTCAAGGGAATTGATGCCAAGGTGGATATCCAGGCCGACAAACTCGGCTATGGAAAGGTCTTCGCCGGGCCGGTGGCCACCACTCTGGTGGTTTCCGATGGCAAGGCGCACCTGAACGTGCCGCAAAGTCCCTTCTACGGCGGCACGATTGCCGCGGAAATGACAGCCGACGGCTCCCAGGACGCCGCTTCCCTGAACCTGAACACTGCGATCGCCGGCGCGGCCGCGGCTCCCTTGCTCCATGACGCGGCGGATTTCGACCGCATCGAAGGAACGCTCAATACGACCGTCGCGATTTCAGGCTCGGGAAAGACCACGAAATCGCTTGTCCGTTCCCTTGGCGGCAAAGCGGCGGCAAAATTGGGCGACGGCGCCTTCCGCGGCATCGACATAGCCGAGGTCTACAACAACCTGGTCGGGCTGCTTTCCGGCGGCTTCAAGCAGGATCAGACCAAGAAGACGACGTTCACCGAACTCGGCGCCTCTTTTGCCATCGAGAACGGCGTCGCGCAGACGACGGATATCAGCCTGCTGGGTCCGCTGGTGCGAATGGACGGCTCGGGCAAGATCGACTTCGCCGACCAGACGCTCGACATCCGTCTCAACCCCCGCGTCGTTGCCTCGCTTGCCGGGCAGGGAGGCGAGGTTGCCGTGAAGGGCATCGGGGTGCCGATTGTGGTCCAGGGCCCGCTGTTTGCGCCTCGGGCCTATCCGGACCTGAGCGCATTGGCCAAAGACCCGCAGGGCGCACTGGACATGTTGAGCCGCCTTGGACTGCCAACCGGGAAACTCAATCTCGACAAGCTGATCCCGGGCCAAACGGGCTCGAACGGCGACGGCTCCGGCACGGGAGCGGCGGACCTGATCGGCGATCTTCTGCGCAACGCCGCGCCCCGGCCCAAAGCGCTGCCCGCGGCTCCGGAACCCGCTGCGGCGCCGGGCACCGGCAAGACGGATAATGCGGCGGCGCCGCCAGGTTCGAACGCCGGCGGCGCGGCCGAAGCAGAGACCACCGCGCCGGCGCTCGAACCCGCTTCCGCCGACCCGCAGGCCGCCCCTGCTTCCCCCGAAGCGCCAAAGAAAGGGGAAATCGACACGCTTCTCGATCAGCTGGCGAATTAGCGTTATGGGATGCGTTGGGGCGCCAAGGATTGCGTGAAGACACCGGCGGCTCCTTGATTTTCAAGCCTGAAGGCAGGCTCGGCATGTCAGGCGCAATACATGATCTAACGCTCATATGTGCGGCCGCAAATCAAAGTGATCTCGGCCGCCGCAAATCGTCCCCAATCAGGACGTTCTTCCGGCCTTAGTCTGGAGAGGTGGAGAGGCCGATGAAATTGTCTGTTCTTGCCCTTGCCGGGACCATGCTGGCGGTCATGCCAGCGGTCCACGCGGCGCCGATGATTGGCATGCCGGCCAGAAACGGCCTGGTGCAGCAGGCGCATGTCACATGCGCCTACCTGACCGAAGACGGCTACTGCGTGCGGCCCCATAAAAAGCACAAATACTGGAGGCGCCACCACTACGACCGGCCTGCCTACCGCACCTATGAGCCTCAGCCGCCGGACGAGGATTATTGGCGCTACCAGCGTGCACGGCCGATTATCCGGGTCGTTCCCGACTACCCGCCGCCGGACGAAGACAATTGGGATAATTGGGACGACTGAGGCGAGCCGCCCTTCATTCGCAAGAGGGATGCCTGCAGGCCCGCTATTCATTCAGAGCGGGAACACCCTGCCATTGGCACTGGCAGGTTCGGCGGAGAGGTCGATGAAACTCGCCGCCTGGCCCCGCCCGGCGCGATCTGGTCGCTGGCATTGCGCGCCCGGGCGGCGCCTGAACCGGCCCGTCCAGGAATAACGGACGGAGTTTGAGCTCCTACCTCTTCAGCGCGATGCTCATGCCGCTGAGGTCGGCGTTGACCTGCAGGCCGACCTGCCGGCCGGTGAGCTCGAGCTGGGCGCCCTTGTCATTGGTCATGACGATCACCTGGGCGCCTCTGCCGAGCGCGCCGCCACCGCCGGCCGCGCCGTAGACGCCCGTCACATCGCTGGCGCGTCGGATGTGGCGCACCCTGCCCTGAAAATAGGTCTTGGATGCGCCGAAGGCCAGGCCGCCCGAGACGCCGCCGATCGAGATCGGATAGCGTTTGCCATGGAAGGTCAGCGTGCCTTCCCCGCCGGAGCCGCCGATGAAGAAGGCAGCCTTGTAGACGGAGAAGCGGATCGTGCCGCTGTCGGCATGCGCGGCGCTGGCAATGCTGACGCCGGCGGCAGCGATGGCCGCAACCGCGACTGAACGGAACCTGGACGAAATCTGCATGATGGTGACCTCCTCGCACATCGCCGCTTACCCAGCCGGCCGGGGATATCAGCTTCAAAAGTATAGCTGAACCGTCTTGCCCCGCCATTGGTTCCAAGCGGCGGCCCGAAATCCGGCTGTCACAAAATGCTGAGCGAGGAGGCAGAAGCCGATGAGAAGCACATGGGTGTGCTGGCTGGTGGAGCTGAGGGGGATCGAACCCCTGACCTCATCATTGCGAACGATGCGCTCTCCCAGCTGAGCTACAGCCCCGTTCCAGCGGATGGGCTTGTATCGGTCGCGGCCGTTTGATGTCAAGGCGAAAGACCGGGCCGGCACAAGCGCCATGGCGGGGCGGGCCTTGCCCGCACGCCAAGCCCGCGGGCCTTGCCCGCACGCCAGGCAATGGCTACATGTCGGCGACAATTTTGGAGACCGGCATGATCGCCCTTATTCAGACCATCGTCATGGCGCTTGATATCTACTGGTGGATCATCATCGCCTCGGCGATCTTTTCCTGGCTCTACGCCTTCAATGTCGTCAACTCGCGCAACCAGTTCGTCGGCAGCGTCGGCAATATGCTCTATCGGCTGACCGATCCGGCGCTGCGCCCGATCCGCCGCTTCATGCCCGATCTCGGCGGCATCGACATTTCGCCGATCATCCTGCTTCTGATCATCTTCTTCATCCGCCAGTTTCTGGTCACCACCGTCTGGTCCTGGGTCGTGACCGGCGGCTGATGAGCGCGCCGTTTCGGCTGCGTGAGAACGGCATCGACCTCTTCGTGCGGCTGACGCCGAAGGCGGCGCTCGACCGGATTGACGGTGTCGAGACCGCCGCCGACGGGCGCAATCACCTCAAGGCGCGCGTGCGCGCCGTGCCGGAGAACGGCGCCGCCAATCAAGCATTGGAACGGATGCTGGCCAAGGCGCTGGGTGTACCAGTATCGGCCGTTTCGGTGGTCGCCGGCGGCACATCGCGGCTGAAGACGCTGCGGATAGAGGGTGATGGGGCTGAACTGGTGGAGCGGCTTCAGACGCTCGGCAAATAACGTTGGCGGCGCCCCCTCATCCGGCCGCTACGTGGCCACCTTCTCCCCGGCGGGGAGAAGAGGAGGGTTGGCGTTGAGGCCGACCTGCTCCTCTCCCCTTGGGGAGAGGTCGGATTGCCCCGAATTGCTCTTCGCAATTCGGTTGGCAGTCCGGGTGAGGGTGAGTCTTCAAAATCGCTCAATCCCCCAGCGGCAGCTTCGGATCGTCGACCTTCAGCGTGTTCACGCTCTGCTTGATGCGGCGCAGATTCTCCAGCACTTTCGGCCCCCGCGCTTCCGCCACCGTGGTGGCGATCATGTCGAGGATGGCCAAAAGCGCGTAGCGCGACGAGGTCGGCTTGTAGATGTTGCCGTCCTCGACGGACTGCAAAAGGATCACTGTGTCGGCGACCTTGGCCAAGGCCGAATCTGGCGCAGTGATGGCGACGGTCGCCGCGCCATATTGCTGTGCGACCTCGACCGCCTCGATCACCGAGCGCGCATAGCCCGAGACGGAGAAGGCAAGCAGCGTCGTCTCGGGCGTCGCGACGGCGGCATACATGCGCTGCAGCTGGCCATCGGTCTGGGCGAGCGCCGACAGGCCGAGCCGGAACAGGCGGTTCTGCATCTCGGTCGCCATCATCGAGGAGATGCCGCCGGAACCGATGCACAGCACATTGCCCGAACCGGCGATGCGGGCGGCAACATCCATCAGCGTGGTCATGTCGAGATTCTCGCTGGCGCGCTGGATGGCGGCGATGGCCGCTTCGGTGATTGCCGAGGCGACGCGCTGCTCGCGCGCGTCGCGGCTGAGCGGCTCCGGCGACAGATACTGGCCGCCGATGGCGATCGCCTGCGCCAGATAGAACTTGAAATCGCGCAGGCCCTCGCAGCCGAGATTGCGGCAGAAGCGGGTGACGGTCGGCTCGCTGACGCCGACGCGCGCCGCGATCTCCGAGATGGCGGCCTTGGAGGCAAAATCGAGGTCGGAAAGCACCAGCCCGGCCAGCCGGCGGTCCGACTTGGTGCCGTCCTGCGATATCAATTGCAGGCGGGTGATGATGTCGGCCGGGGTCTTCATAGTCTTCTCACAGCGGCAGGCCCGTCGCCTTGTCGAAGAGGTGGATGTTGCGCGGATCGACGCTTACCGGCAGCCGGTCGCCCGGCTTCACCTGCAGCCGGTCGCGGAACACCGCGCGCACCGTGTCGCCGCCGACCGAGCCATAGACATGCGTTTCCGAGCCGGTCGGTTCGACGACATCGACCTTGATGGCGAGGGCATCGTCGCCAGCGCCGACCACGAAATGCTCGGGCCGGATGCCAGCCTCGACCGTGTCGCTGCCGGACGTAGCTTTGCCCGGGAGCGCCAGACGGCCGCCGCCTGTCGTTTCAAACCAGGACTTGGCTCCGGCGGTCTTCAGCGCGCCGGAGACGAAGCTCATCGAGGGCGAGCCGATGAAGGCGGCGACGAATTTGTTGGCCGGTCGGTCATAGAGCTCCAGCGGCTGACCGACCTGCTGGATACGGCCGCGGTCCATCACCACGATGCGGTCGGCCATGGTCATCGCCTCGATCTGGTCGTGGGTGACATAGACGATGGTCGATTTCAGCCGCTGGTGCAGCGCCTTGATCTCGGTGCGCATCTGCACCCGCAGCTGCGCGTCGAGATTCGAAAGCGGCTCGTCGAACAGGAAGACCGAAGGCTCGCGCACGATGGCGCGGCCCATGGCGACGCGCTGGCGCTGGCCGCCGGACAATTGCCTGGGATAACGGTCGAGATAGGAAAAGAGGTTCAGCACGCCCGACGCCTTCTTCACCTTGTCATCGATCGCGGCGCGGTTCTCGCCGCGGATCTTCGGGCCGAAGCCGATGTTTTCCGCAGCTTTCAGATGCGGAAACAGCGCGTAGGACTGGAACACCATGGCGATGTTGCGCTTCTGCGGCGGCAGGTCGTTGGCGCGCGTGCCGCCGATGACGAGATCGCCGGAGGTGATCGTCTCCAGCCCGGCGAGCATGCGCAGCAAAGTGGACTTGCCGCAGCCGGAGGGGCCGACCAGCACGACGAACTCGCCAGTCCGGATGTCGAGATTGATGTCCTCGAGGATCTTATGCTGGCCGAAGGATTTCGACAGGTTGCGGAACTGGACGTCGGTCATGGTCACGCTCCCAAAATGTCGTCGATGAAAGGCAGGTAGCCGGCTGTTAGCCCGGCATCCACGGGCACCACGGCACCTGTTATGCCGGAAGCGCGCTCGGAGGCAAGGAAAGCCACGGCTTCCGCCACCTCCGAAGCGTCGACGATGCGGCCAAGCGGGTAGAGCCGCTTGAGCCGGCCGAGGATCTCGGGATCCTTGGCCAGGCGGTGGTCCCAGGCGGAGGTGCGGATCGAGCCCGGACAGACGACATTGGCGCGCACACCGCTGCGGCCAAGCTCGACGGCGATCGACTTGGCATAGGCGTTGATGCCGGCCTTGGCGGCGGCATAGGCCGGATTGCCGAAATGCGCGATGGCGTTGACCGAGGAGATGAAGACGACGCTGCCCGCGCCGCGCTTGGACATCGCCTTGATCAGCGGATCGGCGAAGGTCATCACGCCGGTCAAATTGAGGTCGAGCTCCTCTTCGATCTTGTCCGCCGTCAGCACGTTCAAGGTCTCGGCGCGTGTCCAGCCGGCATTGTTGATCAGGATGTCAGGAACGCCGTCCTTGTCGAGCAGCGCCGGGATAGCCGCTTCGATCGAGGCCCGGTCGAGCAGGTTGAAGACATGGCGCGACGCAATATGCGGACCGGCCAGCGCCTCCGTCGACTGGTCGCAGCCGACGATGCGCGCGCCGCGCTCGGCCATGAGCTCAACGATCGCCGAACCAAGGCCGCCGCCGGCGCCCGTGACGACAACGGTTTTGCCCTCGAAATCGGCCTTTGATACCACGATACGCGCTCCTCCGCCGTGCCAGACAGCGACGGAACGCTATCCAACAAAATGTAATTTAGCAACATGACAAACTGCTTGCATTGGGCATAACCCTCGATAATGTAGGAAAGTAACATAAATCCTGTGCCCTCTAAGGCCAGGCGCGAATGCGCATCAATGGGAGAGATCAGATGAGCCTTGCGAAATGGACTGTCGGCCTGTTGGCTGGAATGAGCATGCTGGCTTTGGCGGCACCCGCCGATGCCGGCGAGGTGCGCGTCACCGTCGCCGAATACAGCGCCAAGACCGGCCCCTATTTCGAAGCGGTGAAGAAGGAGTTCGAGGCGGCCAATCCCGGCATCACCATCAAATACGAAGTGGTGCCGTGGGATGTGCTCCTGCAGAAACTCACCACCGACATCACCGCCGGCACCAATGCCGACCTTTCGATCATCGGCACGCGCTGGCTGATCGATTTCGTCCAGCAGGATGTCGCCGAGCCGCTCGACAGCTACATCACGCCCGAGTTCAAGGACCGCTTCATCGACACCTTCCTGCAGCCCTCGATCATGGACGGCCATACCTACGGCCTGCCGATCGCCGCCTCGGCGCGCGCCATGTATTACAACAAGGAGCTCTTTGAGAAGGCCGGCATCGCCAAGCCGCCGGCCACCTGGACCGAGCTGCAGGAGGACGCGCGCAAGATCAAGGCTCAAGGCGCCTTCGGCTACGGCCTGCAGGGCAAGGAGATTGAGACCGACGTCTATTACTACTACGCGATGTGGTCCTTCGGCACAGAGATCCTCAACAAGGACGGCACCTCCGGTCTGAGCACGCCGGGCGCGCTCGAGGCCGCCAAGCTCTACAAGTCGATGATCGACGAGGGCCTGACGGAACCTGGCGTCACCTCCAACAACCGCGAGGACGTGCAGAACCTGTTCAAGCAGGGCAAGGTCGGCATGATGATCACCGCGCCTTTCCTCTCCAACCAGATCAAGGAAGAGGCGCCGAAGCTGAAATACGGCGTCGCCGCCATTCCCGCCGGCCCGACCGGCGCGCGCGGCACCTATGGCGTCACCGATAGCATCATCATGTTCAAGAACTCCAAGAACAAGGACGAGGCCTGGAAGCTGCTCGACTTCCTGTTCACCAAGGAGCAGCGCGCCAAGTTCACGCAGGGCGAAGGCTTCCTCCCGGTGAACAAGGAAGAGGCCAAGATGGACTATTACGTCAACAACGCCGACCTCGCCGCCTTCACCGCGCTTCTGCCCGACGCCCGCTTCGCGCCGGTCATCCCGGGCTGGGAAGAGATCGCCCAGATCACATCCGACGCCATGCAGAAGATCTATCTCGGCAGCGCCACGCCGGAAGCGGCCCTGAAGGACGCGGCGGACAAGGCGAACGCCGTGCTCAAGAAGAAATAGGGCGTATCTCCCTGCGCCCGTGGCGCGCTCCACCCGTCGGAGCGCGCCACACTTTCCCTGCCTCCTTCCTCTCCCTCCGGAGGGGGGAGAGGTGGCTCGGCGAAGCCGAGACGGAGTGGGGGAACCACCTGGCCACCGCCGCGAGCGGACACGAAGGGCACTCGGCGCAAGCATCGCCTCGCCTTGCGCCCAAGGTCGACCCCACTCCGTCGAGCTTCGCTCGACACCTCTCCCCCGATCGACGGGGGAGAGGAAGGGCTCCCTTCCGCGGCCGCCGCGGAGGACGGGCGCACAGGTGAGGAACAGCGCCGCCACTTGCAAGGAATCCTGAAGCGGTGTCCTGAGAAGAAAGAGGCGGGGTTAAGTCAATCTGTTAAGCCAGCGCCATCTAATCTCCACTCCGCAACGCGGTACAAACCAGCCGATGCAAAATCGTTTCCTGCCCTATCTGCTGACGCTGCCCAGCCTGTTCCTGGCGGCGATGGTGATTTTCTGGCCGGTCTGGGACCTGATCCAGATATCGACGCATGACGTAAACCGCTTTGGCCAGCTTCGCGAATTCAGCGGCCTGGCCAATTTCTCGGCGCTCGCCGCCGATCCCGACTTTATCGCAGCGCTTTGGCGCACCGGGCTGTGGACCGTGCTCGTGGTCGGCGGCGCACTGCTTTTGTCGATCCCGGTGGCGATCATCCTCAACACGGACTTCTACGGCCGCGGCCTCGCCCGCGTCATCATCATGCTGCCCTGGGCGGTGTCGCTCACCATGACCGCGGTGGTCTGGCGCTGGGCGCTCAACGGCGAGAGCGGCATGCTGAATTCGGCGCTGATGAAGCTCGGCCTGATCAGCCAGAACATCCAGTGGCTGGCGAGCGCCGAGACCGCCTTCCCGATGCAGGTGGTGATCGGCATATTGGTGACGGTGCCGTTCACCACAACGATCTTCCTCGGAGGCCTGTCCTCGATCCCCGACGATCTCTATGAGGCGGCGGCACTCGAGGGCGCGACGCCCCTGCAGCAGTTCCGCGAGATCACCTTTCCGCTCCTGAAACCGTTCATCAACATCGCGATCGTGCTCAACACCATCTATGTCTTCAACTCCTTCCCGATCATCTGGGTGATGACTCAAGGGGGGCCGGCGAACTCGACCGACATATTGGTCACGCATCTCTACAAGCTCGCCTTCCGCATCGGCAAGCTGGGCGAGGCCTCCGCCGTGTCGCTGGTGATGTTCGCGATCCTGCTCGTCTTCACCATGATCTATGTGCGCCTCGCCATGCGGGAGCAGCGCTCATGACCCCTAAGATGAAACGCACCATCATCGCCTGGGTTCTGCTGGCCCCCTTGATCGGGGTGACGATCTTCCCATTTGCCGTCATGTTCCTCACCGCCGTCAAGCCGCGCACGGAGGTGCTGACGCCCACCTGGTGGCCGAGCGAATTCCGCTGGTCGAATTTCGCCGACATGTGGGTGGCGACCGGCTTCGGCCAGGCGCTGCTCAACTCGCTCTATGTCTCGGCGCTGGCGACCATCGGCGCGATCCTGATCTCGGTGCCGGCGGCCTACGCCATGTCGCGCTTCCGCTTTGCCGGCTATAGCGCCTTCCGCCAGTTCCTTTTGATCTCGCAGATGATCTCGCCGATCGTTCTGGTGCTCGGCCTGTTCCGGCTGATGGCAGCCTGGGGGCTGGTCGAGAGCACAACCGCGCTCGGCTTCATCTACATGGCCTTCAACGTCGCCTTCACGGTCTGGATGCTGCAGAGCTATTTCGACACCATCCCGCACGACCTGGAGGAGGCCGCCTGGATGGAAGGCGCCGGCCGCTGGCTGACCTTGCGCAAAGTCTTCCTGCCGCTTTGCCTGCCGGCAATTGCGGTGACGGCGATCTTCACCTTCATCAATGCCTGGAACGAATTCGTCGTGGCGCTCACCATGCTGCGCAGCCAGGAAAGCTACACGCTGCCGATCCAGGTTTTCTCGCTGGTCGCCGGCCGCTATACGATCGAATGGCACCATGTCATGGCGGCCACGCTGCTGGCGACACTGCCGGTGGCGATCCTCTTCATCTGGCTGCAGCGCTACCTCGTCCGCGGATTGGCGCTCGGCGCGGTCAAGTAGCAATCCCAGCAATTCCAGGAAAAGTGTGCAGCGGTTTCCGTCCGGAATTGCGAAAAACAAAGGTCATCACGGAGCCCTCATGCGCATCTTCACCGCCTCGCTGGCGACGGAAACCAACACCTTCTCGCCGGTGCCGACAGACCGGGCTTCGTTCGAGATGGCCTTCTATGCCGGCCCCGGAAAACATCCCGAGACGCCGACGCTCTGCTCCTCGCCGATCGTGGCGTTGCGCAAGCGCGCCGCGAAGGAAAGGTTGACTGTCATCGAAGGCACCGCCACCTGGGCGGAGCCCGGCGGCCTGGTTCAACGGCAGACCTATGAGGCGCTGCGCGACGAGATCCTTGGCCAGCTAAGGGAGGCACTGCCGGTCGATGCCGTCATCCTCGGCCTGCATGGTGCCATGGTGGCGCAAGGTTATGACGATTGCGAAGGCGATCTCTTGGAGCGCGTGCGCGCCATCGTCGGCCCGAAAGTGGTAATCGCATCGGAATTCGATCCGCACAGCCATTTGACCCCGAAGCGCGTCGCGGCCTGCGACGTCATGGCCTATTTCCTCGAATTCCCGCACACCGATTTCTACGAGCGCGGCGAGCATGTGGTCGAGCTCGGCCTCGCCGCGGCGCGCGGCGAGATCAAGCCTGTGATCTCGACCTTCGACTGCCGCATGATCCAGGTGCTGCCGACCAGCCGCGAGCCGATGCGCTCCTTCGTCGACAGGATCAAGGCGCTGCACGGCAAGGACGGCGTGCTGTCGGTCTCGGTCATCCACGGCTTCATGGCCGCCGACGTGCCGGAAATGGGCACGCGCATCCTGGTCGTCACCGACAATGACAAGGAAAAGGGCGACAAGCTGGTCGAAACGCTCGGGCGTGAGCTCTACGCCTTGCGTGAGAAGACCGCCATGACGATGCTGTCTGCATCGGCCGGCATCGAGCGGGCGTTAGCCGTGCGCGCCCAGCGCCAGGACAAGCCGGTCGTGATCGCCGACATCTGGGACAATCCGGGCGGCGGCGTGCCGGGCGACGGCACCATCGTGCTGCGAGAGCTGCTTTCGCGTGGCGTGACCAAGGTCGGCGTGGCGACGATCTGGGATCCGATCGCCGTGACCTTCTGCCACGCGGCCGGCGAGGGCGCGGCCATCGATCTGCGCTTCGGTGGCAAGGCCGGCCCTCAGGCCGGCGAGCCGATCGACGCGCGCGTCACGGTGCTGAAGGCGGTCAGCGAAGGTTGGCAGAGCTTCGGGCCGAGCCGCGTGACGCTGGGGCCGTCGGCGGTGGTGCGCATCGAAGGCACCGAGGTCGATGTCATCTTGAACACCAACCGCACCCAGACCTTCGAACCCGATATCTTTTCCAACATCGGCATCGATCCGTTGTCGAAAGACGTCCTGCTGATCAAATCGACGAATCATTTCTACGCCGGCTTCGCGCCGATCGCCGCCGAGATCATCTATGTGGCTGCGCCGAGTTCCTATCCGAGCAATCCGGCGGTGACGGATTACAGAAAGCTCAACCGGCCGATCTGGCCGAGGGTGGCTGATCCTTGGAGCGCTTCCCCTTCTCCCCTTGTGGGAGAAGGTGGCCGCGAAGCGGCCGGATGAGGGGTGTTCCAGCGGAGTGAGAGGTCGGCGTTCCCTGGAACACCCCTCATCCGTCGCCTTCGGCGACACCTTCTCCCACAGGGGGAGAAGGGGAAGCCGGCGCTACACCAACCCCCGCTTCACCATCATCGCTTCAGGCGAAGGCATTTTCCCCCGGAACGCCGTATAAAGCTCTTCCGGGTCCTTCGAGCCGCCGGCGGCATAGATGTTCTTCCGAAGCCGCTCGGCGAGTTCCGGATTGAAGGCATCGCCCGTCTCCTCGAAAGCCGAGAAGGCGTCGGCGTCGAGCACTTCCGACCACATGTAGGAATAATAGCCGGCTGAATAACCGTCGCCGGCGAAGATATGCCCGAAATGCGGGGTGCGGTGGCGCATCGCGATCGTGTCCGGCATTTGCAGCTTTTCCAGCGTTTCAGCCTCGTATCGAAGCGGCTCGGCGGGCGCGTCAGGTCGCGCATGATAGGCCATGTCGATCAGCGCCGAAGCGGTGAACTCGACCGTGGCGAAACCCGCGCCGAAGGTGCGGGCGGCGAGCATCTTGTCGAGCAGGTCCTTCGGCATCGGCTCGCCGGTCTTGACGTGCAGCGCATGCTTTTCCAGCACCGCGGGCACCGTCAGCCAATGCTCGTAAAGCTGCGAGGGCAATTCGACGAAGTCGCGGCTGACCGAAGTGCCGGAAACCGACGGCCAGGTGACGTCGGTCAGCATGCCGTGCAGCGCGTGGCCGAACTCGTGGAACAACGTCTTCGCCTCATCGACCGACAGCAGCGCCGCCTCGCCGGCCGGCGGCTTGGCGAAATTCATGATGTTGTAGATGACCGGATTGGCGCCGTCGCCAAGCTTGTAACCGGACCGAAGCGCGCTCATCCAGGCGCCGGAGCGTTTTGAGGGCCGCGCGAAATAATCGGCGAGGAACAAACCGCGTTCGCTGCCGTCGGCATTTTTCACCACGAAGACGCGCGCGTCGGAGTGCCAGGCTGTTATGCCCTTCTTTTCCTCGAAAGTGATGCCGAACAGGCGTGTCGCGACATCGAAGCAGGCTTCGATGACGCGTTCGAGCTGCAGGTAAGGTTTCAGCTCCGCTTCGTCGAAGGCGAATTTCTCGGCGCGCAGCTTCTCCTGGTAGAAGCGCCAGTCCCAGGCCGCGAATTTCTCGTTGCTGCCGGCTTCCGCCGCCAGCCGCTCCAGCTCCTTCTGGTCGGCGGCCGCTTTTTCCAGGGCTTTCTCCCAAACGGGATCGAGCAGCTCGTGCACCG
The DNA here is from genome assembly GCF_020165195.1 of Mesorhizobium sp. CA14. GTDB lineage: Bacteria > Pseudomonadota > Alphaproteobacteria > Rhizobiales > Rhizobiaceae > Mesorhizobium. The sequence continues at coordinate 116,067 of NZ_JAIUHR010000011.1, read as the reverse complement.
CCTTCGGCGTCTTCGCCATCGTATCATCGAGCTTCAGCGCCGCGAAGGAGCCGTAGCCCAGAAGCTTCGCTTTCTCGGCGCGCAGCTTCAGCATGTCGCGCACGACATCGGTGTTGTCGGAGGCGCCGCCATTCTGGCCGCGCATGATGAAGGCTTTGAACGCAATCTCGCGCAGGTCGCGGCGCTCCGAGAAAGTCGAGAACGGCTCGTAGATCGAGCGCGACAGCGTCACCGCGTAGCGGCCCTTCTGGCCGCGCATCTCGGCCGCTTCCGCCATGGCGCTCTTCAAAAAGTCCGGCAGGCCGGCAAGGTCGGCCTCGTCGAGGAACAGCGCCCAGTCGCGCTCGTCGGCGAGCACATTCTGGCCGAATTTGGTGCCGAGCGAGGAAAGTTCCTCATTGATGGCCGCAAGCCGCTTCTTGCCCTCCGCATCGAGCTTCGCGCCCGACCGGACAAAGCCTTTCCAGGTCTTTTCCAGGACGCGCAGCGTTTCGGCATCGAGCTGCAGGCTGTCGCGTCGCTGGTAGAGGTCGTCGATGCGGGCAAACAGTTTTTCATTCATCGAGATCGCCGAGAAATGCCGCGACATCTTTGGCGAAACCTCGCGCTCCATCGCCTGGATCGTGTCATTGGTATGAGCGCCGGCGCGGCACCAGAAGATCGACGAGACACGGTCGAGCGCTTCACCGGCAAGCTCGAGCTTGGCAAGTGTGTTCTCGACGGTCGGCGTCTCGCTGTTGCCGGCGATCGCGTCGATCTCGGCCTGATGCGCCGCGAGCGCCGCATCGAAGATAGGGCCGAAATCATTGTCGCCGATGCGCGAGAAGTCCGGCAGGCCGAGCGGCCCTTGCCAGACGGTCAGCGGATGGGCGGCGAGATCGACGGTTTTTGACATGGACAGATCCAATCGGGGGACGTTCGATAGGCGGAGGGCAGTTCCCGATGTAGGGCGGTGCCGCGTACAGCGCAACTCGGGCTTCGCCTCAATAGGCGCTGCAGTCCTGCGCCACCGCCGTCTGGGTGCTGGCGACGATCCGCCCGCCGGCGACGGTGAAAGTCTCGCGCATCAGCATGTCGTTGCTGGGGAAGTCGTAGCAGGCGAGCACCGTGGTCTCGCCATTCTCGCTCCTTTCGATGCGATGACGGATCGCGGCGCCCGTCACCGCGCCCTGCCATTCGTCGATCGAGGCGATGAAATCCTGCTTGGTCTGCACGATGCCGACGTCGTCCAGCTTCATGCGCACGTCGTCGGCAAGCAATTCGGACAATTCGGTCCTGTCGGCGGCCAGCAGCGCCGAATACCAGCGGTCGATGATGGCGCCGTCATCGGCGCTGGCGCGGGCGACCGTGGACATGAGCAGCGCCGCCGAGAGAAGGAACCTCCGCCAGGTCCGGTGCATCGCCCCTCCGTTACAGCTCGGGCCGCTCGAAATCGCCGGTTTCCTTGTTCATCACCCAAAGCTCCCCGGTCGAGATGTCGAACCAGGCGCCGTGCAGCGAGAGCCGTCCCTTGCCTTCGAGGATCGAAACGCAGGGAAAGGTCCTCAGATTGGCGATCGAATAGCGGATGGAAATGCGTTCCAGCGCCGTCTGGCGCTCGGTTGCCGTCATCATCGTGCTGGCGGCCACCGTCTCGGCAGCCGGCGCGATCAGGCTCATCCACTTGCCGATGAAATCGCCGGGCGACAGCGGCGCCGAATTGGTGTCGAGCGCGGCGCGGATGCCGCCGCAGCGGCCGTGGCCCATCACCACGATGTTTTTCACCTTGAGGCTCTGCACGGCGAATTCCAGCGCCGCCGAGGTCGAATGGAACTCGCCGTCCGGCTCATAGGGCGGCACCAGATTGCCGACATTGCGCAGCACGAAAAGCTCGCCCGGTCCGGCGTCGAAGATCGCTTCCGGGGCTGAGCGGGAATCGCAGCAGGCGACGATCATCGTTTCAGGCGCCTGGCCTTCGCGCGCCAGCGAGCGGTAGCGGTCGCTTTCCGAGGGATAGCGGCCGGCCATGAAGTTGCGATAGCCGGCGAGGAGGTGCTCAGGAAGGTGTGGCATGGGCGGCGTCTGGGCCCTTTCCGGGTTGGATGCAGCACGAATATGGGTGTTCGAGCGATGTCTGCCTGAAGTCTGGGAAAGCCTCTAGCGGCAAAAGTCGGTCGCGAGCAATGCCGAATTGCGGATGAGCCCGTCGCAATCGCGATGCGGCATTCATGGCTTCGTCACGCCCAGATAGCGATCGGGATGCCGAAACGGTCCGCCAGCGGCGGATCGGGTGAAGGCCGCGCCTCGCCGCCGGCGATACGCCCGGCAATCAGCATCATCGCCGCCGCGTCGAGAAAGTCGTCGCTCGTCGCGCTCCGTGGCGGCGCCTGATCGAGAAAGGCTTTTTCGTAGCCATGCCGGCAAAGCAGCGCCTTGCGTTCCTCCATGCCGGCCGGGTTGACCGCACCCTTGATCTTCTTCGGCAGCGCCATCGCCGTGTCGCCATTCAACCGGCAGAATGCCACTTCCGGGTGCGATTCGAAGATACGGCCGCGCAAATCGGGGCGCGCGATCAGCAGGGCGTCGATCTCGCGGATCTTCGAAAAGATGCCGAAAGCCTGGATGGAAACGCCGCGCGGCGGGTCGGAGGTCTCCATCGCCACCGCGCTTGCCCTTCGATGCGCCGCATACCAGGCTTCGACCGTGGTGAAATCGCCGGTGTCGGCATAGAGCGCCGCGCGCGAAGGGATGGCGAACACGCTCGATTGCCGCGCCCCGAGCAGCGGCCGCACCAGCGCTTCCGGCCCGCGTCCGCCCCTGCTCGAAAAATCCGGCAGGCCAATCGGCATGTCGACGGCGATGGTGGCATTGGGCAGCGCGTCGAGCAGCGCCTGGAAGCTCGGAAAGACCGAAACCGACGGCGCGGCGTCCGCTTCGCGGTGGACGGCAATCCAGCCGGCCTTGCAGCCGTCGACGCCCGCCAGCCGGCCGTCAGGCGTCATGCCCGCTTGTCCCGCCCGGGATGCAGGAGATGGCGCAGCTGCACCATGGCCATGGGATGCGACAGGCTCTGCGCGTCGGTTTCGAGCTGCAGCTCGTCGCCGCCGCGCTTCGCGGTGCGGGCCAGTATCTCGTAGACGGCGGCGGTGGTCGATTGCAGCGCCTTCACCGGCGGCTGGCCGGAGAGAACGCGCGCCAGATAGACCGCGGCCGTCAGGTCGCCGAGCCCGTTCGGCGGCCTCTCGATCACGCGGTGCTCGGCAAGCAGCGCCTGGCTGCCGTCGAGCAGGAAATTGCCGGTGCCGCCCATCATCATCGCGGGCGCCGAGGTCACCAGCATGGTCGACGGCCCCGCATGAAGCGCGGCCGCCGTCACCGCCTTGATGTCGGAAAGCGGCGCACCCGCCATCCATTCCAGCTCATAGCGGTTGGGAGTGGCGATATCCGCGATCGGCATCAATTTGTCGCGCATGGCGACGGCCGTCGGCTCGGGCACGTAGAGCCCGCCGGAATCGCCCATCACCGGATCGCAGACGTAAAGCGCGTTCGGCGTCTTTTCCTTGACGGCGGCGACCAGCGAGGCGACCGCCTCGGCCTGGCCGGCCTCGCCGAGATAGCCCGAGAGCACGGCCCGCACCTCGCCCAGCCAAGGCGCCCGCTCGAGGTCGGCCATCAGCGCCTTGAACTGGTCGAGCGGCGGCACGATGCGTGTTGCGCGGCTGTGGCCCGGATGCCAGGGCAGGATGACGGTCGGCACGGCCCAGACCGGGAAGCCCAGCGTCTCCAGCGCGAACACCGCCGCGCGGTTGCCGACCGAGCCGCGGGCGACATGGCTGGAGATGACGATGACCGCACGCGGCGCGTCGATTTTTTCTGCACTCATGGAAATCTGTTCCTAGCCGCCACGCGTGACGGCATACACCAGCCAGACCAATAGCCCAATGGCGATCATGACGCCGAGCGTTCGGCCAATGCGAGTTCCCCAATATTCGATAGGATCGGCGCGATCGGCATCGGCTGCGGTGACATGGTCACGCGCATCCTTCGCCGTACGGGTTATGAACGACGCGCCGCCCGGCGCCGTCTCGCGCGCCACGCGTTCGAGGATGCGGCGCGATTCGGTCTCGTCGTCCCGGCGCTCGGCCATGGCAATTGCCCTTTCCTGCCCGGAGCTTAGAGCAATTCCAGGAAAAGTGCGAAGCGTTTAGACTCGGCGACTTCGCCGTAGCCTTCCGGCCGGAATTGCGTCAAACAAGAAGATGAAATCCTGTTCGCTCGACTATTCAAGTGGCTCGCGACCGAGCCGGAGCAGGCGTCATCGGCCGGACATTTTCTTACACGTGGATTGTGATAATGCTTCGCATGCAATTTCTGTCGAGGGACCAATCATGATTACCGAGCGCCTCTCACCAGCCTCCCCCTTCCGCAGCCTGTCCGCCTTCCTGATGATGGCTTTCGTCCTGCCGCTGCTTGCCGGCTGCGGCTACAACACCATCCCGACGGCGGAAGAGAACGCCCATGCGGCTTGGAGCGAGGTGCTCAACCAATATCAGCGCCGTTCCGACCTGATCCCGAACCTGGTCGAGACGGTGAAGGGCTATGCCTCGCATGAAAAGGATACGCTCGACGCGGTCGTCCAGGCGCGCGCCAAGGCAACGCAGATCACGGTGACGCCGGACACGCTGAAGGACCCGGAAGCGCTGAAGAAATTCCAGGATGCCCAAGCCGGCCTGACCAGCGCGCTGTCGCGGCTGATCGCGGTGTCGGAAGCCTATCCCGACCTCAAGGCGAACCAGAATTTTCTCGCGCTGCAGGCGCAGCTCGAAGGCACGGAGAACCGCATCGCGGTGGCGCGGCGCGATTACATCCAGGCGGTCAGAGACTATAATCTGACGCTGAAGACTTTCCCGTCGGTGCTGTGGGCGACCTTCTGGTTCCGCGGCAACGAGCCCTTCGCCAACTTCACCGTCGAGGAAGACAAGATGCAGGTGCCGAAGGTCGATTTCGGCACGAGCACCACCAAGCAGGGCGGGTGAGAAACTCGGCTGAAAATTAATCGAGCTTGCAGGCCTTGAGTTCCTTCACACCCCCCTCTGTCCTGCCGGACATCTCCCCCGCAAGGGGGGAAATCAGCCGTCATCCGCGCTTCCGCCAACTTTCAGCCTCTGAAAGAGAAAGCTGGCAACGAAGCCGTCAATCTCCCCCCTTGCGGGGGAGATGGCCGGCAGGCCAGAGGGGGGTGTGCCGGAGCGCCTTCGCTGGTGTTTTGCTCGCCCTCTTCCTCCTCCCGCTCGCAGCCCTCGCCGCCGATCTTCCCGCCCTCACGGGCCGCGTCGTCGACAATGCCGGCATCATCGATGCCGGCACACGCGCGGCGCTGACGCAAAAGCTCGCGGACTTCGAAACCAAGGGCTCGGACCAGATCGTCGTCGCCACCATACCCAGCCTCGGCGGCGAGGAGATCGAGCCTTACGCCAATCGGCTGTTCCGCTTCTGGAAGCTCGGCCAGGCCAAGGAAAACAACGGCGTCCTGCTGCTGGTGGCGCCCAACGACCGCAAGATGCGCATCGAGGTCGGCTATGGGCTGGAAGGCACGCTGACCGACCTGCACACCAAGCTGATCATCGAGAACGACATGGTGCCGGCCTTCCGCGCCGGCGACTTCTCCGGCGGCATCACCAAGGCCGTCGACGACATGATCATGGTGCTGGAAGGCAATCCCGAGGAACTCGAGGCGCGCGGCAAGCGCAACGAGCAGGCGCCGTTCAACTCCGACGATCTGTTCTTCGCCATCTTCATCGGCATCTGGGCGCTGATCTTCTTCGGCGGCATCGCGATGACGGTGCTGCCGCCGATCTTCGGCCAGAAGATCGGACCCGGCCGCTATCGCTGGCTCGGCATGACCTTCGATCAGAACCGGCGCTCGTCCTCCAGCGGCGGCGGAGGCTGGTCGTCAGGCGGCGGTGGCTGGTCCTCCGGCGGCGGCGGTGGCGGGTTTTCCGGCGGTGGCGGCTCGTCGGGCGGCGGCGGCTCGTCGGGAAGCTGGTGAGGCACCATGGCAACGCGACCGATAAGCGCCGAGGATCATGACCGCATCGCCGAGGCGATCCGGACGGCCGAGCTGAAGACCGACGGCGAGATCTATTGCGTCGTCGCCAAGGCCAGCGACGGCTACTTCTTTCCGGCCGCGTTCACCGCCACGATCGGCCTGTTCATCGCCAGCCTCGCCGTCGCCTACGGGCTGGAGGCCTGGTGGCTGTCTATCCGGCTGCGGCATTTCGTGCTGGCGCAAGCGCTGGCGCTGGCCTCGGTGTTCATTTTGCTCTGGCTCCTGCCCGCCTTGCGCATTCATTTCGTGCCGAGAAGGCTGCGCTATCAGGCGGCGCACGCCAATGCGATGAAGCAGTTCCTGGCCCGCAACGTCCATCGTACGCAGGCGCGTACCGGCGTGCTCATCTTCGTCTCGATCGCCGAGCGCTATGCCGAGGTCGTCGCCGACTCAGGCATCGATGCCAAGGTCGGCCAGCATGTCTGGGACGGCGTGGTGGGCGATCTGACCAAACATGCCGGTGACGACCGGCTGGCCGACGGCTTCGTCAAGGCTGTCGGTACGGTCGGCGCGGTGCTCGCCGAGCATTTCCCGGTCACCGAAGGCGACACCAACGAACTCGACGATCATCTCGTCGAAATCTGACTAGAGCATGATGCCGAAAAGTGTGAGGCGGTTTTCGGGCGACATCATGCTCTATCTCTTAGATTTAGAGACGGATTCAGATTTCAGGTCGATTCGACCTGAAATCATTCGGCTCTAGGCGCCTCGTCTGCGCACCCACCTTTCGCCTGTGCGAAAGCGGGGAGGCGTGTTGGGGGACTCTTTGCAATCGGGCGAGGCGGGTTTATGGTTAACCAATCATGAACACGCTGACGATTGACATCCGGAAGGCAGAACCGCGCGACGCGAGCGCCATCGCCGAGGTGCACGAGCAGGCTTGGCGCGGCGCCTATTCGGGCATCATCCCGCACCGCACGCTGACCTCGATGATCAACCGTCGCGGCGTCGACTGGTGGTCCAACGCGATTCGCCGCGCCGCCACCGTGCTGGTGGTCGAGATCGGCGGAACGGTCGCCGGCTATGCCACGATCGGCAAGAACCGCGCCCGCGAGCTCCGCCAGCAGGGCGAGATCTACGAGCTCTATCTTCGTCCGGAATATCAGGGCATCGGGCTCGGCAGCCGGCTGTTCAAGGCGGCCAAGGCCCGGCTCGCCGACCACGGCCTGCGCGGCCTGGTGGTCTGGGCGCTGGAGGACAATCACAACGCCTTGGCCTTCTACGCCGGCAATGGCGGCCGCGATATCGCCGAAGGCGTCGAGGTCTTCGAGCAGAAGGCGCTCAAGAAAGTGGCTTTCGTCTGGAATGACTAGCGTCGCCTAGGTTACACGCCATCACAAACTGTGCGCTTCCATCAGCGTTCAGTGCCATTCGCCGCATTGCACCATGACGTTTCGCCCGCTATCGGTCTTGGAATCGAGAGAGGGATTTAGCCATGCGTATCGAAGCCGTGCCCACCGGAAAGAACCCGCCTGAGGACGTCAACGTCATCATCGAGGTGCCGATCGGCGGCGAGCCGATCAAATACGAGATGGACAAGGAGGCCGGCACGCTGTTCGTCGACCGCTTCCTGCACACCTCGATGCGCTATCCAGGCAATTACGGCTTCGTGCCGCACACCCTGTCGGGCGACGGCGACCCGATCGACGTTCTGGTCTGCAACACCCGCGCGCTGGTGCCGGGCTGCGTCATCAATGTGCGGCCGATCGGCGTCTTGATCATGGAGGACAATGCCGGCCAGGACGAGAAGGTGATCGCCGTCCCTTCGCCCAAGCTGACGCTGCGCTACGAGAACGTCACCGAATACACCCATCTGCCTGAGATCACGCGCCAGCAGGTGCAACACTTCTTCGAGCACTACAAGGATCTCGAACCCGGCAAATGGGTCAAGATCGAAGGCTGGCACGATTCCAAATACGCGAAGAAGATGATCGTCGACGCGATCGCGCGTGCCAAGGCGGCCAAATAAAGGCTATCGAACCGCCTTCTCGCCGCCGGCCGCCGTGATCACCCCGACGATGATCAGCCCGGTCAGCACCAGCCGCACGCCGGCGCTGACGCCGAACGTATTGAGCATGGTGAGCAGAAGCACCAGGAACAGGCCGGCGCCCCAGACGCCGGGCACATTGGCCTTGCCGCCGGCGACCGAGGTGCCGCCGATGACCACGACCGCAATCGAGGCGAGCAGATATTCGTTGCCGATATCGACATTGGCGCCGCGGAAATAGCCGGCAAGCAGCGCCCCGTCGATGCCGCCGAGCGCGCCGCACAGCGTGTAGGTGAGGAAGCGGATGCGGCCGACATGCACGCCGGCCAGCCAGGCGGCGCGGATGTTCTGGCCGATCGCCAGCACCGAACGGCCGTAGATCATGCGCTGCAGCGCAAGCGCGGCACCGATGGTGAAGATCACCGTCAGCATCGCCAGAACCGGAATGCCCAGCACCTGCCAGTTGGTGAAGTCGGCAAAGCCCGGCGGCGGCTTGATCTGCAGGCCGCGGCCGTAGCTGATGTCGATCGACTGGATGATGAAGCTCGCCGACAGGGTCGCGATGATCGGCGGGATGCGCAGCGCCCAGATCAATAGATAGTTGATGCCGCCGATCGCGGCGCCGCAGGCGAGCGCGGCAAGCAGCCCGACGAGGATCATGGCATCGCTGCCGCCCATCACCTTCATGGCGACCGCGCTTGCCAGCCCGATATTGGCCGGCAGCGACAGGTCGACATTGCCGGGTCCCAGCGTGATGACGAACATCTGGCCGACGCCGACAATGACGGTGAAGACGGCAAGCGAGAGCGCCGCCGTGACCATGCCGCCGGCGCCGTAGCCGCCGGTGAAGCCAATCGTTGCCAGCCAGACGACGACCGCGCCGACGAAGGACCAGATCCAGGGTTTTTCAAGCAGAGTTCTCACCGAGGTCATCGCTCACCGCTCCCTGCGGCTGATCAGCACCCGAGCCGCCAGCACGATGATCAGGATCGCGCCATTGGCGGCCACCTGCCAGTCGGGCGGGATGTGCATGAAGGTCAAGAGCGGCGAGGCGGCCAAAGCCAGCGTCAGCGCGCCGATGACCGCGCCGATCGGCGACACGCGCCCGCCCACGAACTCACCGCCGCCGAGGATGACGCCGGCGATCGAAAGCAGCGTGTAGCCATTGCCTATGTTGGCATCGGCCGAGGTGGTGATGCCGATCAGCGCCATGCCGGAAAGCACGCCGAACAGGCCGGTAAGCGCGAACAGCACGATCTTGGTCTTGAGCAGCGACCAGCCGGCGCGCCGCAGTGCCGCGGCGTTGCCGCCCGAACCGCGCAGGATGACGCCATAGGACGTGCGCATCAGGCCGAAATGCACGACCGCGGCGATCAGCAGCGCGGCAAGGATCGGGAACGGGACGTAAGGCGGCTTGAACGACATGATCGACAGCAGCCAGTCCGGCGCCTTGCCGCCGGGCTTGGGCAGGATGAGGATGGCGAGTCCCTGCCAGACGAAGCTCATGCCGAGCGTCACCACGATCGAAGGCAAATTGCGCAGGTGGATCAGCGCGCCAAGCAATGCATAGACGCCGATCGAGCCGATGAGCACGAGAATGCCTATGAGCGGCGCGTCTCTCAGCCAAGTCGCGGTGACACAGCCGACGAATCCGACGAACGTCCCTATGGACAGATCGAGCTCGTTGCCGGCGATGACGAACATCTGCGCGATCGTTGCCAGCGCGATCGGGATCGCCAGGTTGAGCATCAGGTTGAAGCCGAAATAGCTGATGGCGCGCGGGTTGAGCCAGGCGATGGCGATCAGCACCAGCGCCAGCGACAGCGCCGGCAAAAGACCGCGCAGCATGCGCGCCCGGGCCGCGCTGCCGCGCGGCGAGGCTTTCGGGAGCGTTCCGGGAGCGATTGCCGTCATCTCAGGCCGCATCGCCGAACGAGGACTGGATGATTTTTTCCTCCGTCAGCTCGTCTCGCCCAAGATCGGCGACGATCCGGCCGTTCTTGAAGACATAGACGTGGTCGCAATTGTCGAGCTCCTCGGTCTCGGTCGTGTACCAGAGGAAGGTGCGGCCCTTGGCGGCCTCCTCGCGCACGAGATCGTAGACTTCGAGCTTGGTGCCGATGTCGACGCCGCGCATCGGGTCGTCCATCAGCACGATCTCGGCGTCGGAGCCGAGCGCGCGGGCAAACAGCGCCTTCTGCTGGTTGCCCCCCGACAGCGAGTAGATGTTGTTGTTCATGTCCGGCGTGCGGATGCCGATCTTCTTCTTCCAGAATTCGGCAAGCTCGGCCTCGCGCTGCGGCGAGATCAAAAGGCCGTTGCGCAGGCGCGTCAGCGAGCGGATGCCGATATTCTGCGCGATCGACCATTGCGAAAAGATGCCGTCCGACTGACGGTCGCCGGCGACCAGCGCCACCGGCGCGGCGACCTCGATGCCGGTCCTGGCGCGGGAGGCGGCCGAGAAGATCGCCAGCAAAAGGTCCGTCTGGCCATGGCCGGCAAGCCCGGCCAAGCCGATGATCTCGCCGGCGCGGGCGACAAGCTCCTTGTCGTCCTGCTGCCTGACCGGACGCGCGCGAACCCTGAGCGCGCCGCCCTCGGCCTTCCGGGCTTCGGCAGCGGCCTTCTGATGGCCTTCGGCGCCGCCCATGGCAGCGACCAGCCTGTCGCGGTCGAAAGCGCTTGCGGCATCAGCCGCGACCACCTTCCCGTCGCGCATCACCACGATGCGGTCGGCGTTCTGCAGCACCTCGCCCAGCACATGCGAGATCAGGATGCAGCTGCCGCCCGCCGCCACGAAGCGGCGCACGAAGGATAGCAATTGCCCCGCGGTGTGCGCGTCGAGCGACGAGGTCGGCTCGTCGAGGATGACCAGATGCAGCGGCTCGCGGGTCAGCGTGAAGGCGCGTGCCACCTCGACCATCTGCCGCCGCCCGATCGAGAGGTCGCCGGCAATGTCATCCGCCGAAATGCCGTGGCCGGGGAAGATCTCGTCCAGCTTGGCGCGGATGAGGTCGGCGGCCCTGCGCCGCCAGCCGAAGCCGGTGAGCGAGGGATGGTTGATGCGCGTGTTCTCGGCGACGTTGAGATTGGGGCAGAGCGACAGCTCCTGGAACACGCAGCGTATGCCGAGCTCCAGCGCGCGCGCCACCGAATAGCTCGCCTCCTGATTGCCGCGCACGGCGATCTGCCCGCCATCCGGCCGCAGCGTGCCGGCCACCATATGCATGAGCGTCGACTTGCCGGCGCCGTTATGCCCGACCAGCCCGACGCATTCGCCGGCGCCGACATGGAAGTCGACGCCGTTAAGCGCCCGAACGGCGCCGAAATGCTTTTCGGCGCCGTTGAGCCTGACGATATCCGCAATAGCCTGGAGCATCCTCAACTTTACCCGGTTGGCGATGCGGCTGGCAAATTCGCGCCGCGACTACTTGATGTTGGCCTTGATCGCGGCGATGGCGTCTTCCTGTGTGTATTCGTGCGTGGCGACGCCGCCTTCCTTGATCTTCGGCAGCGCAGCCTCGAAATCGTCCTGGGTGAAGGCGAGATAGGGCACCAGCAGGTCGTGCGGGATGTCCTTGCGGCCGTCGAGCACCTGCTGCGCCACCCAGAAGGCCAGCGTCGACACGCCGGGGGCGATCGAGGCCGACCAGGTCTTGTAGCCGTCCTTCTCCTTCTGCTCCTTCCACCATTTCAGCTCGTCTTGGCGGTTGCCCATGATGATGGTCGGACGCGGCTTGCCGGCGGCGGCGAAGGCTTGCGCGGCGCCATAGCCGTCGCCGCCTTGATCGACGACGCCGACGACATCCGGCAGCGACGGCAGGATGGTCGCCACCGCCTTCTGCGCCGTGGTCTGGTCCCAGTCGCCAGTTACCGAACCGACGATCTTGAACTCGGGATGGGCGGCGACGCCTTCGAGGATGCCGGCATGGATGGCTTCGTCGATCGAGGTACCGGCGAGACCGCGGATTTCCAGCAGATTGCCGCCCTTAGGCTGGAACTTGGCCATCTGCTCGACTTCCTGCTTGCCCATGTCCTTGAAGTCGACGACGACGCGGTAGGCACAGGGCTCGGTCACGGTGCCGTCGAAGGAGACGACCACGATGCCGGCATCGCAGGCCTGCTTGATGGCGCCGTTCAGCGCATCGGGCGACGCCGCGTTGATGACGATTGCATCATAGCCCTGCAGGATCAGGTTCTGCACCTGCGCGGCCTGGGTCGGCACTTCCTTGTCGGCGGTGGTGAAGACATCGGCCGCGGCGACGATCTTGTCGTCGACCGCCTTCTTGGTGACGATCGCATAGCTGTCGAGCATCGCCTGGCGCCAGGAATTGCCGGCATAATTGTTGGAGAAGGCGATCTTCTTGCCGCTGGTGTCGGCAAGCGCGGTGCCCGAGGCGAGCATCGCCGCGAATGCACTCAATACGAGTAGTTTCTTCATGTCGGTTCCTCCCGAGGTTGCTGCTGTTAACAGATGGACGTAACGCGAATGCTCTGTTTTTTATCTATTGTCAGACAAATTCAGAGGAACCGCAAGCTGTCAACTGCAAAGCATTGGCACTGCTCGATCAACTTGCGGTGCGACGATTGAAAAGACGGCGACTCCTGGTCTAGGAACGCGGCAGGAGGCCAATGCATGGCAGTGACGCCGACCGTTGCCAAAGGCGCGCCCGGAATTCCGGCGCGCTGGACGTCAAGCGCAAAGAGCGGCGTCGGAACCGCCCTTTCGGCAAAAAGCCCGCTCTGGTTCACCACCAGCCACGGCATCCTGAACGAAATCTATTATCCGCGCCTCGACAGCGCCTGCACGCGCGACCTGGGGCTGATCGTCACCGGCCCCGGCGGTTATTTTTCCGAAGAGAAGCGCGATGCGGCCCACACCGTCGAACCTTTCGAGGATGGGGTCCCCGGCTACCGGCTGACCAATACCGCCTCCGACGGCGCGTATCGGATTGAAAAGCGAATCATTACCGACCCGAAACGACCTGTGCTGCTGCAGGAAGTGGGTTTCAGCGCGATCAAGGGCTCGGCGGCCGACTATCGCGCCTACGCGCTGCTTGCGCCGCATCTCGTCAATGCCGGCATGGGCAACACGGCCTGGATCGGCGAGCATAAGGGGCAGCGCCTTCTCTTCGCCACCGGACGCGGCGTTTCGCTCGCGCTCGCCTCGTCCTTGCCCTGGGGTGCCTGCTCGTCCGGCTATGTCGGCTTCTCCGACGGCTGGCAGCAGCTGCACGATAACGGCGCGCTCGATCCTTCCTGTCATACAGCCGAAAACGGCAATGTCGCGCTGACCGGAGAGATCGGCTTTTCGCCCGGCAGGACGGTTGCCTTGCTGGCGCTCGGCTTCGGCGCTTCGCCCGAGGAAGCCGCCGATTTTGCCCTTGCAAGCCTGCAACAGGGTTTCGAGCCGGCCGCGAAGACCTATGTCGAGAACTGGCGGACATTTCAGGCAGGGTTGGAAAAACTCGACCGCCGCGCCGCCTCCGGTCTGAACTCTTACCGCGCCAGCACGGCGGTGCTGGCAACGCATCTGTCGATCGCGAGACCGGGCGCCGCCGTCGCCAGCCTGTCGATCCCCTGGGGCTTCAACAAAGGTGACGACGATCTCGGCGGCTATCATCTCGTCTGGCCGCGCGACCTGGTCGAGACGGCGGGCGGTTTCCTGGCGGCCGGCGACGGCAGGCAGGCGCTGCAGATCCTCGCCTATCTGCGTTCGATCCAGCAGCCGGACGGCCATTGGCCGCAAAATTGCTGGTCCGACGGCACCGCCTATTGGCCCGGCATCCAGATGGATGAATGCGCCTTTCCGCTGCTGCTTGCCGATGCGTTGCGCCGCGCCGGCCATCTGCCGGAGTCGAAGCTCGCCGACTTCCTGGCGATGATCGAGAACGCGGCCGCCTATGTCGTGCGCAACGGCCCGGTCACCGGCGAGGACCGGTGGGAAGAGGATGCCGGCTACAGCCCGTTCACGCTGGCCGTGGAAATAGCGGGGCTGCTTGCGGCGGCCGACATGCTGGACGCCTGCGGCAAAAGTGAGCCGGCACACTATCTGCGCGAGATCGCCGATTGCTGGAACGACCAGGTCGAGCGCTGGACCTATGTGACCGGCACGCAGGCAAGCACCAGGGCGGGAATCGAGGGCTATTATGTCCGCATCGCCCCGCCCGACGATGGCAGCGCTGCCTCGCCGAAGGACGGCTTCGTGCCAATCAAGAACCGGCCGCCGGGCGACAGCGACAAGCCGGCCGAGGCGATCATCAGCCCGGACGCCCTGGCGCTGGTCCGCTTCGGCCTGAGGGCCGCGGACGATCCGCGCATCCTCAACACGGTCAAGGTCATCGACGCCGAGCTGCGCTGCGAGTTGCCGCAAGGTCCGCTCTGGTACCGCTATACCGGCGACGGCTATGGCGAGCACGAGGACGGCTCGCCTTTCGACGGCACCGGCCGAGGGCGGCCGTGGCCGCTACTTGCCGGCGAGCGCGCCCATTACGAGCTGGCCGCCGGCCGCGGGGACAGGGCGGCGCAGCTGCTTGAGACTTTCGAACGTTCGGCCGGCGTGGGCGGCCTCCTGCCGGAGCAGGTCTGGGATCGCCCGGACATGCCTGACCGCGAGCTGTGGCTGGGCAAACCGTCCGGCAGCGCGATGCCGCTGGTCTGGGCGCATGCCGAGCACATCAAGCTGTTGCGCTCGCTGCGCGACGGCGCCGTTTTCGACCTGCCGCCGCAAGGCGTCGAGCGCTATATCAAGGGCAAGACGGTCTCGCCGCTGCGGATCTGGCGCTTCAACAACAAGATTCGCTCCATTCCGGCCGGCAAGGCGCTGCGCGTGGAATTGTCGGCGCCCGGCGTCGTCCATTGGAGCAGCGACAAATGGTTGACGGTGCAGGACAGCAAGACGGCCGAGAATGCGTTCGGCATTCATCTGGTGGATTTGCCCGTCAGCCGCCTGCAGCCGGGAACCACCATCGTCTTCACTTTTTTCTGGCCCGAGGCGATGCGTTGGGAGAATGTCGACTTCAGCGTCGGCATTGACGCTCAATCGTGATCCGGCAGGGCCATTGGACTCTCCTTTCCTCAAGCAATCGGGATGAAACCATGCAGATCGGAATGATGGGACTGGGCAGGATGGGCGCCAATATGGTGCGGCGCCTGATGCGCGACGGCCATGAATGCGTCGTCTACGACATCAATTCGGCAAGCGTCGCCGGCATGGTGAAGGACGGCGCGGTCGGCGCCGCCTCGCTGGAGGAGTTCGTCGGCAAGCTCGCCAAGCCGCGCTGCGCCTGGCTGATGCTGCCGGCCGCGATCACTGGCAGGATCGTCGACCAGGTGGCGGCGCTGATGGAGCCGGGGGACATCATCATCGACGGCGGCAATTCCTATTATCACGATGCCGTCGACCAGGCGGCGAAGCTGGCAGTTAAGGGCATCAACTTCGTCGATGTCGGCACCAGCGGCGGCGTCTGGGGCCTCGAGCGCGGCTATTGCCTGATGATCGGCGGCCCCGACGAGGCGGTGAAGCATCTCGATTCGGTCTTCGCCACGCTGGCGCCGGGCGCCGATCCGGGCGCCAATCCGCCCAAGGATGCCGGCACGGCGCCCTTCGGCTATCTCCATTGCGGACCGAGCGGCGCCGGCCACTTCGTCAAGATGGTGCATAACGGCATCGAATATGGCGTCATGGCCGCCTATGCCGAGGGCATGAACATCCTGAAGTCGGCCAATGCCGGCAAGCGGTCCAGGATAGCGGACGCCGAGACCAGCCCGCTCGAAAACCCGCAATACTATCAGTTCGACATCGACCTGCCGCAGGTCGCCGAGGTCTGGCGGCATGGAAGCGTCATCGGCTCCTGGCTGCTCGATCTCACCGCCGGCGCGCTGAAGAACGACCCGTCGCTTGCCCAGTTCGGCGGCCGCGTCTCCGATTCCGGCGAAGGCCGCTGGACGCTGAAGGCGGCGATCGACACCGGCGTCCCGGCGCCGGTGCTGTCCTCGGCGCTGTTCGACCGCTTCTCTTCCCAGGGCGAATCACAATTCGCCGACAAGCTTCTGTCCGCCATGCGCTATGCCTTCGGCGGCCATGTCGAGAAGCCGAAGGCCGGCGCGTGAGGGGAGAGACTGCATGAGCCAGGAGAGGTCCGACACGCTGGTGCTTTTCGGAGCGACCGGCGACCTTGCGCATAAGAAGATTTTCCCGGCGCTCTACCAGATGGTCGCTAAGGGCACGCTGAGCGAGCCGGTGATCGGCGTTGCCTTCGAGCCTTGGGAGCTCCCCAAGTTGGTGGACCGTGCGCGCGACGGCATCGTCACCGCGCTTAGCCGTGTCGACGACAAGGTCTTTTCCAAGCTCGCCTCGCTGCTGCGCTATGTCAGCGGCGACTACCGCGACGGCGCGACCTTCGAGAAGCTGAAGACGGCGCTGGGCTCTGCGCAGCGGCCGCTGCATTACATGGCCGTCCCCCCGACCATGTTCGAGACGGTCGTGCAGGGGCTGGAGCAGTCCAGCACCGCGCGTGGCGCGCGGCTGATGATCGAAAAACCGTTCGGCCACGACCTGCAGTCGGCGCGCTGGCTGAACCGGGTGCTGCATCTGGTGTTCGACGAGCAGTCGATCTTTCGCATCGATCACTATCTCGGCAAGGAAGCGATCCAGAACCTGCTCTATTTCCGCTTCGCCAACTCCTTCCTCGAGCCGATCTGGAACCGCAACTTCGTCGAGAGCGTGCAGATCACCATGGCCGAGGATTTCGGCGTCGAGGGCCGTGGCAAATTCTATGACGATGTCGGCTGTATCCGCGACGTGATCGAGAACCACCTGCTGAACATCCTGCTGCTTTTGGCCATGGAGCCGCCGGTCGGCCGCTCGGCCGACGACCTGATCGACGAGAAGGTGCAGGTGCTGCGCGCCATCCGCACGCTGACCAGGGACGATGTCGTGCGCGGCCAGTTCGACGGCTATCTGGCCGAGCCGGGCGTCAGGCCCAACTCGCCGGTCGAGACCTTCGCCGCGGTGCGCTTCTTCGTCGACACCTGGCGCTGGCGGGATGTGCCTTTCTTCATCCGCGCCGGCAAGAACATGCCGGTCCACGCCACCGAGGTGATCGTGCGTATGAAGCGGCCGCCGCTCGACGTCTTCGACCCGATCAAGCCGGGCGACGCCAATTATGTGCGCTTCCGCATCGACCCGCAGGTGGCGATCTCGATCGGCGCCCAGCGCAAGGTAGCCGGCGACGACATGATCGGCGAGCAGGTGGAGCTGACCGCGCTCGACGACACCAAGGGCGACATGCCGCCCTATGAGCGGCTGATCGGCGACGCCATGAACGGCAACGGCCAGCTCTTCACGCGCCAGGACGCGGCCGAGCTTGCCTGGCGCATCGTCGGCCCGGTGCTCGGCGACACCACGCCGCCGGCGATCTATGCCCCCAAGACCTGGGGGCCGGTCGATGCCATGCGCGGCTTCGGCCCGCCCGACGGCTGGATCAATCCGGCTAAGTAACTTCCGGGGAGGACGGAATGGCGAAGGCAGCAAAGAAAGCCGCGGCGAGCGGCGATCCGATCGTGCTCACCGTCGATGTCGGCGGCTCGCATGTGAAGATCCTCACCAGCGCCGGCGGCGAGATGCGCCGCGCCGCGTCCGGACCGGGCCTGACCCCGGACCAGGTCGTCTCGTCGGTCAAGAAACTGGCCGAGGGCCTGGACTACGACGTCATCTCGATGGGCTATCCTGGCCCGGTGCGCGACAACAAGCCCTCGCTCGATCCCTTCAATCTCGGCAAGGGCTGGAACGGCTATGATTTCACCGCCGCTTTCGGCAAGCCGGTGAAGCTCGTCAACGACGCGCTGATGCAGGCGATCGGCAGCTATGACGGCGGCCGCATGCTGTTCCTCGGCCTGGGCACCGGCCTGGGCGCCGCCATGATCATCAAGAATGTCGGCCAGCCCATGGAACTTGCTCATCTGCCCTACAAAAAGGGGGCGACTTTCGAGGATTACGTCGGCGAACGAGGCCTGGTGAAGCACGGGAAGAAGAAGTGGCGCAAATACGTTTTCGACGTCGTCGACAGGCTCCGCGCCGCCTTGCAGCCGGATTATGTCGTGATCGGCGGCGGCAATGTCGACAAGCTCGATGAATTGCCTGAAAAATCCCGGCGCGGCGACAACACTCGCGCTTTCGAGGGTGGATTTCGTCTATGGCGCGACAAGGCGCTGATCGTCTGATATTGTTACATTCCAGTATTATTGTTCAAAACAGCGTGTATTGACGCGACAAAACGTTGCGTTGCGCAGATTTGCCGACTAGGAATTCGCCGGCCTGCGGCCCTTGCGGCATTCCGAATTCGCCAACAACGCTCGCAGCGCTTTGATATTACCGCGAAACCGGATCGGTTCCGCGGCCATGCGGCAGAAATGGAGGGACTACGTGGACGAGGACACCAGCACAGCCAAGGAAGTCGACCTGCTCGAGCTCACCGCTCACATCGTATCGGCCTATGTCGCGAAAAACCGCCTGCCCGCTTCGGACCTGGGCGGACTGATCGCCAGCGTCGCCTCATCGATCGGCGGGATCAGCCAGCCGGCGGAACCCGCAGCACCCCCGCCCGTCCCCGCCGTTAATCCCAGGCGCTCGGTGACGCCGGATTACATCATCTGTCTCGAGGACGGGAAGAAGTTCAAATCGCTGAAGCGCCATATCGGCGTGCATTTCGGCCTGACGCCCGAAGCCTACCGCACCAAATGGGGCTTGCCGGTGGACTATCCGATGGTCGCTCCCAACTATGCGGCCTCGCGCTCGCAGCTCGCCAAGTCGATCGGCCTCGGCCGCAAGGCCGAACCGGAACCGGTGAAGCCTGCCAGGGGCAGGAAGGCCAAGGCGACGGCCTGAAATAACGCGCCTGCACCAATGGTTTAAGCAAGCCTGCCGAGGAATCCGCCTTGGCAGGCTTCCTGCTTTTATGGCTTGGATATCGCCACCAGAGCAATTCCCGGAAAAGCGTGAAGCGGCTAGGCTCGTCGCTTCGCCGTAGCCTTTCCGCGAGACGGCAAGACGCTCCACTGGGGACGGCCATGAACTACGCCAGGATGGTGATCGAGAAGGAAGCGCCGGAGGAATATGGCTACGGCCGCATCCGCTACAATCTCTCCGAAAGCTCGATCGCCGACCAGAAACTCTCCGACATCGGTCTCGCGCTGCCGGACCTCACCTTGTTCTATGGCGAGCATCGCGGCGACAAGGACTTGCGGGCGCTGATCGCCGCGCAGGACAAGGGCCTTTCTCCTGGCGATGTGCTGGTGACCGCCGGCGCGGCCGGCGCGCTGTTCATCATCGCCACCGCGCTGCTGTCGGCCAGCGACCATCTCGTGGTCGTGCGGCCGAACTACGCCACCAACATCGAGACGCCGAAGGCGATCGGCTGCGCCATCTCCTATGTTGATCTCGATTTCGACCAGAGCTTTGCCGTCGACATCGATCGTGTGAAGGCAGAGCTGCGGCCGAACAGCAAGCTGATCAGCGTCACCTGCCCGCACAACCCGACCGGCACGATGATGACACGCGCCGACCTCGACGCGCTGGTCGCGCTTGCAGAGAGCCGCAAATGCCGCCTGCTGGTCGACGAGACCTATCGCGACCTCTCCTATGGCGCCCGGTTGCCGTCGGCGGCCTCGCTCAGCCCCGCCGCTATCAGCGTCTGCTCGCTGTCCAAGGCCTTCGGCATTCCGGGCATCCGCATCGGCTGGCTGGTGATCCGCGATCCGCAACTGCAGGAAACTTTCCTCGCCGCCAAGGAGCAGATCGGCATCTGCGGCAGCGTCATCGATGAGGCGATCGCCCGCTCCACGCTCGAACGCCGTGATGCCTTCCTCGCCTCGCTACTCCCCGAAATGGCCAGGCGGCGCGACATCGTGCAGGACTGGATCGACGGCGAGAAGCTGGTCGACTGGGTGCGGCCGCAAGGCGGCGTCGTCGGCTTTCCGCGGCTCAACGTCGATGCCGGCTTCGACCTCGACAAATTCTACACGAGGCTGCTGGAGCAGCACGGCACCTATGTCGGTCCCGGCCACTGGTTCGAGATGCCGAAACGCTTCTTCCGCCTCGGTTTCGGCTGGCCGACGGAAGCGGAGTTGCGCGGCGGGTTGGCGGCCATCTCGGCCGCATTGAGAGGCTGAACGCCCCCTCACCAGAGCAGAGAATTTCGATTTTCTTACATCTGGCGCGGATTTTTTTGCGCGCATGGCATGGCGAACTGGGCTAAAGGGTTGCGGCCGGACCAGCGCCCACCGTGGAAGTGCCCCGCCGGCCATTGTCAAAAAGGGGCCCTTGAATCATGACCGTCGAAACAACGTCACCAGACCAGCGCTACGCCGCGTTCCGGCATCGCCCGTTCCTCAGCTACTGGACGGCGCGCTTCCTCACGACATTCGCCACCATGATCGTCTCGGTCGCTGTCGGCTGGCAGGTCTATGACCTGACCCGCGATCCGTTCGACCTCGGCATTGTCGGCATCGTCCAGTTCCTGCCCTCGCTTCTCCTGGTTCTGGTCACCGGCGTCGTCGCCGACCGCTTCGGCCGCCGGCTGATCATGACGCTGGCGACCCTGGTCGAGGCCGGCTGCGCCTTGGCTCTGCTGCTTCTGACGCTGCGCGGCCTGACCAGCCCTCTGCCGATCTTCCTCGTGCTGGTCATGTTCGGCATAGCCCGCGCCTTCTACGGCCCGGCCTCGTCCTCTTTGTTCGCCAATCTGGTGCCGCAGGAAGATTTCGCCAACGCGATAGCCTGGAACTCGTCGGCCTGGCAGACGGCGACCATCGTCGGCCCGGTCGCCGGCGGCCTGCTCTACGGCGTGTCGGCGGAAGTCGCTTACGCCACCGCCGCCGTCCTGATGCTCGCTGCCGGGCTGCTCATCTTCACCATCCCGAAGCCCGCCCAGCAGACGGCCACCGACAAGCCGACGATGCAGACGCTGTTTGCCGGCTTCGGCTACATCTGGGACGAGAAGATCGTGCTCGGCGCGATCTCGCTCGACCTGTTCGCCGTGCTCCTGTCGGGCGCCTCGGCGCTGCTGCCGGTCTATGCGCGCGACATCCTCGAGCTCGGCCCCTGGGGACTTGGCCTGCTGCGCTCGGCGCCCGGCATCGGCGCCATCTGCGTCGCCGTCTGGCTTGCCGGCCATCCGATCCGCGACCATGCCGGCAAGATCATGCTGGGCTTCGTTGCCCTGTTCGGCGCCTTCACGGTGCTGTTCGGCGTCTCGACCATCACCTGGCTGTCGATCGCGGCACTTGCCCTGCTCGGCGCCACCGACATGTTCAGCGTCTATATCCGCGAGACGCTGATCCAGCTCTGGACGCCGGACGAGGTGCGCGGCCGCGTCAACGCCGTCAACCAGGTCTTCGTCGGCGCCTCGAACGAGGTCGGCGAATTCCGCGCCGGCACCATGGCGGCGCTGATCGGCACGGTTCCCGCAGTGGTGATCGGCGGCATCGGCGCCATCGCGGTCGCCGGCCTGTGGGCTTATCTGTTCCCGGCGCTGCGGCAAGTGCGGCATCTCAACAGCCGGAATTGATCGCGTTCTGATCTAAGCCGCCGGATTCTGACGCTCGGGGCGATCGGGCTGCGCCGTCGACCAGGGAGACAGGGTCGCGAGCAGATTTACTCCGAAAAGCTGACACTAACGCCGCGCTGCCGAAAATAGGCCTGCATCAACTTGCGGCCGGCGCGGTTGCTCTGCGCCAGCTTGGCCGGATCGAACACCGCCTGTTTCTTTCCCTCCCGCGCCAGCGCCGCCTTGAGTGCCGCGATATGCGCATCGAGGTCGGCATTGTCGGCTCGGAGTGAAGCATAGATATTTTCGGTCGCCTCGGCCAAGGTCAGTTCGCTCACGGTGTCGTCCCTTTGATTGATTGGGCGGCGCCTTAGCACAGATTCGCGGCTCGTCGATACCGGCGAGACTGCCCGTGCACAGCGCCGATTGCGAAGTCGTCTTTGGCTTAAGTTCCGTCTCGGGCTATTGGCCTTTCGCCCTACCCCACAGCCGGCCTGCCAAAAATCAGCCCCAAAAACTCGCCCAGCCAGCGTTTGAGGTGCATGTCCCAGATCAGCCGGCCGCCGAGATGGTCGCGGCCGGGCTGCGCGCCGGGCAGCTCGAAGCGATGCGCGCCGCGCACCACCCAGCGCTGCATCATCATCCTTGTCAGCTCGCCATGGAACTGGATGCCCCAGGCATTGTCGCCATAGCGGAAGGCCTGATTGGGATAGGTTTCCGCGGTCGCCAGCAGCGTCGCTTCCTTCGGCAGCGAAAAGCCCTCGCGATGAAACTGGTAGACCATCTCCGGCCAGTGCAGCAGTTTCTTGCCGGCCTCGGTCGCCTTCAGCGGATACCAGCCGATCTCGACCAGGCCTTCGCCGTGGCCCTCGACCTTGCCGCCGAGATGGTTGGCGAGCATCTGCGCCCCGAGGCAGATGCCGAGGAACGGCCGGTTCTCCTTGAGCGGGATTTCCAGCCAGTCGGTTTCGCGGCGAACGAACTCGTCCTCGTCATTGGCGCTCATCGGCCCGCCGAAGATAACCGCGCCGGCATGACCGTCCAGCGTGCAGGGCAATTCGTCACCCAAGGGCGGCCGGCGGATGTCGAGGTCGAAGCCTTCTTCCAGGAGCATGTGGCCGACGCGGCCGGGGCTCGAAGTCTCCTGATGCAGCACGATCAGGATTTTTGGTCTCGGCCTCGGTCTGGGTGGCATGGAAGGCGAAGGATCCTGTTATTCGTCGCTCGACGTGCCCCGCGCTCCGGGCACCGCGGCCGCCGCCTTGCGGCGCGCCTCGATGCGGTCGCGACGCTCGACGCCGATGAGCTCGGCGACCCGCCAGACGGTATTGTCCTCGAGCTCGTCAAGCTCGCCATCGGCATAGACGATTTCCCACATCAGGCCGATGAAGGCCTTGCGCGCCTCGGGGTCGAGGTGGCGCTTCAAGACGCTGGTGAAGGCGTAGAGGTCGATCGCCTCATTGTCGGCGCGCTCGCCGGCCGCCGCCAGCGCATCGAGCTCCTCGCCGCTCACCGAATAGGTCTCGGCCAGGATCTGCTTGAACCGTTCCCACTCGACGTCCTGGCGCACGCCGTCGGCGTTCATCACATGATAGAGCAGCGCCGAAGCCGCGACGCGCGGATCGTCGGCGCTCGGCTTGGCCTCGCGCCCAGCCGGCAGATCCCTCAGGAAGGACAATACGCGCTCGAACATCGATGTTTTTTCCCTGCCCACCAAACCCGGTCCCAGAACACAGCCTCAGAACAAACGAAAGCGGCGCTGCGATTTTTCCGCTTCTTCTTCCGGCGTGACGCCAGGGTCATCCGGCAGAGGCGGCAGCTCCGAACCGGGCTCACCGATTTCGGCCTCGCTGACGGCTTCCGCAACGGGCGCTTGCTTCTCGCCTCCGTTTGACGGCACCGGCGCCGGCTTCTCGGCCGGAGCATCGGCGACGATGTCGATCGCCTTCTCGGCGACAGGCTGGACAGGCGGCGCAGCGGTGATCGCCGGCACGCCGATATCCGCGTCGCTGTCGATCAGCTGGCCAAGACGTTCCATCGGCGCACGCCAGGTGAAGGCGTCGAGCTTGCCGGTGACCGGCGAGACCGGCGCCCAGCGCTCGGAGATGACACCGTCCGCCACCCAGGCCGGATCGCGCGGCGCGCGCACGGCCTTGGACAGCAGTTGCCGCACCTTGCCCTGGTCGCCGGTCTCGGCCTCTTCGATATCGGCAAGCAGAAGATAGGCGCCCTCTCGGCGATCCATGCGAATCGCGGCCTCCGCCTCGCGCCGCGCGGTGGCGAAATCCTGCGCGTCGAGCGCCGCGCGCGCCACGGCCATCGCCGACTCGGCATGGTTCTTCTTCAATTCCTGCAGCTTCTTCGCCCGGTTGAGGCGGTCGAGGACGGCGTCTCCCGGCCTGGCATGGGTATAGAGCTCGGCGATGTCGGGATGTGGCTCGGCTTTCCAGGCGGCCTCCAGGATCTTGGACCCCTTGCGCACGTCGTTTTGCCGGATAACCAGATCGGCGGCGATCACCGCGGCCGGCGCGAAATCCGGCGCCAGCTTGTTGGCCTCGAGCGCCGCGGTACGGGCCGCGTTCGGGTCGCTGTCGACCAGCGCCTGCGCCTTGGCGGTGAGCAGCACAGCGCGGCGGCGGTTGGCGACGTCACGCTCGATCTGCCTGGTCGATTTCTGCGCCTCGACCAGCTTCAGCGCGCCGTCCCAGTCACCGCGTTCGGTGAGTTCCTCCAGCGTCGATTCCGCCGCCCAGGCAAGCTGCGGCGCCACCGCCGCGGCGCGGCCGGCATAGTGGCGCGCGGCATTGCGGTCGCCGAGGCGCTCGGCCTCCAGATAGAGCCCGCGCAGCCCGAGCAGCCGCATCTCGGGATCGTCGAGCATGCGCTCGAATTTCTCGCGCGCACCCTCATGATCGCCTTCGAGCAGCGAGGCCTGCGCGTCGAGCAAGTTGATCAGCGGCTCCTGGTCGGAGCTGATCAGCTTCGCCGCCTCCTTGGTCTTCTTGCGCGCCAGCGCGCCGTCGCCGGCGCCGGCGGCGATCATGCCGGTCGACAGCGCCTGATAGCCGCGGTCGCGGCGGCGCACGCGGAAATAGCGCGAGATCGTATAGGGGCTGTTCCACAGCGACTTGATCAGCCACCAGCCGATCATCACCGCGGCGACCACGGCGACGATCGCAACCGCCGCCACCATCAGCGTGACCTGGTACTGGTAGCCGTTGAAGGTGACGATCATCTCGCCCGGACGGTCGGCCAGCCAGGCAAAGCCGAGCCCGAGCGCGAAGACGACGGCGAGGAAGACGAGGAGGCGGATCATCTTGTCTCCTTAAGCCTTCGTCGCGCCGGCAATCAGCGCTTCGAGCTGCTTTTCGACCTCGAGCCGCGCCTTCAGTTTGCCGGCAAAGTCGGCGCCGGCTGCCTTTGCCGCGTCCGGCAGCGTGTCATATTCGCCGAGCGCCTTGGCGTAGTCGCCCTGGTTGACCGCCACTTCCATGCGAGCCACGGTTTCCGGCACCCCCTTGCCCTCGACGGCGCCGACCGGCCGCACCTTGACCAGCGATTCAGCGCTCGACACCAGGCTCTGGAAGAAGCCGGCATTCTGATCGAGCGGCTTTGCCGCCTCGACCATGGCGTTGGCGGCGGCATCGGCCTCCGCAGCAATGGTGGCGCGGGTCGGCACGCCCTTTTCGGCATAGGAGCGCAGCGCCGCGAGCTCGGGCGCGTCGGGCGCGATCGCCGCGAAGGTGTCGAGCTCGGTCGCGAAGGGCGCGCCGCGATCGAGCGCCGACTTCAGCGCCGAGGCGGCGATCGCCAGCGCGATCTTGGGTTGCGAGGCCTGCGCCTCGACCTTGCCGGAAAGCTGCGACACGGACTGCTCCAGCGCAGCCACACGGCCGTCCGCGGCCTTGGCCGCGTCGCCGGTCGATTTCACCAGCGCGTCGAGCCCGGCGATCTTCTCGTTGAGCGGACCGAGATTGACGGGCGCCGCATTGCCCTTCTGCAGCTCGGCGACGGTTGTCTCGATCTGGCCGACCTTGTCGCCGAGCGCCTTGAGCGCGGCACCGTCGCCGCCCTGGCCGGCCGAGGATTTCAGCGCCGCCACATCGGCCTTGACCTGCTCGAGCGCCGAGGACAGGCCGTCGACCTTGGCCGAGGTGCCGCCGCTTTCCTTCAGCGCCGCGATTTCGCTTTTCAGCGAAGCGATCTCGCCGTTGACGCTATCGAGCGACCCGCCGCCCGATCCCGACGAGCCGACCAAGCCGACCGCTTGCAGCAGGCCGGCGCCGGCAAGCGCGATCACGCCGCCGACGACGCCCGCAGCGATGGCGTTGACGCCGGTTCTGCGTGATGGCTGCGGCACGCGATCCTCGTCCCGTGTCTCACTTCGTGTCTCGCTTGCCTTCGATGCCGAAGCGCCGGGGCCAGGCGCGGATGCGTCCTCGAAATTGTAATCGAAGCCCTTGGGCTGGCTCTTCGGCGCGTCGGAACCGCCGGGATATGGCGCCTCAGGCTCGTCCTTGCCGGCATCGGGCTTATCGGCCGCTGCCTGGGCAACGTCGCTGTGCTCCCAAGGCTCGATATCGGCCTGTTCGGCATGGATCGGCTCTTCCGGCGCCTCCGGCTGCGAAGCGGCGGCCGCCTCTTCCGCCTTTGCCTCGTCGGTTTGCGCTGCCTTGGCCTCGGCCTTGGCGGCATCCTCGTCGGTGATTCGCGAGACGGCGCCGGGCTCGAGTTCGATGGTCACCGGCTCGCGCCGGGTCTTCGAATGTCGCATCTTCGGCGTCTTGACCATGCTTGGGCTCCGCAAAATGGCTTGAGGATGGATCAAAGGGGTCCAGAGCGTCAGCATGCTCTAGCACATCACCAAGCGGTGAAAAGGGGCGGTGTGATGACGCGGCCTAGCGCGGTTGCGACAAAACCGCGAGCAACGCGTCTTCCTCGGGTTTGGATGCGACGCGGACCCTGCTGCCGGCAACCCCTTCCACCGGCTCGGCGACACGGGCCGACAGCGCCAGGAATTCTGTTCGCTCAAAGAGATGCCGTAGCGTCGGTCGCTTAATCAGGCCGACCAGCGCCAAGCTGGCCTTGGCCGAATAGAGCAGCGCGGCGTCGATCGGCCGGTCCGACAGACGAGCGACCACATCGGCATCGTTATGGTCGACACCTATCGTGTCGTAAGTCTCGATCGCCTGGACATGCACGCCCGCCGCCGCCAGCCGCTGCTCGAACAGCGGGAAGCGGACGCGGCCGCACAGATAGACGATTGCCTTGCCGGCAAGGCCGCCGGCGATGGCATCGGCCAGCGCCTCGGCATCGCCCGGACCTTCGGTGACGGCAAAAAATCCCACCGCGCGGCAGGCTTCGGCCGTCCTTTTCCCGACCGCGTGGCAAGGCAGGCGCGCAAGCGCCGCGACCAGAGCTTGCGGCGCATGCCGCACCGCATTGGCGCTGGTGACCGCGACCGCGACGGCATTGCCGCCGATGCTCGCCTCGACAGGCAATGCGATGGTCTTGGTCAGCGGCAGCAGGACAGGCTGAAATCCCAGGGCTTCGAGGCGTAGTGCCGTGCGCGACGCGCCCGGCTCCGGCCTCGTCACCAGGACGCGGACCATGTCAGGCCCAGCCGTCGAAGAATGTCGCACCGGCCCTCGCGCGAACCGTCCGCGCCGCGTCCAGGCCGATCTCCGCCGCGTCCGCGGCCTCGCCTTCCAGCCGGACCTCATGCGATTCCGTGCCGTCGGGCGAGATAATCAGCCCGTCAAAGGACAGTTTCTCGCCCGACACCGTCGCATGGCCGGCGATCGGCGTGCGGCAGGAGCCGTCGAGCGCGGCGAGGAAGGCGCGCTCGCAGGCGAGCGCCTGGCCGGTCGGCACATGATGGATCGCCGCCAGCATTCTCTCGACGTCGCAATCGCCGATGCGCGCTTCGATGCCGATCGCGCCTTGTCCCGGCGCCGGCGGAAAAGCCTCCAGCGGCATCAGGTCGGTGACGACATGTTCGAGCCCGAGCCTTTTCAGCCCGGCATAGGCGAGGATGGTGCCTTCGGCGACGCCTTCCTCCAGCTTGCGCAGCCTGGTCTGCACATTGCCGCGGAACATCACCACGTCGAGGTCCGGCCGCATGCGGCGGAGCAGCGCCTGACGCCGCAGCGACGACGACCCGACCGTCGCACCATGCGGCAGGTCGGCGATCCGCTTCACCTTCTTGCCGATGAAGGAGTCGCGCGCGTCCTCGCGCTGCAGGAAAGTGACAAGCTCCAAACCATTGGGCAGTACCGTCGGCATGTCCTTCGACGAATGCACGGCGATGTCGATGCGGCCGTCGAGCAGCGCCTCCTCGATTTCCTTGGTGAACAGGCCCTTGCCGCCGGCCTCCGACAGCGGCCGGTCCTGGATGCGGTCGCCGCTGGTCGAGATCGGCACCACCTCGAACGCCTGCTCGGGCAGGCCGTGCGCCTGCATCAGCCGCGCCCGCGTCTCATGCGCCTGGGCCAGTGCCAGCGGGCTGCCGCGTGTTCCGATTTTCAAAGTTTGCATGGCGCGCGGTCCGTGATAACCCCCGTCCTTGGCCGAGGTCCGTCGAGATTGAGGTCAGGCCGAGCCGAAAGTGGTGGCTTGCGAGAACCGGAGCGGAGCGTACTTAAAGTACCTGAGCACCGGAAGCGCAGAAAGCCGCCACTTGCAGGCCGGCATCACCTGAATATCGGCAGACCTCCTATCGGGGAAAGGCCGGTTGTACAATCTTCGAGGACAGCGACCAATTGATCCGCGTTCTGGGCATTGAGACGAGCTGCGACGAGACGGCGGCCGGCGTGGTGGCGCTGGACGGCGGCGCCGCGCCTGAAATCCTGTCCAACATCGTGCTCAGCCAGATCGAGGAGCACGCGGCCTTTGGCGGCGTCGTGCCCGAGATTGCCGCGCGCGCCCACGTCGAGGCGTTGGACGGCATCGTCGAGGCGGCGCTGGCCGATTCGGCGGTATCGCTCGACGAGGTCGACGCCATCGCCGCCACCGCCGGTCCCGGCCTGGTCGGCGGATTGATCGTCGGCCTGATGACGGCCAAGGCAATCGCCGCCGCCGCCAACAAGCCGTTGATCGCCATCAACCACCTCGAGGGCCATGCGCTGACGGCGCGGCTGACCGACGGTCTCGATTTTCCTTACCTGCTTCTGCTCGTCTCCGGCGGCCACACCCAGATCGTCGCGGTGCGCGGCGTCGGCGATTACCAGCGCTGGGCGACCACCATCGACGACGCGTTGGGCGAAGCCTTCGACAAGACCGCCAAGATGCTTGGCCTGCCCTATCCCGGCGGCCCGAATGTCGAGAAGGCGGCCGCCAGCGGCGATGCAGGCCGCTTTGCCTTCCCACGCCCGATGAAGGGCTCGCCGCAGCCCGACTTCTCCTTCTCCGGCCTGAAGACGGCGGTGCGCCAGGCGGCGACGGCGATCGCGCCGCTGAGCGACCAGGACGTCGCCGATATCTGCGCCTCTTTCCAGGCGGCGGTGGCGGACGCGCTGGGCGATCGCATCGGTCGCGCCCTTGCCCGCTTCCGCCAGGAATTCCCGAACCAGGCAAAGCCGGCGCTGGTCGTTGCCGGCGGCGTCGCCGCCAACCGCACAATCAAGGCGACGCTCGAAGCGCTGTGTTCCGAGGCCGGCTTCGCCTTTGTCGCGCCGCCGCAAAAACTCTGCACCGATAATGCGGCGATGATCGCCTGGGCCGGCATCGAGCGGCTGCGCGCCGGCATCGCCGACGAAAACGCCGCCGATTTCGTGCCGCGCTCGCGCTGGCCGCTCGACAGTATTTCCGCACCCCTGGTCGGCTCGGGCCGGCGTGGCGCCAAGGCATGACCAAGAGAAGCACCGGCGGCTGGCGCGTTGGGGTGCTGGGCGGTGGCGCCTGGGGCACGGCGCTGGCGCTGGCCATGTTGCGCGCCGGCCATGATGTCCGGCTCTATGCGCGCGACACTGAGACCGTCGCCGCCATCGCCCGCGGCGAGAACCCGCGCTACCTGCCCGGCATCACGATCGCACCCGGCATCGCGGCCACCAGCGATATTGCCACCGCGCTCGACGGCGCCGACTGCGTGCTTGCCGTGACGCCGGCGCAGTCGTTGCGCGCCGTCCTGACCAATGCCCGCAACCACGTTCCTGCCGGCGTGCCGCTGGTGCTCTGCGCCAAGGGCATCGAGCGCGACACCGGCGCGCTGCTCTCGGCCATCGTCGAGGAAAGCCTGCCGGGCAATCCGGTCGCGGCACTTTCCGGCCCGAGCTTCGCCAGCGACGTCGCGCGCGGCCTGCCGACCGCCGTCGTGGTTGCCGCCCGCGATGCGGAATTGGCGGCCGAGCTTGCCGCGCGCTTCTCGGCGGAGAACCTGCGCTGCTATTCCAGCGACGATCTGATCGGCGTCGAGATCGGCGGCGCGCTGAAGAACGTCTTTGCCATCGCCGCCGGCACCGTCACCGGCGCCGGGTTGGGGGCCAGCGCCCAGGCCGCCATGGTGACGCGCGGCTTCGTCGAATTGCGCCGCATCGGCGCCGCCTTCGGCGCCAGGCCGGAGACGCTGATGGGGCTTTCGGGCCTCGGCGACCTGCTGCTCACCTGCTCTTCCGCCCAATCGCGCAATTTCGCCTATGGCCTGGCGCTCGGCCAGGGCAAGCCGCTTGCCGGCCTGCCGCTGGCCGAAGGCGTGCCGACGGCGGGGATTGCCGCCCGCATCGCCGCCGAGCGCGGTATCGAGGCGCCGATCATCTCGGCCGTCGCCGCCATCCTCGACGGCAAGGTGACCATCGGCCAGGCCGTGACCGCGCTGATGACACGCCCGCTCAAGACCGAAACCGACATCTGAACCATCGGAGCTGAAAAATGCTGTTTGCGTTGATTTGCAAGGACAAGCCCGGCAGCCTGCAGCTGCGCGTCGACACGCGGCCGGCGCATGCGGCGTTCCTGGAAGGCCTGATCGCCGAAGGCAAGCTTGCCTTTGCAGGGCCTTTCCTCGACGCCGACGGCAAGCCGGACGGCAGCCTGGTGATGATCGAGGCGCCGGACATGGCTGCTGCCCAATCCCTGGCCGCGGCCGATCCCTATGCCAGGGCCGGCCTGTTCGAAAGCGTCCAGATCCGTCCGTGGAACTGGGTCTTCCAGAAGCCCGCCGGCGCATGATTGGCTGCTCTCGCCGCAGCGACGGCGAGAGAGTAAGCATAGACGGAACGCCATGCGTGGCGGTGCGACAAAGCGATGGGACAAACGATATGAACTACTGGCTGTTCAAGTCCGAACCCTCGGTCTTTTCCTTCGAGGCGCTGAAGGCCAAAGGCAAGGCCGGCACGCAATGGGACGGCGTGCGCAACTACGCCGCCCGCAACAACATGAAGGCGATGCAGATCGGCGATCTCGGTTTCTTCTATCATTCCAATGAGGGCCTCGATATCGTCGGCATCGCCGAGGTCTGCGCGTTGGCGCATCCCGACAGCACGACCGACGATCCGCGCTGGGAATGCGTCGACATCCGCGCCTATAAGGACGTGCCGAAGCCGGTGACGCTGGAAGAGGTCAAGGCCAACCCCAAGCTCGCCGATATGGCGCTGGTCCGGCTCGGCCGGCTTTCCGTGCAGCCGGTGACGCCGGCCGAATGGAAAGAGGTCTGCCGCATGGCCGAGCTCAATCCGGCGCCGTGACGAAGCTCACGCCGAAAAGCGCAAAAAAGTTCATCCTCGACAACACGGCGCTGATGGCGCCGCCGCATGTGCCGGAAGTGCTTCTGCACCTCGCCGACGAGGCGCATGACCTGTGGCTGCGCACCGAGGAGGAATTGGCCGAGATCGGCCTGCCGCCGCCTTTCTGGGCCTTCGCCTGGGCCGGCGGCCAGGGCCTCGCCCGCTATGTGCTCGACAATCCAGGAACCGTGCGCGGCAAGCGCGTGCTCGACTTCGCCTCCGGATCCGGCCTTGTCGCCATCGCGGCGATGAAAGCAGGCGCGAAGCAAGTGATCGCCGCCGACATCGACTCGTTCTGCGAAACGGCAATCGCCATCAATGTCGAAGCCAACGGTGTTGAAGCGCAATTTCGCGGCACGGATTGCATCGGCACCGACGATGGCTGGGACGTCGTGCTCGCCGGTGACGTCTTCTACGACAAGGCTTTCGCCGACCGGCTGCTGCCCTGGTTCGGATCTCTGAAGGCGCGCGGCGCCGAGATCCTCGTCGGCGATCCCGGCCGCGCCTATCTCCCCGAGACCGGGCTGCAATCGCTTGCCGTCTACCAGGTTCCGGTGACGCGCGTGCTGGAGGATGCCGAGGTCAAGCGCACGACCGTCTGGCGCCTTGCTTGACGCGATCGCCGAACAGGCGTTCCTTCGCATTTCTATCTGGAGGGGAAAGCATGGATTTTTCTGTCGTGAACTGGCTGGCGGTGATTGTCGCCGCCGTCGTCGCATGGCTGTTCGGCGCCGCCTGGTACATGGGTTTGAGCAAGCCCTGGCTGAAAGCGGCCAAGCTCGACCCGGCCACCATGAAGCGCTCGGCCGCTCCGTTCGTCGTCAGCTTCATCGCCGAGCTGATCATGGCGCTCGTGCTGACGCTGGTGGTGGGCGCGATAACCGGCGGCGAGCCGAACCCGATTGCGGGATTGCTGTTCGGCTTCGTGCTCTGGCTGGGCTTCATCGCCACCACGCTCACCGTAAACCACCGCTATGAAGGCTTCGGCTGGGCCCTCACCCTGATCGATGCCGGCCACTGGCTGGGGGTGATGCTGATCATCGGCGCCGTCATCGGCTGGTTCGGCGCGCCCGCGGCGCCAGCGGGCTAAATTGCGCAATACAAGTGATAGAGCACTTCACCGTTTCGGTGAAACGGTCGAGTGCTCTGATTCAGGTCGGCGTTTTCGCCACCTCGTCCAGCAGCCATTCGCGGAATGCGATAACCCGCGCGTCGTCCTTGGCCGCCTCGGGGTAGACCAGGAAATAGGCGAATTCCGGCGCGACCTTGATGCCGAGCTCGAAGGGCCGCACCAGGCGCCCTTGCGAAAGATCGTTGGCGACCATGGCAAAGTCGGCGAGCGCCACCGCGTTGCCGTCGAGCGCCGCCTGGGTGGCATCGGTCGAGGACCCGAAGACCAGCGTGCGGCTGTCGTCGAAATCGTCGACGCCGGCCGCGTGCATCCACATGCTCCAATTCGGCCAAGTCACGCCCTGCCGCGACCATTCGATATGCGCGAGCGTGTGGTTGAAGAGGTCGCGCGGCTTTCGCAGCGGCGGACCTGACGCCAGCAGTGCCGGGCTGCACACCGGGATGATGATGTTCTCGAACAGCCGATGCGCGCAGAGCCCCGGATATTTGCCGGCGCCGAAGCGGATGCCGACATCGACGTCGTCGAAGTCGAAATCCCGGACATCGTAGGTGATGTCGAAGCGCAGCTCGATGCCCGGCTTCTGCTTGCGGAAGTCGTCGACCCGGCGCATCAGCCATTTCGTCGCGAACTGCGCGTCGAGCGTCACCTTCAACAGCGCCGTGCCGCGGGTCATCTTGCGGGCGCGGCTGACAGCGCGGTTCAGCAGGTCGAGCGCGTCGACCGAGGCCTCCAGAAGCACATTGCCAGCCTCCGTCAGCCGGATGGTGCGGCTGGTGCGTGTGAACAGCACCAGATCGAGCTGATCCTCTATTTCCTTGATCTGGTGGCTGACCGCCGCCGGCGTCAGGCCGAGCTCGTCCGCGGCGCGGGTGAAGTTGAGATGCCTGGCGGCCGCCTCGAACGTCCGCAGCGCCCGCGTTCCCGGCAGCAGCTTGGACATGCAATCTCCAAATAAAACTTGATGATCAGAAAAGAACTACTCGTTTCCCGTTTGTTTTTCAATCCGGCATCATGGCTTCATCGAAACACCATAAAACCGGATTTGATGTCCGGAGAACACGGATAGAGCCATGTCTGAGATCGCCCTGAAGCCCTGCACCCCCCTGGAATCCCGTTCCGGCGTCACGCTTTGGCTGCGTTCAGCACGCGATTGGCTGCGCCAGGCCCAGGTTGCCGCCCGGCTGCCACACGAGTCGGTCGAAGACCTCTCCGACAGCCAGCTGCGCGACATCGGCGCCGGCCGCCGGGACATCGCGAAGACGATGGACAGGGAGCTTCGCGAGATCGGGCTGCTCGGCACGGGTTGGCAGAAACCGGGAAAGAGGCAGTAGAGATTAGGGATTAGGCAGTAGGCAGTAGGCAATAGGGAAGGAGACACCTACTGCCCCACTTCCCTACTGCCCTACTGCCCTACTGCCCTACTGCCTACTGCCTACCGCACCACCTTCACCACCGTCCTGTCCGACAGCAACGGAAGCAGCCTCGCCATGGTCCGCGCCGTCACTGCCACGCAGCCTTGCGTCGGGGTGAAGCCCGGCCGTGCCAGGTGGAAGAAGATCGCGCTGCCGCGCCCGCGCCGGCGCGGCGCGATGTTCCAGTCGAGCACCAGGCAGACATCGTAGAGCCGGTCGTCGCGCTTCATCCGCTCATGGCTCGCGCCATAGGGGATCTTCACCGGACGGTTATAGTTGCGGTCGTCCGGAACCTCGCACCAGCCGAGATCCGGACCGATGGGCGCCATCGGCAGCCTCGTCCGGCGCCCGGCCGCAAAATGATCGCCCCGGAAATAGCCCGATAGGATGCGCATCGACGCCAGCGGCGTCCCGCCGTCACCTTCATGCTTGTTGGCGGTAATGCCGCCGCGCCCCAGCGCGCAGGGAAACACCGTTTTGCCGGCTTGCAGGAAGCCTTGCGCGGGGTTGCCCGGGCGCGCGCGCACCACCAAAACGCTCAAGCCTTTCGGCAAAAATGCGCCCGCCGCATTGCGCACGCGTTTTTTCTTGTATGATTGGGTCACGGAACAAATCACTGTGATCGGCTGTTGCGCCGGTGAGCTTCCGCATAAATGGGGGGAGGTCAACTGAATATTCTTTTTAAAACAACGGATTGATCCATGACATCACGCACCATTCTGATCGTCGATGACGACGACGACTTGCGCGCCACCCTGGTTGAGCAGCTGGCGCTCTACGAAGAATTCGACGTCCAGCAGGAATCGACCGCCGCAAAAGGCGTTGCCGCGGCGCGCAGTGGCGTCGTCGATCTGCTCATCATGGATGTCGGCCTGCCCGATATGGATGGCCGCGAGGCGGTGAAGATCCTGCGCAAGGGCGGCTACAAGGCGCCGATCATCATGCTGACCGGCCACGACACCGATTCCGACACGATCCTGGGTCTCGAAGCCGGCGCCAATGATTATGTGACCAAACCTTTCCGTTTCGCCGTGCTGCTCGCGCGCATCCGCGCCCAGCTTCGCCAGCACGAGCAGAGCGAGGACGCGACCTTCTCGGTCGGCCCCTACACGTTCAAGCCCAGCCAGAAACTGCTGATCGATCCGCGCGGCGCCAAGGTGCGGCTGACGGAGAAGGAAGCCTCGATCATCAAATATCTCTACCGCGCCGACCAGAAGGTGGTGACGCGCGACGTGCTGTTGGAAGAGGTCTGGGGCTACAATTCCGGCGTCACCACCCACACGCTGGAGACCCATGTCTACCGGTTGCGCCAGAAGATCGAGCGCGATCCTTCCAATGCCGAAATTCTTGTGACAGAAAGCGGCGGCTACAAGCTGGTTCCTTAAACATTTCATGATCTAGAGCAATTCCAGGAAAAGCGTGAAACGGTTGGGCTTGGCGGCTTCGCCGTAGCCTTCCGTCCGGAATTGAGCCAAAAGAGATAGAGCGGTCGGGCGGGACCGCTTCGGGTACGATCCTGGTGCTGGAGGGTGATGGATCGGCTCGTTGCACGCATCGCACGATGCACAGTGGAGCGTTTCTCGCGAGCCCAGGAGGGCGCGCCGCTCCAAAGGAGGGACTGGACTGACCGCTCGGGGACACAGCTAGGATGGCGCTGGATGACGACATCCGCATCCTGTCCAGTGTGAAGCTTTTCCAGGGCTTCACGCAGGAACAGTTGCGCCTGCTCGCCTTCGGCGCCGAGACCACCGTGCTCCAGGCCGACCATAAGCTCTACCGCGAGGACGACGTCGCTGACTCTGCCTATATCGTGGTCAGCGGCTTGATTGCACTCTATCGGGAGCTGGGCGGCAAACGCGTCCCGATCGGCACGGCAGGCCCAGGCACCATGCTGAGCGAACTGGCGCTGATCGCCGATACCAACCGGCTGACCAGCGCCTCGGCCGCGGTCGACTCGGAAGTGATCCGATTGAGCCGCAAGATGTTCCACCGAATCCTCGAAGAATATCCGGAGA
Source organism: Mesorhizobium sp. CA14 (assembly GCF_020165195.1). GTDB lineage: Bacteria > Pseudomonadota > Alphaproteobacteria > Rhizobiales > Rhizobiaceae > Mesorhizobium. Next base: position 80,170 of record NZ_JAIUHR010000011.1, on the reverse strand, counting down.
TTGCGGTGCTGTTGCATGAGCGCATCCTGGAGGAATTCCAGCAGATGATCGCCCGCATCGAGGAGCTGGCGCCAAGGTTTACGGAATAGAAGCGCCGTAGGACCCCTCTGCCGATTGAGGACGCTCAATCCAATTCAAACTTCGCAATCACCGGCACATGGTCGGACGGCTTCTCCCAGCCGCGCGCCGCCTGCAGGATCTCGTAGCCGGCGAAAGCCGGCACCAGGTTGGCGGACGACCAGACATGGTCGAGGCGGCGGCCGCGGTTCGACGCCTGCCAGTCTTTCGCGCGGTAGCTCCACCAGGTGTAGAGTTTCTGCTCGGCCGGCACGTTGAGCCGCATCAGGTCGACCCAGCCGCCGGCCTTGCGCATCGCCTCGAAATTTGTCGTCTCGACCGGCGTGTGGCTGACGACATTGAGCAACTGCTTGTGCGACCAGACGTCGTGCTCCTGCGGCGCGATGTTGAGGTCGCCGACCAGGATCGAGGCGGACGATTCATCCCCGCTCGCCGGCACGCCGTTCATCTCATAGACGAAATCGAGCTTGTGGCGGAATTTGCGGTTGATCTCCGGATCCGGCTCGTCGCCGCCGGCCGGCACGTAGAAATTATGCACCAGCACCGACTTGCCGCCCGCCTGCACCCTGACCGACAGATGCCGGCTATCGTCGATCTCGCAGAACCGCCGCTTCTCGACCAGCTCGATCGGGCGGCGGGCGACCGTGGCGACGCCGTGATAGCCCTTCTGGCCGTGGAACAGGATGTGCTCGTAGCCCGCCTTGCGGAAGGCTTTTTCCGGAAACAGCTCGTCGGGGACCTTGGTTTCCTGCAGGCACAGCACGTCGGGCGCGTGCTCCTTTAACAGCCGCTCGACGATCGGCATGCGCAGGCGAACGGAGTTGATGTTCCAGGTGGCGATGGTGAAGGGCATTCAGGCGGGGTCCGGCAAGAGATCGCCGATCTAGTGCCAGCCGCGCGCAGTAAAGACAAGCTCGACAAATCGCCTTCGGCGGCTTGCCGCCGGCTCATCCGCCCTACCGGGTCTTCGTGTTCAGCTCTCTGTTCGCCGTGTAGTCGATCGCGAAAGTGTCGGCCGGGAAGCTGCCGCCTTCCTTGACGTTGAAGATCATCACCGTCGTGTCTTTCCCTTGAGCGTCGGTGATCGTCCACTGGCGCAGCTCGTAGGTCTTCGGATCGAACATCATGGTGATCGTCGCATTGCCGAAGACCGATTTGTCGGAAAGCTTGATCGTGGTGAGGTCGTCCTCTTCCTTGACGGCCTTGACGCGCCCGCCGGAGAGATCGATCCGGTCGTCGAGCAAAAGCTTCAGCGGCGTCTTCGACAGCGGGTAGAGGTCGGAGGTGTTGAGCTTCTTGTTCAGGATCACCACCGACTTGCCGTCCGAAATGACGCGGAAGTTCGAGGAGCCATCATAGTTAAAGCGGATCTTGCCCGGACGCTCGAGGAAGAACTTGCCGCCGGTCTGCTCGCCTTTCGGCCCGAACTGGACGAACTCGCCGCTCATCGACTTCACCGAGGAGAAATGGTCCGCGATCTTCTGCGCCGCCGGCGGCACGGCGGCCTGCGCGGCGACCACGAGCTGATAGCCCGGCACGAGATTGAGAGCGGCGGCTCCGCCAAGCATCAGGCCGAGGCCAAGGACCTGGCGGCGGGTGAGGGCGAATTCGGTCTGGGTCTTCATGCCGGTCACTTCCTGTGATTCGTGTCGCCGCAGTTTCTGGACTCCCACTAGGGCCTAAGTTTGGCGGTGCGAGACAGCCCCAGCGCATGAACGCACGAGATGATTTCAAGTTGCTTGTCGACCCGTTTCGGCGTCTCGCCGGGCCAGGGTCTGTCGAAATCCAGGGCAGGCCGAGGCGCCATTTGCAGGCCGGCCTCACCTGAATATCGGCAAAGCCTAGAATTTGTCCTCTTCGGTCGGCGCCAGAATCTCGCGTTTGCCGGCGTGGTTGGCCGGGCCGACAATGCCTTCCTTCTCCATCTTCTCGATGATCGAGGCGGCGCGGTTATAGCCGATGCCGAGCCGGCGCTGGATGTAGCTGGTCGAGGCCTTGCCGTCGCGCAGCACCACCGCCACCGCCTGATCGTAGGGATCGTCGGAATCCTCGAAATTGCCGCCGCCACCGCCGCCGGAACTGCCCTTGCCCGACGGGCCGTCCTCGTCCTCTTCCTCGTCGTCCTCGGTGATGGCGTCGAGATATTCCGGCACGCCCTGCAGCTTCAGATGTCCGACGACCTTCTCGACCTCGTCGTCGGAGACGAACGGACCGTGCACGCGCTGGATGCGGCCGCCGCCTGCCATGTAGAGCATGTCGCCCATGCCGAGCAGCTGCTCGGCGCCCTGCTCGCCAAGGATGGTGCGGCTGTCGATCTTCGACGTCACCTGGAAGGAGATGCGGGTCGGGAAATTGGCCTTGATGGTGCCGGTGATGACGTCGACCGACGGGCGCTGCGTCGCCATGATGACATGGATGCCGGCGGCGCGCGCCATCTGCGCCAGGCGCTGCACCGCGCCTTCGATATCCTTGCCAGCCACCATCATCAGGTCGGCCATCTCGTCGATGATGACCACGATATAGGGCATCGGCTCGAGATCGAGGTCCTCGGTCTCGTAGATCGCCTCGCCCGTCTGGCGGTCGAAGCCGGTCTGCACCGTGCGCGAGATTTTTTCCCCCTTCTTCTCCGCTTGCTGAACGCGCGCGTTGAACCCGTCGATGTTGCGCACGCCGACCTTGGACATCTTGCGGTAGCGGTCCTCCATCTCGCGCACGGTCCATTTCAGCGCGACGACCGCCTTCTTGGGATCGGTGACGACCGGCGTCAGCAGATGCGGGATGCCGTCATAGACCGAGAGTTCCAGCATCTTCGGATCGATCATGATCAGCCGGCATTCCTGCGGCGTCAGCCGGTAGAGCAGCGACAGGATCATGGTGTTGATGGCGACCGACTTGCCCGAGCCGGTGGTGCCGGCGACCAGCACATGCGGCATCTTGGCGATGTCGACGATGACGGCCTCGCCATTGATCGTCTTGCCGAGCGCCAGCGCCAGCTTCGCCTTAGTCGTCTCGAAGTCGCGGCTGGCCATGATCTCCCTGAGATAGACGGTCTCGCGCTTGGCGTTGGGCAGCTCGATGCCGATGGCGTTGCGTCCCGGCACAACGGCGACGCGGCAGGCGATCGCGCTCATCGAGCGGGCGATGTCGTCGGAAAGCCCGATGACGCGCGAGGACTTGATGCCGGGCGCGGGCTCCAGCTCGTAGAGCGTCACGACCGGGCCTGGCCGGACATGGATGATCTCGCCCTTGACGCCGAAATCTTCCAGCACGCCTTCGAGCAGCCGTGCGTTCTGCTCCAGCGCGTCCTTCGACAGGCTTGGATCCTTTGCGATGTTCTTCGGCTCGGACAGGAAGTGCAGCGACGGCATCTCGAACGTGTCGGACCCGATCAGCGAGGTCTGCGCCTCGCGCTGGACGCGGGCGCCCGGCACGGGGCGCGCCGCCGGCGCCTCGACGCGGGTCGCCGCATCGGAGCGGAAGTTCCGCACCTTGGCCGCCGGCGCGCCGCGCCGCTGGAGAGGCGCCTCGTCATCGAAATCGTCGAGATCGACGTCCTCGTCCTGTTCGTCGCCGAATATATCCTGGTCGGCCGGATCGACCGAAGCGCTGCGGTCATTGACCATGGCGGCGAAGAATTCCGGCTCGACGCGGGCACGGCCGCCCGGGCTCATCCGGCTTTCGGCGAACTCGGCCGATTCCACCCGCTCGGCAGCGCGACGCCAGGCGCTGGCCTTGGGCTCCATCGGCGGCTCGAACTCGTCGCGCTCGCGCCTGCGCCGCTCGGCGCGGCGGTGCAGGAAGGCACGGAACGACAGCCACCAATGGGTGACGGCGCCGAGCGCGAGTATCCCCTCGTCGCCTTCGTCCTCATCCTCGTCGAACAGCATCTCGTCCTGCTCGCGCGGATCGGGTTGGGAGGCGCGCTCCATAACTGCAAAGCCGTTCTTGCGTGCGATCAGCGCCGAGCCATAGGCGAACAGCCACAAGGTGGGCGCGGCGAGGATAACCGCTATGATTGTCGCGAAAAGGCCTTTCGGATAACCGCCGACCGCGATGCCCGGGATCTTCAGCACCATGTCGCCGAAGACGCCGCCGAGGCCGGTCGGCAACGGCCAGGTGTTGGGCGGCGTCACGCAGCCTGCGATGGCCGCGGCAAGCAATGCGAAACCGAACCAGGCAAACCCGCGCTTCGGCAACTTGTCGACGCCGCGCGCGGAAAACAGAAGAAAGCCCCAGATCACCGCCGGAACCAGCCCCGCGACGGCGGCCAGACCGAAGAATTGCATGGCAAGGTCGGAGAACACCGCGCCGGCATAGCCCATGGCGTTGGTGACGATGTTGCTGGTGGCGTGCGAGAAGCTCGGGTCGGCGACGTTCCATGTGGCTAGAGCGGCAATGCCGAAAGCAGTGAACAGGAACAGCCCGGCGCCGACCAGCCGCCCGACCTGACGCCGCGCGAAAGCCTGGATGCCGTGCCCCGTATCGGTCAGCGCGAGCGGTGCTGAGGCGCCTGAACGCATGCTCTTCCCCGTAATCGTTGCCTGGCCGGGCGCATGGCGCATTCCGGCAGATTCGAACGCCAGACTATCGGGGGGAAGGTTAAGGCCGCATTAACCATGGCCCTTTACCGGGCCTAGTCGCCGACAAAGGTGGCAGGCCTCGCGGCCCGCCACCCCTTGCCTGAAACGGCTAAACGATCGGGCCCGTCAGGACCGGACCCATCCGTTGATCACTTGTGGCCTGCATACATGTTCAGGTTTGCGCAGAATTCGGCGTGAGGCTTGCTCATCGCCGCATCCTGGCACTCCTTCATCATCATGTCCTGCTTGTCCTTCGGCATCGAAGCCCAGGCCGCCTTGAAGCCGGCTTCCGGCTTCATGGTCTTCATGCTGGAGTCGGTGAAGAACGGGGCCATGTTGGACGGCTCATCGAGAGCACCGGCGAGTGCAACGCCGCTGATCATCAAAAGAGCCATTGCTCCCAGGACGATGTTCTTGATGTTCATCAGGTGGTTTCCTTCCCTCTTGTTTTGACGGACGCCTTGATGACGCTCGCTATCCCAGTACGGAAACTGACGGGCCGATGTTTCATGCCGACGGATCAAGTGAATGTGAACGAAATGGCTTGGATGGCCGCCCGACAAAAAAGGAGGCCCGGAAGCGTGTTCCGGGCCTCAAGGCGTGAGCCCCTTCGAGAGCGTCACGACGGGATCTTGGGAGGAGTTCCGGGCCGGCGGGAGGAGGATCCGCCGGCCCTCGGCGCAATCCCAAACGGTTTCCCGTCCAAAATTGCGCCAAAGCAAAGAGCGGAGCCGGCCTTACGGCACCACTTCGCCATGCTGAGTGACGTCGAGACCTTCGACCTCTTCCTGGGTCGACGGACGCAGGCCGACCAGCGCCTTGACGATGTAGAGGATCACGAAGGTGGCGATCGCCGTCCACAGGATGGTGAAGGCAATGCCGTAGAGCTGCTTGGCGACCGAGGCGTCCTTGCCGAGCGCGTTGATTGCCGGATCGGCGAGCGCGCCGGTGAGCAGCGCGCCGACGATGCCGCCGACGCCATGGACGCCGAAGGCGTCGAGCGAGTCGTCATAGCCGAACGCATGCTTGAGCTTGACCGCCGAGAGATAGCAGACCACGCCGGCGATGATGCCGACGATGAAGGCGCCGGTCGGATTGACGAAGCCGGAAGCCGGCGTCACCGCGACGAGGCCGGCGACGGCGCCCGAGATGATGCCGAGCACCGAAGGCTTCTTGGCGACGATCCATTCGGCGAACATCCAGGCCAGCGCCGCGGCGGCGGTGGCGACCTGCGTGTTCATCATCGCCGCGCCCGCAAGCCCGTCGGCGGCAAGCTCGGAACCAGCGTTGAAGCCGAACCAGCCGACCCACAGCAGCGAGGCGCCGATCACCGAGTAGACCAGGTTGTGCGGCGCCATGTTGGTGGCGCCGTAGCCTTCGCGCTTGCCGAGAACCAGCGCGCAGACCAGGCCGGCGACACCGGCGTTGATGTGGACGACCGTGCCGCCGGCGAAGTCGAGCACGCCGGCCGAGCCGAGGAAGCCGCCGCCCCACACCCAATGCGCGATCGGCGCATAGACGAAGACCAGCCACAGGCCCATGAAGATCAGGAGCGCCGAGAACTTCATGCGCTCGGCGAAGGCGCCGGCGATCAGCGCCGGCGTGATGATGGCGAAGGTCATCTGGAACATCGAGAAGACGAATTCAGGAATGTTCGCCACGCCCGGCGCCCACAGCGTCGAGACGGTGATGCCGTGATGGAAGAATTTCGAGAAGCCGCCGAGATAGGCGTTCGTGGCGCCGCCGTCGGAGAAGGCGAGCGAATAGCCGAACATGAACCACAGCACCGTCACTAGGCAGGTGATGGCGAAACTCTGCATGATGGTGGCGAGCACGTTCTTCTTGCGCACCATGCCGCCGTAAAACAGCGCCAGGCCCGGGATGGTCATCATCAGCACCAGCGCCGTCGAGGTCAGCATCCAGGCGGTGTTGCCGGTGTCGAGCGCGGGCGCCGGCGCGGCGGGCGCCGCGGCGGTGGCCGCCGGGGCGGCCTCCTGCGCGATGGCGGCGACGGTGCTCATGGCCACGAGCGCGAGCGAAGCGGCCGCGCGTCCCGTCGTCTTCAAGGTGGAAGGAATATTCATTGAACTCTCCGTTGGAATGGATGATCGCCGCTTAGAGCGCGTCGGTGTCTGTTTCGCCGGTGCGGATGCGCACTGCCTGGTCGATGCCGAAGACGAAAATCTTGCCGTCGCCGATCTGGCCGGTCTTGGCGGCCGCGGTGATGGCTTCGACGGCCTTGTCGACCATGTCGGCGGCGACCGCGACCTCGATCTTGATCTTGGGCAGGAAGCTGACCGCGTATTCCGCGCCGCGATAGATTTCGGTATGCCCCTTCTGACGTCCGTAGCCTTTGACTTCGGTGACGGTCAGGCCCTGGATGCCGACGGCGGTGAGCGCTTCGCGCACCTCGTCGAGCTTGAACGGCTTGATGATTGCCATCACGATTTTCATAAGGTTTCACCCTTTGCTGTTGCGGTCCCCCGCGTTTGCACACCTTCACCGATCCCGAGGAGCCGGAGAGTGCCCGACAGGATTCAAGCTCCGTGCCAGTTGCCGAAGCAGGGTGTTAACCTGTTGTAAACAAAGAGAATGGGCGATCGCTGCACATCATTCGCGCACAGGCCGGTCGGCGCACCCGCCTATAAAATAGGCAAAAATTAGAAAATGCTCGTATTCCAGGCAATTGCCTGAAGCCGGCTCAGCGTTTCAGCCGGATGAGGCCTTCCTGGGCGACCGAGGCGATCAGCGTACCGTCGCGCGCGAACAGCGAGCCGCGGGTGAAGCCGCGCGACCCTTGGGTCGACGGGCTGTCCTGATTGTAGAGGATCCAGTCGTCCAGCGAATGGCTGCGGTGGAACCACATGGCGTGGTCGAGGCTGGCCGCCTGGATGTCGCGATCGAAGATGGCGCGGCCATGCGCGAAGGTCGAGGTATCGAGCAGCGTCATGTCGGAGAGATAGGCAAGCACCGCCGCCTGAATGGCGCGGTCTTCCGGCACCGGACCGGTGGTGCGGATCCAGATGTTCTGCTGCGGCTCCAGCTTCTCGCGGCTTGTGTAGTGCTTCAGCATCACCGGCTTCATCTCGATCGGCCGGTCGCGCTCCCAGTAGCGCCTGATGCCTTCCGGCACCGCTTCGCCGAACTTGCCGAGCAGCTCGCGCTGGGTGAGCAGCGTGTCGGGCACCGGCACGTCGCGCGGCATCGGCAGCTGATGCTCGAGCCCGACCTCATCCTGCTGGAAGGACGCCTCCAGCGAAAAGATCGCCTGGCCATGCTGGATCGCCACCACCCGGCGCGTGGTGAAGGAGCCGCCGTCGCGGATGCGGTCGACCTCGTAGACGATCGGCAGCTTGGTGTCGCCCGGCCGCATGAAATAGCCGTGCAGCGAATGCACGTGGCGTTCGGGCTCCACGGTGCGCTGCGCGGCGACCAGCGCCTGGGCGATGGTCTGGCCGCCGAAGACGCGCTGCCAGTCGACCTTGGGGCTGCGACCACGATACAGATTGTGTTCGAGCTGCTCGAGGTCGAGAATGTCGAGAAGCTCGTCCATGGCCGCGGTCATGTTTGAAATCCTTCAAGGATGTGCCATGGCCGGTTTCGGACAGGACGCGCAGGCAGTCAAGGCCGCAAACGGCAGCCGGCCGAAGCCGCGAAAGGATGATGCCATGGTCGACCGCAAGCCGAATGGAGCAGAGGCGAACGGGAGCCGCGAGGCGCCGCTCGACGTGCTCATCGCCGGCGCCGGCTATGTCGGCCTCACGGCGGCCGTATCGCTGAAGCAGGCGCGGCCGGGCCTCGCCATCGCCATCGTCGATGCCGCCCCCGCCGGCGTCTGGCAGAAAGACGGCCGCGCCTCAGCCATTGCCGCGGCCGCCAGCCGCATGCTGCAACTGCTCGGCGTCTGGGAAGAGATCGCGCCGGAAGCGCAGGCGATCACCGAAATGATCATCACCGATTCGCGCGCCGCCGACCCGGTGCGTCCGGTGTTTTTGACCTTCGACGGCGAGGTGGCGCCCGGCGAGCCTTTCGCCCATATGGTCGCCAACCGCGACCTCAACGGCGCGCTGCGCCGGCGCGCCGAAAAGCTTGGCATCGACATCATCGAAGGCATGGCGGTCAGCGCCTTCGACGCGAATGGCGCCGGCATCACCGTGCATCTGGCCGACGGCGCGACGCTGAAGGCGCGGCTGCTGGTCGCCGCCGACGGCGTCAATTCGAAATTGCGCGACATGGCCGGCATCAAGACGGTGAAGTGGGAATATGGCCAGTCCGGCATCGTCTGCACGGTGGCGCATGAGCGCCCGCACAACGGCCGCGCCGAGGAGCATTTCCTCCCCGCGGGTCCCTTCGCCACGCTGCCGCTGAAGCCGGACAAGGACGGGACCAACCGCTCGTCGATCGTCTGGGTGGAGCGTACGGAAGATGCCAAGGCGCTGGTCGAGGGCGACGAGTTCGTCTTCGAGCACGATCTGGAGCAGCGCTTCGGCCTGAAGCTGGGCGAGATCCGCGTTGCCGACAAGCCGCGCGCCTGGCCGCTCGGTCTGACGCTCGCCCGCGCCTTCATCGCGCCGCGCATCGCGCTCGCCGGCGATGCCGCGCACGGCATCCACCCGATTGCCGGCCAGGGCCTCAATCTCGGCTTCAAGGACGTGGCGGCGCTCGCCGAAGTGGTGGTCGAGGCCGACCGGCTCGGCCAGGACATCGGCGCCCTCGATGTGCTCGAGCGCTACCAGCAATGGCGTCGCTTCGACACGCTGCAGATGGGCGTCACCACCGACGTCTTGAACCGGCTGTTCTCCAATGACATCGGCCCGCTGCGCGCCGCGCGCGATCTCGGCCTTGGCCTCGTCGAGCGCATGCCCCGGCTCAAGGATTTCTTCATCCGCCAGGCCTCGGGCCTGTCCGGCGACACGCCAAGGCTGCTGAAGGGCGAGGCGATCTGATCGCCTACTGGCCGAAGCCGACACGACGTCGTCATCCACGGGCGGAGCGGGAGCGCAGCGGACGCGCAGACCCGAGGATCCATTCCGTGACTTTAATCGTAGGTGCTGCGGAGCAGAATTCTGCACCGCTGCAACGCTTACAGTAACAGATTCTATGGTCTGCGCGCGTCGCTTCGCTCCTTGCTCCGCCGTAGAATGACGAGGCGAGAGGCGTTTCGGCCAATCACGAAGGCAGGCGATCTGATCGCCTTGTGGCGTGGCAAATTCAGGTCAGGCCGAGTCGGAGTCGAAGACGGGCGCGAAGCGACCAAACTGGATGGCTTCCGAGAACCGGCCTACGCCGGCCGTAGCCTTTCATAGAGCGGAGACACTTATGAGGGCTTCGGCCGGCGAAGGCCGGAGCGGAACGTACTTGAAATACGTGAGCACCGGAAGCGCAGGAAGCCACCATTTGCAGGCCGGCCTCACCTGAATTCTAATTCACCTCGAACCCCAACTTCTGCCGCAGCCTCAGCATCCGCTGGTCGGCGATCCTGAGGCTCTGCTCGCCGCCTTGCGCGACGCGGTTCAGCATCCTGAGCAGGTCGTCCCGCTCATGCGGATCGAGGCGCTCGCGCAGGAACGGCGCCAGCTTGTCGATGACGATCGTGGTGTCGTCGATCTGCGCGGCGGCCCATTTGCCGTAGACCACGGCCTCGTCGGTCTTCTTTTGGCCCTCCGCGATCTGCGAGATCACCTCGCGGATGACCGCCTCGCGCCGCGGCAAGATCGGGCCATGCTCGGCAACGATTGCCGTGATCAGCGTTGCGGCCGCCACCACCGGATCGTCGATCGCCGCCAGCGGCGAGAGCGCGGCCTGATCGCGCAATTTCTTGCGCCGCATATTGCCCTGGACCCGCCCGACGACGTCGGCAACCTCGCGCGCGGCGTCGCTCATATATTTCAGCCGGTACCACCAGATGGCGGCCGCGCCGAGCACACCAAGCAAAGCGATCAGGAAAGGCATGCCGAATTCCCCCGAAATCGCGGCGACGATAAGAGAAGCGCGGCATCGCTTCAACAAGCAACGGTTGCGTCCGTGAAGAAACTCTGAAGATGTTTCCCGCAAGAGACAGCTTCAACCGGCGTCGCGCACTGCTGAGCGGCGGCTATGACCCCGGCACGTTGTAGATCGCCCTGATCTCGACCGTACCGAGTTCCGCCAGCGGGATCTTGGCCGCAATGTCGAGCGCCTCGTCGAGATCGGCAGCCTCGACCATGACGAAGCCGAGCAGTTGCTCCTTGGTCTCGGCGAAGGGGCCGTCGGTCACCAGCACCTTGCCATTGCGCCGCCGGAGCGATTTCGACGTCTTCACCGACTGCAGCGCCTGCGCGATGACCAGCTTGCCTTGGCGGTCGAGCTCCCGGTCATAGCCGAGCGAGTCGGCATCGAGCTTGGCCATGCGCTCGGGGGTCAGCGCGTAGAGGTCCTTTTCCTCGCCATAGACCAGCAGGACATATTTCATTTCGAGCTTCCTTTCATTGACGCGTTATAGGAGGCGAAGGGTAAGGTGTCGGTTTTAATTGCCATCGCCGCATGGTCGAGCAGGCATGTCGCGACGCCGATGACGGCGATGGCCGCCGCCAGCCGGCCGAAACCGGGCGCCGGCGGATTCAGCCAGAACTCTTCAAGTCGCCTCCCTTTTCGCTCAGGCTTTCCCCAGATCGCGAGAAACAGGTTGTCCATCTTAACCTCCATCGGCCGGTAGTGGCCGCCCGCAGGACGGTCGGGCAGACGGCAAGTCGACATTTTTGCACGCGTTTTTTTGCAGAATTTTCGAACGCCTTGCGCGAGCACAATCATACCTGGAGATGGATGGTCTTCCGGCCGGCCCGCGCTATAGTCTTCGGGAACGCCGGCGGCCGCCGGCGCAAACCCCGACAGACCAGGAGGACTCCATGGACCGCACCGCAAACGCCGTCTGGAAAGGCAATCTGAAGGAAGGCAACGGCACGCTGGACACCCAGAGCGGCACCTTGAAGGGCACGCCCTATTCGTTCAAGGCGCGCTTCGAGGACGAGAGCGGCAAATCCGGCACCAATCCGGAAGAGCTTATCGCCGCGGCGCATGCGGGCTGCTACGCCATGCAGCTGTCGCACTTCCTCGCCGAAAACGGCACGCCGGCCGCCGAGCTCGACGCCAAGGCAGTGGTGACGCTGGTCCCCGGCACCGGCATCACCGGCAGCGCCATCACCCTGGTCGGCAAGGTGCCGGGCATCGACGCGGCGAAGTTCAAGGAGCTGGCCGAGAAGGCCAAAGCCGAATGCCCGGTATCGAAGGCGCTGGGGGCGATCAAGGTGTCGCTGGATGCAAGGCTGGGGTGAGAAGCTTCTCCGCGAAGGCTGACGATCCTTCGCCCCCCTCTCTTCCCTGCCGGGCATCTCCCCCTCAAGGGGGGAGATCAGATGTCGTGTCGGCTTTCGCCAATCGCTGACGGTGAAAGAAGGGCGCCGGCGCCGGAACTGCTAATCTCCCCCCTTGAGGGGGAGATGTCCGGCAGGACAGAGGGGGGCGCCTCGCGCCAACCTTTCCAGCGAGCTAGCCGCCCAGCGCCTCGATCTTCGCGCGCAACGCAGCGACCTCTTCCTCCAGCGCCTTGACCCGCGCCTCGAGGTCGGTGTCCACAGTTGGCGCCGGCGGCTGCCAAGACGCCGGCATCGCTGTCGCCTCCACCGGGCCGCTCAACAGATGCACATAGCGCTCCTCGCGCTGGCCGGGCGCGCGTTCGAGCAGCTGGATCAGCGGCGGCCGGCGGCCGATCATAAGGTCGAGATTATCGCGCAGCTCCTCGATGGAGGCAAAGCGCGCCATGCGTTCTGAACGGGCAAGCAATTCATGCGCCGTCTGCGCACCGCGCAACAGCAGCAGCCCGATCACCGTGATCTGCGGCGTGGTCAACGAAAAGCGCTGCGCCATCAGATGCTCGTAGCGCTCGACGCGGGAAGCGAAGGCCTGGCGCACGAGGCCTTTCTGCTCGAGCGTGCTCAAAGCCCGCCGGACCTCCGTCAGCTCGAGCGCCATCACCGGCTCACGCGCCGTCTTCTGATTGGCCGCCTGATGCGCGCCGTTGAGCGTCAGGGGATAGACGTCCGGCGTCAGCTCCTTCTTCTCGATCAGGGAACCCAGCACACGCGCTTCGACGGGGGATAGGATGGGGAGATCTTCACTCATTGAGTTGCTTAGCCTTCGAGGTTGGAGGGACAGCACCCCCCTCTGGCCTGCCGGCCATCTCCCCCGCAAGGGGGGAGATCAGCAGTTGCAGCGCCGCTCGCCCATTGTTGCAACGCTGAAGATTAGCGAAAGCCGGAATGACAGCCAATCTCCCCCTTGCGCCCCTTGCGGGGGAGATGTCCGGCAGGACAGAGGGGGGTGTGAAGGAACGCTGCGTTCGACGTGGTCGCGAGCGAACCCTCCGACTCTAAACGCGCCGCTCCACCATCATCTTCTTGATCTCGGCGATTGCCTTGGCGGGATTAAGCCCCTTCGGGCAGGTCTGCGCGCAATTCATGATGGTGTGGCAGCGATAGAGCCGGAACGGGTCTTCGAGATTGTCGAGCCGTTCGCCCGTCGCCTCGTCGCGGCTGTCGATCAGCCAGCGATAGGCCTGCAGCAACGTGGCCGGGCCGAGATAACGGTCGCCGTTCCACCAATAGCTCGGGCAGGACGTCGAGCAGCAGGCGCACAAGATGCACTCGTAGAGCCCGTCGAGCTTCTCGCGGTCCTCATGGCTCTGCAGCCATTCCTTGGCGGGCGTCGGCGAGACCGTCTTCAGCCAGGGCTCGATTGAGGCGTGCTGGGCATAGAAATTGGTGAGGTCGGGCACCAGATCCTTGATCACCGGCATATGCGGCAGCGGGTAGATCTTCACCGCGCCCGAAATGTCCTCGGCGCCCTTGGTGCAGGCGAGCGTGTTGGAGCCGTCGATATTCATGGCGCAGGAGCCGCAAATGCCTTCGCGGCAGGAACGGCGCAGCGTCAGCGTCGGATCGATCTTGTTCTTGATCCACAAGAGCGCGTCGAGCACCATCGGCCCGCAATCGTCCATGTCGACGAAATAGGTGTCCATGCGCGGATTCGCGTCATCGTCCGGCGACCAGCGGTAGACGCGGTATTCGCGCAGGTTCGTCGCGCCTTCCGGCTTTGGCCAGGTCTTGCCCTGCTGGACCTTGGAATTCCTGGGAAGCGTGAGTTCGACCATTACCTGCGGTCCTTTCGGATGACGAGCTTCAGCCCGGACCAGATTTCATTGACGGCGGCCACCTTGACGTCGACCAGGTCGCGCTTCAGCGCCTCGGCGCGGACGACGCCCTCGGTGACGTCGGTCGGCACTTTCGATGCCTTCTTCGGCCAGGAGACCCAGACCATGCCGTCGCGCTTGATCGCGGTCTCGATGCCGGCCAGGCCGTCCTCGATCTCGGCGCGCTGCCGGACAAAGGCGTGCACGGCATCGTATTTCTGACGGCCCGATATCGCCGACCACCCGGCGAGCCGGTCGACGCCGGCAAAGGACACCGCCTCGGTCAATTGGTCGAGCTCCGGCGGCAACGCGATGAAAGCGGCGACCATGCCGTCCTTCAGGCCGAGCTTGGCCGGAAGAGGCGTGCCGGAATATCCGGTGGCCGCGAGCACCATGATCAGTACACCCGCGCCTTCGGCGCGATCTTGGCCAGGCTGATGCCGCCGTCCTTTTCCGCCAGTAACGGCTCCGTGTGCACCGGCCGGTAGGTGAGCGTCACCTTGCCGTCCTCGCTCAGATGAGCAAGCGTATGCTTGCGCCAGTTGGCGTCGTCGCGCGCCGAGAAATCCTCGCGTGCATGCGCGCCGCGGCTCTCCTTGCGCGCCTCGGCGCCGTACACGGTGGTGATGGCATTGGCCATCAGGTTTTCCAGTTCCAGCGTCTCGACGAGGTCGGAATTCCAGATCATCGAGCGGTCGGTAACCTTGATGTCCTTGAGCTCGCCCCAGAGTTCCGAAATGCGCTTGCAGCCATTCTCGAGCGATTCCTGCGTGCGGAATACCGCGGCGTCTTCCTGCATGGCGCGCTGCATCTTCTCCCGGAGCACAGCCGTGGGGGTCGAGCCGTTGGCGTGGCGCAGCCGGTCGAAGCGCTCCATGATCTTCTCGACCGAAGCTTCGTTGGGCGACGGTATCGCCGACTTGCGGTCGATCACCTGGCCGGCGCGGATGGCCGCCGCCCGCCCGAACACTACGAGGTCGATCAGCGAGTTGGAGCCCAGACGGTTGGCGCCGTGCACAGAGGCGCAGCCGGCCTCGCCGACCGCCATCAGGCCCGGCGACACGCGGTCGGGATTCTCGGCTGTCGGATTGAGCGCCTCGCCCCAGTAATTGGTCGGCACGCCGCCCATATTATAGTGGACCGTCGGCAGCACCGGGATCGGCTCCTTGGTGAGATCGACGCCGGCGAAGATCTTGGCCGATTCCGATATGCCCGGCAGACGCTCGTGCAGCACCGCAGGATCGAGGTGATCGAGATGCAGGAAGATGTGGTCCTTTTTCTTGCCGACGCCGCGGCCCTCGCGGATTTCCAGCGTCATGCAGCGCGAGACCACGTCGCGCGAGGCAAGATCCTTGGCCGACGGTGCGTAGCGCTCCATGAAGCGCTCGCCCTCGGAATTGACGAGATAGCCGCCTTCGCCGCGCGCCCCTTCGGTGATCAGGCAGCCGGCCCCGTAGATGCCGGTCGGATGGAACTGGACGAACTCCATGTCCTGCAGCGGCAGCCCGGCCCTGGCCGCCATGCCGCCGCCGTCGCCTGTGCAGGTATGCGCCGAGGTGGCTGAGAAATAGGCGCGGCCGTAGCCGCCTGTCGCCAGAACCACCATCTTGGCCGAGAAGCGGTGGATGGTGCCGTCGTCGAGGTTCCAGGCCACGACGCCGGTGCAGGTGCCGTCCGGCTCCATGATCAGGTCGAGCGCGAAATACTCGATGAAGAACTGCGCATTGTTCTTCAGCGACTGGCCGTAGAGCGTGTGCAGGATGGCGTGGCCGGTACGGTCGGCGGCCGCGCAGGTGCGCTGCACGGGCGGACCGTCGCCGTAGTTCATCATATGGCCGCCGAACGGCCGCTGATAGATCTTGCCTTCCTCGGTGCGCGAGAACGGCACGCCGTAATGCTCGAGCTCGTAGACGGCGGCCGGCGCCTCGCGCACCATATATTCCATGGCGTCGACATCGCCCAGCCAGTCCGAGCCCTTGACGGTGTCATACATGTGCCACTGCCAGGAGTCCGGCCCCATGTTCGACAGCGAGGCGGCGATGCCGCCTTGCGCCGCGACGGTGTGGGAGCGCGTCGGGAAAACCTTGGTGATGCAGGCCGTGCGCAGCCCCTGCTCGGCCATGCCGAGCGTGGCGCGCAGGCCGGCGCCGCCGGCGCCGACGATCACCACATCGAATTTGTGATCGACGAAAGTGTAGGCGGAAGCCGTGCTGGCTGTATTTGCGTTGGCCAAGACGTCAGCCTCCGAATGCGAGTTTGAGCAGGGCAAACAGCGAAGCGACGCCGACTGCCACGCAGAAGAAGGTGTTGAGAGCGATCAGCGCCAGCCTCAGGCCTTCGCCGTGCACGTAATCCTCGATGATCACCTGCATGCCGATGCGCATGTGGTAAAGCGGCGAAATCAGCACCAGGCCGAGCATGACCACCACGAACGGGTTCGCAAGCACCGCCCGCACATCTGCGTAGTCATGGCCGTTGATCGCGATCAGGAAGCCGACGAAGAACAGGATCAAAGGAATGTTGGCGATGGCGGTCAGCCGCTGCCGCCAGAAATGCCCGGTGCCCTCGCGGGCCGAACCGAGGCCGCGGACCCTCGCCAGCGGCGTGCGCATGTCCGAATTGTTCGCGCTCATCAGAAAGCTCCCCGCGCCATATAGCCGGCGATCCAGATCAGAAGCGTGAGCACGATCGAACCGGCAAGCGTCGCCCAGGCGATCCTGGACGCGGTGTGTTTTTCCAGTCCTGCGCCGGTGTCCCAGATAAGATGGCGCAGCCCGCCCAGCATGTGGTGCATCAGGGCCCAGGTGTAGCCGAACAGGACCAACCGGCCGAGCCAGGAGCCGAAGGCCCAGTTGACCCAGTCGAAGGCGGCCTGCGAGCTCGCAGCGGCGATCAGCCATGCCGCGACTAGCAGCGTTCCGAAATAGAGCGCGCCGCCGGTGATACGATGGATGATCGACATCGTCATCGTGATCGGCGGCCGGTAGATCGTCAGATGCGGCGAGAGCGGCCGTTCACGTCTGGCAACTGCGCGGGTGGCTGGTGATTTGCTCATGGCTCCCCCAGATCGGCATCCTGGAGCCGCGATGGGAATGCGGCCTTTGCCGCCCTCTTATATGGCTCCGGACAGCCGGTTTCTAATGCGCTTTTTGCACCGCGTCAAAGCCGGAAAATCGTTTTGGAAACATCATTTAGTCTGACAAATTGGCCGTCGCGCGCTTCAATCGATTAGCGGCTGTTTCGACGCCGGCGCAATGTTCGTTGCAGTGCAACAAAGAGCGCGGGCCGGGTGGGTTGAGATTCAGGTCAGGCCGAGCCGAAAACGACAAGTTCCGAGAACCGGAGCGGAGCGTACTTAAAGTACGTGAGCACCGGCCTACGCCGACCGTAGCCTTAACTGCCACGCACTTTCATGTCACGGATGCTTCGGCCGGCGAAGGCCGGAAGCGCAGGAGGCTGCCGTTTGCAGGTCGGCCTCACCTGAAGATCAGCCCACCCGCTATCTCCGGCAGGTCTGCGGGGTGGACCCTCTCTTCATCACCAGCGCTTCGCGCCCGTCGATCACGATTGCGTCATGCGTCGCCGCTTCCTGGTAGCGGCTGCTCTGGTTGGCGGGCGAAGCCGCGAATTCCTCGGTCGAGCCGTCCGGGCGGGCCACGCGCAGCGACGAGCCGAGATTCTGGATGGTGATCATGCCGCCATTGCCGCATCTATAGCTGGCCGTGCCGACGCCGGAGCGCGGCACGGTAAGGTCGGTGACGATCTTGGTCGCGGGCGCGGGCGTTGCGGGCGCCTTGGCCGTCGCAGGTGCCGGCGCGGTGGCTGTCGGGGCCGGTGCAGGTATCGGGGGCGCCGCGGCTGCCGTTGACGCCACGGGTGCGGCGGAGGGCGGGGCCGGAGCAGGCGAGGCTGCGGTCGGCGGAGCGGCATTCGCCGCCTTCGGCGCGCCGTCCTGCGGCACGCAGGCCGCGGCCGCGAGAAGCAGCGGGATGGTGATCGACACCCGAACCGTGTGTCCAAAGCTCATGCGCTGCCCTTTCGTGTGCGGCACGCTACAGCAATTCCAGGAAAAGTGTGAACGGTTGGGTCGGGCGCCTTCGCCGTAGCCTTCCGTCCGGAATTGCGTCGAAACAAAGAAAGAGGCGGTTGCCTTTCCGTGAAACGGTGGACCGCTGTAGCCACGCGGCGACGCAAGATCAAGTTGACCCGGAGTCAGCCCTGCTCCAGGCCCCTGCCGCAGGGAAAGCCCGCCCTCGAAAATTAACCATGTTCCTTAAGAAGCGGCGCCGAAAACCTCCCGCCTCTTAACAAAGGTTAAGAAAGAGTTAATTTCCGATTCGAACCAGAATTCAGGCGCGATCTGCGCGCCGCCCCAGGGGAGAGCGACATGCGTTCGAATTCAGTGCGGATAAGCCTCGCGGCCGCAACGCTGGCGGCGCTGGCAGTCGCCGCGCCGGCCGAAGCGGGCCTGCGCCACCATGACCGTGTCTATGCCGATTCCTTCGGCAATCTCGTCATCGACAGCGCCGCCGGATACAAGCGCATCATCGTCGGCGAGGGCAAGCTGGCGAAAAAACTTTCCGAATACACCGGCGCCGGCCAGCCGGATGTCGTTTATGACGATGCGGACGAGCCCGGCTGCTACCAGCCGCCGGTGCTGGTCAAGGGCCGCTCCTACATGTACGGGCTTTCCGACGGCGAGATGCCCAATCTCAATCCTTGCCGTTGAAGATCGTCGGCGTTTGGCGCCGCCGCAGCGCGCCTGACACGCGCACGCAATAGCGGCCGGCAAGGCCCGGCCCGTCGTCATTCTAGGGCGAAGCAAAGGAGCGGAGCGACGCGCGCAGACCCTAGAATCCATGCCGTTCCATTAAGGCGTCGCGTCGATTACAGAATTTGCACCGCAGCGTTCTACGACAGAGGTAACGGCATGGATCCTCGGGTCAAGCCCGAGGATGACGAAGTTGCGGGAGCTTCGGGCAATCGCGAACGTCGCGATCGCCTTCTAGGACTAAGCAAGGGTTTGGGCCGGGCCTGTATGTATCAGCCGACGGCGAGCGGCTCGGCAGCGAAGGCGGTCTCAGGTCTCTCATAGGAAAGCCGCACGCTGTCGCGGCCGTTCTTCTTGGCCTTGTAGAGCGCCTCGTCGGCGCGCCGCATCAGCGGCATCAGCCCTTCCCTGCCGGAGCGGGCGGCGACGCCGAAGCTGGCGGTGACCCTGATGCCGGGCGGCAGGCCCTCGATCGCGCCGGCCGAATAGAAGGCGCGGATCGCTTCGGCAAAAAGCCTTGCGGCCCCCAGGTCGGTAAGCGGCAGAAGCACGGCGAACTCTTCGCCGCCGATGCGGCCGGCGGCCCCGCGCGCGCCGGTGGCCGAGCGCAGCTTGGCGGCGAAATCGGCGATCACCCGGTCGCCTGCCTCATGCCCATGC
The DNA here is from genome assembly GCF_020165195.1 of Mesorhizobium sp. CA14. GTDB lineage: Bacteria > Pseudomonadota > Alphaproteobacteria > Rhizobiales > Rhizobiaceae > Mesorhizobium. The sequence goes on along the minus strand of NZ_JAIUHR010000011.1, from coordinate 60,858 downwards.
TGGTCGTTCAGCGCCTTGAAGTGATCGAGATCGGCAAGCACCAGAGCGACGGGGAATCCGGCCTTGCCGCACTGGTCGAGCAAGAGGGTCGCCCGCTCCTCGAAGCCGCGGCGGTTGAGGATGCCGGAGAGCGGGTCGGTATGGGTCTCGGCCTTCAATGTCTTCATCACGTCGAGCGCCGCTGCCGTGAACAGGCTAAGCGCGATCAGCAGCGACAAAAGCGCGTGCGAAAGCAGCGCCGTCGTCCAGTAGGAGGAGGCGTAGAAGCCGTCATAGCCGGGGAACGGCCCGTGTGCGATGATGACGATCAGCGTGCGGGCAATGAAATTCAGCCCCGATAGCACCGACAGCACGAGCAGGATCTTTTCGGTCGGACCATTGTGGCGCACCGTTCTCAGTTCCGCGGCGACCAGCAGGCTGAGCGCGCCGAAACCGAAATTCATGACAAGCACGCGCCAGGTGAGGTCCGGCTGGACGAACATGAACCAGATGAAGGATGCGAGCCCGCCTCCGGTCACGATTGCGATACCGACATAGGGCACGCGCCGCCCGTAGCGCGCGATGATCGCGCTGGAGAGGCAGCAGGCCGCGATCGTGAAGCAGATGTTGGAAACGAGCTTGGTCAGCGCCATGCCGATCGGGAGCGTGAAATATTGCAGCAGGAAACCCGGCGCCGACAGGCAGTAGCTCGCGCCGAGCGCAGCCAGATACGGTCGATGGCGCTGATAGGACCACAGCACGAGGAACGCAGCGCCGAGCGCCAGCGCTATCGTCGGATTGAGCAGCGCTATGAGCAGACCGGTGTCCAAACGACTGCGACTTTCCCCAACTTACCCAGGGGGAGATACTAGGATGCAAGCCCAAACAAGCGGTTAAGTCTCGATAGATAGATCGTATGCCACGCGGAACCGGCCCGCCGGAGCGGCGTTGTCCGGCCAGACAGGAGACGCCAGACGGGAGACGATCGAGATGGCGGGCACGATCACTTTGACGAACCACGATGAAATCCGCTCCTGGGCGGCGGCGCGCGCCGGCTTCCCGGCCATCGTCGACGTCTCGCCCGAGGCGGGAACGCAGCCCATGCTGCGGCTGGTTTTTGGGCAGCAGGCCTATGAAGACATCGACCGCCCGGAGCGTCCGATCAACAGCGGCGGCTACGAGCTCGTGGAGTGGGACGAGTGGTTCAGGATTTTCGACGAGCGGCAGCTGGCCTTGGTCGTCGCCGCCGACGAGCCCGGCCGGCGCGAGGAATTTCACGAGATCATTCGCAGATAGATCGCTGACAGCAAAAGGCCCGGACGTCGCGTCCGGACCTTTGTTGAGAGACGCAGCCGGCTGTTACTTCCAGTCGCGGATGTCGACGAAATGGCCGGCGATCGCGGCGGCCGCCGCCATGGCCGGCGACACCAGGTGGGTGCGGCCCTTGAAGCCCTGCCGGCCCTCGAAATTGCGGTTCGAGGTTGAGGCGCAGCGTTCATGCGGCTTCAGCCGGTCGTCGTTCATGGCCAGGCACATCGAGCAGCCCGGTTCGCGCCAGTCGAAGCCGGCGGCGACGAAGATCTTGTCGAGGCCCTCGGCCTCCGCCTGTTCCTTGACCAAACCCGAACCCGGCACGATCATGGCGTTGACGCGCGGATTGACCTTCTTGCCCTCGACCACCTTGGCGGCGGCGCGCAGGTCCTCGATGCGGCCATTGGTGCAGGAGCCGATGAAGACGCGGTCGAGCGCGATGTCGGTGATCTTGGTTCCGGGCGTCAGCCCCATATAGTCGAGCGCGCGGATCTTCGAGGTGCGCTTGTTCTCGTCCGCGATCTCTTGCGGATCGGGCACGATGCCCTGCACCGAGACGACGTCCTCGGGCGAGGAGCCCCAGGAGACGATCGGCGGCAGCTTTTGCGCGTCGAGCACGACGACCTTGTCGAAATGCGCGCCCTCGTCGGACTGCAGCGTCTTCCAATAGGCGAGCGCGACATCCCAGGCTGCGCCCTTCGGGGCGCGCGGCTTGTCCTTGACATAGGCGAAGGTCGTCTCGTCCGGCGCGATCAGGCCTGCACGGGCGCCGCCCTCGATCGACATGTTGCAGATCGTCATGCGGCCTTCCATCGACAGTGAGCGGATCGCTTCGCCCGCATATTCGATGACGTAGCCGGTGCCGCCCGCCGTGCCGATCTCGCCGATGATGGCGAGGATGATGTCCTTGGCGGTGACGCCTTCCGGCAGCTGGCCGTCGACGCGCACCAGCATGTTCTTGGCCTTGCGCTGGATCAGCGTTTGTGTCGCCAGCACATGCTCGACCTCAGACGTGCCGATGCCATGCGCAAGCGAGCCGAACGCGCCGTGCGTGGAGGTGTGGCTGTCGCCGCAGACGATGGTCATGCCCGGCAGCGTAAAACCCTGCTCCGGCCCGATGATGTGGACGATGCCCTGGCGGATATCGTTCTCGGAATAATATTCGATGCCGAAATCCTTGGCGTTCTTGGCTAGCGCCTCGACCTGGATCCGGCTCTCCTCGTTCTTGATGCCGAACTTGCGCTCCGGCGAGGTCGGCACGTTGTGGTCGACCACGGCCAGCGTCTTTTCCGGATGACGGACCTTGCGGTTGCTCATGCGCAGGCCCTCGAAGGCCTGCGGGCTGGTGACCTCGTGCACGAGGTGGCGGTCGATATAGAGCAGGCAGGTGCCGTCGTCCTGACGGTCGACCGTGTGGTCGTCGAAGATCTTGTCGTAGAGGGTGCGCGGTGCGCTCATGTGCGTAAGTCCGTCGATATGAGAATGGGAAAAGGACGCCGGCAATCCAGCGCGATGACTGCGATCGGTCGGTTCAGCGAAGTCGGCTGGTGAGCGCGCCGCAGACCCGCGCGGAAAATCGCGACGGCAGGCGCTTTCTGTCCTGCAGCACGAAACCCTTATAGGCCGGATCGCTGAAAAGCTTTTCCATGGCGCGGTAGATATCAATGTTTTGGCTTTTCGGCAATTGGCGTCCGGAACCTGGTTCCTCGCCCCACGAAGTGGGGAGAGGTGGCCCGGCGAAGCCGGGACGGAGAGGGGCTGCGCGGCGCCTTGAAGGAGTCCCTGTCCCCTCTCCCGAGTTTAAATCTCATAACGGTTTTGACGTCGCAGAGGGCGTCCCCCGCTCCGTCCCGGCTTCGCCGGGCCACCTCTCCCCCGCTTCCGCGGGGGCGAGGAACCGGCGCCAAGCTTATTCAAACCACCTCGAACACAAACGTCTTCACCAGCGCGTCCGGCTCGCCGATGGCGTAGCAGCGGAACCACGGGCTCTCCTCGACCAGCCGCCATTTCCTCGCCTCTGCCAGCTCGTCGAACACTGCCTGGAAGCCACCGCTCTCGAAAACCTGGTCGCGCACGGTGAAGATGGCGTGGCCGCCGCTCTTGGTGATGCGCACCAGCTCATGCAGGCCGGAAGCCGGCGCGTGGCCGATGGTGAAGACGCCGGTCGAGAAGAAGGCGCGGAAATGCCGGTCGGGCCAGGGCAGCGGGCCGCCGAGCATCACCTTCTTCAGCTCGCTATAGGCCGGGTTGCCATTGGCCTGGCGGCTGCCGGCGATCTTCAGCATGTCGTCGGAGAGGTCGAGCCCGGCGATGTCGCCATAGCCCAGAGCCTTCAGCGACGGCCCCGACAGGCCCGTGCCGCAGCCGGCGTCGAGCAACGGATCTTCGCCCGCCGGCACGTGCCGCGCCACCCAGGCGGTGATGAGGAACGGCAGAAGGTAGCCGAGCGAAGCAGTCTCGCTGTCGTAAGTCGCCGCCCAGTCGGCATAGGCCTTGGCGAGCCCTTCCGGCGAGTCGGCCGAATAGACTGAATCCAGCGCCGCATTGGCCTTGTCGAAATTCATGGGCGTCTCCTCCGCCGGATGCACATGACCCAAGCTAGAGCAATTCCAGGAAAAGTGGGAACCGGTTTTCCGTCCGGAATTGCGTCAAAAACAAAGAGGCAGCGCGGACTTTGCTGCCGGCTATTCCTGATGCTGGCGGCGCAGCCGCTGTTCCAGCGCCCGGAGCGTCAGCGACAGACCGACGGTGAGGATCAGGTAGATATAAGCGACGATCGAATAGGTCTCGAAGAAGCGGAAGGAGCCCGCGGCATAGACCTTGCCCATCTGGGTGATGTCGGCGACGCCGAGCACCGAGACCAGCGAGGAATCCTTGACCATGGCGACGAAGTCGTTGCCGAGCGGCGGCAGGATGGTGCGGATCGCCTGCGGGAAGACGATCAGCCGGAAGCGCTGAACTCGGCTGAGCCCGAGCGCCTTGGCCGCCTCGATCTGGCCCTTCTCGACCGATTGGATGCCGGCGCGGAACACTTCCGAGATGAAAGCCGAGTAGCCGATGGTCAAAGCCATGACGGCGCGCCAGAGCAGCGACACGTCGCGCACCAGAAGCTCGCCCATCAGGCCGGCGCTCTGCAGCGGCGCGCTCAGCGCGTTCCAGGCGGCGACAAAGGCCGGCGCGCCGGCAAAGGCAATCCAGAACAACAGCACCAGGATCGGCACGCCGCGGATGATCTCGACATAGAAACGCGCGATCTGGCGCAGCCACTGCGATCCCGACAGCGCCATCAGCGCGATGCCGAGCCCAAGCGCGGAGGCCAGCGCGAATGCGACCGCCGTGACGAAGATGGTGATGCCGATGCCCTTGGTGACGGTGGCGAAGACTTGCGCATAAAGGTCGCTGGAAGCGATGGCGACCGCGGCGGCCAATGCCAGCACGAGGGCGGCGGCCAGCCACCAGGGGAATTCGGGTTTGGGGGTGGGTGGCATCAGGCGATGCCATCGCAGCTATTTTTGCGATGGCAGCGCTCTACGAGGCCCCCCTCTGTCCTGCCGGACATCTCCCCCTCAAGGGGGGAGATTGGCAGCTTCGGCCTCACCGCCCCTCCTGCAGCGTTGGAGATTAGCGAAAGCCGGCGCGACATCCAATCTCCCCCCTTGAGGGGGAGATGGCCGGCAGGCCAGAGAGGGGGGACTTGGCGCAAGGTCAGCGCAATTTCCTGCAAACTCATTGCGCGCAACAAGACGAGTTCACTGCCCCATCTTGTAATCGAGGAACCACTTCTTGTTGAGCTTGTCGAACGTGCCGTCGGCCTTCAGCGAAGCGATGGCGGCATTGACCGGCTTCACCAGGTCCGAGCCCTTCGGGAAGATGAAGCCGAAATCCTCAGTGCCGAGCGGTCCGCCGATCAGCTTCAGCTTGCCTCCGGAAGCGTCGACATAGCCCTGGCCGGCGGTGCCGTCGGTGAGCACCACGTCGACGTCGCCCGACTTCAGCGCCTGCACGGTCGCGCCGAACGTTTCGAACAGCTTTATCCGCGGGTTCTGCTCATTGCCGTCGAGCACGCTGTAGACGGCAGTGTAGAAGGGCGTGGTGCCAGCCTGGGCGCCGATCAGCCCGTCCTTGAAGGCGCCGAAGGTCTTTGCGTCGGTGAAGCGGCTTTCGTCGCCGCGCACCAGCATGAACTGCTCCGAGCGCATATAGGGATCGGAAAAGTCGACCTTCTCCTTGCGGTCGTCCTTGATGGTGATGCCGGTCATGCCGATGTTGTACTGGTTGTCGGAAACCGCCTGGATCATCGCGTCCCAGGAGGTGTTCTGGTATTCGACCTTGAAGTTCAGCCGCTTGGCGATCTCGTCCATCGCGTCATATTCCCAGCCGATCTGCTTGCCGGTTTTCTTGTCGATGAACTGCAGCGGCGGATAGGCGTTCTCCGTCACCACCACGACCTTTTTGCCGCCGAGATCGGGCAGGTTGTCGGCGAGCGCCGCGACAGGCGCGAGAAGCCAGGCCACAAGGGCGGCCAGCAGCAGTTTCGACTTGGTCATGACAAACTCCCCGAATGTGATTTGGCCGCGCGAAGTTCGCGCGCCAAGAGAAAACCGGCGCCGACTTTAGCTTGCCGCAAGCGCCTTGCAAGCCGCTCCGCTGCGACGCTGCGCGTGAATGCGCAATCCGGTGCTCTTCAAGGATAGTTTCGAGGACGGCCTTTGTCGCGATCAGTCCCGATCGGCCGTTGCCTCGCGCAACCCCGCGACCAGCCGTGTCAGCGTGCCGTGCAGGGCTTTCAGCTCGGCCCGCTCCAGCGGCATGCCGCAGCTGAGCCCGTGCTGCACGTCCTTCATCTTCGCCCGCAGCGCCTCACCCTGGGCGGTCGGCTCGACCAGCACGCGGCGCTCGTCGGCGCTATCGCGGCGACGCGTCACGAGGCCGCCCGCTTCCATCCGCTTGATCAGCGGCGTCAACGTCGCGGAATCCAACCCCAGTGCCGCGCCAAGCTCGCCGATCGTGCTCGGTGAATGCTGCCACAGCGCCAGCATCGCCAGATATTGCGGATAGGTGAGGCCGAGCGGATCGAGCAGCGGCCGGTAAAGCTTGGTCATCAGCCCGCTTGCCGAATAGAGCGCGAAGCAGAGCTGCTGGTCGAGGCGCGGCACCTCGAGCGCCCCGGCGTCTTGCGCCGGGGTTTGATTGGTCCTTGTTTCGGTTTTCGTTGTCATGCAGCCTTTGCCGAGAGCGCCACGTCGATATTGCCCCGGACGGCGTTGGAATAAGGGCAGATCTTGTGCGCTTCCGATACAAGCGCCTCGGCGCCCGCCTGATCAAGCCCCTTGATCTCCGCCGCCAGCGAAACGCCGAGCCTGAAGCCGCCCTGGTCGTTCGGATAGAGGCTGACGGTGGAGGTGACGGAAGCGTCCTGCAGCGGCAGCTTCTGCTGGCGGGCGACAAAACGCACCGCGCTCTCGAAGCACGCCGCATAGCCGACGGCGAAAAGCTGCTCGGGATTGGTGGCGCCGCCCTTGCCGCCAAGTTCCTTCGGCATCGCCAGATCGACCTTAAGCAGGCCGTCGCTGGTCTCGCCGTGACCGTTGCGGCCGCCGCTGACGTGAGCCTGGGTGCTGTAAAGTGCCGACATTTTCGTCTCCATTTGATTTGTACACGATTATCTAGTGTACAAGCTAATTGGGTGTCAACCCCGATGTCGTCATCCACGGGCGAAGCGACGCGAAGCGGAGCGCGAACCCGAGGATCAAGCGTTTCTGCAACGCAGAAATCCGAGACGTTGGCGGGACAGCACCCTCCTCTGGCCTGCCGGCCATCTCCCCCGCAAGAGGGGAGATCGGACGTCGCCGCGGCCTTCGCCAATTGTCGATGTTGAAAGGAGGGTGAGGCGCCCAAGCTGCCAATCTCCCCCTTGCGGAGGAGATGTCCGGCAGGACAGAGGGTGAAGGAACGCTGACCTATCACCTTCGTCCATACACGACGAAACCGCGAAGGCTTCGATCAAATTCCGCTCGCTTGCGACAGCTGCACAACGAAAAAAGGCGGCCGAAGCCGCCTTTCCAAAACCTGTCTTGCAAAAAAACCTTATTCGGCCGAAGCGGCCTCGGCGGCAGCCTTCTTCTCGGCGGCTTCCTTGGCTGCCGTCTCGGCGGCCAGCGCCTGCGCGGCGGCGACCTTCTCGGCCTCGATGCGGGCGCGCTCGGCGTTCAGCGCGTCGCGCTCTTCATCGTTCAGCTTGCGGGCGCGCACGCCGGTGTTTTCCGAAATGCGGGCCGACTTGCCGCGACGGTCGCGCAGATAATAGAGCTTGGCGCGGCGAACCTTGCCGCGGCGCACGATCTCGACGCCCTCGACCATCGGCGAGTAGACCGGGAAAACGCGCTCCACGCCTTCGCCGTAGGAAATCTTGCGTACGGTGAAATTCTCCTGGAAGCCAGAGCCGGCGCGGGCGATGACGACGCCCTCATAGGCCTGGACGCGGGTGCGGGTGCCTTCGGTGACGCGCACCTGGACGCGCACGGTATCGCCCGGCTGGAATTCGGGCAGCTTGCGCTTGGCTTCGATCTTGGCGGCCTGTTCGGCCTCGAGCTGACGGATGAGATCCATCTCAAATATCCACTTCTTGTTCTTCCGACAGTCAGAGCGTCCTCAGCTCGCCTTGCAGTTCCAATGACCGCTCGGCTATGCCCTTTGTCGAAACATCAGGCAGGGACGGCTACACCGCACTTGTTGACGGGTCCAGAAGATCGTTCTTCCGGTTCGGGCGGGCACATACAGCCATTTTGCCGCTTTGTCACGCCCTAATGCATGTCGCCCGGAACTGTGCGCGATTCCGGGACGACGACATGCACCGAAACAAGGCGTTGCGGCACATTTTGCGCCCATGGCCCACATTTACTCGGCCGTGCCGGGTTGCGCGCGGCTTGCAAGCTTCCTAAGCGGGCAAAATGACTTTTTTCGATGCCGCCTTGCTCTTTCTCTCAGGCTTCGTCTCCGGCGCGGTCAATGCCGTCGCCGGCGGCGGCACCTTCGTCACCTTCGGCGCCATGAGCTTGGTCGGCGTGCCGCCGATCGTCGCCAATGCCACCTCCTCGGTGACGCAGTTTCCCGGCTACATCACCTCGACGCTCGCCTATCTCGATGACATCAGGCATTTCTGGCGCCAGGCGCTGCTGCTTTGCGTCATCTCCGCCTTCGGCGCGCTGGCCGGCTCGCTCATCCTGCTTGCGCTCTCCAATCCGTCTTTCCGCGCCCTGGTACCCTGGCTGCTGATCGCCGCGACCGCGCTGTTCGCGGCCGGGCCATGGCTGAAACCGGTGCCTAAACCTGGCGCCGAAGCCAAGGTCGGCTCATTCGCCGGATCGCTCGCCCAGTTCGCGACGTCGGTCTATGGCGGCTTCTTCGGCGCCGGCATGGGCGTGATGATGCTGGCGACGCTCGGCCTGACGCAGGCCGGCGACTATCACCGGCTCAACGCGCTGAAAAACATGCTGGCCGTGGTCATCGCCGCCATCGCCATCCTGGTTTTCGTTTCGGGCGGCGTCGTCGCCTGGCCGCAGGCGATCGTCATGATCCCGGGCGGCGCGCTCGGCGGCTATGCCGGCGTCTGGATGGCCAAGCGCGTGCCGCAAGGCATCGTGCGCGGCTTCGTCGTCGCCGTCGGCCTGTTCTTGGCCTTTTATTATTTCACCAAGGGCTGAGCGCGCAGCAAGTCAGGCCGCCGCTCCCGGGTGAGCTTCTCCGCCTCGGCGCGCCGCCATTCGGCAATCTTCTTGTGATTGCCGGAGATCAGCACGTCCGGGATCGGCCTGCCTTCGAACTCCTGCGGCCGCGTGTAGTGCGGATGTTCGAGCAGGCCGTTCTCGAAACTTTCTTCCTCGCCCGAGACGGCATTGCCCATGACGCCGGGCAACAGCCGCACCACGGCATCGAGCAGCACAAGTGCTGCCGGCTCGCCGCCAGACAGGATGAAATCGCCGACCGAGACCTCCTCCAGTCCCCGCGCCTCGATCAACCGCTGGTCGACGCCCTCGAAGCGGCCGCACAGGATGACCGCTCCCGGGCCGGCGGCGAGCTCCCGCACGCGCGCCTGCGTCAGCGGTTTGCCGCGCGGGCTCATCAGCAGCCTTGGACGCTTATCGCCCGGCGGCGCGGCGTGGTCGATGGCTTTGGCCAGCACGTCGGCGCGCATCACCATGCCGGCGCCGCCGCCGGCCGGCGTGTCGTCGACGGTGCGATGCCTGTCGGTGGCGAAATCGCGGATCGGGATCGCTTCGAGCGACCAAGTCCCGGCCTCCAGCGCGCGCCCCGCCAGCGACAGGCCGAGCGCGCCCGGGAACATCTCCGGATAGAGCGTCAGCACCGAAGCGGCAAAGCTCAACGGTTGCCCCCGGCATCCTTCGGCCCGCGCGGCCTGCCTTTCGGGTCGAAGCCGGACCGGCCAGGCGCCGCCCCATCTTCCTCATCCTCGACAAGGCCAGCCGCCAGCGGATCGACCTCTACGAATCCGTCGGCGATCGAGACATGCGGCACCGCGGCCTGCGTGAACGGGATCAGCACGCCTTTGCGGCCGGCAAGGGTGACATCGAGTATGTCGCCGCCGCCGAAATTGTGCACGGCGACGACCTTGCCGATGACACCCGTTTCGTCCCTGACGTCGAGACCGATGAGATCGGCGTGGTAGAACTCGTCTTCCTCGCCTTCATCGGGCAGCACCGAGCGGTCGACGAAAAGCTCGGTGCCGGCCAAAGCCTCGGCGGCGTTGCGGTCACCGACGCCCTTGAAGCGCACCACCACAACAGTCCCGGCTGGCCTGATATCGGTGATCTGGAAGGCGCGGCCGTCCCTGGCATAAAGCGGACCGTAATCGGCCAGCGCGAGCGGATCGCCTGTGAAGGTCTTCACCCGCAATTCGCCCTTGATGCCGTGCGCGGCACCGATCACGGCCATCTGTACGGGATTTTCGAGCTTCGGCATCGGCGGCGCTTCCTTTGCCCTGCTCTAATCCCCTCAAGCCGTCATTTCAATGACGGCCTCTTCACCGCTTCCTAACCCGCACGTCCGAAACTGCCAAAAACGGAAAAAGCCCATGCAGGAATTCCTCATCCCGGCCAAACCCGACCTCCAGGCGGCGCGCGAGACCTGGCTGAAGACGCTGGCGCATGAGCGTCGGCTGTCGCCGGAGACGGTCGAGGCCTATGAGCGCGACACCCGCCAGTTCCTGCATTTCCTGACCGGCCATTGCGGCGGTGCGCCGGGTATCTCCGATATCGCCGACCTGCGGCCGGCCGATTTGCGCGGCTTCCTCGCCGCGCGCCGCAATGAAGGCGCCGGCGCCCGCACGCTGGGGCGCGGGCTGGCCGGCATTCGCTCGCTGCTGCGCTTTCTCGAAAAACGCAGCTTGGTCAACGCGGCGGGCGCGGCGGCACTGCGCGCGCCGCGCCAGCCGAAATCGCTGCCCAAGCCGCTGACGGCAAGCGACGCGAAACAGGTCGTGGCCGTGGAAGGCCAGCTCGCGGAAGAGCCATGGATTGCCGCGCGCAACGCCGCCGTGCTGACGCTGCTCTATGGCTCCGGCCTGCGGATCTCCGAAGCGCTTGGGCTCACCGGCGCCGATCTGGCGACAGACGCCGAGACCGTGCTGCGCGTCACCGGCAAGGGCGGCAAGACGCGGCTGGTGCCGGTGCTGCCGGTGGCCCGCAAGGCGGTCGCCGAATACCGCCGGCTCTGCCCCTTTCATATCGGTCCCGAGGGCCTTCTGTTCCGTGGCGCCCGCGGCGGTCCGCTCAACCCAGCCATTGTCCAGCGCGAGATGGCGAAGCTCCGCTCGGCGCTGAACCTGCCGGACACGGCTACGCCGCACGCTCTGCGGCATTCCTTCGCCACCCACCTGCTCGGCCGCGGCGGCGACCTGCGCACCATCCAGGAGCTGCTCGGCCACGCTAGCCTGTCGACCACCCAGATCTATACAAGCGTCGACACCGCGAGGCTGCTCGACATCTATGAGAAGGCGCATCCAAGGGCGTGAAGCCGCTGGGGTGGCGCGAAGCCCGCGGCTCACCCGACCAGAAACAATTTCAGTCTCCCGGTTAACCGTTTTGCCGCTTTTCAGCGCTAAGACGCTTCTTCATGAAACGCGTCATCGCCATTGCCGACCGCGCGGCCCTTGTCTCGTTGAAGCTGCTTGCAGCGCTCAACCTGCTGTTCTTCTTGTCTTTCCTGGCCGTCCTGCTGCTTGCCGGCCGGGCCCATGCCGAGGCGCCCAATTGCGCCGGCGCCGATCTTTTGACCGCGCTGGAAAAGAACGATCCCACCGCCTTCAAGAAGGTCGAGACCGAGGCCGCGGCCGTACCCAACGGCAAAGGGCTGCTGTGGAAACTGGAGAAGCCGGGCGAAAAGCCGTCTTACCTGTTCGGCACCATGCACATGACCGATACCCGCGTCACCACGCTGCCGGCCGCCGCGCAAAAGGCCTATGACGGCGCCGGCACCATCGTCATCGAAACCACCGATGCGATGGACAAGGCCAAGATGATGGCCGCCATGGCCAGCGAACCCGGCCTGATGATGTTCACCGACAACACCACCCTGTCGTCGCTCTTGTCGCCGGACGATGCGGCGGCGCTGGACAAGGGGCTCGACGCGCGCGGCATTCCGCCGGCGACGGTAGCCAAGATGAAGCCGTGGATCCTCTCGGCGATGATGGCGCTGCCGGCCTGCGAGGTGGCGCGACAGAGCGCCGGCGAGCCCGTTCTGGACGTCAAGCTGGCTTCAGAGGCCAAGGCCTCGGGCAAGGACGTCGAAGGGCTCGAGACCGCCGTCGATCAGCTGCGCGCCATGGCCTCGCTGCCGCTCGAATTCCACATGAAGAGCCTGGTCGAGACGATGAAACTCGGCGACAAGGTGAACGACGTCAACGAAACGATGATCGTGCTCTATCAGCGCGGCGAGGTCGGCATGTTCTGGCCGCTGTTCCGCGCCGTGCTGCCGGAGACGGCGGACGACAAGGCCGGCTATGCCGCCTTCGAGCAGACCATGATCACCAGCCGCAACAAGGTGATGGCCGCGCATGCCGGGCCGATTTTGGCCAAGGGCAACGTCTTCATGGCCGTCGGCGCCATGCATCTGCCCGGCCCGGAAGGACTGGTCGAGGATTTTCGCAAGGCAGGGTATAATGTTACCGCCGTCAACTGAGTCGTCTGGCGGCTGGGCGGACCTGAAAACGCCGGTTTTTCAGCGCTTTCCGTCCGTTCGCGTGAAACCCGTTGCGGGCTCAGCGCGTTGATGGCTGTTATTTTGATGACTTTCATCCAAGGAGGACACGTTTCATGGCGAACCCTAACGACCCCTTCACCCCTTCGAGCACGCCTCCCCCATCGCGTGGCGGTGGTGGCGGCAGCGGGTGGCTGATCGCCCTTGTTGTCATTATCCTGGCCATTGTTGCGTATTATGTCTTTGGCAGAAGCGGCGGCGAGCATGCCCCGGCACCGGCTGAGCCACCGGCGGCCAGCACGCCGGCTCCGGCGCCTGCAACGCCCGCTCCGGCGCCCAAGCCAACTCCGGCGCCTACCCCGGCTCCCACGCCAGCTCCGGCGCCTGCACCCGCGCCGACCCCTGCACCGGCTCCCGCGCCGGCTCAGTAATCGGGCACTACAGCTTGACGACAAACGGCCCGCCGAAAGGCGGGCCGTTTTGGTTAGGGCAGGCAAATCGCGGAGAATGGTGGCAGGACCGGGTGTTCGGTAGCGGAAGTTGCTATAATGTTCTCGCGCAACCGAGTCGGGCATCCTTATGACTGATGATGAAAATGAGCCGGTGCATCTGGTAGAAGACGAAGAGACTGGCGATCGGTTTCTCGTCTACAGCACCGAAAAAGGCATTCAGCTCGATATCCGCTTCGAAGGTGACACCCTGTGGATGACGCAGGCGCAGATTGCCGACCTATTTGGGCGGGATCGCACCACGATCACGCGGCATATCAACAATGTAATTGAGGAGGGGGAACTGGACGAAGCGACTTCTGTGCAAAAAGTGCACATAAGTCTGGGCAGGCCGGTCGCCATCTACAACCTGGATATGGTGATCTCGGTTGGCTATCGGGTGTCGTCGACCCAGGCCACTCTTTTCCGTCGCTGGGCCACGGGCATCCTGGTCCAGTTCGCCAAGAAGGGATTCATTGTCGATTCTCCACGTCTAAAGCGTCCCGAGAGCGCAGATCGGGTCGCTGAGCTACGCGAGATAATCCGTGACATTCGTTCCGACGAGGCGAACATTTACCGCGAACTGCGCAGCATTTGCGCGATGTGCCAGGACTACGACGGCACCACCGAAGCGGCGCGCGAGTTCTATCAACGGACGCAAGCCAAGCTGGTCTACGCGGTCACATCGCAGACGCCCGCAGAAATAATCGCCGCCAGGGCAAACCACAAATTTGAAAACATGGGCTTGCAGTCGTGGCCAAACGACAACATTAGAAAGACTGATGTCGCCGTTTCGAAGAATTATCTCGCTGAAGGGGAGATCAAAGAGCTAAACCGGCTCACAACTATCTTACTCGACATATTCGAAGACCAACTCGACATGGGGAGGCTTGTCGTGATGCAGGATGCGCAGACCCTTCTCGACCAACAGTTGCGTCAGCTTGGGCGAACAGTCCTGCGATCCGGCGGCTCCGTGAAAACTTCTGACGCAAAGCGTATCGCTGAAGTGCAGTACGAGAAATTCGATCGGCAGCGGAAGCTTGAACGCCATCAGGAAGCTGACGAACGCATCGCCGCCCTAGCCAAGGAGGCGAAGAAACTGCCGAAGTCGCCACGCCGATAGCAGACAAAGATAGAAGAAGCCTATGATGCCTTTCAGATGTGAATAGGCTTGAAGAACGTCGCCAGCGCCGCTTCTTTCACCGCTTCCGACATCGTCGGATGCGCGTGGCAGGTCCGCGCCAAATCTTCGGACGAGCCGCCGAATTCCATCAGCACCGCCGCCTCGTGGATCATCTCGCCGGCACCGAAGCCGACGATATGGACGCCGAGCACGCGATCGCTCGCCCTGTCGGCCAGGATCTTCACGAAGCCGTCGGTGTGCAGCATGGCGCGCGCGCGGCCATTGGCGCTGAACGGGAATTTTCCGGCCTTGTAGTCGATGCCGGCCTTCTTCAGCTCTTCTTCGGTCTTGCCGACCGAAGCGATTTCCGGGCTGGTGTAGACGACATTCGGGATGACGTCGTAGTTCACATGGCCGGCCTGGCCGGCGATCGTCTCGGCCACCGCCACGCCCTCGTCCTCGGCCTTGTGCGCCAGCATCGGCCCGGCGATCACGTCGCCGATGGCATAGATGCCGGGAACATTGGTCCTGAGATGCCCGTCGGTCTTGACGCGGCCGCGCTCGTCGACCTCGACGCCCGCTTCCTTCAGCCCCAGGCTGTCGGCATAGGGCCGCCGCCCGGTGGCAACCAGCACCACATCAGCCTCGATGGTTTCCGCCGCGCCACCCTTGACCGGTTCGAAGGTGACGCTGGCGCCCTTCTTGGCCTTGGCGACGCCGGTGACCTTTGCGCCGAGCTTGAACTCGAAACCCTGCTTGGACAGCAGCCGCTGAAACTGCTTCGACACCTCGCCGTCCATGCCGCCGAGGATGTTGTCGAGGAACTCGACCACCGTGACCTTGGCGCCGAGCCGGGCCCACACCGAGCCGAGCTCCAGCCCGATGACGCCGCCACCGACCACCACGAGGGTGGCCGGGACCTTGGCCAGCGACAGCGCGCCGGTGGAAGAGACGATCACCTTCTCGTCGAAATCGACCTTGACGCCGGGAATGCCGGCGACGTCCGAGCCGGTGGCGACGACGATGTTCTTGGTCTCGATCTCCTCGACCTTGCCGTCCTCGCCGGTCACCGAAACCTTGCCGGCGGAAATCACCTTGCCGGTGCCGCGAAAGGAATCGATCTTGTTCTTCTTGAACAGGAAGGCAACGCCGTTGACGTTGGACGCGACCGTCGCGTCCTTATGCGCCATCATCTTCTTCAGATTGAGCTTCGGCGCCGGCAGCTCGATGCCCAGCGTATCGAAAGCATGGCCGGCCTCGGCGAACATCTCGGAAGCGTGGAGCAGCGCCTTGGAGGGAATGCAGCCGATATTGAGGCAGGTGCCGCCGAAGGTGGCGTTCTTCTCGACCACCGCCGTCTTCAGCCCGAGCTGCGCCGCCTTGATGGCGCAGACATAGCCGCCCGGTCCCGATCCGATGATTACGACGTCATAAGCCATGATAGTGTCCTTCTGGTCTGGCCTCAGCGGCCGCCGCTCACATTCAGGATCGCGCCCGTTATATAGGAGGCTGCGTCCGACATTAGATAGAGAACCGCGCTGGCGACTTCGTCCGCCGTTCCTGCGCGTTTCATCGGCAGCAAGTCCTGCATCCGCGCCACCCGGTCGGGCTGGCCGCCCGAGGCGTGGATTTCGGTCTCGGTGATGCCGGGGCTGACCGCGTTGACGCGGATGCCCTCCAGCACGACTTCGCGCGCGAGCCCGATGGTCATGGTGTCGATCGCGCCCTTGGAGGCGGCATAATCGACATATTCGCCGGGCGATCCCAGCCTGGCCGCCGCCGAGGACAGGTTGACGATGGCGCCGCCCCTGCCGCCATGCCGCGTCGACATGCGCTTCACCGCCTCACGGGCGCAAAGAAAGGAGCCGACGACATTGATGCGCATCATGCGCTCCAGTCGCGCTACGCTCATGTCGTCGACCCGCGCCTTGACGTCGACGATGCCAGCATTGTTGACGAAGGCGTCGAGCTGGCCAAAGGCCCGGTCCACCGCCTCGAACATCGCCACGACATCAGCCTCGTTGCCGACATCACCCTTGACCGCGAAGGCTTCGCCACCCGCGGCTTGGAGCTCGGCGACGACCGCCTCGGCCGCAGCCTGGTTGGAGACATAGTTGACCGCAACGCGATAGCCGGCCTGGTTTGCCTGCCGGCAGATGGCGGCGCCGATGCCGCGGCTGCCGCCGGTGACCAGCAGCGTCTTTTTCTCGGCGCTCATTCCTGGCAGCCTTTCAGCACGAAGATGTCCCACGGCACTTTGGAGAAGCCGGCGGGACCATAGGCCGCCGACATTTCGAGCGACGGCCCGAGATCGGGAAAGATCAGGCTTTTCGGCGCGTCAGTGCCTTCGGCCGGCAGCAGCCCGAGGGTGCCCTTGTCATCGGCGCTGTAGATCACGCCTTCCCAGACCGTGCAGGCGGCAAGCTCCTCGCCGGTGACGTCGCCGGTCGGGCATTTGTACATCAGCGAGCCATGCGGCCGCGCGGCGCTGCCTTCAGTCCACATCGCGATGCCGTCGAGCACGACATTGTTGTCGAGGATCATGCGGAAATTGTTGGTGATCGTCGCCGAGCTGCCGGCCGGGGTGAAGTCGATCTCGGCGCCGCTTTTCGCCTCGCCATAGACGGCGAGCTGGATCGGGCAGGCGGCCTGGGTGCTGGAAGCCGACAACAAAACCGCCGATCTAGCCATCCACCGGATTATGGGCGAGGCAAGTATCCTCATCGATCGGCCTCGTTACGGCCATCGGCGTTTTCGAGCACTTCGAAGTCGGTCATCAGGAGCAGTGGTTCGCCGGATGCGTCCAACCCCCAGAAAGACCGATACGCGCCGTCGCCATAGCCAGTGTCGAACATGGCTACATTGATCGGGTTGCCTTCAATCGGACTGTCGATACAAAACCTGTCGATAGTGCACGCGACGTCGGCGAGATAGTCGTCAAGTTCCTCTCGGTCAGACATTATCGTCAGGAACGACTTGTCCATAAACGACGCAACCGCGTCATCAACGATAAATTCAAACTCATAGCCCGATGGGCGGTCTCGAGCAAAGGTGGCCAATTCCCAACGCACCGGCAAGCCAGAGCCGAAACGCAATGCCGCCACGGCAATCTTGGTCCGAACCTGAAGCAATATGACTGGGTAGCGCCCCGGCTTTACCTTACGGCTAAATGGCGGCCGTCCCAGTCCGGTGATGAGCGGGTCGCAGGCAACGATTTCGCCGGTGGGCAATTCAAGCTCACCGATCGTGGTGACGGTGATCTTCCGTTCCGCCATCTCGGCAGAGCTGAGAGCGAAGACACCGAGGTTGCTGCTGATCTCGGAGGCCTCCCAATCGGCGGGCGAAGCGACCACGGGCAAGTCGGAGAAAAGCCAGACGCGCCCACGCCGAAGGAATCGGCGTAAGGCATCTGACCAACCACTCATTGCGGATCGGCTCCGATCACAGGTCGAGCACCAGCCGCTCGGGATCCTCCAGGCTTTCCTTGACGCGCACCAGGAAGGTCACGGCTTCCTTGCCGTCGACGATGCGGTGGTCGTAGCTGAGCGCCAGATACATCATCGGGCGGATGACGATCTGCCCGCCGACGACCACCGGCCGCTCCTGGATCTTGTGCATGCCGAGAATGCCCGACTGCGGCGCGTTCAGGATCGGCGTCGACATCAGAGATCCGTAAACACCACCGTTGGAAATCGTGAACGTCCCGCCTTGCATATCCGCAACCGAGAGCTTGCCGTCGCGCGCGGCGAGGCCAAGCCGGCCGATCTCCTTCTCGATCTCGGCGATGGACATCTGGTCGGCGTCGCGCACGACCGGCACCACCAGGCCCTTGTCGGTGCCGACAGCGACGCCGACATGGGCAAAATTCTTGTAGATGATGTCGGTGCCGTCGATCTCCGCATTGACCGCCGGGATCTCCTTCAGCGCATGCGTCACCGCCTTGGTGAAGAAGCCCATGAAGCCGAGCTTCACGCCATGCTTCTTCTCGAACACGTCCTTGTATTTGGCCCTGAGCGCCATCACCGCACTCATATCCACCTCGTTGAAGGTGGTGAGCATGGCGGCAGTCGACTGCGCCTCCTTCAAGCGGCGCGCGATGGTCTGGCGCAGCTTGGTCATCCGCACGCGCTCCTCACGCGGCGCATCCTCGGCCGAGGACGGCGCGCGGGCCGCGACGGGCGCCGGAGCCGCCTTCGGCGTCTCGGCCGGCTGGGAAGGGGCGCCCTTGGCAATGGCGTCGAGCACATCGCCCTTCAGTACCTGGCCGCGTTTGCCGGAGCCGGACAGTTGGTCGACCGAGAGGTTGTGCTCCGCGATCAGCTTGGCCGCGGCAGGGGCCGGCGGCATGGTGCGCGGCTCGATCGGACCGTTGTCGCCAGCGATCTTTGCGGTCTCGGCCGCGGCCTGCTTCGTTGTGGACGCTGCATCCGGGCTGGAAGCCTGCGCCACCGCCTGCGGCTTCGTGGCCGGCGCCGCGCCGCCCGCCGAAATCGAGCCGAGCAGCGCGCCGACATTGACGGTCTCGCCTTCCTTGACGGTGATCTCGGAGAGCGTCCCGGCGCCCGCGGCGGGCACTTCCACCGTCACCTTGTCGGTTTCGAGCTCGACCAAGGGCTCGTCGGCGGCGATCGCGTCGCCGACCTTCTTGAACCACTTGCCGACAGTCGCCTCGGTGACGGATTCGCCGAGAGTGGGGACGCGGATTTCGGTAGCCATTGTGCCTGTCCGTTGTCTTCTTGAGGTCTGTTTCGTCCGGTCTGCTTACCCGCCCAGCGCCGTTATTCGCCGAGCGCGTCGTCGAGCAGCGCGGCCAGCTGGCTGAGATGCTTCGACATCAACCCAGTCGCTGGCGAGGCCGAGGCCGGCCGGCCGGTGTAGCGCACCCGCTGATGCTTGGCGTCGATATGCGCCAGCACCCATTCGAGATACGGATCGATGAACGACCAGGCGCCCATGTTCTTGGGCTCCTCCTGGCACCACACCATCTCGGCATTGCGGAAACGCGACAGCTCGGTGATCAGCGCCTTGGCAGGGAACGGATAGAGCTGTTCGACGCGCAGCAGGTAGATGTCGTTGATGCCGCGCTTCTCGCGCTCCTCATAGAGGTCGTAATAAACCTTGCCCGAGCACAGCACGACGCGGCGGATCTTGGAGTCCTTCACCAGCTTGATCGGCTGGTCGGCCAAGAGCTGCGCATCGTCCCAAAGCAGTCGGTGGAACGAGCTTTCGCCCGACATCTCCGACAGCGTCGACACCGCGCGCTTGTGGCGCAGCAGCGACTTCGGCGTCATCAGGATCAGCGGCTTGCGGAAGTCGCGCTTCAGCTGCCGGCGCAGGATATGGAAATAGTTAGCCGGCGTGGTGACATTGGCGACCTGCATGTTGTCTTCCGCGCAGAGCTGCAGGAAGCGCTCCAGCCGCGCCGAAGAGTGCTCCGGCCCCTGGCCCTCATAGCCATGCGGCAACAGGCAGACGAGGCCCGACATGCGGAGCCACTTGCGCTCGCCCGATGAGATGAACTGGTCGAATACCACCTGCGCGCCATTGGCGAAGTCGCCGAACTGCGCTTCCCACAGCGTCAGCGCCTTGGGCTCGGCCAGGCTGTAGCCGTATTCGAAGCCGAGCACCGCCTCTTCCGAGAGCATGGAGTTGATGACTTCGTAGCCGGCCTGCGCCGCCGAGAGATTGTTCAGCGGGATGTAGCGGGTCTCGTCGCGCTGGTCGTAAAGCACCGAATGGCGCTGCGAGAAGGTGCCGCGTTCCGAATCCTGGCCGGAAAGCCGGATCGGATTGCCGTCGAGCAGGATGGCGCCGAAGGCCAGCGCCTCGGCCGTCGACCAGTCGATGCCTTCGCCCGACTCGATCGCCTGGCGGCGGTTTTCGAGGAAGCGCAGGATCGTCTTATGCGCCTCGAAATCCTTCGGCACCTCGGTCAGCTTCTTGCCGATCTCTTTCAGCGTGCGCACCGGCACGGCGGTCTTGCCGCGCCGCTGTTCGTCCTGGTTGTCGGCGGTCCGCAGGCCCGACCAGGCGCCGTCCAGCCAGTCGGCCTTGTTGGGCTTGTAGTGCTGGCCGACTTCGAATTCGGCCTCAAGATGCGCGCGCCAGTCGGCCCGCATCTTGTCGACCTCGGCCTGGGTGACGTGGCCTTCGGCGATCAGCCGGTCGGCATAGATCTGCACCACCGTCTTATGGCTGCGGATGTTGCGGTACATGATCGGCTGGGTGAAGGACGGTTCGTCGCCCTCATTGTGGCCGAAGCGGCGGTAGCAGAACATGTCCACAACCACCGGCTTGTGGAACTTCATGCGGAACTCGGTCGCGACCTTCGCGGCATGCACCACCGCTTCCGGATCGTCGCCGTTGACGTGGAAGATCGGCGCCTCGATCATCTTGGCCACATCCGACGGATAGGGCGAGGAGCGCGAGAAGCGCGGATTGGTGGTGAAGCCGATCTGATTGTTGATGATGAAATGCAGCGTGCCTGCGACGCGATGCCCGCGCAGCCCTGACAGGCCGAGAATTTCGGCGATTACGCCCTGGCCGGCGAAGGCGGCGTCGCCATGCAAAAGCAGCGGCATGACCTTGGCGCGCTCCGACAGCGGCACGACCTCGCCGCGCTCGCGGCCAGCGAGCTGGTCCTGCTTGGCGCGCGCCTTGCCCATCACGACAGGGTCGACGATTTCCAGATGCGAGGGATTGGCCGTCAGCGACAGATGCACCTTGTTGCCGTCGAACTCGCGATCCGAAGAGGCGCCGAGATGGTATTTCACGTCGCCCGAGCCCTCGACCTCGTCGGGAGCCGCCGAGCCGCCCTTGAATTCGTGGAAGATGGCGCGGTGGGGCTTGGCCATCACCTGGGAAAGCACGTTGAGGCGTCCGCGATGCGCCATGCCGAGCACGATTTCCTTCAGGCCGAGCTGGCCGCCGCGCTTGACGATCTGCTCCAGCGCCGGGATCAGCGACTCGCTGCCATCGAGGCCGAAACGCTTGGTGCCCTTGTACTTGACGTCGATATACTGCTCGAAGCCCTCGGCCTCGACCAGCTTCGACAGGATCGCCTTCTTGCCGGTGGCGGTGAAGGTGATCTCCTTGTCGGCACCTTCGATGCGCGCCTGGATCCAGGCCTTCTCTTCCGGGTCGGAGATGTGCATGAACTCGACGCCGAGCGTCGAGCAATAGGTGCGGGTCAGGATATCCAGCATCTGCCGGATGGTGCCGAATTCGAGCCCCAGCACATTGTCGAGGAAGATCGGCCGGTCATAATCGGCTTCGGTGAAGCCGTAATTCTCCGGCGACAGCTCGTTATAATCCTCAAGCGGCTTGGCGATGCCGAGCGGATCGAGATTGGCGTGCAGGTGGCCGCGCATGCGGTAGGCGCGGATCATCATGATGGCGCGCACGGAATCGCGCGTCGCCTGGTGCACGTCGGCGTCGGAAAGCACGGCGCCGTTGATGACGGCCTTTTCCTTGACCTTCTTTTCGATCGCCTTTTCGACCAGGCCCCAATTGCCGTCGAGCGCCGAGACCAGCTCGCCATTGGCCGTGAGCGGCCAGGAAGGCTTCGCCCAGGAGGCGCCCTTGGCGTTCCTGCGCACGTCGCCCGCGTCGTCCTTCAGCGCGGCGAAGAAATCCTGCCACTCCGGGTCGACTGAAGCCGGATCGTCCTCATAGGCGGCATAGAGCGCGTCGATATAGCCGGCATTGCCGCCATAGAGGAATGAGGTGAGCGAGAATTGGTCGTTGGCCTGATCTTGTCTTGCCATTTTCGTCTGCGGAGCCTGGCTCCGTCTCCTTTTTGGAGCGAATAGTGAGTAGCGAATAGCGAGTAGGGACTGCCCGGATCGCGCTGCTACTCTGTTTTTCCTATTCGCTATTCGCTACTCACTATTCGCTACTCACTTAACCCTTGATCGCCTCGACCAGCGTCGTGCCGAGCCTGGCCGGCGACGGCGAAACCTTGATGCCGGCCGACTCCATCGCCGCGATCTTGTCTTCCGCGCCGCCCTTGCCGCCCGAGATCACCGCGCCCGCATGGCCCATGGTGCGGCCGGCCGGCGCGGTGCGCCCGGCGATGAAGCCCGCCATCGGTTTCTTGCGGCCGCGCTTGGCTTCGTCCTTGAGAAACTGCGCAGCGTCTTCCTCGGCCGAGCCGCCGATCTCGCCGATCATGATGATCGACTTGGTCTCGTCGTCGGCGAGGAACATCTCCAGCACATCGATGAATTCGGTGCCTTTGACCGGGTCGCCGCCGATGCCGACCGCCGTGGTCTGGCCGAGGCCGACATTGGTGGTCTGGAAGACTGCCTCATAGGTAAGCGTTCCCGAGCGCGAAACAACGCCGACCGAGCCCTTGCGGAAGATGTTGCCGGGCATGATGCCGATCTTGCATTCGTCGGGCGTCAGCACGCCCGGGCAGTTCGGCCCGATCAGCCGCGAGGTGGAGCGGTCGAGCCGCGCCTTGACCTTGACCATGTCCATCACCGGGATGCCTTCGGTGATGCAGACGATGAGCGGGATCTCGGCCTCGATCGCCTCGATGATGGCCTCGCCCGCGCCGGCTGGCGGCACGTAGATGACGGAGGCGTTCGCGCCGGTCCTTGCCTTGCCCTCGGCCACGGTGGCGAAGATCGGCAGGCTTTCGCCCTTCGCGCCGGTCCAGGTCTCGCCGCCCTTCTTCGGATGGATGCCGCCCACCATCTTGGTGCCGTGATAGGCCAGCGCCTGCTCGGTGTGGAACGTGCCTGTCTTGCCGGTCAGACCCTGAACCAGCACCTTGGTGTTCTTGTCGACGAGAATGGACATCGCGGCCCTTTTCTAAAAACCGTTGATCGAGGAAGGCGAGGCGCGCCGGTAGAGGCCGCTCACCATGTCTTGCCATGCATCGCTGCCGGCGGGCTTGAACTGAAGTTTCATGCGGTAGGCGTCAGTGCCGTCAAAGCTGTACGCCATACGCGCGGCGCCGCGCGGCGACGACCGTTCCAGCGCGAGTTCGCTGCCGTTCCACGTGCCGGTAGCCGGTGACATCGGCACGAATCCCATCGAGTCGAACTGGTGCATGGTGACGAGGCCGTTCTGCTGGTCGAAGCCGAACACATTATGCGCGCCGAACGAGACGGTGCCGTCGCGGCGCTGGCGGTAGCGCTGCACCACGAACAAGCCGCCGAACTCAGCCTCCGACAGCACTTCCGAAGTCGCCGCGCCGGCATCGGTCCATTGCGTGGCCGCAACCTCTTCCTCGCCGCGCCACGCGCCGACCAGCGCCTGCAGGCATTGGTGACCGTCAGAGAGGGAGGAGAAGGGCGACGCGTTCATGGCTTACAACCGCTTCAGGTCGGTGACGATGAGGTCACTCCGGGCATTGCCGGTGTTCAGCGTCGTCGCCGGCTCGAACATCAGCACCACCGGCTCCTTCGTCAGCGAACGCGGCCGGTGCTCGACGCCGCGCGGCACGACGATGAAGTCACCCTCGCCGAGCTCGACCGGCCCGTCGCGGAAATCGATGGCGATCCGACCGCGCAGCACCAGGAAGGCCTCGTCCTCGTTGTCATGCGCATGCCAATCGAAGACCTCGCCGAACTTGGCGACCTTGGCTTGGGCATCGTTGACGTCGCCGGCGACATGCGGATCGAAGACCTTGGCAATCTTTTGATCCGCAGCCTCGACCAGGTTTATCTTGCGCGGAGGCATCCGCTCAGCCCTTCACCGCTTTGACGATCTTCTTGGCCGCGTCGTCGAGATCGTCGGCCGACACGACGTTGAGGCCGCTGTCGTTGATGATCTTCTTGCCGAGCTCGGCATTGGTGCCTTCCAGCCGCACGACCAGCGGCACCTTCAGCCCCACTTCCTTGACCGCCGCGATCACGCCTTCGGCGATGACATCGCATTTCATGATGCCGCCGAAGATGTTGATCAGGATACCTTCGACCGCCGGGTCCTTGGTGATGATCTTGAACGCCGCCGTTACTTTTTCCTTGGAGGCGCCGCCGCCGACGTCGAGGAAGTTAGCCGGCTCAGCACCATAGAGTTTGATGATGTCCATCGTCGCCATGGCAAGGCCGGCGCCGTTGACCATGCAACCGATATTGCCGTCGAGCGCGACATAGGCGAGGTCGTATTTCGACGCCTCGATCTCCTTCTCGTCCTCTTCGGTGGTGTCGCGCAATTCCATCACGTCCGGGTGGCGGAACAGCGCATTGTTGTCGAACGACACCTTTGCATCGAGCACGCGCAAATGCCCGTCCTTCATGACGATCAGCGGGTTGACCTCGAGCAGGCTCATGTCCTTCTCGACGAAAGCCTTGTAGAGGATCGGGAACAGCGTGCCGCCATCCTTCGCCGCATCGCCGTCGAGCTTCAGCGCGGCATTGAGCTTCTTGACGTCATCCGCCGTCACGCCTTTTTCCGGGTCGATGGCGACGGTGACGATCTTTTCGGGCGTGTCATGCGCGACCGTCTCGATGTCCATGCCGCCCTCGGTCGAGACGACGAAGGCGATACGGCCGACCGAACGGTCGACCAGGATCGACAGATATAGCTCGCGGGCGATGTCGGCGCCGTCCTCGATATAGAGGCGGTTAACTTGCTTGCCGGCCGGACCTGTCTGCTTGGTGACCAGCGTGTGGCCGAGCATCTCGTTGGCGTTGGCGACGACTTCCGCCGCCGACTTCGCCAGCCGCACGCCGCCCTTGGCGTCGGGGCCGAGTTCCTTGAACTTGCCCTTGCCGCGGCCGCCGGCATGGATCTGGCTCTTCACGACATAGAGCGGGCCGGGCAGCGCCTTGGCGGCGGCTTCCGCCTCGCTTGCCTTGAACACCGGAACGCCGCTTGCGACCGGCGCGCCGAACGTCTTCAGCAGCGCCTTGGCCTGATACTCATGGATGTTCATGCGCTTGGTCTCCGGGGAGGGTTGCTTGCCGCGAGATTACTTGCCGGCGAGATGCGGGGCGATCTTGGTGCAGGCCTCGGTCAGGCCCTGGACCGCAGCGACCGAATTGTCGAACATCTTCTGCTCGGCCTTGGACAGATCGATCTCAATGACGCGCTCGACGCCACCGGCGCCGATCACCACCGGAACGCCGACATAGGTGTTCTTCACGCCATACTGGCCCGAGAGATGCGCAGCACACGGAAGCACGCGCTTCTTGTCCTTGAGGTAGGATTCGGCCATTGCGATCGCGGAAGCCGCCGGCGCGTAATAGGCCGAACCGGTCTTCAACAGGCCGACGATCTCGGCGCCGCCGTCGCGGGTGCGCTGCACGATCTGGTCGAGCTTCTCCTTCGAGGTCCAGCCCATCTTGACGAGATCGGGCAGCGGGATGCCGGCCACAGTCGAATAGCGGATCATCGGCACCATCGAATCGCCGTGGCCGCCGAGCACGAAGGCGGTGACGTCCTCGACCGAGACCTTGAACTCGTCGGCCAGGAAATAGCGGAAGCGGGCGCTGTCGAGCACGCCGGCCATGCCGACGACATGGCTGGTCGGCAGGCCGGAGAACTTCTGCAGCGCCCACACCATCGCGTCGAGCGGGTTGGTGATGCAGATGACGAAGGCCTTCGGCGCATATTTCTTCAGCCCGGCGCCGACCTGTTCCATCACCTTGAGGTTGATGCCGAGAAGGTCGTCGCGGCTCATGCCGGGCTTGCGCGGCACGCCGGCGGTGACGATGCACACATCCGCGCCCTCGATGCCGGCATAGTCGTTGACGCCGGTCAGCCGGGAATCGAAGCCGTCGACCGGTGAAGACTGCGCGATGTCGAGACCCTTGCCCTGCGGAATACCCTCGGCGATGTCGAACAGCACCACGTCGCCGAGATCCTTGAGGCCGATCATATGGGCGAGCGTGCCGCCGATCATGCCCGAGCCGATGAGCGCTATCTTGTTGCGTGCCATGGGAGGATGTTTTCCTTTGTCTGTGACGAAGTCGTGACGGGCCGGGGAGGCCGAAAGGATGCGGGAAACCGCGAGATTTGGCCGCACCGAATAACGCCGGCCAGAGAAAAATTCAAACGATTATTTTGACCTCAGTGTTTTCAATCGGTTAGATGCTTCGGGAATTACGTAAACGTCAAAATTCATGAGCCGACTGAGGAGAATTTACACAATGAACGTCGAAATCCGAAGGCTTCATCCCGGCGATGACGCGGTTGTGATGCGGGTGGCCGAGGAGGTGTTCGACGAGCCGGTGCGACCGGACCGCGTCGCTGCCTATCTCAACTCGCCAGGCCATTTCATGATCGTGGCCATGGTCGACGGCATTGTCGTCGGCCAATGCGCCGCTGTCATTCATCGCCATCCCGACAAGGTAAGCGAGCTTTACATCGACGAGGTCGGCGTGGCGCCGCCTTTCCAGCGGCAAGGCATCGCCCGAAAGATGCTCGATGCCATGTTCGAGATCGGCCGCGCCCATGGCTGCGAGGAAGCCTGGGTCGGCACCGAGCCCGACAACGAGCCGGCGCGGGCGCTTTATGAGGCGCGAAAGGAGCCGCACGAGAAGGCGGAGGATTTTGTAATGTATGTGTATCGGCTTTCGAAGTTGGTCGAAACGCCTCCGCCCTCGTCATCCTAAGGCGGAGCAAGGAGCGAAGCGACCGCGCAGACCCTAGGATCCATGTCGTGACGCTAAAGCTTTGGAACGGTTCAGAATTCTGCTCCGCCGTGTTCCATGTTTCGGACGTCACGGAATGATCCTCGGGTCAAGCCCGAGGATGACGAAGGTAAGGAGGCTACCCCTTAGCCTGCCTTGCCTCGGCGGTCGACGCGTCCGCATCGCGCCGTTCCGCCCAGTCGTCCAGCCAGTCGCGGCTTTGCATCTCGACCAGGCGCGAGGCTGTTCGCTCGAATTCGAACACTTCGGTGCCGCGCTTGGCCGTATAGAGCCGGTCGGGCGGCGCCGCGGCGCTCATCACCAAACGCATATGGTGATCGTAGAGCGTGTCGATCAAAAGGATGAAGCGCTTGGCCTCGTTGCGCTTGCCTTCGCCGAGCACCGGGACATGGTCGATGAAAACGGTCGAGAAACGGCCGGCGATCGCCAGATAGTCGCGCGCGCCGAGCGGCTTTTCGCAGAGGTCGCCAAAGGAAAAGCGCGCCGCGTCGCCGGCGGCGCGCGGCACGACAAGCTGGCGGCCTTTCAGCGTCAGCGTCACCTCGCCGGTCGGCTGGCCATGCGTCATTGCCTTCCAGGCCTCGTCGAGCGCGCGCTCGGCCGCGGCGTCGTCCGGCGTGACATAGACCGGCTGGCGGTTGAGCTTTTCCTGCCGGTAGTCCTTCTCTGCATCGAGCGTCATCACATGGGCATTGCGCTCGAGCAACGAGATGAACGGCAGGAAGAGCTGGCGGTTCAGCCCGTCGCGATAAAGGTTCTCCGGCGCCACATTGGAGGTGGCGACCAGCACCACGCCATTGGCGAACAGCGCCGAGAACAGCCGCGACAGGATCATCGCGTCGGCGATGTCGGTGACGGAGAACTCGTCGAAGCACAGCACCCAGGCTTCATCGGCGAGCGCCCGCGCCACCGGCGGGATCGGGTCGTCTTCCTTGATCGTGCCTTCCTTGCGCGCCTGCCGGTGCCTCTGGATGCGGTCCTGCACATCGGCCATGAAGTCGTTGAAATGCACGCGGCGCTTACGCCGGACCGGCAACAGCTCGAAGAACATGTCCATCAGCATGGTCTTGCCGCGACCGACGCCGCCATGGATGTAGAGGCCTTTGACCGGCTCGCGCGGCTGACGCTTGGCCGCGAACAGCCAGCCCAGCGCGCTCGATTTATGCGCCAGCCTTTTGGCCGAGATCTCGTCGATCAACCGGTCGAGCGCGGCGACGATCCGCTCCTGCGCCGGGTCGCGCCCGACCGCCCCGCTCTGGACGAGATGGTCGTAGCGCTGCCTGACGGTCGCGTGGGTCTGGATACCGTCGCGCAGATGCATGGGTCCGGTCTTTTGCATTTTTTTGCGCGGAACGCCTGAGGAAGGGCCAGGGTGTGTTGAGATTCAGGTCAGGCCGAGTCGAAAATGGCGGGTTCCGGGAACCGGAGCGGAGCGTACTTGAAGTACGTGAGCACCGGCCTTCGCCGGCCATAGCCTTAATTTAACTGCCACGCCACTCCTAAGTGCTTCGGCCGGCGAAGGCCGGAAGCCGGCATTTGCAGGCCGGCCTCACCTGAATATCAGCACACCCTTGCGTTATCTTGTAAGCGAGATCGGCTGCCCGTTGGAAGTCTGGCCGTCGAACTTTTCGCCGCCGGACGAATAGAGCCTGGCCAGCGTGCCGCCATTTTCGTCGTAAAGCGTCAGCTGCTTGCCGGCGACATTCCACGACTTGATGCCGTCGATCGGCGCCGGGCAGTGCAGCGGACCGGCGCGGTAGCCGGCGCCGAACTTGGTCTGCGGCGTCGCCACCTTGCAGCTCTGCCCGGAGACATTGACGTTCCACACTCCGGCGACGCTGGCCGCGGTGAGATCGGTGGCGCCGGCGGGCGCCGCGCCGTCCGGCGGCAGCGAGGCGACCTGGGTGTTCTTCGGCGCGGTCGGGAATTGCGACGGATCGGTGGTGCCGGGGGAAGCCGGCGGCGGCAGCTGATTCTGCGTCACCGTCCCGGACGGCGCCGGCGTCAGCGGCGCCGGCTGCTGGTCGTCCATCGACGAGAAGCGCGAGGTCGAGCAGCCGCTCGCAACCAGCGCGGCCAGCGATACGGCCACAAGGCTGCCCTTCGAAAAGAGGCGGGGCCGCGAAAAGGTGCGGGTCATCGAAAAATTCATCAAAACCTCCGTCGGATCCGGCCGGGGGGAGCCATCCGCGTAATCTTCGCTTCACCAAGACGGCGAAGGTGGCAGAATTTCAACCCGATATGGTTAAAATAGGGTTTTCGAGCCGGCTGTTGTAAATTTATCGCAGCGAGCGGGCAGCACCGGGGGCGATGCTCGATGCGGTCACCTCAAGCTATTGAAATATTGTCGTTAAATCCTGGCGCTCGGCACGAACACATAGCCGTCCGGGCCGACGATGTAGCATTCGCGCAGGCCATGCGGCTTGTCGATCGAGCCAGCCAGCACGATGTGGCCGAGCGCCGCCGCCTTTTTCTCGACCGCATCCGGATCGGCGCCGTAAGGCGCAGCTCGATACCGGCGCCGCGTGTCTCGGCGCCGGAAGTGACACCGGTCATCGGATTGTCGAGATAGGAATGGTCGGCATGCAGCATGAAGACCGAGCCCAAAAGCTCGACCGCCGCGAAATCCTCGTCGGCATAGATGATCCGGGCGCCAAGCACGTCGCGGCAGAAAGCCTCCATCGCCGCCATGTCGGTGACCAGCAGGTTGACGCCGACTCCAAGCGGCAGCGAGCGGCCGAAATCCTCGGCCTTCATCCACGGTGTCTTGGTCCGCTTCATCGCCATGTCGGTTACCCCCTCTTTCCCGATCCTAAATGAAGCGGGCTTCGCCCATTGGCATTCGCCAGCAAAATGCTTGCGCCAGGCGGACGCGTCCTTATCTCAGGAGAGACCGAGCCGGCGGGAGCGTGAATGGCCGCAAGAAAAAGAACCGCCAACCGCTATTACAGCGGCCCGCCCAGCGATCATTTCGACGGCGCCTTGTTCTTCAACCCCGGCGGCAAGCCGCCCGGACGCTTCAGCGATCTCCTGAGATGGCAGTTCGGCGGCAAGCGGGCGAAATGGCCGGCCGCCTGGCCAAGCCCCCATCCGCCGGCAAAACCGGACGGACGGGTGGGTGGCAGCACACTTCGGCTCACCATGGTCGGTCATGCCTCGCTTCTCATCCAGACCGCCGGGTTGAACATTCTGACGGATCCGGTGTGGTCGGAGCGCGCCTCGCCCTTCGCCTTTGCCGGCCCGAGAAGGGTCAATGCGCCGGGCATTGCCTTTGCCGACCTGCCGCCGATCGATCTGGTCCTGGTCAGCCACAATCACTATGACCATCTCGACCTCGCCACGCTGAAGCGGCTGAAGGAGAGCCACGACCCGCTGGTGATCACGCCGCTCGGCAACGACGCCGTCATCGGCCGCGCCGTGCCGGGCATGCGGCTCGGCGCGCATGATTGGGGCGACCGGGTCGACATCGGCGCCGCCACCATCCATGTCGAGCCGGCGCATCACTGGTCGGCGCGCGGCGGGCGCGACCGCCGTATGGCGCTGTGGGCGGGCTTCGTCATCGAGACGATGGGCAGCAAGATCTATTTCGCCGGCGACACCGGCTTCCATGACGGCATCAACTACCGGCTGATGGCGCAAAAGCATGGCGGCTTCCGCCTCGCCATCCTGCCGATCGGCGCCTATGAGCCGCGCTGGTTCATGGCGCCGCAGCACCAGAACCCGCAGGAGGCCGTGCAGGGCATGAAGCTGTGCAACGCCGCCTTCGCCGCCGGCTGCCACTGGGGCACCTTCCATCTCACCGACGAGCCGATCGACGAACCGGCGCAGAAACTGGCCGAGGCGCTTGGGGCGGAAGACGTGCCGCCGGAGCGTTTCCGCGCCATGCGGCCCGGTGAAGTCTGGGATGTACCGGCCATCTACAAAGGAACCCAAACCCGCCAAACGCGTTGATCCGGCGACGCAATTCGCCGGAGCTTCCCATGATCAGGTGGATCATCATTCTTCTCATCATTGCCGCCGCCGCGAGCCTGCTCGGCATGCCGGCGTTGGCAGGCGCGGCTGCTACCGGTGCGCGCATCCTCATCGGCATCGTGCTGATCATCTTCCTGCTGATCGTGCTCGGCGTCTTCGCTGTCACGTAAGCGCGACCGTCAGGTCGTCGCAGCGCGACCGTCAGGTCGTCGCAGCGCGACCGGCAGGTCATCGCTGCGGACCACTTGGTCATCGCCAGAGCCACGCCGGACTGGTAATTCCCGCCCGTTTCCGCCATATAGCGCCCAAACGGATTGGCCAACGGATTGGAATGACCGGTTAGATGGCAGGCACCGCCCCCTTCGCCAAGATGAACGGCATCGGCAACGAGATCATCGTTGCCGATATGCGCGGGCGTGCCGATAAGGTGACGGCGGCCGCCGCGATCGCCCTCAATGGCGACGCAGCGACCAAGTTCGACCAGATCATGGCGATCCATGATGCGCGGACGCCAGGTACCGCCTATTATATCGACATCCTGAACTCCGACGGCACCAGCGCGCAGGCCTGTGGCAACGGCACGCGCTGTGTCGTGCAGGCTCTGGCCGCCGAGACCGGGCAGAAGCGCTTCACCTTCGAGACTCGCGCCGGCGTCCTGAATGCCGAGGAGCATGCCGACGGCCTGATCTCGGTCGACATGGGCAAGCCGCGCTTCGGCTGGCAGGAAATCCCGCTGGCAGAAGAGTTTCGCGATACCCGCATGATCGAGCTGCAGATCGGCCCGATCGACGCGCCGGTGCTGCATTCGCCCTCGGCAGTGTCGATGGGCAACCCGCACGTGATCTTCTGGGTCGACAATGATGTCTGGTCCTATGAGCTCGATCGCTTCGGCCCGCTGCTCGAAAACCATCCGATCTTCCCGGAGCGCGCCAACATCACCATCGCTCAGGTCACGTCGCCTGAAACCATGATCATACGCACCTGGGAGCGCGGCGCCGGCCTCACCAGGGCCTGCGGCTCGGCCGCTTGCGCCGCCGTGGTGGCGGCGGCCCGCACCAGGCGCACCGGCCGCAGCGTCTCGCTGCTGACGCCCGGCGGCGGCGAGCTCAATGTCGAATGGCGCGACGACGATCACGTCATCCTGACCGGTGCTGCCGAATGGGAATTTTCCGGCAGCTTC
This sequence comes from Mesorhizobium sp. CA14, assembly GCF_020165195.1. GTDB lineage: Bacteria > Pseudomonadota > Alphaproteobacteria > Rhizobiales > Rhizobiaceae > Mesorhizobium. Next base: position 28,983 of record NZ_JAIUHR010000011.1, on the reverse strand, counting down.
GATCCCTCGACCGGCGCCTGGGCCCGCGACACCGAAAGCGCCGCCTGATGTCCGCCCTTGGAAAAGGCTTGGAATCCCAAGCCTCCACCACGACAGGTGTAGACGTCGTCACCTTCGGCTGCCGCCTCAACACCTATGAATCGGAAGTGATGCGCCGCGAGGCCGAAAACGCCGGCCTCGGCGCGCTCCAAGGCGGCGCCTTCATCTTCAACACCTGCGCCGTCACGGCGGAAGCGGTGCGCCAGGCCAAGCAGGCGATCCGCAAGGCGCGCCGCGAGAACCCTTCGGCCCGCATCATCGTCACCGGCTGCGCGGCGCAGACCGAGCCGCAGAATTTCGCCGCCATGGACGAGGTCGACCTCGTGCTCGGCAATGAGGAGAAGCTGAAGGCCAACTCCTATCGCGCGCTGCCCGATTTCGGCGTCAACGATACCGAGAAGGCGCGCGTCAACGACATTTTTTCGGTGCGCGAGACGGCAAGCCACATGGTCGACGCCATCGAGGGCCGGGCGCGCGCTTTCGTGCAGGTGCAGAATGGCTGCGACCATCGCTGCACCTTCTGCATCATCCCCTATGGTCGCGGCAATTCACGCTCGGTGCCGATGGGCGCCGTGGTCGAGCAGGTCAAGCGCCTGGCCGGCAACGGCTATGCCGAGATCGTTTTGACCGGCGTCGACATGACCAGCTTCGGCGCCGACCTGCCGGGTGCGCCAAAGCTGGGAAAACTGGTGAAGACGATCCTTCGCCAGGTGCCGGACGTGAAGCGGCTGAGATTGTCCTCGATCGATTCCATCGAAGCCGACGACGACCTGCTCGACGCGATCGCCACCGAACCCAGGCTGATGCCGCATCTGCATCTGTCGCTGCAATCGGGCGACGACATGATCCTGAAGCGCATGAAACGTCGCCATTTGCGCGACCAGTCGATCCGCTTCTGCGAGGATGTGCGCAAGCTGCGTCCCGGCGTCGTCTTCGGCGCCGACATCATCGCCGGCTTTCCGACCGAGACCGAGGACATGTTTAAGAATTCGGAGAAGATCGTCGAGGAATGCGGCCTGACGCATCTCCACGTCTTCCCGTTCTCGCCGCGCGAGGGCACGCCCGCCGCGCGCATGCCGCCAGTCCGCCGCGAGGTGGTGAAGGCGCGCGCCGCAAGGCTGCGCGCCGCCGGCGAGGCCGCCTATCGCAGTCATCTGTCGTCGCTGCCGGGCACGCGGCAATCGATCCTCGTCGAACGCGACGGGCTCGGCCGCACCGAAGGGTTTACGCTGGCCGCGATCGATACGGGCGCGCCCGGCGAGATCGTCGATGCCACGATCACCGGCCATGACGGCGCCCGACTGATTGCGGCGCCCTCTGCCGCGCAAGCCGCCTGAGACTGCGAGACGCATGGCTGGTTTCTTCAAGAAGATATTTTCGTTCGGCAAGAAAGAAGTTGTCGAGGAGCGCGTCGACGAGACGGCCCCTTTGCCGCCGATCAAATGGGACGCGCTGGACACGCTGAAGCCCGAGGCTGAGCAGGCACCCCACCCTCCCCTCGATGGGGAGGGTCGCCACGAAGTGGCGGGGCGGGGTGACGGCGCCGACGTGGGTCACCCCCGAGCTGCGCTCGGGACCTCCCCCATCGAGGTAGAGCCCACCCCTCAACCGGTCCCCGAAGAGCCGAAGCCCGAACCTGCTCCAACCATTCCGCCGACGCCCGAGCCGATCGTTCCCGCCGAGCCGGAACCGCTGCCGCAGCCCGAGCCGGAAGAAGAGCCGCAACCGGTGCCCGAGAAGCCGGAGCCGCCTGCCCCCGAGGAAGTGCCGCCGGTACAACCCGAGCCTTTGCCACCGGAACCTGCTCCGCAGGAAGTGCCCGCACCTGCGCCGACTCGGCCGGACATCGAGCCTTCGCGTCCGGAACCGCAGCCTGAGCAGCCGCCGGTCGAAGTGCCGGCGCCGCCTGCCGAAGTCCCGGTCGAAACGCCGGCGCCCATCGAGGTTCCGCCAGCGGCGCCGCCCGCCATCGAGCCATCCTCGCAAACCGGCGCCACCCCTCATCAGCCTGCCGGCACCTTCTCCCCGTATAGAGACGGGGAGAAGGAAGAAGCTCCAGCGCCCCACCCTCCCCTCGATGGGGAGGGTCGCCACGGAGTGGCGGGGCGGGGTGACGGCGCCGACGCGGGTCACCCCCACCCCCGAGCTGCGCTCGGGGCCTCCCCCATCGAGGGGGCGGTAGAGTTGGCGCCCGTTACGCAGCCCGCTCCCGCCGCCGGCAAGGTGACGGTCTCAAAAAAGGTCGAGCCGAAAGCCGAGCCGCAAAAGGCGCCGGAGCCGGCGCCGCGGCGCTCCTGGTTCCAGCGCATGCGCGAAGGGCTTGCCCGCTCCTCGCGCGAGCTCACCGGCAACATCGCCGGCGTCTTCACCAAGCGAAAGCTGGACGAGGACACGCTGCAGGATCTGGAGGACGTGCTGATCCGCGCCGATCTCGGCGTGGAGACCGCGCTTCGCGTCACCGATTCGCTCGCCTCCAGCCGCTATGGCCGCGACGTTTCCGACGCTGAAGTCCGCGCCGTGATGGCGGCGGAGGTGGAAAAGGTGCTGACGCCGGTGGCAAAACCGCTCGAGCTCGACCTCAGCCACAAGCCGCATGTCATCCTGGTCGTCGGCGTCAATGGCACCGGCAAGACCACCACCATCGGCAAGCTCGCCGCCAAGCTCACCGATGGCGGCCTGAAGGTGATGCTGGCCGCCGGCGACACGTTCCGCGCCGCCGCGATCGAGCAGCTCAAGATCTGGGGCGAGCGCACGAAATCGCCCGTCATTGCCACCAAGCTCGGCGCGGATGCCGCGGGCCTCGCCTATGATGCCTTCGAGAGGGCCAAGGAGGCCGGCTCCGACGTGCTGATCATCGACACGGCCGGGCGCCTGCAGAACAAGACCGAGCTGATGGCCGAGCTGGAAAAGATCGTGCGCGTGCTGGGCAAGCTCGATCCCGAAGCGCCGCACACGGTGCTGCAGACGGTCGACGCCACCACCGGCCAGAATGCGCTGAACCAGGTCGAGATTTTCCGCAACGTCGCCGGCGTCAACGGGCTGGTGATGACCAAGCTGGACGGCACGGCGCGCGGCGGTATTCTGGTGGCGATCGCCGCCAAGCACCGGCTGCCGGTCTATTTCATCGGCGTCGGCGAGCAGGTCGACGACCTCGAACCGTTTTCCGCCAGCGAGTTTGCGAGAGCGATCGCCGGCGTCGCCTGAACAAAGGCGTGATCTTGAAAGGCCGCCTGCTTTTCGGCCAGATCATGCGCAAGAAGGACTTTTATGAACATCCTCGAACGCGACCCGTCCGATCCACGCCGCAAGCCGATGAATCCCGGCTTGAAGTTCCTGCTCGAACTGGGTCCGGGCCTGGTGTTCTTCTTCACCACCATCCGCGGCGAGTGGCTGGCCGAGAAATTCCCGGTGCTCGCCCATCTCGGCGAGCCGATCCTGATTGCCACCGCCTTCTTCATGGTGGCGACCGCGCTTTCGCTCGGCGCCTCATGGCTGCTCACGCGCAGCCTGCCGCTGATGCCGCTGGTCTCGGCGATCGTCGTCTTCGTCTTCGGCGCGCTGGCTCTTTACCTGCAGGACAAGACCTTCGCCTTCATGAAGCCGACGATCATCAACTCGCTGTTCGGCGTCACGCTGCTCGGCGGGCTGCTGTTCGGCCGGTCGCTGCTTGGCTACGTCTTCGATTCCGCCTTCCAGCTCGATGCCGAGGGCTGGCGCAAGCTGACCTTTCGCTGGGGGCTGTTCTTCCTCTTCCTCGCCGTGCTCAACGAGGTCGTCTGGCGCAACTTTTCCGAAGCGACCTGGCTTTATTTCAAGGTCTGGGGCACGATCCCGATCACCTTGCTGTTCACCTTCAGCCAGATGCCGCTGATCATGCGCCACTCGCTTGAGGAAAAGCACAAGCAAGAGAAGGCCGGGAATTAAGGGCCGTCAGGGGGCAGCATGGAGTTCCTCACCACGCATGACGAGCTGAGGACGATCTACAAGACGCCCCGGCCGACCGACGGCTCGATCCGCAAGGAGCTCAAAGCCCTCGACGGCCATTGCCGTTCCTTCATCGGCAAGAGCCCCTTCGTGCTGATCGGCTCCTCCGACGGCACCGGCAATGCCGACGTGACGCCGAAAGGCGACAAGCCCGGCTTCGCCGCCATCCTCGACAACTCCACCATCGCCATCCCCGACCGTCCCGGCAACAACCGGCTGGACACGCTGGAAAACATCATCCGCAACCCGTCGGTCGGGCTGCTCTTCCTCATCCCCGGCATGAACGAGACGCTGCGCGTCAACGGCGACGCTCGCATCACCGTCGATCCCACCTTGCGCGAACGCCTGGCTGTCGACGGCAAGGAACCGCAGAGCGTGATCGTGGTGGCGGTTAAGGCCGCCTATATGCACTGCGCCAAGGCCTTCATGCGCTCCGATCTGTGGAAGCCGGAAACCTGGTACGATCGCGCGACCTTGCCGACGCTCGGCCAGATCATCCGCGACCAGCTGGCGCTCAGCGAAAGCGCCGGCGAGATCGACCGCGAGCTGGACCACGATTACCGCCAGACCATGTGGTAGGCTTGCCGGACGACTCAACTCTTCGTCCGGCTCTCCCTTGATCGAGATCATCGCCATATCAGGCAGCCTGCGCGCTGCCTCGACCAACTCGGCCCTGGTGGCGGCATTGGCAGCCAACGCGCCCGCGGGCTGCCGTGTCCAGGTCTATGATGGGCTCGGCCGGCTGCCGATCTTCAACCCCGACGACGAGGGCGAGCGCACGCCGCCCGAAGCGGCAGAGCTGATCGAGATGATCACCCGCGCAGACGGCGTCATCGTCTCCTGCCCGGAATATGCGCATGGCGTGCCCGGCGGCATGAAGAACGCACTGGACTGGCTGGTCTCGCGCGACGCGGCGGTGGGCAAGCCGGCAATGCTGGTCCACGCCTCGCCCCGCTCGCTCTACGCGCGGGCAGCACTTGCCGAGATCATGCGGACGATGTCGTTCGCGATGTATGAGGAGAGGACGCTGGAGATCGCGCTGCTGGGCAAGAAGCCGGCGGAGGTGGAAGCGATCCTGGCGGAGCCGGCGAACCGACAGGCGATGTGCGACGCGATCGAGGCTTTCGTGAGATTTATTGGCGGACGATGAGTGGCGCGTCTTCCCCTTCTCCCCTTGTGCCCCTTGTGGGAGAAGGGAGAGCCGCTACCCCTTCCTCCGCGTCTCGACATCGGTCTTGCCGACATACCAGTCGCGGGCGTTGACCTCCTCGAACACCACCCAGACGTCGTCATTGCTAAGCCCGGTGGCGTCCATGATGGCCGCGGTCACTTTCTTGGCGATGTCAGCCTTCTTGCCGGCCGGATCGGCGGCGATCACTTCCTTGACGATGCGGATGTTGACGAACGGCATTTTTCTCTCCCGCTGATATGCCTCGCTATCAATAGGTCTTGGCCCCATTCACCATCAGCCGCACCATATAGAGCGAGGTGGTGCCGGCGATGTAGAGACAGTTGAGTTTGTTGCCCCCGAACACGCAGTTGGCGGTCACTTCCGGGACCTTGACCTTGCCGATCAGCGTGCCGTCCGGGTCATAGCAATGGATACCGTCGGCCGCACTTGTCCAGATGCGCCCGTCCGAATCGAGCCGGAACCCGTCGAACAGACCGGCGGTGCAGTCGGCGAACACCTTGCCGCCCGAAATCTTCTTGCCGTGCTCGCCGACATTGAAGACGCGCATATGCGCAGGGTTCTTCTCGCCATGCGTGCGACCGGTGTCGACGACATAGAGCAGGCTTTCATCGAGCGAGAAGGCGAGCCCGTTCGGCCGCACCATGTCGGTGATGACGGCCTCGACATCGCCCGTCTCCGGATCGACGCGATAGACGTTGCAGGCGCCGATCTCGCTTTCGGCCTTGTCGCCCTCATAGTCGCTGTCGATGCCGTAGCTCGGATCGGTGAACCAGATCGAGCCGTCGGAGCGCACCACCACGTCGTTGGGCGAGTTGAGCCGCTTGCCTTTCCATTTCTCGGCGATGGTGGTGACCGAGCCGTCATGCTCGGTGCGGCTGACGCGGCGGCCGGAATGCTCGCAGGTCACTAGCCGGCCCTGCCGGTCGACAGTGTTGCCGTTGGAATTGCCGGACGGCTGCCGGAACACGCTGACGCTGCCGTCGGTCTCGTCATAGCGCAGCATGCAGTTGTTGGGGATGTCGGACCAGACGACATAGCGGCCGGCAGCGAACCAGGCCGGTCCTTCCGCCCAGCGGCATCCGGTGAACAGCTTTTCCACCTGCGCGTTGCCATTGAACAGGCGCGCGAAGCGCGGATCGAGAATTTCGTAATAGTCAGCGGCCGCCATCAATTTCCTCCCGGCATCAGGTGACGGGCGGATCAAGCCAGCCCGCAGCCGTTCTGGCAAGACGGGAGGCTTGTAATTTGTAGGACAAGACAGATGGGAAATACGTGAAACGGTCGGGTCTTGCGCGCCGCGCTGGGCACATAGCCCGTTCGCCCACAATTAACCGGCTATGCGCTGAACGCAATGGTGCATTGCAACATCTTTCTTTTGCAACGCACCATTCCTATGTCATGCTCGCAATCGTCAGGGAGGAATAACGAAGAAGGAACCCTGTCATGTTCGACAATCTTGTCTCCCGCGCCCGCGCCAGCATGGCCAAGCGTCGTCACTACAACCGCCTCGTCGCCGAAATCGAGAACCTGTCCAGCCGCGATCTCGCCGATCTGCGCGCCGACCGTTCCGAGATGCTCTACCAGATCCACAAGCAGATCTACGGCTGAGCGGCAGGCCCGGGGAAATCCCCCCTCACCCGGATTGCCAACCGAATTGCGGGCAATCCGACCTCTCCCCAAGGGGTGAGGAGCAGTTAGGCGCCGGCGCCAATCTCTTCTCCCCTCGGGGAGAAGGTGGCCGCGAAGCGGCCGGATGAGGGGGCGCCGCCGCATCAACCCGGCGCCGCCAGCGCCTTCTCGATCTGCGGCCATAGCAACGCCCTCACGGAGTCCGGCGTCAGCGGCCCGACATGCTTGTAGGCAATCTTGCCGTCCTTGCCGATGACGAAGGTCTCCGGCACGCCATAGACACCCCAGTCGATCGCCGCGCGTCCGGCTGGATCGACGCCGATCGCCTGGTACGGATTGCCGAGATCGCCAAGAAAGCGGCGGGCGTTTTCGGGCTGGTCCTTGTAGTTCAGCGCGGCGAGCCTGAAGCGCTTGTCCTGCGACAAGCCGAGCAGCACCGGATGCTCTTCCCGGCACGGCGCGCACCAGGAAGCGAACACGTTGACCAGCGTCACCTTGCCGGCAAAGTCTTTTGACTCGAGTCCCGGCAGGCTCGTCCCTTCGAGCGGCGGCAGATTGGTCTGCGGCGCCGGCAGGCCGATCAGCGCCGAAGGGATTTCCGAAACATCGCGGCCCGAGAGCAGCTGCGACAGGAAAAGCCCCGCCAACCCCAGGAATACCAAGAGCGGCAGTAGCACGAACAGGCGGCGGCGCGGCGCCGAAGCTTCGGTTTCGAGGCTCATGGCTTGATGGCCTTGTCGGAACGCCGCCGCACCCCGGCCGCTTCCAGCGCGGCAAGCTCGCGCCTGCGCGCCCGCTGGTCGAGCAGGATCCAGCCGATCAGCCCGGCGAGCACGACGGCGGTGATGGCATAGGCGGCGGTGACGAACAGGGCGTGCGCGCTCATTGCGACCGCTCCCTGCTCGTAGCCATGTCAACCGTTTCGATCATTTCTTTCCATAACCTCGCGCCGGCCGGTCCGCAATTTGCCGCGGTGCCGCAGTGAAGGAACGTCCTCGTCGCCTCAATCCGTCCCGTGCCGCAGCGCCAGCGCCGCCGCCAGGGGACCGAGCACCGCAAGAAACAGCGTCAGCGCGGCAAGAATGAGGAAAGGCTGCAGGAACGGCGCCGGATCGGCGACAGCGCCATAGCTCGCCGAAACGCCGAAGATCAGCACCGGAATGGTGAGCGGCAGCACCAGCACCGAAATGAGCAATCCGCCGCGCGGCAGCGCCACCGCCACCGCGGCGCCCGCTGCGCCGATGAAGGTGATGGCCGGCGTGCCGACGAGCAATGTGAGCGCCGTGGCGCCTATGCCTAGCGGCTCCATATTCATGAACAGGCCGAGCAGAGGTGCCGCGACCACCAGCGGCAGCACGCTGCCGGTCCAATGCGCCAGGCATTTCGTCAGCACCGTCAACCCCAGCATGTGGCGGTCGCCATTGAGCACCAGGAGATCCAGCGAGCCGTCCTCGCGGTCGGCCTGGAACAGGCGGTCGAGCCCGAGCAGGCAGGCGAGCAAAGCGGCGATCCACAGGATCGCCGGGCCTATGCGCGACAACAGGTTTAGGTCGGGTCCGACGCCGAAGGGAATGGTGACGATGACGGCGAGGAAGAAGATGACGCCGATCAAGGCTCCGCCGCCGGCGCGGATGGAGAGGCGGATGTCGCGGAGGAAGAGGGCCCACATTAAGAGGGAATCCCTTGGCGAGGCTGGCGCTCCGGCACACCCCCCTCTGGCCTGCCGGCCATCTCCCCCGCAAGGGGGGAGATCGAATGTCGCGCAGGCTTTCGCCAATCACCGACGTCGAAAAGGAGATGCCGGCGTCGAAGCTGCCAACCTCCCCCCTTGCGGGGGGTGAGGAGAGGTCCGCGCAGCGGATGAAAAGCCAACTGCTTGGCTTTTCGAACGACGAACGCCCGGAGCGACAGCGAAGGGCCGGTTCCGGCAGGACAGAGGGGGGTGCCTCGCGTCAACATCAGATGGTCTCCCCCATCCTCAACGCCTTCGCCCCTTCCAACCCCAGCGGCAGATGCGTTGCCGCCACCACGATCCCTCCATCCTGCAGATGTCCCCGCATCACCCCCGCGAACCGCTCCTCCGAGGCCTTGTCCAACCCGGCCGTCGGCTCATCGAGCAGCCAGACCGGCCGCCGGCTGACCAGAAGCCTGGCGATCGACGCCCGTCGCCTCTGCCCCGTCGACAGATAGCCGAAGGGCAGATGTCCGAGACCGTCGAGCGCCACCGTCTCCAGCGCCTCTTCGACGTCCAGTCCGGGCTCCCCCTGAAACGCCCGCCAGAAGCCGAGATTCTCCTCGACGCTGAGCGCCGTCTTCATCGCGTTGAGATGGCCGAGATAATGCGAGGCGGAGGCGACTGTCGGGAAAGCCTCGCCGTCACCTTCGATAAGCACCTTTCCCCGGGCGGCCGGCAGCAGCCCGGCGACCACCCTCAGCAGCGTCGATTTGCCCGCGCCGTTCGGCCCGGTGACGATAAGCGCCTCGCCTTTTTCCAGCGCGAAGCCGATGTTGGAAAAGACCGTCTCGCCGCCGCGCTCACCGCCCAGATTTTCGGCGATCAGCCGCATTTTTGCCCGTCCCGAAAGCACCGTTCCGCGGCCGTTTCCAGCTCACGCAAAATCGTCTTTCGACTGTCTAGAACTATTCCGGGAAATTCTCTATATGCGGTTCATCCGTGCCAGCGGTCGGCGCGGGATCAGAATTAGCGCCGAACCAGCGCACGCGCCGCCTTGAACGGCTCGGGTTGCTTGGGAGCGGACAGCGGAAATGGCCGTACCCGCACCTTTGCGCGTGATTGCATGCCAACGGCGTCCGTTCCCTTTCAGGCTGAACAGACAAGGACGGATCGCCGTGACGAAATCCCTCGACAGTTTCAATTGCCGCCGCACCCTGACCGCAGGTGGCGCGGACTATGTTTATTTCGACCTCGCTGAGGCCGAGAAGAACGGCCTCACCGGCATCGTCCGGCTGCCCTATTCGATGAAGGTGCTGCTGGAGAATCTCCTGCGCAATGAGGACGGCCGCTCGGTCACCAGGGAATCGATCCAGGCGGTCGCCGCCTGGCTGACCGACAAGGGCACCGCCGGTGTCGAGATCGCTTATCGCCCGGCCCGCGTGCTGATGCAGGACTTCACCGGTGTTCCGGCTGTGGTCGATCTCGCGGCCATGCGCGACGGCATCAAGGCGCTCGGCGGCGACCCGGAAAAGATCAATCCGCTGGTACCCGTCGACCTCGTCATCGACCATTCCGTCATCGTCGACGAGTTCGGCACGCCAATGGCCTTCGCCCGCAATGTCGAGCTCGAATATGAGCGCAACGAAGAGCGCTACAAATTCCTGAAATGGGGCCAGCAGGCCTTCCGCAACTTCCGCGTCGTGCCGCCCGGCACCGGCATCTGCCACCAGGTCAACCTCGAATATCTGGGACAGGTCGTGTGGACCAATTCGGACGACGGCGAAACCGTCGCCTATCCGGACACCTGCGTCGGCACCGATTCACACACCACCATGATCAACGGTCTCGGCGTGCTCGGCTGGGGCGTCGGCGGCATCGAGGCCGAGGCCGCGATGCTCGGCCAGCCTGTCTCCATGCTTTTGCCCGAGGTCATCGGCTTCCGCCTCACCGGCAAGCTCAAGGAAGGCGTCACCGCCACCGACCTGGTGCTCACCGTCACCCAAATGCTGCGCAAGAAGGGCGTCGTCGGCAAGTTCGTCGAGTTCTTCGGCCCCGGCCTTTCCAACATGACGCTGGCCGACCGCGCCACCATCGGCAACATGGCGCCGGAATATGGCGCCACCTGCGGCTTCTTCCCGGTCGATTCCGAAACCATCCGCTATCTGACCATGTCTGGTCGTGAGGAAAACCGCATCGCGCTGGTCGAAGCCTATTCCAAGGCGCAAGGCATGTGGCGTGACGCGGGCTCCGCCGATCCGGTCTTCACCGACCTGCTCGAGCTCGACCTCGGCGACGTCGTGCCGTCGATGGCCGGCCCGAAGCGCCCGGAGGGCCGCGTCGCCCTACAGGACATCCCCGCCGGCTTCGCCAAGGCGATGGAGACCGAATACAAGAAGGCCGCCGAGATCTCGAGGCGCTACGCTGTCGAAGGCACCGATTACGATCTTGGCCATGGCGACGTCGTCATCGCCGCCATCACCTCCTGCACCAACACCTCTAACCCGAGCGTGCTGATCGGCGCAGGCCTCTTGGCCCGCAACGCCAACCGCCGCGGCCTGAAGCAGAAGCCGTGGGTGAAAACCTCGCTCGCCCCCGGCAGCCAGGTGGTGGCTGAATATCTCGAAAAGTCCGGCCTGCAGAAGGAGCTCGACCAGATCGGCTTCAACCTGGTCGGCTTCGGCTGCACCACCTGCATCGGCAATTCCGGGCCGCTGCCGGCGCCGATCTCGAAGACCATCAACGATAAGGGCCTGATCGCCGCGGCCGTGCTTTCCGGCAACCGCAACTTCGAAGGCCGCGTCTCGCCGGACGTGCAGGCGAACTACCTCGCTTCGCCGCCGCTGGTCGTGGCGCATGCGCTGGCCGGCACGGTGACCAGGGACCTCAACACTGAGCCGCTCGGCGAAGGCAGCGACGGCAAGCCGGTCTATCTCAAGGACATCTGGCCGACCTCGGCCGAGATACAGGAGTTCATCGAGAAGAACGTCACCCGCGAGCTGTTCGCTCGCAAATATGCCGACGTCTTCAAGGGCGATGCCTACTGGCAGAAGGTCAAGGCGCCGGAAGGCCAGACCTATGCCTGGGACGACCACTCGACCTATGTGCAGAACCCGCCCTATTTCGCCGGCATGGGCCGTGCCTTCGGCAAGGTCGGCGACATCAAGGGCGCGCGCGTGCTGGGTCTCTTCGGCGACAAGATCACCACCGACCACATCTCGCCGGCGGGCTCGATCAAGGCCGCTTCGCCGGCCGGCAAGTATCTCACCGAGCATGGCGTCGGCGTCGCCGACTTCAACCAGTACGGCACACGACGCGGCAATCACGAGGTGATGATGCGCGGCACCTTCGCCAACATCCGCATCCGCAACCACATGCTGGGCGAGAACGGCCGCGAAGGCGGCTACACGATCCACTATCCCTCGAAGGAGGAGATGTCGATCTACGACGCCGCGATGGAATACAAGAAGGAGGGCGTGCCGCTGGTGATCTTCGCTGGCGTCGAATACGGCAACGGCTCCTCGCGCGACTGGGCGGCCAAGGGAACGAATCTCCTTGGTGTCCGCGCGGTCATCGCCCAGTCCTTCGAGCGCATCCACCGCTCCAACCTGGTCGGCATGGGCGTCATCCCCTTCGTCTTCGAGGAAGGCACTTCATGGGCCTCGCTCAACCTGAAGGGCGACGAGCTGGTCGAGATCGACGGGCTGGACACGATCAAGCCGCGCCAGAAGATGGTCGCCAAGGTGACCTTCGGCGACGGCACGGTGAAGAACGTGCCGATCGTCTGCCGCATCGATACGCTGGATGAGCTCGACTACTTCAAGAACGGCGGCATCTTGCAGTACGTGCTGCGCGACTTGGCCGCGTAGCGGCCAGGGAGTAGGGCTTAGGCAGTAGGCAGTAGGGAAACAGGACACCTACTGCCTACTGCCTACTGCCTACTGCCTACTGCCCTACTCCCCTACTCCCTTGGCTTTCCCGAACCTCGCCGTCGCCGCCAGCAACACCGCCAGCATCAGCCCGTTGAAGACGTGCCAGAGGAAATGCGTGCCGAGCGGGAAGCTGGCGCAGACCAGCGGGTCGATCATGCGGCAGATGACCGAGACGACGAAGATCGCCGACCCCGTCAGGTTGTACCGGCCGGCCCGGTTGCCGGTGGCTGCCACCCACGCCCCGAAGAAGGCGAGCGCCAGGAAGGGCGGCAGGTAGCCCGTCGTGCCGTTCGAAGCCTGGCGCAGCCAGTCAGGCACGGCATAGGTGATCAGGCCGGCAACGATATAGAAGGCGACGAAGACGAGGATCGCCTTGCCCCAATCCATGCCCAGGAAACGCCGCAGGTTGAACAGCGTATAGGCCAGCGTGAAGCCTGCGATCGGCAGGATGTCGGCCCAGATCGTGCCTTTGCTGGCGAAGGTGTGGAACAAGGTCGAGCCGATGCCGATCGCCACCACCCACCAGGCCAGCATTTCGGCGAAGGCGCCGGTCTTGTAGCGCCGCACCTGCCGAACACCCCATAGTCCCGCGGCAATGAAAGCCAGGTTGGTCAAAGCATTGGCCGGCTCCGCCCAAAGTCCAGGCCCCGTCCGTTCGCAATAGAGATCGACTGGGGTCAGGAGAGTTTGCCACATGGTGAGGATGCTGCCCCCGAATCGAACCGCGCCTTGAAATGCAGCCGCCCCTCCTATTGCGCCCTTACCTGCGGCTGCAACAGCAAAAATTTCACCGCAACGTGACTTCCCGTTGACTGGCGCTTCTGCCACATATTTTAGCAATCAGAACAAGGCCGGCGTCACCGGCGGGAATTGGAAAAGTCATGGCATTTCGAGGACGATTGCGGCTTGCGGCAGTAGCGCTGGCCCTTACGGCGTTGGGCGGCGTGGCCCTGGCAGCCGAGCCTGAGAAGGCCGTGACCGGCAAGCTTCAAACCGACAAGCCCTTGGGCGTGGTCGAACTGTTCACCAGCCAGGGCTGCAGTTCCTGTCCGCCGGCCGACGAGTTCTTCGCCGAGCTCGCCGGCAAGGACGACATCATCGCCCTCGCTTACCACGTCAATTACTGGGACTATCTCGGCTGGCAGGACACGCTGAGCAACAAGAAGAACACCGAGCGCCAATATGACTATATGCGCGCCTTCGGCAGCCGCTCCGTCTACACGCCGCAAGCTGTCATCAATGGCCGCAGCCACGTCAACGGCGCCAGCCGCATGGATGTCGATGGCGCCTTGGCCCGGATGGACAGGACCGGCGAGGGCATGCGGGTCGGCATCAAGGTGAGCCGCACCAGCGACCGCGTCATGATCGACGCTGGCGACGCCGGCAACGGCCCGACCGACGCCCATGTGGTGATCGTCTATTTCGATCCGCCGCAGATGGTGAAGATCGGCCAGGGCGAGAACAGCGGTCGCAGCCTGACCTATTGGAACGCCGTTTCCGACATCCAGACCGCCGGCATGTGGCACGGCAAGGCGCAGCGTTACGAATTGCCGATGACCGAGATCGTCAAGAAGGGCGGCTGCGCGGTGCTGCTGCAGTCGGTCGGCAAGGACGGCACGCCCGGCCCGATCCTCGGCGCCGCCTTCATCCACAAGCCGGATCGGCTTTAGAGGGGCACCCTCTCCCTTCTCCCTTGTGGGAGAAGGTGGATCGGCGCGCAGCGCCGAGACGGATGAGGGGTGTTCCAGCTTGGCGGCGACGTTCGCGACCGGCGCCGCACCGTGCCATATCCATCAGTGCCGCATTCCTTCCAGCACCCCTCATCCGGCCGCTTCGCGGCCACCTTCTCCCACAAGGGGAGAAGGAAAAATAAAAAACCGGCGTCAGCTTGCTTCTGACGCCGGTCATTTAGGTTTTGGGATCGTCGCACCTGATTTTTCCAAGGAAAAACCGAGGTTGGTTCGATCCGACGCTGACCCGTGGGCGGGGGGCTTGGGGTTTACGAGCCGGTGCCGGACCGAACCGTCTCAGGCAACGCCGGTAAATTCGTCGGACATTGGGGCATGAGCGCGGATTATTTGTGGTGAGAATGTGGCGGAGCATCACCAATTCCAACATGTGTTTCGCAAACGTGACTGGACGTTTGGGAAACTGCGCGACCGCCCGCACTTAGATGGCCGCAGCAATTCCATCGCGCCCTTGCAATTCCGCCATGAAAGCGCGAACCTTGGCCGGCGCATGATTCAATCGAAGGATCGAGGCATGACCGATCACAGCAGCGGGACGGAGGATGGGGAAGCATCCGGAATATTGATCCCGTTGCATGAGGCGCGCAACGCCCGCCTCGACCAGCCGGTGCGATTCGACCGGCGCGAGCTCGACCAGATCCTGAGGCTTTACGGACGCATGGTGGCGGCCAATGAATGGCGCGACTATGCGATCGACCATCTCACGGATCGCGCTGTCTTTTCCGTCTTCCGCCGGGCCAGCGAAGTGCCGCTGTTCCAGATCGTCAAGGACCCGAAGCTGGCGCGCCGGCAAGGCGCTTTCGCCGTCATCGCCGCAGGTGGCCGCATCCTCAAGCGCGGCCAGGAACTCGGCCGCGTGCTCGGTGTCTTCGATGCCAAGCTGAAGGTCGTCGAGGCGTGAGGAAAAGGGGAATTGAGGAAATGAAGAACTGAGGAAAAGAGGCGCTGGCGCTTCCGGTGTGGACGTCGTCTTTCTTCAGTTCTTCAGTTCGTCAATTCTTCAGTTCTTCAATTCCTCTTCAGCTCCGCTTGAGCTCCCCGCGAAACCTCCGCTCCGGCAGCGAATCCGGATCGGGCGGCAGCGCCGCGCCGCCGTTCAGCGAAAGCTGCATGAACACCGTGTCCAGCCAGCGTCCGTGCTTGTAGCCGGAGCCTTCCAGGCGCCCGGAATGACGGAAGCCGAGCCTCTCGTGCAGCCGCACCGAAGCGCTGTCGGCATGGCCGTCGCCGATCACCGCGATGATCTGGCGGAAGCCCGCCGCGCGCGCCGTCTCGATCAGCGCTTGCATCAGCAGCGAGCCCACGCCCTGCCCCTTGGCCTCGGGCGCGACATAGACCGAATCCTCGATGACGAATCGGTAAGCAGGGCGCGGCCGGAACGGTCCGGCATATGCATAGCCGAGCACGGCGCCGCTCTTCTCGGCCACGAGATACGGAAAGCCGCCGGCCGCCAGAGCGTCGAATCGGTTGCCCATTTCGGCGCGGCTGGGCGGCTCCAACTCGTAGCTCGCCGTGCCATGCGTGACCGCATCGGCATAGATCTCCGTGATTCGGTCGAGGTCGGCCGCGGTGGCGGGTCTGATGGCGATGATGCTCATAATTTGTGCAGTTCTCTTTCCTGCCTCGATAACAGCAAAGGACTGCGCAAAAAGAAAGGGCGGCCGTTGGGCCGCCCTTCGCAAAGTCTTTGGTCCACTGAGACCGGGGTACGCCCTTAGCGGCGGTCGCCCATGAACTGCAGCAGGAACATGAACAGGTTGATGAAGTCGAGATAGAGGCGCAGCGCGCCCATGATCGCCTTGCGGCCGGCAACGTCGGCGACGTCGCCCTCAAAATACATCTCCTTGATCTTCTGCGTGTCGTAGGCGGTCAGGCCCGCGAAGACCAGCACGCCGATCGCCGAGATGGCGAAGGCGAGCGCCGACGACTGCAGGACGATGTTGATCAGCATCGCGATCAGCAGGCCGATCACGCCCATGATCAGGAACGAGCCGAACGCCGACAGGTCGCGCCTGGTCGTGTAGCCGTAGAGCGACAGGCCGCCGAAGGCCGCGGCCGTGGCGAAGAAGGTCTGGGTGATGCTGGTGCCGGTGTAGACGAGGAAGATCGTCGACAGCGACAGGCCGACAAGGCCGGCATAGACCCAGAACGTGGCCTGCGCCGCCGCCACGCTCATCGACTGGATGCGGAACGACAGGAACATCACGGCCGCCAGCGGCGCCAGGATGACAACCCAGCGGAATGCGCTTGCATAGATGAGCTGGCCGAAGGCGGTCAGCTGGCCGTCGCCCGTGACGGCGAGCTGGAAGGCGCCCCATGCGGCAAGGCCGGTGATCAAAAGGCCAAGCCCCATGAGGTTATAGACTTTGATCATATAGGCGCGCAGGCCCTGATCGATATCGACGCGCGCGCCGGGGGCCGCGGACGCCTGGTAGTTGCGAATGGGATCAGCCATTGGAAATCCTCTGTTGCTTCTGCCCCGTCCGGTGACAGGTCTTTTGGGACCAGGCGCCGCTGGCGGAGCTCCAGCATGCCTGCGCAAAATATGAGCGTTCTCGACGTCAAGAACAAGACGGTAACGAGCGGTAACGCTTTGTAAGAAAGCAAAAGGCCGATTTTCGGCCCTTCCGGCCGCCTTTCTTACAAAAATTTAACCGGGCTTACAAAGATTTAACCGGGCGAGCGCCCGGAAGCCTCCCGGTCAGAGGTTGCGCAGCACCGGCGCCGCCTTGTGGCCGAGCACCCGCCAGGTGCCGGCAAGGCCGATGCCGACGGTGACCGTCAGCGAAACCAGGATCGTCATCACCGCCACTTCCGGCATGAAATGCGATGGCAGCGTCATGATATGCGCGACCACGAACCAGGCGGCGATGCCGCCGGCGGCAAGCGCGAACAGCGCGGTCGCAAGGCCGATCAACGCATATTCCAACGAGAAGGCGGTAATCAGCGTTCGTCGCGTCGCGCCGAGCGTCTTCAGCACCACAGCGTCGTGGATGCGCGCGCGGTTGCCGGCGGCCAAAGCCCCGGAGAGCACCAGCACCGAGGCGATCAGCGCCACGCCGGCGGCGGCGCGGATCGCCGTGCCCAGCTGCGCGACCAGCCGGTTGACGATATCGAGCGCGTCCTTGACGCGCACCGTCGTCACCGCGGGAAAGGCGCGGGTAACGGCGTTAAGCAGCCTTGCGTCGTCGGCCGTGGTGGCGCTTTTGTCGGTCAGCGTCGCCAGCCAGCCATGCGGCGCCCCGGCAAAGGTGTTGGGCGAAAACACCATGACGAAGTTGATCCCCATCGTCTCCCACTCAACCTGGCGGAAATTGGCGATCTTTGCGGTCACGTTGCGGCCGAGCACGTTGACGGTCACGGTATCGCCGAGCTTCAGCCCGATCGCCTTGCCCTCCTCGGCCGAAAACGACACCAGCGGCTCGCCGGAATAATCCTGCGGCCACCACGCGCCTTCGGTCAGCGTCGCGTTGTCCGGCTGCTTCGCGTCATAGGTCAGGCCGCGGTCGCCGCGCAGCACCCAAGCGCCGTCGGCCGGGATCTTCACCTTGTCGACGTCGACGCCGTTGAGCGCCATGATGCGCCCGCGCAGCATCGGCACTTTGACCAGCGTTCCCCGCGGCGACTCCCTGCCGACAAGGCCGGCGAAGGCATCGACGTCGCTGCTCTGAATATCGACAAAGAAGAAGTTCGGCGCCCGCTCCGGCAGGCTGCCGGAGATCTGCCGCCGCAGATTCCCGTCGATCAGCGCAAGCGTCACCAGAAGCGTCAGCCCGAGGCCGAGCGATAGCACCACCGAAGGCGTCAGCGCGCCCGGACGATGGATGTTGCCGAGCGCCAGCCGCAACGAAACGGAACGCACGCGCGGGCTCTTTTTCGCCGCCCATTGCACCAGCACCGCCACCAGCCGCAGCACTAGGAAGGCAAGGACCGTGGCGCCAACGAAGATCGAGGCGATGCGGTGGTCGTTGGCCGAGAGGATCGCCAGCGCCGCCAGCGCGGCGACGATCGCCAGCGCCGCACCCGCATAAGGCAGGCGCGGCAAGCCGCGGCTCTCAAAGCCCATTTCGCGGAACAGCGCCGTCGCCGGCACGTCACGGGCGCGGCCGAGCGGCAAAAGCGCGAAGGCCAGCGTCACCAGCAGGCCGAACAGCGCGGCAAGAGCGAGCGCGCCTGGATAAAAGCCGCCTTGCGCGGGCACGGGGATGACAGACTGCAGAAGCGCGCTCGCCACGAACGGCATCGCGGCCCCAAGGATGAGCCCGAGCACGATGCCGAGGCCTACGATCAACAGGATCTGCACCAGATAGACCGTGAAGACGAAGCCGCCCGAAGCGCCGAGGCTCTTGAAAGTGGCAATGACGCCGCGCTTGCCGTCGAGATAGGCGCGCACTGCGTTCGCTACGCCGACGCCGCCGACCACCAGCGCCGTCAACCCGACGAGCGTCAGGAATTGCGAGAAGCGCTCGATATTGGCGGAGAGCGCGGGGGCGGCGTTGCTGCGCGTGCGGATCGACCAGCCGGCCTGCGGGAAATCCTTCGCGGCTTGCGCCTGGATGTCCTTGATCCGCGCCTCGGACGTGCCGTCGGGCAGCCGCACCTTATAGGCGTTCTCGACCAGGCTGCCCGGCTGCACCAGGCCGGATGCGGCGAGGCCCTCGCGCGAAATCGTCAGCCGCGGCGCGAAACCGAAACCGTCCGAGACCGCATCCGGCTCGCTGACCAGCCTCGCCCGCAATTCGAAAATCGCGCTGCCGAGCTTCAGCCTGTCGCCGATGTGAAGATTGAGCCGGTCGAACAAAAGGTCGGGCGCGGCGGCGCCGAACACGCCGGACCTTTCGCCGAACAATTGCTCCTTCGGCAGCGCCGGATCGGTTTCCAGCGCGCCGTAGAGCGGATAGGCGTCGTCGACGGCCTTGGCCTCGACCAGCGCCTGATCCGAGCCGTCCTCCAGCCGCGCCATCGAGCGCATGCCGGAATTGAGCGAAACCGTGCCGAGGCTCCGGACGAAGCTGAGCTCGGCATCCGAAGCGCTGCGCTGGTTGATCTGGAAGCGCAGATCGCCGCCAAGCAGCGTCTGGCCCTGATCGGCGACGCCGGCGGAGATCGCCTGCGCCACCGAATTGACGCCGCCGATCGCCGCAACGCCCAGCGCAATGCAGGCCAGGAAGATCATGAAGCCGGACAGGCCGCCGCGCATCTCGCGCAGCGAGAAGCGGATGGCGAGCTTCAGCGTGCGGAGCCAGGCCCCCTCATCCGGCCGCTGCGCGGCCACCTTCTCCCCGCCGGGGAGAAGAGATTGGCGCCGGCGCTGACTACCTCTTCTCCCCTCGGGGAGAAGGTGGCCCGAAGGGCCGGATGAGGGGGTCTCCGCCATGCCTCTATGCCGTCACTTTGAGCAAAGGCGCATCCTCGATCCGCCCCGAGCGCATCGAAACCTGGCGTGCGCAACGCCCGGCAAGCGCCGGATCATGCGTGACCAGCACCAGCGTCATGCCGCGTTCCGCCGCCTTGGCGAAGAGAAGGTCGACGATCTGCTTTCCCGTTACCTGGTCGAGATTGCCGGTCGGCTCGTCGGCGATGAGGATGCGCGGCGACGGCGCCAGTGCCCGCGCGATCGCCACGCGCTGCTGCTCCCCGCCGGAAAGCTCGCCCGGATAATGCGTCACGCGGTCGCTCAGGCCGACCGCCGCGAGTTCCCGCGCGGCCACCCCGAACGGATCGGCATGGCCGGCAAGCTCGAGCGGCACCGCGACATTTTCCAGCGCCGTCATGTTGGGGATGAGATGAAAGGACTGGAACACGATGCCGATGTTTCGCCCCCGAAACGAAGCTATCTGATCCTCGCTTTTGTCGTTGATCAGCTCGCCGACGATCCGGACCGTGCCCGAATCGACCCTTTCCAGGCCCGCAAGAACCATCAGCAGCGTGGACTTGCCAGAGCCCGACGGGCCGACAATGCCGGTGGCTTGGCCGGCCGCCACGTCGAGGCTCACACCCTTCAGCACGTGGACGGAGGACGCGCCCTCGCCGAGCGTCAGCGACACATCCCTCAGCGCGATGACGGCTTCTGTCACAATGAAAGTGCCCTATATGTGGAGAAAGGAGACGGTCCTTGTCTCCTTCATTGCGTTGTTTCGGTCATATGGGGCTCGCCGCATGGCATTCAAACACCGTTTTGCCGCAGCCCTCATCCTTTTCCTCACCCTTTGCGGCGCCATTTCGCCGGCGCGCGCCGCCACCTTCACCATCGTCGGCTTCGGCGACAGCCTGATGGCGGGCTTCAGCCTTGGCCCTGGCCAGGGTTTCACCGATAGGCTGCAGGCGGCACTGAAGGCGAAGGGCCTCGATGTCGCCGTCGCCAATGCCGGCGTGTCGGGCGACACATCGAGCGGCGGGCTGGCGCGGCTCGACTGGTCGGTGCCGGAGGGCACAAGGCTGGTGATCCTCGAGCTTGGCGCCAACGACATGCTGCGCGGCCTTTCGCCCGGGATCGCCGAGAAGAACCTCGACGCGATGCTCGGCAAGCTGAAGCAAAGCAACATTCCGGTGCTTCTGGCCGGCATGCGCGCCGCGCCCAATCTCGGCGCCGACTACCAGAAGGCATTCGACGCCATCTATCCGCGGCTTGCCGAAAAATACCGGGTCCCGCTCTATCCGTTCTTTCTCGACGGCGTCGCCGGCCATCCCGACCGCCAGCTGGAAGACGGCCTGCATCCCAATCCCAAGGGGGTCGATGTCATGGTCGAACGCATCCTTCCCGTGGTCGAGAAGGCGATCGCCGACAATGGGGGACCTTCATGAGGGGGTGGACCGTCATGAGGGCGGGCCGCCGTGAGTCCGGAACGCCACGCTTCCGCTGGGGAAACCCTGTGGACAACAAACCGCTTGCCCCGCGCCTATATCGATGATTCGCTAGGGCCGAGAGTTTCGATTCGAGGACAGGAGGCTTCACATGCCACGTCTTTTCACCGCCCTCGAAATTCCGCGTGATGCCGCACTCTCTTTGTCCCTGCTCCGGGGCGGGCTGCCCGGAGCGCGCTGGATCGATGTCGAAAACTACCATCTGACGCTGCGCTTCATCGGCGATGTCGAGGGCCATGTCGCCGACGAGATCGCCAACGCCCTCGACCGCGTTGACCGCCCCTCTTTCCAGATGACGCTCTCCGGCGTCGGCGCTTTCGGCGGCAAGAAACCGCATGCGGTGTGGGCCGGCGTGTCGGCCTCGCCGGACCTGACGGCGCTGCAGGGCGAGATCGACCGCATCTGCCAGCGGCTCGGCCTGCCGGCCGATCCGCGCAAGTTCTCGCCGCATGTGACGCTGGCGCGCCTGCGCAATGGGAGCCCGCTCGATGTCGCGCAATATCTTTCGGCGCGCGGCAATTTCGCGGCGCTGCCCTTCCGCGTCGGCCGCTTCGTCCTGATGTCGTCGCGCGATTCGGTCGGCGGCGGCCCCTACATCGTCGAGGAAGCCTGGCCGCTGGTCGGCGAGACGCTGGCCTCGAGCCGCTTCGCCAGCGCTTCCGACGCCTCGCGGATCATGCGGTAGACCGAGGCGAAGGCCTCGGTGCCGTCATAATAGGGATCCGGCACGTCCGCGGCCTTCCCCGTGGCAAAATCCAGATAGAGATGGATGCGGTCGCGCGCGGTCTGCGGCGCCAGCGCCTCGAGGTCGCGCACATTCGCCTTGTCCATGCCGAGGATGAGGTCGAAGCGCGAAAAATCCTCCGGCAGCACCTTGCGCGCCCGCTGTCTCGAAATGTCGACGCCGTGTTTTGCGGCTACCGCGATAGAGCGCCGGTCCGGTGCTTCGCCAGCGTGCCAGCCGCCGGTACCGGCCGAATCGATCACCAGACCCTGGTCTTTGCCTTGCTCAGCCAGGACGGCGCGGAACACGCCCTCGGCCAGCGGCGAGCGGCAGATGTTGCCGAGGCAAACGAACAGAATGGATTTTATGGGCTTTGCGCTCATCGATCCGGCGCTATGGTTGGATCACCTCCGAATAGCACAGGGATCGGACATGAACAGGGAAAAACTCAGCAAGGAAGCGATCGCCGCCGCGCTTGCGGAACTCGACGGCTGGTCGGTTGCCGCGGACGGCGCTTCGATCAAGCGCAGCTTCGTCTTCAAGAACTTCTCCGAGGCCTTCGCCTTCATGACCCGCGCGGCGCTGGCCGCCGAAAAGATGGACCACCACCCGGATTGGTCGAATGTCTACAAGACCGTCGACGTGACGCTGAACACGCACGACGCCGGCGGCGTGACGGCGCTGGATATCGAGCTGGCAAAGCGGATGAACCGGTATTTCGGCTGAACTCTTGTAGCAGCCCCCCGCTTTCACCACATTTTCCCGCGGCGGGCCGGTGCGACGATGCGCACGGCCGCCAAGGAGCGACTGATGACGCAAGGTACCGGTTTCGATTTCTTCGGCTTCGGCGACAAGCTCGCCGGCGAAGGCGAGGTCCGCGAAAAATTCTGGCGCACCGCCAAGAAGGCGGCGCGGCAGATTCCGTTCATGGACGAAGTTGTTGCCGCCTATTACTGCGCCATGGACAAGGACACGCCGCTGCGCGCCAAGGCCACCCTGCTCGGCGCGCTCGGCTATTTCGTCCTGCCGTTCGATTTCATTCCCGATTTCGTCGTCGGCCTCGGCTACACCGACGACCTCGCGGTGCTGACCGCCGCGATCACCGCCGTCAGCGCCCACATCACGCCTGCCCACAGGCAGGCCGCCAGGGATGCGTTGGCCGACAAGAGCTGACTTACGCCCGCAAATCAGCGCGTTCGAAAAGACAAACTCTTGCCGTTTTCGTGGCCTCCAACTCCGCGCCGGGACAATGCGCCGACAACTGAAGGCGGCGGCGCGATGGTGGCGGTTTCCTGGGGTGAGCTCCTTTTCTTCGAGGACAATTCACCGTTTGGTAACCCTGATTAAATCAAAATGAAGCGACGGCAGGACGCCACGCGGCCCGCCTCCGCACCATTTGGAATACGGGAAGAACGATGCGCGGATTGATTGCTATAGTTTCCAGCCTGGTCCTGGCGGCCAGCTTCGCGGTGCCGGCGCTGGCGCAGCAGGCGACGAAGATCGGCCAGCACAATGCGTGGGGCACCTACAGCTATCAGTCGAAGGCAGGCAAGGTCTGCTATGTGCTCACCGTGCCCACCGACAAGCAGCCCCCCTCGCTCGATCACGGCGACATGTTCTTCTTCGTCAGCCAGCGTCCGGGACAGCAGGTCTCCTACGAGCCGCAGTTCATCGCCGGCTACAATTTCCAGGAAGGCTCGAAGGCCACCGTCACCATCGACAAGAAGACCTTCTCGATGTTCACCCGCGGCAAGTCGGCTTGGGTCGAGAACGCCGCCGAGGAGCCGGTGCTGATCGCCGCCATGAAGACCGGCTCCGACATGAAGGTGCAGGCCAAGTCCGGCCGCGGCAATCCCACCTCCTACGTCTTCTCGCTGAAGGGCATCTCGGCGGCGCTGGCCTCCATCGCCAAGTGCAAATAGGCCAAGCCTACATCCGGATTTGACGCAAAGGCCGGGCCACCAGGTCCGGCCCTTTGCCATTCGGCTTTGTCCTTGCGTCGGCGCCGGTCGATTCCGCGCGCCGGCGATCGCTTGCGGCTATCATTCAAAAAATTGCGCGGCGAACGGAATAGTTTCCGGCCGAGACCGGTAGATGGGGCAAAAGAGGGAGAACGCTCTTTGAGGTGGCCGTCATCTGCACGGCCACGTCGAAACAGGGAGCGGCAGCAAGCACTGGGACGAGCGTCTTTCAGGGCTTGCAGTCGGGAGGAGCACGCTCCCATCCGGCCCAGCGGTTGCCTGTCCCCTGTCCCTGACCGCTGGGCCGTCTTTCACGCCGGCTCCGGCCGGGCAGCGCAGGCAAGATAGGCCCGGCTTGCGCCAATCCGGCTTGAAGCGGGCGACACGAGACGGGCGGCATGAGATGGGATGAAAGCGAAGTTCGACGTCATACCGCATCTGGAGGATCTATGGCGTTACGGCAGGGTGCTCACCGGCAATGATTCCGACGCCGATGATCTGGTGCAGGAAGCTCTCGCCCGTGCGCTCTCGATGGCCGGCAGCTACGATCCCTCACGGCCGCTGCTGCCCTGGCTGATCAGGATTGTCCGCAACACCTTCTTCACCGGCGCCAGCCGTGCCAATGCCGACAGGCGCCGCCTCGCATCCATCGCCGACATGTCGGATGCGGCCTTGCCGCCACCGCAGGAGCACAGCGCCGAGCTCTCCAACGTCGCCAGGGCCCTCGCCCGCATGCCGACCGACCAGGCCGAAATACTGCATCTCGTCGGCGTCCTGGGCTTCACCTATGCCGAGGCGGCCGAACTGCTGGGGGTACCGACGGGAACCGTGATGTCCCGCCTCAGCCGGGCTCGCACGGCCTTGAAGAACAACATGGAAGATATGGACAGCGCAGCTGCCCGTCACTTGAAGATCATTGGAGGGCGCGATGCGGCCCGATAATCGCGTTTCCGAACAGGATATCGGCCGTTTGCTGGATGGCGAATTGTCGCCGTCACAGCGATCCGAGCTGCAGGCCCGGCTTGCCCGCGAGCCCGAGCTGGCGGCGGCGGTGTTTGCCCACGCGCAACGCATGGAAGCGCTGCGCGATTCCCAGCCCCGGCGATTGTTCCCGCCCGGCGCGACTGTCGAAAAGGCGAGACAGCTGGAACAGGCGCTTCGCCGCAGGTGGATGTTCGCAATGCTCAAGCTTCAGGCCGCCGCTGTCGCGCTGATCGCGATCGGATGGTCGGCCAACTCGCTGACCGTACCGCTTCGCCAGGGCGGCAAGACGGCGGATGAAACCTTCATCCTGGCCGCGCGGGATGCGCTGCGCGTCGCGCAGCTCAACGCAGGTCCCGAAAAGGGCGACGAACTCAAGCAGGACAAGATCCAGCGGCTGGTTGGCGCCGTCAACGTCAGCATGCCGACGCTGCCCTCCGCATGGGTGGTCAAGGATGTCCAGGTGCAGCCTTGGAACGGGCAGCAGAGCCTGGTGGTGACGGCGGATACGCCAAGCGTGGGGCGTATCACGCTGGTCGCCGCGCCGATGAACGGCGAGGGCGCCGTTCCGCCGACGCCCGCCACCGACGGCCGCGTGCCGACGGTCTATTGGCAGTCTGGGGGCACGGCCTACGCGCTGATGGGATCGGCCGCCCCGGATCGGCTCGAGGTGGAAGCAAAGCAGATCGAAGTCGCCACGCGTCGCGGCGTTGCGCCGAAGATAAGAGGCTGATCGTGGCGCCGGTTGCATAGGGGAAAAGAATGCGCCCGATGTTGGAGTTCAAAGCCCACCCCCGCGGCATGCTGTCGAATGGGTTCACACGATGAACGTCCTGTCCTTCGAAAGGAGATACTACCCGTCCACCTGCCCGGTTTGCGCCGGCGTGTCCCTGGAAGCCGAGGTCACCCTGCGCAAGGTGGAATTCCAGTGTGCTGCCTGCGGGGCATTCGAGATCACCTCGGCGGCTCGGAGCGCGATGAAGGGCCTGTCACGGGAGCACCGTCAATTGTGGCTGTCGCAAGCGCGGCTGCGGGCTTCGACCGTCCCGCTGATCGCCTGCGCAAACGAGACGCCGCCGTAGGTCACCGGCCCCTAGGTGACGCGGGAACGCGACTCGGGAAGCGCTGCGCGCGGGCGTTTCCCAACGGCCCGGCATCTCGGCTTGGGTTGCCGGGCCGTTTTCACGAAAAGAGGAAATGAACCGGGCTCCGGCCCCGCAGCCTGTATCCAGCAGAAATCGGCGATGACCGCGCTTCGAGGTAACGGCGAGTAGCCATGCCACAGGAATCTGCCACGGACAGATCTGGTCCCGATCTTTATGAGCCGATCAACGTCCTGAAACCCGTCGCTCCCGATCTGTGGATCGTGGACGGGCCATGGATCGGCTTCGGCGTCGGACCGTTTGAATTTCCCTTCACCACTCGCATGACGGTCATACGGCTTCGCAATGGCGACCTGATCCTGCATTCACCCGTGGCGCTGACACCCGCGCTCCGGTCCGCGGTCGAGCTTCTGGGGCCGGTCCGCTTCCTGGTTGCGCCGAATTCCCTTCACTACTGGTGGGTTCCCGACTGGAAAGCAGCCATCCCCAAGGCGGAGGTTTTGGCGGTGCGCGGCCTGCGGGAGCGGGCGAAGCGTCCGATCGCGGTGGACCGGCTGCTGGTGGGACGCGGCTCGCCTTGGCCCGCCGAGATCGACCTGTTGGTCGTGCGCGGCGGCGTCCTCACCGAAGCCGTTCTGTTTCATCGCGCCTCGCTAACGCTGATCCTCACCGACCTGATCGAGAACTTCGAACCGGGCCGGATTCACAGTCGGTTTCTGAGGCTCCTCGTCAGGCTCGCCGGCGCGGCCGATCCGGACGGCAAGGCGCCCATCGACATGCGGTTGAGCTTCTTTCACCGTCGCCGGGCTTTGCGGGCGGCCGTTCACCAGATGCTCGCCTGGCATCCGGAACGCGTCATAATCGCCCATGGCCGGTGGTATGACAGAGACGGCGCCGACGAACTCAGGCGCGCGTTCCGTTGGGTCTTGTGACGACCGCCCAGCTTCGAAGCTGCTAGACTTTCACCGCTTCGCTTGTCTCCGCCCTGCGCCGCCGGATCGCCTCGGCGATGAAGACGCGCGACAGCGCGTGGTAGAGCGGTTCGTTGGAGATGAGCCTCGCCGTGCCGTAGCCCAGCATAGCCGCGCACATCAGCGCGATCACATTGTCGTGGTTGCCGGTCATTTCGAGGATGATGACGAAAGCCGTCATCGGCGCCTGCACGACGCCGGCGAAATAGCCGGCCATGCCGAGCAGCGCCGCGGTTCCGGTAGCCGTGCCGAAGACCAGGCCGAGCGTGCTGCCCAGCCCCGCGCCCACCGCCAGCGACGGCGCGAAGAGGCCACCGGGAATGCCCGACACCATCGACAGCAGGCCGGCTGCGAATTTCTCGACGAAGAAGAAGGCCGGGAGCGGCGTGCCTTCGATCGCGCCGCGGGCCTGCGCGTAGCCAGTGCCGAAGGTCGATCCTCCGGAGGCGATGCCGATCGCGGCCACGGCCAGGCCGCAGATAGCCGCCACGACCAAAGTGCGCGGCAGCGGCTGCAGCGCGTTCCAGCGCCGGATGCGGCGCATGACCTTCAGCGCCAACAGCGAGAACAGCGCGCCGACACCGCCGCCGATGATGCCGCAGGCGAGCACCAGCGGCCAGTCGGTGGCGAAGGCCACCGTGTCCCTGGCGACGCCGAAATAGGTGTAGTTGCCGACCAGGCCGAGCGAGGCAAGACCGGCCAAAATCACCGCCGTCAGCACCAGCCCATTGGTGCGCGACTCGTAGGCGCGGCCCATCTCCTCGATGGCGAAGACGATGCCGGCCAGCGGCGTGTTGAAGGCAGCGGCGATGCCTGCCGCGGAACCGGCGAGGATCAGGCCGCGCGCCTGCGCCATGCCGCCCCAGCGCGCGGCCTGCAACATCAGCGAGGCGCCGACCTGCACCGTCGGGCCTTCGCGGCCGATGGAGGCGCCGCAGAACAGGCCTATCACTGTAAGCGCGATCTTGCCCGCCGCCAGGCGCAACGAAAGAAGAGGCCCGCGATCCTCGTCGTCGCGCAGGTGGCGCGCGGCGATCGCCTGCGGGATGCCGCTGCCTTGCGATCCCGGGAAGAAGGAATGGGCAAGCCAGGCGCAAAGCGCGAAGCCGGCCGGCGTCATGATCAACGGAAGATAGAAGCGCCAGCCACTGCCGCCGGCGGTGACGGCATGGAACAGGGCCTGCGCCCGGTCGGCGAGCAGAGCGAACAGGACGCTGATCAGGCCGATCGAGATGGCGCCGGCCCAGAAGACGAGGCGCGGCTGCCAGACGCGCCGCGACACCCACATGGCGTGGGAACGCCGCAGCATGCGGTATTTTCGCGATATGCCGGCCATGACCGTCCTCGTGATGCTTGTCCGCCCTAGCACACTCGCCGGGCCGATCAACCCGCGAGGGCGAGCCCGACGCTATGTCAGTCAGGTCGAGGAGCGGTGCTCAAGGAGACGTTGCCGGATGGCGGATAACCCGCCGGCGCACCGGCCGGCGGGGAGGTCGGCACGCGGGACCGGCGAGGTCACATCGCCATTTTTTCACATTCGGCTTGGGCCTTCTTGGTCGACGTGTCGATCATGTAGGCCTTGCCCTTGGCGTCGGTGATCATCATCATGCAATGCTTGATCGGCTTGGCCATCTTCATCATTTCGGCGCTCATCTTGGCATCCGGCATCATGGTGCCCATGTGGCCGTCCGGCATGATCGCGGTGACCTGGCCGCCCTTCATCATGGTCATGGCGCCCATTGTATCTTCGGCAAAGGCTTGCGAGGCGCAAAGACCGGCGAGGCCGGCAATGAGTGCGAGCTTGATTGAGTGCATCTGAACAACTCCCATTGTTGAAGGGCATGGTCGCCCTCTTCCGGTTCGCCGGCGCAGCTCGAATGGTTACGTCAACACGGATATGTGATCGAGTTTCAGATGGCGGCAGCCGGCCGCGTTCCGTCCCTGGCCCAGGCAGGCGTCAAAATCTGTTGACCTCTGTGTCAGTCATCCCACTGCTTCCCATTCCGGGGTTCTTCTTCCTGCATCCAGAAGACGGCCGGCAAGTCAGCGGCCATCGCCGCAAGGCGGATGCTCAAGAGCAAGCCTGGCGCAGTCTCTCCTTCTCCTCTTGTGGGCCTGTTGCGTAATTGGCTGGTTGTGATTCTCTGAGAAGGAAGCTCGGAGGGAATCGCAATGGCGGTGAA
>NZ_JAIUHR010000010.1 GCF_020165195.1 Mesorhizobium sp. CA14 | reverse complement strand
ACCATCGAGGCAACCGAATGCAAGAACTACTTCGAAAACGCCGGATACGCTTCCGTCAAAACATGAAAGACTCTAGCCTACTCCGGCACGTTCCTGACCGCGCCCTTGTCGGCGCTGGTGGCGAAGGCGGCGTAAGCGCGGAGCGCCGTCGTCACCTTGCGCTTGCGCTTTTCGGCCGGCTTCCAGGCGTCGGCGCCCTTGGCGTTCATCGCCGTCCGGCGCGCTTCGAGCTCGGCATCGCTGATGGCGAGGCGGATGGTGCGGTTGGGAATGTCGATCTCGATCGTGTCGCCTTCCTGGACCAGGCCGATCGCGCCGCCCTCGGCCGCTTCGGGCGAGACGTGGCCGATCGACAGGCCGGACGTGCCGCCCGAGAAGCGGCCGTCGGTGATGAGGGCGCAGGCTTTGCCGAGGCCCTTCGACTTCAGATAGCTCGTCGGGTAGAGCATCTCCTGCATGCCGGGGCCGCCGCGCGGTCCCTCGTAGCGGATGACGACGATGTCGCCGGCCTTGATCTCGTTGCCGAGGATCGCCTTGACGGATGCGTCCTGGCTTTCGAAGACGCGGGCCGGCCCGGTGAATCTCAGGATCGACTCGTCGACGCCGGCGGTCTTCACGATGCAGCCGTCGAGCGCCAGATTGCCCTTCAAGACGGCAAGGCCGCCATCCTTGGAGAAGGGCGTCTTGGCCGAGCGGATGACGCCCTTTTCGCGGTCTGTGTCGAGTTCGTCCCAGCGGCGGTCCTGGCTGAAGGCCACCTGCGTCGGCACGCCGCCGGGGGCGGCACGGAAGAAGTCACGGACATTCTCGGCCGAGGTGCGCGCAATATCCCAATGGTCGAGCGCCTCACCGAGCGTGGCGGTGTGCACGGTCGGCAGGTCGCGATTGATCAGGCCTGCCTGATCGAGCTGGCCGAGGATGGCCATGATGCCTCCGGCGCGGTGGACGTCCTCCATGTGCACGTCGGACTTGGCGGGCGCCACCTTGCAAAGCACCGGCACCTTGCGCGACAGCCGGTCGATGTCTTCCATGGTGAAATCGACCTCGCCCTCATGCGCGGCGGCGAGGATGTGCAGCACCGTGTTGGTCGAGCCGCCCATGGCGATATCGAGCGCCATGGCGTTCTCGAAAGCGCCCTTGGAGGCGATGCTGCGCGGAAGTGCTGTTTCATCGTCCTGCTCGTAGTAGCGCTGGGCGAGATCAACGACGAGATGGCCGGCCTCGACGAACAGGCGCTTGCGGTCGGCATGGGTGGCCAAGGTCGAGCCGTTGCCGGGCAGCGACAGGCCGAGCGCTTCCGTCAGGCAGTTCATCGAATTGGCGGTGAACATGCCGGAGCACGAGCCGCAGGTCGGGCAGGCCGAGCGCTCGATGACCTTGACGTCCTCATCGGAGATCTTGTCGTCGGCGGCCGCCACCATGGCATCGACCAGATCGAGCGCCTGCGTCTTGCCGGCTAGCACCACCTTGCCGGCCTCCATCGGTCCGCCCGAGACGAAGACAGTCGGGATGTTGAGGCGAAGCGACGCCATCAGCATGCCGGGCGTGATCTTGTCGCAGTTGGAAATGCAGACCATGGCGTCGGCGCAATGCGCGTTGACCATGTATTCGACGGAGTCGGCGATCAGCTCGCGCGACGGCAGCGAATAGAGCATGCCGTCATGTCCCATGGCGATGCCGTCGTCGACCGCGATGGTGTTGAATTCCTTGGCGACGCCGCCAGCCTTCTCGATCTCGCGAGCGACAAGCTGGCCGAGATCCTTCAGATGCACATGGCCCGGCACGAACTGGGTGAAGGAATTGACCACCGCGATGATCGGCTTGCCGAAATCACTGTCCTTCATGCCCGTGGCGCGCCACAGGCCGCGGGCGCCGGCCATGTTGCGGCCATGGGTGGTGGTGCGGGAACGATAGGCAGGCATTGTATTGTCCTTGCTGGCTGGCCGCGCCGATGCGCGGCGGGCGGCGCTTAAATTTGGTCGGCAGCGTTATAGCGGCCATGATCCGGCCTTGCCACATTTTTGCGCTGCACCAGCACGCTTCGGGAATTTGAGCTCCTCAGGAAATTTTTGCTGCCGCTGTCGGATTATGCCTCGCTGAAGCGTCCTTGAGGCAGACGGCATCGAAATGGCACGAAATCGCCGGCGAACCGTTTGACAATGAAGCCAACATGAAGCCCGAGGAGCAAGGCATGCAGAAGATCACCACCTTCCTGTGGTTCGACAATCAGGCCGAGGAAGCCATGAACCACTACATCTCCATCTTCAAGAATTCGAAGGTGCTGAGCGTGACGCGCTGGCCCAAGGGCCACCCCCAGGAAGGCCAGGTGCTGGTCGCCTCGTTCGAGCTCGACGGCGTGCAGTTCCAAGCCCTCAACGGCGGGCCGCAATACAAGTTCACCGAAGCGATCTCGCTGTCGATCGACTGCAAGACGCAGGAAGAGGTGGATCATTTCTGGACCAGGCTCACCGAAGGCGGCGAGCCGGGACGCTGCAGCTGGCTGAAGGACAAGTTCGGCGTTTCCTGGCAGGTCGTGCCGGAGCAACTGCCGCGCCTGCTTCTGGATCCGGACCGGGAGAAGGCCGGCCGCGTGATGTCGGCGATGATGCAGATGGGCAAGATCGAAATCGACAAGCTCGAAGCGGCAGCCCGAGGATAATCGAGGCCGGCGCTGCCCCTCATCTGCCCTTTGGGCACCTTCTCCCCGTCGAATGGGGAGAAGGAAGAGGTTACGCCGCCTTGTCGCGCACCTGGTAATCCTTGACTGCGGCGAAGCGGATCGCTTTCCAGCGCTCGGCTTCGTAATTCAGCGAGAAGGCGTGCTGGGCCAGGAACACCGGATCGCTGTCGAGGTCGCGGGCGATGTCGCCGCGATGCGCCTCGATGAAACGCTGCACTTGGGCCTTATCGTCGGCCGAGATCCAGCGGCAGATCGAGAAACGCGACATCTCGAAATCAACCGGCAGCGTGTATTCGATGTTCAGCCGCTCCTTGAGCACGTCGAGCTGCAGCGCGCCGACGACGCCGACGATAGCCGGCGAGCCATCCTCGGGCGAGAACAGCTGCACGACGCCTTCCTCGGCCATCTGGTGCAGCGCTTCCTTCAGCTTCTTGGCCTTCATCGCGTCGCCGAGGCGCACGCGGCGCAGGATTTCCGGGGCGAAGTTCGGCACGCCGCGGAACAGGATCTCCTCGCCTTCGGTCAGCGTGTCGCCGATGCGCAGCGTGCCGTGATTGGGGATGCCGACGACGTCGCCGGCGAAGGCCTCGTCGGCGGTGACGCGGGTACGGGCGAAGAAGAACTGCGGCGCCGACAGGCTCATCGGCTTGCCGGTGCGCACCAGCTTGGCCTTCATGCCGCGCTCCAGCTTGCCTGAGCAGACGCGCACGAAAGCGATGCGGTCGCGGTGGTTGGGGTCCATGTTGGCCTGGATCTTGAAGACGAAAGAGGTCATTTTGTCCTCCGTCGCCTCGACCAGACGTTCGTCGGCCTCTTGGGCGCGCGGCGGCGGGCCATAGGCGCCGAGCGCCTCGATCAGGTCGCGCACGCCGTAATTGCGCAGCGCCGAGCCGAAATAGACGGGCGTCAGATGGCCCTCGCGAAAAGCTTCCACGTCGAGCGGACGGCAGGCCTCGCGCGCAAGTTCCAGTTCCTCGATGAAGGCTTCGCGCTCATTGTCCGGCAACAATCCCGCGACGCGGTTGGAATCGGGACCGTGTACCGGCGTGCGCTCCTTCTCGTCGTCATTGCGGCGCACCGCGTTCTGCGCCAGGTGGTAGGTGCCCGAAAAGGTCCTGCCGCGGCCGATCGGCCAGGTGACGGGCGCGGTGTCGAGCGCCAGCTTCTGCTCGATCTCGTCGAGGATCTCGAACGGATCGCGGCTCTCGCGGTCCATCTTGTTGACGAAGGTGATGATCGGGATATCGCGCAGCCGGCAGACCTCGAACAGTTTCAGCGTGCGCGGCTCGATGCCCTTGGCAGCGTCTATGACCATGACGGCCGAATCCACCGCCGAGAGCGTGCGGTAGGTGTCGTCGGCGAAATCCTCGTGGCCGGGCGTGTCGAGCAGGTTGAAGACGTTGTCGTCATATTCGAAGGTCATCACCGAGGTGACGACGGAGATGCCGCGCTCGCGCTCGATCTTCATCCAGTCGGACCGCGTCTGGATGCGATCCTTCTTGGCCTTGACCTCGCCGGCAAGCTGAATGGCGCCACCGAACAGCAGCAGCTTTTCGGTGAGCGTGGTCTTGCCGGCGTCGGGGTGGGCGATGATCGCGAAGGTGCGGCGGCGCGCGACCTCTTCAGGTATCGTTTCGGGCATATTTTTTAAGGCGTTCCGTGTGACAGGCGGCGCTTCTACCAGCGCGGCGCCGGCCTGTCGACATGGGCGGGCACGCCTTGTGCCCTACGCGCCTGCTCAAGCCAGCTCGGCCGCGCTCTCCGCCCGGGCGATCTGCGGCAGCCAACCGGCAATGGCCTTGCCGATCGTGTCCGGATGATCTTCCTGCAGATAATGGGCGCCCGGCCCCAGATCGATGAAGCGGCAGTTCTTCAGCCCGGCCGCGAATTCCTTTGCCGCCGGCGCTGAAATCAAAGCGCCGGGATCGCCCGCGAAAAGCAGCTTTGGATAGGAGGAGAGCCGCAGCGCCCGGTGATCGTGCGCGCTGATCGCGGCGACATCGGCCGGCAGGCCTTCGATCGGCAGTTCCCTCGGCAGGCGCAGCGCCGGCTTGCGCGACTGCGGCGTCGGGAACGGCGCCCGGTAAGCGGCCATCTCCTCCTCGCTCATCGGCCGCAGGACCGAGGCGGGCAGGATTTTTTCGACGAAGACATTCTCCTCCAGCGCCAGCTTTTCGCCGGCGCCCGGCGTGCGCAACGCCTTGAAGAGCTCGCGCGCCTGCGGGCGCTGGTGGAAGTCCTCCCAGCGCTCGAAGGGCCGGATGAACTCCATAAAGGCAAGGCCCAGAACGCGTTGCGGGCGTCGCGCCGCAAAGTGGAACGCAAGCGCGGTGCCCCAGTCCTGAGCGACGATAACCAGATCCTCGATGCCGAGCGCGTCGATGAAGGCGTCGAGATAGCGGACCTGATCGAAGAAGCGATAGTCGATATCCGGCTTGCCCGATTGGCCATAGCCAATCAGATCGGGCGCGATGCAACGGCCGAACGGCGCGACATGCGGGATGATGTTGCGCCAGATGTAGGAGGAGGTCGGATTGCCGTGCAGAAACAGCACGGTCGGGCCGGCCGATCCGGCCTCCAGATAGGACATGGTGGAATCCAGCACATCCACTTGCAAACGCCGCAAGGTGGCCTGCTGTCTGTCGGTCGTCGTATTCATCACGCTGTCTCCTTCCCAAATACAGTGCTGAAGATGATTTTCTTGAATCGCTCGAGCGGTTCCGGGCTGCGCTCGACCTTCATGCGCAGCATGGCGCCCTGCCAGGACGACAGCAGGAAATCGGCAAGGTCCTCGGCATCGAATGCCCTGGAGATCTCGCCCGCCGCCTGACCTTCCGCGATGCAGGCCGCGAAGGGCCGGCGCCAGCGCTCGAAAATGTCGACCAGCCTGAGTCGGAGGGGCTCGCTGTGGACAGCCGTTTCCAGGCTGAGATTGCCGATCATGCAGCCGCGCGCCCAGTCATGCGCCTCGAGCTTCGAGGTGATGACGTCGAGATAGCGGCGCAGCCTGCCGATGGGCGGCGTGCCGTCCTGCGCCAGCGCTTGTTCCACCAAACCGCTGACATAGGCGAAGTAGCGACCCAGCACTTCGCCGGCGAATTCTTCCTTCGATGCGAAATGGTTGGTGAAGGAACCCGGCCTAGCGCCGGCCGCCGCCACGATGTCGCGCACGCCGGCTGCGGTGTAGCCCGCATTCCAGATGGTCTGGAAACCGGCTTCGAGAAGGTTTTCGCGGAGTGATTGTCTAGCCATGGCGATATAATACGTACGTACGTATTGGTGTCAAGCGGGAAGTTTGCGTTGGCAAAAGCCGGCGCAGATGGCAGGAAAACGGCCTCACCGACGAGAGGATTGAGAGAGCTGCGTGACAAAAGAAATCATCGTCATCGGCGCCGGCATCATCGGCGCCTCGATCGCCTGGCATCTGACGAAAGCCGGCGCGCGGGTGACGGTGGTTTCGGAAAGCCGCGCCGGCGGTGTCGCCACGCCGAATTCCTTTGCCTGGATCAATGCCAGTTGGGGCAATCCGGAAACCTATTTTCGGCTACGTATCCGCGCCATGGCCGAATGGAAAAGGCTGGCGAAGGATATGCCCGGGCTGCCGCTCGCCTGGTGCGGCGGCCTGTGCTTCGATCTGCCCGAGGACAGGCTCGAGGCCTATGCGGCCGAGCATTCGTCATGGGGCTATGGCATCGAGCGGGTCGGGCGCGAACAGGCGGCGCGCATCGAACCCAATTTGGCGGAGCTTCCCGAGTTTGCACTTTATGTCGCGCAGGAAGGCGTGGCCGAGCCTGTGGCGACCACGAAGGCGCTGCTGGCGGATGCCGAACGGCGCGGCGCACGGATCGTCACGGGAAGAGTCGACAGGCTGGCGCTGGTCAACGGCAAGGTCACAGGCCTCGTCGCTTCGGGCGAGATCATCGCCGCCGACGAGGTGGTGATTGCGGCGGGCGCCGGCGCTCCGGCGATCGCCGCGACGGCTGGCATCAAGCTGCCGATCGAGAACCCGCCCGGCCTGATCGTGCATTCGCGACCGCACCCAAGGCTGCTCAACGGGCTGGTGCTGGCCGACAGACTGCATATGCGCCAGACCGCCGAGGGCCGCATCATCGCCGGCTCGGATTTCGGCGGCGGCGATCCGGGCGAGAATCCGGAGGCCGCCGCGCACGCCCTGTTCGCCGCGACGAAAGCGATGCTGCGCGATGCCAACGGGCTGGAATTCGACTTCCACACGATCGGCTACCGTCCGACGCCGGTCGACGGTTTCCCGATCGTCAGCCGCGCGGAAGGCGTCGGCGGCCTCTACGTCGCCATCACCCATTCCGGCATCACGCTGGCGCCGGCGATAGGCCTGTTTGCCGCCCGCGAAATCCTCGACGGTGAGCGCCATGCGTTGATCGCGCCCTATGCGCTGTCACGGTTCGATCAGTAACCCGGCGGCCGCCGGAAAGGGGTGACGACGCTCGATCGAAATTGCGGTTCAGCCGACCAGCGCCAGCGGAACCGCCGCCGGCGCGAACGGCCGGATGCCGGTGCCGCCCCTCGTCATGGTGACGAAGCTCGATGGCGGGATCGCCTGCCAGTCGCCACCGTCGCGGTCGAAGGGCTCGGAGACGATGCAATGGCCGGCGCGTTTCGCGAAGGCGCCGGTATAGAGCGTCGGCGCATGGTCGTCGGTGGCGTAGCGCACGGCATAGAGCGCCTCGCCATCGGAAAAGGCTGCGGTCAGTTTCAACGCAGGTTCGATGCCGACGCGGCGCGAGGCCTCGATGACGCGACCGGTTGCCCGCGACACCGCGCCCTGCGGGTCGCTCGCCAGTCCCTGGTCGATCATCAAGAGGAAAAAGAGCTCGGAATCGGTGGTGCCCTCGCGCTGGTCGAAGACCTCGTCGGAGAGCGAGTTCTCCAGCGCGCGGCGGATCTTTTCGAAGCCGCCGATCTGGCCGTTGTGCATAAACGACCAGCGGCCGGAGACGAAAGGATGGCAGTTCATGCGGCTGGTGGCGCCGCCTGTCGAGGCCCGCACATGAGCCAGAAACAAGCCCGACTTGATCTGCCGGCACAAGCTTTTCAGGTTGGGATCGGACCAGGCCGGCAGTATATCGCGATAAAGGCCGGGCTCGGGCCGGTCGCCGTACCAGGCCAGACCGAAGCCGTCGCCATTGGTCGGCGACTTGGCTTCCTGGGCGCAGTGGCTTTGGGCGATCAGCGAATGGCAGGGCGCGGTGATGATGTCTTCGAGGAAGACCGCTTCACCAAGATAGGCCGCCCACCGGCACATCGCATTCCACCATCTATCAGGCGCGGTCCAGCAGAGCCTTCGGCTCCTTCACCGCGTGCGAGCCCCTGTTGTGCGTGCGCTGATAGAGCTCGCGAACGATTCGGCTGGCCGTAGTCTCGAACAGAAATGGCAAGAAAGCGTGAACGAGCGCGGCGCCCGCCGCCATCGACAGGCGCGAGCAGAACCAGGCGGCGAAAGCCATATGGCCGAAATAGGTCTCGCCAACCTTCTCCGGGTGAGCCGTGAACAGTGCCGTAAACCGTGTCGTCATGGTGATCCCTCCTGCCGGGATGAGCCCCGATAATGAGTATCGTGCCATACGGCTTTGGTTCATCGGTCCCAAATGGTCCTTGCCTTTTGATACTTTGTGGGACATTCATCCCAACATGGCGACGGAAATCGATGAGATTGATCGAAGATTGCTGGCCGAGCTGCAACGCGACGGCACGCTGTCGGTCGACCAGTTGTCGGAGCGGGTGGCGCTGTCGCGCAACGCCTGCTGGCGGCGCGTCAAGCGGCTGGAGGAGGATGGCGTCATCACCGGCCGCGTCGCGCTGGTCGATGCCGATAAGCTCGGGCTCGGGCTTTCCGTCTTCATCCTGGTCCGCACCTCCAACCACGATCCGGACTGGCTGCAGAAATTCCGCGCGGCGGTGACCGGCTTTGCCGAGATCACCGGCGTCTACCGGATGTCGGGTGACCTCGACTATGTGCTGAGGGCGCGCGTCGCCGACGTCAAAGCCTATGACCGCCTCTACCAGCGGCTGATCGCCAAGGTGGCGCTGTCGGACGTCTCGGCCTCCTTCGTCATGGAGGAGATCAAGGAGACCACCGTGGTGCCGGTGGAACTGCGCTGACGGCTGCCGGAACCGGATGTCGAAGAAAGCCGTTGATAGGCCCTGATCCGAGTTGACCGAATCGGCATTCGCGCCGATAGGAGTGGGCTCATGCGCACGGCTGTCCATTCTTCCTCCGTCATCGGCCCCACCGTCGGTTTCGTCAGGCTCCCGCATGGCGAAGGCCTGCCCCTGCCGGCCTATGAGAGCGCGGGCGCCGCCGGCATGGATTTGCGCGCCGCGGTGCCGGAGGACCGGCCGCTGCTCATCCTGCCAGGAAAACGCGCGCTGGTGCCGACCGGGCTCGTCCTGGAAATCCCTGAAGGCATGGAAGGCCAGGTGCGGCCGCGCTCGGGTCTCGCCTTCAAGCATGGCCTTACCGTCCTCAACTCGCCCGGCACCGTCGACAGCGACTATCGCGGCGAGGTGAAAGTGCTGCTCGTCAATCTCGGCGACGAGGATTTCCCGGTGACGCGTGGCATGCGCATTGCACAGATCGTCTTCGCCCCCGTCACCCAGGTTACGGTCGAGGAGCGCGCTCTAGCCGGCGGCACGACACGCGGAGCCGGTGGGTTCGGATCGACCGGCACCGCTTGATGCGTGGGCCGTATTTCGATCACATTGAACCATTCTGCCGGGTGAATTCGAGCCAAATCCTTCGCCCTTCGGACTTGACCGCGCTACCGGCATGGTCTGCGCCGAAGATTTCCACCTTGACTCGAATTCCCACCGACAGAATTGCTTCAATATGACTGAAACACGACCCCTTCCAAAGCTGGTCATCTTCGACTGCGACGGGGTTCTGGTCGACACCGAGAATCTTGCCAATCGGCGCCTTGCGGAATGGCTGACCGCCGCCGGTTTTGCGACCACATTCGAATATTGCCGCAAGCATTTCTCCGGTCGCAGCATGGTCTCGGTGCAGAAGGAGATCGAAGAGACGACCAAGGTCAGGCTCGGCGGCGACTTCGTCGAGCGCTGGAATGCCGGCCTGCCGGACCTTTTTTCGCACGGGGTCGAGGCGATCCCCTATGTCCGCGACTTCATCGATAAGGTGCGGGCCGCGGGCATCGCCTATTGCGTCGCCTCCTCGGCGAGGGTTTCGAAGATGCACATCACGCTCGGCCAGACCGGGCTGTTGCCGCTGTTCGAGCATGCGATGTTCTCATCCACCATGGTCAGCCGAGGCAAGCCGTTCCCGGATCTCTTTCTCCATGCGGCAAAGACGATGGGCTTCGTGCCGGCCGACTGCATCGTCATCGAAGACAGCGTCGCCGGGACAGAGGCCGGGATCGCCGCCGGCATGCGAGTGTTCTCCTATTACGCCGATCCGCTCTCCGATCGCGATGGCCTGGCGGCGGCCGGCGGCATATTGTTCGACGATATGCGCGAACTTGCCGGGCTCGTGCCGATCCGCTGATCGCACCCGGCTGCGCACCGCAACCGGCCGTGCTAGCGTGAGCGCGTCCGAGGGGGCGCGGTCCGTGATTCCCACCCTATGCCGTTTCATGTTTGCATGCCTGCTGCTGCCATGCCTGTGCGCGGCCGCGCTGGCCCAGGCCGTCAGCTTTCCGGAACTGAACAGCGCCGTTCCCGGGAACCAGGACGTTACCTATTTCGACCTCGCCAAAATGATCGTGCCTGATCTCAAGCCCGGCAACGACGGCTTCTACACAGGCGGCGCGCCCATCGAGATGCGCGACATCCTCGAAGGCAACAACGGCGGATCGCCGCCCGAGACCGTCAACCTGCCGAATGCGACGGTGCTGGCCATCAAGGCCGGCGGCAAGGACCGGCTGGCGATGCTTCTCGATCTCGGCCAGTCGCAGGACAGCGCCGAAGGATTTGCCGTGCTGGCGCTCTACGATCTCACGGCCAAGCCGAAGCTGCTCGACGCGGTCAATGTCGGAACCGACCAGAGCACCTATTTTCGGGATCCAGGAAAACTCCCGATCAGTGCGGGTGACGACGCGCTGATCACCATGAGCACGCATTTCAATTCGAACCAGGGCTATGTCGGCACGATCCTTATCCTCGTCCGGAATGACCGGTTCGAGGCGATCGACCAGATCAATACGTTCGACGAGAATGTCTGCGCCTACAAACGCACGCAGGACCTGTCCTTCCGGACGCATGGCGGTGAGAAGCCCTACGCGGCGATCAAAGTGACGGTGACCGACGCCACCAAGCCGAGCGGGGAAAACTGTGAGGAGCCGGCACCCAAGGCCGCCTCGCACGACATTTCCGTCACCTATCGCTGGGACAAAGCCAAGTCGCGCTATGTCAGGAATTCCGACGCCTTCGAGAAATTGTCAGCAGAAAACGCCAAACATTTCTGAGCCAGACGCATTCGTTTGCCCGGTTCGAGCGACCGCGATA
Organism: Mesorhizobium sp. CA14; assembly: GCF_020165195.1. Taxonomy (GTDB): domain Bacteria; phylum Pseudomonadota; class Alphaproteobacteria; order Rhizobiales; family Rhizobiaceae; genus Mesorhizobium. The sequence continues at coordinate 148,839 of NZ_JAIUHR010000010.1, read as the reverse complement.
GATTTCTCCACACAACCCCGATCATGATTGAGGATCCGCCATGGACAAAGGCAAGGTTTTTCGCGATCTGCATGCCTCCACCTTCGTCATGCCCAACCCTTGGGACATAGGCACGACCAAGCTTCTCGCTTCGTTCGGCTTCAAGGCGCTGGCGACGACCAGCGCCGGCTTCGCCTTCTCGCGCGGCCTGCCGGACGGCGCCGTGACCTTCGAGGCCATGATCCATCATTGCCGCGAGGTGACGGCGGCGACAGACCTGCCGGTTTCGGCCGATCTGGAGCGCGGCAAGGGCGACAGCCCCGAACAGGCCGCCGAGACCATCTTTGCGGCCGAAGCCGCCGGCCTTGCCGGCTGCTCGATCGAGGACCACACCGGCGACCCGGCCAATCCGATCTACGACTTCTCGCTGGCGGCCGAACGCGTCGCGGCCGCCGTCGAGGCGGCCCGGGCGCTGAGGCATGATTTCGTCTTCACCGCGCGGGCGGAGAATTTCCTGTGGGGCAAGGCTGACCTCGACGACACCATCAAGCGGCTGCAGGCCTTCGAGAAAGCCGGCGCCGACGTGCTTTATGCGCCGGGCATCGGCGACGTCGAAATGGTGCGCACGATGTGCTCGTCGGTGAGCCGACCGGTCAATGTGATGGCCCGGCCCGGCTTCACCATCGCCGACCTTGCCATGGCCGGCGTCAAACGCATTTCGCTCGGACCGTGGCTGACCAATTTCGCCTACGGTATGGTGGAGACGGCAGCGCGCGAAATCCAGCAGGACGGCACCTTCGGCTTCACCCGCGCGGCGATGCCATTCGGCAAGCTGCAGGCGCTATTCCGTGGCGGCGACACCGACTAAACCAGCTCCTTCGCCGAAACCGCCTTGTGCAGGTGCACCATCATGGCAGCCGCGAAGAGCGGCGTCAGGAGGTTGAGCAGCGGTAAAGCGAGGAATAGGGCGATGACCAGCCCGGCCAGGAACACCGTGCCGGCATATTTGCGGCACAGCGCCTTGGCCTCCGCCTCGGGGCGGAAACGCATGGCGGCGAACTCGAAGAATTCGCGGCCGAGCAGATAGCCGTTGACGATGAAGAAAGCGGCAATGTTGATGCCCGGCACCAGAAGCAAGAGCAGCGCGACGATGTTGCCGAGGACGACCACGCCAAAGAATTTGATCGCCAGCCCAAGCGAATGCAGCGCCGGCACGGCGTGGCCAGGCCGATCGTTGGGATAATCGGTGCGCTCGACCACTTCGGCAATATCGTCGAGGAACAGGCCGGCGACGATCGCCGTCACCGGCGCGATGAGCAATGCCAATCCCACAGCCAGAACGATGCCAGCGATGATACCGCCCAGCCACCCGGCCCAGGACGGCAGGCCCGGGAGCAGCGTTTTCAGCCAGGGCCACGCCAACCATTCGAGCAGGCTTTCCAGGCCGACCCACAGCGCCAGCAGAGCGAGCAGAGTCAGCCCCAGCGTCTTGAGGAAGACGGAGCGGAATTCAGGCGAGAACAGCCGGCTGGCGGCGGCGCGGGCAGCGTCTAGGATCACGGCAGGTCCAAGCCCTCATCGAGAAACGACGCTTCGCAGATAAGCAGGCTTGATCCTACGCGCAACTATTGGGCGAGCCGGGTCTGTCGAGCCGGAATCGTCATTGCCGCGACTCCGGCGACGACGAAGGCCATGCCTACCCAGGCCGTGGCCCCGAGGCTTTCGCCGAGAAAGACGGCGCCGATGCCGACGCCGATCGGCACGCGCAGATAGGCCTGCGAGGTGGTGCCGACGGAGCCCAGCGTGTGGATCAGGCGGAAATAGATGACGAAGGCCAGCGCCGTCGAGAAGACCGACAGGCCGAGCAGGGCCAGGATCGATGCGGCCGACGGCGCAAGCGTCCATGGCCGGTCGACGACCAGGCTCAGCGGCACAAGGATGACGGCGCCGCAAAGCATCGAACCCGCGGCGGGTATCATCGGATCGAGGCCCTTGAAGCCGCGGCCGAAGATCGCCGCCCCGGCATAGGAGACCGTCGCTATGACGATCGCAAGCTGCGCCCACAATTGATGGCCAAGCCCGCCAAGCGCCTGCGTGCCGATGATGAGACAGATGCCGACGATGCCGGCGCCGACGCCGACCAGCTTGCGCGCCGTGACGGGCTCATGGCGCGTGATCAATGCCGTCAGCAGGAAGGTGAAGATCGGCGACGTCGAATTGAGGATGGTGGCTAGGCCGGCATCGACCGAGCGCTCGGCGGCGGCGATCAGCGTGAACGGCACGACGCTGTTGAGACAAGCCTGGAAGGCGAACCGGCGCCATGTTGCCGTATCGGCGGGCATGGCAAGGCCGCGCCAGCGGATGATGGTGAAGAGAATAGCCCCGGCGATCAGAGTCCGGGCGGCGATGAAGGTCACCGGCGGGATCGTCTCGACCCCGATCTTGATGAAGGTGTAGGAAGCGCCCCACAGCACCGCCAGGACGCCGAGCAGCGCGAGGTCGGTGGACATTTCGGTCTTTTCGGACATTTCTGCGCCTTCCGTTGCGGGAACGATCCGCTTTGTTGTTACGCAATGCCGGACGGAAAACCGCCACGCGCTCTTCCTGGAACTGTTTTTAGACCCATGGCGACGCGGAATGTTTCGATCGCCGTGAAACCATAGCGGCGAAGGCGGCGGCCGATATGGGCCAGTTGCACGCGAACACTGCCGCAGCCGGCGAACAATCGGCGCCAAGGCCGGCCGACGGAAGACGATGGCGATTTTCGGGGTAGGCAAAGCAATGCCAAGTCGCTAGACCCGCGCCCGGCCGGCATGCCAGATAGCCGGGCAGTCCTTGGCGGAGATTTTGATGCCGGAATATGACGTGCTTTGCATCGGCAATGCCATTGTCGACATCATCGCGCAGTGCGACGAGGCCTTTCTCGAGACCAACGGCATCATCAAGGGCGCGATGAACCTCATCGACGCCAGGCGCGCCGAATTGCTTTACAGCCGCATGGGACCGGCGATCGAGGCTTCCGGCGGCAGCGCCGGCAACACCGCGGCCGGCGTCGCCAGTCTCGGTGGACGGGCCGCCTTCTTCGGCAAGGTGTCGAACGACGCGCTTGGCGACATCTACACCCACGACATCCATGCCCAGGGCGTCGCCTTCGATACCAGGCCGCTCACAGGCGAGCCGCCGACCGCGCGCTCGATGATCTTTGTCACGCCCGACGGCGAGCGTTCGATGAACACCTATCTGGGCGCCTGTATCGAGCTTGGCCCGGAAGATGTCGAGGCCGATAAGGCGGCCGGCGCCAAGGTGACCTATTTCGAGGGTTATCTGTGGGATCCGCCGCGCGCCAAGGAAGCCATTCGCCAGACGGCGGAGCTGGCGCACGCGGCGGGCCGCGAAGTCTCGATGACGCTGTCGGATTCCTTCTGCGTCGACCGCTACCGCGACGAATTCCTCGAGCTGATGCGGTCGGGCACCGTCGACATCGTCTTTGCCAACAGCCACGAGATCAAATCGCTCTACCAGACCGCTTCCTTCGAGGAGGCGCTCGCGGCCATCCGCAAGGATTGCAGAATAGCCGCCGTCACCCGTTCAGAAAAAGGCTCGGTGATCGTGCGCGGCGACGAGACCGTCACCATCCAGGCCACGAAGATCAAGGAACTGGTCGACACGACCGGCGCCGGCGACCTCTACGCCGCCGGCTTCCTCTACGGCTACACGACCGGCCGCAGCCTCAAGGACTGCGGCGACCTCGGCTCGCTGGCCGCCGGGTTGGTGATCCAGCAGATCGGCCCGCGACCGCGCCAGAACCTACGCCGCGAGGCCGAGCAAGTGGGGCTTCTTTAGAGCTGCTCAATAAGTACCGTCGCGTCAGCGCCAACAGGGTCAAAACCGGCTTCTCTGTCGCGCCCCTGTCACAGAGCGCTCCTACACGCAATCTGGGCGTTCCGCGACTGACATTTCGGCACGCCAAACCAGGGGTGTGAAGATGCAAGCCAGCAAGCTGCCGGGCCGCGAGGCTCGATGCCGTCGCGTTTCTTATTTTCCGCAATAGATTTTCAGCAATTGCCGGCGCCTGGGAGGAGCGCAGGCCACAAGACAGATTGATGACCAGATTCCAGAACCCGTCCGGCGGGATTTCACAAGAGGCATTGGCAGGCCTTATGACCGAAGCCGTGCACGGGGCGCTGACGCAGCATGGCGTCATGCTGGACGCCGAGGCGCTTGCTTCAGCAAGCAAGATCGCGGGCCATGTGGCTGCCGCCCTGCCCTTCCTGCCGCAAGCACAGCGCCTTGCCATCAGCTCCTTCAAGGGTGAGTGGACCGACCTTGCCTCCGACTTCTTTCGCGTGATGACGAACAAGGCCGCGAGCGACGGCTCGGCCATATCCGGCCGCGCTCTTGAGCGCTCGCCGCCGAAATCGGCGACAGAGAGGCCTGCCGCCCAGCCGATCGCCGAGCGAGCCGCGGATCTCCAGTCGATGCTGATCGAGGATTGGGCCGGCGAGGTCGCCGGCTCGACCTATCTAGAAGAGAAGCTCCGCATCCCGCGCTCCACGCTGCATCGCTGGCAACGGCGCGGCGAGGTCGTTGCGCTGCGCAAGGGCGGCCGCAAGCATGTCTTCCCATTGGCCCAATTCGTCGACGGCAGGCCGGTTCTCGGGATCAGCGACGTGCTTTCGGCGATTGCCAATCCGAGGCTTGCCTGGTTTTGGCTGAGCCGGCCTTCGCCCGAGCTCAATGGCCGCGTCCCCATCGAGATGCTGAGAGAAGACAGGGTCGAGGACGTGGTCCGCGCCGCCCGCACTCTATCCTGACTCCCGTTTCGCGGAGTCGATTTTTCTATGTTTATCCGGATTCTTGGAAATTTACCCGGCAAATCATTCGTCATAAAACTGTAATAATTGGCACATTTGGCACATTTCTCAGATTACCTGACGTTCCGGTTGTACTTATTGTTCAGAATGTCCCATCTTTGCATTTATGTGACGTGATATTTGCGCAACAAGACTTCCACAAGAGTTCAAAAGGCCGCGTTTCCGACACAATCCCTGTTGTGTGGGGCCAACGATTGGGCCATGTCCAAGGCGAAGAAGCGGCGCCGGTGCGCGTGCTTTTTCAACGATGGGGACGGGGGTGGCAAAGCCGAACGGCACGTCAGGCCTGTCTTGAACCTTTGACTGGAGATTCAAGAAAATGAACATCAAGAGCCTTCTACTCGGCTCCGCTGCGGCTCTGATCGCAGTTTCGGGCGCCCGCGCCGCCGACGCGGTCACCGTCGCCGAGCCGGAACCGGCCGAATACGTGAAGATCTGCGACGTCTATGGCGCCGGCTACTTCTACATCCCCGGCACCGAGACCTGCCTGCGCATTGGCGGCTATCTGCGCTACGACATCGGCGTCGGCGACTCCGGCACGCTGGACGGCGTCAACAACGTTCCGGATCAGCAGGACGGCAGCAACCACGACACCTACTACAAGAACATGCGCTTCACGCTGCGCACCTATACCGGCCAGGAAACCGAGCTCGGCACGCTGAAGACCTTCACCGAGACCCGTTTCCAGTTCGGCAACAAGTCCGGCGACTATACCAATCAAAGAGCTAGCAGCGCCAATGACTGGCAGGCCATCAACAAAGGCGTCACGCTGAACTTCGCCTGGATCCAGCTCGGCGGCCTGCGCGTCGGTAAGGATGAAACGGCTTATGACCAGTTCATCGGTTACGCCGGCAACGTCATCCAGGACACGATCATCCCGTACGGCATCAAGGACACCAACGTCGTCCAGTACAATTTCGACGCAGGCAACGGCATCACAGGCGTCGTCTCGCTCGAAGAAGGCACCGGCGTCTACACCATCGACAGTTATGTTCCGCATGTTGTCGGCGGCTTGAAATACAAGGGCGACTGGGGCGCGATCACCGGTGTCGTCGCCTATGACAGCAACTACGAGGAAGTGGCCGGCAAGGTCCGCCTGGACGTCAACGTCAGCAAGGAACTGACGCTGTTCGTCATGGGCGGCTACGGCACTGATGACAATTCCAAGGACGACGCCCACAACTTCACCGACGTCCATGGCCGCACTCAGTACAAGCCATGGGGCGGCAACTGGGCCGTATGGGGTGGCGGCACCTACAAGTTCAACGAGAAGACGGCGTTCAACGTTCAGGCTTCGGCTGACGACGACAAGAACTACGCTCTTGCCGCGAACGTCGCCTACACCATCGTGCCCGGTTTCACGGTCACGACCGAAGTCGACTGGGATCATTACGGCAACTTCGGCAATCCCTCCATCTACGGCAACTTCACCAAGGCCGACAAGAAAGACAGCATCGGCGGCATCGTCCGCTTCCAGCGTAACTTCTGATCGAGCGCAAAGATCACAAAGAAAGGCCCGCGGCATCGCCGCGGGCCTTTTGCTTTGGCTCAAGCAAACGAAACGGTAGCGCCGCTATTGCGTCAATTCCCCGCCGTATAGGCTGCGATCGCCGCCATGTTGACGATGTCTGAGTCCTTGGCGTTGAGCGAGACGATCTGGACCGGCTTGTTCAATCCCACCAGCAGCGGGCCGATGACGGTCGAGCCGCCGAGCTCCTGCAGCATCTTGGTCGAGATCGAGGCCGAGTGGAATGCCGGCATGACGAGCACATTGGCCGGGCCGGTCAGCCGGATGAACGGATATTGCGCCATGGCGCGCGGGTTCAGAGCCACGTCCGCCGCCATCTCGCCGTCATACTCGAAATCGACGCGGCGCTTATCGAGGATGCGCACCGCCTCCTGCACGCGCTCGGAACGTTCGCCCTGCGGATGGCCGAAGGTCGAATAGGCAAGCATCGCGATCCTCGGTTCGTAACCCATGCGGCGGGCAAAACCAGCCGCCTCCTCGGCGATGTCGGCGATCTGCTCGGCATTCGGCATGTCGTGCACGGCGGTGTCGGCGACCAGCACGGTGCGGCCGCGCGCGAGCACGACCGAGACGCCGATGACGCGGTGGCCCGGCTTGGCGTCGATGATGCGGCGCACGTCGTCGAGCGCGGTGGAATAGTTGCGGGTCACACCCGTGACGATGCCGTCGGCGTCGCCCAGCGCCACCATGCAGGCGGCGAAATGGTTGCGGTCGTTGTTGATCAGGCGCTGGCAGTCGCGGAACAGAAAACCCTTCCGCTGCATGCGCTCGTAAAGATAGTCGGTGTAGATGCCGTTGCGGCGCGACAGCCTGGCATTGATGATCTGGAGGCCCGGCTTGTTGAGGTCGATGCCGGCATTTCGGGCATTGTCCTTGATGACGTCGTCGCGGCCGAGCAGGATCGCCGTGCCGAGCCTCTGGTTCACATAGGAGACGGCGGCGCGCATCACCTGTTCCTCCTCGCCCTCGGCAAAGACGATGCGCTTGGGCTGGCGGCGCACGCGGTCATAAATGCGCTGCAAGGTGGAAGCGATCGGGTCGCGGCGGGCGGACAGTTCCTGCGCGTAGCGGTCGAGATCGAGGATCGGCTTGCGGGCGACGCCGGATTCCATCGCGGCCTTGGCCACCGCCAGCGGGATCGCCGAGATCAGGCGTGGATCGAACGGCACCGGGATGATGTAGTTGGGGCCGAATTTCGGCCGGTTGCCCTGATAGGCGGCGGCGACGTCGTCGGGCACGTCCTGGCGCGCCAGCTCGGCCAGCGCCCTGGCGGCCGCGATCTTCATCTCGTCATTGATGGTGGTGGCGCGAACATCCAGCGCGCCGCGGAAGATATAGGGGAAGCCCAGCACATTGTTGACCTGGTTCGGATAGTCCGAGCGGCCGGTGGCCATGACGGCGTCGGTGCGGATCTCGGCCACTTCCTCCGGTGTGATCTCGGGATCGGGATTGGCCATGGCGAAGATGATCGGATTCTTCGCCATGGATTGCACCATGGCGGGCGTCAGCATGCCCTTGGCGGACAGACCAAGGAAGACGTCGGCGCCGTCCAGCGCTTCGGCGAGGCTGCGCAGATCGGTCTTGACCGCATGCGCCGACTTCCATTGGTTCATGCCTTCGGTGCGGCCCTGGTAGACCACGCCCTTGGTGTCGCACAGGATGACGTTTTCGGGCGGAAAGCCCATCGCCTTCATCAGTTCGATACAGGCGATGCCGGCGGCGCCCGCGCCGTTGCAGACCATTTTGGTGGTCTTCATGTCGCGGCCGGTGATCTCCAGCGCGTTGATCAGCCCGGCGGCCGAGATGATTGCCGTGCCGTGCTGGTCGTCATGGAAAACGGGAATGTCCATCAGCTCGCGCAGCCGTTGCTCGATGATGAAGCATTCCGGCGCCTTGATGTCCTCGAGATTGATGCCGCCGAAGGAAGGGCCGAGGAAGCGCACGCAGTTGATGAACTCGTCGGCGTCCTCGGTCGCCACTTCCAGGTCGATCGAATCGACATCGGCAAAGCGCTTGAACAGCACCGCCTTGCCTTCCATCACCGGCTTGGAGGCCAGCGCGCCGAGATTGCCGAGACCGAGAATGGCGGTGCCGTTGGAGATGACGGCGACCATGTTGCCGCGCGTCGTATAGTCGAAAGCGCGGCTCGGATCCTCGGCGATGGCGCGCACCGGAACGGCGACGCCCGGCGAATAGGCGAGGCTCAGATCGCGCTGCGTCGCCATCGGCTTGGTGGCGACGATCTCCAGCTTGCCGGGCCGTCCCATGGCGTGGAATTCCAACGCCTCCTCGGGACTGACGGAGGGGCCGCTGCTTTCGGTTTTCCTGGCCATGATGCTTTTGGTTTCCTCGCCTTCGCGCACCCTTGAGGCAGGTGCGTGTTTATGTGTCTTCGGATTAAGGCTACACGGCAGCGCTGTAAACGGCCAAGCGGTCAGGCCCGCTCCGGCTTGCTGACGAGCGCGGCAATTTCCCGCACGGCGGCCCACCGCATCAAACCCTCCGTGCCGGAGAACGGCCACTTCTCCAGCCAGAGCGCTCGCCGGTCGACCGGGCCGACCATCTCGTCGAAGGTCTCCTGCTGGTCGCGATCCGCCAAAATCCCCGCCGCCTTACCCCAAGGGAACCATGGGCGTGCTCGACCGGCCCCGGCGCAACCGGGCCTCGTCACGTCAGGTCGCCGCCAGTCTTCCCCTGCTTTTCGCGCCGCCGGCATTAAACCGGGCTGCCACATCTGCTAGCGTTTTGGCATGAACATGCACATGCCGACAGACAACGACGCCCAGGAGACCACGACGCCTGCGCCCGCCACGGCCGGCGTCACGCCGATGATGGAGCAATATATCGAGATCAAGGCGGCGAACCCGGATTCGCTGCTGTTCTACCGCATGGGCGATTTCTACGAGCTGTTCTTCGACGATGCGGAGAAGGCGAGCCAGGCGCTCGGCATCGTCTTGACCAAGCGGGGCAAGCACCAGGGCAACGACATCCCGATGTGCGGCGTGCCGGTGCATGCGGCGGACGACTATCTGCAGAAGCTGATCGCGCAAGGTTTTCGCGTCGCCGTCTGCGAGCAGATCGAGGACCCGGCCGAAGCCAAGAAACGTGGCTCCAAATCGGTGGTGCGCCGCGACGTGGTGCGGCTGGTCACGCCAGGCACCATCACCGAGGACAAGCTGCTCGCGCCCTCGGAATCGAGCTTCCTGATGGCGCTCGGCCGGGTGAAGGGAGGCGCGGTCAGCCAGGCCGGCTTTGCGCTGGCCTGGATCGACATTTCGACCGGCGCCTTCCGCGTTGCCGAGACGAGCGCCGAGCGGCTGCTTGCCGACATCTTCCGCGTCGACCCGCGCGAACTGATCGTGGCCGAGCCGGTTTTCCATGATCCGGAGCTCAGGCCTGTGTTCGATGTGCTGGGCCGCGTCGCCAATCCGCAGCCGCCGTCGCTGTTCGATTCGGCATCGGCCACGGGACGCATCGCGCGCTTCTTCGAGGTTGCAACGCCGGACAGTTTCGGCACCTTTTCGCGCGCCGAGCTGTCGGCGATTTCCGGTGCCATTGCTTACGTCGAAAAGACGCAAAAAGCCGAACGCCCGCCGCTGTCGCGGCCCGAGCGCGAGGAGCAAGGCTCGACGCTGTTCATCGACCCGGCGACGCGCGCCAATCTGGAATTGCTGCGCACGCTTTCAGGCAGCCGTGACGGCTCGCTGTTCAAGGCAATCGACCGCACCGTCACGGGCGGCGGCGCGCGACTACTCGCTGACCGGCTGATGGCGCCGCTGACCGACCCGATGGCAATCGCGGCCAGGCTGGATTCGGTGTCGTTCTTCCGCTCCGAGACGCGGCTTTGCCAGGGCCTGCGGGCGAGCCTCAAAAACGTCGCCGACATGCCGCGCGCGCTGTCCCGTCTGGCGCTCAACCGCGGCGGACCACGCGATCTGGGCGCGCTGCGCGCCGGCTTCGAGGCGGCCGGCGCGATCGCCAAATTGTTCGCGGCGGCTACCCTGCCCGCCGAACTCGCCACAGCACTGGCCGCGATCAAGGCCTTGCCCGCGGCGCTTGCCCGCCACCTCAGCGAAGCGCTCGACGACGAGTTGCCGCTGATCAAGCGCGACGGCGGCTTCGTGCGGTCGAGCTACAATGCCGAGCTCGACGAGATGCGGGCATTGCGCGACGAATCGCGCAAAGTGATCGCCGGGCTGGAGCGCTCGCTGATCGAGGAAACCGGCATCCGCTCGCTGAAGATCCGGCACAACAATGTGCTCGGCTACTACATCGAGGTGACGGCCAATCACCATTCGACCATGACCGGCAGCGACGCCGCCAAGGCGCGCTTCATCCATCGCCAGACCATGGCCAACGCCATGCGCTTCACCACGACGGAACTGGCTGAGCTGGAATCGAAGATCGCCAACGCCGCCGACCGGGCGCTCAGCATCGAGCTCGCCGCCTTCGACCGGCTGACGGCGGAAGTGGTGAGCGAGGCCGAACGGATCCGCGCCGGCGCCGACGCGCTTGCGGCTCTGGATGTTTCATCGGCTCTGGCATTGCTTTCCGAAAGCGAGGGCTGGTGCCGGCCGCTGGTGGACTCCAGCCTCGCCTTCGAAATTACCGGCGGGCGTCACCCGGTGGTCGAACAGGCGCTCAGGCGTTCCGGCGAAGGCCCGTTCGTCGCCAATGATTGCGACCTGTCGCCCCAGGGCGGCGCCAAGGCCGGGGCGATCTGGCTGCTCACCGGCCCGAATATGGGCGGTAAGTCGACGTTCCTCAGGCAGAACGCGTTGATCGCCATCCTCGCCCAGACCGGTTCTTTCGTGCCGGCGCAACGCGCCCATATCGGCGTCGTCGACCGGCTGTTCTCGCGCGTCGGCGCGTCGGACGATCTGGCGCGCGGCCGCTCGACCTTCATGGTCGAGATGGTCGAGACTGCGGCGATCCTCAACCAGGCCAGCGAGCGGGCGCTGGTGATCCTCGACGAGATCGGCCGCGGCACGGCAACTTTCGACGGGTTGTCGATCGCCTGGGCGGCGGTCGAATATCTGCATGAGAAGAACCGCTGCCGGGCAATCTTTGCCACGCATTTCCATGAGATGACGGCGCTGGCCGGCAAGCTCCCCCGGCTTCACAACGTCACCATGCGTGTCAAGGAATGGGAAGGCGACGTCGTCTTCCTGCACGAGGTCGGCAAGGGCGCCGCCGACCGCTCCTACGGCGTGCAGGTGGCGCGGCTCGCCGGCCTGCCCGAAGCCGTCGTCGCCCGCGCCAAGGAAGTCCTGCATCAGCTCGAGGAAGGCGAAGTCTCGGGCAAGACCAACCGGCTCGTCGATGACTTGCCGCTGTTTTCGGTGGCGGTGAAGCGCGAGGCGGCGAAGCCGGTCAAGAGCGATGCGCTGGGCGATGCGCTCGGCGCGATCAATCCCGACGAGCTGACGCCGCGCGAGGCGCTGGAGGCGCTGTACCGGCTGAAGGGGCTGGCGACAAAGCAGTAGAACCAGGCGTGGCCGTTGACTCATTGTACCAATCGGTACAATGTCGGTTATCGACGATCGGAACCGACAGGAGATCTTCATGAGCCGTCCGCCATTGCCGCCCTTCACGGCCGAGACGGCGGCGCAAAAGGCGCGCCTCGCCGAGGATGCCTGGAACAGCCGCGACCCGGAACGGGTTTCGCTCGCCTATACCGAGGACAGCATCTGGCGCAACCGGGCCGAATTCATCTCGGGCTGCGGCGAGATCGTCGGCTTCCTCACGCGCAAATGGGCGCGCGAGCTGGATTATCGCCTGATCAAGGAGGTCTGGACCTGGAACGACAACCGCATCGCGGTGCGCTTCGCCTATGAATGGCGCGACGATAGCGGCCATTGGTTCCGCTCCTACGGCAACGAGAACTGGGAATTCGACGAAGCCGGCCTGATGCGCCGGCGCGTGGCAAGCATCAACGACCTGCCGATTGCCGAAAGCGAGCGGAAATATCATTGGCCGCTCGGCCGCCGGCCGGATGATCATCCGGGCCTTTCGGAACTCGGGCTTTAGAGCATGATCCCAATAAGTGTTTAGCGGTTTTTGGAAAAGGTCATGCTCAAACAAGAACACTAAGCATGCGACGCATCGCTCCGGACCACGACCAGTTGCTGGCGATCGTGGCCGAAGTCTTCCGCGAGCACGGCTATGAGGGCGCCAGCCTGGCCTTGATCGGCGAGGCGACGGGGCTCGGCAAGGGAAGCCTCTACCACTTCTTTCCGGGCGGCAAGGAAGAGATGGCGAGGGCCGTCATTGCCCATATCGACGGCTGGTTCGAGGACAATGTCTTTGCGCCGCTGCGCGACGGCGCCGATCCGTCGGCCGGGATCGAGCAGATGCTCGCAGTGACGGACAGCTATTTCCGCTCCGGGCGGCGCGTCTGCCTCATCGGAGCCTTCGCGCTGGATGACTCGCGCAACCTCTTCGCCGGCCAGATAAGCAACTATTTCGGCCGCTGGATCACGCATCTCGCCGATGCGCTGGTGCGAGGCCGACATCGACCGGCCGAAGCCATGGAACTCGCCGAGGAAACCGTTGCCGCCATCCAGGGCGCGCTCACCCTCGCCCGTGCCGCCGACGACGCCGGGGTATTTTCGCGTATGCTGCGCCGGCTGCGCATGCGGCTTGGGCTGCCGGCCAAGACCTAATTTAGCCCGGGTTCTTACCAGGGCAATCGCGTATGGGTTTGGGAGTTCGGACAACCCGGCATGTCTTGGCGTCATCCTCGGGCTTGTGTTGGCCTCCGCCGATAACCCCATATGCAATTGCCCCGGGGTTCCTACAAAGGTTCGAAGCGGAAACCGGTTTCGGTTCGGGAAACCCGGCCGATGCCCGGTGAATCGAGATGCGCCCCGGCAACGTACCAGGCGTTGTCGGCGGCAAGGGCCAATATTCGCAACCGTGTTGCCCGCGCCTGTTCCTGATCCGCGTCGAACTCCCATGCGATGTCCGGCCGATCGAACTGAAGCGACGGAGCATGGACGAGGTCGCCCCAGACCAACAATGTTTCGCCGCCGCTAGTGACGCGAAAGCAGGTATGGCCGATTTCATGACCCGGGGCGGCGATTGCCTCGATATTCGCGTTCAGGTGCTGGCCCGGGTCCAAGGGCTGTGCTCGATCATGGAAGCGGCTCAACCTCGCTACCGACCGAAACATGTCGAGCTCGGCTCGAGGGACAAGCAAGCGGGAGAGCTGCGGGAAACCGTCCCCGCCATCCGGACGGACGAGCCCGTGGATATGGTCGAGATGCGTGTGAGTGAAGGCAATTGTGCGTATCCGACCGACGGCTATTTGAGCTTCGCTCAGCGCCTGCGGGAGGAAGCCCATCGTCGGGTGCCAGGCGTTCGAGGACCCCGTATCGATTAGCGTGATATCTTCGCCGTCGTGGATGGCAAAGGCATTGACCGACAATCTGAGCGCGCCGTCGAAGAGCGGCACCTGCGGCGGCAGATCGTCGCCAAAAGGCTTGTCTCCCGGCTGGCGCAGTCGCCGGACGGGCATGTCGACATAACCGTCGCGCAGCGAGCTGACGGTCAAGTCGCCGATTTTATAGGCCGTGTGATGAGGTCCGGCTGAAATTCGTTCCAATGCCCGCTCTCCGCCCGATCGAGGTTTTCGGCTAGATCATTTCCAGGCCGCGCTTGCGCGTCGGCGGCGGGAAGGCGCGGTCGAGATCGGCAAGGTCTTCCGCCGTCAGAGCGATGTCGAGCGCGGCGGCGTTCTGGCGGACATGCTCCTGGCGGCCGGCCTTCGGGATGGCGATGACGCCGTCCTGCATCAGTACCCAGGCAAGCGCGATCTGCGCGGGCGTGGCGTTGTGTCGGGCAGCGACGGCCTCGAGCCGCGCATTGCGGGCCAGCGCGCCCTGCTCCACCGGCGAATAGGCCATCAGCGGTATGCGGCGCTGCCGGCTCCACGGCGCAAGGTCGAATTCGAGCCCGCGCCGCGACAGGTTGTAGAGCACCTGGTTGGTCTGGACATTGCTGCCGGACGGCAGACTGACAAGATTCTCCATCTCGTCCCTGTCGAAATTGCTGACGCCCCAGTGGCGGATCTTGCCTTGCGACTTCAGCGCCTCGAACGCCTCCACGGTTTCGGACAGCGGCACGCTGCCCGGCCAGTGCAGCAGATAGAGATCGATACGATCGGTGGCGAGACGCTTCAGGCTGGCCTCGCAGGCGCGCTTCACGCCGGCTCGCGAGGCGTTGGAGGGCAAAACCTTGGAGACGAGGAAGGTCTCGTCGCGGCGCCCGGCGACGGCTTCCGCCACCACCTCCTCGGCGCCGCCGCTGGCATACATTTCGGCGGTGTCGATCAGCGTGATGCCGAGATCGAGCCCGAGCTTCAGCGCCGCGACCTCGTCGGCGCGGTGGCGCCGGTCCTCACCCATCTTCCAGGTGCCTTGCCCCAGCACCGGAACGGCTTCGCCGGACGGCAGCTTGAGGGTCCTGACTGTTGACGGCATGGCTTTCTCTCCGCGTGGGCCGGATCGCAGCACAGCCAAAGTCGGAAATCCAGACCAAAGCCGCCTGGCTGCCTGGATTTCCCGGAGCGGGTTAGAGCGGTTCAGCGTTTCACAGAACCGCCGAACCGCTCTAAGTATTTGTTTCTGCGCAATTCCGGACAGAAAACCGCTACACACTTTTCCTGGAATTGCTCTAGTTCGCCGGATGCTTGGCGAGCCAGTCCTGCATCTGTTTGATCTCGGCTTCCTGTGCCGCGACGACGCCTTCGGCGAGCTTGCGTATCTCCGGGTCCTTGCCATTGGCGATCACCACCTTGGCCATATCGATGGCGCCCTGATGATGCGGGATCATGCCGCGGACGAAGTCGACATCGGCATTGCCGGTGTATTTGATCGCCATGTCCTTGTGCATCTTCTTCATCGCCTTCTCGTAGCCGACAGTGGCCGGGCTCTGGGCGCCCATCGCCATCTTGGACATGTCATGCTTCATCTCCTCCGACGAGGCCGGCACACTTTCGAGGAACACGGCAAGCAGCATTCCGGCGGCCATCAGCAGCAGCACGATTTTCTTGGCCAGGGTCATTCAAGCTCTCCTTGTGGTTGGGGTTCGTATCTGGGGGTTTTGCTCAGAGTTTCAACGTTCTCAGCCGCAAGGCATTAGCGATGACCGACACCGACGACAGGCTCATCGCCGCCGCAGCGATCATCGGCGACAGCAATGTGCCGGTAAGTGGGTAGAGCACGCCGGCCGCGACCGGCACGCCGAGCACGTTGTAGAGGAAGGCAAAGAACAGGTTCTGGCGGATGTTGCGGATCGTCGCCTGGGCAAGCGTGCGCGCCCTGACGATGCCGTTCAAGTCGCCCTTGACCAGCGTGATGCCGGCGCTTTCGACGGCGACGTCGGCGCCGGTACCCATGGCGATGCCGACATCGGCGGCGGCCAACGCCGGCGCGTCGTTGACGCCGTCGCCGGCCATGGCGACGACAGCGCCCTTGGCACGCAGTTCCTCGATCAGCGCGCCCTTCTCATCCGGCAGCAAACCGGAGCGGACCTCATCGATGCCGAGCCTGCCGGCGATCGCTTTTGCCGTGCGCTCGTTGTCGCCAGTGGCCATGATGATCTTCAGGCCCTTGTCGTGCAGCGCCTTGATCGCCTCGGCCGTCGTTGCCTTTACCGGATCGGCGACAGCGACGATGCCGGCGAAGCTGCCGCCGACGGCCACGAACATGGCCGTCTTGCCTTCGGCCTGCAGCGCCTCGGTATCGGCCACCGGCGTTTCGACTCCAAGATCGTTCATCATCGCCGCATTGCCGAGCGCGACCTTCCGGCCCGATACAATGCCCGAAACACCCTTGCCGGTGACGGCTTCGAAATCGACGGCATCGGCCAGCTTCAAGCCGCGCGCGGCGGCGCCCTCGACGATCGCCTCGGCCAGCGGATGTTCCGAACCCTTTTCGAGCGCGGCGGCGAGGCCCAGCAGCTCATTCTCCTGGATGCCGTCGGCCGCAACGACGTCGGTCAGCCGCGGCTTGCCCTCGGTCAGCGTGCCGGTCTTGTCGACGATCAGCGTGTCGACGGCGGCGAAGCGCTCCAGCGCGGCGGCTTCCTTGATCAGCACGCCGGCATGCGCGCCGCGCCCTGTTGCCGTCATGATCGACATCGGGGTGGCGAGGCCAAGCGCACAGGGACAGGCGATGATCAGCACCGACACCGCCGAGACGATGGCGAAGATCAGGCTGGGCTCGGGGCCGAAGATCGACCAGGCGATAAAGGCCAGGATCGCCACCAGCACGACGGCCGGGACGAAATAGAAGGACACGCGATCGGCCAGTCCCTGGATCGGGGCGCGCGAGCGCTGCGCCTTGGCGACCAGCTCGACGATGCGCGACAGCGTGCTTTCCGCGCCGACCTTCTCGGCGCGCATGACTAGCGAGCCGTTCTTGTTCAGCGTGCCGCCGGTGAGTGTGTCGCCTTCCGTCTTTTCGACCGGCAGCGGCTCGCCGGTGATCATGGATTCGTCGATCGCCGAGCGGCCCTCCAGCACGATGCCGTCGACCGGCACCGCATCGCCGGGGCGGATGCGCAAGCGGTCGCCCGACTTGATGCTGTCGAGCGGCACGTCCTTGTCGGAGCCGTCGGCGCCGATCAGCCGCGCCGTCTTCGGCGCAAGGTCGAGCAGGGCGCGGATAGCCGAGCCGGTGCGCTCGCGGGCGCGCAGTTCCAGCACCTGGCCTAGGAAGACCAGCGCGACGATGACAGCGGCGGCCTCGAAATAGACCGGCACGGCGCCATCGTGACCGCGGAACTGATGCGGGAAGACGCCCGGGAACAATGTCGCGACGAGGCTGAAGAGATAGGCCGCGCCGACGCCCAGCGAGATCAGCGTCCACATATTCGGGCTGCGATTGAGGATCGATTCCCAGCCGCGATGAAAGAACGGAAACGCCGCCCACAGCACCACCGGGCTCGCCAGCGCGAGTTCCAGCCACGTCTTCGTCCGGCCGTCGATGAGGGTTTCGAAGCTGACGCCCAGCATCGGCGCCATCGCGACGATCAGGAGCGGCAGGGAGAGCGCAGCGCTGACCCAGAACCGGCGGGTGAAATCGACGAGCTCGGGGTTAGGGCCTTCGTCGCCTGTCGGCACGCCCATCGGCTCCAGCGCCATGCCGCAGATCGGGCAGGAACCTGGCTTGTCGCGAACAATCTCGGGATGCATTGGGCAGGTGTATTGCGTGCCCTTCGGCATCGGCTGCGGCTCGGGCCGGCCGGCGAGATATTTTGCCGGCTCCGCCTCGAACTTGCCCTTGCAACCGGCGGAGCAGAAATAGAAGCCCTGCCCTTCATGGCGAACGAAATGCTTCGCGCTCGCGCGGTCGACGCTCATGCCGCAGACGGGGTCCGTGGCCGTCAGGTAGCTCTCAGGCTCGGCCTGGAATTTCGTGCGGCAGCGCTCGCTGCAGAAATGAAAGGTCCGGCCGCCATGCTCGGCCGTCGGCTTGCCGGCCGCCGGATCGACCGTCATGCCGCAGACAGGATCGCGAATCACCGGCTCGCCGGCGGGCGCGGTGCTCTTCGCGGAGCAGCAGGCGCCGCCATGCGCATGGTGGTGGTGGTGATGGTCGGAATGGGTCATCAGCAATGCCTCGGAATTCTCGAATTGAGGCGGAGGTAGTCCTTCCAGTAACTGGAAGGTCAAGGGGCGGTTTCGACTTTTGCGAAAATCGGCCGGGCGGTTGCGAATTACGCCCCTGCGCGATGGCAATCGCGGCCGCAGGCCCCATACACAGCGCCGTGAAAACAGGCTATAGACGCCGCCGAATGGCAAAGATCTCCTTGAAACTCGACGAAATCATCGATGGCGACGCGCTGCGCCGCGACTTGACGGCGTTGACGGCGGCGAGCGCCGGCGACGGCTCGGGCCCGGCTGTTCGCACGGCCGTCCTCCAGCTACTCAAGGCCAGGATGACGGAAGGGCGAAAGATCGCGGAGGCCATGCTCAAGCAGGATGGCGGCGGCAACGCCTGCGCCGAGCGGCTCTCGCATCTGATGGATGATCTGATCCGGGCGCTCTATGATTTCGCCGCCACCCATGTCTACCGGGTCAAGAACCGGTCGGCGGCCGAGCGCATGGCGGTCGTTGCCGTCGGCGGCTACGGCCGCGGCACGCTGGCGCCGGGCTCCGACATCGACCTGCTTTTCCTGCTGCCCTACAAGCAGACCCCATGGGGCGAGCAGATCGTCGAATACATGCTCTACATGCTGTGGGACATGGGACTGAAGGTCGGCCACGCCACCCGCAACATCGACGAGTGCCTGAGGCTGTCGCGCAGCGACATCACCATCCGCACGTCGATCCTGGAAGCGCGTTTCCTGTGGGGCGAACGCAAGCTCTATGACGAGCTGCTGACCCGCTTCGACCACGAGGTGGTGCGCACGACCGGGCCGGAATATGTGCAGGCCAAGCTTGCCGAGCGCGACGAGCGCCACGCCAAGGCCGGCGAAAGCCGCTATCTGGTCGAGCCCAATGTCAAGGACGGCAAGGGCGGGTTGCGCGACCTGCAGACGCTGTTCTGGATCGGCAAATATTTCTATCGCGTGCGCACGGGCGAGGAACTGGTTGAGAAGGGCGTCTTCACCGAGGCCGAGTATCGCGAGTTTCAGAAGGCCGAGGATTTCCTGTGGGCGGTGCGCTGCCACATGCATTTCCTCACCGGCAAGGCGGAAGAGCGGCTGCATTTCGACATCCAGCGCGAGATCGCCGAGCGGCTGGGCTATACGACGCATCCCGGCCTGTCGGCAGTCGAGCGCTTCATGAAGCACTATTTCCTCGTCGCCAAGGATGTCGGCGACCTTACCCGCATCTTCTGCGCGGCGCTCGAGGAAGAGCAGGCCAAGCACGTGCCGGGCTTCAACCGCATCTTCCTCACTTTCCAGCGGCGCAAGCGCAAGCTTGCCGGCACGTCCGACTTCATCGTCGACAATCACCGCATCAACGTCGCCGACGACAGCGTGTTCGAGCGCGACCCGGTCAATCTGCTCAGGCTGTTCTGGTTCGCCGACAAGCACGGATTGGAGTTCCATCCCGATGCGCTGAAGCTGCTCACCCGTTCGCTCGGCCTTGTCAACAAATCGCTCCGGCGCGACGAGGAAGCCAACCGGCTGTTCCTCGACATATTGACCTCGGACCGCAACGCCGAACTCAATCTGCGGCGCATGAACGAAGCGGGGCTGCTCGGCCGGCTGATCCCCGACTTCGGCAAGATCGTCGCCATGATGCAGTTCTCGATGTACCACCACTATACGGTGGACGAGCATCTGATCCGCTGCATCGGCGTGCTGGCCGAGATCGAGCGCGGCGACGGCGCCAAGGTGCATCCGCTGTCGCATACGCTGATGCCGGGTCTGAAGAAAAGCCGCGAGGCGCTTTATGTCGCGGTGCTTCTGCACGACATCGCCAAGGGCAGGCCGGAAGACCATTCGGAAGCCGGCGCCAGGATCGCCCGGCGCATCTGCCCGCATATGGGGTTGTCGGCAGCCGACACGGAGACGGTCGCCTGGCTGGTCGAGAACCACCTCGTGATGTCGATGACCGCGCAGACGCGCGACCTCAACGACCGCAAGACGATCGAGGATTTCGCCTCGATCGTGCAGTCGGCCGAGCGGCTGAAGCTGCTTTTGATCCTCACGGTCTGCGACATACGCGGTGTTGGGCCCGGCGTGTGGAACGGCTGGAAAGGCCAGCTGCTGCGTACGCTTTATTTCGAGACCGAGCTGCTTCTGACCGGCGGTTTCTCCGAAGTGTCGCGCGCCGAGCGTACGGCGGCGGCGCGCGAGCGGCTGGCTGAGGCGCTGTCCGCCTGGCCGGCGAAGGAGCGCAAGCGCTATGTCGCCCAGCACTATGAGAACTATCTGCTGACCGTCGATCTGCCCGACCAGCTGCGCCATGCCGAATTCATCCGCGAGGCGGATGCGGCAGGCAAGAAGCTCGCCACCATGGTCAAGACGCATGAGTTCGAGGCGGTGACGGAGATCACCGTGCTGGCGCCGGACCATCCGCGCCTGCTGTCGATCATCGCGGGAGCTTGCGCCGCGGCGGGCGGCAACATCGTCGACGCGCAGATCTTCACCACCTCGGACGGCCGCGCGCTGGACAGCATCCTGATCTCCCGCGAGTTCGACCGCGACGAGGACGAGCGCCGCCGCGCCGAGCGCGTCGGCCGGCTGATCGAGGACGTGCTGTCCGGCAAGAGTTGGCTGCCCGAGATGATCGAGAAGCGCACCAAGCCGAAGCGCGGCGCCAAGGCTTTCCGCATTCCGCCGCGCGCCGAAATCCGCAACACGCTGTCGAACCGTTTCTCGGTGATCGAGGTCGAGGGACTGGACCGGCCGGGGCTTTTGTCCGAGATCACCGGAACGATCTCCGACCTTTCGCTCGACATCGCCTCGGCGCATATCACCACCTTCGGCGAGAAGGTCATCGATACGTTCTACGTCACCGACCTGACCGGACAGAAGATCGACAGCCCGACGCGCACCGCCGCCATCCACAAGCGGCTGATCGATACGCTGGAAGGCAGTTCGGCGGAACGCAACGGCAAGGCCAAGGCGGCGGCTGAGTGACCATCCATTTGACGCAATTTTTCTGGCAGTCATTCCCAGTATGAGCCTCGTCAAGAAATTCGCCACCGTCGCGTCCGGCACGCTGATGAGCCGCGCGCTGGGCTTCGGCCGCGAGATGCTGATGGCGGCGGCACTCGGCACCGGGCCGGTCGCCGATGCCTTCAACGCTGCCTTCCAGTTCCCCAACACCTTCCGCCGGCTGTTCGCCGAAGGCGCCTTCAACGCTGCTTTCGTGCCGCTCTTCGCCAAGGAGATCGAGCAGCATGGCACCGACGGCGCCAAGCGTTTTTCGGAGGAAGTGTTCGGCGTGCTGTTCTCGGCGCTTTTGGCGCTGACGATCGCCATGGAACTCGCGATGCCGCTCATCGTGCGCTACCTGGTAGCGCCGGGCTTTGCCGACATCCCGGGCAAGTTCGAGACGACCGTGCGGCTTGCGACGATCATGTTCCCGTACCTGATCTGCATGTCGCTCGGGGCCATGATGGCGGGCATGCTGAATTCGCTGCGCCGCTATTTCGCGGCGGCGATTGCGCCCGCCTTCCTCAACATCATCCTGATCAGCGTACTCGCCTATGCCTGGTATCACGGGCTCGACGCGCATGACGTCGGCTTTGGCCTGTCCTGGGGCGTGCTGGCAGCGGGCATCGTGCAGTTGGCGATCGTCTGGATCGCGGTGCGCCACGCCGGCATCTCGATCGGCTTCCGCCGTCCGAAGATGACGCCCAACGTCAAGCGGCTGCTGATCCTGGCGCTGCCGGCGGCGATCACCGGCGGCATCACCCAGATCAACCAGCTGATCGGCACGGCGATCGCTTCGGCGCAGAACAGCGCGGTGTCGTCGCTCGCCTATGCCGACCGAATCTATCAGCTGCCGCTCGGCGTCGTCGGCGTGGCCGTCGCCATCGTGCTGTTGCCGGAACTGTCGCGGGCGCTGAAATCCGGCAACCTGGTCGAGGCCGCCAATCTGCAGAACCGCTCGGTCGAATTCACCTTGTTCATGACCTTGCCGGCGGCGGCGGCGCTCTGGGTGATGTCGGAGCCGATCGTGCGGCTGGTGTATGAGCGCGGCGCCTTCGCCGCCAACCACTCGACGCCGATCGTCGCCTCCATCCTAGCGATCTTCGGCCTCGGCCTGCCGGCCTTCGTGCTGATCAAGGCCTTCACACCAGGCTATTTCGCGCGCGAGGACACGCGCACGCCGATGATCTTTGCCGCCATCTCGGTCGGCGTGAATGTCGCCACGGCGCTGAGCCTGTTCCCGTCGATGGGCGCGCCTGGCATCGCGGTGGCTTCGGCAGTCGCGGGCTGGGTCAACGCGCTGATGCTGCTCGCCATGCTGATCAGGCGCGGCCATTGGGGCCGCGACGTGCCGCTCTTGAGACGCATTCCGCGATTGGTGCTGTCCGCCGTGATCATGGCAACGGCGCTTTACTTCGCCGAGCACTACTTCGCCGCGCGGCTCGGACCCGGCTCGCCGCTGGTGGTGAAGGCGACGACGCTGTTCGCGCTGGTCGGCGGAGGCGCCGCGCTCTACTTCCTCGCCGCTTTCGGCACTGGCGGCGCCGACTTCGGCATGATCCGGCGGAATGTGAAACGCGGCTCACGGAAATCTGCGCCGCGGGAATCGAATACTGGCCTGGACGAATAACTCGAGCTGGCTTGCAGCAACACCGGTCTTGATCCCCTCGCGCCCTTCGTCCATAAGCGCGCCGTCGCAAGACTTTCGCCGCACGCGGTTTCCAGCCGCGTGATTGGCTCCAAAAAGTCTGCAACTTTTTGGAATCACGCTTAATACGGCCCTCCACAAGCCCTGAGGAAATCATGTCCGCCTTCAAGCCACTCGTCTTTTCAGGCGTCCAGCCGACCGGCAATCTGCACCTCGGCAACTATCTCGGCGCCATCAAGAAATTCGTCGCCCTCCAGGAACAGTCCGACTGCATTTATTGTGTCGTCGACCTGCATTCGCTCACGGCGCAGCTCGTCCACCAGGACCTGGGCGACCAGACCCGCTCGATCACTGCGGCGTTCCTCGCCTCCGGCATCGACCCGAAGAAGCACATCGTCTTCAACCAGTCGCGGGTCATCCAGCACGCCGAACTAGCCTGGATCTTCAACTGCGTGGCGCGCATCGGCTGGATGTACCGCATGACGCAGTTCAAGGACAAGGCCGGCAAGGACCGCGAGAACGCCTCGCTCGGCCTGCTCGCCTATCCGAGCCTGATGGCCGCCGACATCCTGCTCTACCGCGCCACCCATGTGCCGGTGGGCGAGGACCAGAAGCAGCATCTGGAGCTCACCCGCGACATCGCGCAGAAATTCAACAACGACTTCTCCGAGAAGATCGCGGCACTCGGCGTCGGCGTCGAAATGCAGGTCGGCGAAGAGACGGTGAACGGCTATTTCCCGATCACCGAACCGGTGATCGGCGGTCCTGCGGCGCGCATCATGAGCCTGCGCGACGGCTCGAAGAAGATGTCGAAATCGGATCCGTCGGACCTGTCGCGCATCAACCTGACCGATGACGCCGACACCATCTCGAAGAAGATCCGGAAGGCCAAGACCGATCCGGAGGCCTTGCCGAGCGAGATCGACGGACTGGAAAGCCGGCCCGAGGCGGAAAACCTCGTCGGCATCTATGCCGGCCTCGCCGAGATCTCCAAAGAAGACGTGCTGAAGGAATATGGCGGCCAGCAGT
This sequence comes from Mesorhizobium sp. CA14, assembly GCF_020165195.1. Lineage (GTDB taxonomy): Bacteria > Pseudomonadota > Alphaproteobacteria > Rhizobiales > Rhizobiaceae > Mesorhizobium. Next base: position 125,159 of record NZ_JAIUHR010000010.1, on the reverse strand, counting down.
TTTCCGTGTTCAAGCCGGCGCTTGCCGATCTCGCCGTCGAGAAGCTGGCGCCGATCGCTTCCGAGATGCGCCGGATCGAGGGCGACCGCGCCTATGTCGACGCCGTGCTCAAGGATGGCGGCAACCGGGCCCGCGCAATCGCCGAGGGCACGATGAAGACGGTTCGCGACATCATCGGCCTGCTGCAGGACTGATCGAGCGGTCTTGCTGAACCATCGCCATGCTGGCCGGCCGCTTGCCGCCGGCCGCTGGCGGTGGCAGATTGCGGCCGAACCATACCGAGCAGATAGACATGGTCTCCAAACGCCTCAGCCGCGAAGCCGGCCATCGCCGCAAGTTCCTGGCGATCATCGACGACACGCCGGAATGCGAGCGCGCCGTCGCCTACGCCTCGAAGCGGGCGCAGCACACCAGCGGCGTGCTGGTGCTGCTCTATGTCATCGAGCCGGATGATTTCCAGCACTGGCTGGGCGTGGAAAAGATCATGCGCGAGGAAGCAAACGCGACGGCGCGCGGAGCACTCGACGGCTACGCCACCAAAGTGCGTCAGAGCGTCGGCATCGAGCCGGAGCTGGTGGTGCGCGAAGGCAAGCCGACCGAAGAGATCCACAAGCTGATCGAGGAAGACCAGGACATCGCCATCCTGGTACTGGCGGCCGGCGCCGGCAAGGAAGGTCCCGGACCGCTGGTCAGCGCGGTTGCCGGCCGCGGCGCGGCCTTTCCGATTCCGGTGACGGTCGTGCCGCAGAACCTGTCCGACGAAGAGATCGACAGCCTGGCCTGATTTGCGAAGGCCTTCCGGCGGCGCCGGGTTTCTCACCCGCGGCGCACATGTCCAAGCTGGTACAAGAACAACGCCACCCTTGGCCGGCTTTTGCGGCGCGCCATTTGGAATCATGTGCGCATTCCAATGGAGAGCCGATGACCGAAGCAGAGCAAGAGGCAGGCCGACGCGAACAATCGAGGGCGAAAGCCATGGGCGCCGAACCACCGGCGCGGCCGCGCCCGCAGTCGGCACGGACCCAGGAAAAAGCCCGGCAGACACCTCATGCGCAGCAAGAGCGCAAGCATCGGGTGCTTACCAAGGGCCATCCGGCCATGGTCGACAGCATCGCCGGAGCGATCACCGTCAAGAGCCTCGATCTGTATTACGTCATCGCCGCCGATGCGCAGATACCTATAAGCGACGGGCACGGCTTCGGGCTCTACTTTCATGACTGCCGCTTCATCGGCGGCTATCAGATGACCTTGGCCGGCCTGACGCCGGTCGTCCTGGCCTCGACCGCCCAGAAAGGGTACGCGGCGCTCTTCGAGCTGACCAACCCCGACCTGCACTCCAGCAAGGATCGATTGATCCCCAAGGACCAACTCGGCATTCGCTGGGAGCGTATTCTGGACGCCGAACAGACATGCGTCAGGGAAGTCTTGACCATCCAGAATCTGGGACACGAGGCGCACGAGTTTCCGCTGACCTTGCAGTTCGGCGCCGGCTTCGAGGACATCTTCAACGTCCGCGGGCTGGTGAGGCAAAATCTCGGCAGGGCCGAACGGCCCGCCTGGCGGGGCGGCAGGCTGCATTTCGCCTATCACGGCGCCGACCGGCTCCGCAGGATGGCGACGGTCGCATTCTCGCCCCGGCCTGATGCCACGCACAAGACGGCGGCCGAATTCCAGATCGACGTGCCGCCCGGAGCCACGCGAACCATCGCGGTGACCATCGCCTTGGAGGAACAGCCGGAAGACGCCGGGGCCGGGCAACTGACTCAGCGCCCAACAGCCACGTTCGACGGTGTTGCCGGCAACCTCCGGACGAACTCCGAAGAATGGCTGGAGCAGCATACGAAGCTCGACAGCGACAGCCTTCTGCTCAACAGCATCATGGAGAGATCCCTGCGCGACGTCGTGATGCTGCGCTCGGAATTGGGGAGCCGTGAATACTTTGCCGCCGGCGTGCCCTGGTTCGTTGCCCTGTTCGGGCGAGACAGCCTGATCGTCGCGCTGGAAATGCTGGCCTTCCAGCCGGAGATCGCCGCCCAGACGCTGCGCCTCCTGGCCAGCTATCAGGGAAGCCGGACGGATCGATGGCGGGAGGAGCAGGCCGGCAAGATCCTGCACGAACTGCGCGTCGGCGAGCTCGCGCGCGCCGGCGATGTTCCTCATGCCAGGTTCTACGGCACGGTGGACGCTACCCCGCTCTTCCTGTTGCTTCTCGGCCGTCATGCCGCCTGGACCGGCGATCTCGACCTGTTTCGCGAATTGCAGGCGCCGGTGGAAAAGGCGTTGGGTTGGATCGCCAAGGCTGGAGACGACCATGGCGAGGGCTACCTTAAATACCGGAGCAGCTCCACCGAGGGTCTCGTCAACCAGGGATGGAAGGACTCGGGCGACGCGATCGTGAGAGCCGATGGCGGCCTCGCCAAGCCGCCGATCGCCCTGGTCGAGGTGCAGGGCTATGTCTTTGCCGCCAAACATGCCATCGCCGACCTTTATGAGCGCAGCGGCGAAGCTGACCGCGCAAGACAGCTTCGCCAAGAGGCCGACAGGCTTCGAATACGCTTCAACCGCGACTTCTGGTGCGAGGACCAAGGGATCTTCGCCCTCGCGCTGGAAGCAAGAAGCCGCCCGGTCACGGTCGTTTCCTCGAACCCCGGACATGCGCTGTGGTGCGGTATCGCGGACCGCGACAAGGGCCGCCGTTCCGTGGCGCGGCTGATGCGGGACGACATGTTCAACGGCTGGGGCGTGCGTACGCTTGCCACCTCGGAAAGGCGCTACAATCCCGTCGGCTACCACCTCGGAACCGTCTGGCCGCACGACAATGCGCTGGTGGCGGCCGGCTGCCGGCAATATGGCGAGGACGACGCGGCGCTGCGGATCTTCACGGGCATCGCCGAGGCTGCGATGCACTTTCGCCATCACAGGCTACCTGAAGCGATGGCGGGCTTTCCGCGCGCGGATTTCCAGGTGCCGGTGCACTATCCGGTGGCTTGCCACCCGCAGGCCTGGGCGGCCGGAACAGCGCCCTTCCTGCTGACCGTGTGCCTTGGCCTGGAACCCGACGGCTTCGCGAACAAGCTGCGGATCGTGCGGCCGCGGATGCCCGGTTTCGTGAACCGTATCGCGCTTCGCGGGTTGCGTGTCGGCAAGGGCAGCGCCGATCTCGAATTCAGGCGAACGGATGACGGCGCCGAGGTCGATGTCCTGCAGACGAGTGGACAATTGACCGTCGAAGTCGGCGGATGAGGGCTGCCATGGTTCGGACCTCCAGCATGGCAAAAACATTCCGCCAGCCAGCCGTTCCTAGCGACGCGTTTCGCTTGAATGTCCAGCCGATAGAGCCTATTTAGAATTATTCCAAACTATCGGCCCACGAAGGGCCTGGAGATACCCATGTTCATCCAGACCGAATCGACGCCGAACCCGGCGACGCTGAAATTCCTGCCGGGCAAGGAAGTGCTGCGCGAAGGCACCGCCGATTTCCGCAACGCCGAAGCCGCGGCGGAGGCCTCGCCGCTGGCCGGCCGGCTGTTCGAGATCCCCGGCGTCACAGGCGTTTTCTTCGGCTATGACTTCATCACCGTGACCAAGGACGGCCCGGACTGGCAGCATCTGAAGCCGGCGATCCTCGGCGCCATCATGGAGCATTTCATGTCCGGCGCGCCGGTCATGGCCTCGGCCGCTCCGGCGAGCGACGCCGGCGGCACCGCTGAGTTCTACGACAAGGCAGACGAAGAGCTGGTGCTGACCATCAAGGAACTGCTCGACACGCGCGTGCGCCCGGCCGTTGCCCAGGACGGCGGCGACATCACCTTCCGCGGTTTCGAGAACGGCACGGTGTTCCTGCATATGAAGGGCGCCTGCGCCGGCTGCCCGTCGTCGACGGCGACGCTGAAGCACGGCATCCAGAATCTGCTTCGCCACTTTGTTCCCGAGGTGCAGCAGGTCGAGCAAGTCGCCTGACGCATTCCCGGCCGGTTGCTGCGCGACCAGCCTTATCACAAAAAACAAAAAACCGGGCCCCAACAGCCCGGTTTTCTGTTTTCAGGACGTCTTGTTGTTGCCTAGACGGTCCGCCTGCGAAACTCTTTAGTTGACCATGATCTTTTCCGAAAACCGGCTGCCACTTTTTGGGATCATGGTCCTTACATCACGATGACTTTGGCGCCGACCGACGTGCGGTCATAGAGGTCGATAATATCCTGGTTCATCAGCCGAATGCAGCCCGACGACATCGCCTTGCCGATCGAGAACCATTCCGGGCTGCCGTGCAGGCGATAGCCCATGTCGCCGCCCTTGTTGAACAGATACATGGCGCGCGCGCCGAGCGGGTTCTTCAGGCCCGGCTCCATGCCGCTGGCGAACTTGGCGAGCTCGGGCTGGCGCTTGATCATCGGCGCCGGCGGCGTCCAGGTCGGCCATTCGCGCTTCAGCGCGATATGGGCGGTGCCGTGCCATTCAAAACCTTCGCGGCCGACGCCGATGCCGTAACGCATCGCCATGCCGTCGTCCTCGATGAAATAGAGGAACTTGTTCTGGGTATCGACGATGATAGTGCCCGGCTTCTCCGAAGTGTCATAGCGCACTTCCTGCCGATGGTATTTGGCGGGCACCTTCTCGATCGGGATGCGCGGCAGCTGATAGCCGGCATCGGTCATCGCGCCATAGTTGTTGGTGAAGATTTGCCCGCCGATGGTGCTGCACCCGCTGATCGCGGTCGACAGCGCAAGAGCGGCGAGGATTGCAAATGACTTCAAGCGCATAAATTGGTCCGATGCCCCGCCTGGATGCCAGCGGCACGAGTCGGCCGCTTTGTTGTCATCATTCATGCTGGCATTTCTTTTGCTTGCCAAGCGCGCACTGCCTATATGCAAGACCTTACGCGCCGGTAAGTGCCGAACTGCGGCATTTCCGCAACAGGCCTCACCGGATTGTGAAACAAAATCAATGAGGCGGCTCATGGAGCCGCTTGGGTTCGAGGAGAGCGCCATGAATGTCGGTGATGCCGCCGAGCGTTCCGGCCTGCCGGCCAAGACCATCCGCTACTATGAGGAGATCGGGCTGATCCGCCCGGCACGGGCTGAGAACGGCTATCGCGATTACTCCGGCGAGGATATCCACCGGCTGGCCTTCCTGCGCCGCGCGCGCAATCTCGGCTTCTCAATCGACGATTGCAGGCAGCTTATGGCGCTCTATCAGGATCGCGACCGCGCCAGCCACGATGTGCGCGAGATCGCCGCCGCCCATGTCAGGGCAATCGAGGAGAAGGTGCGCGAATTGCAGTCGATGCGCTCGACGCTGCAGAAGCTGATCCATGCCTGCCACGGCGATAACCGGCCGGACTGCCCGATCCTGGACGACATGGCGGGAGCGGCGGACCAGGTGTCCGCCTGATAGGACCGGGGTGCCCCCGGCAGGTTACCCGCCGCGATATTGCGTGGGCGAAGCACCGAACCGGATCCGGAACCGCCGGTTGAAATAGGACACGTCGTTGAATCCCGCGGCGAGCGCGATGTCGCTCACCTTCGTGGCGTCGTTGCGGATGTCCGACAGCATGGCGCATGCCTTCTGCAGCCGAAGCTCCAGCACACGCTCGGCAAAGGTGCTGCCGCTTTCGAGCAGAAGCGTGTTGAGATATCGACGCGAAAGCCCCACCGCGCGAGCGACCATTTCGGTCGACAGCGCCGGGTCGGCGAAGCGTGCCTCGATCACCGCCACGGCTTCGCGCAGCCGTGCCGCGCGGAGCCCGCGGCCGGTCGCGATTTCCGCGGCATCGCCCTTGGCCCCCAGCGCCAGCACGATCAGATCGGCCAGTGCGGCCCCGGCCCGCCGCGAGAGCGCCGGCTCCGCATCCAGCTCCTCGGATTGAAGCAGGAAGTCGATGGTACGCTCGAGATGGCGCACGGCGGGGTTTGCCGGATCGAGCCGCGTCACCGGGCGGTCGTCGGCATGCGGCACCATCCTGAGCAACGCGGCGCGAGGGATGGAGGCCAACACCCAGGCGGTCACGCCGTCGGTGAAACTTTGACAGGGCTGAGCGACGTTGTAGGCGATGCCGTTGCCGCGCTGCAGCGACAGATCGCAATCGGCGACCGACCATATCTGCGGCTTGGGGCTGCGGTAGAATCCCACGAAGATATCGTCGCGGTCGTTGGCGACATGCCGGCGCGTGCGCACATAGTACTCGGTCGTGGTCTCGAACAGGCCGACGCGAAGCTCGCCGAGGAAGCGCATCTTCGTCGCCGTCGCGAAACGCTTGTCCTCGGCATGCCTGATCTCGGCGTCGCCAAGCTGCTCCATCCACATGTCGCGCCAGAGGCGAAAGCGATCCTTGTCGCTCAGATACGCTGGCAGGCTGTCCGACGAAAAATCGATCTTCTGCATTGACGGAAATCTGTTTGATTGGCCGCAACCTATCACGACCTTCGCATTTCGGGAGCGGCCAAAGAAGCGGCGGAATCCCTGCCGTCCAATTTCAGGGCCCGCCAGTCCAATCGACGATCATTTGAGCCTCCTGTCGTTGCGCCGGCGCAACATTTCCGGCCGATCCTGCGGCGGGCCTGCCTGTCCAACGCCGGAGCCCGTGCGTCCAAGACGATGGCCGCGAAATCGGCGATGGCTTGCAGGGACAAGATGAACATCGAGGACTTTTGCATGAGACTTTTGTGCGCGGCCGGTATCGTGATCGCAAGCATATTGCCGCGGGCGGCGTCGGCAGCCGACATGGACGCCGCGGCGCAAGCACCGGCCAGGGACTGGAGCGGGTTCTATCTTTCGGCAGGCGGCGGGTTCGGATGGTGGAGCGCTGACCAGCATACGGATTTCGAAGCGCCTCCGTCCGCGCAAACGGACGGCAGCGGCGGATTCGGCACGGTGGGCGGCGGCTTCGACTGGCAGTTCGCACCCTCTTGGGTGGCCGGCGCATTTGCCGACGTTCAGTTCGGCGACGTCAAGGGCAGGATCAAGGCACCCTTCGAGGGATATTCCGGCACCACGAACAACAGGCTGAACTATGCCGCCGGCCTTCGGGTGGGCGCGCTCGCAACGCCGGACGTGCTGATCTATGCTAATGGCGGCTGCAGTCACGCCGAGTTCACAGGGTCCGGTCTGGACCCGACCCCACTCGTCCCCTTGAGCGTTGCCAAACAACACTATGATGGCTGGTTCGTGGGCGGCGGCGTCGAGAATACGCTCGACTTCACCGGCATCTCTTCACCGGGCTGGTTCATGAAAACCGAATACCGCTTCGCCGACTATGGCCGCAGAAGCGCCGGCATGTATGTCGACGCCACCGGTGCCCCGGACGGCGCGATCGCGTTCAAGCCGACGGTGCAGACGCTTTCGTTCTCGCTCGTCTACCGGTTCAACGAGGCGGGAAACCACTTCTGAGAAACCGCTCAGCGCTTCCAGAAATCGCGGTGCGGGGCGAGCATCTCGTCCGCGATTTCGGGAAAGGGGCCGAACACCTCGATCTTCTTCTGGCCGGAGGCGAAGACCGTGCGCGAGGCGAGGTTCATCGTCGGATTCTCCGCGTGATCCCCGGTGAGCGCCAGAAGGCTGGTTTCCTCGACCCCATAGACCAGGCGCCCGATATTCGCCCAGTACATCGTGCCGGCGCACATCGCGCACGGCTCGAAAGTCGAGACCAGCGTGCATTGCCACAGGAACTCCGGCTCATAGGCCGCCGCGGCGCGACGGGCCAACTCGGTCTCGGCGTGGCGCACCGTGTCGAGATTGCCCTGCCGCATCAAAACGCGGTCGTCCGGCCCGACCAGCACGCAGCCGAACGGATGATGCCCATGCGCCGCCGCCTCGCGCGCGACGGCATCGGCGGACCTAAGGTGGGCGAGCATCTGGTCGCGGGTCATGGCGGAAATCCTCTCACGGCGAGATTGCTGCCGGGCATATAATTAGCAAGGGCTAATTCTATCTGAACCAAGGCTCAAGCATCCCACTTGGCTTTGCGCTCCACGCATTTCCGTTTTTTGTGCTATTCTGACGATCGCGCACAATGAGATTGCCGGCCATGGGTTTCCAGGACGACATCGAACGTGTCGAGCAGCACATCCGCGAGATCGAAGAGCGGATCGAGCGCCAGCGCGCGGTCATCACCCAGGCGGAAGAGAACGGCCTGCCGACAGACGGTCCGAGCAACTTCCTGTGGTTCCTGAAAGAGGCATTGAGCCTGAGCCGCGACCACCTGGCCAGGCTTCTGGCGGACGAATTTCGAGCGGGGGATTAGCAGTAGCGGGTCTCGCCGTAGACATCTGCCTTAACCGCTGCCTTTTGCGCCGCCGACCATCGAAGGAACCGATAATCGCCGGCGGCAAAGCCCGTTCCTTCCATGTCGACCCCGCGCGCATGGGCAATGTCACGCCTGTCGTCCGGACCGACATCGCCACGGAAAGCGCGCTCATGACCGACGAGAGTGGTATCTACCGGCGCGCCGGCCAGGATTTCGCCTCGCATGAGTTCGTCACGCATTCCAAGGACGAATACGTTCGCGGCTAGTCTGTGATATGTGGATATGTAGTTGCGGAAGCGCTCAATCTTCTCCTTGTTGTCCGGCATGTCATCCAAGAGCGTGGTGATGAAACCCGGTCGATACCGTTAGGATTGCAGTGCCGTAACCCGAACGCGTGCTTGAGCATCTGGTAGTAGAAGATAGTACTCTTTATCCCGGTGCTCGTCGGTCAGGTTATTTGGTCGGTGGTAATTCTGGGTGAACATAGTTCGAATTTTGATGCGACCTCTCGCCACGAAATCGAAAAACAACCGGATGAATTCAATGTACTTCTCCTGATATTCCTTGGTAACTTTTGTCCACTTCATTTCTCCGAAGATATTCAGTTCTTCTTTTTCTCGCGAAGCACCTTTTCGATAGCCTGCCTCTCCGCAGACTGGATCGACGCGCTTCCGTAAAAATTGGAGAAGTACCGGCCTTTTTTTGAGGATTCATCGCAATAGATTGTATAGTGCCGCTTCGGCATGGATTTGAGCCTAGGTGATGGAAATGCCCGATCAACCTAACAAGCAACTGGAAAAGTTCAAAGAGGCCGCCCGCGAACTCGAAACGGACGACTCCGAAGAGAACTTCGACCGCATGTTGAAAAGGTGGTGAATCGCCACCGCTAAAGGGCGATAAGCCGAAGAAGGATACCAAAGATGGATAAAAGCCCTTATTCGAATGGCGGCGTTGGGGATCAGATCATCCGGGCGGCTATGGTTGCCGTAGCAGTCTTTGCGGCGGTCCGTGTCCATTATGTCTGGTACTGGCAGATCGCAATTCTCGTAGTGCTCACCATCGTTATGAGCGTGGTCTATCCCGCTATTAGAACCCTGATACGCAAGCGTTCTTCTTGAAATATTGCCGCATCACGGATTCGCCAACGGGTCTGTCAAGTATACAATCGCCCGGCCTACAGGGGTTCAAACCGTGAACAAAATCTGGCATGGTGCCTCCCATGCCACTCGTTTCCCCGATTCCCCTCAACCCGTTGATCGACGGCCGCCAGTCCGAGCGCGCCATGCTGGTGCGGCGCGGCGTGCAGCGGCTGCTCACCGAAATGGGCGCGCATGTGCTGCCGGAGCTGTCTTTGGCCACAGGGCGGCGCGCCGATCTCGTGGCGCTGACCAGGCAGGGCGATATCTGGATCATCGAGATCAAATCCTCGATCGAGGATTTCAGGGTCGACCGCAAGTGGCCGGACTACCGGCTGCATTCCGACCGCTTCTTCTTCGCCACCCATCCCGGCGTTCCCCAGGACATCTTCCCCGAGGAATGCGGCTTCATCCTTTCCGACGGCTATGGCGCGGAGATCCTGCGCGACGCGCCCGAGCACCGAATGGCGGCTGCGACGCGCAAGGCGCTGATGCTGCGAATTGCCCGCGCGGGCGCCGCGCGGCTGCTGGCCGCCGAGCTTGCCGGCGTCGCCGTGCCGGCGCTGGATGGCGAGAGCGAGTAGCGTCTGTTCCTCGTCGCACAAGGTGGAAGAGGAAATAGGCGTTGCAGCTGACCTATTCCATTTCCTCGCCCACTCCGCCGCCCGCCGGCGCCGTCAGCAGCACTGCCGCGCCGACCAGCGCCGCGATCAGCGAGCCGGCGAGGATGCCGACCTTCACCGCGTCCTGCAGCGCCGGGTCGCCGGCGAAGGCGAGCAGGCCGATGAACAGGCTCATGGTGAAGCCGATGCCGCAAAGCAGCGAAATGCCCAGCATATGCAGCCAGCCGGCATTGGCCGGCAGGTCGGCGAGGCCGAAGCGGATCGCCAGCGCCGAGGAGCCGAAGACGCCGACCAGCTTGCCGAGAACCAGGCCGGCGGCGACGCCAAGCGTCAGCGGCTCGACCAGTGCAGCAAGGCTCAGGCCGCCGAGCGAGACGCCGGCATTGGCGAAGCCGAAGATCGGGATGACAAGAAACGGCACAAGCTTGTGCAGGCCGCGCTCCAGCCGGTGCAGCGGCGAATGTTCTGTTTCGTGGCTGATGCCGGGCGAACGCTCCAGCGGGATGGTGAGCGCCAGCGCCACGCCGGCGAGCGTCGCATGCACGCCTGACTTGAGCACCAGCACCCACAGCAATGCGCCAAGCAAGAGATAGGGCCAGAGCTTCATCGCTCGCATGCGGTTGAGCACGACGAGCAGCGCGATGACGACGAAGCCAGCCGCGAGGTAGGTGAGCGACAAGCCGCTGGTGTAGAACAGCGCGATGATGATGACGGCGCCGAGATCGTCGATGATGGCCAAAGCGGTGAGGAAGACCTTCAGCGAGGCCGGCACGCGGCTGCCGAGCAGCGAGAGCACGCCGAGCGCGAAGGCGATGTCGGTGGCGGTGGGGATCGCCCAGCCGGAGAGCGCCGCCGCATTGTCGCGGTTGATCAGGACATAGACCAGCGCCGGCACCACCATGCCGCCGGCGGCGGCGATGCCGGGCAGCACGCGGCGCGGCCAGGTCGAGAGCTGTCCGTCCAGCATCTCGCGCTTGATCTCGAGCCCAACCAGCAGGAAGAACACCGCCATCAGCCCGTCATTGATCCAATGCGAGACGCTGAGCGGGCCGAGATAGGCGTGAAGCGCCGCGAAATAGATGCCGGCGAGCGGCGAGTTGGCGACGATCAGCGCAAGGGCTGCGGCCACCATCAGGATGACGCCGCCGGCCGCCTCGCCGTCGAGGAATTCACGAAGAATCGATTTTGGCCGCTCGTCGCGCATGTTTCCTCCGTTGTTTGGTCCGCCCGACGGTGTCCTGTTACCGGATGATGCGCAAGCGTCGCTGGCGAGGCAAGCCAACTAGACCGGTGGTAGCGTCTCAGTTTGAATTTCGGCTGTGGGTAGAGAACGGCCATTTGCCGACCGTCTCAAACGCCATCGCGAAACTTGTCTCACGCCATGGTATACTCAGCAAGCCAACCTGGACTGCGCCCCCATTAGGGGAAATGCCTCGCCGCTGCAGACAAACAAAATGCTGACCTATGGGAGTCGCCAGCCCGCATCAGAATAGAACGACAGGGAGGATGACGTGTCCCTCGACGCCAATGACTTCGATCAAACAGTTGAAAAATACCACCAGGCTCTGGATGAGTTCATGAAAGGAAACTCCGCGCCTGCAAAGGAGCTCTACTCCCAACGAGAGGATGTAACGCTGGGAAATCCCTTTGGCCCTTTCGCGCATGGGTGGAAGCAGGTCGCTGAGACGATGGAGCGAGCCGCGTCGAATTACAGGGACGGTGACGCTACGGCCTTCGAGAACATAGCGAAGTGTGTGACGTCTGAGCTGGCATACCTGGTCGAAGTAGAACGGCTCAGGTCCAAGGTTGGCGGTCGGAGCGACGTCGCGCCTTTGGCGTTACGCGTGACGAGCGTCTTTCGCCCAGAAGATGGTCTTTGGAAGATTGTGCACCGTCATGCCGATCCGATAACGACGGCTCAGCTGGCCGATTCGGTACTCCGCCGATAGACGCGGTTTGTAAGGGTCGACGCGTTTGCGCCAGCCTTGCGAGCCGAAATTCAAAATTGAGACAATGGCAGACCGGTTCATCGTTTCACGGAAACGGAAAACCGTTTCGCGCTTTTCCTGGGATTGCGTCAGCGCGGCGCGCGCTTTGCCAGTATGCGCTGCAGGGTCCGGCGGTGCATATTGAGGCGGCGCGCCGTCTCGGAGACGTTGCGGTCGCACATTTCGTAGACGCGCTGGATGTGCTCCCAGCGGACGCGGTCGGCCGACATCGGGTTCTCCGGGGGCGCCGCGCGTTCGCCTGAGGTGCGGGTGAGCGCGGCGAAGACGTCGTCGGCATCGGCGGGCTTCGACAGGTAATCGACAGCGCCGAGCTTAACCGCCGTCACCGCGGTGGCGATGTTGCCGTAGCCGGTCAGGATGATGGCGCGGGCGTCGTCGCGCTTCTCGCGGATGACTGCCACGACATCGAGGCCGTTGCCGTCGCCGAGTCGCATGTCGACAACCGCATAGGCCGGCGGATGGGCGCGCGCCTTTGCGACCGCCTCTTCCACGCTCTCCGCCGTCTCAACCACAAAACCCCGGGTCTCCATGGCCCGGGCAAGCCGGGTGAGGAACGGCTTGTCGTCCTCGACGATGAGCAAAGAGGTGTCCTCGCCCTCGACCATTGCGCCCGTCGTTTCGTCACCGTTCATCTTATCGGCATCCTACCGATCCAAAGCGCGCCGCGCCGAGACCCATTCTGGCGAAGGCCCTTCAAATCCTTGTTTCCGGGCATGTCGACTTCCTGAAATCGCTGCACAGTTTTGGGCGACATGCCTCACTTTTACGCAGATACAGTCCTGCAAGGGCAATGTCCAATTTTTAGAGCCGGCAACAGAGCTGCCATGCAGTTGGTGCAGGGCTTACGCGCTGTCCAACCAGGTTTACGCATTGTCGAACATGGTGGCCGAGGCCTGTTCTTGGTTGAGGAAGAGGTTGCGCGGCCAGGAGATCTGCACCACCGCGCCTTCGCCGAGCCCGCTCGAATTGCGGAAATCGATGGTGGCGCCGGAACGCTCCAGCAAGGTCTTGGCGATGAACAGCCCGAGCCCCAGGCCGCCGCCGGCTTCCGTGCCCTGGCGCGTCGACATATAGGGCTCGCCGATGCGGTCGATGATCTCGGCGGGGAATCCCGGCCCGTCGTCGGTGATTGAGAAGATGACCTTCTCATTGTCCCAGCTCCAGCTGACGGTGACGGCGTCGCGGGCGAAATCGACGGCATTCTCGACCAGATTGCCGAGCCCGTAAATGACGCCGGGGCTGCGCTGGCCAACCGGCTCGGGACCGATGCGCTCGCCGGGCCGCAGCCGGATCGAGATGCCGAAATCGCGATGCGGCGCAGTCACCTCCTCGACCAGCGAGGTGAGCGGCATGCGCGACAGATGCGCTTCGCCTTCCGAGGAAAGGCTGGTCAGCCGCTTCAGGATCTCGCGGCAACGCTCGCTTTGCGAGCGCAAGAGCTTCACGTCCTCGCCATATTTCGGATCCTTGCCGAGCGCCTTTTCCATCTCCTTGGCAACCACGGTGATGGTGGCCAAAGGCGTGCCCAGCTCGTGCGCGGCCGCCGCCGCCAGCCCGTCCAGCGCCGAAAGATGTTGCTCGCGCTGCAGCACCAGTTCGGTGGCGGCCAGCGCATTGGCGAGCAGGCGCGCTTCCGCGGCGACGCGGAAGGCATAGATGGCGGTGAAAGCGATCGAGGCAAACACAGCCATCCACATGCCGGCGACATAGATGAAGGGCATCGGCAGCGGCGAGCCCTCATACCAGGGCAGCGGCAAATGGAAGAACACCAGAAGCGTGGCCGCCAATATGACCAACGCGCCAAGGATGGCCGTGAACCGCAGCGGCAGCGAAGCGGCGGAGATGACGACCGGCACCGACAGCAGCACGCAAAACGGATTGGTCAGGCCGCCCGTCATGTAGAGCAGGCCGGTGAGCTGGACGCCGTCGAAGGTGAGGATCACGAAGGCCGAAAGCGGGGTGAGCCGATGCGCCGCCGGATAGCGGAAGGTGAGCCACAGATTCATCCAGGCCGAGCAGGCGATCAGCGCGAAGCACATCGACACCGGAAGCGGGAATTTCAGGCCATAGGCGACGACCAGCACAGTCAGGCTCTGCCCGACGATAGCCAGCCAGCGCAAACGGATCAGCGTGTTGAGCCGCAGCCGCTGGCTTTGCTGGGAATCGGGCGCGCGCAGGATGTTGGTCATTGCCAAGGATTACAGCCGCAGGAGCGGAAACGATAGAGCATCGTCAGGTTCCGCGCGGTTTGGCCCGGCTGGTGGCGGCGGCCAGCAGCGGGTTTTCCGGCCAGACATGTTTTGGATAGCGGCCCCGCATGTCGGCGCGCACGTCCGCCCAGGAGCCTCGCCAGAAGCCGGGGAGATCGCGCGTCGTCTGGATCGGCCGGTGCGCCGGCGACAGCAATTCGAGAGTCAGCGGAACGGTTCCGTTTGCGATCGCCGGATGACGGTCGAGGCCGAACAGTTCCTGCACGCGGATCGAAAGCACCGGCCACTCGCCATCATAGCGGATCGGCACGTGGCTGCCGGACGGCGCGTCGAAATGGGTCGGCGCCAGCACGTCGATCTTGCGCTGCAGGTCGTGCGGGACGAGCGCCATCAGCGCCGACGACAGCGTCGCCGGCTTGATGGCGGCGAAGGAGGCATCGCCGGAGAGAAACGGCAGGAGCCAATCATCGAGGCCCTCGATAAGCGCTTCGTCCGAAACGTCGGGCCAAGGTGCTCCGAGGCCGCGACGCAGCCAGCCGAGCCGCTGGCGCAGCGCCTCCGCTTCCTTGCCCCAGTCGAGCAGAGACAGGCCGTGCTCTTTCAGAGCGTCGAGAATGGCGCGCTCTGCATCGGCGCCTGACGGCGCCGGCAACATGCGCTCGGACAGCGTGATGGCGCCGAGCCTGGCGGTCTCGCGCATGCGCAAGGCGCGGCGCTCACGGTCGAAGGTGGCCTCGCGCTTCGTCTCGATGCGATCGGCAAGGGCGGCGCGGATATCGGCTTCGCCGACCGGCGCGGCGGCGGTGATGCGGGCGTTCTGCGCCTTGCCCTGCAGGTCGGCGACCACCAGCCAGGTTTCATTGGCGAGCGGATCAGCGGCATCGACCATGGCGCCCGAACCATTGGCGAGCACGAAGCGGCCGCGCTCGCCGCGCGCCCTTGCCACGCGATCCGGCCAGGCATGGATCAGGAGGGCGCCTGCAGAGGCTGCCTCGCCGCTCTGGCCGCCGGCCTGTCTGGCGAAACGCTCGGCGAGTTGCCTGGCGGCGTTGGCGCGGGGGGATTTCTCGCCGCGAAACCGGATCAGACGCCGCTCCAGATCGGCGCTGTCGCCGCCCAGCCCACGCTCGGTCAAGAGCACGGCAAGCGTAGCCGCTTCCCGTGCATGGCCCGTCTTCGCCGCTTCGGCCACCATATGCGCCAGCCGCACCGGCAGCGCCAGCTTGCGCATGGCGGCGCCCGCCTCGGTCAACCTGCCGGCATCGTCGACGGCATGCAGCGCCTTGAGCAGCACCCTCGCCTCGTTGAGAGCGGGCGCCGGCGGCGGATCGAGGAACGAAAGGCTCGACGGATCGGCGACGCCGAAGGCGGCACAGTCGAGCAGCAGGCCGGACAGATCGGCCTCGAGGATTTCGGGCGGCGTGAAGGCGGGAAGCGACGCGGTCTGCTCGGCTCGCCACAGACGCACCGCCACGCCGGCTTGAGTGCGGCCGGCGCGGCCGGCGCGCTGGTCGGCCGAAGCCTTGCTGACACGCACCGTCTCAAGCCTGGTCAGGCCGCTCGCCGGCTCATAGCGCGGCAGCCGCGACAGGCCGGAATCGATGACGACACGCACGCCGTCGATGGTGATCGAGGTCTCGGCGATCGAGGTCGCCAGCACCACCTTGCGGCGGCCGGCCGGCGCCGGCCTGATCGCCTGATCCTGCATCCGGTTGTCGAGCTGGCCGTAGAGCGGAACGATGTCGGTGTCGGCGGCGACATTGCCCTGCAGCCGCTCGGCGGTGCGCTCGATCTCGCGCTGTCCGGGCAGGAAGGCGAGCACGCTGCCCTGCTCGCCGGCCAAGGCCGCGCGCACGGCCTTGGCCATGCCGTCCTCGATCGCCGTGCCGGGCGGCCGCTCGTCGTAGCGGATCTCGACCGGATAGGCGCGGCCTTCGCTTTCGATCACCGGCGCCTCCGACAAAAGCTTCGCCACGCGCGCGCCGTCGAGCGTCGCCGACATGACCAGCAGACGCAGGTCCGGCCGCAACGCGCCCTGCACATCGAGCGCCAGCGCCAGGCCGAAATCGCCGTCGAGCGAACGCTCGTGGAATTCGTCGAAGATCATCGCCGAGACGCCGGGCAGCTCCGGATCGTCGAGGATCATGCGCGAGAGCACGCCTTCGGTGACGACCAGGATCCTTGTTCGCGCCGAGGTGCGGTTCTCCATGCGCATGGCGTGGCCCACCGTGCCGCCGGGCTCCTCACCCAGCAGTTCGGCCATGCGGCGTGCGGCGGCGCGGGCGGCGAGCCGCCGGGGCTCGAGCAGCACGATCCGGCCCTCGCCGAGCCAAGGCGCGTCGAGCAGCGCCAGCGGCACTAGCGTCGTCTTGCCGGCGCCGGGTGGCGCCACCAGCACGACGCTGTTGCGCCGCGAGAGCGCTTCGCCGAGTGCCGGCAGCACGGCTGTGACCGGAAGCTCCGGCAAGGGTCTCGTCGTCATTTTGCCCGCATATCAGCGGTCGCGGTCGCCGTGCAACGTGTCGGGCCCATGCCGGTCAAAGCCGGGCACGCGTGAACGGGTTCCAGCGCACGGTGCCAAGCCGCACTTCCTCGCGCACCATGGTGAGGAGGCCTGAGGCGCCGACGACTGCAAGGCCGACCAGCGTCATGGCGTCGGGATATTCCCTGAAGAACATCGCGCCGAGGATGACCGCCCAGACGATCTGCGAATAATGCGTCGGGGCGATGCGATTGGCCGGCGCGTATTTGGCCGCCAGGAGATGCAGCAATTGGCCGCCGGCGGTGAACAGGCCGCCCAGGACCAGCCAGCCCAGTTGCCACAGATTGGGAAGCGTAAATGACGTCGCGACCGCGCCGGCCCCGTTGAAGAGCAGGCCATAGCCGATCAGCGAGCCCAACATGGTCGTGCGCTTTTCCTGCTGGGCAAGCGAGCGCATCAGGATGACGATGGTTGCCGCGACGAAGGCGTTGGCGAAGGCGGCGAGATGGCCAAGATGCAATTCGCGGAAGCCCGGCCGCACCACCAGCATGACACCGGCGAAGCCCGCGATCACGGCAAGCCATCGCCAAGGACCGACCTCCTCCTTCAGGATGACGGTCGAAAGCACGGTGACGAGCAACGGGGCGAGGAAGAGCAGCGCGTAAACCTCCGCCAGCGGAATGGTGGTGAAGGCATAGACGCTGAGCACGCCCGAGGCGATGCCGGCCCAGGCGCGTGCCTGTACGGCCCAGGGTCGCTTGGTGCGCCAGAAATCGCGCCAGCGCTCCTCCTTCGGCCGGGTGAAGAAGAGGAAACAGCCGGCAAACAATGTCATGAAAAAGCCGATCTCGAAGACGGTGAACTGCCCGCCCAGCCCCTTGATGACGGCGTCGCTGAACGAATAGTTTGCGTAAGCGAGAAGGGCGAGCAGGATTCCGTTCGGCACGATTCCATTTCCGGGAGAAAGACGTGAAGATACTGGCGCTGGGGGCACATCCCGACGATATCGAGATATTCATGTTCGGTACGCTGGCCGCCTATGCCGCGCAAGGCGCAGAACTGACTTTCGCCATAGCCACGGACGGCGCCAGGGGCGGCACAGGCGACCCGGCAGCGCTTGCCCGCTTGCGGCGCAAGGAAGCGACCACGGCGGCGGGCCTGCTCGGCGTCGAGCCGCGCTTCCTCGACTTTCCCGACGGGGAGCTCATCGCCGATGCCGCGTTCATTGCGGCGCTGAAGGCGCTGATCGGCGAGGTGAAGCCCGACCTCGCCATCACCCATGCGCCCTCCGATTATCATGGCGACCACCGCGCCCTGTCCGACGGCGTGCGGCTCGCCGCATCCTTCGCGGTGCCGGTGCTGCATGCCGACACGCTCGGCGGCACCGGTTTTTCGCCGACCCATTATGTCGAGATCTCGCATCATTGGGACATCAAGGCGAAAGCGATCCTCGCGCACCGGTCGCAAGGTCCGGAGCACTATGTGCACAGGGCGCGCCTCCAGAACGAGTTTCGCGCCGGACAGTGCAACGGCGCCTCCGGCGCACTAGCCGAGGCCTTCCGCTTCGAGCCGACCTTCCCCTTCGCCGACATACGAGCGCTCCTGCCGCCGGCGCCGCCGATCCGGCCGCTGACGACAACTCCGGGCCCCGCCAACGCGGCCAGCTAACGTCAGCAGGACCCAGGTTCGGGGATCATTTCCCAACGATTTCAATGACGCGCTTCGCCATGCTGCGACGCAGCAACGAATTCGCTTGCGTTGTTTAGTAAAAAGAGCATCACTAAACAAATTACTAAACATCGCGGCGCGCATCGCCCGCCATGTTTGGGCCCTCGGAGGAGCGAGGGTTGAGGGCTCTTGAAACCGTCATCCGGACGCGTTTCGCAAATGGGAGGTAGGCATGAAATCGATCTTGAAACTGGCGTTGGGACTGGCTTCGGCGATCTTTGCGTCGACAGCCGTCTCGAACGTCGCGCATGCGGAAGACCTGACGCTGTGCTGGGCGGCTTGGGATCCGGCCAACGCGCTCGTGGAACTGTCCAAGGACTTCACCAAGCAAACCGGCATCGGCATGAAATTCGAGTTCGTGCCGTGGACCAATTATGCCGATCGCTTCCTCAACGAGCTCAACTCGCACGGCAAGCTCTGCGACCTGATCATCGGCGACAGCCAGTGGATCGGCGGCGCCGCCGAGAACGGCCATTACGTCAAGCTGAACGACTTCTTCGACAAGGAGAAGATCAGCATGGACGACTTCGTGCCGGCGACCGTGGTCGGCTATTCCGAATGGCCGAAGAACACGCCGAACTACTGGGCGCTGCCGGCCATGGGCGACGTCGTCGGCTGGACCTATCGCAAGGACTGGTTCTCGCGGCCTGAGCTGCAGAAGGAATTCAAGGAGAAGTACGGCTGGGACCTCGCCCCGCCCAAGACCTATGACCAGTTGATGCAGATTGCCGAATTCTTCCAAAAGCGGCAGATCGACGGCAAGACGGTCTACGGCGCCTCGATCTATACCGAGCGCGGCTCGGAAGGCATCACCATGGGCGTCACCAACGTCGTTTACGACTATGGCTTCGACTATCAGAATCCAAAGAAGGCCTACGAAATGCAGGGCTTCGTCAACTCTGCGGACGCGGCCAAGGGCCTCGAATTCTACAAGAAGCTGTATGATTGCTGCACACCTCCCGGGTCGTCGAACGTCTACATGGGCGAATCGGCCGACGCCTTCAAATCGGGCCAGGTTGCCCTGCATATGAACTTCGCCTTCACTTGGCCCGGTCTCTACAAGGACGAGAAAGTAGGCGGCGACAAGATCGGCTTCTTCGCCAACCCCGCCGGCCCGAAGGGGCATTTCGCCCAGCTCGGCGGCCAGGGCATTTCCGTGGTCTCCTATTCCGACAAGCAGGAATCGGCGCTGAAATACATCAAGTGGTTCGCCAACAAGGACGTGCAGGCCAAATGGTGGGCGCTGGGCGGCTACTCCTGTCTCAATGCGGTGGTCAACGACCCCAAGTTCCCGGCCAGCCAACCCTACGCGTCGACCTTCCTTGAATCTATGGCGATCGTGAAGGATTTCTGGGCCGAGCCGAGCTACGCCACGCTTTTGCAGGCGATGCAGAAGCGCGTTCATGACTACGTGGTGGCCGATAAGGGTACCGCGCAGGAAGCGCTCGATAGTCTGGTCAAGGACTGGACGCAGACCTTCCAGGACGACGGCAAGATGTAGGCTCCTCCCGAGCCGGACCGCAGCGTCCCGTGCCACCCTTGGCACGGGACGCAGTTCAGATAAATTCCATCGTCGAGACTTACCCGTGACCGAAGCAGGACTTACCATGCTCGATCGGACTGCGGACAACGTTGCCCGGGCCACACCGGAGCCGTTGGCCAGGAAGATCCGGGGCATCAGCGACAAGGGCCTCGCCTGGCTGTTCATCTCGCCGACGATCCTTTTGCTGTTGGCCGTCAACATCTTCCCGCTGTTCTGGGCGATCTATCTCTCCTTCACCAATTACCGCGCCAACCGTCCCAACGAGGTGGTGAAGAATCTGGGGCTCGCGAATTACCAGCGCATTCTCGGCGACCAGGACATCTGGATCGCCATGCAGACGACGGCGCATTTCGTGTTCTGGACGATCCTTCTGCAGACGGTGATCGGCTTCACGCTAGCCTGGCTGATCGACCGAAAATTCCGCGGCCACGCCTTCTGGACCACCATCATCCTGGTGCCGATGATGCTGTCGCCGGCGGTGGTCGGCAATTTCTGGCGCTTCCTCTACGAGCCGCAGATCGGCCTGTTCTCCTACGTCGTTTCCTTCGTCACCGGCATTCCGCCGACGAATGTGCAGATGCTGTCCAATGTCGAGCTGGCGCCATGGGCGATCATCATCGTCGACACCTGGATGTGGACGCCTTACGTGATGCTGATCTGCCTCGCCGGGCTGCGCTCGATCCCCGAATACATCTATGAAGCGGCCGAGGTCGACCGCGCCTCCAACTGGCGGCAGTTCTGGTCGATCACGCTGCCGATGGCGCTGCCCTTCATCATGCTGGCGGTGCTGTTTCGCGGCATCGAGAACTTCAAGATGTTCGACATGGTCAACCTGCTCACCGGCGGCGGACCCGGCTCGACCACGGAGGTCGCCTCGATCACGCTGAAGCGGCAGGCTTTCGAGAGCTGGCGCACCGGCTATTCGTCGGCCTTCGCCATCATCCTGTTCGTCGCGGTGTTCGGGCTGGCCAACATCTACGTCAAGGCGCTCAACAAGGTGAAGCAGAGATGAGCCTGACCACCGCCCATTCCGTCGTCGCGCCCTCGTCGAACGCGAAGCTGATCGCCGGCACGATCATCATAGCCTATGCGCTGATCTCGATCGTGCCGCTGCTCTGGATCTTCGCCACCAGCTTCAAGACGCCGCCGGATTCGATCGCCTATCCGCCCAAGATCGTCTTCCAGCCGAGCATCGAGGGCTATTGCAACCTGTTCACGACACGCACAAGGCAGACGCCGGAATACATCAACTCGCTCGGACCGGCGACGGGCTTCTGCGACGAGACCGTGCGCAAGCGCAACATGGTGATCGCCGGGCCGTCGAATTTCCTGCCGCGTTTCGTCAACTCGCTGATCATCGCCTTCGGCTCGACCTTCTGCGCGGTGTTCCTCGGCACGCTCTCGGCCTATGGCTTCTCGCGCTTCCAGGTGCCTTTGGCCGACGACCTTCTGTTCTTCATCCTGTCGACGCGCTTCATGCCGCCGATCGCGGTGGCGATCCCGATCTACCTGATGTATCGCGAGCTCGGCCTGTCCGACACCGCGCTCGGCATGATCCTGCTCTACACCGCGGTCAACGTTTCGCTGGCTGTGTGGCTCTTGAAAGGCTTCATCGACGAGATCCCACGCGAGTATGAAGAGGCCGCGATGATCGACGGCTACACGCGGCTGCAGGCCTTCTGGCGCACCGTGCTGCCGCAGGCCACGACCGGCATCGCCGCGACCGCCATCTTCTGCCTGATCTTTGCCTGGAACGAATATGCGTTCGCGGCGCTGCTCACTTCCGGCAGCGCGCAGACCGCGCCGCCCTTCATCCCGACCATCATCGGCGAGGGCGGCCAGGACTGGCCGGCGGTGGCAGCCGGCACGACCATCTTTCTGGTGCCGATCCTCGTCTTCACCATCCTGCTCCGCAAGCAGCTCTTGCGCGGCATCACCTTCGGCGCGGTGCGCAAATGATTAGTGTGGGAATAAGTCGACCCCCACTCCGTCGAGCTTCGCTCGACACCTCCCCCCCGATCGACGGGGTAGAGGAAGGGCGCGAACTTCATTCAGCCAGGCTCCCTTCCTCTCCCTCCGGAGGGGGGAGAGGTGGCGCTGCGAAGCAGCGACGGAGTGTGGGAACCACTTGGCAACCATCTCTCCCCTTGAACGAGAAGGAAGGGAGGAACGCATGAACCGCTCTATTGCCTCCAAGCGCTCCTCTTGGCCGCGCTGGGCAAGGCGTGGCCTGATGGAAAACATCGCGACCGCGATCATCGCGATCGGCTTCCTGATGCTGTTCCAGCCTTTCGCGCTGTCGCTCTACACCTATTCCTTCATCACCATGCTCACCGGCACGGTGATGTTCATCATCGTCTCGAAATTCCCGGAATAGATATGGCCGAGATCCGTGTTCAGAACCTGAGGAAGGCCTTCGGCGCATTCGTCGCCGTGCAGGATTCCAACTTCGTCGTCGAGGACGGCGAGTTCTTCGTCATGCTCGGGCCGTCCGGCTGCGGCAAGACGACGACGCTGCGCATGATCGCCGGCCTCGAATTGCCGACCGGCGGCAAGATCCTGCTCGGCGGCGAGGACGTCACCATGCGACGGGCGCGCGAGCGCGACATCGCCTTCGTCTTCCAGCTCTTCGCGCTCTACCCGCATATGAATGTGCGCCGGAACATCGGCTTTCCGCTGCTTGCGCAGGGCATGCCGCCGGCCGAAATCCGCAGCCGCGTCGAGGAGACGGCGAAGCTGTTGCGCATCGACCATCTTCTCGACAAGTCCGTCTCCGGCCTTGCCGGCGGCGACCGCCAGCGCGTCGCGCTCGGCCGCGCCATCGTGCGGCGGCCGAAATGCTTTCTCATGGACGAGCCGCTCGGCACCCTCGATACCGAGTTCCGCGATCTGATGGTGCACGAGCTGCGCGAGCTGCACAATCGCATCCACGCCACGACCGTCTATGTCACGCACGACCAGATGGAAGCGATGTCGATGGCCGACAAGATTGCGGTGATGAATCACGGCGTCATCGAGCAGTTCGGCACGCCGCGGGAAATCTACGACCGGCCAGCAACCATGTTCGTCGCCGATTTCATCGGCTCGCCGCCGATGAATTTCCTGAAGTTCGGCGGCGGCCTCGCCAAGGGCGCGAAGGAGATCGTCGTGCAGGGCGCCAAGGTGGCGGTACCGGAAGTGCGCGAGGATATCGCTCCGGCCGACATGGCGCTGGGTATCCGGCCTGAGCACATCCGCTTCGACGATGGCTCGAAGCTGCGCGGCGCGATCTACGGCACCGAATATCTAGGCACCACGCAGATCGTCGCCGTCGAGACGGCAGACGGCATCATCAAGGCCCGGGTGCCGGCGGGCATCCATCTCAGCCCCGGCGAACAGGTCGGGCTGGCGCTGAACGGCGCGCGGCTGTCGCTGTTCGAGAAGGGCTCCGGACGAGCGGTCCGGACCGCCATGCATGATCAGGCAGCGGAGGCGCGCCATGGCTGACGTTCACATCCAGGGCGTGACCAAGAGTTTTGGCGACACCGTCGCGATCAACGATCTCGACCTCGTTATAAAGGACGGCGAATTCGTCGTGCTGCTCGGGCCGACCGGCGCCGGCAAGACGACGACGCTGAGGCTGATCGCCGGGCTGGAACGGCCGGACAGCGGCACGATCCACATCGGCGGCCATGACGCGACGGCGCTGTCGCCGGCAGAACGCGACACCGCCTTCGTCTTCCAGCAATATTCGCTTTACCCGCATCTTTCGGTGTTCGACAATCTCGCCTTCCCGCTGCGCTCGCCGGCGCGGCGGTTTCCGGAAGAGGCCGTGCGGCGGCGCGTCGAGGACGTGGCGCGCATGGTGCGCATCGACCACAAGCTCGACAACCGCTCGACAAAACTGTCGGGCGGCGAGATGCAGCGCGTCGCCATCGGCCGCGCCCTGGTGAGGAAGCCCGCGATCTACCTGATGGACGAGCCGCTGTCCTCGCTTGACGCCAAGCTGCGCGCCGATCTTCGGCTCGAGCTCAAACGCATCCAGTCCGAGCTCGGCGCCACCATGCTCTATGTCACGCATGACCAGATCGAGGCGATGACCATGGCCGACCGCATCGGCATCCTCGCCGACGGCGTGCTGGTGCAGATCGGCACGCCGCGTGCGATCTATTCGGAGCCGGCGAACCTGCATGTCGCGGCCCGTCTCGGCCAGCCGGCGATCAACCTCTTGCCGGCAGGGCTTTTGCCCGACGGCGGCGTGCCGACCGGAACAATGACGATCGGCGCCCGCACCGAGCATCTCGCGATCGAGAAGGCGCTGAACGGTCATGCCGACGGCGTCGTCGACTGGGTCGAGCATCTCGGCGACCAGAACCATCTGCATGTGACGGTGGGGCCGAAGAAGCTGGTGACGCTGACCGGTCCCGACACGCCGCTCGCAAAGGGGGACAGAGTGACGATCCGCTACATAGCGCCGCTTTATTTCGGCTCGGATGGGCAGAGATTGATGTAGCCGGCCACGCGCTTATCGCACACCGATTGACGACCGCAGATACGGACTGGACGAAATTCATGAAGCACTTTTTCAACCGCAAGGACACGATCGTCACCGAGGCGCTGGACGGCTTCCTCGCCACGACGGGATCGGGTGCGCTCGCCCGCCTCGACGGTTATCCCGAGATCAAGGTCGTGCTGCGCGCCGAGTGGGACAAGACGAAGGTGGCCGTGGTTTCGGGCGGCGGTGCCGGGCATGAACCCTCGCATGCCGGCTTCGTCGGCGCCGGGATGCTGACGGCGGCCGTCTCCGGCGAGATCTTCGCTTCGCCGAGCGTCGAGGCGGTGCTGGCGGCGATCCGCGCCACGACGGGGTCGGCCGGCTGCCTGCTGGTCGTCAAGAACTACACCGGCGACCGGCTCAATTTCGGACTGGCCGCGGAAAAGGCGCGCGCCGAGGGCCTTGCGGTCGAGATGGTGATCGTAGGCGACGACATCGCGTTACCCGACATCGCCCAGCCGCGCGGCGTCGCCGGCACGTTGTTCGTGCACAAGATCGCCGGTCATCTGTCCGAAGCCGGTCACGACCTGGCGTCGGTTGCCGCGGCGGCGCGGGCGGCGGCCAAGGACATCTTTTCGCTCGGCATCTCGCTTTCCTCCTGCTCGATCCCCGGACAGGCGCATGAGGAGCGCTTCGGCGCGAATGATGGCGAGCTCGGCCTGGGCATTCATGGCGAGCCGGGCGTCGAGCGCATCGCGCTGCAGAGCGCCAGCGCGTTCGTCGCTGTCATGGCCGAGCGCCTCGCCGCGCAGCTCGATCCCGGCAGCCATTATGCCTTGCTGATCAACAATCTCGGCTCGGTGCCGCCGCTCGAAATGTCTTTGATCGCCAACGCCGTCTTGTCCTCGCCGCTGGCGAAGGCCGTGGCGCTGACGATCGGCCCCGGTCATCTGATGACGGCGCTCAACATGAACGGATTCTCGCTGTCGCTGCTCAAGCTCGACGCGGAACGCGAGGCGGCGCTGCTGGCGCCTGTCGGCCCGCATGCCTGGCTGCCGGCGAAGCCGGTTCGTCAGCCGGCCACTATCGCAATGGCCAAACCTGGCATAGGCACAGCCATAAAGCCCGCCAGCCGCGATGCGGCCGCGGAGCGGCTGATCAGGGCCGTCTGCCAGAAGCTGATCGCGCTCGAAGAGCCGCTCAACGCGCTCGACGCCAAGGCGGGCGACGGCGACACCGGCTCGACCGTGGCGATGGGCGCGCGCAGCATTCTCGAGCGCATCGACACGCTGCCGCTCGCCGACAAGGCCGCGACATTTGCCGCAATCGGCGATACGTTGGGCACCTCGATGGGCGGCTCCAGCGGCGTACTGTTGTCGATCTTCTTCACGGCCGCCGCACAGACTTTGCGTTTCGGCGCAACTTCACCCAAGGCGCTGCTCGCCGGGCTAGACCGCATGACTTTCTACGGCGGCGCCAAGGCCGGCGACCGCACCATGGTTGATGCGCTGGAGCCGGCACTGCGGGCGCTTGATGCAAGCGGGCTGGAAGCGGCGGCAGAAGCGGCGCGGCAAGGCGCCGAGGCAACCGAGGCGATGCAGAAGGCGAAGGCCGGCCGCTCCGCCTATATCGGCAGGCAGCTTGACACAGCGGATCCAGGCGCCTTCGCGGTCGCCAAAGTTTTCGCTGCCGTGGCGGCGCTGTTCGCCCCGGCATGAAGGACAGACAATGGCCGCAGCCGATTTCTCCCGATTGATCGCGGCGGCGGCCGATACGATCGCGGCACATGCCGAGGAATTGACCGCGCTCGACCAGGCCATCGGCGACGGCGACCACGGGCTGAACATGAAGCGCGGCTTCGAGGCCGTGCGTGCCGAGGCCGACGCCTTCGCGACGAAACCGCTGCCCGAGGCGCTGAAGGCGGTCGGCACCAAGCTGGTGATGACCGTGGGCGGCGCGTCCGGCCCCTTGTTCGGCACATTGTTCATGGCGCTCGGCAAGGACCTGTCGGCAGTACCCGATCGAAACGGACTGACGGCGGCGCTGGGCAAGGCGATCGAGGCGGTCGCGGCGCGCGGCAAATCGCAGCCGGGACAAAAAACCATGCTCGACGTGCTGCAGCCGGTGTATGAGGCATTGGCGCAAGGTCAGACGGCTGGCGAGATCGCCGATGCAGCCGACAAGGCTGCGGAGGCCACGGTGCCGATGAAGGCTCTGCGCGGGCGCGCTTCCTTCCTGGGAGAGCGCTCGATCGGGCATATGGACGCCGGGGCGCGCTCGACCGCGCTGCTGGTGCGCGCAGTCGCGGAAGCCATAGAGGGCAATTGATGAGCAATGTCGGGATCGTCATCGTGTCGCATTCGCCCCTGGTCGCCGAGGGCACGGCCGACATGGTGCGCCAGATGGTGGGCGACGAAGTGCCGCTTGCATGGTGCGGCGGAAACGGCCATGGCGGCCTCGGCACCAGCGTCGAGGCGATCATGGACGCGATCGACAAGGCCTGGTCGGAAGCCGGTGTCGCTATACTGGTCGATCTCGGCGGCGCCGAGACCAACTCGGAGATGGCGGTCGAGATGATCGGCGAGCCGCGCTCCCACAGAATAGTCGTCTGCAACGCGCCGATCGTCGAGGGCGCGGTGATGGCGGCAACCGAATCCTCCGGCGGCGCCTCGCTCAAGGAAGTGGTGGCGACGGCGCATGAATTGTCGCCGTCGTGAACGAACGGGAACCGACTGAATGTCCGCATCCGCCGAAGCAACGGTCCTGATCACCCACGCGGTGGGATTGCACGCACGCCCTTCGGTGAAGTTCACCAAGCTCGCCAAGTCGTTCGCTGCCGAGGTGGAGGTGGCGGTGGCTGCCAACGGCCCCTGGTTCGACGCCAAGAGCATCGTCAAGGTGATGGCGGCCAAGGCGCCGAAGGGCACCATGCTGCATATCCGCGCCAAGGGCGAGGGCGCGGTCCA
Source organism: Mesorhizobium sp. CA14 (assembly GCF_020165195.1). Lineage (GTDB taxonomy): Bacteria > Pseudomonadota > Alphaproteobacteria > Rhizobiales > Rhizobiaceae > Mesorhizobium. Next base: position 97,746 of record NZ_JAIUHR010000010.1, on the reverse strand, counting down.
GGCGGTGAAAGCGCTGGTCGATCTGGTACAGCGCGACTTCGACGAGGGCGTGGATCATGCCCGGTCCGCTTGAGACCGATCTGCATGACGGCAGGCCCGCAAGGAAGGCGAGCCATGCGGGTTGAGGGTATCCCCGCCTCTCCCGGTTACGCCGAAGGCCCGCTGTTCGACCTCGACCAGCCTCCGGCCAACTACAAGGCCAAGGCGAGCGCCGAGGAAGAACAGGTCGCACTGGTAAAGGCAATCGGCAAGGCCGTCGGCCGGCTGGCCGCGCTGATCGAAACCGCCGATGGCGACGCCGCCGGCATCCTCGAATTCCACATCGCCGTGCTGGAGGACGACGCGTTGAGCGGTCCGGCCTTGGCGGCGATCGGCTCCGGGCAGCCGGCGGATGTCGCCTGGCGGACCGCGCTGGACAGCGAGATCGCCGGCTATGAAGCGTCGGACCAGGACTATTTCCGCGCCCGTGCCGCGGATTTGCGTGACATCCGCGACCAGGTGCTGCGCGCGCTGAGTGAGGACAGCGAGGCCGCGGCACCCCCGGGGGCGATCCTCTACGGCGAGGACATCGCGCCGACGCGCTTCCTCGAAACCGATTGGAGCGAGGGCGGCGGCATCGCGCTCAAGCGCGGCAGCACCGCCAGCCATGTCGCTATGCTGGCGCGCTCGCGCGGCGTGCCGATGGTCGTCGGTCTCGGCGACGAGGCTGAAACGCTCACCGGTGTCGCGCTGCTCGACGCCGAACGCGGCGCGATCGTTTTCTCGCCGTCGCCGGCCGAGATCGAAGCCTTCCGGCAATCCGCCTCCTCTTTCGCCGACCGGCTCGGCGCGGCGAAGACATTCCTGACGGAGCCGGCGGTGACCAAGGTCGGCACCGCCGTGCGCGTCCAGGTCAACATCGCCTACCCCTCCGACGTCGATGGAATCGAAATCGAAAGCTGCGACGGCATCGGCCTGATGCGGACCGAATTCCTGTTCGGCAAGGCGCTGCCGGACGAGGAGACGCAATACCGTGCCTATCGCAAGGTACTGGAATGGGCCGGCGACAAGCCGGTGACCATCCGCACCGTCGATGCCGGCGGCGACAAGCCGGTGCCGGGTTTCACCGTCGAGGAAACCAACCCGTTTCTCGGTCTGCGCGGCATAAGGCTTTCGCTGGCGCGGCGCGATGTCTTCCGCGTGCAGATCCGGGCATTGCTGCGCGCCGCCATCCACGGCAATCTGAAGGTGATGTTCCCGATGATCGCCACGCCCGAGGAGTACAGCCAAGCCACCGCGCTGTTCGCCGAAGAAGAAGCCGCGCTTGCCGCGCGGGGCGTGGCACACCAGCTTCCGCCGCTCGGCATCATGGTGGAGGTGCCTTCCGTCGCGCTGGCGCCCGAAGCCTTCGCCGGTGTCGCATTCTTCTCGATCGGCTCCAACGACTTGACGCAATATGTGATGGCGGCCGCGCGGGACAACGCAGCCGTGGCGCATCTCAACACCGTGCGCCACCCGTCGGTGCTGCGGCTGATTGCTACGATCACGGCCTTCGGGCGGGAGAGAGGTATTCCGGTCAGCCTATGCGGCGACGCGGGCGGCGATCCGGCAGCCATCCCGGCGCTGCTCGAGGCGGGCTTGCGCGACCTATCGGTCGCTCCTGCGCAACTCGCCACGGCCAAGGCGGCCATCGCGGACGTTGCGGTGTAGACGCGGCATGGCCAGGACCGAGAAGATATCGGAAACAGGCTCGGAAGAGGCGATCCGCGCCTATAAGACGATCCTGTCGCAGGTCATCGACCAGCGCCCGTCGGGCATGCGCCAGCGCCTTGCCGATGCGCTCGGCAAGCACCGCAGCTTCGTCACGCAGATCTCCAGCCCGGCCTATTCGATCCCGATCCCATCAAAGCATCTGCCTTCCATCTTTTCCGTCTGCCACTTCAGCCAGGCCGAGCGCGACCAGTTCATGGCCGCCTATCACCAGGCGCATCCCGGCAAAGCGCCCGCGGCCTCAGGGCCGCGCAAGACGCGTCATGTCTCGCTCATCGTGCCGGATTTCGGCGACGACAGGCAGAACGCCGCGCTCGACCGGGCGATCAACGAATTCATCCAGAAAATAACCAGCATCGCCGGCAAGGGTAGCGGCTAAAGCAGGAACAATTCCAGGAAAAGTGTGTAGCGGTTTTCCGTTCGGAATTGCGTAAACTAAGACCGTCGGGAGGACCGTCATGAAGAAATTCATCAATTCAGTGGACACGGTGCTGGCCGAAAGCCTCGATGGCTTTGCGGCGGCTCACGCCGACATCCTCGTGCTTGGCGACGACCGCAAATTCATCCGCCGCAGGGCGTTGAAACCCGGCAAGGTGGCGCTGATCTCGGGCGGCGGCTCCGGCCACGAGCCGCTGCATGGCGGCTTTGTCGGCCACGGCATGCTGGACGCCGCCTGCCCCGGCCAGGTCTTCACCTCGCCGACGCCCGACCAGATGCTGGCGGCCGTCCAGGCTGTCGACACCGGCGCCGGCTGCCTGTTCATTGTCAAGAACTATGAAGGCGATGTGATGAATTTCGACATGGCGGCCGAGATGGCGGACGGCGTGCTGCAGGTGGTGACCAATGACGACGTCGCGGTCGAGAACTCGTCCTACACGACCGGACGGCGCGGGGTGGCCGGCACGCTGGTGGTTGAAAAGATCGTCGGCGCGGCGGCGGAGCAAGGCATGGCCCTGCCCGCGCTCAAGGCGCTGGGCGACCGCATCAATGCCGCGACGCGCTCCATGGGCGTGGCGCTGACCAGCGGCACGGTCCCCGCCGCCGGCAAGCCGACCTTCGAGATCGGCGATGGCGAGATGGAATTCGGCGTCGGCATCCATGGCGAGCCCGGCCGGCGGCGCGATGCGCTGAAGAGCGCCGACGCCATCGCCGGGGAGGTCTGCGCGACGATTGCCGGCGACCTCGGCGACCGGGTCAAAGGGCCGGCGCTGCTGTTCGTCAACGGCTTCGGTGGCACACCGTCGATGGAGCTCTATCTGATGTACAACAGCGCCCGCAGAATGTTCGAGAGGCAGGGCGTGACGGTGGTCCGCTCGCTGGTCGGGTCCTATGTGACCTCGCTCGACATGGCGGGATGCTCGATCACGCTGACCACGCTGGACGACGAAACGTCGGCACTTTGGGACGCGCCGGTACACACGGCGGCGTTGCGATGGGGCATTTAGAGGTGCAAGCGAAGGCTGCGAACCTGGCTTAGGCCGGTGTTTTCGAGGCAACGGCTACTACAGTGGACAGCTTACCTGCCTTGCGCAGAACTGGCGCTTGATATTGCTTCTTGGTCATTTTCATGCCTCCGACTCCAGGTTGTAAGAATGCGGCAAAGCTATTCACACTGTCAATTCATGCGGGAGCTTCGCCCTCTCGTTGCTGGCGTCCCTGATGCTTTTCTGCAACCATATCCGCCATATCTGCCTTCCATAACCAATCCCGACCAGATTTGATGCTGCCATCTCTTGCCCCCGCCGATGAAAAACTGCTGCTGACCTTCGCCGACCCCGATGCACCGGCGGCTGTTAGCAGGGATGTTGTGGCCGCAACCCTGCTGGCGCTGCTCGCCAATGCGGAGTTTCACGGCGTGCTGCCGATCATGCTGCGCAAACTCCGGGAGATCGGTGACGCTCGACTGCCGCAGGACGCAGCCCTGCAGCGGAGGCTATCGGAGTTGCGCGACGAGGCGACGATGGCGACCGGCCAATCGATGCTGCTGCAATATCACGGCGACCGCATCATGAAAGCGCTGGCGGCAAAGGGCGTGCCGGCCCGGATCGTCAAGGGGCCGGTGTTCGCGCGCAAGCTCTATAGCCAGGTTGCGGACCGTCCCTTCACCGACATCGACATCCTCGTCGACCCCGCCAGCATCGAGGCGGCCAACAGGACCATCGGCGAATGCGGCTTCGAGCTCGGCAGCGATGAGGCCGAGTCGCATGAACTGCTGGAATTCAAATGGCTGGAGAAAGAGAACTCCAGCCTGCTGGTCGAATTGCATGGCAATCTGGTGCACGACACCGGCATGCGCAGACGCCTGTCGCTTGGCTTCCGCGAGTTGCAGGCAATCGACGGCAGCGAAACCGACACGCCGGCCGCGCTGCTCACCATCGCCATCGTTCATGCCGCCGGCGGCCACAAGTTCCACCGCCTGCAGCTGTGCGTCGACGTGCTGCAAGGCGTGCGGGCGCTGAAATCGCCTCAAGCGGAAGCGCGGCTGCTCGATGCCGCCCGCATGACCGGCATCGAGCTCGAGCTGGCCACGGTCCTCAACGTCACCGGACGCCTGTTCGGCGCGCCGCGCGCGATCGAGCTCGCCGACCGCATCAAGCCGGACCTCTCGATCCGACTGGCCAAATGGTTGATCACCGGCAACATGCTGCTTCGGGTCAATTCTCGCGAGAAGCTGCGCTCGCGCCTCAGCCGCGATGCCTTCCGCTGGGTCCAGAGGCTGGCACGGTCGCGACCATATCCAGCCTGAGCTCGGCATGGAGAAACCGCTCTCGGCCGTATTCATCACCGAGGTTTCGTCCGTCACCGCGCCCATGCTTGCACGCTGGGCAAATGACGGCCACCGCATCGCTGCCGTGGTCGTGCCAGGCCCACGTGCCGGCAAGCGCTTCAGCTTCAGTACCCTGCGCCGCCGCCTGCGGCGACGGTTTGCGTTGATATCTCATCCCAGACACGCCATGCCCCCGCTAATCGAATTCAGCCCGCCCCATGATTGGGATGCGCTCGGGCGGGAGCTCAGCATCGGCGCCGATCTTTTGATCTGTTTCGGATACGGTAGGCTGATCCCGCAAACTGTACTTGAGCTGTTTCCGAAGGGCGGCCTCAACCTGCATCCCGCGCTTCTGCCGCACTATCGCGGCCCGCATCCGATTCACCGACTAGTTATCGACCGGATGCATGAAGCGCATGGCGGCGTGACATTGCACAAGATGACGTCCGGCTTCGATGCGGGCGACATCCTGGCGCAGGTTGGCTTTGCAGCAGGGGATTGGCGTTCGGCCGCAACGGTGAACAAGGCCCTGGCCGACGCGATGGCTGCGCTTGCGACGGATATTGCGCCCGAGTTTTGCCGGGGCAGGCTTGCCGGAATGCCCCAGCCGGATGGGGCTTACGTCTGGGCGCGCGTCGAGCCGGGTCCGTTGATCGTCGGCATGCAATCGTCAAGCGACCATGTCGCGCGGCTGTGCCGATCGTCGGGTCGAGTGTTTCGGTCAGTGTGCTGATCAATGGAACGCCGGCCCGTCTGGCCCAGCCGATCCGCCGCCTGGGACCACCCAGCGGCGAAGCGGCGAAATCCCGATGGGGACTGGTGGAGTTCGACTGCGCCGACGCGCGCGTCGTCCATCTGGCCTATAACAAACTGTCCCGGCTGTTGTTGCGATGGCAGTCGAAACCCCGCCATGGCCGGTGGAACCAGCGATCCTTCGACATCCGGCGTTTCGGCGCGAAGGACTGAGCGCGCGTCAACTCGGCACCGCGGCGCGGATCAGCGCCGCCGCCTCGACCGGCCTTGCCCCGACTTCCAGCGTGAAGGTCGGCACTGCCTTCACCAGGGCCGCGATCGTCGCCATGCGCCTTTTCTGCAGCGACAGCAGGCCGGTCATGCCGGTCCGCACATTGTCGGTGGCCAAAGCCACCATAGCGTCGGTCCTGGCCATCGGCAGCAGCCGGGTCTCGGCGTCTGCCGAGCGTGCAAGGTGCAGGAGCGCGGCGACGGGCCTGGCGCGCACATCCTCGACACGAATGATTTCGCCGAGGCGGTCCAGCGAAACGGATTGCTCGCCCTCGGCATCCCAGTTTTCGCCCAGGCAAGGCGTGACGAAGGGCAACATTGCGGCGGTGTTGCGGTGGATCTTCACCTTGCGCGGCATGCCCCAAGCCGAAATGCCCTGCGCCTTTGCATTGAGGATCATCACGTCATCCGAGCAGAGGCCGAAGCCCCGTGACGCAAGCGCGAGCGACGTCGTCGACTTGCCCGTGCCGCTTGGCGCATGAATGAGAACCAGGCCGTCCTTTCCCGGCAAGGTGAGACCAGCGGTGTGCAGCATATGCTGGCCGTCCGCGTCGAGCGCCGCGTCCAGCACCATCATCAGCAGCGTCCACTTGATCTTGCTGTCCGGACGAAGACGGATTTCGGCCCGGCCCTCGCCGTCGTGGATCGACAGCGTCTGCTGGCCCGGAAAGACGAGATGGAAAACGCTTCCGGCGTCGATCATGCGGCAATGGCCGTCCGGCGGGACGTCGCCGTCGAAAGCCAGCTTTCCTTCGGGATTCTCCGGCAACTCGAGCGTTTCGACAATGTCGACGCGAAAACCGGCCGGGACAGGCTCGTTCATGCGCAGGGTGCCGAGCATCAGGTCAAGGCTCGGCCACAGATCGGCACGCGCGGCGGTGATGCCTATGACCTGGCCGTTGAGGTCGTAGCGGAAAGTCTGGTCGCTCAAGCGGCTGGCGCCTTCATCCTGGCCGGGTGGCGGTAGATCTCCACCATGCCGGGCTGGCTGTCGCTGACCACCGGCTTGCCATCGAGGCAGACCCAGCAATGCGCCGACAGGCGAGGCTCGTGCATCGACTTGGCATCGACGCCGAAACGCAGCTCCGGGTCGAGGCCGGCCATCCGCAGAAAACGAAACCCGAGCAGACCTTCGCGAAGGCATCTGCGGTCGCGCATCAGCCAGGGGCGCCGTACCGTTCGTTTGACGCGATGGACGATGTAGGCCCAGGGCAAGTCGCGATAGGGCGCAGGCGACTGCAGCGGCGCCAGTTTCAACACGCTTTCAAAATCGCGCCGGCCCACCAGCACCGGCATCAGCCGGGCGCTGAGCCACAAATGGGCGCGAAACAGGACGCGCAGGACCAGCCCGTCGGCCATCACGCGCCCGGGTCGGCGAGGATGCCTTCGGCCACCAGCTCGGCGGCCAATTCGGTCATGTCCTGGTCGAGCGTCGCCTTGTCGACCTCGAATTCGTCCGACAGCAGGTCGACGATCTGGTTGAGGTTGCGCGCGCCGTTCACCTTGTCGAGAAAAGCCTCGGTCGTGTCGTTGCAGGTGTAAAGCTGGCCGCTGCGCGCCAAAAGCACGACGGCGCCATCGCCGACATGCTGCACGGAGGCGTCGTCCGCCATCCGCAGCACCGTTTCAGAACCAATCTCAGCCATGCGCCCGCTTCCCTTCGCCCGGGAGCAAGTAGCGCGCCAACTTTGCGCTGTCCATCATCTCGCGCCGAAGTTGCGCAGTTGCGTCGGCCGTCTTGCGGCGAATGGCCGAAGCGTCAGCCGATCGGACCGCTTGCGACCGCCACGACATGCGACAGCTTCTCGCGCTTGACCAGCACCGGTTTTTCGTAAGTTTTCTTCATGAGACCCCCCAAGGAACAAACCACGGCATGAGCATGATGGGTAGTCGCGCCCACTGTCAAGCCGGCCAGGCCGCCAGGGTTGCCTTCCTGCCCCTGGGTAAGCTATGAGTCCGCCGGGCTTTGGGGAGTGAACTGTATGCGTTACAATTGGGAACGGGCTCCGACGGCGTTCGAGCGCCATCGGAAGGCGCTTGCGGCGGCCATCCTGATCGCGGGCGGCGTCGGGCTGATGCTGGCGGCGCTGCCGCTTTAAGTCGGCTGATGTCGCGGACCGTGACGGCGACGCCTCCAGATAGGCGCCGAACGGAGCCGTTTACCGGCGATGTCGACCAAAATGCAGGAAGACATGGCCGGCGAAAAACGACTTGAAGCGTTTTGCGCTTCACAGAACGGCGAACCGCTCCATCTCCTTGTTTTTACGCAATTCCGGACGGAAAACCGTTTCACACTTTTTCCTGGAATTGCTCTAAGCTAACCCCAGACGGCAGAATGTCCTGGGAGGAAGGCGGATGGCCTCACGTTACCATGAAGTCTATGAGGGCTGGAAACGCGACCCCATAGGGTTCTGGGCCGAGGCGGCCAAGGCGATCGACTGGTATAGGCCGGCCGACAAGGTCTTCGATCCTGCAGAAGGCGTCTATGGCCGCTGGTTCACCGGTGCAACCTGCAACACCTGCTACAACGCAATCGACCGCCATGTCGCGGGCGGCCGCGCCGACCAGCTGGCGCTGATCCACGACAGCGCGATCACCGGCGCGATCCGAAAATTCACCTATGCCGAATTGAAGCGCGAGGTCCTCGCCCTCGCCTCGGTGCTGAGGCATCGCGGCATCGGCAAGGGCGACCGCGTCATCATCTACATGCCGATGGTGGCGGAAGCTGCCATCGCCATGCTTGCCTCAGCGAGGCTGGGCGCCGTGCATTCCGTGGTATTCGGCGGCTTCGCCTCGCATGAGCTCGCCACCCGCATCGACGACGCCAAGCCGAAGCTGATCATCACCGCCTCCTGCGGCCTGGAGCCAGGCCGCGTCGTCGCCTACAAGCCGCTGCTCGACAAGGCGATCGAGATGTCGAAGCACAAGCCCGACGCGTGCCTGATCCTGCAGCGCGAGCAGCTGCGCTGCGAGATGAAGGACAATTACGACTTCGACTATGCGGACGCGGTGGCGCGTGAACGTGCGGCCGGCGCCAATGTCGATTGCGTGCCGGTTTTAGCCACCGACCCGCTCTACATCATATACACCTCTGGCACGACCGGCCAGCCGAAGGGCATCGTGCGCGACAATGGCGGCCACATGGTCGCGCTGAAATGGACCATGGACAATGAGTTCGGCGTCAAGCCGGGCGAAGTGTTCTGGGCGGCCTCCGACGTCGGCTGGGTGGTCGGCCATTCCTACATCGTCTACGGGCCGCTTCTGCATGGCTGCACAAGCGTGCTGTTCGAAGGCAAGCCGATCGGCACGCCGGATGCCGGCACCTATTGGCGGGTGATCTCGCAGCATGGCGTGGTGGCGCTGTTCACCGCGCCGACCGCGTTCCGCGCCATCAAGGGGCAGGATCCCAAGGGCGAGTTCGTGCCGAAATACGATCTGTCGAAGTTCCGCACGCTGTTCCTTGCCGGCGAGCGCGCCGACCCCGAAACCATCAAATGGGCGGAGCAGAAGCTCGACCGTCCGGTGATCGACCATTGGTGGCAGACCGAGACCGGCTCGCCGATGACGATTAACCCGGCGGGCCTCGGGCTTCTGCCCGTGAAATACGGCTCGCCCGGCGTGCCGATGCCGGGCTACGACATTCGCATCCTCGACGATGCCGGCCATGAGGTAGCGCGCGGCACGCTCGGCAATGTCGTGGTCAAGCTGCCGCTGCCCGCCGGCTGCCTGCCGACGCTGTGGAACGCCGACGCCCGCTTCCGCCAAGCTTACCTCGAGGAGTTCCCCGGCTACTACAAGACGGCCGATGCCGGCATGATGGACGAGGACGGCTATCTCTACGTGATGGCCCGCACCGACGACATCATCAACGTCGCCGGCCACCGTCTGTCGACCGGCGCCATGGAAGAGGTGCTGGCGGCCCACCCCGATGTCGCCGAATGCGCGGTCATCGGCATTGCCGATGCCATGAAGGGCCAGGTGCCTCTCGGCTTCGTCGTGCTCAATGCCGGCGTGTCGCGCGATACCGCAGCGATCGAAAGCGAGGTGGTGGGGCTGGTGCGTGAGCGGATCGGCCCGGTTGCCGCCTTCAAGACCGTGGTGACGATCAAGCGGCTGCCCAAGACCCGCTCCGGCAAGATCCTGCGCGGCACGATGCAGAAGATCGCCGACAAGGAGGAATGGACGATGCCGGCGACCATCGACGATCCGGCGATCCTCGACGAGATCACGGCGGCGCTGAAGGGACGCGGCATCGGCGTTTAGCCGCCCGGCGGCGGCCGCGTTAAGGATCAATTTACCAATCTATCCCGCACTGCAATCGCTTGTTGTGCGGCGCAGCAGCAGACTTTAAAGTTCGCGTGGGGGGCCATACCGAAGGCACGGCATGGCTCAGCACAAGAGGACATTGGGCGGCGTCGACATACTCCGCGTCCTCGCTGCCGACATTACGATATTCTATCACCATCTGACGGCTGTCGCGCTGATGGCGTGGTCGGTGCGCCTCGACCTGTCGTGGCGGGCTGGCGGCGGATCGGGATGATGACCTATCCGTTCTATCTGATCCACGACGTCGTCGGCGCGGCGATGCTCGGCGGCCTGACGCGCGCAGGCGTGCCCTGTCTGGCCGCCATTCCCATTGTCGGCGCCGCCATGATCGCGGTGAGCTGGCTGATCGCGGCGGAGGCCGAGCCGCGCATCGACGCGACTGCCGATCGCGCGCAGGTGTGGAATTGTTTGCATTCGGCATGATATCGAGGCGCAGATCAGTGCAAGTAGCCGAGCCTCAATCCGTGAATCTTTTCCAACGATCGAGACGCCCTCGACCCGCGCCACGCGAGCGCCTCGTCATGGACATGCGCGACATGGTCGTCTACGCGATCGGCGACGTGCATGGCTGCCATGACGAGCTGCGCGCGCTGGAGCAAAAGATCCAGATCGATGCGCAGCGCTTCCGCGGTCGCAAGATCATCATCATGCTAGGCGACTATATCGACCGCGGGCCGCATTCGCGGCGCGTGATCGACCATCTGATGGCGCCGCCGCCGAAGGGCCTTCAGCGCATCTGCCTCGTGGGAAACCATGAAGTCGCACTGCTCCTTTATCTGGACGGTCATCTCTCGCGTGAAACCTGGCTCGGCTATGGCGGCCGCGAAACCCTGTTCTCCTACGGCGTTGATCCTGACCGGCTGATAAGCCTCTACGGTTCGAGCGAGCAGGCGGATGCGCGCATACGCGAGGCCATTCCAGCCAGCCATGTCGATTTCCTGCGCACGCTGCCGGCGATGGTCTGCTCCGACCAATTCGTCTTCGTCCATGCCGGCATCCGGCCCGGCATCGCGCTCGAGGCGCAGGACGAGGGCGACTTGCTCAACATCCGCGAGGAGTTCTTCCAGGCGGCGCATCGCCTCGACCGCTGGGTGGTGCACGGGCACACGATCGTCGACGCTCCGACGCTCGACGGACGCCGGCTCGACATCGACACCGGCGCCTTTCAAACGGGACGGCTGACCGCGCTCAGGATCGTCGGCAAGTACGGACGGCTGCTGTCTTCACAAGATTAGGGCGGTTCAGCCTATGAGGGTGAACCGCCCTAATCTTTGCCTTTCCGAACGGAAAATCCGTCTCAGGCAGCTTGCTTCGCGCGCGTCTCCGACTTCTCCAGATAGTAGCTCGAGTAGCGGTCGAAGAACCTTTCCGAACCGCCGAGCGAGCCGTATTTGGCCAGCTTCTTCAGATCGACCTTGTTGAGCACCGCGCCGATCACCTTGTTGGCGATATAGGGCTCGGATTCCAGCATCGAGCGCACCATGTTGCGGGGCGTGCGGCCCCATTCGGTGACCAGCACGAAGCCGTCGACCAGAGGCGCGAAGGCCTTGGCATCGACGACGGGGCCAAGCGGCGGCAGGTCGACGATGATGTATTCGAACGTCTCCTTGGCGTTCTCGATGAAACGCCGCATGCCGGCCGAGCCCAGAAGCTCGCTGGTATGCGAGAACTGGCCGCGCAGCACGGCGGGAATGATCGCCAGCTTGGTCTGGCGGTCGACCTTGCCGACCGACTGCCAGGTCTGGCCGTTGACCACCGCTTCCATCAGGCCCTGCTCGGCCTCCATGCCGAGGCTGCGGCTCAAGCCCGGGTTGCGCAGGTCGCCGTCGATGAGCAAGGTCTTGGCGCCGTTCGCGGCGAGCAGGCCGGCGAGATTCGCGGCCACCGTCGACTTGCCCTCCCCGGGCAGCACCGAAATGACGCCTATCACCCGGCTGCCGCGGTCTTCCATCACCACGTCGAACGCGATCTTGGCGTTGCGCAGCGTCTCGGCGAACATCGAGGCCGGGGCGTCGATGCTGACACGCATGCGCGCCCGCCTCTCAGCCGCGGAGAGACTGGCCACCTTGCCGTCGGCCGGCAGGTCGTCGGCTTTGGTATCCTTAGCCTTGCCGCCGCCGATCGTCGGCAGATAGCCGAGGAATTTCAGGCGGACGCGGTCGCGAATGTCCTCGCCCGTCCTGAAGAAACGCTCGTTGAACTCGTTGAGGCCGCCGAAGCCGGCGCCAAGCATCAGGCCGAGCACCAGCGACAGCGCCAGCACGCGCAAGGTGCGGGGGCTGGAAGCCGCGAGCGGCATCGTCGCGTCGGAAATGATGCGGACCTTGCCGACCGGGAAGGACTGCTGCTGCGAGGCCTCCTCATAGCGGCTGAGGAAGGTCTGGTAGAGCGTGGTCAGCGCCTGCGCCTGCTGGTCGAGCTCCTTCAGCTTCACCTGCGACTGGTTGTCGATCGAGCTCTTGCCGGCGGCGGTGGAAATCTTGTCGCGCAAAGCCGTTTCGCGCGCCTGCGCCACCTCGAAATCGTTGCGGTAGCTTTCGGTGAGCTGCTTCAGCTGGCCGAAGATCTGCGCCGCGACGTCGGCCTTTTCCTTGGCCAGCGCGACCGCCTGCGGGTGATCCTTGCCGAAATTCGTCTCGACGTCCTGCAGGCGCTTGGCGATGGCCAGGTAGCGGGTCTTAAGCGCGATGATGACCGAGCTGCTCGGCTGATCCGAACCGATGGCCGAATCGTTGAAGGCGCTTTCGGAGCCGCTGTCGACGATCGCCTTGTATTGCTGGTAGCGGGCGCTGGCTCTGGCGGTATCGGCCTGGGCGACGATGAGCTGCGCGTTGAGGTCGGCGAGCTGCTTATCGCTCAGCAACTGGCCGTCACTGTTGGCGGAGAGCCCATGTTCGGCCCTGAACTTCTCGACTGCCATCGCAGCTCGCTGGGAACTTTCGCGCAACTCTGTGAGCCGGCCCTGCAGCCACAAGGCCGCGCGCTCGGTGGCGTCGAAGCTGGCGTTGAGCTGGTCCGCCAGATAGGCATCGGCATAGGCCTTGGTGATGGCCGTGGCCAGAGCTGGATCCGGCGCCTGGTAGCCGATCGAAATCACGTAGCTGCGGCCGTTGCGCTGCGCCAGCACCTCGCTCTGCAGCTTCAGCACGGCGTAGTCATGAGTCGCCGTCTTGATCATGGCCTGGCGCGTCGCCTCGTCGACATTCTCAATGCCGGGAATGTCGTTCGCCGAGCTGCTGCGGAAATATCCGACCACGCCGCGCAGGAAGCCGACGCCCTTGGCCAGAGCCGACTGAGGCGGGTTCATGAACGCGTCGTTCTGGTCGAGCTTCAGCTTGTCGACCACCGCCGACGCCAGGCGCGCGGAGGTCAGGATTTCGATCTGGCTCAGCAGCGAAGCGTCGGTCTGCATGGTTTGCGACGCCGCCGAAATGTCGTCGACGACCTTGTTCAGGCCCTCGTCGATCAGGACGCTCGCCACGGACATGTATTGCTTCGGCGTCGTCTGCAGATAGATCACGCCCAGAAACAGGCCGATGGCGGCGCAGACCGCCACGACCTTGGCCTGCCGGGCGGCCATGCCAAGCAGACGCTCGACATCGATGAAGTCTTCACCCTTTTCCGAATCGGTGCTGGGCAACGGCGTTCTCTTGTCGAGAGGGAAGTTGGCATAGTTCATAGTCGGTCCAATTCCAGGTTGCAGGCGCTATCGGCCTTGGTAGATCGGCGTCGTGACCAGAAAAGACCGCGCAACGTTGTTGCCAGGATGCGCCGGGCCGGAAGGCCCGGGCGCTGGTGTGGCTGTCGCGCCATCGCGAAACCGCATATGCACCCGAAAGATGGGCATTATGCGGCTACTTCCCGGCGCTCATGCGACCGGACAAATTGCTGCAGCATCTCGAAGACAGGGCCCTTCATGTCGTCGCGCGCCAGGGCGAAGGCGATGGTGGCCTCGATGAAGCCCTCCTTGGAGCCGCAGTCGAACATGCGGCCATCGAAAGGCTGGGCGTAGAAAGGCTGGCTCTGAGCCAGGCGCACCATGGCGTCGGTGAGCTGGATTTCGTTACCGGCGCCGCGCTGCTGGTTGCCAAGCAGGGCGAAGATCTCCGGCTGCAGCACGTAGCGGCCGTTGATGTAGAAATTCGACGGCGCCTTGGCGGGCGCCGGCTTTTCAACCATCGCCGTGATCTCGAAGCCGGAGCCGACCTCGTCGCCGCGGCCGACAATGCCGTATTTGCCGGTTTCGGCCGGGTCGCAGCGCTCGACGGCGATCACATTGCCGCCGGTGCGCTGGTAAAGGTCGACCGTCTCGGCAAGGCAGCCGCGCACGCCGAAGGACACCATGTCGGGAAGCAGCAGCGCGAAAGGCTCGTTGCCGATCACCTCGCGCGCGCACCATACGGCGTGGCCGAGTCCTTGTGGCGACTGCTGGCGGATGAAGGACGTGGCGCCGGCCTCCGGCAGCAGGCTTTCCAGCGATTCGAGCTGCGCCTTCTTGCCGGTCTGCTCCAGCGTGCCGATCAGTTCAGGATGCAGGTCAAAATAATCCTCGATGACCGCCTTGTTGCGGCCGGTGACGAAGACAATGTGCTCGATGCCGGCCTCGAACGCCTCGTCGACGGCATATTGCACAACAGGCTTATCGACGACGGGCAGCATTTCCTTCGGCATCGACTTGGTCGCCGGCAGGAACCGCGTTCCGAGCCCCGCCACCGGAATGACTGCCTTCCTGACTTTCTGCATCTGATATTCCTTCTTACAGAAAAGATTTCTACCTATCGCTGGCTATAAAAACGCCCGCATGCTTCGTCTCCCCGCCCCGACGGCAAAGCTGTGCCGCAACCCTTCTGAGCCGGACCGCGATAGGCATGCTCATATGCCTGATCGCGGCCGGATCCCTGAGCGCCGCGCCGATCGCCTTGAGCGGCGCACGCGCCTTGATGTGTTGAACCAGGGACAGGAACGACGCCGCCTTGCGCAGGCTGCGGCCACGCCTGGCGAAGGCCGCCTTTGCGCTGCCGTCCATGGGAAATACCGCCGCAAAGGCAGCGTCGGCGCTCGTCATCGCCTCGACGTGGTGCAATTCGAGCACCCGTGAGATCGAGCCGGTGCGGATATGATAGACATAGCCGACGGTCGGCTCGACCACGCAGCGGCCGCCGCTGGCAAGCGCGCTCGCCAGAAGAATGTAGTCCTCGCCGATGCGCAGCTTCTCGTCGTAGCGCAGCCTGTTATCGTCGAGGAAGCGGCGCTGGAAGATCGGCTTGAGATAGCCGAAATTGAAGCGCGATTCGAAGACCAGATTGCCGGCGATGTAGTCGGCCAGCGAGATTTCGCGCAGGCCTTCGAGATAGCTGGTTGGGAACATGACGTCGTCGGGCGTACCGTCCTCGCGCACGACCTGCACGTTGTCGACCGCAATTTCAGCGCCTGCCGCTTCGGCGCGGGAGATCATCATGGCCAGCCGGTCGGGAAGCACCGCATCGTCAGAATCGAGCACCGCAACCCAGCGGCCGCGCGCCAGGTCGAGGCCGGCATTGCGGGCGCCGCCCGGACCACGATTGGCGGGCAGCGCCACCACCTTGACGATATCTTGCGGATAGGCGCGCGCCGTATCCAGCGTGCCGTCGCATGACTGGTCGTCGACGACGATGATCTCGACGGTCACGCCGAGTTGCGCGATCGCGCCGGCGATGGCGCGGTCGAGTGTCGCTTCCGCGTTATAGGCGGCGATGACGAAGCTGACGTCAGGCTGCACGCTTGTTCCCTTGTTCTGGCGACGTGAGGCCGTATTGGCGGATTTCACGGACGCCAACCAAACCGCTGACGACACCAACGTGCATAATGCCGCGCAGCACGCTGCGGTTCCGCCGCACCGGGCTGATCGCGGTCAAAATCGCCATGCCGAAGCAGTAAGCGGCCTTGGCTGAAGCCAGCCCGACCTGGCCGGCGCGGCGCAACCCGCCGGCGCCGCGCCCGATCAGATGGCCATGCGTCTGCCCAAAACGGAAGCGGCGGCGGCGCAGCCAGTCGAACGCGGCCCTGGCGCGCGGCACGACCTCGTCGACGAAGGCTTGCGGCGCGAAGGCGATGCGGCCGCCGGCCTTGACCATGGCGTCGAAGAACTCGGTATCCTCGCCGCCGGTCTGGCCGCGCGCCAGGCTGAAGCGCCGGCCGCGCAGGCTCGCATCGGTCATTCTGAGCAGGACGTTGCAGGTGTAGCCGGTGCGAATCTCGCCGCGCACCCAGACCGGCAAGGTGGAATGGAAGTCGCCCTTTTGCATCCAGTCCGGCGCGTCGGGGCGGTAATGCGCCCGCACCGGACCGAGCACAGCCGCGGCGCCCGTGGTGTCGGCGGCCGCTATCAGTTCGACCAGCCAGGAGGGCGACGCCGTCTCGTCGTCGTCGATGAAGGCGACAAAGTCCGAAACGCTGGCGTCGAGGCAGGCGTTGCGGGCGATCGAGATGTTGCGCGCCGGCGCGTGGCGATAGCGGATCGGCAGCTTCAGCTCTTCGGCCACAGCTTTCACCAGTTTCTGCGCGCTGGGCTCGTCGTCATTGTCTGCAATGACGATTCCGATCTCCAAACCCGCAGGCTTCTCCAGCGCGGCGACGGAGCGCAACGTGTCGGCTAGCTCCGGCCGACAGAAAGTGCAGATGCAGATGTCGATCGAGCGCCCGGCCATCACGCCACCTTGCGCTGCGAGCGGGACGTCAAAAGTTGCTGCCAGAACCCGACGGACCAGCCGAAATGCATGACCATCGCCGAGACGCCGGC
Source organism: Mesorhizobium sp. CA14 (assembly GCF_020165195.1). Classification (GTDB taxonomy): domain Bacteria; phylum Pseudomonadota; class Alphaproteobacteria; order Rhizobiales; family Rhizobiaceae; genus Mesorhizobium. Next base: position 81,103 of record NZ_JAIUHR010000010.1, on the reverse strand, counting down.
GAGCGCTATGCCGGCGTTGCGCTGGCGTATCGCCGTCACCAGGCCGTAACCGAGGCACACCGCCGCCCATAAAAGGAACGGCACCGCCGCCAGCCAATGGACGAAGGAAAACAGGGCGAGCAGCACCACGGGCGCAACCAGCAGCGGGATCATCTGCCGGACCTTCGGCACCATGCGGTGCTTCAGCACGTTCCTGGCGCGACCGCGGCCATAGCCGAGATACTGGAAATAGAGGCTCTTCAGCGTCGAGCGCGGATAATAGACCATCTGCGTCCTGCCGCTCATCCAGATGCGGTAGCCGGCCTGGCGCAGGCGGTAGTCGAGTTCGGCGTCCTCATTGTGGCTGAAGCTCTCGTCATAGCCGCCGACATGCCTGAAGGCGGCGATGCGCATCAGCGCGTGGTGGCCGTGATCGACCCATTCGCCCTCGGACATGTGCCGGTGCTTCGAGCCGCCGGTGCCGAGCTTGGAATTCTGCGCCGCCGCCACAGCCTTCTGCACGGCGCCGGCGCCGGCGGTCAGCATCGAAACGACGACCGAATCGGCGCCGGTGGCAAGGGCTTCCCCGACCAGCCGGTCGCAGTAGTCGTCCGGATAGCCGCCATGCGCATCGATGCGGATGAGGTAGTCGACGCCTTCGCCGAGACTCGCCACCGCGAGATTGATGCCGGCGCTCTGGAGGCGCTTCGGATTGGCGAGCAGGATGACCCGGGGATCCTTCGCCACGATGTTTTCGACGATGGCCTGCGTGCCGTCCGTGCTGCCGCCGTCGGCGACGACGATGCGGCCGCCCAGCCGTGCCGCCGCGGGCCGCAATTGGTCGAGCAGGCCGCCGATATGGGCGGCCTCGTTGAGGCAGGGAATGACGATCAGGATCGATGGGGTCGCCTGCGCCATCGGTTCTTGCGCGCCCTCTGCCATCACGCCGCCGCCTCCGTCACAAAGGTTGAAGGCATGGCGGCGAGGCCGCGCAGCTTTTCGACGAAAGCCGCGCAGTCGCTGCGGTCGTAGCTCCAGGTCCGCGGATTGCGCGCCAGCACCCGCGACTTCAGGCCGCGATATCGATCCTGATCCATCCGGCCGAGCATCGCTTCGATGCCCTCGGGCGTGGCTTCGGACAGAAGCACGCCAATATCCTGCTGCTTCAGGAACCGGCCGGTTTCGGTGCCTGCCATCGAGACCGGCACGGCACCGAAGCGGCAGCCTTCATAAAGGCGGTTGGGAAGCAGCCACTCGGAATTCTGGCCAGCTTCGAAGAAATCGATCGCCCAGGAGAAATGCACCTGCCCGTAGATTACCGCCATATCTTCCGGATTGCGGTAAGGGCCGCCGAACGAAAGCCACGGCTCGGCCTCGACGAAGCCATGAAAGTCCGGAAATTCGGACAGCGCCGGACGTCCCCTGAGCACGACCTCGAAACGTCCCGCCTGCCGGCGGGTGAAATCGGCGAGCAGCTCCAGCGAGCGGCGGCAGCGCAGCGCGCCGAACCAGCCAATGCGCCAGGGCGGCGTCGTCGGACCATCGTCCTCGGAAGAATGCGCCGCGACGACGGATGCCATCTCGAAATATTTGTTCTCGATCAGCTCGACGGGTGCGACGATCTGCCCGAAAGGCTCGAAATAGTTCGCGACGAAGGCCGGCGAGCTCGTCACCAGAAGCTTCACGTCGCGGGCGAGATGGCGTTCGGCGCCGCGCAGCGTCCTGCCGACAAAATCGTCGCGCAACACCAGGCGATGGATGTCCAGGCATTCATAGACGATCGGCACGTTTGCCCCGAGGGCGGCGTTGGCGCGGCGGGCCAGCGCCAGCATTTCGAGGTTGCGCGCTATGATCAGATCGGGCCTTGCCATGGCGCCAAGTTTCGCGCCGATCGACATGGCTGCCTTGGCGACAGCACTGAGACGCTGCGCGAATCGGCCGTCGCGAGTCGCGCCGAGGTCGACAGGCTCGATTCCTTCGATCTCGGCGACCGGGCTGGTGGTGCGGCGGAAGCCCGCCAAGGTGACCCTGGCGCCGCCTGCCTTGAGCATCTGTACCCTCCGGCGCACCGCCGGGTCGGATACGTCATGCACAAGGTACAAGACATGCAGCATGTAACTCGACCGCTGTTGGCCCACCCATCGGGGATGCTAGTACAGCTTTTGCTGCATCGCAACAATTTTGGTGCGGCGTAGCAAAGAGCGGCCATCCTTACCGCACTGCACAAATTTCCGGCAGGCTCACAATTGGACCGCCACAACACGCGCGACCGAGCCCTGCACGGGGCCGCCCGGTCGAGCGGAGTCCGGCGGTCCCACTAAAATTATTATGTTGCACCGCAATAAAAAATGGTTTTAAAATCGAAACCTAAAGTAGGCCTTCAGAACTGGGTCTGGGGATCGCCGCGTGCATTTGGTTGCGGTGCGGGAGTGTTGAGTTTGCATGGCTCGGCACTACTGGTGCAATATACGACGACTCCCCATGCCGCTGGTTTGCCCGGGTGGGGTGAAGCATGGCTGAGTCTCTTCGTATTGCCGTCTACGACGACAAATATCCGACAAGTTTCGTTACGCCGCGTTCTTCAAGACATACGATTTTGCGCAAGCGGTTCCTGCCGCTGAACTTCATCTCATCAAAGCTAGAAGGCGTCACGCTGATCGAGCCCGACCGTTCCGTCGATCTCGTACATGCGTTCAATCGGATACCGCTCAACTCGTCGCGATTTGTCATCTCCTTCGAATCCCACCTGCCGCGTCAGTTCGCCCTGCGCAAAAATGGGGGGATAGCGAGATATATGAGGTCGCGGATCATCCGCCCCGGCTGTCGCCGGATCATTGCCCTATCGCATTTTGCCCGCAGATGTTTCCTGGACCAGCACGCCGACAATCCGGACATCGGCGCGCTGACCGACAAGCTTATCGTGCGTCATCCCAACATCATCGTTCCCGCCGTCGAGGACGCGATGGCGGACAATAACGCAGAAGAGCTCGTCCTGACGTTCGTCGGCGCCCATTTCGGGCGCAAGGGCGGTTGCGTGGCGGTCAAGATCGCTGAAAAGGCGATCGAACGGAACCTTCCCATCAGAGTGAATATCGTTTCGAGCCTGCAGGTCGGCGGTCCCGTATGGACCGACCCGACAAGTCCGGGATTCTTCGATCCCTATTTCAAGCTGCTCGACCTGAAGAACGTCCAATATCATGGCGTGCTGGCCAATCACGCAGTGCGGCGACTGCTGCGCAACTCGCATTTCGGCGTTCTTGCCACGTTCGGCGATACTTTCGGCTACTCGGCGCTGGAATCGATGTCCGAGCACACTCCGGTCCTTGGAACGAGGGTCTGCGCCTTGCCGGAATTCCTGGAGGACGGCGTCAACGGCATTTCACTGCCGGTGAGGCTGAATGAAGTCGGCGACTGGTGGAGTCCGGGATACGACCTCCGTGGCGATAGGGACTATGCCCAGTATTTCCGCGATGAGGTCGAGCGCCTCGCCACCGAGGCGATCGAGCGGCTGACTGCCTATATAGGGCGGCCGGAACTGATGGCGCCACTCCGGCGCGAGGCCCGCCGGACCGCAGAAGTCATGTTCGGATCGGGGCCGGCGGGTGAATTTCTCGATTCGCTTTACGAGCGTGTGGCAACGGAACGCGCCAAGGATCCCGCGTGCCTCGATCCGGCGCTCGACACATCCTCCCCGCCGGCCTTCTCCGGCTCGCTCGGCGCCGCGACGCAGCCCTCCCACGGGCCAGTCGCTTCGGCCGCTTGAGAGCCGGCAACCGCAAAGGTTAACATTCTATGACACCAGCGAGGCGGGACGCAGTTTGCTGACCGCTAGGACCCTTGCACCCCTGCCTCCTTAATGGAGATTGATTGTGCGATGCACAATTTCGTGTTGCGCTCGCGAAGCGACTAATCTAATTTTCTTCTGCGGGGGCGGCTGGAGCGATCGATGACGAATCGCGAGATTTGGCTTGATGCCGCCAAAGGCGTTGGCATTCTACTTGTTGTGGCGGCCCATATTGCCGGCGCTGGGACTCAACCCTGGGACTCGGTTTTCGCTAACGCGGTATTGCTGTTTCATATGCCGCTTTTCTTTGTGATGTCTGGCTACCTTTACAAGCCCACGGAACGCAACCGACTGTTCTGGAAGAAGGTGGCTGGCCTAGCGGTGCCATATGTAGCTTTTTTGTTGGTTTTGACACTGGCAGTCATATCCAGGAGAGTTCTGCTCGGCGATTTTCCAGCCCGTTGGCAGATACGCGAGATGGCCGTTAACGATATGCTGGGTGGGATGCGCCTCTCGCGTGATTTTGGCGTCTTCTGGTTTATAACCTGCCTTTTCTTCACCCAAATCATCTATAACGAAATTGCGAATTGGACGAAAAGCCCTAGCAACCCTCGCATGCTGGGCTTTATCGCTCTATGTGTGGTCTTAGGCTATGCTATTCAATTCCAGTGGCCAATGAACCGTTCGCCGTGGGCGGTCGCCGCAGTGCCAATTGCATTGTGCTGTTATTGGTTTGGGCATTTGATTCGGACCATTCAATTTCGTTCGAGGACCCTTTGGATTTTCATTTTGACCGTGGGTGCCCTTGCTTCGGCCGGAGCAGCTAGCGGCGCTGACATTCAGTTCAATATGAAATATTCCATTTTCGGACCTCCCATCCTCGGGCTTCTCATTGCGCTGGCCTTGTCCCTGACGCTTCTCATCATGATACGACGAGCAGCGACAGTTGCGGGAATAGGGTTGCCCTTAGCGAAGGTAGGTGAAGCGTCGTTGGTCATTATGTTCCTGCACCAATTCTTCCATTTTTCCCTCCGGGATTTCGGGGTCGACAATGAGGCGGTCATCTTGGTGGTCGCAGTTTTGGGGCCTTTTGCGATCTATCTTTGGCTGAAGCGATCGGATTCGCTCTCCCCGTGGTTCCTGGGGACAGGTGTTGGCGCGCCAAGTCGCGGAATTTTTTGGCTGAGCCACGGTATTGGTTGGCGGGTCGCGAAGTATCGAGCAACGATCCTTCATTTTGCTAAGCCATACATTGCGCAACTCATGATCGCTCTTCGATGGCCGCTTAGAGGCCAGGGAAGGCCGCATGGTTTGCCTGATGACTTGATCGTATCCTTGACTTCCTATCCGAAACGGTTCGCCACCCTGCATTTGACGCTGCGCTGTCTCCTGTCGCAGACGGTTGTGCCCGACCGGGTTATCCTTTGGGTCACGGCTGAGGATGCGACGCAACTGCCTGCCTCGGTCACAAACCTCAACGCCCAAGGTCTTGAAATCCGCTTTTGTACAGACATTCGTTCGTACAAAAAGATCGTGCCGGCCCTCCTAGCGTTTCCAAAGGCCTACATCGTTACGGCGGATGACGATGTTTATTATTCGTCGCGTTGGCTGGAGCAACTTGTTCAACTGGCGGGTGAAAAAACCGTCGTTTTCCATCGGGCTCACCAGGTCACATTCGATGATGCGGGGCGAATGCAGCCTTACGACCAATGGTTATTTGACGTTTCGGAAACGACGGGAATGCTTTTCCCAACGGGTGTCGGTGGAGTGCTGTACGGCCCTAAATCGTTGTCGGCAGAAACCGTAGATGAGGAACTGTTCATTAAGCTCAGTCCCCAAGGCGACGATATCTGGCTGTTCTGGATGGGACGACGAGCCGGGAGCAAGTACGTGAAAACATCAACCAGGTGGACGGAGCTTCCGTGGAAAGGGTCACAAGCGTCGGGGCTGTACTTAACCAATGTCGGGGCCGGCCGGAATGACATTCAGATCAAGAAAATGATAAGCCACTTTGGCGCGCCCACATCAAAAGGGCTGTCGCCAGAAGAAGCAGTTACCTTTAGCCCTGATGATATGATCGTCAGCATTCCGAAGGAAATCGCTTCCAAAGGCATCCTCACACCCAGTGAGAGCCGCCTTTTGTTGTCCCAGGGCAGCTCGCAAGACGGTGAGCGTCGGTAGCCGCCCGATCCGTGCATTCAATTCCTTGTCAGCCCGTATATTTCCGGCCTAACCGGCCCGCGACGGTCTTAGCTCGCTCACGGCGCACTAGCCGCCCCAGCGATTGCTCCTGCCCGCGCCGTGGCGCTGACCGTATTGTCGTTCGTTGAATCTATTATAAATCGTCGCCGGCTCGACCGCGCTAGCATCAGTTTTGTAAGCCGAAGATCGAGGGTTCAATCCTTCCGGGTGCCATTTCTTCAAACGAAATCAACAGGTTTGAGCAGTGGCCTCTGCTTTGCCGCAAGACACTCGAACGGGGCTCCCACAGGCCTTCTGTCGTAAAATTTTGCTGCATTGCAACAATTTTGATGCGGCGTCGCAAAAATTGCCATATCGTTGCTGCAAGCTTGATGGTGGACGGGGCGTTTCGGTACTCAACGGACGGTCGGGGTCATGGATCCAGGCCGGGCGAAAGTCGGGAATCCTGAATTTGCAAGCCAGTGCATTCGATCCGCCAGAAGGCTCCCTGCGCAAATCGGTCGGACGCGGCGCGGTCGTCACCGCGATGGCGCAAGGCGTACGGGTGGCGACTCAGATCATCTCCGTCATCGTGCTGTCGCGGCTCCTGTCGCCGCAGGATTTCGGCGTCGTCGCCATGTGCGCGCCGGTGCTTGCCTTCATCGCACTGTTCCAGGATTTCGGCCTGACCCAGGCGACGATCCAGAAGACCGGCATCCGCCACGAAGAAGTCAATTACCTGTTCTGGATCAATGTGGCCGTAAGTACCCTGCTCGCCTGCGTGCTCGCGACTTCGGCGCCCTTGGTCGCCGCTTTCTATGGCGAGCCGCGCGTGACGGGCCTCGTCGCCGCCTTCGGCCTGCAGATCATCGCCTATGGCCTGGGAGCGCAGCATGTGGCGCTGTTGACGCGCCGCATGGAGTTCACGCGGCTGGCCATCATCGACATCGCCAGCGCCGTCCTCGGCGTTGCCGTCTCGATCCTCTGGACCTTCATCGATCGCTCCTATTGGGCGCTTTTCGCCGGCACGCTGGCAAGCGCCGTGCTGCCGACGCTGTGCTACTGGTACTCCTCGCGCTGGCGCCCGGGCCTGCCGCGCAAGGTCGACGGCATCGGCGCGCTGATCAATTTCGGCGCCGGCATCACCGGCTTCAATTTCGCCAATTTCTTTGCCCGCAACCTCGACAATGTGCTGATCGGCAAATACTGGGGCGAGGCGCAGCTCGGCCTCTATGACCGCGCCTACAAGCTTCTGCTTTTCCCGCTCAGCCAGATCACCAACCCGCTGGCGAAGGTGATGGTGCCAGCGCTGTCGCGGCTGAAGGACGAGCCGGACCGCTACCGCAGCGCCTATCTGCGGGTCATGCCGCTGATCCTTCTGGTGGCGCTTCCGGGTGTCGCCTTCGCCACCGCCATGTCGGACACGCTAATTCCCTTCGTGCTCGGCGAGCAGTGGAGGGGAAGCGCGCCGATCTTCCTGGCGCTGGGCTTTGCCGGACTGCTGCAGCCGCTCAACAACCCTTCGGGATGGCTGTTCGTCAGCCAGGGCCGTTCCGGCGACTTCATGCGCTGGGGCATCACCTCCGCCGTGACCTCGGTCTTGGCCTTCGCAATAGGCCTTCCTTACGGAGCGCTCGGCGTCGCGGTCGCCTACGCGATCAGCGAATATCTGCGTACGCCGTTCCTGTGGCTCTATGTCGGCAAGAGCGGACCGCTCAGGGCGAGCCATGTGCTTCACGCAGCAATGCCTTTCGTGCTAGGCGCGCATCTGGCGTTCGGCCTGGTCTGGCTCGCCAAGCCGATGCTGCAGGTGCCGCCCGTCGTCGCGCTCGCCGGCGGCGCGGCGCTCTCCTATGTCGCCACCGTTGTCGTCGCGCTTGCCTTCCGTGCCGGCCGCCAGACACTTCGCGAGGCATTGCAGTTGATCCCGGCACGGGGGTTCGTCGCGGCCCCAAGCGAGGCGAAATGAACCCGCCCGGCTCCCGACACGCTGATCTCAGGACAGGGATAGACACATGAACTGCCGATCGATTTCAGCCACGAACGACGCGACCGTGCGCAAGCTGTACCGGTTGCCGGGCGACATCGACTTGGTCGTCGGCGTACCGAGGAGCTGTATCCTCGCCGGCAGGATCTATACGTAGGGGATCGCGAAACGGTGCAATCGGAGATCGGCTATGGACATCACGCGCAGAGAAATCCTGGCGTCGCTCGGTGTTTCAATGGCGATGCCGCTGCTCGCCGGACGAACCTTGGCGCAGATCGCCGGCGAGCAAGGGGCAAAGCCTGCACTCGGCTCGCTTCCCGACTGGTCGAAGGTCAAGCTTCAGCTCTGGAAGTATGAGAATCCATTCGTTCCCTCGCAATGGAACGAACCGAAGCTCGGCGGCTATGGCTGGAAGGGCGACAACGTCAAAATCGTCAATGGCGAACTTCAGCTGACTGTCAGCGAGAAGGCCTCGGCGCAGGTCATCGCCGGCGGCAAGTCCGACACCTCATCGGCACGCTGGGAAGTGGATGTCACCTTGCCGACGATGAGGCCGGGGCTTATCGCGGCCCCGCTCTGGACGTTCAACGATAAGGCCCATGAGGAAATCGACTTCGAAATCGTCGGCACGAAAGGGCTTCAGCTGACCGTTTGGGCAAGCGTGAACAACCAGCACAAAAGCGTCTGGGTGAAGTGGATTGAACTTGGGGATCTGTCTGGCAAGCGCTATCGGCTCGGCATCGAATACGAAGCGGGCAAGCGTGTCAGCTTCCTGATCAACGGGGAAGAAGCCGCTGTCGTTACGCCTGCCGATACGGCCGGAGGGGCTTTTCCGAACAACCCGATGAAGCCCTATTTCGACCTGTGGGTCGCAGCCGGAACCGTAATGGACCCGCGCTGGGCTGGCCAATGGGAACCGATGGCGCCCAACGACAAACTGGTCATGACCATTCACGGCTATAAGCGCACCGACCTTAACTCGTGAGGCAGGGCATAAGCCGGACGCATTCTGCATCCGGCAGATACCAGTCTACGCCGCGCGGCGGACGCCCTGCCGGGCCGCTCTTTCGAGCAGATCGACAAACACCACCAACTGCCGCGCGGGATCGAGCTCCGGGCGTTTGGAGAAGGCCAGAGCCGCGGCCGAAAGCCGTTCGTATTCCTGGCGATCGTTCCACAGGCTCCTCACCGCCGCGGCCCAGTCGGCGAGCGGGGCGTCGTACTCGAGCACCACGCCGCCGGGACCGATGGCTTCGGGCAGGCCGCCGCGCCTCGATCCGACGACAGGGATGCCGCTGCAATGCGCCTCGGACGCGACGCGGCCCCAGGCTTCCTCCCATTTGCTCGGGGCAAGCAAGATCCTGGTGCGGCCATAGACCGTCTTCATATCGTCGGTGCGGTTTTCCAGCGTGACATTCGAGAGCGGCGCGATGGTCTTTTCGATGCGGGCACGATGCTCGTCCTCCAGTTTCCAGCTCTCCACGAACAGGAAGGGAATCTCCGGGCAGGCGGCCGCAATCTTCACCGCCAGATCGAAACCCTTCTCCTCATAGGGATTGATCATGGTGACGAATTCGCCGGTCGTATGCGTGCAATAGAGAGCGTCGTTGATGGTCGGCGGAAGAACGACGGACTCGATGCCGAATTTTTCCTTGTAGGTGCGCGCGGTGAATTCCGAATTGGCGATGTATAAAGCCGAATTGAGCTCGCGCGGATCGCCAGCGAGCTCGTGGAATTCGACATTGTGGAGGTAGACGACCAGTGGCACGCCTTCGGCCAGAAGCGCCTTTCCGAGCAGGACCGATTTGTGGCACTGCACGACGGCGACGTCCGGTGTGGTCTTCTCGACGGCGAAGCCGGCCGCCTCCCAGGGGAACCAGGCGCGCATCACCGGGTAGCCGGGGAAATTGTCGACAACCGCGGGCTGCCGCAACAGCTTCATCTTGGCGCGCGCCTTGAGGCCGAACATGCCGTCGCCGAACAGCGAGGCGAGGACCGACGCCTGATGGCCGTGCTCGATCAGCTGTTCGACCAGGTGGTGGGTGTTGGATTGCACGCCGCCGGTGAACTCGGGAATGTACCCGTTGCCGCTTGCAAAAAGCACTTTCATCATTCTGCTCCTAATTCGGCTCGGGCGAGTATCCGTAAGCCACGGCTCATCAGCTTGCGCCGCGCGCCAAGGGAAGCTTCGACGTCATCGCCCGGCACAGCCGGCCGAGCGAAGCGGAAAGCGACAGCGCCGAATACTCCCGCAACAATTTCGAAGCCGGGATCACCTTTCCCGCCTTCAGGTCCCGCGCCAGATAATGCGGGAAGGAATGCATGTATTCCCTGACGATGTCGGCCTTGAGAGGCCCCGACTTCCATGCCTTCACCGCCGAGACGAATGCGTCGGCGGGGGCGGATGCCAGGCCCGTGTCATAGGCTTCGAACGTGCGCCGCACGATGGCGCGTTCCTTGTCGCTGAGCGACGTCTTTCCGGCTCGTTCGGCAAGCAGGGCGTAGCGGCGGATGTCCTCGGCCGCGTGATGCCACAAACCCTTCCTGGCCATGATGCTCGAGCGCTGCAGCAGCGCCTGCATCTCGAGATCGGCCGTCCTCGGCAGGGCCTGCTCCGAGCGATCCAGATACTCATGCAGATCGACCGACTTGTAGACCTCTTCCATGATCGCCCGGTCGTACGCGCCCCAGGCCTTGATCCGGTCGGTGTAGGAAATGACCACCTTGGTGCTGCCGCGGACCATGTCGTGCTGGCGCTGGAAGAACATCAAGCCATCAACCCTGACGCCCTTGAACCGGCGTGCAAGCCTCAGCATCATCTCGTAGTCCTGCGACCGGACCAGGGTCTCGTTGAAGCCACCCACCTCGTCGTAGCATTTGCGGCGCACCAGGAGACCCGGCTGGTGGACGTGGCAATATTCGAGATGCGACGGGAAAAAATTGTCCTGGCTGACATGGCCGAAGGCGACGATCTCGTAATCCTGCTCCTCGATCTGGGCCGAACGCTGGAAACGCGCATATTCGCCGAATGCGAAATCGGCGGCCGGCTCCCGCTCGAAAGCGGCGAGAAACCGCTCCAGCGCCGTCGGGTGCGCGACATCGTCGTCATCGAATATCCAGACGAAATCCCCCGTGCAGCGCTTCAGGGCGAAATTCAGCGCCGTCGACTTGCCGCCATTCTCCTTGCGGTAATATTCGACCGGCTCCGGGAAAGAGGCCGCCACCGCGCCGGTATTGTCCGTCGAGCCGTCATCCACGATCAGGATCTGATCCGGCGCCACGGTCTGCCGCAGCAGGCTGCCGATGGATTCGGGCAGGAATTTTTCGCGGTTGAAGGTAGGGACGATGACGGTGACCGTCGGTTTGCGCTGTGCAGCCATTGGCGACCTCATACTGTTGCCGATGCCCCGTTCGCCGGGATGAGTCCACAGCCATGGCGACGGCCATTGTCCTTGAGGCAATCAGCAGTCATGCCGCCATCCTGCCGATCGAGAAATATTCGATGCCGTAGCGCGCGATCACCTTGGGATCGTAGAGATTGCGGCCGTCGAAGATGACCGGCGTCGTCAGCGCATCCTTGAGCGCGTCGAAAGACGGCGCGCGGAAGCTCTTCCATTCGGTGCAGATCAAAAGCGCGTCGGCGCCGCGCAGCGCCGCCTCCTTGGTGCCGCACAAAAGCAGATCCTCACGCAGGCCGTAGATCGCCTGACACTCCTGCATCGCCTCGGGATCGTAGGCCTGCACCTTGGCGCCGGCCGCCCACAGCGCTTCCATCAGCGTGCGCGACGGCGCCTCGCGCATGTCGTCGGTGTTGGGCTTGAAGGCCAGCCCCCAGACGGCGAAGGTCTTGCCCCTGAGCGCGCCCTTGAAATAGTGATTGACCTTGTCGAACAGGACCGACTTCTGCGCATTGTTGCGCTCCTCGACGGCGCGCAGCAATTTGGCGTCGAACTTGACGCCCTCGGCGGTCTTGATCAGCGCGCGCACATCCTTCGGGAAGCAGGAGCCGCCATAGCCGAGGCCGGGATAGATGAAGTGGTAGCCGATGCGCGGATCCGAGCCGATGCCCTTGCGCACCTCCTCGATGTCGGCGCCCAACTGCTCGGCGAGATTGGCCATCTCGTTCATGAAGCTGATCTTGGTCGCCAGCATGCAATTGGCGGCGTATTTGGTGAATTCGGCGCTGCGCACATCCATCACGATCATCTTCTCGTGGTTGCGGTTGAACGGCGCGTAGAGCTCGCGCATCACCATTTCGGTGTCCTCGCTGGAGGTGCCGACGATGATGCGGTCCGGCTTCATGCAATCGGCGACCGCCGAGCCCTCCTTGAGGAATTCGGGGTTCGAGGCGACGTCGAAAGCGAGATCCTCGCGGCCGCGCTTCTTCAGCGTTTCGGCGATTCTGGCCTTCACCTTCTCGCAAGTTCCGACCGGCACGGTCGACTTGCCGACGACGATCTTGGCGCTGTCCATCTCACGACCGATGGTCTCGGCGACGGCCAGCACATATTTCAGATCGGCCGAGCCATCCTCGCCGGGCGGCGTGCCGACCGCGATCATCTGGATCTGGCCATGCCTGACCGCCGCGGCCGCGTCCGTGGTGAAGCGGATGCGCCCGGCAGCGTGATTTTCCTTGACGAGGGTCTCGAGGCCCGGTTCGAAAATCGGGATCAGGCCCTGATTGAGCCGCTCCACCTTCTTCTCGTCGATATCGACGCACACCACCTCGTGGCCGACCTCGGCAAGCACCGCGGCCTGGACGAGACCGACATAGCCAATCCCAAACACCGTCAAATTCATTTGGTTCTATTCCTGTCAAAGGCCGGGCCACAAAAGCGGTCCGGCCGGTTCAGATGTCCCCCAGGCCCAGCGGCCTAGTTGGAATTACTTATGCTGCATGCCAGCGATTCCGGAAACTGACATGGCTGGCCCAGAGCGGTGAAAGCGACGCGCTTGACCTGCATGGTCACCTTGCTGCCCGGATCGGTGAAGGCACCCATCCAGTTGGTCAGCTTGTCGCTGCCCCAGAGGCTGAAGAAGATTTTCTGCGAATGCTTCGGCAGCTCGTCCGGGTTGGTCACCTCATGGACCAGCTTGCCGTTGACATACCAGCGCAGCCGGTCCTTCTCCCAGACGAAGCCATAGTCGTTGAAGCCCTTGTCGGCGCCGCCCTCGACATCGACCAGCTTGCCGTTCTTCGGCTTGCCCTGGATGTAGCTGTTGACCTGGACTTTCGAGGGGTCCTTGGTGAGGACCTCGAAGTCGATCTCGTCCCACGGCTGTTTGTCCTGCGGGCCGATATAGGTGAAGAAGGCGGCGTTGAGGCCGGAGCCGGTGCCGGTCTTCATGCGCGCCTCGTACACGCCGTAGCCGTAGCGCTGCTTGGTCTGAACTTCGGCGCAGGCGAACTCGCGGTCCTTCAGCTTGCGCTTTTCGAAACCCAGCGACAGCACGCCGTCGGAAAGCCGCACAAGATCCTTCGACCAGGTGCAGTTCTGATGGGCGCCATTGGTCCAGCCGTCCGAGACGAACCAGCGGGACTGGTTGAAATTCGAGAAATTGTCGACGAAGGACGGCGCGCTTTGCAGATCTTGCTGCGCCTCTTGCGCGTGCGCCGGATGCAGGTTCGCAAGGGTTGCTGCGACGACCGCAAACAGGGCGCCGACCACGCCGAGCCGCGGGCTGGTTAATCGGCTCCCTGGCGCATGCGCCATCGCGCAAGCCGCCTCGGTGGAGGTGTTGTCCGGATCTGCGTTCATAACAAACTCACCTTGTGTTGTCCGCCCAACCCAAAGTCATCCTCGGTTCGCATGAGCGAGCCGCTTTTTTACCTTCGCCCTTTGAACTCCTCTAACGTCTTGTACCGATGACGACGCCTGAAGGCGCCGTCATCCTCTCGCTGTGGCCTGCGCAGCAGGCCGATCGGAACCATCCTCGACGATCGCGTCGAGCGAATGACGCAGTTCCTTCATCAAACCTTTCTGGCGAGCGAGCTCCGCAATGCGCCGCTCGCAGTTGAGGATCGAGGTGGTCATCGCGCTGACGTCCGATCCCTTGCTGGGCGACGCCGAACCGTTCTCCATCGCCTCGACCAGAAAGGCCGCATTGGCGGCCGTCGACTTGTAACGATTCTCCAGCCCGGTTTTCTCCGCCTCGATCTCCGCCGCTATCTGGTCGAACAGCTTCGCCAGCCGGTCGAAACGCTGCAGATCGGTCTGCCGGTCGCGCGCCGGATCCCGGGATCTGAAGCCAAAAATCGAAGCCATCCTATCGGCCTTTCGAAATTGCTGCATTGCAACAAGACTGCCATTCCAGCAGCCACTAGGCAACATCATAGTTTTGGGAATGCGGATTTTTTGAGGGGCGGCAGCTTCCGAGACAACGCGGGATCACCCGCTTGCAGCGCTGGTTGCCGCCATCAGGAAGCGCGTCGGCGGCATTTGCTGCGGCGCAACAATCCCGGTGCGGCGGAACAGCGCGTCGAGCTTGTCGGTGGCGACGCCGCGCACGATCGGGATCAGATTCGACTGGCTTGCGAAGGCGTAGGCAGCGGCCGATGCCAGCCCACGCTCGGCCTTCACGTCAAGAAAATTGCGCAGCCGGTATTTGTCGCGGACATGGCGCTCATGGCGCCGCAACGCGGCCTTCGAGCGCTCCGGAAGACTGTCGATCTGGAGCAGCGCCAGATCGGCATCGGCAAGACGCTTCAAATCCTGCGTCCTGTGGCGGCCGCTCAGCGAATCGGCGCGCACGATCGCGCCATAGCCGCAGGACTTGATGATCTTGAACCGGGCTCCGTAAGCGACAGCGCGCGCGTAGAGCTCGTAATCCTCGCCAAGCCTGAGGTTCTCGTCGTAGCTCAACCCATGCCGCTCGAGGAAAACCCGGCTGATCACCGGCTTGAGGAAACCGAGCTCGCCGCGCCGCACATGGCGGCGCGAGATGTTGCCGTCGATGAAGCGCTCGAAATCGAGAAATTCCGGCTCGGCCGCGAAAGGCGGCGCTGCGACCTTGGCGAGGTCGGTCGCGGCGTCGTCGCGGATCAGCATGATGTTGTCTGCGGCGAAATCCCAGTCGGCGCTGGCGAAAAGCCGGCGAAAACGGCCTTCGAGGAAGAAATCGTCAGCGTCGAGAATGCTGATGAAGGGCGATTTGGAGGCCTGGATGGCGGCGTTGCGCGCGGCGGAAGGACCGCGATTGACGTCGAAGCGGATAACGGCAAGCCGGCCGCTGCCGTCGTCGGCGGCCAAAGCCACGTCCTTGGTGTCGTCGGTTGAGGCGTCGTCGACCACTATGACTTCGGCGACTTCGGCCTCGCGCAGCGCCGAAGCGATGGCGCCGGGAATGGTGCGCGCCGCATTGCGCGCGGCGATGATGACGCAGACCCCGGAGGTCGTTATGGGCGTCGTCACGGGCATGGGCTCACCTTTCGCTCGCATGATTGGCCGCCCCGCCCACGATTTTGATCATTTCGCTCCGCGCCGGCTCGACCGTGGCCGGGCGCTCGAAGATGCGCCGGCTGAGGTCGGCGGAGGCCGCCCAGCCCGCTTCAGCCAGGTAGCGGACCGGCTCGCGGCCGCAGAGTTCCCACAGCACATGGCGGCGCTGAGGCCAGCGCAGGGACGCGAGCCAGGGCGCCATGACCATGTGGAAGAGGTCGGCATTGTCGATACGGGCCAGAATGCGGGTGGCGCGATCCGAAAGCAGCGTGCCGTCGCCGCCGAGCAGCACGTCGGCGGCGCGCAACCCCAAGAGCAGCGTGTCCGTCAGGCCCTGTCCGGCGGCGTGATCGAGCACCCTCTGCTGCTCGGCTTCGTTCAGGCGGGTGGCGCTGGCCCTGACGTCGCAGACATAGCCGGCGCAGGGCTCGCGGTTGAAAAAGGCCTTGGCGACGCTGATCGACGACAAAAGCAGCGTGTCGGCCGCCGAGATCACCGGCATGACGGCTCCGGCCACCTCGACTTCGCGCTTGCGGCGCAGAAAGCCGTCGATGTCGCGCGGACTCGGCGAGCCCGGTTGCTGCAGCCGGTGATGGAGGTCGACCGTCGAGGCCCTCGCGCCATCTTCGCAAACCATGTGCTGCTCGCCGAGGAACCGAACCCACCAGACGGAACGGGATTTGCCGGCAACCTCGTAGCCGATCGCCCGCAACGCCTCGCGGGCTTGCCCAAAGCGCGCCGACGAAACCAGTATATCGACATCGCCGGAAGGCTTCATGAAATGGTCGCCATAGAGCAGATGCTGCTGGAGCGGGCCCTTGAGAAAGACGAAATCGACCTGCCTGTCGCGCAGCGCGCGATCGATGGCCATCGAATCGCCGATGCAGGCGGCGTTCATCGACATCGTGCGCCGACGGTAGCCATCGAGCCATTCAGACAATTGCGCAGGCGCAGCGCCGGCGGTCGCACGCTTGAGCGCCTTGAGCAGGAACACGGCGACTTTGTTCAGCCTGGCAATGTCGGCGATATTGGCCGCCGAGATTGGGGCCGCCGAGATTGAGGCCGCAGTGATCGGGGCGGCCCCGATCGGGGCGGCCGAGACCGTCGGCGCGGGCACATCGACCCGGCCATCCGTGATGTTGGCTCGTGGCGCGAAAAACAGCCTCAGGCAGGCCTGCACATAGGCGACTTCGTCGGCGCAGCCGGCGGCGCGCAGCCTCTCATAGGAGCCATCCTGCACCGCCATGCCCGATGTCGTTCTCCGCAAAATGCCGCCCGAGGGGTTTATACCGCAACTGCGAAGAAAAGCATCGGAAAAATTGACGTGATCATGCCAAAAGCGGCTGAGGTCGCCTCCTGAACGCAACCTCAGCGTTTAAAATCGCTACACGCTCAATCACTTTTGAAGACAACTCCGGGGACGTTTCCGGCAGGCCGAAAAATGACGATTTTTTGCGGCAATTTCTTCGCAATTGCGAGATGTCTTTTTCACCCGAAAAATTTATCGCAGATAAATCAAACGCTTATCTAAACGGCAAGGACCTACGGTTGAATTCCTGGATGGGTGAGGTTTAGGATGACGGTGCCTACGCTTTGATTACCAACGGATGCGCGCGCAACCAAGAATTGATTAATGCCTGGTAAATCAGGCTTGACTCATAGATGTTGCCGTGCAGCAATTGCATTGCAGCATAGCCATATGCTGGCGGCATTCTGCAGCCGCTTCCAGGTCCTTAGTTGGAGAGTAGAATGGAACAGAATGTTGAAAAGCATGAGTACGAGACCCCCAGCCTGACGGTTCACGGTTCGATTGAAACGATCACGCAGGGCGGTGCTGGCACGACGGCGCTTGACGCGAGCTTTCCCGCGCACACGCCGGTCGGCGAGCTGACCTTCTCTTAAAGCTTACAGGCATCCGGATGTCTAAGTTGGGGCTCCGGATGCTCTCCAACAGGTGAGCCGGGGGGCTTTTGTCCCCCGGCTTCCTGCCGAGGATCGCCGGCAACCGATCCGCGGCGAAGGGCCCAAGGGCGCGGTGGCCAGCAACGAGGTTTTAGGATGGACTGGAACCCCTCGGACCATGACCGCGTGGTCGCGACCGGCGAGGCGGTCGCATGTGAATTCGGCGCAGGACTGGCGCTGCTCCACCTTAAATCCAACGTCTATTACAGCCTGAACAGCGTCGGCGCCTTCATCTGGGAGCAGATCCAGGAGCCGCGATCGATCCTCGATATCCGCAGCGCCGTGCTTGCGCGCTACAATGTCGATGCCGAGCGCTGCAAGGCCGATGTCGAGGGCTTGCTCAAGGGGCTGACCGAAGCAGGACTTGCGAGGCTCCACCATGAGGAACTGGTCTAGGCTCCGCTCGCTGAGCGGCCGGGAGATGCTGTTTCTGGCGCACTGCCTGACGGTGGTGAGCGCGGTGCGGCTGGCGCTGACGCTGTCCTCCTACAACCGTGTCCGCAGCCTGGTGACCCGGCTGGACGCCAGGCGCGACCCCGGCATCGCCGACCTGCGGCGTGTCGCATGGGGCGTTGCAGCCGCGGCGCGGCTCGTGCCGGGCGCCACTTGCCTCGCCCAGGCGCTGGCCGGGCAATATCTGCTCGCCCGTCAGGGCAACGCCTCGAAGATCAGCATCGGCATCGAGAAAGGAACCGGCAGCGAGCTCAAGGCGCATGCCTGGCTGATGAGCGGCAAACACATCGTGCTTGGCGGCTCGATCAATGGATTTGCCCATCTGGTCGACCACGAGTCGTGAGCGATGAGCGGCGTCGCTGGAATCGTGTATGACGACAATGGCCGGCCGGCCGGGGCGGGCGACATCCAAGAGATGCTTTCGCGCATGCGCCACCGCGCCCGCGACGGCAGCTCCTGGTGGACCGAGGGCAGCGTGGCGCTCGGCCACGCCTGGCTCGACACGACCGGTGAGGACAGGCCAGGCCCGCTGACGATGGCCGGCGGCAAGCTCGCCATCACCGCCGATTGCCGGCTGGACAATCGCGACGAGCTTCTGGCGCGGCTCGGCCTTCGCGAGCGGTCGATGGCCGACGCGGTGCTCATCATGCGCGCCTACCTCAAATGGGGCGAGGCCTGCCCGACCTATCTGCAGGGCGATTTCGCCTTCGCCATATGGGATGGCGAGCGCCAGACGCTGTTTTGCGCGCGCGATCATTTCGGCGTCAAACCTTTCTACTATCATTCGACCGGCAGGCGCTTCGCGTTCGCCTCGGAGATCGGGCCGATCCTTGCGCTGGACGGCGTCGCCAGGCGGCTCAGCGAACACCAGATTTCCGGCTTCCTCGCCGGCTTGACGGACGATCCGCAGGCCACGCCCTATGCCGAGATCTTCCGCCTGCCGGCGCGGCACAGCATGATGGTGTCGGACCGTCAGGTGGTGCTGCGGCGCTACTGGCAGATCGAGCCGTCGCAGCGGCCGCGACGCTCGGACGCGGCCGACGAATTCCGGCATCTCTTCGCGCAATCGGTGGAGAACCGCATGCGCGGCACGCCGGCCGTCGGTGCCATGCTGAGCGGCGGGCTCGATTCCTCCTCGATCGCTTGCGTTGCCGGTCTTCGCGCGGCGGCTAAACGCAACCCGAAACTCAAGACCTTCTCGCTGGTCTTCGACAAGGGCTCTTCCATGGACGAGAAGCCGTTCATCGATGCGGTGCTCGACGACAATCCGCTCGACGCCACGTTGATTGCGGTGAGCAATTACGCGCCCTTCGCTGAATTCGAGCGCATCCTGGAGGAGCAGGAAGGCACGTTCCTGGCGCCCGGCCTGTCGCTGACCCGCGACCTTTACCGCACGGCAGGCGCCAAGGGCGTCAAAGTGCTTCTCGACGGGCATGGCGGCGACGAGGTCGTCTCGCAGGGCCATGGGCATCTTCACGAACTCGCCAATGCCGGCAGGTGGCTGGAGCTGTGGCGGGAATTGCACAGCGCCGCCAACACCTATGGCGAGGGGATGTTTTCCCTCTATTTCAAATTCCTGACCATCTACGGACCAGCCTGGCGGATCGCCCGGATGAGGGCGATGGCCAGACGCGTCGTCGGCAAGGCGCGGCGCAGGCCGGGGCAAGCCGCGCGCGCCGCCTGGGCGGGCCCGGTGAATCCTGAGCTTGCCAGGCGCACCGATCTTGCCGAGCGTTTCCATCGCAGCGGCTACATGCCCGCCTCCGTCACTGCCAGCGAAGCGCTGACGCATCGGTGGCTGCTGTCCACCGGACTGGTGCCGCACGCCTTCGAAGTGCTGGACAAAGCCGCCGCCAATTTCGGCGTCGAGCCGCGCTATCCGTTCTGGGACAAGCCGCTCGTCGAATTCTGCCTGGCGCTGCCCGGCGAGGAAAAGCTCAAGGACGGCTTCGGCCGCCATGTGCTGCGCCGGGCCATGCAAGGCGTCCTGCCGCCGGCGGTGCAATGGCGGCGCGACAAGATCGACTTCACCGCCAATCTGGTCAAGGGCATGCTGGGCAACCATCGCGAGCTTCTGGACAGGCTCCTGATATCGGACAGCGAGCGGATCGCGCCCTATGTCAACCTACCCGAAGTGAACGCGGTCTATGAGCGCCTGCTCAGCCGGCCCGAGCAGGCGACGCTGCCCGACGTCCAGCATGTCTGGCGCTCGGTTTCGCTGTCGCTGTGGCTGCGGCAAGTCCAAGGAAGCCCCGCATGAACCTCCCGATCGCTTCTCTCGCAGGGTCCGAGACCGCCAACGCGACCACGGCGCCGGGCGGACGCGTCCGCCATTTCTACAGGGCGTACGGGCTGGTCGTCAGCTCGGAGGTGGCCCTGCCGGAACTGGAGCCGGCGGCACCGGCGACGCCGGACCTGGAGATCGCTGTCGGGCCGCTCGACTTTCCCGACGGCGCCTCGCAGGGCGCCACGGCGTTCCGATTCAAGCCGACGCGCCAATATCTTTCCTGGCAGGCGGTCGGCACCTTCATGATCAGCGGCGGCAAGCGAATCGCGGTCGATCCGGCGCCTGGGGTCGACGACCCGCTGCTTGCCTTTCCGCTGCTCGGGCCGGTGATGGCGCTCGCCCTTCATCAGCGCGGGCTGCTCGTGCTCCATGCCAGCGCCATTGCCGTCGGCGGCAGGAGCGTGATCTTCATGGGCGACAAGGGCGCCGGCAAGTCGACGACGGCGGGCGCGATGATCGGCGCCGGCCATCGGCTGCTCACCGACGACGTCGTGGCGCTGGACCTGTCCGATCCTGAGCGGCCGATGATCCTGCCCGGATTTCCGCAGCTCAAGCTCGCCGCGGATGCGGCCGGCGCCATTCGCCTCGAGCAGGCGGAAGTGCGTCCGCAGGTGCATCCGCAGATCGACAAGGCGCAGCACCGCTTGCATGCCGGATTTGCCGCAGAAGCAGTGCCGGTTTCGCGCATCTACATGCTCGAGCGCGGCGGGCGGGCGGCGATCTCACCGCTGACCGGGGCCGCCGCGCTGCCGGCGATCATCAAATTCTCCTACATCGCGCGGTTCGGGCGGCAGGCGCTGCCCGGCGATTTTGCCGCCGCGCATCTGCACCAATGCGCACAGGTCGCCGGTCGGGTCGGCGTCAGCCGCCTCGAAGTGCCGGCCGGACTGGTCAGGATCGGCGAAGCGGTCGCCGCGATCGAAACCGACCTGGCGTCCGGGACAAGGTGACTAGGCATGGGCTGGTCCTCGAAGCTTCGCCTGTCGTTTTTCCGGGACGTCGCCGGCTTCGGCGCCATGATGGCGCATGTCGGTGGGCGGCGCACGGCGACGGCGCTTGCCTTCCTGATCCTGGGGAGTCTCACCGAAGGCATCTCGATCCTGCTGCTCGTTCCGCTGCTGCGCCTGATCGGCAAACCCGACCAGGACTATGCTGTGCGGGTTCCGGAGGCCTTGCATCGGCTGGTGCCCGGCGGAACGCTGTCGCTCGCCACCGTGCTCTCACTGCTTGTCGCGCTGGTGGCGCTGCAAGCAATTTTCAACCGCTTCAAGTCGGTCTACATGGCGCGGCTGCTCTATGACTTCGTCAACCGCGTGCGCATGAACCTGTTCGAGAGCGTCGGCAGGGCGCGCTGGGGCGTTTTCACCCGCATCCGCAGCTCCGATCTCGACCATGCGCTGAACGGCGACGTCGACCGCGTGCAGGTGGCGGCCTTCTCGCTGCTGATGCTGACCCAGGCGACGCTGCTTCTCACCGGCTATCTCGTTGTCTCGCTGTTCATCTCGCCGGTGATGACGTGCTTCGCCATTCTTGTCGGGCTGGTGCTGCTGGTCGCCCTGCAGCCGTTCAGGGCACGCGCCAGCGCCTATGGGCGCACGCTGACCGGCAACCGCCAGGACCAGTACCGCACGGTCTCGGAGTTCCTCGGCGGCATCAAGGTGGCCAAGAGCCTGAACGTCGAGGCAAGCTACTTTGCCGAGCTCGGCGCGACGTTGGACAGGATGAAGGCCGACAACATCGCCTTTGTGCGCAACAGCTCGCTCGGCACCGCGCTGTTCCAGGTTACGAGCGTGATCGGGCTCAGTTTCTTCATCTATATCGCGTTGGTCGGCTTCCACCTGTCGCTGGCCGAGATCGTCGTGCTGCTCCTGGTCTTCATGCGCGTCGCGCCGCGCTTCATGGATATGCAGCTTCAGACGCAGCAGGTGCTGATCAACCTGCCGGCCTACGCTTCGATGCAAAGCCTCCAGGCTCGGTTCGATGCCGAGCGCGAGCCGGAAGAGAACGCGGCCGAACAAGGCGCGAAACTCTCGCTCGAGACGGGCCTCAACATCCGCGATGTGTCCTTCGCCTACGGCGAAGGCGACGGGAAACCAGTGGTCAGCGATATCACCTTCGGCCTGCCGGCCGGCAAGGTGACGGCGCTGATCGGC
Organism: Mesorhizobium sp. CA14; assembly: GCF_020165195.1. GTDB lineage: Bacteria > Pseudomonadota > Alphaproteobacteria > Rhizobiales > Rhizobiaceae > Mesorhizobium. The sequence continues at coordinate 58,878 of NZ_JAIUHR010000010.1, read as the reverse complement.
CCTTCCGGCTCGGGCAAGAGCACGATCGCCGACATGCTGCTCGGCCTGCTCGAACCAACCGGCGGCCGAATCCTGGCCGACGGGGTGGAGATCACCGCCCGGAACCGCAGGGCCTGGCGCGATCAGGTAGCCTATGTGCCGCAGGATGTGTTCCTGCTGCACGACACGATCGCCGCCAACCTGCGTCTTGCCGCGCCTGAGGCCAGCGATGACGAGCTCTGGGCGGCCCTGCGCAACGCCCATGCGGCCGATTTCGTGGAGCGGCTGGCATTGCGGCTCGAGACGGTGGTGGGCGACCGCGGTGTCAGGCTCTCCGGCGGCGAGCGGCAGCGCATCGCCCTGGCGCGGGCGCTGCTGCGCAAACCGTCGCTGCTCATTCTCGACGAGGCGACGAGCGCGCTTGACTGGCAGAATCAGTCGCTGATCGCCCAATCGATCGAGGCGCTGCGCGGAAGGATGACGATCCTGACCATCGCGCACCGGCCGTCGATGATCGCCTTTGCCGACTGGGTCGTGGCTATAGAGAACGGACGCATCGTCGAAGTCGGACGATATCGGCGGCTGAGGGCGAAAGCCGGCAGTCGCCTTGCCAGGATGCTGTCCGGTGAGCAAGCCGAGCGCGACGGCGCGCCATCGGCCGCGACGCCGGCGCCGGTCGAACGTTCAGTGGAGGCCGCGCCTGGCGCTTAGCTTTTCGCCGTCGGCGACCTTGTTCAGGACCATGCCGCGGTCGGCCTCTCGGGCCTTGCCAGCCGATGTCGGCGTGGTTCTGCCGATCATGGCGAAGACCAGGAGGAAATAGCCGGCCTGGATGATCACGGCGCAGACGACCGCGCGGAGGAGGATGGTGCCCGCCGAGGCGCCATCGAAATAGGACCAGCCGATGACGATCGCCAGCGCGAACATCATTCCTATGATGAATTTTGGCAGAGACATGTTCGCCGGTTCCTCAACCGAAACGAGCATGCAGAAGCTGCGACTTACCCACCCGCGTAACTCCCCGTTGCGCCAAAGAGTTCTTTATGGCTGCCCAATCCGGCCGGTTGCTTCCGGCCTTCCTTACCCATGCAGACTATGACAGGAACAATTTGCGACTCTATTAAGGCCGGTCGGTCGGAGCAAGGCCGTGCAGGTATGGTTTCCAACGATTTTACGAGATCGACTCCGCCATGCTGCGTCGCACACTCTGGCTCCGACAGCTAATCAATGAGCCGTCTGTCGGTCCAGTAAAACTTGCCACTTTGATTAGTATTTTACCTGAATAACTTACCCTGGCGAGTGCTTCCAGCGGCGTGCAACCGCGTTTCTTCTGCAGCAAAGAATGCACTGTCCAAAAATGGCCCGAAAGGCGGGCTACATTTTCCTGGTTTGCTCTCACCTTGTCATAAACGTGCCACAAAGGTGAAAATTTGGGCAGGGCAGGTTTATTATTTAGTCAATTCATGACGTGAACATTTCAAGGTGATGGGAAATTGTGTGTTGCGCTGCAGCATTTTTTTGGTATCTTGCCGTAAACCATCCGTTCAACGTATGGAGCTTCTGCATGAGGGACGTCGCCAAGTCGGCTAATGCGGGTTTTGCGCAGGTCGGCGTTGATTTTCCACCCCCCATCGGCGGTCTGATCAAACGCAGCTTCGATATCGTCGGCGCCTTGGCAGGGCTGGCCCTGCTCAGCCCGCTTTTCCTGATGATCGCCCTGCTGGTAAAGCTTTCGGACAACGGTCCGATCTTTTATGGCCATAAGCGGATCGGCCGCGGCGGCAGGATCTTCTCCTGCCTCAAATTCCGCACCATGGTTCCGGACGGCGAGCGCGTGCTCGCCGCGTATCTGGCGGCCAATCCGGAAGCCAATGCCGAATGGGTCGCGACGCGCAAGCTGAAGAACGATCCGCGCGTCACCCGCGTCGGCCAGGTGCTTCGCAAGCTCAGCCTCGACGAGCTGCCGCAGATTCTCAACATCCTGCAGGGCGACATGAGCCTTGTCGGCCCGCGCCCGGTCGTGCGCGACGAATTGGAGATCTATGGCAGCGCCGCGGTCTATTACCTGAAGTCGCGCCCGGGTCTCACCGGACTGTGGCAGGTGAGCGGCCGCAACGACGTATCCTACGACACGCGCGTCGCCTTCGATCGCCATTATGTCGAGAACTGGTCGTTGTTTCAGGATATTCGCATCATCTTCAAGACGGTTCCTGCCGTGTGGATGTCGCGCGGCAGCTATTGACCGACGGGGCCTGTCCGCCGAACTCGGGCAGACATCCGGCAGTGATCTCATCGGGCGGATGGGGCCAAATCGGATCGGAAACGTTCATTTGACAAAATACCTCTTCGGACTGTCCTTCGCCTGCAGTCTCATATCCACGACGCCAGCCCGCTTTGCGGGCGCCTTGCTTGCGGCGTCGCTGGCCATGCCGCAGTTCGCCGCCGCCGGCGATTATCAGCTTGGCCCCTTGGACAAGCTCAACATCCGCGTCGCCGAATGGCAGACGGTCGACGGCACGTTCCGCGACTGGTCGGCCATCAATGGCGAGTATTCGATCGGCCCGGGCGGGACGCTCTCGGTGCCGTTCGTCGGCAATCTGCAAGCCGCCGGCAAGACGACGGCGGAGATCGCTTCGGCGATCGGGCTCGCGCTGCAGCGCAAGCTGGCGCTACCCGACAAGCCGGAAGCCTCGGTCGAGATGGCGCAGTTCCGGCCCTTCTACATTTCGGGCGAAGTCCAGAACCCCGGCCAGTTTCCCTTCGTGCCCGATCTGACCGTGCTCAAGGCAATCAGCATTGCCGGCGGCATAAGGCGCAACGCCGACTATGGTCCGCAACTCGGCAAGGATCTGGTCACCGCTAAGGGCAGCTTTGACATCTTTGACGACCAGCGCATCCGCCTGCTGGTCAAGCGAGCCAGGATCGATGCCGACCTTGCCGGTAAGACGAGTTTCGAGGTGCCCAAGGAGATCGAGGGCGATCCGAGACTGGCGACCATCGTCGCCGACGAAATGGCGATCCTGGTCTCCGACCAGAAATCGCTGAAGCTGAAGCTCGATGCCCTCGACGACCTGAAAGGCGTTCTGCAAGCGGAAATCGAATCGCTGCAGAAGAAGATCACCAACCAGCAGAAGCAGGTCGACCTGGCCGAGAAGCAGGCCGACAGCATCGGTCCGCTGGCGCAGAAAGGCCTGGTCGCCAATGCGCGCCTGCTTTCCTCGCAACAGTCGGTGACCGACCTGCAGGGCAAGATCCTCGACTATGAGACGGCGATCCTCACCGCCAAGCAGTCGATCAGCAAGGCTGAGCAGGATGCCATCGACGCCCGGAATTCGCTGAATTCCGGCCTTACCGCCAGCCGTCAGCAGACCGAGGCCGACCTGAACGAGGCGACATTGAAGGCCGGCATGCAGAAGGGCCTGATCGCGCAGGCATCGGACCCCGCGACGGCGGCCAGCATCACCGGCGACCAGGAACCGGCCCTGCTCTATTCGCTGGTGCGGATTGCCGACGGCAAGACGAGCGAGGTCGAGGCCAAGGAAGACACACCTGTCCTGCCGGGCGATGTGATCAAGGTCAAGCTGGCGCCCACGGCCAGCCAGTAGCGCCGCCGCCCCGGCATCGCACAAGGCGAAGCCGGGAACCGGAGGCGGGAGGGACAAGCCAGGCTCGTTCGCGCGCAGCGCGGGCGAGCGATCTGTTTGGACCGCTTGAAGGCATAACATGCAGCCCGCAGCCCCGCGTCATGTGTATCTCAATCTCGACGCCATGCGCGGCGTGGCGGCGATCAGCGTCATGCTCTACCACTTCTCGCCGTTCCTGGCCGACGGCAAGGTGCTGCCGTCGAGCTATCTCGCGGTCGATCTGTTCTTCCTGCTCAGCGGTTTCGTCATCGCGCATGCCTATGACCGCAAGATCGAGAACGGCATGGGCTTCGGCACGTTCGTGGCCATCCGCCTGATCCGGCTCTATCCGCTCTATCTCGCCGGCACGCTGCTCGGCTTCTTCTACCTGCTGGTCAAGAACAGGCTGATGCCGGCCGAATACATGCCGTTGTCCGAAATCGGCATGCAACTGACGACCGGCATGTTCTTCATCCCGCTGGTCAGCGATGACTATCACACGATCTTCCCGCTCAATCCGGCGTCGTGGTCGCTGTTCTTCGAGCTCATCGTCAACATCGCCTATGTCGCGGTCTTCGTGCTCTTGTCGCGGCGCGTGCTGACAGGGATCGTCGCCGTCAGCCTCGTGCTGCTCGTCGTCGCTTCGATCCTCGCCGGCACGCTAGATTTCGGCATGACCGGCAACACCATCCTCAGCGGCCTGCCGCGGGTGACATTCTCCTTCTTCCTGGGCGTGCTGCTCTGCCGGTCGATGACGCGCTGGCAGGGCGGCCTCGGCTTCCTGCGGCGGGGCTTGTGGGTCGAAGGCGCGATCCTGCTCACGCTTGCCGTCTTCGCCATCGCTCCGGCCGGCGGCGCGCGCGTTGTCTACGACCTCGCGGCAATCGTCATCGCCTTCCCGATCATGGTGATGACCGGCGCGGTGGCCCCGACCGCGCCGCTTCTGTCAGGCTTCTATGGCTGGCTCGGGCGGATTTCCTATCCGATCTACATCATCCACACGCCGATGCTGATGATCATCGCCGGGGCCGGCAAGGCCTTCTCGATCGATCCTTTCGCGCATCATCCCTGGTTCGGCATCGTGATGGCGGCCTCGGTCGTCATCATCGCCGATATCGCCACGCGCGTCTATGACGAGCCGGTGCGGCGCTTCCTGCAGCGGCAGATGCAGCGCGCCCGGGCCGTGGCGTAGGAAAGGGCCCAACGGGCAGAATCCGGCATGAAGATTCCGAAATCCATTCTGATCGATCCCGATCGCAACGAGACCTACGGCACCTTCGCCGTCACGGTTTCCATGGTCGCCTTCGCCTACTCGCCCAATTTCGGCCAGATCCTGATTATCGCCTACTACGCGGTCTGGCTGCCGCTGCTGTTCGTCGATTACCGGCGCTTCACCTGGAGGCTATCCAGCGCCTGGCTGCCCATTCTGCTTGCGACCTATGTCTGCTTCTCGGTGTTCTGGTCCCAGGCGGCGGGCATCAGCGCGCGCGCGGCGGTGCAATATTCCTCGCATATCGTCTGCGCCTATGTCGCGGCGCGCACAATCAGCGTGCGCACGCTGGTGGTGGGCTCGCTGATCGGCACCTTCATCGTTCTGCTCTATTCACTCGGAGTCGGCGGTTACGCGCTCGATACGATCGACGGCACGGTCAATTTCGTCGGCGCCTTCGGTTCCAAGAACCAGATCGGCTTCTTCTCTTCGCTCGGGATCTTCTTCTGCCTGGCATTCCTGGTTTTCTACCGGCGCAATTGGCTGGGCTTCGTCTGGACCGCGCCGATCATGCTCTTGTCGGTCTATATGCTGGCCATCGCCCATTCGGCGACATCGGTGGCTTCGCTGCCGGCGGTGATCGGCATCGTGATGCTGCTCACCATGACCAAGGTGCTGTCGCTGCGCTATCGCCGGGTGCTGTTCATCGTCGGCGCCGGCGCGCTGGTGACGGGCATCGCGGCAGCGCTCAACCTCGGCTTGCTGGATGTCGTGCTCGGCATCTTCGGCAAGGATTCGACGCTCACCGGCCGCACCTATCTGTGGGAGCAGGGCTGGGCGGCGGCGCAGGAGCATCCGCTGCTCGGCTATGGCTATGCCGCCTATTGGGTGCAAGGCTTCGCCGATCCTGAGCGGCTGTGGGCGGAATTCTACATCTCGACTCGCTCCGGCTTCCATTTTCACAACACCTATGTCGAGACGCTGGTCGAGATCGGCTTCATCGGCGTCACCTTGCTGGCGCTAGTCATCCTGCGCTCTTTCTACGGCCATGTGTCGAAAGTGGTGTTCGGCGAATGGAGCGCCGATTCGGTGGTGCTTGCCGGCGCGATCGGGCTGATGCTGATCCGCTCCTTCTTCGAGGTCGAGATGCTCGGCCCCTATTTCATGGCGTCCTTCATCGTCTATTACGGCCTGTTCACGCTGACTCCGTTGCCGGCTTTCCGGCGCCGCAGAGTGGCCCTTCCAGCGGAGGACGAGAGTCCTGCCAATGGCCGTATGCCGGCCCCGGTCTGATTTGGAGCAATACCAGGCAAAGTCGGCGGCGGCGTAAACAAAAGCTCTGGACTAGGATTTCACGCGCATTTGCGCGGCAGACCAGTCAGTGCTTTGTGCCGTCGGCGCGACCAAGGTGCGATTCGCCGAGCGGTCCCCGGTTTGGCGGCAATGCGGTTTGGCTAGAACGCTTCACCGTTTCACGGAAACAGCGAACCGCTCTATCTCCTTGTTTTCACGCAATTCCGGGCGGAAGTTACGCCGAAGGCGCCGAACTTACCGCCCATACTTTCCTGGAATTGCTCTAATCGTGCAACTCCCTGGAAATCGGCGGACCAATCACAAAATCGGAAAAGGTCGCCTTGAAACCCTCGCCCTGCGGCGAGCAGCACATCATGCCGACATCGACCGATTTCGAGACCGGGAAGTAGGCCAGCCGCACCGGCTTCCAGTGGCCATCGGAGGCATCCAGATATTGGACGCGGATCGCCTCGGCGTGACGGGTCAAGCGGATCCTGACGCCGTCCGTGCCGGCGGCGATGGCGACCAGCGACCAGTCGGAGGTGTCGTTGGTAACGACGACGGAGAAGTAGGCCAGCCCGTCTGTGTATTCGATGCCGGCCTTGATCCAGTGCGTTTCGCTCAGGCGCAGCATCAGCCCCGCCTGATCGTAGAGCATCTTGTAGTCGCCCTTGACGGTGACCTCGGCGCTGAAATCACCCTCGACGGAGCGGTAGAGGAAATGGCCGTTATCGCGCCAGAAGCCGTAGAAGGTCTCGCGCCAGAAGTCGGTGTCCTTGCCCGTTCGGACGGTGAGCGTGCCCTCGCCGACCGTGTGGTGCGGCGGCGGGTTGAGCCACGTCATGTCGGCCACGCTCATCGATCTCCCCCCGGATTGAATCAGCCGGCGAATGTATAGGCGGTCTTCACCGTGGTGTAGAATTCCATCGCGTAACGGCCCTGTTCGCGCGAACCGTAGCTCGAGCCCTTGCGGCCGCCGAACGGAACATGGAAATCGACGCCCGCCGTCGGCAAATTGACCATCACCATGCCGGCTTCGGAATTGCGCTTGAAATGCGTCGCATGCTTCAGGCTGGTCGTGCAGATGCCGGAGGTGAGGCCGAACGGCGTGTCGTTGGCAACGCTGAGCGCCTCGTCATAATCCTTGACGCGGATGACGTTGGCGACCGGGCCGAAAATCTCCTCGCGCGAGATGCGCATTTCGTTGGTCGAGCCGAGGAACAGTGCCGGCCTCAGATAGAAGCCGGGCGTCTCGCGCTCCAGCCGCTCGCCGCCGAAGGCGAGCTCGGCGCCCTCCTGGCGGCCGATGGCGATATAGTCCTCGTCCTGCTTGAGCTGGGCCTGATCGACGACAGGGCCGATCTGGGTCTTGGCATCGAGCGCATCGCCGATGACGAGCTTGTCCAGACGCTCCTTCACCGCATCGACGAAACGGTCGTGGATGCCCTCGGTGACGATCAGGCGCGACGACGCCGTGCAGCGCTGGCCGGTCGAGAAATAGGCGCCGTTGATCGCGCAATCGACGGCCACCGCAAGGTCGGAGTCATCGAGGACGACGAGCGGGTTCTTGCCGCCCATTTCGAGCTGGAACTTGCGCATATGCTCGACGCTCGCCGCGGCGACACGCTTGCCTGTGCCGACGGATCCGGTGAAGGAGATCGCGTTGACGTCAGGACTATCGAGCATCGCCTGGCCGACCACCGAGCCCTTGCCCATGACGAGATTGAGCACGCCCTTGGGCAGGCCGGCGCGATGCAGGATGTCGACGATGGTCCAGGCGCTTTCGGGGACCAGCTCGGCCGGCTTGAACACGATCGTGTTGCCGTAGGCCAGCGCCGGAGCGATCTTCCAGGCGGGAATGGCGATCGGGAAATTCCACGGCGTGATGATGCCGACGACGCCGACGGCCTCGCGGGTCATCTCGACGCCGACGCCTGGCCGCACACTCGGCACCATCTCGCCCGACAGGCGCAGCGTCTCGCCGGCGAAGAAATCGAATATCTGGGCGGCGCGGATGGTCTCGCCGACGCCCTCGGCCAGCGTCTTGCCCTCTTCGCGCGCCAGCGAGCGGCCGATCTCGTCCTTGCGCGCCATGATCTCGTCGGAGGTCTTCTTCAGCACGGCGTGGCGGGCAAGAGGCCCGGAGCGCGACCAAGCCGGAAAGGCGGCCTTGGCGGCGGCGATGGCCTGCTTGGCTTCCTCCGGCCCGGCCGAAGCGTATTCGCCGACGACGTCATTGGTGTTCGATGGATTGATGTTGCGCGAGCCGGCCTCGCCAAGCCACTCGCCGTCGATCAGGTTCTTGCGCAGCAGGGTCATGTTGTTTTTCCTTGGGTTTTGGTCGCGGCGGCCTTCGGTCGGGTCAATTGTCAGACAAATGATATAGCCATTGCTTGGCAGGAGGTCTACCCGCCATATGCGACAAAGCTAGGACTCAGGTCGAGAACGACCAGAACAGGCAGGCGAGCGTGACCGCGCCGAAGATGACGAAGAACAGGCTTCTGAGCAGGATGTTGCGGCGAAGCTCGTTTATGGTGAGATGCGCCGCCACGATCACTGCCACGAACAGGAAGCGCCAATTGAAGAGCGCCCAAAGCACCTCATGCTGGCCGAAGGCCCATCTGGCGGCCAGCGAGCCGACGATGGTCGCGAACAGCATGATCGTCGCCCAGAAGACCGCATCGGCGGCGTGCGTTAGTACGATTCCGGCGGCGCGGATCGGCAGGATCATCATCAGCATCGCGCCGAAGAAATAAACGGCGGCGATCGCAAGGAAGGAGCCGGCGTCGGCAATACCGTCGAGACGCTTCACGCCGAACGCGCCGTAGGGGTAGCCGTGCCTGGCAACCGCCAAAGAGAGCGCCATCAGTAAGGCGCTCAGAACCGTGATCAGTGCGAATGTGCCGAGGGCCTTGCTCATGCCTTTTCCTGTCGAGACGAATCAACAGGGAGGATTTTAGCCCAGGGCCTTTCGCCCCGCATCGACGACAGTCTAGCCGATCCGATTCCCGCTCTTGGGATCGAACAGATGCAGCGCAGCCGGATCGGCGGCGAGCCGGATCGTGTCGCCCGGCCTCACGTCGCTGCGGCCCATGACGAAGACGCAGACCTGCTGGTTGGCCAGCCTGACATAGAACTGCGTCGACAGGCCGAGCGGCTCGACCACCTCGACCTCGGCCTTCAGCGCGCCGTCGTCGACCAGCTTGATGTGTTCTGGCCGCAGTCCGATGGTGAGGTCATCGCCGTCGCTGATCGGCAGGCCATCCGGCAGCCGCAGCTTCTGGCCGTCAGCGAGCACGGCATCGACCTTGCCACCCTTGGCGACCTCAGCCGGCAAGAAATTCATGCCGGGCGAGCCGATGAAGCCGGCGACGAAGGTGTTGACCGGACGGTCGTAAAGTTCCAGCGGACGGCCGACCTGCTGCACATAGCCGTCATGCATGACGACGATGCGGTCGGCCATGGTCATGGCCTCGACCTGATCATGGGTGACATAGACCGACGTGGTCTTGAGCTGCTGATGCAGCGCCTTTATCTCGGCGCGCATGTGGACGCGCAATTTGGCGTCGAGGTTCGACAGCGGCTCGTCGAACAGGAACACTTTCGGGTCGCGCACGATGGCGCGGCCCATGGCGACGCGCTGGCGCTGGCCGCCGGAGAGCTGGCGCGGCAGGCGGCCGAGATAGGGATCGAGGCCGAGCCGCTTGGCGGCGGCGCCCACCCTGCCGTCGATCGTCGTCTTCTCGGCCTTCTTCAGCATCAGGCTGAAGCCCATGTTGGAGGAGACATCCATATGCGGGTAGAGCGCATAGGACTGGAACACCATGGCGATGTCCCGGTCCTTCGGCGCGACATCGTTGACCAGCCGCTCGCCGATATGGATCTCGCCGCCGGTGACTTCTTCGAGGCCGGCGATCATGCGCAGCAGCGTGGACTTGCCGCAGCCGGACGGGCCGACCAGCACGACGAACTCGCCATCGGCGATCTCGAGATCGACACCGTGCAGGATGCGCAGCGCGCCGTAATCCTTCTCGACGTTTTGCAGCGTGACGGAAGCCATCTTTTATCCTTTGACCGCGCCGGCGGTGAGGCCGGTGACGAGATAGCGTTGCAGGAAGGCGAAGAAGACGCAGACCGGGATGAGCGCCAGGATGGAGGCCGCCATCATCTGCCCCCAGTCGACGGCGAACTTGCCGATGAAGGTGAGCAGGCCGACGGCGAAGGTCTTCTGCTCGTCGCTGGAGATCAGCATCAGCGCGAACAGCAATTCGCTCCAGGCGGCGGTGAAAACGAAGCCCAGCGTGGCGCCCATTCCCGGCAAGGTCAGCGGCACGATCACCCGGCGCATCGCCTGCGCCCGCGTGCAGCCGTCGATCATCGCCGCCTCCTCAAGATCCTTCGGGATGCCGTCGAAGAAGGATTGCATCAGGAAAGTGGCGAAGGCGGTGTTGAAGGCGGTGTAGATGATGATCAGGCCGATCAGGCTGTTGGTCAGGCCGAGATCGCCCATGATGCGGTAGATCGGCGGGATGACCATGACGAGCGGAAAGGTCTGGGTGAGCAGCAACAGGATCGCCAGCGTCGCCTTGCCGCGGAAAGTGAAGCGCGACATGGCATAGCCGGCGAGCGTGGCGATGACGGTGACGAACGCGGCCGTCGACACCGAGACGATGACGCTGTTGAGGAAATAGCGCGGGAAGTCGGAGGCTTCGAGCACGGTGGCGAAGTTCTTCAGCGTCGTCTGCGACGGCCAGAAGGTGATGCCTTCGGAATAGAGCAAGCGCTCGGGCGTCACCGAGATCTTCAGCGTCCAGAAGATCGGGAACAGCGCAAAGATCACATAGGCTGCGACAGCGGCGTACAGGCCGATGCCGCCGAAGATTCGCGAGGAGGTGGAGCGACCAGCGATCATCAGACGTGCCTCACCAGCGTGCGGCGGATGGCGATCAGGCCGATGGCATAGGCGATGAGCAGCACCAGAAGCAGCACCGCGACAGCCGAGGCATAGCCTTTGTCCAGCGACTTGAAGGCGCTGACATAGATGTAGACCGGCACCGTGCTGGTCGATCCCGCCGGTCCGCCCTCGGTCATGACGAAGATCAGGTCGGCGAAAGTGGCGATCCAGATGGTGCGCAGCATGACGGTGATGACGATGGTCGGCGCCAGGAACGGCAGCGTCACCTTGGTGAAGCGCTGCCAGGGTGAAGCGCCGTCGATGGCCGCCGCTTCATGCAATTCGGACGGGATCGACTTCAGCGCGGCAAGCAGCGTGATGGCGAAGAAGGGAATGCCGAACCAGATGTTGGCGACGATCGGCCCCCACATGGCGGTGGCCGGATCGGACAGAATATTCGTCGGCTCCGCTTTCAGGCCAAGCGCGAAGAGCCAATGCGGCAGCGGCCCGATGATCGGGTTGAACAGCCAGGCCCAGGTGAGGCCCGAAAGAAACGACGGCACCGCCCAGGGCAGGAACACGACAGCCTGCACGACCTTGCGGCCGTAGAAGGGCTTGTCGAGGAGCAGCGCCAGGCCGAGGCCAAGGAAGAACTGAAAGAACAGGCTGGCGACCGTCCACCACAGCGTGTTGATCAGCGCCTGGCCGAGCACCTGGTCGGAGAGCATCGCCTGGTACTGGGCGAGGCCGACATATTGCGACTTGAAGGCCGAGAATTTGCGGAAGGAATAGCTGATGCCGATGATCAGCGGCACCAAAAGCACCAGGACCAGCAGGACGATCGCAGGCGATAGATAGAGCCACGGCTCGATCGCGGCCTTGCTCAGCCGTTGCTTTCGCGGCCGGGCGGCGGATCGGATTTCGGAGACGGCGTAGGTCATGCGTCTTGGCTCTACGGTGAAAGATGGGGGCCGGGGACGGCGACAGCGTCCTTCTCCCCGTTCAACGGGGAGAAGATGCCGGCAGGCAGATGAGGGGCGGAGCCAGCCTCTCAGAGGTCAGTGCTGCCCCTCATCCGTCACTTCGTGGCACCTTCTCCCCGTAGAACGGGGAGAAGGAAGAAGCTTACTTCTTGTTCTTGGCCAGCCAGTCCTGCTGTTCCTTGGTCAGGAACTTGGCCCATTCGTCGGCGACATCCTTGGCCGGCTTCTGGCCGAGCAGCACTTCCTGAAAATTCTTGATCGCCACCTGGTCGACGAAGTTGCCGAGGTTCTCCAGATGCGTCGGTGGCGTCACCATTTCATATTTGGAGCTGTCATTGAGCTCGGTGAACCAGCCCTTGAACTGCTCGGTCTTGAAATGCGCGTCCTGGTCGGCGCCGTTGTGGATCGGGACGACGCCGACTTCCTTGGCCCATTCCAGATTGTCCTTGGGCGACAGAAGTGTGGCCATCAGCTTCCAGGCCTCGTCCTTGTGCTGGGAATTGGCGAACATCGCCCAGCCGGCATAGCCCAGCGTCGGATAGGATTTCCCGCTCGGACCCACGGGAAGCGGCGCGACAGCAAAGTCGTCGGCGCTCATCTTGTCGGCGATGCCGAGCAGCGCGTCCGGATCCTGGTTGAGCATGGCGCAGGTGCCGGAATAGAAGCCCGTCACCGTCTCGTTGAAGCCCCAGCTCACGGAATCTTTCGGCGCCAGACCGTTCTTGTACATGTCGGCCAGCATCTGCAGGCCCTTGACCGAGCCTTCGTCATTGATGGTCGAGACACCGTCGTCGGTGAAATAGCCGCCCTTGCCGTCGGCGATGTTCATGAACATGTGCATGCCGTTGAAGGCGCCGGGGCCGCCGCGCAAGCAATAGCCGTATTTGCCGGGGATAGCGGAGATCTTCTTGGAGAAGGAGACGAACTCGTCGAGGTTTTCCGGCGGCCGGTCGAGGCCGGCTTCCTTGAACAGCTTCCTGTTCCAGAACAGCGCGTTCACATAGTAGCCATAAGGGATCATGAACTGCGTGTTGTTGACGGTCGAGCCGAACTGCTTGGCGCGGTCGCCGAGCGTCTTGGCGTCGGGCCACTTGGCCATGTAAGGGCCGAGATCCTCGAGCTGGCCGTTGTTGGCATAGAGGCCCATCCAGCGCTCGGGCATCTCGGCGACGTCGGGCGTATCGCCGGCCTGCACCATGGTGAGGAACTTCTCGAAGGCCTGGCCCCAGGGCAGCGAGACCACCTCCACCTTGATGCCCGGGTTCGCCGTCTCGAATTCGGCGATCTGCTTCTTCAGGAATTCGGTGCGCGGCGGGCTGGTGATGACCTCGACCAGCTTGATGGTGGTGTCGGCCAGCGCGCCGCTGGCGGAAATCGCCAGGCCGGCCACGGCGGCAAACATGAAGGTCAGTTTTTTCATCTTCGGGACTCCCATTTTTGGACGACTATTTTTTTGATTTGTCGAAGGCCTGGGCGATGTCGGCCCAGAGGTCCTCGACATTTTCCAATCCGACGTTGAAGCGGATGGTTCGAGGGCTGACGCCGAAGCGCGCCATCGAATTGATGCCCGGCGTCTGCTCGAGCGAGGCTTTTGCCGGCACGACCAGGCTTTCATGGCCGCCCCAGCTGACGCCGATGCGGAAATATTTCAGCGCGTCGACGAAAGCGGGGATGTCGACATCCTCGGTGACCTCGAAGGAGAACAGCCCGGCATAGCCGGCTAAAGTCTTCTTGCCGGGGTGGTTGGAATAAGCGGGGTGGTTGACCCGCTCGACCTTGCCATGCGCCTTCAGCCGCTCGGCAATGATGAGTCCGCTCTTCATGTGGTGCGGCAGGCGCAGCGGCAGCGTGCGCAGGCCGCGCAGCAACAGCCAGCCTTCGAAGGGCGACAGCTTGCCGCCGAGCTGGGAATAGGTCTGCTCGTTGATGTGCTTGATGTGTGCGGCAGAACCCGCCACCACGCCGGCGACGGTGTCGCTGTGGCCGCCCAGATATTTCGAGGCCGAGTGCAGCACCAGGTCGACTCCATGCGAAATCGGCTTCTGGAAGACGGGGGTCGCCCAGGAATTGTCGATGGTGGTGACGATGCCCTGCTCCTTCGCCAGCCGGGTCAAATGCTCCAGGTCCTGCAGCTCGAACATCATCGAGGTCGGGCTTTCGAGATAGAGCAGCTTGGCGCCGGGAAGTGCCGCGGCAACCGCATCGGGATCGGAACCGTCGACATAGTCGACCTTGATGTGCAAGCGCGGGAACAGCCGCTCGAACAGACGGTATGCGTCGCCATAGCAGTTGCGCACGGCGACCATGCGCTCGCCGGCGCCGACGAAAGCAAGCACCGTGGCGCTGATCGCCGCCATGCCGCTCGAGAAGCCGCGCGCGGCCTCGGCGCCTTCGAGTGTCGCCACGCGCGCCTCGAACTCCATCACCGTCGGGTTGTCGCCGCGCGAATAGATCGGCTGCTTCCTTCTGCCGGCAAAGGTGTCGGCCATGTCGGCGTAGTTGGCGAAGGTGAACAGCGAGGTCTGGTAGATTGGCGGCACCACCGCACCGTCGGGAAACGGATCGTCATGCGCCAGCAGCGTCGCCGCCTCGCCGAGATAGTCGCTGGCCATCGAGGCCGGGTCGAAAGTGCTGGGCTGCTCGTTCATCTGCGGTCCGAAAGTTTGAGGTTGGCAGCGCCGCGCTTCAGATCGTCCTCGACGGTGGCGATGAGCTTCAGCGCCTCGGCGCGAGCGCCATCGGGGTCACGCGCGGCGATGCGGTTGAAGATGGTGCGGTGATAGGGGAAGCTGGCATGGCCGAAGTCGCGCACGCCGAGCGGATGTTCCCAGAAGCGGTGGAACATCTCGTACATGGCGGCGATGATCTGCTCGAAGAGCGGGTTGCCCGAGGCACGGAAGACCGCCTGGTGGAACTCCCAGTCCTCGTCCGAGGACATGCCGGCGCGAGTCTGGAAGGCCTCCTCCATGAGGTCGAGCTTGCGCTCGATCTCGGCGAGCTCGGCCTCGCCGGCACGAATGGCGCAAAGGGCGGCGGCCTCCGACTCCAGCGCGCGGCGGATCTCAAGCGTCGCCATCAGGCCGGCGAAATCATTGCCGCCGGCGAGTGTCAGTGGCATGTGCAGCATATCAGGCGAGACGGCGGCCTTGAGATAGGTGCCCGAGCCCTGCCGCCGCTCGACGAGGCCGAGACCCTCCCAGCGGGTCAGGGCCTCGCGCACCGTGTTGCGGCTGACCTTGAGGCGTTCGGCGAGGATGCGCTCGGTCGGAAGCTTCTCGCCGGGGCCCAGGGCCTCCTGCCGCACGAAGCCCGCCAATGCCTTCAGCACCGCGTCGTCGCGAGCCGTGGTCTGGATGGGGGGCAGCAAATCGGTCACGCCGGCCGAGCCTAAAGTGGTTCAATGGTCCAACCAATTTCTGCATAGGCGGGGGGATGTGTCAACAGTCGAAACGAGACTTGGCCGAACGGCGCGGATTTCCGCCATTCGGCCATCTTTTTTGTTGAGCGATTCCGGACGGAAGCTACGGCGAAGTCGCTCACGCTTCTCCCGGAATCGCTCAGGTTTCAGGCGTGGATGCGCGCCGGCGTGGCCGCCGTGCGCTCTTCGCGCCAGCGCGCGAACATCTCCTCACGCACCCGCCGCGAACCCGTGAGCCGTGCTTTCGCCTCCGCCAGGACGGCCGGCGAGGCCTCAGCCGGTGTGCCGGAGCGGAAGGGAGGCGCCGGCGCATATTCGAGCGAGAGCTGCACGATCTCCGCTTCGGCCTTCCCGAGCAGCCTTGCGACCAGAGCCAGGCCGAAATCGATGCCCGAGGTGACGCCGCCGGCCGTGATCAAATTGCCGTCCTCGACGATGCGCGCATCGACAGGGATAGCGCCGAACTCTTCAAGGAAATCATGCGCATACCAATGCGTGGTGGCGCGCTTGCCCTCGAGCAGCCCGGCCGCGCCGAGCACCAGGGCGCCGCTGCACACCGAGGTGATGTAGCGTGCCTGCGCGGCGCGCTCGCCGATGAAATCGAGAACCGCCTTGTCCTCCAGCAGTGCGTTGACGCCGCCGCCGCCCGGAATGCACAGCACGTCGAGCGGCGGGCAGTCGTCGAAGGTCGTCGTCGGCATGAGGGAAAGACGCGTCGACGACATCACCGGATTGCGATCCTTCCAGATCAATTCCACCTCCGCGCCCTTGACCGTCGCCATGACCTCGTAAGGCCCGGTGAGATCGAGCTGCTGGACGTTGGGAAATACGAGAATGCCGAAACGAAGGGACATGGGAATCTCCACAGGTTGACTCCGGGCAATCTACGACATCATGCTTTGGCACGATCGCCATTCATCCCTCGTTTCAGGCCAACCTCATGCGCCGCATCGAAATCCTCGCCTATCCCGACATCCAGCTCCTCGATGTCAGCGGGCCGCTCCAGGTCTTCGCCAGCGCCAACGACTTCAGGACGCAGGCCGGCGAAGCGCCGGCCTATGAGATCGTCGTCGTCGCCGCGTCGCCGCGGATCAGGACTTCGTCCGGTCTGGTGCTGGAGGCAGCGGCACTGCAGGCGCACGGGAGCGAGATCGACACGGTGATCATACCCGGCGGCTTGGGCGTCAACGCAGCCTGCGAGGATGCCGAGCTGGTCCAATGGATCATCGGCCGCTCGCGCGACGCCACGCGAACGGCCTCCGTCTGCAGCGGCGCCATGCTGCTGGCTGAGGCAGGACTGCTCGACGGTCGCCGCGCGGTTACGCACTGGGGCCGCTGCGTAGAGTTCGCCCGGCGCTTTCCGGCCGTCCGGCTGGAGCCCGACCCGATCTTCATTCGCGACGGCAATGTCTGGACCTCGGCCGGCGTGACGGCGGGCATCGACCTTGCGCTGGCCTTCGTCGAGGCCGACCTTGGCCGGCGTTTGGCGCTGGCCGTGGCGCGCGAGTTGGTCGTCTTCCTGAAACGTCCCGGCGGCCAGGCGCAGTTCAGCCAGACTCTCAAGCTGCAGGAAGGCGACGGGCGCTTCGACCGGCTGCATGGCTGGATCCTGGACAATCTGAGCGGCGACCTTTCCCTGGAGCAACTGGCCGATCGCGCCAATATGAGCCGCCGCAGTTTCTCACGCCGCTATCAGGAGGCAACCGGGCGGACACCCGCCCGTGCCGTCGAGGAGATCCGCATCGAAGCGGCGCGGCAGATGCTGGAGCGGGGGCAGACGGTCAGCCAGACGGCCCGCCGCTGCGGCTTCGGCTCCGAGGAGACGATGCGGCGCGGCTTTCTACGCGTCCTCGGCACCAACCCGCGCGACTACCGCGAGCGTTTCTGACCGCGACTGCTCACGCGAGTGGAATAGTTTCGCGTCATGGCGGATCGCTCGTCACGCCGCACGACAATGTCATCGAGACGGACATGCCCTGCCCGGGCGCGAGCACCGTCAGGCCACTGAGAACCGGCAGGTTGTGGCCGTTGGCCGAGTGGCTCACCGGCTCGAAGCAGAAGAAGTCTTCGCGGTAGTGCGGATCGAACGTCGTGTCGGAGACGAAAAGGAAATAGCGCGACAGCGTCGGAGCGGTCTCGATGCACAGCCGCAAATGCCGTTCGGGCCAAACGATGGAGGCGGCGCCGTCCCAACCTTCAAAACCGTTGTTGACCCATTGGTGCGGCAGCGTTCTCGGATGGTTGAAATCAAGGGCTTCGGGCACCGAGGTGCGGGCGTCCGGAAGCCAGCCCGCTTTTTCCGTCCAATAAGCCTTCGCCGGCGCTGCAAGCGTGGTTGCCGGCGTCAGCGGAAAATAGGCATGCCAGCCGAGCCCGAACGGCATCGGCCGCTCGCCGAGATTGGTCACGGCAAGGATCGCCCTGAAGCTCACCCCTTCGCATTTGAAGCGTTGCGTGGCGCGATAGCGATAAGGTTCTCCCTGAAATTCGAACGACAGCGATGCCTCGGCGTCGCAGCAATCCTCGACACTCCAGTCGCCAAGCCAGCCATCACCATGCAGGTAGTGCTTGTCCCAGGGTGTGTTGGGCTTCAGACGATACTCGGTCCGGTCGAACAGAAAACGATTGCCTTCGATCCTGTTGCCGAACGGGACGAGCGGAAAACAACCGGCCTTCAGCGGATCGCGATCCGAACCTTCTGGCGGCGGGCGCAGCAGCGCTTGCCAGCCATCGCCAGGCTTGGCCTCCAGCCGCCAGACCAACCCGCCTTGCGTCGAGAGCACGCAGCGAAGACGGTCGCTGGCGATCTCGATATCGGCCATGGTCAGCCCTTAATGCCGGTCGCGGCGATGCCGCGCACGAAGTGCCGCTGCAAGGCAAGGAAGAAGAGTGCCGTCGGCAGCGTCGCCACGACGGCGGACGCCATCAACACGCTCTGCTTCATCGACATGCCGGCGCCGCCGACCAATGTCGCCAGGCCGACGGGAAGCGTGCGCGTCTCGTCGGAATTGGTGGCGATCAGCGGCCAGAAGAAATTGTTCCAGCTGGCGACGAAGGTGAAGATCGCCACCGTGGCAAGGCCCGGTTTGGTGAGCGGCAAGAGGATGCGCCAGAAGAAACCGAAACGGCCGCAACCATCCATGATGGCGGCATCCTCGAGTTCCCGCGGCACGGCCTGGAAGAACTGGGTCAGTAGGAAGACGCCGAAGGCGTTGGCCGAGGCCGGCACGGTCAGGCTGAAGATGCTGTCGACCAGGCCGTAGCTGTTCAGGCCGAGGAACAGCGGCACGAAGAGGAGTTCATAGGGCAGCAGGAAGGTCGCGAAGATCACGCCCATGATGACGCGGCGGCCGGGAAATTGCATGCGCGCCAGCGGATAGGCCGCCAAGGCATCGACGGCCAGGGTCAGCGCGGTGGTGAGGATGCCGACGACGGCCGAGTTGCGGAACCAGGTCAGCATGGGGAAGCGCTGGAACAGCGCGCCATAGGCTTCCAGCGTCGGCGCATCCGGGATCCAGGTGGGCGGATAAGCGTAGATCTCGCTTTCCGGCTTGATCGACGTGACCAGCATCCACAGGATCGGCGCGCCCCAGAGCGCCGTCACGACGATCATCAGCACATAGGCGAGCGTGCGCCCGCCAAGCGATTTTCCGGCACGATTGGAGCGCTGGTCCTGCATCAGATCGCCTTCATCAGCTTCATCTGGGCGAGCGAGAAGAGCAGCGTGATCAGGAGCAGCACCACGCCCGCGGCGGCGGCCGGACCCATCTCGAAATTCTGGAAGGCAGTGAGATAGATATACTGCACGATGACGAAGGTGCTCGCCTCCGGCCCGCCCTGCGTCATCACATAGGCCTGGCCGAAGACGCGCCAGCCATTGATGATGGTGAGCGCGGTGACCAGCGCCATGGCCGGCCGCAGCAAAGGCAAGGTGATGTAGACGAAGCGCTGCCAGGGACCGGCGCCGTCGAGCGTGGCGGCATCATGCAATTCCTCGGAAATGTCCTGCAGCGCGGCCAGGAAGATGATCATGTTGGTGTTGACGGTCCACCAGATGGTCGTGATGGCCAAAGCCGGCATCGACCAGTGCGGGTCCTTGAGCCAGGCGATCGGCTCGATGCCGATAGTGGTGAGGTAATAATTGACCAGGCCGGTGCCCTTGTCGAACAGCCAGCCCCACAGGATGCCGACGGTCGAGACCATGACGACATAGGGAAGGAACACCACCGTCCTCACGAAGGCGGTGCCCTTGAGCTTCTGGTCGAGCAGCATGGCCAAAGCCAGGCCGAGCACGACCATCGGAATAGCCGTCAGGAAGACAAAGTAGAAGGTGTTCTTGATCGCGGTCAGGAACAGCGGATCGCCGAAGATCTGCCGGTAATTGTCGAGCCCGATGAATTCGGGCGCGCCGAGGATATCCCAGCGCATGAAGCTGATGCCGATGGCGGCCAGCGTCGGCAAAAGCATGAAGGCGATGAACAGCGCCAGATAGGGCGACAGGAAGAGATAGGCGGCAAGCGTCATGCCGCTGCGCACCGCCCCTCCCTCCCGTGCCGATGCGCGGCGGGCCCTGGAGCGGCCCGCCGGTTGTGATGCCAGGGATGTCATCAGCCCTTCTTCAGCTGCGCGTCGAGACCTTCCTTCATCGCCTTCAAGGCGTCCGGCACCGGCTTCGAGCCGCTGAGCGCCGCCTGCAGGTTGGTGACCAGCGGCGTCGGCTTGTCGAAAGAGAAGACCGAGAGATATTGCGGGATCAGCGGCTCGTAGACGATGTTGGGCAGGTCGTCGACGAAGGACTTGAAGTATTTGTACTGCTCGGTGCCGGTGAAGGCGGCGCTTTCACGCACCGCTTTGCTCTGCGGGATGATGCCGACGGTGGTGGCAGGCGCGGCAAAGTTGTCGAAGAACCACTTCATGAATGTGCCATCGGCGGCGAGCTTGTCGTCGCTTTTCTGCTTCGACACCGCCATGCAATGCGAGTTCGCCCAGACGGCCGCCTTCTGGCCAAACACCGGCAATTGCGCGGTCATGAAATTCATCTTCTGCGCCATGCGCAGATTGACCTCCCAGGGGCCGATGAACTTCATCGCGACCTGCTTGGAAGCAAAGGCGTCCTCGCCCTTGTTGCCGCCGACCTCGGGGTTGGTCACGCCATGCACGTTGATCAGGTCGACGAGATATTGCAGCGCCTTCTGCGAGGCCTCACTGTCGACCGCAGCCAGGCCCTTGTCGTCAAGAAAAGTGCCGCCGAACTGGTACATCAGGCTGAACCAGATCCAGCGCGCGGTCGCCCAGGTGTTCGGCAATTCGAAGCCGTAACGCGTGATCTTGCCGCTGCCGTCCTTGACCGTCAGCTTCTTTGCCCATTCGAGGAATTCCTCGCCGCTCTTCGGCGGCTTGGCCGGATCGAGACCCGCCTCCTGCACCATGTCGACGTTGTAATAGAAGCCGAGCGGATGCACGTCGAGCGGCGCGGCATAGACCTTGCCATCGAAGGTCACCCCGGTGCGGCCGGCATCCGGAACCTGCGACAGGTCGAGACCGGACGAGGCGACGACGTCGTCGATCGGGCGGATGACCTTGCGCGTCGCGAATTCCGGCAGTTCGGTGATGTGGAAGAGCACCAGGTCGGGCGCGCGGCCGCCGGCCGAGGAGACCACCCATTTGGAAAACAACGTGTCCCAGTCATAGCCGGTCGGCTCGACAGTGACGCCCTTGCCGCCCTTGTTGAAGGTATCGATGACGCCGTTGAGCGCGGTGGTGTTGTCGGCGCCGGTCCAGCCATGCCAGAGCGTCACCTTCTCGTCCGCGGCGAAGGCGCCGCGCGGCAACGCGCCCGCCAGCGCGGCGCTTGCACCAAGCGCAAGCGCCTGCCGGCGCGTCAGCAGGGATTTCGCGAAGACATCATTTGCCATTGTTTCCTCCGATCTATGGCTTTGTGTCAGGGGTGGTGAAGCACGCTCAGGCCGCCATCCGCGACGAGGCAGGCGGCGTTGATGAAAGGGCATTCGTCCGAGACGAGAAAGACTGCCGCCATGGCGATCTCCTCAGGCGTGGCGATCCGCCCGCCCGGATGCAGCGCCAGCGTCTTGGCGCGCGCGGCCTCCGGATCGTCGAAGCTGTTCCAGTAGTCGACCACCTTCTGGGTGGCGACATAACCGGGCGCCAGCGCGTTCACGCGGATATTGTCGCCGGCATATTCGATCGCCAGCGATTTGGTCAGGCCGAGCAGAGCATGCTTGGCGACGGGATAGGGAAAGGTGCGCGGGATGATGGTGAAGGCGTGCGTGGAGGCGATGTTGAGGATCACGCCGCCGCCCTGCCCGATCATCCCCGGCAGCGCCGCCTTAGCGCAGTGCCAAGCGCCTTTCACATTGACGTCGAGATTGCGCGCCCAGTCATCCTCGGTGGCTTCGAGCGGCGTCGAAAAGACGTTCATACCGGCATTGTTGATCACGGTATTGACCGGACCGATGGCTTTCGTCGCCGCCGCCATGGCGGCTTCGATTGCCTTGGCATTGGCGATGTCTGCTGCGGCATGCGCGACGTTGCCCAAACGGCCGGCACTTTCGGCGAGCAGGCTCGCGTCGAGGTCGACCAGGAACAGCTCGGCCTCCTCGCGCAGACAGGCCTCGGCGATGGCGTAGCCGATGCCTTGCGCGGCGCCGGTGAGGAAGATGCGTTTTCCCTTAAGACGTCCCATCAGCGCCGCCCCAATGCCGAAGAACGCAGATTGTCGAGGAGCACGGCCAGAAGCAGGATCACGCCTCTGACGATGTATTGGTAGAAGGCCGGGATGTTGAGCAGGTTCATGGCGTTCTCGGCGATGCCCATGATCAGCACACCGACGATGACGCCCGACATCGTCGCCCTGCCGCCGGCAAGCGAGACGCCGCCGAGCACGCAGGCCGAGATCACCGACAGTTCCAGGCCCACCGCGGCGTTGGGCTGACCCGAGGTGATGCGCGAGGCAAGCAGGATGCCGGCGATGCCGCAGACCACGCCCTGGAGCGTGAAGATCCAGATGCGCGTCCGGTCGACATTGACGCCGGCAAGGCGCGAAGCCTCCGGATTGCCGCCGATGGCAAGCGTGTTCTTGCCGAAGACGGTGCTGTTGAGCACAAAGCCGAAAATGGCGAAGAGCACCGCCAGCACCCAGATCGGCGTCGGGATGCCGAGCAGCTTCGAGAGGGCCAGCTGGTAGAAGTCCGGGCTGTTGATGCCCACGGCGCGGCCGTCCGACGAGATCAGCGCGAAACCGCGCACGATCTGCATGGTGGCCAGAGTGGTGATCAGGGCGTTGATGCGGAACTTGGCGATGACGACGCCATTGACCCAGCCGACGACGGCGCCGCAGGCGATGGCCGCGACGAGGCCAAGCAGGATCGAGCCGGTTGCGTTCGAGGCCATCACCGCGACCATTCCGGCAAAGGCGACGATGGAGCCGACCGACAGGTCGAAGTCGCGCGCCGCGAGGCAGAACATCATCGTGCAGGCGACGATGCCGACGGTGACCACGGACTGAAGCAGACCGAGCATGTTGCGGTCGGTGAGGAAGTTCGGCACGAGCAGCGACACCAGCGCGAAGGCGACAATGAAGATGACGGCGAGGCCTTGTTCGCCGAGCAGGATCTTCTTCAGCCGACTGGTCATTAGAAGTCCTCAGGATGCGATCGCGTCGGGGGTTTTCTTGTCGGGGAGCGCCGCGGCCAGGATCGCCTTTTCGGCGAACTGATCGCGCGCGAGCTCGGCGCTGATGCGCCCACCGCACATCACCAGGATGCGGTCGCAAATGCCCATCACTTCCGGCAGCTCGGAGGAGACGACGACGATCGCCATGCCCTCATCGGCCAGCTGGTAGAGCAGCTCGTAGATCTCCGATTTGGCGCCGACATCGATGCCGCGTGTCGGCTCATCGACGATGAGCACGCGGATGTTCTGCTCCGACAGCCAGCGGCCGAGGATGACCTTCTGCTGGTTGCCGCCGGAGAGATTGACGATGTCCTGCTTGCGCGACGGCGTGCGCACCTTGAGCTTCTTGATGAAGGTTTCAGCTGTCGCGATCTCGCTGGTCCGGCTAAGCACGCCGAAGCGCGTGTGATGGCGCCTGGACGAGATGTTGATGTTCTCCTCGATCGAGCGGCCCTGGATGATGCCGTCATGCTTGCGGTCCTCCGAGCACAGCACGATGCCGGCCCTGATCGCGTCATGCGGGCTGGCGGCGGCAACCGCCTTGCCGTCAACCGTGATCGTCCCACCCGAACGCGGGTCGGCGCCGAAGACAAGCCGCATCAGTTCGGATTGGCCAGCGCCGATGAGGCCGAAGAAGCCGACGATCTCGCCGGCGCGGGCTTCGAAGCTTGCCGGCGTGCGCAGCCTGGCGCCGCTCAGTTTGTCGACCTTTAGGCGAACCTCTCCCCTCTTGCGCGGCCGAAAACCCCAGATGTCGGAAATCTCGCGGCCGACCATTTCGGCCACGACCTGATCGCGGGTGACATCCTTCAGCGATTGATGATGCGCTGCAAGCTTGCCGTCGCGCAGCACCGTCAGGCTGTCGCAGAGCCGGAACACCTCGTCGAGGCGGTGCGAGACATAGATGATGACCTTGCCCTCGCCGCGCAGCCGGCCGATCAGCGCGAACAAGATCTCGCTTTCGCGCGAGGACAGCGACGAGGTCGGCTCGTCAAGCGCGATCACGCGGGCGTCGAGCATCACCGCCTTGGCGATCTCGACCATCTGGCGCTCGCCGATCGAGAGCGTCTTGACCTTGCGGCGCATGTCGATATCGATGCCGGCCGATTTCAGCTTGGCGCCGACATCATCGAGCATGCGGCGGCGGGCGATCACGCCGGCGCTTGCCGGAAAGCGTCCGAGGCTGAGATTCTCGGCGACGCTCAGCTCGGGCACCAGCTGCAATTCCTGGTGGATGACGATGACGCCATTGTCGAAGGCATTCCTGGTCGAGGCATAGGCCTGGACCTTGCCGTCGATGCTTATCTCGCCGGCATCGGCATGCTGGTCGCCGGACAGAATCTTGATGAGGGTGGATTTGCCGGCGCCGTTCTCACCCATCAATCCGTGCACGGCGCCCTTTTCGACGCCGAACGACACATCGGACAGAGCCCTGACGCCCGGATAGGTCTTGGTGATGTTGGAGAATTCGAGAAAGGACACGGGGCTTCGATCCTTCTTGGGCATGCCAAACAGGCGGCGGCACCAAGCCGCCGCCTGTTTGTACAGGGAGGACTATTCGATGCCGAGGTCCTTGCGCACCTTCTGGTAATCGTCGCGCTTGGCCAGCGCGCCGGCGGTCAGCGTCAGCTTCGCCGGCTCCTTGTTGTTGGCGATCCAGTCATACATGTCGAGCGCCGTCTCGTAGCCGTGGCGCTTGGGCGAGATGATCACCGTGCCGACGAAGCCGGTGGCGGCGGGCTTCTTGAACTCGTTGATCGCCGATTCCGCGCCGCCGATGCCGACGCCGATCATGCCGTCCGCCGGAATGCCGACGCTTTCGGAAGCGCGCACGGCGCCCAGCACCGCCTCGTCATTGAGGCCGAAGGCAATCCACTTCTTGATGTCGGCATGGGCGTTGAGCACCACGGTCGCGGCATTGAGCGCGGCTTCCGTGTCGGTCTTGGCCTGCGGGGCGTCGAAGATGTTTTCGGCCTTGAAGCCGGCGGCCTTCAGCACCGAGATCGCGCCTTCGACGCGGTCGACGGCGGTCGGCAGCTGGTCGTACGAAACGCGGATCGCGCCGACCTCGTCCATCTTCCAGCCGCGCGACTTCATCTCGTCGACGATGGCCTGACCCACGGCCTCGCCGATCTTGGTGGCGGAGATGCCCATATGCGGCACATCCTCCAGCGGCTTACCGTCGGCGCCGACGAGGCGGTCGTCGACCGTCATCAGCTTGAGATTGTCGGCGGCGGCCTTGGCGACGATGCCGGGGCCGAGCTTCACATCCGGCGTGCAGACGACGAAGCCCTGCGCTCCTTGAGCGCCCAGATTGTCGATCGCCGACATCAGCTTCTCGCCGTCCTCAGCGCCGATCTTGACGAGAGTAAAACCCTTTTCCTTGGCGGCCTGGTCGGCGAACTTCCATTCGTCCTGGAACCAGGGCTCCTCCGGCTGTTTGACGATGAAGCCGATCTTGGTGTCCTGAGCGTAGGCCGACGCGATCGTGGTGACCGACAAAACGGCGAGAGCACCCGCGACGAGCGCGGTTTTCAAAAGTCGCATGATTACCTCCCAGCAAACAGCCGGGCGCCCAGCCCGGATTGGCAGTGTGTAATCAATTTTATCATACCCGTCAATTGATCTGGTATGATAAATGAGGTAGGTAGTCCGATAAGTAGTCGCTGGCGCAAATCACTCGCATCCGCTAAGGCCGGACCAATTGCGCGCAAACCGAACGGTTCGCTGCCTTGGAGGAGGGGCTGAGGTGAACGAAACACCGAAGAAGGCTGACGAAGACACGGAAACGCGCGAGACGGCGCGCCGTCCGCGCGTCATGCCCGACGTGACCAAGGCGATCGCCTCCGACATATTCTCCGGACGATATCCGGCCGGGTCGTCACTGCCGACCGAGAACGATCTCGGCATCGAATATGGCGTCAGCCGCACCGTCATCCGCGAAGCGCTGAAAGTGCTGGCGGCCAAGGGGCTGGTGCTGTCCCGGCCACGCGTCGGCACGGTGGTATGCGACCAGGACAACTGGAACATCATCGACCCGCAGGTGCTGGCCTGGCATGCGCCGCATGCGCTGGACGACAAGCTGTTCGACGCGATCCTGGAAACCCGCCGCGCCATCGAGCCGCTGGTCGCCGAACTTGCGGCAACGCGCGCGACGCTGCAGGAGATCGCCGATCTCGAACTGGCTTGGCAAGGCATGGCCGGCGCAGGCGAGGACCTGACGCAGTTCTCGCGCTCCGACATCGTCTTCCACCAGATCGTCTATGGCGCGAGCCACAACCCGATCTTCCGCCAGATAGGCAAGCTGATCGACACGGCGCTGTTGTTTTCGCTGGAAGCCACCGCAACGATCTCGCCGGTCAGGCGCAGGGAAGCGGCGGCGGCGCATGGCGAAGTGGTCGAGGCCTTGCGCATGCGCGACGCCGTCGCCGCGCGCAACGCGGCGAACAAGATACTCGACCTTGCCGCGCGCGACCTCGTCAGCGCCAAGAAACTGAAGAACAACTGAGACCGGCCGGCCGCATGAAGATCACCGCTCTGACCACCTATATCGTTCCGCCGCGCTGGCTGTTCCTCAAGATCGAGACCGATGCCGGCATCAGCGGCTGGGGCGAGCCGGTGGTCGAAGGCAAGGCGCTGACGGTCGAAGCGGCGGTCAAGGAACTGGCCGATTATCTGATCGGCAAGGATCCGCGTCTGATAGAGGATCATTGGACGGTGATGCATCGCGGCGGCTTCTATCGCGGCGGGCCGATCCTGATGAGCGCCATTGCCGGCATCGACCAGGCGCTGTGGGACATCAAGGGCAAGGCGCTTGGCGTGCCGGTGCATGAATTGCTCGGCGGCAGGCTGCGCGAGACGATCAAGGTCTATTCCTGGATCGGCGGCGACCGGCCGGCGGAAGTGGCGGCCGGCGCCAGGGATATGGTGGCGCGCGGCTTCCAGGCGCTCAAGATGAACGGCACCGAGGAATTGCAGATCGTCGACAGTCACGACAAGATTGACGCGGCTATAGAGCGCGTCGCCATGGTACGCGAGGCGGTCGGCCCCAATATCGGCATCGCGGTCGATTTCCATGGCCGCGTGCACCGGCCGATGGCGCGCATCCTGGTCAAGGAGTTGGAGCCATACCGGCTGATGTTCATCGAAGAGCCGGTGCTCAGCGAAAACCGCGAGGCGCTGAAGGAGGTCGCCGCGCTCGGCTCGACGCCGATCGCGCTCGGCGAACGGCTCTACAGCCGATGGGACTTCAAGTCGGTGTTCGAGGAAGCGGTCGTCGACATCATCCAGCCGGATCTCTCGCATGCCGGCGGCATCACCGAATGCCGCAAGATCGCGGCGATGGCCGAAGCCTATGACGTGGCTGTGGCGCCGCACTGTCCGCTCGGGCCGATCGCGCTGGCCGCGTGCCTGCAGCTCGACGCCGTGAGCTACAATTGTTTCATCCAGGAGCAGAGTCTCGGCATCCACTACAATGCCGGCAACGACCTGCTCGACTATGCCGCCAACAAGGACGTGTTCCGCTACCAGGACGGCTATGTCGCCATTCCCGATGGCCCGGGCCTGGGCGTCGAGATCGATGAAGACTATGTGAAGGAGCGCGCCCGCGAAGGACACCGCTGGCGCAACCCGGTCTGGCGCCACAGGGACGGCTCATTCGCCGAGTGGTAAGCATACGCCGGGCGGTAAGCTGGCGAAGATTGCCCGACGCAATGGCCTATAACGCTGCCGGAAGCGGTTGGATCGCCGCAAGGCCAGCTTCGGTCAGCGCGTAGACACCGCGCTCGGCCCTGGCGAACCAGCCATAGTAATTGTGCAAAAGGATGCTGGCGGCGCGCGGCGAAAAGGCCTTGAGATCGCGCGGCCGCTTCGGACCGTCGGCCAAGGCGGCGGCGCAGGCCAGCGCCTCCTGGCGATAAGCGGTCATGATCGGCTTGTTGCGCGTGCTGCCGCCGATGGACGGATCGCCTTTGCGGCGGTGATGCTCCTCGACCAGCCGTGAGCGCCGCCTGGGATCTCGGCGCGGCGGCAAGGCGGCGGGACTGAGCAGCAGCTCCACCTCGCCTTTCTTGCCGACACCCAACAGGCCGAAGCCGAGGCGGCGGCAGAGCGCGCGGAAGCGACGGTCGTGCTCGCGGCCCTTGCCGCGCGCCGACATCAAAGCAGCCAGCCAGACCTCGTCACAGGCCGCCGCGCGGTCGACGGCTTGCAGGACGAGCTCGAGGTTGAATTGCAGCTTCAGCTCGCAGATGACGACGACATCCGGCTCGCCCGCGCGCACGCCGACCACGTCGCAGCCGCCGATCTCGCCCTTGACGGCGAAATCCATGCTCTCGAGGAACCGCTTCACCGGCTCGTAGAGGGAAGTCTCCTGCATGCGACATGTCATAGCCGATTCGCAGCGGTCTGGTCGCGCGGCGCGGCACCGTTTGCAGCGCCAGCTTTCAGGGGCGATGCAGGTAATTCTCGATCGACTGGGCCTTCATCTCGATCGAGAAGCCGGGGGCGCCTGGCGGCATATAGGCGGCGTTGCGGATCACGCAGGGTTCCAGGAAATGTTCGTGCAGATGGTCGACATATTCGATGACCCGCCCGTCCTTGCTGCCTGACACAGCGACATAGTCGATCATCGACAGATGCTGGACATATTCGCATAAGCCGACGCCGCCGGCATGCGGCCAGACCGGCAGGCCGAATTTGGCGGCGATCAGAAGCACCGCCAGAACCTCGTTCAGGCCGCCCATGCGGCAGGAATCGATCTGCACAATGTCGATCGCGTCGCCGGCGATGAACTGCTTGAACATGATACGGTTCTGGCACATCTCGCCGGTCGCGACCTTGATCGGAGCGATAGCCTTGCGGATCTTCGCGTGGCCGGCGATGTCGTCGGGACTGGTCGGCTCCTCGATGAAGAAGGGCTTGGCGAAGGCGAGGTCCTTGAGCCAGTCGATCGCCTGGTCGACCTCCCAGACCTGGTTGGCGTCGATCATCAGGTAACGGTCTGGGCCGATCACCTCGCGAGCAATCCCGAGGCGGCGGATGTCGTCGGCGCGGTCGCGGCCGACCTTCAGCTTGATGTGGTTGAACCCATCGTCGACTGCTTCCTGGCAGAGGCGCCTGAGCTTGTCGTCCGGATAGCCGAGCCAGCCGGCCGAGGTGGTGTAGCAGGCATAGCCTTCGCGCTCGAGCGTGGCGATGCGCTCGGCCTTGCCGGCCTGGGCCTTCTTCAAAATCTCCAGCGCCTCGGCCGGCGTGATGGCGTCGGTGATATAGCGAAAGTCGACGAGGCGCACGATCTCTTCCGGGCTCATCTCGGCGACCAGGCGCCAGACCGGCTTGCCGGCTTCGTTGGCCCAGAGATCCCAGACCGCGTTGACCACGGCGCCGACCGCGAGATGGATGGCGCCCTTGTCCGGCCCGATCCAGCGCAGCTGGCTGTCGCCGGTCACGTGATGCCAGAAGCGGCCGGGGTCCTCTTTCACCCAGTCGAGATCGAGCCCGACGACGAGATGGCGCAGCGCTTCGATCGCTGCGCAGCAGATCTCGTTGCCGCGGCCGATGGTGAAGGTGAGTCCATGGCCTTTCAGCGACGGGACATCGGTGTCGAGAATGACATAGGCGGCCGAGTAATCCGGGTCCGGATTCATCGCGTCCGAGCCGTCGAGGCTTTGCGATGTCGGGAAGCGGAGATCAAAGGTTCTGAGGTCCGTGATTTTCGTCATTGCTGCCTCGTACTGGCCCGCCTCGTCGTTGGATCGCCGCCGTCGCTCAACCTGGCTGCCGAAACGGCCTCAGATCGACCAGCCGCCGTCGATGTTATAGGCCTGCCCGGTCGTATAGGTGGCGCCGGCGAGATAGACTGCAAGGTCGGCGATCTCCTCCGGCGTGCCGATCCTGCCCATCGGCTGGCGGGAGATGAAGGCCGCGCGCGCCGCCTCATAGTCGCCCTGCGCCTGCATGCGGCCCTGAAGCGAGGGGCTTTCGACGGTGCCAGGGCAGATGGCGTTGCAGCGGATTCCTTTAGCGACGTAGTCGGCGGCAATCGATTTTGTCAGGCCGATCACGGCCGCCTTGGTCACGCCATAGGCGAAGCGGTTCGGCACGCCCTTCGGGGCGCCCGCAACCGATGCCATGTTGATGATCGAACCGTCGCCGCGCTCCAACATGCCGGGCAGCACGGCGCGGATGGTGCGGATCATGGCGCGCACATTGAGGTTGAAGGCAAAGTCGAGATCCTCATCCTTCATCTCCAGGATCGAGCCGGCATGGACGAAGCCGGCGCAGTTGAACAGCACGTCGACTTGGCCGATTTCGGCGAAGGCCGCCTTCACCGCGTCCTCGTTCAGCACATCGAGTTTTCGCGTCGTAATACCGGGCGTCTTGCTGAGTTCGGCCAGGGCCGTCTCGTTGATATCGGTGGCGTGGACGATGGCGCCGGCTTTGGCGAAAGCCAGCGCGCTTGCCCGTCCGATGCCCTGCGCGGCCGCCGTGACCACCACGACCTTGCCAGTGATATCCGCCATGTTTTTGTCTCCGTGTTCAGCCGGGCCGTCGCTCGACGATATAGATGTGATCCGCCGCCAGCACGACCTCGTCGCGCTGGTTTAAAACCTCGACGCGCTCGATGACGCGTCCCGCGTTTGGCCGTTTCGGGTCGTCTTCCTTGGCGGCGATGGTGGTGCGCGTGCGGATCGTGTCGCCGATGAAGACCGGCTTGATGAAGCGCAGCCGGTCGTAGCCATAGGAGAAGGCGACGGGATTGACGACGCTCGCCGTCATCCCGACGCCGACCGAGAAGACCAGCGTGCCATGCGCGATGCGCTGGCCGAAGGGCGTGGTCTTCATGAACTCGGCATCCATGTGATGCGGGAAAAAATCGCCGGTGTGGCCGGCATGGACGACGAAGTCCGTCTCCGTGATGGTGCGGCCGCTGGTGAGGCGCGACGAGCCGATCTCGTAGTCCTCGAAATAGGTGGTCTGTTCCATGTCCGGCCTTACGGCTTTGCGGCCAGCGGCGTCGCCGGCGCGGCACTCGATTTATAGGCGGCCTCGACCAGCGCCATGGTGTGCCAGGCATCCTCGACGGAGCTCACCAGTTCGGCGTCTTCCCCGGACGCGAAGCGCTGGACATTGGCCATGCGGCCGACGAAGGCATCGGGGAACCATTCGCCGGCGAGCGGCACGGCGACCCAGTCCGACCCGCCTTTCGGATAGATTTCCAGGATGTCCGGCTCCCCGCGCGGATAGTCGAGGTTCAGACCGAGCTTGACATAGGCCGCGCCCTCGGTGCCGCAGATGCGGAACTCGCAGGCCTGGTAGCGGCGCCCGAATTTATGGTCGTGGTTGATCGAGAGCGCGCAGCGCACCGTGTCGCCATAGTCGAGGATGGCGCTGGTGCGGGTCTGCGCGACCTTGTGATTGGGATGGCCAAGCGTCTTGGCATGCACGCCCAGCGGATTGCCGAGAAGCTGGCGGATCAGGTCGAGATAATGGATCGAATGCATGGCGATCTCGACGCGCGGCGCCTTGAGCAGGAATTCCCAGAGCTGCCAGGGCGTGTCTAGCGCGAGCAGCGCGTCGAAATCCACCACCTCGCCCAGCCAGCCCTTGGCGATCGCGTCCTTCAGCGCCAGCATCATCGGCGCGAAACGGAGCTGGAAATTGACCGCCGCCTTGAGCTGCTTGGCGCGGCAGATTTCGAGGATTTCCGTCGCTTCGCCGAGATAATTGCCCATCGGCTTCTGGATCAGCACCACCGCGCCATCGGGCAAAGCCTTCAGCACCTCGGCATGCCGGCCTGGCGGCGTCGCCAGATCGAAGATTGCGTCCTTGACGGCCGCAGCCTCCTCGACCGAACGGAATGCCGTCACGCCCCATGTCTCGGCGAGTTTTTGCGCCTTGGCCTGGTCCGGATCGTAGAGGCCGGAAATCGGGAACCCGGCTTTACGGAAGGCGGGAAAATGCGCGTCGCCGACGATCGAGCCGGCGCCGAACGTCACGATCGGGCGCGGTTTTAAAGGCTTCGGCCAGGACTGCGCCAGCGATGCCGGATCGAAGGCATCAGTCATAATGGAAGACCTCGTCCATCGGCGCCCACCATTCGCCTTCCTTTCGGGTCTCCAGCGGCTCTTGGCACGGCATGCAAACGGACCACCATTCCTGCGTCTTCGGGTCGGCCGCCATCTTGGCCATGTCGGCGGCGTAGTCGGTGCCGTGATATTCGAAATAGGAGAAAAGCAGGTTCTCCGGCCGCTTCAGGTAGATCGAATAGTTCTTGATGTTGCAGGCCGAAATCATGGTCAGCACGTCCGGCCAGACGGCAGCGTGAAGGCGGACATATTCCGCGACCTTCTCAGGCTTCAAGCCCAGCACCATTCCCATGCGCTGCATCATCCGTCTCCCTATTTCACGATCGCCGTGGTGAACTCGGCGATGCTCTTTGCCTTCACTGCGTCCCAGTCCCAGTCGATGCCGATGCCGGGCTCGCTGGGCGCCAGCGCATGGCCATTCTCGATGCGCATCTTGGCGCCCGTCAACTCGTCGAGCTGCGGAATATATTCGACATATTTGCCGTTCTGGATGGCGCAGACCAGGCTGACATGCAACTCCATCAGGAAATGCGGGCAGACCGGCATGTCGAAGGCCTCCGCGGCGTGGGCGACTTTCAGCCAAGGGGTAATGCCGCCGATGCGGCCGACGTCAACCTGGACGATGTTGCAGCCGCCTTTCTGCATGTACTCGCGAAAATGCCTTATCGAATAGAGCGACTCGCCGACGGCGATCGGCGTCGCGGTCGAGTTCGACAGCCGCACATGGCCGTCGATGTCGTCGGCCGGCAGCGGCTCCTCGATCCAGGCGAGATCGAGCTCGCGCAGCCGCTCGGCGCGGCGGACCGCCTCGTCGACGGAAAAGCCCTGATTGCAGTCGGTCATGATCTCGTAGCCGTCGCCGACCGCCTTGCGCACCGCCGACAGCCGCGCGACGTCCTCCGAACCGTGCGGCTTGCCGATCTTAACCTTCGAGCCAGTGAAGCCCTTGGCCTTCGCTTCCAGTGCATCGTCGACCAGTGCCTGCGTTTCGATATGCAGCCAGCCGCCCTCTGTCGTGTAGAGCGGGCAGCGGTCCTTGGCGCCGCCGGCGAGCTTCCAGAGCGGCAGGTTCTGCTTCCTGGCGCGCAAGTCCCACAGCGCGGTGTCGATCGCGGCCAGCGCAATCGCGGTGATGGCGCCGATGGTGGTGGCGTGGGTGGCGAATTCAAGCTCGTGCCAGATCGCCTCGATCTGGTCGGCGTCGCGGCCGATCAGGCGCGGCGCAAGATGGTCGGCCAGAAGCCGCATCACCGATGAACCGCCGGTGCCGATCGTATAGCTGTAGCCGGTGCCCGATGCGCCGTCGGCATCGGTGATGGTGACGATCGGCGTTTCCTGGCTGACGAAGCTCTGGATGGCGTCCGTGCGCTTCACCTTCGGCACGAGGTCGACCATGCGCAGTTCGATTTTCTCGATTCTCGCCATGCTCAGCTCCTCAGCGATTTGCCGGTTTCGGCGGAGAACAGATGCGCGCGGCTGAGATCAAAGCTCATGCCGATCCTGTCGCCGGCTTTCAGCGGCTTCGGATTGAGCATGCGCGAGACCCAGTCGGTGCCGTTGAACTCGGCGAAGACCAGTGTCTCGTTGCCGAGCGGCTCGGTGATGCTGACCGGCAGCTCGGCGCGGTGGACTTCTGTTTCGCCGCCGGAGCTCAGGCCGTGGCCAGTCGGGTAGAAATCATCGGGACGGATACCGAACACGACCCTGTCGCCGGCAGCCGTCTTCGACTTGAACTGTCCGGGCAGAGGCAGGCTGTCGCCGCCGCTGAACATCAGCCTGCCATCGCTCACCGTCGCTTCGTGCAGGTTCATCGGCGGCGAGCCGATGAAGCCGGCAACGAAGCGGATGGCGGGCCGGCTGAACACCTCGTCCGGCGTGCCGACCTGCTCGATATGGCCCGAGCGCATGATGACGATGCGGTCGGCCAGCGTCATCGCCTCGACCTGGTCGTGGGTGACGTAGATGACCGTCGACTTGACCTTGGCGTGCAGCTTTTTAATCTCGGTGCGCATCTGCGTGCGCAGCTTGGCGTCGAGGTTGGAGAGCGGCTCGTCGAACAGGAAGACATCCGGGTCGCGCACGATGGCGCGGCCCATGGCGACGCGCTGGCGCTGGCCGCCGGAGAGCTGCGAGGGGCGGCGCTCCAGCAGTTCGTCGAGGCCGAGGATGGCGGAAGCTTCGGCAACGCGCCGGTCCATGTGGTCCTTGGCCGCACCCGCGATCTTCAAGGAGAAGCCGAGATTCTCGCGCACCGTCATATGCGGATAGAGCGCGTAGGACTGGAACACCATCGAGATGTTGCGCGAGCGCGGCGGCAGGTCGTTGACCATGCGCCCGCCGATGTCGATGGTGCCGCCGCTGATATCCTCGAGGCCGGCGATCATGCGCAACGTCGTCGATTTGCCGCAGCCGGACGGGCCGACCAGCGCGATGAATTCGCGGTCGGCGATCTCGAGATCGATGCCGTGCACGATCTCCATGTTGCCGTAGCGCTTGGTGAGCTTTTTCAGCGAAACCGTTGCCATGCAGTTCAACCTTTCACCGCGCCGGAGGTGAGACCGTCGACGAGGTGTTTCTGGACGATGTAGGTGAGGGTCAACGCCGGGATGATCATCACCACGGCCAGCGCGCACATGCCGCGCCAGTCGATGGTGAACTCGGCCGTATAGTCGAGCAGCCCGACCGGGAGCGTCTTGGAATTGACCGAGCGGGTGAGCTGCGAGGCCAAAGCGAACTCGTTCCAGCAGGTGAGGAAGGCGAAGATAGCGGCCGAGGCGATGCCCGGGCGCGCCAGCGGGAATTCGACCTGCCAGAACGCCTGCCAGCGCGTGCAGCCGTCGATCTGGGCTGCTTCGGCAAGGTCCTTCGGCACCTGGCGGAAGAAGCCGTCGATCAGCCAGATCGTGAACGGCACGTTAAGCGCGACATAAGCGAGGATCATGCCGATATGGGTGTCGATGATGCCCAGCCGTACATAGAGGAAAAACAAGGGCAGCGAGAGCGCGATACCGGGCACGGTGCGCGTCAGCATCAGGCCGAGGAACATGCCCGACTTGCCTCGGAAGCGGTAGCGCGCGAAGGCGTAGCCGCCGGCCATGCCGATGGCCACCGCGATCACCGTCGAGGTGACGGAGATGATCAGCGAATTGCGGAAATAGTCGAGCACCGGGATGCCGCCTTTGCCGATGCCGCTGAACATGGCGATATAGGCTTCGACGGAGAGCTGCTGCGGGATCCAGACCGGCGGCTTGGCCATGATCTCGACCGTGGGCCTGAGCGACGACAGCACGATCCATATGCCCGGGAGACAGATGACCAGCATAGCGAGGAAGAGACCGACACGATGCGCGACGGTGAGCGCGCGGCGCGTGAGGCGGGCGGAGGCGTTCTCGTCCATCCTCACCACTCCGCGCCGATTTGCGCGCGCGCCGCGGCGAGCTTGTTGTAGAAATAGACGGTGAAGGCGATGGACAGCAGGATCGAGAAATAGGCCATGGCGTTGGCGAGGCCCATGCGCGCGTCGCTGTAGGCGGTGCGCCCGACCAGCGTCCACAACAGCTCCGTGCGGCCGGCCGGGCCGCCATCGGTCATGATCTTGACGATGTCATAGGCGCGCGCGACGTCGAGCGAGCGGATCGTCATGGCGATGTAGGCGAAGGGCATGACGAAGGGCCAGGTGACATAGCGGAAAGTCTGCCAGGGCGTGCAGCCATCGACCCGCGCCGCCTCGATCGGTTCCTTGGGCATGGCGAGCAGGCCGGCCAGGATCAGAATCGCGAAGATCGAGGTCGACGACCAGATCTCGGCGATGGCGATGGCGATGAAGGCGAGATGGCCTTCGATCAGCCACGGGATGGCGTCCTCAGTGATGCCCAACGACTGCAGTGCGTTGTTCACCAAGCCGATATTGTCGTTGAACATGAATTTGAACTGGAAGCCGACCAGGATCGGCGAGAACATCATCGGGAACATCATCAGCGTGCGCAGGATGCGCTGGCCGCGCGTCGCCTTCTCGACCAGCATGGCCAGGCCGAGGCCAAGCAGCATTTCGAGGTTCAGTGCGATGGTGAGCAGCAGAACGGTGCGGCCGAAGGCCCACCAGAAATCCGCATTGGACAGGATCGACAGATAGTTCCGGAAACCGACGAAGACGAAGAAGGTCTCGGGCCGCGTCAGGCGGAACGGCGTGAAGCTGGAATAGAGCGACAGGATCAACGGCAGCACCACCACCGCCGCCAGCACGACGATGGCCGGGAGCAGCAGCAGGAACGGCGCGGATGGCTTGAAGCCCTTCATCGGGACCCTGTGAAAGAAACGACTGAGCCAGCCCCGGCCAAAGCCTGGGGTGAGATTTGAGCAGCCGCAAAGGCTGCAGCCTCCCCGGTTTGCCGGGGAGGCGATTTGCGAGCGCGATGCCTAGAGCTTGCCGGCGTCCTGAAGGATCTGCGTCGCCTTGGCCGCCGCCTCGTCCAAGGCCTGCTTGGACGTCTTGTCGCCAAGGATCGCCGCCTGCAGTTCGGGGTAGACGGCGTTGGAGATCTCGATCCACTCAGGCGTCTGCGGCACGGCGAAGGCGTGCTTGGCTTCCTCCTGGAAGGCGGCGAGGACCTCCTTCTTGTACGGATCGTTCTCAGCCTGCTTAAGGTCCCAGTCCCAAACCGCTGTGCGGGTCGGCAGCGGTCCGGCGGCGGCTTCGAGCTTCTGGCTGTCCTCATTGGTCAGCCACCATACCAGCGAAGCCGCGGCTTCCTTGTTCGGGCAGTTCTCGGTCACCGAGAAGCCATGGAAACCCGACCAGCCGGTCCGCTTGCCGGAAGATCCCTTGGGCGCGACCTTCACGCCGACATTGCCGGCGACCTTCGAGGACTTCGGGTCGTTGAAGAAACCGGCCCAGCCAGGCCAGTCGAGGTTGATCGCCACGGTGCCCGAGGCGAAGCCCTGGCCGAGATCGTCCCACAGATAGTTCGTGGTGCCGGCAGGCACGGCCTTGGCCTTATAGAGGTTGACGAACCAGTCGAGCGCCCGGATGCCGGCCTCGGAGTTGAAGACGGGCTTGCCGTCCTTGTCGAGATATTCGCCGCCCTCGGCGACCACCATCTCGTAGAAACGGCCGTTGATCGCCTCTTCCTTGCCGGCGAACTGGGTGCCGTAAAAATTGGGCGGGTTGGCGAAGAACTCGGCCTGGTCGGTGACTTCCTTCCAGGTGTCCGGCGGCGCAAGGTCATAGCCGTATTTGGCCTTGAACTTGGCCTTGTTGTCAGCGTTCCCGTAGAGGCTCTTCTGGTAGTAGAGCGCCGAGACGTCGAACTGCGCGCGCGGCAGCATTTCCAGCTTGCCGTCGATGGTCGCGGCCTTGATCGTCGATGGCACGAAAGCGTCGATCTCTTCCTTCGGCAGCAGCTTGCTGAGATCGGTGTAAAGATCGGTATATTGCGGCGCGAAGGACGAATGGTTCCAGCCGACGCACCAGTTGGTGCTGCCCGAGGCGATGTCGGACTTCAGTTCCTTATCGATATCGAAGCCGTTCTTCTTGGTCAGGATGTTGACCTTGGCGCCGGTCGCCTTCTCCCATTCGGGGATGCGCTCGTAGAGCTTTTCATATTGCTGGCCGCCGATCAGCTTCACGTCGATCGTCACGCCCGGAAATTTGCCGGGCAGATCGGCCGAAAACGCGGTGCCGCTCAGCAGCAGGCCAGCCAGGCCGGCGGAAATGCGTAGAACCAGTCTCGTCATGTTCTCCTCCCATGGGCTTGCAGCGACGGTCCGCCGAGTGCGCGACCGATCGCTTAAGCTTCATTCATATGCAAATAGCATTTTCATTCCCGGGTCAAGGCGATTGTGCTTCCCGCCGAGTGAAGTTCATGCATATATGCAGATCGAAATTCACTGGAGGGGCAGGTGGCAGAGGAAGAAGATGGGGACCGCTACCGCGCGCCGGCGCTGGACAAGGGGCTGGACATTCTCGAGCTCTTGTCCAGTGTGGACGGGGGGCTGACGCAGGCGGAGATCGCCAAGCGGCTCGACCGCAGCCCGAACGAGTTTTACCGCATGCTCGACCGCCTGGTGCGGCGCGGCTATGTCACCAAGATCGACGGCGACCGCTATTCGCTGACGCTCAAGCTTTTCGGCCTCGCGCAGTTGCACGCGCCGGTGCGGCGTCTCGTGTCTTATGCGACGCCGATCATGCGGGAACTGGCCGAGACGTCATGGCAGGCCAACCAGTTGGTGGTGTTCGACCGCGGCGCCGCCGTGGTCATCGCCCAGCAGGAAGCGCCGCGCTACTGGGGCATCTCGATCCGCGTCGGCTCGCATATCAGCCTGTTCGACACCGGCTCCGGCCATGTGCTGCTTGCCTTCCGCTCGCCCGAAGAGCGCAAGATGATGATCGCCGAGCATCTGCAGAGCACCGAACAGCTCAACCTGACGCCGGAATTCTTCGCCCGCCTCGACCAGGTGCGCGACCGCGGCTACGAGATGATGGCCTCGCTGCAGACCGCCGGCGTCTATAATCTTTCGACGCCGGTGCTGGGCCCCGACGGCAGGGCCATCGCGGCGCTGACCATCCCTTACATCACGCTCGTCAACGCCCCCACGGCGCCCGATATCACGCTGACGATTCGGCATCTGCAGGGTGCTGCCGCCAGGCTCTCGCAGCTTGCCGGGTCCGATGTGCCGCAATCGTCGTAATTTCTTATTTGAATAATGGATTTTTCGGCGAGATAGTTGCCGAACGCAGGGAGGATACGCCGTCATGATCATCGACACGCATCTGCATCTGATCGACCAGAGCGCGCTCCGCTATCCGTGGCTGGCCGGCGTGCCGGCGCTGAATCGCGATTTCTCCTATGACGAATACGCCGCCGATGCGCGACGCTCAGGCGTCGAAGGCGTCCTGCATATGGAGGTCGATGTCGATCCGGCCGACATCGTTGCCGAGACCGCTTATGTGAAGTCGGTCGCCGGCCGGGCCGGGAGCCTGCTTCGTGGAGCGATCGCCGCCTGCCGGCCGGAGGAGGCCGGCTTCGAGGCCTATCTGGAAACCGTCAAGGCTGACCCTTTCGTCAAGGGCTTCCGCCGCGTGCTGCATGTCGTGCCCGACGACCTGTCGGAAGGGGCGCTGTTTCGCCAGAACATCAAGCGGCTGGCCGGCACCGGCCTGACCTTCGACCTGGTGGTGCTGCCACATCAGATCCCGAAGGCGATGGCGCTCGCCGATCTCGCCCCCGACGTCCAGTTCGTCCTCGATCATTGCGGCGTGCCTGACATCAAGGGTAATGCCGAGCATCCGTGGCGCGAGCATATGGAGGCGATCGCCAAGCGTCCTAATGTCGTCGGCAAAATCTCCGGCGTCGTCGCCTATGCAGACCCGGCGATTTGGACGGTCGATACGCTCCGGCCCTATGTCGAGCACACGATCCGTTGCTTCGGCTGGGATCGGGTGATCTGGGGCAGCGACTGGCCGGTCTGCACGCTGGGCGGCGGGCTGACGACATGGATTGCCGCCACGCACGCGCTGCTTGCCGGCACGAGCGACTCGGAGCGGACACGGCTGCTCTCCGGCAATGCGCGACGGCTCTGGCGGCTTGGATAATCACCCGATTTATATCGTGTCCGGACGTGGCGCTCGCGGCCGTAAAGCGACACCAGCAGCAGGATGACTAGCCGAGCGCGGCCTGGCAGTTGCGGCGAGTAGGCCGCGTATTAGGCTGGTCATTTTTTCCTCTCTTGGTGCAGTGGAACTAATCGGCGGCGGCCGGCGCGAAACTCTCCCGGAACAAGCGGTTGATGTCGGCGACGATGCGGCGGGCGTCCTGCCGGCCGGCAAGGCCTTCGTTGATGCGATCCGAGGCTTGCTGCTGAAACGCCATGTAGCCGTCATGGCGCGGGCGAATCCAGGCGCCCTCGAGCGTCGCGCGCGTAGCGCGATAGAAGTCGCCGGTCGCGGCATTGATGGCATCGTCCTCCCAGGCCGCGGCATGGCCGGGCTGGCCGCCGGCGGCAGCGTAGGGTCCGCGCTGCACCTCGCCGCTGGCGATCCAATAGGCGAAGTCGATCGCCGCCTCGGGCGCAGCGGAAAAAGCCGAGACGGCAATGCCGGTTCCGCCAAGCGCCGAGCCGACCGGGCCGTTGCAGCCGGCGACCGGCATGTCGGCGAAGGCAAGGCGGTGCGGCCGGAAACCTGCCACAGCATAAGGAACATAGCCGTAGATCAGCGGCGCGCAGGCGATGCGCGAGCCGGGCTCTGCCATCCTTTCGAACACCGCGATCGGATCCATCGTCAGGCATGCGGGATCGACAAGTGCTGCGATCTCACGCAGCATCTCGAAGGCGGTTTCGCCGGTCTCGCCTTCGACAAGGTCGGCCGAACCGTCGACTATGCATGGCCGGCCGAGATCGGCGGCCAAAGTGTAGAAGCACATAAGCGAATGTGGCGGCCGGAGCGGCAAGAGCACGCGGCCCTGCTCGGCAAGCGCCAGCACTTCGGTCCAGATCGCCGGAGCGGCTTCGATCAGATCCGGTCGCCAGGCCTGCACCTGGGTCGCGGCGTCGATCGGGAAAGCCCATTGCCGGCCCTGCCAGGCGTAGCTCGGATAGGATTTGCCGACGCTCCCCCTGACCAGCGCCTCGCGCTCCGCCTCGCGTCCCGGCACATCGAGCGGCGCCAGGCATTTCTCGGCTGTGATCTGGCCGACATGCGGATGGTCGATGACGATCAAATCATAGGCGCGGGCGAGTTCTTCCACCGGGAAGGACTCGAAATCCTGCAGCGAGCGCTTTTCCCATTCGATCGAAACCCCGGTCTTTTCCTTCCAGAGCGCCGAGCACGCCACCATCGGGTCATAGCCGCGCGGATGGCTCCAGGTCATGCCTTTCAACGAAATACCGCTCACAGGCCGAACTCCGCGCGGATCTTGTCGCTGTGCTCGCCGATGCGCGGGGCGGCGCGATCCACCCTGGCGCGCGCGCCGTCGACGCGCAGCGGCGTGCGGGTGGTGAGGATCGAGACATTGTCCTCGCGGGTCACGGTCTGCAGCATATCGAGGGTCTTGAAGCCCTCACTTTGCATCAATTCCGGCCAGGTCAGCACCTTGGCGCACCAGACGTCGGCGGGCTCGAGGATGGCCAGCCATTCGTCGATGGTCTTTTCCGCGATGCGTCTGGCGATGATCGCCTTGATCTCGTCGCGGTCGGTGAACCAGGTCGCCGGTCTGTCGCGGAACGGGGAGAGCTCAGGTAATCCGAGCAGATCGGCAATTTTCGGGATCGGCGTCATGGCGACCGCCAGGTAGCCGTCCTTGGCCGGATAGACGCCGTAAGGCGCCGAGAGATAGGCATGGGCGCTGCGGAAGGACGAGCGCTTCGGCGGGCGGCGGCCGTCGTTGAGATGCGTGGTCAGCACTTCGAACTGGAAATCGATCAGCGCTTCGAGCAGGCTGGTTTCGACGTGGCCGCCCTCGCCGGTGATGCCGCGCCGCACCAACTTGGCGAGGATGCCTTGGGCGCAGGCGGCGCCCGCCAGCATATCGGCGATCGCCAGCCCGAACGGCACCGGCCCCTGCTCCTCGTCGCCGTTCAGCCACATGACGCCGGAACGCGCCTGCGCAAGCAGATCCTGGCCGGGGCGCTTCACCCATGGCCCTTCCTCGCCATAGCCGCTGATCGAGGCATAGACGAGCCGGGGGTTGATCGTGCTGACATGCTCATAGTCGAGGCCGAGGCGTTCAATGACGCCCGGCCGGAAATTCTGGATCAGCACGTCGGCCTTGGCGATCAGACCGCGCAGCGCGGCGAGGTCGGCTTCGTTCTTCAAATCGACGGCAAGGCTTTCCTTGCCGCGGTTGATGGCGTGGAAGATGGTGGAATCGCCGCCGATCTCGGTGTCGCTGAGATAGAGCCGGCGCGACAGGTCGCCGCCGTCGGGCCGCTCGATCTTGATGACGCGCGCGCCGAGGTCGAGCAGGCGCAGCGAGCAATAGGGTCCCGACAGGAACTGACTCATGTCGATGACGACGAGGCCGGTCAGCGGAAGTTCGTTGTCAGCGGCCACGATTCACTTCTCGGTTTTGCCGGCGAAATCGGCCGGGTTCTTGTATTTCACCGTCTGCAGATGCTCGCAGTAGAGCACCAGCTCTCCTTCACCCTTGAAGACTTCATAGCTGGCGCGGATCAGGCCCATGTCCTGGTAGCGCGGCCTTTTGTCGAGGTTGGTGCGGATCGAGTAGATGGTGTCGCCGATGAAGACCGGCTTGATGAAGCGCAGTCTGTCATAGCCATAGGAAAAGGCGTTGAGGCAGTTGGTGGCAACGAGGCCGAGCCCGGCCGAGAACACGAAGGCGCCCGCCACCAGCCGCCGGCCGAAGATGCCTTCCTTTTCGGCGAACATTTGGTCCGCCACGTAAGGGTGGATATCCAGCACCAGCGTATTGAACATGTGGCTTTCGCCCTCGGCGATAGTGCGGCGAAGCGAGCGGATTTTGTGGCCTGGCTGCCAGTCCTCGTAGAACCAGTTTTCCGAATTCCAGACAGGGATTTCGGCATGCGCCTCAGGCATGTCGACAGGATGCGTCGAGGCGATGCCGAGGGTCGGCGAGAACGCGCTCACGCTGCTCTCCGGGAAGTTCCGGCGCGGCCTGCAAGGCGGTTCCGGGCACGATGCCGGATGGCGAGATGCATGGTCGCTTTCCTCCCACGGTTTTCTTTTGTGAATAATATTTTCACATATGGGATTGCCTTGCAAGCGACGATCGGCGAAATTTTCGCAAGGCCGGCACTAGCGGAGGAGCCGCCGGCGATGCCAGGAAGATCGATACAAAGCGCCTGTCTTGTCTTTGTCGGCAGCCTCAATCGCGAGGCGCCCTATTTCCAGGGCGCGCGGCGTCGGTCTCGGCGTCTACGCCTTCGACGAGGCGACGCTCGCCGCGCAGAAGCTTGCCGAGACCGACGAGATCGGAACGCCGATGTGCGTGCGGATCACGCAAGACCGGCCTCAATCCTAATCTTAGCGAGTGGCGTTCTCAGCGACTGACTTTGCTCACTGGCTGACCCGGGCGAACGAGCCTGTATAGGTCTGGCCGGCAAGCGCGTAGGTGACGTTGAGCGTTCCTGGCGACGCCATCGTGGCGGTGATGTCCGCGCCGTTCGGCAGGCGCCCGAGCTTCAGAGTGTTGCCGGCGATCCTGCCGGAGCCATCGGCAACGCCCGGCTTGTTGTCGGCCAGATCGCCCCATGCGTAGCTTGCCGTCACCTGCCCGCCTGAGGACACGGTCAGCACAGCCAGCTTGCCGTCATACATGCCGTTGAGCTGCCCCGTCCATATGCCGGAGAATGCGGCGTATCTGGCCGGAACGCCCTTGCCGGGCGGAACGACCGCAGCCGTCTGATCCAGCACAGCCGAATTCGGCGAAGCCGGCGCGGGAGCAGCAATGGCGGCCGGGACAGGTTGCGGGTCAGCAACAGGCTGTGTGTCTGGAGTCGATCGACAAGCGGCAAGCGCGACCGCAATGCAAAACATCGGCAAGAGACTCTTTGGCCGCGCAAGCGGCCCAGATCGAACCCGTCCCTGCACCAGTTTCCCACCCAAAACCGGAACTCTCATAAGCGTCCCTCCGACAGGAAGCCTTAGCCTAGTTGCGGCCACCGGCATAGGGACTTCCTCCGGCGCTTGTTTCGCCGAATATGACCTGCGTTCGCTTGCGTTGGAGCGGCTTTCCCAGGGACGATATCTCGACTTGCAAAGCATCCATCGAGCTCCGTCGCGCAGGGCATGATGCTGGAACTCCCGCCGCTGCCCTGCGTTCCCAAGAAACCAGCGGTGATTGCGCTCCACAAATTCGAGCAAAAATCGGTTGCGGATCTCTCGATAAGAACGCGATAAGAGCACGGAGTTCCAGCCATGGCTTTCACGCTTGAGAGTTCAGCCTTTGAAAACGGGCAGACCATTCCCGAGCCCTATGTCCGCAACGGAGGCAATCTGTCTCCTCCCCTGCGATGGAAGAATGCGCCAGCCGGGACCAAAAGCTTCATGCTTGTCGTCGAGGATCCCGATGCGCCACGCGGCATGTTTCGCCATTGGGCGGTCTATGACATTGCCGCCGGCCGGGACCGCCTGCCCGAAGGCACCGCCGGGCCAGAAAGTTTCCGCCAAGGCGTGAACGACTTCGGCAATGCCCATTACGACGGTCCTCAGCCGCCAAAAGGACACGG
Organism: Mesorhizobium sp. CA14; assembly: GCF_020165195.1. GTDB lineage: Bacteria > Pseudomonadota > Alphaproteobacteria > Rhizobiales > Rhizobiaceae > Mesorhizobium. The sequence goes on along the minus strand of NZ_JAIUHR010000010.1, from coordinate 14,493 downwards.
CGTTCACCACTATCATTTCCGCCTTTCAGCTCTCGACGTGGAGACGCTGGAAACTGGCGGGAAGACGGGAATCGCGGATCTTCTGGCGCTTGCGAAGCCGCATGTGATCGCCACCGCCGACCTCGTCGGCACCTATGAAAGCCGTTGATGCGCGATCCGAAGCGGCCTGTCGGCGTTCGATCATGGCCCCGTTCGAATAAGGAGAAAACAATGCCGGACAAGAAAACCATCGAAAAGGCGCGCGAAGACAAGCGCGAAGGCAAGTCGGCAAGCACGCAGGCCGGCGAATTCGTTCACGCGGAAATCGACAAAGTCCGCCAAGGCAAGCACGGCGCCCGCTCGACCAAACAGGCGATCGCCATCGGCCTTTCGGAGGCGCGCCGCGCGGGCGTCGACCTGCCTCCGCCCAAGAAAGGCGATGTGAAGGAGAGCACGCGCAAGAGCGCCGAATACGCTTACGAGGCAGGCCAGGGCGAACGGAAGCCGAAGCGTCAGCCGAAGGTCTCGAAGGCGGTCTCGAAGGTGCTCGAGGGCGAGCCGAAAAGCACCGCCTCCCGCAAGGCCCTGTCGCGGCAGGCCAAGAGCGCCGCATTCGGCCGCACAGCCGAAGAGCGGTCAGCGTCGGCCCGGAAAGCCGCGCAGACCAAAGGCGCCGCCGGACGATCGGCGGCAGCGCGCAAAGCCGCCAGGACCCGCGCCGAACGCGGTTAGCGCAGTACCAGGAAAGGTGTGAGCGGTTTTCCGTTCGGCCGGCTGAAAAATTTGCTCAGGAAGGACTGTTTGGTGGAGCCAATCGGAATCGAACCGACGACCTCTTGAATGCCATTCAAGCGCTCTCCCAACTGAGCTATGGCCCCACTCCCGGCAGTCAGCCGGCGCCGTTTCCGGCGAAGAGATCCGGCGCGGTTGGGACCGCGCCGTCGTTTAGTGCTGGCGGCTTCTAGCGCCGCCTTCGGTCAAGATCAAGCCTTCAAAGACCGCTTTTTCGTCACAGGCAAAAATGGCCGGCAACAATCGCGCCGAGGCTGGAATCAGACCTCGTCCTCGTCGTCGCCGACGCCGATCATATCGGCGACGTCGTCATCCTCTTCCTCTTCGTCGGCAAGGAAGGTGTCGTCGTCATCGTCGCCGAGGTCCACGTCCTCGTCGTCGCCGAGATCGGGAAGATCATCGCCGCCGCCCTTGGCCTCGTCATCGGCTTCCTCGAGCGAGACGACTTCGGCGCCTTCCTCCTCGTCGGCGTCCAGTTCTTTGTCGGCGACTTCCTCATCCTCCTCGATGGCGGAAATCTTGCCTTCGTCGAAATAGGAGCGCGGATAGCTCTTGCCGGTATAGGGCGAGACGATCGGGTCCTTGTTGAGATCGTAGAATTTCCGTCCCGTCTCAGGGTCGATGCGTTTGGTGCCAAGTTCAGCTTTTGCCACGTCAGGCCTCGTCAATAAAAGAGTGGTCCCCTTAACCGCAGTTTGGAGCGCTGTCAAAGCCAAAAGCCGGCGTCGTAAAGGGTTGCGTTCGAACGACGCCAAGGGGATGACCATTGCCGCGCGCCGTGATACGAGACCGCCGCAACACGACGAACCGCGCCGGCCTGCCGGCATTTCATTTGGACGACAAAATGTCTCATTCCGCCGCCGCTAAACCAGCCACGGCCCGCAAATCCCCTGCCCTTGCCGGCACAGCGCGCGTGCCGGGCGACAAGTCGATCTCGCACCGCTCCTTCATGTTCGGCGGCCTGGCCTCCGGCGAAACCCGCATTACCGGCCTGCTCGAGGGCGAGGACGTGATGCGCACGGGCGCCGCCATGAAGGCAATGGGGGCCCATATCGAAAAGACGGGCGCCGAATGGGTGATCCGCGGCACCGGCAACGGCGCATTGCTGCAACCGGAGGGTCCGCTCGATTTCGGCAATGCCGGTACCGGCTCGCGCCTCACCATGGGCCTCGTCGGCACCTATGACATGGAGACGAGCTTCATCGGCGACGCTTCGCTCTCCGGCCGGCCGATGGGCCGCGTGCTAGACCCGCTGCGCCAGATGGGCGTGCAGGTGCTGAAGGCCGCTCCCGGCGACCGCATGCCGATCACGCTGCGCGGCCCGAAACATGCAGCACCCATCACCTATCGCGTGCCGATGGCGTCGGCCCAGGTGAAGTCGGCGGTCCTGCTTGCCGGCTTGAACACGCCGGGCATCACCACGGTCATCGAGCCGGTGATGACGCGCGACCATACCGAAAAGATGCTGAAAGGCTTCGGCGCCAATTTGACCGTCGAAACCGACGAGCGCGGCGTGCGCCACATCTTCATCGAGGGCCAGGGCAAGCTCACCGGGCAGACGATCGCCGTGCCGGGCGACCCCTCCTCCGCCGGCTTCCCGCTGGTGGCGGCGCTGATCGTGCCGGGTTCGGACATCGTCATCGAGAACGTGCTGATGAACCCGACCCGCACCGGGTTGCTGCTGACCCTGCAGGAAATGGGCGGCAAAATCGATATTCTCAATCCGCGCAATGCCGGCGGCGAGGACGTGGCGGACCTGCGCGTGCGCTCCTCCGAGCTCAAGGGCGTCATCGTGCCCCCGGAACGCGCGCCGTCGATGATCGACGAATATCCGGTGCTGGCCGTCGCGGCGAGCTTCGCCGAGGGCGAGACGCTGATGCAGGGGCTGGAGGAACTTCGGGTCAAGGAATCCGACCGCCTGGCGGCGGTGGCAAGAGGCCTGGAGCTCAACGGTGTCGACTGCACCGAGGGCGAAGCCTCGCTCGCCGTGCGCGGCAGACCGGGCGGCAAGGGGCTGGGCGCTCATCCCAACGGCCCCGATACGGCGGTGAAGACCCATCTCGATCATCGCATCGCCATGAGTTTTCTGGTGATGGGACTGGCGACGGAAAAGCCCGTGACCATCGACGACGCCAATATGATCGCGACGAGCTTTCCGGAGTTCATGGGGCTGATGAAGGGGCTGGGCGCGGAGATCGAGTAAAGGCGATGAGATTGAGCCGACTTGAGATGCTGGCGGGGTGTGAAGGATCGCTGCGCTCGCCTTTTGCATCGCCTCCTTCGATCGCTGCGCCCGTCCAATGACCACCCCCTTCACCATCGCCATCGACGGCCCCGCAGGCGCGGGCAAAGGCACGCTGGCCCGCCGGCTTTCCGACCACTATCGCCTGAACCTGCTCGACACCGGCCTCACCTACCGCGCCGTGGCCCACAAGCTGCTCGAACTCGGCCTGCCGCTCGACAATGTCTCGGCCGCGGAAACCGCGGCGCGACAGGTCGATCTCTCGAACCTCGACCGCACAGTGCTTTCGGCGCATGCGGTGGGCGAGGCGGCCTCGAAGGTCGCGGTCATTCCCACGGTGCGGCGCATCCTGGTCGAAAAGCAGCGGGCTTTCGCCAAGGCGCCGCCGGGCGCGGTGCTCGACGGTCGCGACATCGGCACGGTGGTGTGCCCGGACGCCGACATCAAGCTCTATGTCACGGCAAGCGCCGAAGTGCGCGCCAGGCGCCGGCTGGCCGAGATCGAGAGCATGGGCGGCAGCGCCGATTTCGCCACCATCCTCGCCGACATCGAGCGCCGCGACGAGCGCGACATGGGCCGCGCCGACTCGCCGTTGAAGCCCGCGGCAGACGCGCACTTGCTTGATACCAGCGAAATGGCTATAGAAGCCGCGTTTCTGGCGGCGATGGCGATCGTTGACGAGGTCCTTGCCAAGAGAAACAAGGCTTGATTGGGCTTTTCGGTTGCCTTGAGCGGCGAAAATACCCATATCGGGCACGAACCAGCCTGCCAGCATTCTTCATGCGCCGGACTTGCCACTTGATAAGTGGCCAAGGGCTCTTCAGCCCGGAACGCCGGCAGGCTCACGCAACGCTAACCCACGGCGCCCGCTCCGCGAAAGAAGCGGAGCATTCCAGGAGAAACAATGTCAGCTGCTAATCCGTCTCGCGACGATTTCGCGAGCATGCTCGAAGAATCATTCACCGCCGGCCATTCCGGCGAGGGCCAGGTTGTCCGGGGCACGATCACCGCGATCGAAAAGGACATGGCCATCATCGATGTCGGCCTTAAGGTCGAAGGCCGCGTGCCGCTGAAGGAATTCGGCGCCAAGGGCAAGGAATCCTCCCTCAAGGTCGGCGACACCGTCGAAGTCTATGTCGAGCGCATCGAGAACGCGCTTGGCGAAGCCATGCTGTCGCGCGAGAAGGCTCGCCGCGAAGAGAGCTGGGTGCGTCTCGAAGAGAAGTTCACCAAGGGTGAGCGCGTCGAAGGCGTCATCTTCAACCAGGTCAAGGGCGGCTTCACCGTCGACCTCGACGGCGCCGTGGCCTTCCTGCCGCGCAGCCAGGTCGATATCCGCCCGATCCGCGACGTTACCCCGCTGATGCACAATCCGCAGCCCTTCGAGATCCTCAAGATGGATCGCCGCCGCGGCAACATCGTGGTGTCGCGCCGCACCGTGCTTGAGGAGAGCCGCGCCGAACAGCGTTCGGAAATCGTGCAGAACCTCGAGGAAGGCCAGGTGGTCGAAGGCGTGGTCAAGAACATCACCGACTACGGTGCGTTCGTCGACCTTGGCGGCATCGACGGCCTGCTGCATGTCACCGACATGGCATGGCGCCGCGTCAACCATCCGACCGAAATCCTCAACATCGGCCAGACGGTCAAGGTGCAGATCATCCGCATCAACCAGGAAACCCACCGCATCTCGCTCGGCATGAAGCAGCTGGAGTCGGATCCGTGGTCGGATATCGGCACCAAGTTCCCGATCGGCAAGAAGATCAAGGGCACCGTCACCAACATCACCGACTACGGCGCGTTCGTCGAGCTGGAGCCGGGCATCGAGGGCCTCATCCACGTTTCTGAAATGTCGTGGACGAAGAAGAACGTGCACCCCGGCAAGATCCTGTCGACGACCCAGGAAGTCGACGTGGTCGTGCTCGAGGTCGATCCGGCCAAGCGTCGCATCTCGCTCGGTCTCAAGCAGACGCTGGAGAACCCGTGGGAAGCCTTCGCGCGCAACCATCCGGTCGGCAGCCAGGTCGAGGGCGAGGTCAAGAACAAGACCGAGTTCGGCCTGTTCATCGGCCTGGAAGGCGACGTGGACGGCATGGTGCACCTCTCCGACCTCGACTGGACTCGTCCGGGCGAGCAGGTCATCGAAGAGTACAATCGCGGCGACATGGTCAAGGCGCAGGTGCTCGACGTCGACATCGAGAAGGAGCGCATCTCACTTGGCATCAAGCAGCTGGCCCGTGACACGGTCGGCGAAGCAGCCACCAGCGGCGAGCTGCGCAAGAACGCCGTCGTCACCTGCGAGGTGATCGGCGTGAAGGATGGCGGTCTGGACGTGCGGCTGGTCGACAGCGGCATCGAGACCTTCATCAAGCGTTCCGACCTTTCCCGCGACCGCGACGAGCAGCGCCCCGAGCGCTTTACCGTCGGCCAGAAGGTCGACGCCCGCGTCATCGCCTTCGACAAGAAGACCCGCAAGCTGCAGGTCTCGATCAAGGCGCTGGAAATCGCCGAGGAGAAGGAAGCGGTCGCCCAGTACGGCTCGACCGACTCCGGCGCGTCGCTCGGCGACATCCTGGGCGCGGCGCTGAAGAAGCAGGGCAACTAAGCTTCTTCGCTGAGCAGTGACAAAAAACCCCGTCGGAGCGATCCGGCGGGGTTTTTCTTTTATCGGAATATCTGCGCTGTCAGGCCCGGCCGTAGAGCGGAACCAGCGTGCCGCTCATGGCCTGGTTGGCGGGCGAGGCGAGATAGGCGATCGCTTCGGCCGCGGCCTCGAGGCTGACCCATTTGCTGAAATCGGCGTCCGGCATGCTGTCGCGGTTGGCCTGCGTGTCGAGCGTGGAAGGCGCCACGGCGTTGACCAGGATGCCCTTGTGCTTCAGCTCCTCGGCCATCGCTACCGTCATGGCCGCGACCGCCGCCTTGCTCGCCGTATAGGCGACCATGCCCGAACCTTTGCGCGGTTCCAGCGCCGCCCGCGCGGTGACGTTGACGATGCGGCCGGCCGTGTTGGAGGCCAGCATCGAGCGCACGGCGGCGCGGCTGCACAGGAAGGCCGTGCGGGCGTTGGTGTCCATCATTTCGGCGAAGGAAGCCGATTCGATCTTTTCGACCGGCGCCATGGTGAAGCCGCCGGCAAGGTGGATCGAGGCCCAGAGCGCGGGCACCTGATGGTAGAAGGCGTCGACCTTGGCCGAATCCGACAGGTCGACATTGTGCGCCAGATGCACGCTGGCATGGGCTGCGTAAGGAAAATGCGGCGGGGCCGCCGCGTGGGCATTGGGCACGTGGCAGATCGCGCCTTGCTCCAGCAACCTGCCGACAACCGCGCCGCCGAGCGCCCCAGTGCCGCCCGTCACCACGACATGCCTGCCATTCAGCGTTTCCGTCATACCTAGACCGCTCCTGTCATTTTTTTATGATTATATCTTGGGTTATGCTGCCCCAGGCTCAAACGTCGCGCCTTTCGCGCTGTCACTCAATTGAAATATCGACATGGCTGGCGCAGCGTCTTTGCATGCGTCGGACCGTGGCGGGCGACGCCAATTGGCGGTGCGCCGGCACGGGCCGAGCAACGGCGGCACCAGCCTTCAGTCGACGGTGATTTCGATAACGCGCGGCTTGGCCGCCGCCCGCGCGCGCTTCAGCGCCTCCACCAGACCGCCGACCCCGGTCAAGCGCTCGGCCTCGATGCCGTAAGCCTCGGCGAGCTTGCAGAAATCCGGCGGCGCCGGCGAGACGCCGACCGGCTCGACGCCGACATCGAGCATTGAGGTTTCGATCTCGCGATAGCCGCGATTGTTCCAGACGACGAAGATCACCGGCGTCCCGGCATCGAGTGCGGCGCCGATCTCCGGCAGGGTGAACTGGAAGCCGCCATCGCCGGTGAGGCACACCACCGGCGCCTCGGGCACGGCGAGTGCCGCGCCGATCGCCGCCGGCGGACCGTAGCCGAGCGCGCCGAAGCCGGTCGCGGCGTTGAACCAGCCGCCGGGACGGTTGTGGTCGTAATAGAGGTTGGCGGCATAGATCGGCTGGGTCGAATCGCCGACGATGATGGCGCCCGGCAGCGCGTCGCGGATTGTCTCCACGGCGCGAACCTGCGCCAGGTATTCGGGCTTCAGCTCGGCCCGCGCGGCCTCGCGCGCGGCGGCTGCGCGGATTTCGCCGTCCTTCGCCGCAGCATGACCCGGCCCGATAGCCGACAGCAAAGCTTCGATCCCTTCGGCGCAATCGGCCTGGATGCCGACCGTTACGGGACGACGCGCGATCTGGTCGGCGCCGATATCGATGCGGATCAGGTTTTTCGGCAGCACGAAGCCGCCGTCGCCATAGCCGTCATAGTCGGTCGGGCCGAACTCGGTGCCGGCGGCGATCACCAGATCGGCGTCCGCCATCAGCGCGCGCACCGCCTTCAGGCTGGGGCTGGCCGGCACGCAAAGCGGATGGCGATGCAGCAGGCCACGCGCATTGGCCGTCTCGACGACGGGGGCGCCAAGCGTCTCGGCCAAGCGCCGCAGCGCCGCATCGGCCTTCCTGGCGCCGCCGCCCGAAAGGATCAGCGGGCGGCCGGCAGCCTTGATCAGCTTCGCCGCTTCGGCGACCGCCGCGGCGTCCGGAGCGGGCGGCGCGGCATTGCTCAGCGCCGCCGCTATGCCGTCGGCGGGCTTGACCATGACATCGGTGGGAATCTCGATATGCACCGGCCCCGGCCGCGCCGACGAAAACAGCGCGAAGGCGCGGGCGAGCGCGCCAGGCAGTTGCCCAGCTTCGGTGATGCGCTCGGAAAACAGCGCCACCTTCTCCATCATGCCGCGCTGGTCGGGCAGCTCATGCAGGAAGCCCAGCCCCTTGCCGAGCGTGTCGGTGGCGTTGACGCCGGAGATGACCAGCATGGGCACCGAATCGGCGCGCGCCTGGCCCATGGCGGTGATGGTGTTGGTGAGGCCCGGCCCGGTGATGACGAAGGCGACGCCCGGCCGGCCGCCGGCGCGCGCATAGCCGTCGGCCATGAAGCCGGCGCCTTGCTCGTGGCGCGGCGTGACATGGCGGATCTTCGAGCGCGCCAGGCCGCGATAGAGCTCGACCGTGTGCACGCCCGGAATACCGAAAACAGTGTCGACGCCATGCGCCTCGAGCAGTGTGATCAGCGCTTCGCCGATGGTGGTCATTGGTTTCCTCCCTTTAGCTCAGCGGCGCGAGGCCGAGTTCGGCCTCGACAGCCTTGATGCCGATCGCCGCCAGTTCGCCGGGCGAGAACATCTCGCCGGCCAGGCAGCCTTCAATCCAGAGCCCGTCGATGATAGCGTTGATGGCGATGGCATGATGACGCAGCTCGGCCGCGTCCGGCTTGCGCCGTTCGGCAGCGAGCACTTCGGCGACGACCGTTTCCACCTCGTTGCGAAAGCCGAGATAGCCTTCGCGATGGGCGCGGGCGAGCGCCGGATCCGCGCCAGCGCGGCCGATGAAGGTCGCCCAGAGCGAGAACACCCGCTGGTCGATGATCGGCGCGTCGAGGTTGGCGGTGACGAAAGCCGCAAGGCGTTGGCGCGGCGAGGCATCCTCCATGGCCAAAGCCGCTTTCGCCTGCTCTGTCATGCGGCCCATCAATGCCGCATAGGCCTCCTGCAGCAAATCTTCCTTGCCGGGAAAATAGTGCCGGATCAGCCCGGCGGTGACGCCGGCACGCAAGGCGATGGTGCGCAAGGTGGCGCCCTCAAGGCCATGTTCCGCCACGCTGTCCAGGGTGGCATCGATCAGATCCTGCCGCCGCCGCTCCTCGCCCTCGCGGCGGAACTTGCGGCGCGCATTCATTGGCGCAGGATCGGCCGCGTCAGGCATGTCGGCCCGCCTTCGCAGGCGATGCAGAGCGCGTCCGCCTCGAATATCTCGACCTTGCAGCCGGCGGCTTCCATCGCGGCTTTGGTCTTTGGGAAGCCAGCCACGGCAATGACCTTCAACGGGCTGGTCGGCAGCACGTTCAGGCTGAGCCCGTTGGAGGCGGCAAACTCTTGCGGGTCGCCTTCGACCAGGCGGATGCCGTGCGCCTTCAGCATCTGGTAGAACGGCGCCGGCAGAAGCGGCGAATAGACCAGGGCGAGGTCGTCGGCCAGCGGGCTGATCACCGACATCAGATGCAGGCACGCCTCTTCCCCCTGCCACAGCGGCAGGTCGAAGCCGTAGACGGAAATGCCCAGCGGCGTCAGCAAGTTCGCAACCTGCTGGATGCCCTCCTGGTTGGTGCGCACACCACGCCCGATCGCCAGCGTGCGGGCATCCAGCCATACACAGTCGCCGCCTTCGACCTGGCCGGGAGCCTCGACGCGGCCGAGGATCGGAATGCCCAGGCTTTTGTAGGTTTCCTCATGCAGCGAGGGCTCTTTGGCGCGCAACGGCTTACCCATGGACAGGATCAGCGCGCCGCGGTCGGTCATCAGCGATGGGTCATGCGTGAACACCGAATCCGAAAGGCCGTCGGCCTTGTCCTCGATCCACTCGACCTCGGCGCCGGAAGCCGCCACCAATTCGGCAAGGGCCGCGTGCTGCGCGGCGGCTTTCGCCGGGTTGAATCCCGGACCGTAGTGCCAGGCAGCCCTGTCGGCGTCGCGCATGGCATTGGCTGCCGAACGCATCAGCACACGCCGCAGCGGCGCCGCCATGGACTGTGATCCGAAAGCGCTCATCGATGCCCTTTTATGCTGAAAAAAATCGGAAAAATTTCATGGGAGGCTATTTATACACTTGCACAACAACGCCGCAAGTGCCGTAATGAGCGGGATTGACGGGCTCGCGCTGTCGGGTCCATGCTGAAGTCTGGAGTGGGCGGGACAGCGTATGTTGATTAGCCGGATGGACGTTCGACGACCTGTCGTCGGCCAAATAGAGGTCACCCGGTGAGCGCGGTGGAAGCTGCCGCAGTCCGATCCGGCGAGGCGCAAAACGGCGCCGCCGAAGCCATCCACGTCGAAAACCTGCATAAGAAGTTCGGCCAGCTGCACGTGCTGAAGGGCGTTTCGCTGTCGGCGCGCGACGGCGAGGTGGTCGCCATAATCGGCGGCTCCGGCTCCGGCAAATCGACGCTTCTGCGTTGCATCAACTGCCTGGAAAACCCGACCAGCGGCATTATCCGGGTCAATGGCGAGGAGATCAAGCTCAAGGCCGACAGCCACGGCCACACGGTTCCGGCCGACCGCAAGCAGATCGAGCGGATCCGCACGCGGCTCGGCATGGTGTTCCAGAATTTCAACCTGTGGAGCCACATGACGCTGATCGAGAACGTCATCGAGGTTCCGGTGCATGTGCTGGGCGTCAAGCGCGACGAGGCGATCGCCCAGGCCGAGAAGCTGCTTGCCCGCGTCGGGCTGGCGGAGAAGCGCGACGTCTATCCGGCGTTCCTGTCCGGCGGTCAGCAGCAGCGCGCCGCGATCGCCCGGGCGCTGGCGATCAATCCGCGCGTCATGCTGTTCGACGAGCCGACGTCGGCGCTCGATCCCGAACTGGTCGGCGAGGTGTTGAAGGTGATCGGCGACCTGGCGCGCGAGGGGCGCACCATGGTGCTGGTGACGCATGAAATGAAGTTCGCCCGCGAGGTCGCGACGCATGTCGTCTATCTCTACAACGGGCTGGTCGAGGAAGAAGGTCCGCCGGAACAGCTGTTCGGCGCGCCCAAATCCGAAAGGCTCAAACAATTCCTCCGCAATGTCGGCTAGGAGCCGGCATCAAGCGGAGCGAAAACCGGGAACAACAACAAACTGGGAGTCCTGACATGAAGACTGTTCTCAAGACCTTCGCCGCGGCGCTGCTTCTCGGCGTCGCGGCGATGGGCGGCGTGGCCAAGGCCGAGCAGGTCAAGATCGGCGTCGCCGCCGAACCCTACCCGCCCTTCACCTCGCCCGACGCCAGCGGCAAATGGGTGGGTTGGGAGATCGATTTCGTCGACGCCGTCTGCGCCGAAGAGAAGCTCGACTGCGTCATCACGCCGGTTGCCTGGGACGGCATCATCCCGGCGCTGACCACCAAGAAGATCGACGCCATCGTCTCCTCGATGTCGATCACCGACGAGCGCAAGAAGACGATCGACTTCTCCGACAAGTACTACAACACCCCGACCGCGATCATCGGGCCGAAGGACCAGAAATTCGGCGCCACGCCGGACGACCTCAAGGGCAAGGTGATCGGCGTCCAGGTGTCTACGGTGCATGCGGTCTACGCCAAGAAGCACTTCACCGGCGCGCAGGAGATCAAGGAGTACCAGACGCAGGACGAAGCCAACAACGATCTGGCCGCCGGCCGCATCGACGCGGTGCAGGCCGACTCGATCGCGCTCGGCGAATTCCTCAAGACCGACCAGGGCAAGGCCTGCTGCGACCTGAAGGGCATGGTGGCTCCGGACGACGAAGTGCTCGGACCGGGCGTCGGCGTCGGCATCCGCAAGGAAGACACCGCGCTCAAGGAAAAGTTCAACGCCGGCATCAAGGCGATCCGCGCCAACGGCAAGTATGACGAGATCTCGAAGAAATATTTCGACTTCGACATCTATGGCGGCGCCACGCAGTCGAACTGAGCCCTCTCGCACATGAGTGAGGGCATGGCGCGCGCCATGCCCGACCTTGCCACGCATGCAAGTCGCTGACCCGACGATCAGCGGCTTGCCAGCAATCCGGGGGCGAAGCTGATCGACGCCTTTCTTCCGGCCTCCGCGGCCGGCATCATGGAACTCCTGTCGCCCGTGGCGCCCGGCTGGGGCGGCACGCTGCTTGTCGGGCTGCTGCATTCGATCGAGATCGCCGTGGGCGCCACCTGCCTCGGCCTGATGATCGGCACCGCCGGCGCCTTCGGCAAGCTCTATGGCGGCCCGGTGACGCGCGATCTGCTCGCGGTCTACACGACCATCGTACGCGCCGTGCCGGAACTGGTGCTGATCCTGCTGCTCTATTATGCCGGGACAGATCTCATCAACCAGATGCTGACGGCGATCGGCTATCAACGCGTCGACATCAGCGGGCTCGCGGCCGGCATTTTCGTGCTGGGCTTCGTTCAGGGCGCCTATTCGACCGAAGTCATCCGCGGCGCCATCCTCGCCATCCCGCAAGGCCAGATCGAGGCCGCTCGCGCCTACGGGATGTCGCCCGGCCTGATGCTGCGGCGCATTACGTTGCCGGCCATGCTGCCCTTCGCCATCCCCGGTCTTGCCAATCTGTGGCTGATCGCCACCAAGGACACCGCGTTGCTTGCCGTCGTCGGCTTCTTCGAACTGACGCTGGCAACGCGTCAGGCGGCCGGCGTCACCAAGGCCTATTTGCTCTTCTATCTCGCTGCCGGCGCGCTCTATCTCGCGCTCACGCTGTTCTCCAACCTGATCATCGGCCGCGTCGAAGCCTGGTCGCGGCGAGGCATGCCATCCGTCAAGGAGGCGCGCTGATGTCAGCCGAAGCCATCGCGATCAATATGGCGGCGCGGGCCTCGATCTGGCTCAGGCCGCACCGCATCGTGCTCATCCTGATCGCCTTGGCGCTGGTGCTCTGCGCGACGTTCTTCATGCGCTGGGACTGGCTGCCGCAATATTGGGAAATGGGCCTGATGGGCCTATGGCGGTCGCTCTGGATCCTCGCCGTCACCTGCGCGTTGGGCTTTGCGCTTGCGGTGCCGCTCGGGCTCGCCCAGGCCGGCGGACCGATCTGGTTCTCGGCGCCGGCAAAGGCCTTCTGCACCATCATCCGGGGAACGCCGCTGCTCCTGCAGCTCTGGCTGCTCTATTACGGCCTCGGCTCGATCTTCCCGCAATATCCGTGGATCCGTGAATCCTGGCTATGGCCGTATCTCAGGCAGGCCTGGCCCTATGCCGTGGTGGCGCTGACCTTTTCCTTCGCCGGCTATGAGGGCGAGGTGATGCGCGGTGCCTTTGCCGGCGTGCCGCGCGGACAGCTCGAGGCCGCTCGCGCCTTCGGCATGAGCCGCTGGAAAATCTTCCGCCGCATCTGGCTGCCGCAAGCCTTCTACCGGGCGCTGCCGACACTGACGGGCGAGACGGTGCTGCAGCTGAAATCGACGCCACTGGTGGCGACGATCAGCGTCATCGACATCTTCGCCGTCTCCGCCAAGGTGCGCCAGGACACCTATCTGACCTACGAGCCTTTGCTGCTCCTGGCGCTGATCTATATGACGATCACCGGCATCCTGGTCTTCGTCTTCAGCCGGATCGAGGCGCGGATTCCGGTAAAGATCGGATAGTGAATGGTGAATAGTGAATGGTGAATGGTGAATGGCCATAGGGCTCCGCTTCCCATCACACCGACTACTGACTATTCACTATTCACCATTCACCAGGGCACCGCCAATGCAACTCACTCTCGCCCAGGCAACAGGCCTATGCCGGATGGCGGCGCTCGGCGCCGGCGCCAATGAGGAAGCGGCACAGTCGCTGACCGCTTCGATCATCGCCGCCGAGGCCGAGGGTCTGTCGACGGTGGGGCTGTCGCATTTCATCGACTATCTCGAGGCGCTCGAAGCCGGCCGCATCGACGGCAATGCCGATCCGGCAATCACCCGGCCGGCGCTCGCCGTCTATCTCTCCGACGCGCGCCGCGGTCTTGCCCATACGGGCTTCGACCGCACGATCGACGACCTGGTCAAGGCAGCGAAGCTGTTCGGCGTCTCGATCTTCTCGCAGAAGAACGCCTATACGTGCGGGGCGCTCGGCTATTTCACCGGTCGGCTGGCCGAACAGGGGCTGGTTTCCTTTGCTGCCACCAACGGGCCGGCGGTGCTTGCCGGCTCGGGCTCGGTCAAGCCGGTCTATTGCACCAATCCGATGTCCTTCGCGTCGCCCGCCGCCGACGGGCCGCCGCTGGTCATCGACCAGTCGTCGAGCGCGACCGCCTTCGTCAACATTCGCAAAGCGGCCGAGGACGGAAAGAAAATCCCCGAAGGCTGGGCGCTGGATGCCAGCGGCAACCCGACCACCGATCCGGCGGCGGCGATGAAGGGCGCGATGCTTGCCTTTGGCGGCCAGCGCGGCGCCAACATCGCTCTAATGGTCGAAGTGCTGGCCGCGGGCATTTCCGGCGCCAACTGGTCGCTCGACGCACCCTGGTTCACCGATGGGGCGGAGAGCCCCGGCACCGGCCTTTTCGTTCTGGCGATCGAGCCAAAACTGCTCGACCCGGATTTCGAGCAGCGCATGAAGGACCAGCTCGACCGGCTGCGGCGGCGCTATGGCGTGTATATTCCCGGCCGCTCTCGTGCCGAAGCCGCGGAGAAGGCAAAGGCACGCGGCATCACCACCTCCAGGGAGGTCGTGCAGCGCATCTCCGAATTCGCCGAGCGTTACTCGGCCTGATTTTCCCTGCCCTGTTGCACCTTCCCCGGCCTGACGCGGCACATCTACGGCAGCCCACGCCGCGAGCCGCCTAGAGCGTTTCACCGCTCGATAGAATCGGAAGGGATTCCCGCTCGGTTGGATTTGTGATTCAAGATGCTGGCTG
>NZ_JAIUHR010000001.1 GCF_020165195.1 Mesorhizobium sp. CA14 | reverse complement strand
CAGCCAGCATCTTGAATCACAAATCCAACCGAGCGGGAATCCCTTCCGATTCTATCGAGCGGTGAAACGCTCTAGGCCGCGTAGCGCAGACCGCCGTCGCAGGTCAGCACCTGGCCCGTCATGAAGCTGTTCGAGACCAGGAAGGCGATCGCTTCGGCGACGTCCTCGGCGCGGCCGATGCGGCCGACCGGCGTCTTGCCGGCATATTCGGCAAACACCGCCTGCCGCTGGTCGTCCGGCAAAAAGTCCCACCATGGCGTGTCGATGACGCCGGGCGCCACGACGTTGACGCGCAAAGGCTTCAGCTCGACGGCGAGGATCGGCGCGACGGTCAAAAGCATGCCGTTGATGGCGCCGATACCGGCGACGCCGGGCGCGGCAATCTGCGCCGACACGGCCGAGATGAAAGTCACCGATCCAACTTTGTTCAAGGTCGGCAGGGCCGCCTGCAGGCAGGAGAGTTGCGGCCGGATCTTTTCATCGACGCCGCTGCCGATATCGGCAAGGTCGAGCGTCGCGAACGGCCCCAGCCCCTTGCCGCCGCTGGCGGCGAGAACCAGATGATCGAACGGCCCGAGGCGCTCGAAGAAATTCCGGACCTCGTCTGGCTTGGTGGCGTCGAATGCGGCCTTGCCGACGGTGCCGTCGAGGCTTTTCCAGGCGCTCTTCAGCTTCTCCTCGTTGCGACCGGTGATCGTCACTTTCATCGTGGGGCTGACCAGCTTTTTGGCCGTGGCAAGGCCGATGCCGGAGGTGCCGCCGATGATGACGCAATGTTCGATAGTCTCGTTCATGAATGCGTTTCCCTTGATGCTGAAGATGCGTGCCCCACCAATTCGAGGCTGAGGTCTCTCAGCCGGCGGCGGGCTTTCTCGTCATAGGCCTGGGCGTCGGCGCGCGATTCACGCTGGCCGTCGAAATAAAGGCCGCTGCGGCCTTCGAGCGCCGGCGACGTTGCCAGGTTGAGAATGGCGTCGGCACCGGTCTCGACCGAACTCCATGGCGTCACGCCCACCTGTCGGACCATGGTGGTGTCCATATAGCTTGCCGGATGCAAGGCATTGACCGTGATGCCGGTGCCATCGAGCTGTTCCGCCAGATCGATTGTGAACAGGATCTGCGCCAGCTTGCTCTGGCAGTAGGCCCGCACGCCGCTATAGCCTTGGGTCAGCATGACGTCGTCGAAATCGATCGCCTGCTGGCCGGCCGAGGCGACATTGACGATGCGCGCCGGCGCGCTTGCCTTGATGAGCGGCAAGAGCTCCGACGTCAGCAGGAAGCCCGCGAGATAGTTGACAGCGAAGCGCAGTTCATAGCCGTCGGCGCTGACCTGCCGGCTGGCGGCCTGGCCGCCGGTGCCGACGCCGGCATTGTTGATCAGGACGTCGAGCCGATCGGTCCTTGCGCGCACCGCTTCGGCGAGGCGGCGGACTTCGGCAAGCGAAGCGAGGTCGGCGGCGAGAAATTCCGCCTTGCCGCCTTTTGCCTCTATGGCGGCTACGGTCGTCTTGCCGCGGCTTTCGTCGCGACCATGCACCAGCACGCGGGCGCCGCTGGCGCCGAGCCGCTCGGCGACCACGCGGCCGACGCCATCGGTCGAGCCGGTGACGAGAATTGTCTTGTCCTTGAGTTCCATGTTTAGAGCCTCCTTGCGCTGCTCTGAACGGAAAGATGGGACACGGCGCGTATCGCAAACAGTTCAAACTTTATCCTGGTATCGGTACTGCTATAGTAGGCGCATGGATGCTATCGCCCATTCTCCCGAAGATCATCGCCGGCGCGAGTTCGGCGCCTTCCTGCGTTCCCGTCGCGAGCGGCTTTCGCCTGATACCGCCGGCATCGCCTGCGGTGCGCGGCGGCGCACGCCCGGACTGAGGCGCGAGGAAGTGGCGATGATCGCCGGCGTCGGCACGACCTGGTACACCTGGCTGGAGCAGGGCAGGGACGTGCGGCCTTCGGTCGAGGTGCTGTCGGCGCTCTGCCAGGCGTTGCGCCTCGACGCCGCCGAGCAGCGGCATCTGTTCACGCTCGCCGGCCGCCAGCAGCCGGAGCGGCGCCGCATCGTGCAGGGCAAGGTCGAGGGGCCGTTGCTGCACATGCTGGAGAGCCTAGTCCTGCAGCCCGCCTATGTCGTCGGCCCGCGCTGGGACGTGCTGGCATGGAACGATGCGGCGGTCGCCATCTTCGGTGACTACGGCCTGCTGGAGGGCGATGCCCGCAACATCATCCACGGCGTCTTCACCGATCCGCACCGGCGGCACCTTTTGGTGGATTGGGAGCAGCTGGCGCGCGCGACCCTTGCCGCGTTCCGCGCCGAGAGCGCGAAATACACCGGCGATCCGGATTTCGAACGGCTGATCGAGTTGATGATGCGCTCAAGTCCCGAGTTCCGCGAATGGTGGCCGCAGCGCGATGTGGTGCACCGGCTCTCCGGCCTGAAGCGTCTGCGGCATCCGATCGCCGGCGCGATGACGTTCGAGCATATGAGCCTGTCGATCGACGACGGTTCGGACATGCGATTGATCGTCTACACGCCGCTTGCCGAGCAGAACTCAGTTGCGAAGCTCAAGAAGCTGCTCGACGACCTGCCATCCGAGCGTCGTAGCGCGTGAGTGAGCGAGGCTGCATCAGCCCTTCGGCTTCAGCCCATCCAGGAACAGCTGCTCCAGGAACCGCGCCGCGTCCTCGAAGCGGCCGTCGCCGCCGCGGTCGGCGCCGAGCACGGCGCGCACCTGGACGTCGAAATCGGCATAGTGCTGCGTCGTCGCCCAGATCGAGAAGATCAGGTGCCAGGGGTCGGTGCGGGCGATCTTGCCGGCGCGCATCCAGCCCTTGATGACGGCTGCTTTCTCGTCGACCAGCGCCTTCAACTCGCCCTCCAGCATCGGCTTGATGCGGGGCGCGCCCTGCAGGATCTCGTTGGCGAAGAGCCGGCTTTCACGCGGGAAATCGCGCGCCATCTCCAGCTTCCTGCGGATGTAGCTTCTGAGCTCCGTCAGCGGATCGCCGATGTCGTCAAGCTCGCGCAGCGGCGCCAGCCAGGTGTCGAGCAGGCGCTGCATTAACGTCTCGTGAATGTCCTCCTTGCGGCGGAAGTAATAGAGAAGGTTGGGCTTCGACATGCCGGCGGCTTCGGCGATCTGGTCGATGGTCGAGCCGCGAAAACCGTTGGCGGAGAAGACTTCGAGCGCGGCTTCGAGGATCAGCTCGCGCTTTTCCTGCTGGATGCGGGTGCGGCGGGGAGCGGAGCCTTCCATCGCCGCCGTCATCCTTGCCGGCCGTCTTCGCGCGGGCTGTCTGGACCAATTGTCTGGACCAGTTTTTCCTTGGGCTGTGGAGCGCTTTTTATGCCGCATTTCCGCTAGTAATTCCCTGACCGCCGACAGGCGGTGCTAACGTTTGTCCAACCGGTCAAAAATTTGCCTAGCACGAAAACGCAGCGAAGACCAAGCGTTGGCCGCACCGAAACAGGTTTACAAGGGGAAGTCCTGGTCATGTCCAACCGGCTGAAAGTCACGCCGAACGATCTCAGCGCATTCTGGATGCCGTTCACGGCAAACCGCCAGTTCAAGCAGGCGCCGCGCATGTTCGTGTCCGCCAAGGACATGCATTACACTACCAGCGACGGCCGCAAGGTGCTGGACGGCACTGCGGGCCTGTGGTGCGTGAACGCCGGCCACTGCCGGCCGAAGATCACCGAGGCCATCCAGAACCAGGCCGCCGAACTCGACTACGCGCCGGCTTTCCAGATGGGCCATCCGATCGTGTTCGAGCTGGCGAACCGGCTGGTCGATATCGCGCCCAAGGGCATGGACCATGTCTTCTTCACCAATTCCGGATCGGAATCGGTCGAGACCGCGCTGAAGATGGCGATCGCCTATCACCGCGTTCGCGGCGAGGGCTCGCGCACCCGCCTGATCGGCCGCGAACGCGGCTATCACGGCGTGAATTTCGGCGGCATCTCGGTCGGCGGCATCGTCTCCAACCGCAAGATGTTCGGCACGCTGCTCGGCGGCGTCGATCATCTGCCGCATACGCATCTGCCGGAGAAGAACGCCTTCTCGAAGGGCGTTCCGGAACATGGCGCGGAGCTGGCGAACGACCTCGAGCGCCTTATCGCGCTGCACGATGCTTCGACCATCGCTGCCGTCATCGTCGAGCCGGTCGCCGGTTCCACCGGCGTCATCCTGCCGCCGAAGGGCTATCTGCAGAAGCTTCGGGAGATCTGCACGAAGCACGGCATATTGTTGATTTTCGATGAAGTGATCACCGGCTTCGGCCGCCTCGGCGCGCCGTTCGCGGCGGACTATTTCGGCATCACGCCTGATATCATGACCACCGCCAAGGGCGTCTCCAACGGCGTCATCCCGATGGGCGCGGTGTTCGTCAAGAAGGAAATCCACGACGCCTTCATGACTGGCCCGGAGCACATGATCGAATTCTTCCACGGCTACACCTATTCGGGCAATCCGATTGCCTGCGCCGCGGCGCTCGGCACGCTGGACACCTACAAGGAAGAGGGCCTTTTGACGCGCGGCGAGGAGCTGGCGCCTTACTGGGAAGACGCGCTGCATTCGCTCAAGGGCGAACCGCATGTCATCGACATCCGCAACATCGGCCTGATCGGCGCGATCGAGCTGGCGCCGATCGCCGGCAGCCCGACCAAGCGGGCGTTCTCGGCCTTCGTCAAGGCGTTCGAACGCGGCGCGCTGATCCGCACCACCGGCGACATCATCGCGCTGTCGCCGCCGCTGATCATCACCAAGGGCCAGATCAACGAACTGATCGACCATGTGCGTGAGGTGCTGAGGTCGATCGACTGACAAGCCGGAGCGGGCACCTTCCCCTCGAGGGGAGGGTGTCCGTGCCACGGCAGGTGAGGTCGGCGCGGGAGCGCCGATCTTGAGCGAGCTTCAGGCGGGCTGCGCGCCGATGCCGGTCAGGATCACCCGCTTGATGTTTTCCTTGGCTTCCCGCCATTGCCGGTCGGAGAGCGACTTGCCGCCGTTCAGCGTCTCGATCTGGTGGCCGAAATCGGCGTAATGCTGGGTCGTGGCCCAGAGCATGTAAAGCAGATGACGCGGGTCCACCGGGTCCATCTTGCCCTCCTCGATCCAGCGCCTGATGATCTCGACGCGGCCGTCGGTCCATTCGCGCAGCGTCGATTCCATATAGTCCTGAAGCACCGGCGCGCCGTGCATCACTTCCGAGGCCCAGACCTTCGAGCCGTCCGGGTGGCGACGCGATATTTCCATCTTGGCGTCGATATAGGCGCTGATGCCGTCCACCGGGCCGCGCGCCGCGTCGAAGCAATTGGCCGCCTGCAGCCAGATCTCGAAAATGTTCTGGACGACGGACCGGTAGAGCTCTTCCTTGGTGGCGAAATAATAGTGGAGATTTGCCTTCGGCAGCCCCGCCAGATCGGCGATCAGCTGCATCGTGGCGCCGCCGAACCCGGCTTCCGCAAACACCTTTTCGGCGGCGAGCAGGATGGCTTTTTCATTCTCCCGCCTTATATCCTGGCGTCGCATGGGACGGGTGGGTTCGGTCATGTCTCCCCCAAGATTCTCGTTGACCGCTTGGTCAGCTTGTGTAGTCTGAAAGCTGACCATACGGTCAGGATGCAAACCACTCAAGGGGCGACAAGACCCCTGGTGAAAATGGGAACCGCTAATGGCCGCACCCGGCGAAAATCTGCGCGTGAATTCAGACCGCTTGTGGGATTCCATCATGGAGATGGCGAAGATCGGCCCCGGCATTGCCGGCGGCAACAATCGCCAGACGCTGACCGATTCCGACAAGCAGGGCCGCGAGCTGTTCAAGTCCTGGTGCGATAAGGCTGGGCTCACCATGGGCGTGGACCAGATGGGCACCATGTTCATGACGCGGGCCGGCACCGATCCGGACGCGCTGCCGGTCTATGTCGGCTCCCATCTCGACACCCAGCCGACCGGCGGCAAATATGACGGCGTGCTCGGCGTACTTTCCGGCCTGGAGGTGGTGCGCTCGCTCAACGATCTGGGCATCAAGACCAAGCATCCGATCGTCGTCACCAACTGGACGAACGAGGAGGGCGCTCGTTTCGCGCCGGCGATGCTCGCCTCGGGCGTGTTCGCCGGCGTGCACACCCAGGAATACGCTTATGCCCGCAAGGATCTCGACGGCCTGACCTTCGGCGACGAACTGAAGCGGATCGGCTGGGTGGGCGACGAGACGGTCGGCGCGCGCAAGATGCACGCCTATTTCGAATACCATATCGAGCAGGGCCCGATCCTCGAAGCCGAGAGCAAGCAAATCGGTGTCGTGACCCACTGCCAGGGCCTGTGGTGGCTGGAGTTCACGCTGACCGGCAGGGAAGCGCATACGGGCTCGACGCCGATGAACATGCGCGTCAATGCGGGCCTTGCCATGGCGCGCATCCTGGAGATGGTGCAGACGGTCGCCATGGAGAACCAGCCCGGTGCCGTCGGCGGAGTGGGCCAGGTGAAGTTCTCGCCCAATTCCCGGAACGTCCTGCCGGGTACGGTGGTCTTCACCGTCGACATCCGCTCGCCGGACCAGGCTAAGCTCGACGGCATGCGCGCCCGCATCGAAAAGGAAGCACCGAAGATCTGTGAGGCGCTCGGCGTGAAATGCTCGGTCGAGGCGGTCGGCCATTTCGATCCGGTGACCTTCGATCCGACGCTGGTCGGCCGCGTGCGCACAGCCGCCGAAAAGCTCGGTTACAGCCATATGAATATCATCTCCGGCGCCGGCCACGACGCCTGCTGGGCGGCCAAGGTGGCACCGGCGACCATGGTCATGTGCCCCTGCGTCGGCGGCCTCAGCCACAACGAGGCCGAGGACATCTCCAAGGAATGGGCGGCGGCGGGCGCCGACGTGCTGTTCCACGCGGTGGTCGAGACGGCGGGAATCGTCGAATGATCGACTAGATCAATCACCTCGCAACGCCGCTCGCAAAGAAGCGCGAAAGAACAGGGGAACAGAGATATGACCAAAGTCATCCGGAACGGCACCGTCGTCACCGCGGATCGCACGTGGAAGGCCGACGTGCTGATGCAGCACGGCAAGATCGTCGCCATCGGCTCCAACCTGCACGGCGACCATGAGTTCGACGCCACGGGGTGCTATGTCATGCCGGGCGGCATCGACCCGCACACCCATCTCGAAATGCCCTTCATGGGCACCTATTCGGCCGACGATTTCGAATCCGGCACGCGTGCCGCGCTCTCCGGCGGCACGACCATGGTGGTCGATTTCTGCCTGCCGGCGCCGCAGCAGTCCCTGCTGGAAGCCTTGCAGATGTGGGACAACAAGACCTCGAAAGCGTCCTGCGACTATTCCTTCCACATGGCGATCACCTGGTGGGGCAAGCAGGTGTTCGACGAGATGGCTCAAGTCGTCGACCGTGGCATCACCTCGTTCAAGCACTTCATGGCCTATAAGGGCGCGCTGATGGTGGACGACGACGAGATGTACTCGTCGTTCCAGCGCTGCGCCGATCTCGGCGCGCTGCCGCTGGTCCATGCCGAGAATGGCGACGTGGTTGCGGCGCTGTCGCAAAAGCTTTTAGCCGCCGGCAACAACGGCCCCGAAGGCCATGCTTATTCGCGCCCGCCGGAAGTGGAGGGCGAGGCGACAAACCGCGCCATCATGATCGCCGACATGGCCGGCGTGCCGCTCTATGTCGTGCATGTCTCATGCGAGCAGAGCCACGAAGCGATCCGCCGAGCCCGCCAGAAGGGTATGCGCGTTTATGGCGAGCCGCTGATTCAGCACCTGACGCTCGACGAGAGCGAATATTTCAACAAGGACTGGGACCATGCGGCGCGCCGCGTGATGAGCCCGCCCTTCCGCAGCAAGTGGCATCAGGATTCGCTGTGGGCCGGCCTGCAGGCCGGCTCGCTGCAGGTGGTGGCGACCGACCATTGCTCCTTCACCACCAGCCAAAAGCGCAACGGCATCGGCGACTTCACCAAGATCCCGAACGGCACCGGCGGGCTCGAGGACCGCTTGCCGGTTCTGTGGACGCGGGGCGTCAACACCGGGCGGCTGACGATGAACGAGTTCGTCGCGGTGACCTCGACCAACATCGCCAAGATCCTCAACATGTACCCGAAGAAGGGCGCGATCGTCGAAGGCGCCGACGCCGACATCGTCGTCTGGGATCCGAAGCGCAAGAAGACGATCTCGGCCAAGAACCAGCAGTCGGTGATCGATTACAATGTCTTCGAAGGCTTCGAGGTGACCGGCCTGCCGCGCTTCGTCTTCTCGCGCGGCGAACTCTCGATCGAGGAAGCGGACGTGAAGGCCAAGGCCGGCCATGGCGAGTTCGTCGCCCGCGAGCCGAACGCCGCGGTCAACCGCGCGCTGTCGACCTGGAAGGAGATTTCCGCTCCGCGCAAGGTCGAGCGAACCGGCATTCCGGCCACCGGGGTCTGACCATGCGGGCTCTTCATCTTGCGATCGCGGCGGCTGCGATGCTGGCTGCCGGCCAGGCTCATGCCGCCGGCATCGACCTCAGCAAGCCTTATGGCGACAAATATGGCTGCATCAACAGGAACGGCCAGCAAGTGGCCGCCGACAAGATGCTGCTTCTGACCGACCAGGAATTGATCACGGCGGCCAGCGCCTGCACCTTCAGCGACAAGCAGACGCAGGCCGACGGATCGCTGGTGGTGACGGCAAAATGCGAGGCTGAAGGCGAAGAGGGACAGCCGACCAGGTTCACCATCAAGCGCAGCGCGAAGAACGCGAAGAAGCTGGTGGTGGCCGACGAGGACGGCAATGTGATGGGCGAAGTCGCGCGATGCAAATGACGGCGATCCCGTCGGTTCCTGTGAGACGTATTTGTTCCGGCCGCATTTATGCGACGCCAAGCGATGCCGCTTGGCTGCAAAATGCCCTAAGCGACGAGGCCATCCAGCTCCGGCAGCAGGACGACGCTTTCCTGCTCGTTGGGGTCGGTGCGGGCGATTACCGCCGAAGAGGGGACGTCGCTCAGATTGGCGGGCAGATGCGGCACGCCGGCCGGGATGTAGAACAGGTCGCCGGCCTTGACGACGATGTGGTGCTCGAGCCGGTCGCCGTACCAGGTGTGGACTTCGCCGGAGAGCACGTAGATGGCCGTCTCGTGGCTTTCATGCATATGCGCCTTGGCGCGGGCGCCGGGCGGCATGGTGAGAAGATGCATGCAGATGCCGGAGGAGCCGACGGTCTCGGCGGCGATGCCGGCGAAATAGCTCAGCCCCTGCTTGCCTTGATAGGAGCTTTCGGGGCGAACGAGATGACAGGTGGGTTTAGGCGACATCGGCAAGGCTCCGGGCGGCGTCGATCGGGTGGGACAGGACGAGTGGAAAGCAACGCTATCATAAAAGCAACCGGATTGCGGACACCGCGGCAGCGGCTGCGAAAGGCAGGCTGCAGCCAATGACCGAACAGCCGCCAGCCGTCGTCTCGGCAAGCAAGCTCGGCCTCACCTTCCAGACCAATGACGGTCCGGTGCAGGCGCTGTCCAACGTCGATCTGACTATCGGCAAGGGCGAATTCGTCTCTTTCATCGGCCCGTCCGGCTGCGGCAAGACGACCTTGCTGCGCGTCATCGCCGATCTGGAGAAGGCGACCTCCGGGACGATCTCCGTCAACGGCATGACGCCGGAGCAGGCGCGCGAGAAACGCGCCTATGGCTATGTCTTCCAGGCGGCGGCCCTGTTTCCGTGGCGCACGATCGAGCGCAACGTGGCGCTGCCGCTGGAAATCATCGGCCTCAGCCAGGCCGAGCAGGCGGAGCGCATCAAGCGCACGATGGAACTCGTCAACCTCTCGGGCTTCGAGAAGAAATATCCCTGGCAGCTTTCCGGCGGCATGCAGCAGCGCGCCTCGATCGCGCGCGCGCTCGCCTTCGATGCGGACCTGCTCCTGATGGACGAGCCGTTCGGCGCGCTGGACGAGATCGTGCGCGACCATCTGAACGAGCAGCTTCTCGACCTCTGGGCGCGCACCAACAAGACGATCTGCTTCGTCACCCATTCGATCCCCGAAGCGGTCTATCTGTCGACGCGCATCGTGGTGATGTCGCCGCGGCCGGGCCGTGTCACCGACATCATCGAATCGACACTGCCGAGGGAGCGGCCGCTCGACATCCGCGAGACGCCGGAATTCCTGGCGATCGCCGCGCGGGTGCGGGATGGGCTGAGGGCTGGGCACAGCTATGATGATTGAGGCGGACGAGCTCCCTCCTCTCCCCCCTGGGGAGAGGGTGGCCGGAGCGAAGCGGAGGTCGGGTGAGGGGACGGCCACTCGCGCCTTCGTCATCCTAGGGCGGAGCGACGCGAAGCGGAGCGCAGACCCTAGGATCCATGCCGTGACCTCGGCCGAAGCGTCAAAGCGGTGGAGAATGCCCGCTAAATACCGCAGGGCGCAGGGAGCTGTATTCTGGAACGTTGCGGAGCTCAGAAGTAACGGAATGGATCCTAGGGTCTGCGCCGCGTCGCTTCGCTCCTTGCTCCGCCCTAGGATGACGAAAAAGGCGCTGCACCGCGCTCGATCACTGAGACGAGGGGAGCGCTAGATGGACTCCTTCCGTTCCAAGATCGTCCCCGTAACCACCATCCTCGCCGGCGTGGTGGTGCTTTGGTATGTCTTCGCCGTCATCCTCAACGCGCCGTTCCAGCGCGATCTCGACGCCAGGGCCAACGAGACGCCCGGCGCGGTCGAGTTCATCGGCAAGACGCTGTCGCAGCCGAAGCCGACGCTGCCGGCGCCGCATCAAGTGGCGGTGAATTTCTTCCAAAACACCTTCCTGCGGTCCGTCACGTCGAGCCGCAGCCTCGTCTACAACGCCTGGGTGACCCTGTCCTCGACGCTGCTCGGCTTCGCCTTCGGTACGGCGCTCGGCATCGTCATTGCCGTCGGCATCGTGCATGTGGCGACGCTCGACCGCAGCCTGATGCCGTGGATCATCGCTTCGCAGACCATTCCGATCCTGGCGGTGGCGCCGATGATCATCGTGGTGCTGGCGGCAATCGGCATCACCGGCCTGATCCCCAAGGCGCTGATCTCGACCTATCTGTCGTTCTTCCCCGTCGCCGTCGGCATGGTGAAAGGCCTGCGCTCGCCCGAGCTCATGCATCTCGATCTGATGCACACCTATAATGCCAGCGCCTCGCAGACCTTCTGGAAGCTGAGGGTGCCGGCCTCGGTGCCGTTCCTGTTCACCTCGATGAAGGTGGCGGTGGCGGCAAGCCTCGTCGGCGCCATCGTCGGCGAATTGCCGACGGGTGCGGTCGCCGGCATCGGCGCGAAGCTGCTTGCTGGCGCCTATTACAGCCAGACCGTCGATATCTGGTCGGCGCTGGTCGCGGGGTCCGTCGTCGCGGCGCTGCTGGTGATGGTCGTGGGCATCGCCGGACGCCTGGTCGATCGCGCCATGGGCGGGAGGCCGGCATGAATTGGCTGAAGCCATCATGGCAATCGGTGCTGGCGATCCTGCTTTGTTTCATCGCCCTTGCGCTTGGCGCAATGACGAAGCCGGAGGCAGCCGCGCTGGCGGATCCGGCCGCAACGCTGGCCTATCCCTATATGGGCGCGAAGGGGCTGATCATCGGGCTGTTGCTCATTGCGGCGCTGGTCTCGATCTTAAGGCTGACGCCAGTCGTTGAGGCCATCGTGCTTTTCGTCGGCGCTCATGCCGCAGCCTGGCTCTTGGTCAAGGGCATAGCCGGTTTCGAGGGCACGGCGCTGGCGCCATATTTCCTGCTGCTTGCCGCTGCCTGGCTGCTGGCCTGGCGCTGCGTTGCGTTGCTCTCCTCGATGCGTCCAAGCGGGAGCGTCGCAAGGAACGCGCTGCGCCTGATCATCCCGGCGATCTTCGGCGCCTGGATCCTGATCATCTGGGAGGCGGTGACGCGCGGCGCCGGCATCCCCTTCATTCTTTTGCCGCCGCCGAGCGCCATCGGCGCGCGCATCGCCAACTCACTGCCGATCCTGGGGTCGGATGTGCGGCAGACGATCTTCAAGGCGGTGCTGATCGGCTATGTCGTCGGCAATCTCGCCGGCTTCACCGTCGCCATCCTCGCCGACCGCGTGCCGTTCCTGCGGCGCGGGCTGCTGCCGATCGGCAATATGGTTTCGGCGCTGCCGATCATCGGCGTGGCACCCATCATGGTCATGTGGTTCGGCTTCGACTGGCCGTCCAAGGCCGCGGTGGTCATCATCATGACCTTCTTCCCGATGCTGGTGAACACGGTGGCGGGGCTTGCCGCATCCGGGCATATGGAGCGCGACCTGATGCGCACTTATGCATCGGGCTATTGGCCGACGCTGCTCAAGCTCAGGCTGCCGGCGGCAATGCCGTTCATCTTCAATGCGCTGAAGATCAACTCGACGCTGGCGCTGATCGGCGCCATCGTCGCGGAGTTCTTCGGTACGCCCGTGGTCGGCATGGGATTCCGCATCTCGACGGAAGTCGGGCGGATGAACATCGACATGGTGTGGGCCGAAATCGCAGTTGCAGCACTTGCGGGTTCGGTCTTTTATGGCGTGGTCGCTCTCGTCGAGAGAGCCGTCACATTTTGGCATCCCTCTGTCC
Source organism: Mesorhizobium sp. CA14 (assembly GCF_020165195.1). Lineage (GTDB taxonomy): Bacteria > Pseudomonadota > Alphaproteobacteria > Rhizobiales > Rhizobiaceae > Mesorhizobium. The sequence goes on along the minus strand of NZ_JAIUHR010000001.1, from coordinate 434,131 downwards.
GTGGTGGATAGGGGCGGTGGGTTTGGGTGCTAACTTCAGAGGGTAATAAGATGAAAAGACTGCTGATTTCTGCTCTGGCCGGCGCCATGTCGCTGGCCGCCTTCCAGGCGATGGCCGCCGACAAGGTGACACTGCAACTGAAATGGGTCACGCAGGCCCAGTTCGCCGGCTATTATGTCGCCAAGGCCAAGGGTTTCTATGACGCCGAAGGCCTCGACGTCGATATCAAGCCGGGCGGCCCGGACATCGCGCCCGAGCAGGTGATCGCCGGCGGCGGCGCCGACGTCATCGTCGACTGGATGGGCGGCGCGCTCGCGGCCCGCGACAAGGGCGTGATGCTGGTCAACATTGCCCAGCCGTTCAAGAAGGCCGGCATGGAGCTGGTCTGCCCCAAGAATGGACCGATCAAGACGGAAGCCGACTTCAAGGGCCACACGCTCGGCGTCTGGTTCTTCGGCAACGAATATCCGTTCTTCGCCTGGATGAACAAGATCGGCCTCAAGACCGATGGCGGCCCGGACGGCGTGACCGTGCTCAAGCAGAGTTTTGACGTGCAGCCGCTGATCCAGAAACAGGCCGACTGCATCTCTGTGATGACCTACAATGAATACGGCCAGGTGCTCGACGCCGGCTACAAGCCGGAAGACCTGGTCGTGTTCAACTACTCCGCCATGGGCAACGACCTTCTGGAGGACGGGCTCTACACGCTCGAGGACAAGCTCAAGGACCCGGCCTTCGAGGACAAGATGGTGCGCTTCGTGCGCGCCTCGATGAAGGGTTGGAAATACGCCACGGAGAACACCGACGAGGCGGCCGAGATCGTCGTCGACGCCGGCGGCCAGGACGAGAACCACCAGAAGTTCATGATGAAGGAAGTGGCCAAGCTGGTCGACAATGCCGACGGCAAGCTGATCCCGGCCGCTTACGAGCGCACCGCCAAGGCGCTGCTCGACCAGAAGATCATCAGCAAGGAGGCGAGCGGCGCCTATACGACTGCGATCACCGACAAGGCGATCAAGTAAGCTCCGCTCTCAATGCGGAAGATGGAAGGGGCGGGCGACCGCCCCTTTTTCGTTGCCTGCGGTAAAAAATAACTGTGTGCCGGGATACATTCGGCCACTCGGCCGTTAATTGGCGCATCCGCGCGCAGGGGAGCCGCGAAGGGTGCTGCAATCAACGGAGGTTCTTCATGCGCATCCTATCCGTGCCGATGCTTTCGGCCTTGGCCGTTTCGACCGCCTTCCTTCTCGCATCACCGGCCATGGCCGAGATGGTGAAGTACAAGGCGACGCTCGACGGGAGCCAGCAGAGCCCGCCCGTCACCACCAAGGGCAAGGGAACCGCCACACTCACCTTCGACACCACAAGCAAGAAGCTCAGCTGGAACGTCAAATATTCCGGCCTCAGCGGGCCCGCCGTGGCCGCCCACATACACGGGCCGGCGGATATGGGCGCAAACGCGGACCCGGTGATCCCATTCAAAGGTAAGCTCAAGAGTCCCATCAAGGGATCGGCGACGCTCACCGACGAGCAGGCAGCCGATCTGGAGGCCGGCAAATATTATGTCAACGTCCACACAGCCAAGAACAAGGACGGCGAAATCCGCGGCCAGATCGAGAAGGCGATGTAGCGCCCGATAGGATCGCGATCAATTCGGACGTCGGCGCGAAGGAACTCTGCCTAGGCTTTTGTCGACGCTCAGGCCTTGTTGCGGATCTGCGTCAGCGTGCGGGTCGGCGTGATCGCTTCGGGATCCAGCTTGATCTCGACGATCGCCGGCTTGCCGCTGGCGCGCGCGCGCTCGAAGGCCGGCGCGAAGTCGGCGGTTTTTTCCACCGTCTCGCCATGGCCGCCATAGGCGCGGGCCAGCGCCGCGAAGTCCGGGTTTTTAAGGTCGGTGGCGACGACGCGGCTTGGATATTCCCGCTCCTGATGCATGCGGATCGTGCCGTAAATGCCGTTATTGACGACGATCACGACGATCGGCAGGTCATACTGGACAGCCGTCGCGAACTCCTGGCCGTTCATCAGGAAGCAGCCGTCGCCGGCAAAGGCAACCACCGTGCGATCCGGGAACAGTGACTTGGCGGCGACTGCGGCCGGCGTGCCATAGCCCATCGATCCGGAAGTCGGGGCCGCCTGCGTGCCGAAGCGGCGGTTGCGGTAGAAGCGATGCACCCAGGTGGCGTAGTTGCCGGCGCCATTGGTGAGGATGGCATCTTCCGGCAGAACCTTTCCGAGATAGTCCATGATCGGGCCCATCTGGACGGCGCCCGGGCCGGTCTGCGGCGGCGTCGACCATTCGAGATAGGCGGCATGCGCCTTTTCCGCCTCGCCCGCCCAGGCAGGCTTGGCCGTTGGCCTGCGCTTGGCAAAAGCCGCGACGAAGGCGGCGGGCGAAGCATTGATGGCTATCGTCGGCCGATAGACGCGGCCGAGCTCGCCGGCATCGGCATGAACATGCACAAGCGCCTGGTCGGGATAGGGGCTTTTCAGCAATGTGTAGTCGGAGGACGGCATCTCGCCCAAGCGGCCGCCGATCAAAAGCACGACGTCGGCCTGCTTGATCCGCTCCGCCAGCTTGGGATTGATGCCGATGCCGACATCGCCGGCGTAGTTCGGATGCAGATGATCGAACAGCATCTGGCGGCGGAAGGAGCAGCCGACCGGCAATGACCAGGTCTCGGCGATCTGGCGCATATGCGCCACCGCTTCCTCATTCCAGCGCGTGCCGCCGAGAATGACGAACGGCCGCTTTGCGTTGCTCAGCAACATCTCCAGTACGTCGATCTCGGCTTCACCGGGACGCGTCTCGACCGGCGTGTGCGGCAGCGCTTCCGGAGCCTCGACCTCGCTGGTCAGCATGTCTTCCGGCAGCGAGATGACCACCGGGCCGGGACGGCCGGAAGTCGCCACGGCGAAGGCGCGCGTGACGAATTCCGGGATGCGCGCGGCATCGTCGATCTCGACCACCCATTTGGCGATATCGCCAAAGAAGCGCTTGTAGTCGACCTCCTGGAAGGCTTCGCGCTCCTTGGCGTGGCTGGCGACTTGGCCGATGAACAGGATCATCGGCACCGAATCCTGCATCGCGATATGGACGCCGGCCGAGGCGTTGGTGGCGCCGGGGCCGCGGGTGACGAAGCAGATGCCCGGCTTGCCGGTCAGCCTTCCCTGGCAGTCGGCCATCATCGCAGCACCGCCTTCCTGGCGGCAGACGATTGTGCGGATCGAAGAGTCGTGCAGCGCGTCGAGCACCGCGAGATAGGATTCGCCCGGAACGCAGAAGATGCGGTCGGCGCCGTTCGCTTCGAGCGCCTCGACGATCAGTTGTCCGCCGGTTTTCATTTTGCTGCTCTCTCCAGTTCGGCAAGGATTTCTTGCGTGTGCTCGCCAAGGCGCGGCGAGGGGCGTTCATAGACGAGCGGCGTGCCCGACATCACCATCGGCGCGCGCACCGAAGGCAGGCGATTGCCATGGCCGTCGTCGAGGTCGAGCCGCATGCCGCGCGCGATGGTCTGCGGATCGTCGAACATCTGGCCGATGGTGTTGATCGGGCTTGCCGGCACGCCGGCAGCCTCGAGCTTCGCCAGCAGCGGATCGCGATCCCAGGTGCTCAGCGTCGCGATGATCAACTCGCGCAGCTTCACCCGGTTGGCGACGCGGGCGGGGTTGGTGGCGAAATCCGGATTGGTGGGGAGATCGGCGAGGCCGACCACGGCGCAGAACTTGCCGAACTGGCCGTCATTGCCGACCGCGAGGATGATGTGGCCGTCCCTCACCGGCAGCACCTCGTAAGGGGCGATGTTCATATGCGCGTTTCCCATCTGCACCGGCGACTTGCCGGAGACGAGATAGTTGAGGTTCTGGTTGCCGAGCGCCGAGATCTGGCTGTCGTAGAGCGCCATGTCGATAAGCTGACCCTCGCCGGTCTTTTCGGCATGGCGCAGTGCCGCCTGGATTGCGACTACAGAATAGAGGCCGGTGAACAGATCGGAGATGGCGACGCCGGCCTTCTGCGGCTCGCGGCCAGGCTCGCCGGTGATCGACATCATCCCGGCCATGGCCTGGATGATGAAATCATAGCCCGCGCGCGGCGCATAGGGGCCGTCCTGGCCGAAGCCGGTGATCGAGCAATAGACGAGGCGGGGATTGATCGCCTTCAGGCTCTCATAGTCGAGGCCGTATTTCTTCAGGCCGCCGAGCTTGAAATTCTCGATCAGCACGTCGGCGGTGGCGACCAGCCTGCGCAGCGTCTCGGCGCCCTCGGGCTTGGAGAAATCGATGGCGATGGAGCGCTTGCCGCGATTGCAGGAATGGTAATAGGCGGCCGAGAGGTTCTCGCCGTCATGGCTCATGACGAAGGGCGGACCCCATTTGCGGGTATCGTCGCCGCCGTCTGGGCTTTCGACCTTGATGACATCGGCGCCTAGATCGGCCAGCAACTGCCCGGCCCAGGGACCGGCCAGGATGCGGGCGAGTTCGATAACGCGGATGCCTTTCAGCGGAGGTTCGGCCATGGATCACCGTGGTTAAACAAAGCGCAGCCTCTAGCAACCCGTACCGGCCGTGTCACGACCCATACGATGGGCCACGCCGCTCAGGACTTCAGCACGCTATCCGCCCATGCGGCGAAATCGTTCATGACGGCTTCGCGGTTGATCTCGTTCAGGCTTTCATGGCGGGTTTGCGGGTAAACCTTTGAAACCAGATTCGAAAAGCCCATCGCCCGCATGCGCTTTGCCAGGTGATGGACGGCCTTGCCGTAATCCGATGCGGGGTCCTTCTCGCCGCCGATGAGATTGAAAGGAAGGTCGCGGCGGACGCCGGTGAAGTTCGAATCCTTGCCGGCGTGCTGCGCCATGCTGACCACGTCACGCCACATCGAGATGGACGCGTCCCAACCGCAGAGCGGATCGGCGATGTATTTGTCGACCTCGGCAGAGTCGCGCGACAGCCAGTCGAATAGGGTCCGGTGGTTGGGCACTGCCTTGCCCCAGGCTTGGAAAGTGAGCTTGGGCAGAAGGCGCGACGGCACGTCGGAGCCCAGCCGCATCCGTTCCCAGCCGAGGATGAGCAGCGCCAATTGGCCGAGCAGGCCTTGCGAGAAATTGCCGTTCCAGATCGCGGCGGCATGGACGCGTTCGGAATGGCACAGCACGAAGTTGAGCGCCACCGAAGCGCCCAGCGAATGTCCAAAGGCGATCACCGGCAAGCCCGGATGCTCGGCCGCGATCAAGTCGTGAACGGCGCCGACGTCGGCGATCACCTTGGCGATGCCGTCGCTGTTCGCGAACTTGCCGAGCGGCGCGTCGGCCGCCTTCGTCGCGCCATGGCCACGATGGTCGTGGGCGTAGACGTGGAAGCCGCGCGGCGCGAGGTAGTCGGCAAAGCGGGCATAGCGCGCCGCATGCTCGGCCAGGCCGTGATTGATCTGGACCACGGCGCGTGGCTTCGCCTCCGCGTGTTTCACACAGAGGTTGAGCTCGGCCCCGGTCGGTGAGGCCAGGCTGGTCTTTCTGTCGAATGGCATGTTTCGCTCCCTCGGCGACTGTTGGGCGAGGCTTTTGCCGGCGTCAAGTGGAGGAGCGCGCTTGCGAATCCGCCGATAGGGATTGCTCAGCTGGGGATTGTTTTTTCGAGCGGCGAAAAAGATCGCAATTCTGACACGTCGGCTGTTCTAGTGTGACGAATCCAATACGGTTCAATGATCGCCGGGAGAGCGGGATGCGGGTTTGGGCATTGTGGGGTTCGATGGTGCTGGCTCTGGCCGGTGCCGGCGCGGCGCATGCCGACGTGAAGATGAGCGGCACTTTCGTCGCCGACAGCGCCTGCCCGGCGACGCAGGCCATCAAGAGCGGCAAGAACCCCGGCAATATCTCGACGCAGGCCGGGCAGAGCTACGAGCTCCTTGCCGGCAACAAGGAAGAGCCCACCCACTACCTTATCCAGGTGCCGGGCGCCGATCCCGAGCGGCGCTGGGTGAAGATCAGCTGCGGCCATGTCAGCGGCGGCAGCGCTGCGACCACGCCGGCGCCTTCCGGTCAGACCAAGCCGTCGTCAGTCTCCGGAAAACCCGAATATGTCTTTGCGCTCAGTTGGCAGCCGGCTTTCTGCGAGACCAAGGCAAGCAAGCCCGAATGCAAGGCGCAGAGCCCCGGCGAGTTCGATGCTTCGCATTTCACGCTGCATGGGCTGTGGCCGCAGCCGAACGGCAATTTCTATTGCCAGGTGTCGGCAAGCGACAAGGCCAATGACAATCCGGCGCATTGGGGAGACCTGCCGCCGGTCGATCTCGCCGCCAACACGCGCGCCGAGCTCGACCAGGTGATGCCGGGCACGGCCTCCAAACTGGAGCGCCACGAATGGATCAAGCACGGCACTTGCTACGGCAAGAACCAGCAGGACTATTTCTCCGACGCGCTGAACCTGATGCGGGCGGTGAACGGCTCGGCGGTGCGCGATCTATTCAACAAGAACATCGGCAAGCAATTGACCTCGGACCAGATCCGCGGCGCATTCAACGAGGCCTTCGGCGCCGGCGCAGGCGACCGGGTGCGCGTATCCTGTCTGGTCGACCCGTCGAGCGGCAGGCGTATGATCGGCGAGATCACGCTCGGCCTGTCCGGTCCGATCGGCCCGGACAGCAAGCTCGCCGATCTCCTGATGGCATCGGCACCGACAGCCAAGGCCGGTTGCCCCAAGGGCACTGTCGACGCGATCGGCTTCCAGTAGGCGAGAGATCCTTGGCCGGGCCGTTCTTTGGTCAGGTCGATATTGGTCAGCCCGTTCTTTTTCAGGCTGATCGGGAGGCCGCCTGCAGGATGATAGCCTCGCTGCCAGGTTCGCCGACCACGCGGTCGCGGCCGCTCAACTTCGCCTTGTAGAGGCGCTGGTCGGCCAGCGCAAAAATGTCGGCTAGACAGCGCGTCGTCTCGCTGACGGTGGAGACGCCAGCGCTCACGGTGATGTTGAAACGGGCGGTATGCGCCGAGGTCTTGGCGGCGTTCCTGATGGTCTCGCCGAGCAGCCTTGCGGGCCCGTGCGACTGCTGCGTCAGCACGGCGAATTCCTCGCCGCCGATGCGGAACACCTGATCGTTGCCGCCGACCGTCTCGACCAGCAGGGCAGCCATCGATTTCAGCACCTTGTCGCCCTCGGCATGACCGAAGCGGTCGTTGATCGACTTGAAGTGGTCGACGTCGACGACGAGCAGGCTGAGCGGCTTGCCGATCCTGATGGCGGTCGAGACTGCGGACTCGCCGTCGGCATCGAAACTGCCGCGATGCAGCAGGCCGGTGAGGCCGTCGCGGCCGACATATTTGATCAGCGCTTCGTAGCGCTCGCGATAGGTGAGGGCGTCGAAAATGTCGGATAAGCCGCGCGGCACGGCGACATCGTGGTCTTCGACCCATTTCAGATAGGCGACGAGCATGCCGCTATAGGCAAGTGCGGCGCCCATCTTGGCGAACCAGCCGCCGAAGAAGACCTCGATCGGCGCGCCGGCGACGAAATGCAGCGCGGTGAAGAAGCCGGCCTGGTCGAAGGTGAGCACGCAGGCGACCGATACCAGGATGCGCAGGAACGGCCTTACGCGCAGATAGGCGCCGAGCTTCTCGTAAAGCAGGATGATCAGGATTGCGTCCACGACGAGCAGCGTGGTGCCCCAGACCATCAGCCAGCCCATCTCGTCGATGAAGGCGATGTCGGGAAGCTTGCCGCTTGGAAGTGGAGCGATCGCGTGCAGGCGCAGGACCAGCACCAGCCCGATCATCACGGCGTTGCCAAGCAGCAGGCCGTAGATCGGCTGGCGAACGGTCGCCGCATCCTCCTTCATGTAGAGCAGCAGCAGCACGACGAGCTTGCCGGAGAAGAGCACGGCGGAGCCGGGCGACACCAGCCCGAACGGCAGCGCGACATAGAAGACGCTGGCAAGGTAGGTTTCGAGGAAATGCATGACGCCGAGCGCGCAGATGAACACGCCAAGCCCGATGCGGCGCCGGAAGCGGAAAAGCGTGGCCATGGCGCCGAAACCGCGGCATGGCTGCGATTTCCCAACCTAGCATCGTTTTGAAGGCGAATGGTTAACCCCCGATTTCGCACGATCGCGAGAGCGGCGAAAAAGCCCTGAGCGAATTTGGGTGCCGGAAAACCGGCGAATCCGCGCGGATTGGCGCGTCTGGCGCCGAAAGCGATTGCCGTTCGGCGCTTCATCGCCTACATAGCGCCCAACCCCCATCAACCTTGACACTTCAGTTTCCAGGGAAAGCGCGCGTGGCTCGCCAGTTCATCTATCACATGTCCGGCCTGTCGAAGGCCTATGGCACCAAGAAGGTGCTCGATAACGTCCACCTGTCCTTCTATCCGGATGCCAAGATCGGCATTCTCGGCCCCAACGGCTCGGGCAAGTCGACGATCCTGCGCATCATGGCCGGGCTCGACAAGGAGTTCCAGGGCGAGGCGTGGCTGGCCGAGGGCGCCACCGTCGGCTACCTGGCGCAGGAGCCGCAGCTCGACAACACCAAGACCGTGCGCGAAAACGTCATGGACGGCGTCGCCAGGAAGACCGCCATCATCGAGCGCTACAACGAGCTGATGATGAACTATTCCGACGAGACGGCCGACGAGTCGGCCAAGCTCCAAGACGAGATGGACCGGCTCAATCTGTGGGATCTCGAACAGCAGGTCGAAATGGCGATGGACGCGCTGCAGTGTCCGCCGCCTGACTCCGAAGTGACCAACCTGTCGGGCGGCGAACGCCGCCGCGTGGCGCTGTGCCGGCTGCTGCTCGAACAGCCCGACCTCTTGCTGCTCGACGAGCCGACCAACCATCTCGACGCCGAGACCACGCAATGGCTGGAAAAGCATCTGCGCGACTATCCCGGCTCGGTGCTGATCATCACCCACGACCGCTACTTCCTCGACAACGTGACCGGCTGGATCCTCGAGCTCGACCGCGGCCGCGGCATCCCTTACGAGGGCAACTACACCAAATATCTCGACGCCAAGGCGAAGCGCCTGATCCAGGAAGGCCGCGAGGACGACGCCCGCCAGAAGTCGATCTGGCGCGAGCGCGAGTGGATCCAGTCCTCGCCCAAGGCACGCCAGACCAAGTCCAAGGCGCGTATCAAGGCCTATGAAGAACTGGTCGAGCAGTCGCAGAGCCGCAAGCCGACCGACACGCAGATCGTCATCCCGTCGAGCGAGCGCCTCGGCAACCTCGTCATCGAGGTCGAAGGCCTCAACAAGGGCTTCGGCGACGAGCTCCTGATCGAGGATCTGTCGTTCAAGCTGCCGCCGGGCGGCATCGTCGGTGTCATCGGCCCGAACGGCGCCGGCAAGACGACGCTGTTCAAGATGATCACGGGCCAGGAAACGCCGGATGCCGGCTCGATCCGCAAGGGCGAGACCGTGCGGCTCGGCTATGTCGACCAGAGCCGCGACGCGCTCGACCCTAACAAGACGGTGTGGGAAGAGATTTCCGGCGGCGCCGAGGTCATCAAGCTCGGCAAGCACGAGGTCAACAGCCGCGCCTATTGCTCGTCGTTCAACTTCCGCGGCGGCGACCAACAGCAGAAGGTCGGCAACCTGTCGGGCGGCCAGCGCAACCGCGTCCACCTGGCCAAGATGCTGAAGGGCGGCGGCAATGTTCTGCTGCTCGACGAACCGACCAACGACCTCGACACCGAAACGCTGGGCGCGCTGGAAGACGCGCTGGAAGCCTATGCCGGCTGCGCCGTCATCATCAGCCACGACCGCATGTTCCTCGACCGCATGGCCACCCACATGCTCGCCTTCGAAGGCGACGCGCATGTCGAATGGTTCGAAGGCAATTTCGAGGAATATGAGAAGGACAAGCTGCGGCGCCTTGGCGCCGAAGCGGCAACGCCGCACCGCATGACGCACAAGCGGCTGACGCGGTAAGATCAGTCCAAAGGGCGGCGAACAAAGCGGGTTCTCACATGGCTGACTGGTCCGCCGCCCAATACCTCAAATTCGAGGACGAGCGCACGCGGCCGGCGCGGGACCTGGTTGCGCAGGTGCCGGTCGATTTTCCGCGTCGCGTCGTCGATATCGGCTGCGGTCCCGGCAACTCGACCGAGCTTCTGGTCGAGCGCTGGCCGGATGCCCAGGTGAGCGGCTTCGACACCTCGCCGGACATGATCGAGAAGGCGCGGGCGCGGCTGCCGAATGTCAATTTCGAGCTGGCGGATGCCGCCGGATGGCAACCGGAGCATCCCGTCGACGTCATCTTCGCCAATGCCGTCTTCCAGTGGCTGCCGGAGCATCCGGCGGTGTTCCAGCGGCTGACGGGATTGCTGGCGCCCGGCGGCGCCTTGGCCATCCAGATGCCCGACAATCTCGGCGAGCCGTCGCACCGGCTGATGCGCGAAACCGCGGCCGAGATGCGGTTCTCGGCGAAGCTCGAGGGCGCGGCGCGCGGGCCGCTGCCGCCGGTGTCCTTCTACTACGATCTGTTGTCGCCGCTCGCCGACCGGCTCGACATCTGGCACACCATCTACAACCATCCGCTGGCCGATGCCGAAGCGATCGTCGAATGGGTCAAGGCGACGGGGCTGAAGCCGTTCCTCGATCCGCTCGATGCGGATGAAAAGAAGCTGTTCCTCGACAGCTACACGGCGAAGATCGCCAAGGCCTATCCGAAAACGGCGAACGGCAAGGTGCTGCTGCGCTTCCCGCGCATCTTCATCGTCGCAAAGCGCGCTTGAGCATCCACCACCTGAATGCCAGCGGTGGTTGTCGAATTAAGCTGGAATAAACCGGGCAAATGCGACAAGTGTAGCGCCTCGCCTCGGCACAGCTTGCCCCTCGGACGGATTGGACATGCATCGCGTCATCATCAGCGGCATCGGCGCCGAAATCCCTGAGCCCGTCATCACCAATGAAGAGCTGGTCGCAAGCTTCAACAGCTGGGTCGACACCGAGAATGCGCGCCGCGCCGACACCCGCGAGCCGCTTTTGCAGAAATCGGACAGCGACTTCATCGTTCACGCCTCGGGCGTGAGAAGCCGCCATGTGATCGAGCGCGAGGGCATCCTCGACCCGACCCGCATGTCGCCGCGCATTCCGGCGCGGCCGGACGACGCGCTGTCGCTGGAGGCGGAGTTCGGCATTGCCTCGGCCAGGAAGGCGCTTGCCCATGCCGGGGTCGACGGGTCGGAGATCGACTTGGTGATCTGCTCTGCCTCGCATCATCAGCGGCCCTATCCGGCCATCGCCATCGAGATGCAGGAGGCGCTGGGCACCAAGGGCGCCGGCTTCGATATGGGGCTCGGCTGCTCTTCCGCCGCGGCGGCGCTGCATGTCGCGGTCAACCTGGTGAGGGCAGGGGCGCATAAGCGCATCCTGGTCTCGACACCGGAGATCATCACCGGCCATCTCAACTTCCGCGACCGGCAGACGCATTTCATCTTCGGCGATGCCTCGGTCGCCATGGTCGTCGAGGGACTTGCGCAGGGCGAAAAGCGGCCGGGACGCTTCGAGGTGCTCGACACGCGCATCTGGACGCAGATGTCGAACAACATCCGCACCAATCTCGGCTATTACACGCGCACCGCCCAGGACGATCCCTACATGATCAACCTGGAAGGCAATCTCATCAAGCAGGTCGGCAACAAGGTGTTCAAGGAAGTCACCGTCGCCGGCCAGAAATTCATCGTCGAGTTCCTTGCCGAGCACGGGCTGACGCCGCATGGCATCCGCCGCTTCTGGCTGCATCAGGCCAATGCGCGCATGAATGCGATGATCCTGAAACTGTCCTTCGGCCACGACGTCGACCATGACCGCGCGCCGATGGTGCTGGAGCGGCTCGGCAACACCGCCGGCGCCGGCGCGATCGTGGCGCTGTCGGAGAACCATGCCGACATGAAGGCCGGCGATTTCGGCCTGATCTGCGCCTTCGGCGCCGGCTATTCGATCGGCGGCGCGCTGCTGCGCATGCTTTGAGGATGCGGCTTCAGGCCGGCGCGAAGGGCACCAGCATCGGCACGCGCCTGGCGTAGTCGTCATAGGCCGGACCGAGCTCGTTGCGCAGGAAGTTTTCTTCCAACCTCGCCTTGACGACGACGCCGACGAGCAGCAGGGCGGCGCCGGCAATACCCCATACGGTGCCCTTGATCGCCATGGTGGCGAGGACGGACAGCAGCAGTCCCGTGTAGATCGGGTGACGGACCAGGCCATAAGGGCCGGTATCGACCACGCGATGATCCGCCTTGGCCGTGACAGTGGCGGACCATAGCCGGCCGAGATGCAGGCGCGCCCACCAGGCGAAGGCGATGCCGATGGCGATCAAGGCGACGCAGATCCAGGCTTCGGTAAGCGTCGGCGTCCAAAGCCGCAGCCGGCCGCCATAGCCGTGCGCCGGCACGAACAGCAGCGCGGTGCCGGCCACCCAAAAGACGCGATAGCCTGCCTCCGACTTGAGGTCCGCGCGCTTCTGCGCCGGATCGGCCCAGGCAGCGGCAAGAATCCAGGATACCACCCAGAACAGCCAAAGCGCCCCGACAGCGTGTCCAACCTGCATGATCGAGCCTCCTCCCGATATAGCGCGCATCGTTTATGCCGGCCGCACGGCGGCAATGCGACGTGTAGTGAGGCGGGGGTGGCATTTTCTGGTAATAACCTCGTGATCGCCATCAAACGGTGTGATCGGATCATCAGCGCTTTCGACTGGACCGCATTCTCAGCGGCCTTTAGACCAGCGGCATGCAGGAAACGAACCTCGAGCTTTTTCCAGCGGCCGAACCGATGGTCGACATCGTGCCCGGCCGCAAGCTGACGGCAAAGGCAGCGGCGCTCTATGCCGCTCCGCACGATCACTTCGAGACGAGGGCGGTCGAGGAACTGCGGCTTGGCTTCGACGGGATCGCCGGCGACTTCCATGGCGGAACGACGCGGCGTTCCGGCGGGCGGGAACCCTGGTATCCGCGCGGCACCGAGATGCGCAACGAGCGGCAATTGTCGCTTATCGCGGCGGACGAGCTCGCCATAGTCGCCCAACGCATGGGTCTCGAGGAGATCAAGCCGGAGTGGATCGGCGCCAATCTTGTGATCGAAGGCGTGCGGCATCTTTCGATGTTGCCGGCCGGCTCGCTGATGTTCTTCAAGGGCGGCGTGACGCTCAAGATCGACGGCCAGAACAAGCCGTGCCGCGTTGCCGGACAGTCGATAGCCGAGCATGTCGGCGCAGCGGATCAGGAGTCCACCGCGCTGCTCTTCCCCAAGGAGGCGAAGCGGCTGCGCGGCCTCGTCGCCTGGGTCGAGAAGCCGGGCGTCATAAGAGCTGGCGAAGAGATTTCCATCCGGGTGCCGGAGCAGTGGATCTATCGGTGAGGCATGCTGATATTCAGGTGAGGTCGGCCTGCGAACGGCGATTTCCTGCGCTTCCGGTACTCACGTGCCCAAACGCACGCTCCGTTCCGGTTCTCGGAAACCACCGTTCTCGACTCGCCCTGACCTGAATCTCAACATGCCTCGGCCGGTCTGGGCCCGGCCAAGGCAGTGTCAGGCTTTCCGGTTCCTGTTGGCGCCCTGCGCCATTACCGAAACATGGTCCCACTTTTCCCAGGTGGCGATGCGGTTGGCATATTCCTGCCTGATCATCGGCAGGCCGCCATCGCCGAAGAAGACCCTGAGCGGCGGCTCGGCGGCATCGACGATCGCCAGCATCGCCGGTCCGGTCGCTTGCGGATCGCCGGCGACCGAGCGGCTGCGGCGCTCGGCCATCGCCGCGCGGACCGGCTCATAGGCGTCCAACGGCTTGGAAACCTTGGCCGACGGCCCGGCCCAGTCCGTGGAGAAGCCGCCGGGCTCGACAAGGGTGACGTGGATGCCGAAGCCGGCAACCTCCAGGCTGAGCGACTGGCTGAAGGCTTCCAGCGCCCATTTCGAGGCGTGATAAAGGCCGAGCGAGGCAAAGGCGTTGACGCCGCCGATCGAGGAGATCTGGATGATGTGGCCGGAGCGTTGCGCCCGCATGATGGGAAGCGCGGCTTGCGTCACCCAAAGCGCGCCGAAAACGTTGGTCTCGATCTGGTCGCGCGCTTCCTGCTCGGTGACTTCCTCGATGGCGCCGAAATGGCCGTAGCCGGCATTGTTGATGACGACATCGAGCCGGCCGAAACGCTTCTGCGTCGCGGCGATCGCGGCTTCGACCGCCTGTTTATCGGTCACATCGAGCTGCATGGCAGCGACCCTGTCGCCATATTTCTCGAGGAGATCGGCAAGCGTGCCGGCATCGCGCGCGGTTGCGGCGACGCGATCGCCGCGGGCGAGCGCGGCCTCGGCCCAGACGCGGCCAAAACCCTTCGACGATCCGGTGATGAACCAAACCTTATCAGTCATGATCTGCTATCCGCCCAGAGGGCGATGAATTCGGGGGATAAACGGAGGAATCTCCGTTTATCCCCCTGTACGGCGCCGCCGCAGTTTTTCCAGAGGCGGCACCCGAATTAATTGGCGGGATGCGGCGTAGAGGGCGCAGACGCCTATTCGTCCTCGTCGTCTTCCTGAAGCAGGCGTGTAGCGCGCCAACGCGTGAGCACCTCATTGGTCCGCCCGATCACGAAGAAGCGCGCCGAATCCCGGTCATAGCCCTCGGCGAGCAACTTCTCGTAATCGGTGTGGACATGGCGGACATGGGCGATGGTGGCCAGCCACACTGCGATCGTCGGGGGCAGGGTCTTCATGTGCACGGAACCGGCGTCGGCGCGGATCTTTTCCATGTCGGCATAGGGCGCAAGCGGCAAGAGCGCGGTCAGCGCCTTGGCGATGGCACGGCGGCGGCCGGTGGGGGCGCTCATTTCTCGTCTCGCCCGGCAATCGTCGCTTCCGGGAAGGCATCCGTGGAAGCGTAATAGGGCTTGATGTCGATGACCGGCGTTCCGTCGAGCACATCGATGGCGTCGATCCCGATCCGGCCGGCCTCGATGTCGAGTACGACGAGTTTCGCCACATGCAGGCCGACAGGGTTGGGCCGGGCAGGGGAACGCAGCGAGAAAACGCCTTTCGGTTCAGCCGCATGGCGCGGTTTCTGCACAATCAGATTCCGCGGCGCGTGATGGAGCCAGGACAGGATGACGACGTGGCTGGCGCGTTCCAGGTTTTGCAGCCCCGGGCGGTAGGGCTCGTCGATCACGACCGTCGCGGCTCGCCGCGATTCCCGGGCGGCGCGCATGTTCTTGGGGCAATCCTCGCGACTGGCCCAGGGCGAGACGATGCGGCCGATGAAGACGACATGGCCGTCCGGCCGCAACTCCGCCGGATCGGCGGCAAGAAGCGTCTCACCTTCGCGCGTCTCAAACATCTTCTTCACCCCACGCAAAAACCGTCTGTCAGGCGCGGATCACGGCTGCGCCATTTTCTTGTCCGGAAGCGACATAGCGCTTGCCAGAGTTTCAAAATCGACATAAACATATCTTTATATCTTTCAACGAGAACCCGCTCATGCATATCTCGCTCGACACAATGGTAGATACATTGAAGGCGGCGGCCGAATCCAGCCGGCTGCGCATCCTGGTGCTGCTGGCGCGAGGGGATCTCACCGTCTCCGACCTCACCGAGATCCTTGGCCAGTCGCAGCCGCGCGTCTCGCGTCATCTGAAGCTGCTGCTCGATGCCGGGCTGATCGGCCGTTATCAGGAAGGATCCTGGGCTTTTTTCAGGCTGACCGACATCGATAATTCGCGCGATTTCGTCCAGCGTCTGGTGTCGGGCATAAGCGAGGCCGATCCGCAGGTGGTGCGCGATCTCGAGCGGCTGGCCGCGGTGAAGCGCAAGCGGCAGGACCGGGCCGCTGAATATTTCTCCGAGAATGCCGCGAGCTGGGATCACATCCGCTCGCTGCATGTGCCGGACCGCGCGGTGGAGGCGGCACTCATCAGGCTCGTCGGCAAGCGGCCGTTCCAGTCGATGCTCGACCTGGGTACCGGCACGGGCAGGCTGCTCGAAATCTTCGCGCCGCTCTACCGGCGCGGCGTCGGCATCGACATGTCGCGTGAGATGCTGACCGTGGCGCGCGCCAATCTCGACAAGGCCGGCATTGCCAATGCGCAGGTTCGCCAGGGCGATATTTTCTCGCCTCCGGTCGAGCGCAACGCCTTCGATCTCGTCACCATCCACCAGGTGCTGCACTATCTCGACGATCCAGCCCGCGCCATCGCCGAAGCGGCGCGGCTGCTCAGGCCATCGGGCCGGCTGATCGTCGTCGACTTCGCGCCGCACAATCTCGAATTCCTGCGCGACCAGCACGCCCATATGCGGCTGGGCTTCTCCGACCGGCAGATGTCCGACTGGTTCGAGGAGGCCGGACTCGATGTCGAGGACAGCCAGGAATTCGAGCCGCGCGGCGGCAACGAGGCAGGGCTCACGGTGAAGCTTTGGCTCGGCCGCGACCGTCGTCTTTTGATCGCCGATCCGTCCAACGATTCCTTGCCAGTAGGGGAAACAGCCTGATGAACCAGTTCCGCTTTTCCCGCCGCCCTGACATCGGCGACAAGGTCCAGGTTTCGTTCGAATTTTTCCCGCCAAAGACCGACGAGATGGAAGCAAGGCTATGGGACACGGTCACGAGGCTGGAGCCGCTGAAGCCGAAATTCGTCTCGGTGACCTATGGCGCCGGCGGCTCGACCCGTGAGCGCACGGCGCGCACGGTCAAGCGCATCCTCAACGAGACGACGCTGACACCGGCGGCGCATATGACCTGCGTCGATGCCGCGCGCGATCAGGTCGACACGGTCATCCGCGAATTCGCGGATATGGGTGTCAAACGTTTCGTCGCGTTGCGCGGCGATCCGGCGGCCGGTGTCGGCGCAAGTTACCACCCGCATCCCGATGGCTATGCCAATGGCGCCGAACTGGTGGGCGCGCTGAAGAGCGCCGGCGATTTCGACATCTCGGTCTCGGCCTATCCGGAAAAGCATCCGGAAAGCCCGGATTTCGCCACCGACATCGACATGCTGAAGCGCAAGGCCGACAATGGCGCGACGCGGGCGATCACCCAATTCTTCTTCGACAACGATCTTTACGAGCGCTATGTCGAGCGGGCGCGCCGCGCCGGCATCTACATCCCGATCGTGCCGGGCATTCTGCCGGTGCATAATTTCACCCAGGTCGCCAATTTCTCTTCGCGCTGCGGGGCGCTGGTGCCGGCATGGCTGGCCGAGCGCTTCGAAGGGCTGGAGAACGACCCGCAGACGCATGCGCTGGTGGCCTCGGCGGTGGCGGCCGAGCAGGTGCTCGACCTTGTCGAGCGCGGCGTTGGCGACTTCCATTTCTACACGATGAATCGCGCCGACCTCGTCTTTGCCGTCTGCCACATGATCGGCATCCGCTCGCACGAAGCGGAGGCGGCCGGATCCGCCGCGGCTTGAGCCAAAGCTGTAACGGAAGTTAGGGTTTGCAATGGAAAAGGCCGGGTAGAACCCGGCCTTTTCGAACTGTTGGACTATTCTCGGTATTTAGTCTTCCCGGCTTTGGCGGGTCAGGGAAGAACACCTATGATAAGGGCACCGATGAATGCAAATGCGGCACAAATCATCAAAGCGTTGATCGGCCTCGTCAGTCCCATGCCATAGCCTCCTCTTCAGAGCTATGGCCGGAATCTAGAGTCATTTGGGTCACAGGCAAGCGGAAAACGTGCTGCAATGCGACATGATTGTGGAATTTGCGACCTGGAATTTGCCGTTAGCCGTTGAAACTCTTCGGCAAAAGCCGGCTTCGCGGTTGTGAATAAATTGTGGCGGCGCTGTGACATGACACCGCTACCATTTGCCGAACAATCGCCCGTCGATGGTGATCAGGCCGAGTCCGATCAGGGTCATGCCGCCGATCTCGAACAGCGCCAGCCGCTCGCCGAGGAAGAGGAAGCCGAGCAGCACCGCGCTGACCGGCACGATCAAGGTGACCAGCGAGGCATTGGTGGCGCCGGCCGAGGCGACAAGGTTGAAATAGAGGATATAGGCAAAGGCGGTGGACAGCAGGGCCAGCCCCAGCACCGCGGCCCAGACCGGTGGCGAGGCCGAGAACAATCCCGTCGGCCCCTGGGCAATGAGCACGATGGGGATCATGATGATGCTCGATGCCGTCAGTTGCCCGGTGGCGATGACCGGCGACGGCACGCCCTTGAAGCGGCGCGCGATCATCAGGGCGATCGCGTAGGACACTGAGGCGCCGATCAGGGCGAACTTGGCCCAGACAGGGCCGCCGAGGCCGGCAATAAGGCCCGGGCCGATCATTACCGCTGTTCCCGCAACACCTAGCGCGATGCCGGCCAGCTTGTTCCAGGACAGCTTTTCGTCGGTCGTGAGCGCGTTGGCCAGGACAAGCGTCCAGAACGGCGTCGTGGCGTTGAGCACCGAGGCGACGCCGGCGCCGAGCTGCGTCTGGCCGGCGAAGATCAGCGAGAAGGGCACGACGTTGTTGGTGAGCGCCAGCAAGAAGAACAGGCCGGCATGCGGGAAGGCGAGCCGGAACGAGGGGCCGCAGACCGCCAGATAGAGCTGGAGTGCGATCGCGGCGATGGCGACGCGAAACAGCACCAGCGCCAGCGGGTGGATTTCGGAAACGGCAATACGGGCAAAGAAGAACGAGCCGCCCCAGATCGCGCCGAGCAAGAGAAGCTGCGCCCAATCCTTGAGCGTCATCGGTCCGCGCGTCGGCGCGGCGGCGGCCGTAATGGACATGTCCTGTTCCTCCCCGGGCCGATCGCAATCTCAGCCGTCACACCTAACCAACCGATATCGCGTCCGCAGGCAAGGGCCACCCGAAACCTGACTGGTGGTTTAGCGTCGCCAAAATGTGCAGCAAGCCGCCCGGGTCGCCAGACACAGAACTGTTTTCTTTGGCGGCTAGCTAGGATTAATTGTGCGCGCTCCAGACCCGAGGATTCGTCCATGCAGCGATTCGAAAATGCCCGTGATGCGGCACTGGCGCTTCGTCCCGACGATCCGGTCTATTGTTTCCGCCCGCAGGTGCTGAAGGAGGATGCCCTGCAGTTCATGGGCATGTTTCCTGGCAAGACCGCTTATGCGGTCAAGACCAATGGCGAGCAGATCGTGCTGAAGACGCTGGTCGAGGCCGGCGTCGGCACCTTCGACGTCGCATCGCCCGGCGAGTTCGCCGCCGTGCGCGCGGTCTCGGCGGATGCCGAGATGCTCTACATGCACCCGGTCAAGGCGCAGTCGGACATCAAGCTGGCCCTGGAGAAATACGGCATCCGGGTGATCTCGCTCGACCATGAGGACGAGATCACCAAGCTGACGCGGGTGGTGCGGGCGCTCGATATCGACCCGGGCGCCATCACCGTCTTCGTGCGCATCCAGACCAAGGGCCATGCGGCTTACGAATTGTCGAAGAAATTCGGCGCCGGGCCGGCCAATGCCGTCGAGCTTGCCGAGCGGCTGAACCGCACCGGCTACAAAGTTGGCCTCTGCTTCCATGTCGGCAGCCAGATCGAGGATCCCGACACCTATGAGCGGGCGCTGGCCTCGGCCGACTGGGTGCGCAACCGCCTGACCTTCGACATTGCCGGGCTGGATGTCGGCGGCGGCTTTCCCGCCGAATACGGCCACGATCCCAACCGCAGGCAGGTCGAGATGCCTTCGCTCGGCCAGCTTATGTCGCGGCTAGCCGGCGACCTGAAAGAATATCAATTCGACCAGATGCCGCTGGTGGCCGAGCCCGGCCGGGTCATCGTGGCGCGGTGCCTGTCGCTGATCGTGCGTGTGCTGCTGCGCAAGGGCAAGCGGCTCTACATCAATGACGGCATCTGGGCGTCGCTGTCGGATTCATGGACCGGCAAGATCACGCTGCCGGCACGCTTCATCCCCGATCCCGCGATCCGCACGCGCAACGGCGACGAGAAAACCATCGTGCCGTTCAAGGTCTGCGGCGCGACCTGCGATTCCGTCGATATCCTGTCCAGACCATTCTGGCTGCCGGAAACGGTCGACACCGGCGACTGGATCGAGATCGGCCATATCGGCGCCTACTCGCTGTCGCTGAGGACCCGCTTCAACGGCTTCTTCCCCGACACATTCATCGAGGTGACGACGCCCTTCGACGAAGGCGACGCGCCGCAAGGGTTCGCGAGTTTGGAGACGATGGCGGATTAGGATGTAGGCAGGTAGGGATTAGGCAGTAGGCAAAGGGCATTTACAGCCTGTAGCTCCAAATCGATCTTCCCTACTGCCTACTGCCTACTGCCTACTGCCTACTGCCTACTGCCTACTGCCTACTGCCTACTGCCTACTGCCTAGTGCCTGCCTCCCTCACGCAACCCCGCCGCCGGCCTGAATGTTCTCGCCCGTCAGCCAGCGGGCTTCGTCGCTGGCGAGGAAGACGGCGACATCGGCGACGTCGCGCGGCGCGCCGATCCGTCCGAAAGGCGACATGCTGGCCGCAACCGCACGATCGCGCTCAGGCAACAGATCGGTGTCGGTGAAGCCTGGCGACAAGGCATTCACGGTGACGCCGCGCGGCCCGAGTTCGCGCGAGAGCACCCGCACGAACTGCTCAACGGCACCCTTGCTGCCGAGATAAAGCGCCGTCTGTGTGAAGAACATCCTGGTGCCGCCAGTCGAGACCGCGATGATGCGACCGCCGTCGCGCACACGTTTGGCTGCCTCTTGAAGCGTGAAGAAGGTCCCTTTGGCGTTGGTGCCGAAGACGAGGTCAAAGTCGGCTGCGGTTGCCTCAACGAACGACTTGATGACGGCGATGCCGACATTGGCGACCACGATGTCGATGGAGCCCAACTGGCGTTCGGTCTCGTCGAACAAGCGACGGACATCAGCCGCAACGGAAATATCGGCTTGAATTGCGACTGCTTTGCCGCCGTTGCCCGTAATGGCGGACACCACGTCGTCAGCGGCTCTCTTGTCGCCGACATAGTTGATGACGACCGCAACGCCATTGGCGGCGAGCCCTTCGGCAATAGCACGGCCAATGCCGCGCGAGCTGCCAGTAACGATCGCGGTTTTGCCTTGTAACGAGTTGGACATGATCGGTTTTCCTTCGCCTTAGGGGTACCACCGGTCTTTGTTCGGGGCCGATGGCCAAGAAATAGCGATCGGAAATTAATCCGATAATGAGCTATTATCTGATTGGCTTGTTAAGCAGGAGATACATAATGCGTGGCTCCGAGTTTACCGAACTCAAGGCTTTTTCGGCGATTGTCGAGGAGGGGAGCTTCGTTCGCGCGGCCGCGCGGTTGCGGGTATCGCCGCCCGCGTTAAGCCAGACGATCCGGCAGTTGGAGGCACGTGTCGGGGTGAGATTGCTCAACCGCACGACGCGCAGCGTCTCGCCGACCGCCGCCGGCGAAACGCTGTTCGCCCGCCTTACCGTCGTGTTCGGCGAGTTGGAAAGCGCCGTGACCGAAGCCCAGGCTGGACGCGATCAGCCCGTGGGCGCGCTGCGCATCAATGTTTCGCGCATCGCGGCAATGCGGTTCATCGCGCCTATCCTTGGCGACTTCCAGCGCGCCTATCCCGACATTGCGCTGACGATTATCGTCGACGATGCGCTGACTGATATTGTCGAAGGGCGCTTTGATGCCGGCATCCGGCTTGGCGAGCGGCTGGAGCGGGACATGGTTGCCGTCAAACTCAGCGATGATCTGCGGATGGCAGCAGTCGCCGCTCCTGCCTATCTCCAGGATCGGGCGATTCCGCGCCGGCCACAGGACCTTCACCTGCACCGCTGCATCAATTTCCAGTGGCCAGGCGGTGGCGACATCTACCGATGGGAGTTCTCGCGCGGCAAGCGTTCGCTGGAAATTGCGGTGAAGGGCAGCCTTACCGTGAATGACACGGAGTTGATGCTCAACGCAGCGCTCGGCGGAGCAGGGGTGGCTTACATGATCGACTATCAGGTCCAGCCATGGATCGAGCAGGGCCGGCTGGTCCGGTTCCTCGAAGCATGGTCGCCCGGCTTTCCGGGCTTTTACCTGTATCATCCAAGCCGTCGGCATGTGCCGCCGACGCTGCGCGCGTTCATCGATTTCGTGCGGAGAAAAATAGTGAGTAGTGAGTAGTGAATTTGACCAGTAAATAGTGGCTACTCACTATTTACTACTTACTAATCACTATCTCACTACTGCCATTCACCATTCAAAGCTTCGCCAAAAGCTCCGGCGTCGGCCAGCCATCGACCGGCAACCCGAGCCGCGTCTGCTCCTTGCGGACCGCTTCGCGCGTGTTGGTGCCGAGGATGCCGTCGACCATGCCGACGTCGTAGCCCTTGGCTTCGAGCTTGGTCTGCAGGGCCTTCATCTGCTCGCCGCTCAGGCCTTGCTCGGGCGTGCGCGGATCGAATTGCGGCGCGCCGGCAAGGCGCGTGGCAAGCACGGCCGCGGTCAGCGCGTAGGTGAAGGACTGGTTCCATTCCAGATAGACGTCGAAATTGTCGTAGGTCAGGAAGGCCGGACCCTTGCGGCCCATCGGCAGCGCCAGACCAGCCTTTAGACCATTGTCGATGAGCGGGTTGCCGTTGGGTTCGGTAACATCCCATTGCGCCCATTGCGACAGCGGCAATTTGTTGGTGCGGCCGGTCTGGTCCCATGGCATCTCGTCGGGGACGCGCACTTCCTGGACCCAGGGCTGGTCGCGCTTCCAGCCACGCGACATGATCTTGTTGGCCGTCGTCATGATGACGTCCGGCACGCTGTTCCTGAGGTCGACCTTGCCGTCGCCGTCGCCGTCGACGCCCTTGGCAAGATAGTCGGTCGGCAGGATCTGCGTCTGGCCGATCTCGCCGGCCCAGGCGCCCTTGACGTCGGCCGGCAGCACGCCGCGGTCGATCAAGGTGAGCAGCGGCACCAATTGCTGCCGGAAGAGCTGAGGGCGGCGGCAATCATGCGAAAGCGTCACCAGCGCATTCAGCGTGTGGAAATCGCCCTGGACGGCGCCGAAGTCGGTCTCCAGCCCCCAGAAAGCAGCGATGATGGCCGGCTGGACGCCGAACTCCTTGTCGGCGCGGTCGAACACGTCGGCATATTTCTTCAGATTGGCCGCGCCCTGCTTCAAGCGGTAGGCCGAGATCATGCGGTTGGCGAATTCGGTGAAGATCTGGGTGAAGACACCCTGGGCGCGGTCGCGCGCCAGCGCCCGCTGCTCGATGGTGGCGTCCTCCAGCGCGTCGAGCCCGACGGCGCCGACGCCGGCCGCCTTGGCTTCGGCCGCGACGCCCTGCTTCCAGGCCTCGAAATCGCCGCCGCATTCCTGTGCCGAGGCAGGCAGCGCAAACACGCCGACAAGGAGCGCCGCCAGGATTTCAACGCGCAATCGCATCGCTTTCCTTTCGAGACCGGCGCATGGCCCCATCGCGATCCGGACCGGAATCGGACAGGCGCATGCGAGGATTTCAAAGTTCGGGAGCCGCGCCAGGCACTCGTACGAGTGCGCCGCTCCGGATTACCAGCGGTTGCATGTTTCGCCGCCCGCCGTGTCGAAAAGCAGGCGGGACGGCCGATGTCAACGGGTGTTCTGCCGCAGCCACTTCTTCCAGGCGGCCTCCGAGCCGTTGAAGACGTTGATGTCGGACTTGCCGGTCATGCCGGGCACGATGCCGGTTCCGGTGTACTGCCAGAACGTGAAGGGGTGGCTGCCGTATTTCTCGCGCGGATGGCCGGCGACCGAGCGCAGCCAATAGGGATAGCCGCGGAAGGTCGCCAGCTGGTTATCGTCGAAGAAGTCGATCGAGGTGTAGATGATCGGCTTCTTGCCGTAGTAGCGCTCGACCATTTGGAGGAAGACGGTCATTTCGCTGCGCACGGTGGCCGGATCGGGGCGCAGCCTGCAGGTCGGCGATTTCGGGTTCCATTCCATATCGAGCACCGGCGGCATCGCCGACGGGTCTCGCGGGACATTGGCGATGAACCAGCGCGCCTGGGTTTCGGCCGGGGTGCAGAAATAGAAGAAATGATAGGCGGCGCGCGGAACTCCGGCCGCTCTTGTGCGCGCCCAGTGCTCGTTGAAATAGTCGTCGAAACGATCGCCACCCTCCGTCGCCTTGATGAAAGCGAAGGAGATGCCGCTGGCCCTGGCGGTCGGCCAGTCGATCGAGCTCTGATATTTGGAAACATCCGTGCCGTGGATGGCGTAGGTCCACGGCGCGCCGCTGTCCCACTCATGCGGCTTGGAGTCCTCGAATTTGGGCGCGCGCACGGCAACCGTCTGCGACGACGGCGACAATGGTGAGAGGTCCTCCACGGTCGAGCAGGCGCCCAGTAGCGTAAGCATCAGGATGGCCGCAAGACGGCGCATGATATTCCCCGAGCCGGGATCAGCCGGCCGCTGATGGGTCCTTCATAGATGGCGGTCGCTTACGCGGGCCCCCTCCGGACGATCGCCCCACAGGACCGTCCTAGTCGCTCATTTGATCGCCGAACATGGTTGATAATCCATTGACGGCGCTCGACGATGCCGGCGATTTTGCGGAAGCAATGGCGGCAAATCGATGACATAAATCGAGCCGGCGAATCCAAAAGGCGGGGAAAGATGCGGGCTGTCGTGAAGTTCATCAAATGGCTGCTCGGGCTTGTGATCCTGGCGGTGGCGGCACTCTTCGCCTGGCTCTATTTCGCGCCACCGGAGCTGATCCGCGTCGGCTCCGGCTACTCGGCCAAGATCGTCTGCTCGAATGTATTCATCGCCGGACGCGACGCCAAAGAGGTTCTTGCCGTCGACGTGCAGGCGCCCGGCCATCCGTTGCTCAAGCTGATGAAAGTCTCCGTCGACAAGGAAAGAGGACTGGTTTCGGCGGGCTTGCTTGGGTTTCTCGGCAAGAGCGTTGCCGTCGAGCGCGATGGCGTCGGCTGCGCGTCGGTTCCGGATCGCGATACCGGCAAGGCAAGGCAGACATCGCTGCGTGCCGCGCCGCCGGCGGCGGCGCAGCCCGACGCGCTCTGGCCCGATGGCGAGCGTGTGGATGCTTCGCAGAACCCCGAAGTCGCGAAAATCGTCGACGATGCCGCCATGGCCGGCATTGGCATGCGCGCCATCGTGGTCGTGAAGAACGGCCGCGTCGTCGCAGAGCGTTATGGCGAGGGCTTTTCGGCCAAGACGCCGCTGCTCGGCTGGTCGATGACCAAGACAGTGAATGCCGCGATCGTCGGCACGCTGGTCAGGGACGGCAAGCTGGCGCTCGACAACAAGGGCCTGTTCAAGCCGTGGAAGGCCGATGGCCGCGCCGCCATCAGCCTTGCCGACATGATGGCAATGTCGAGCGGGCTGGCGTTCAACGAGGATTATGGCGACGTCGCCGACGTCACGCGCATGCTTTATCTCGAGCCGGACATGGCTGGCTTCGCCGAGGCCCAACCGCTGACCGGCGAGGCGGGAAAAGTGTTTTCCTATTCGAGCGGCACGGCCGTGATGCTGTCGCGGCTGTGGCAGGACGCGGTCGGCAACAAAGCCAAGGCGCTGGCATGGCCGCGCACGGCGCTATTCGAGCCGCTCGGCATGCACAGCGCGGTGCTCGAGACCGACGAGCAAGGCACGTTCGTCGGCTCGTCCTATCTCTATGCCACGGCGCATGACTGGGCGCGCTTCGGTCAATTCCTGCTGCAGGGCGGCATCTGGAACGGAAACCAGATCCTGCCCGCCGGTTTCGTCGACTGGATGCGCGAACCCGCGCCGGCCTCAAAGGTCTACGGCAAAGGCCAGGTCTGGATCGAAGGCCCGGGCGATGAGGAAAATCCCGGCGCGGGCGTCGCTGCAGGTCTGCCCAAGGACGCCTATTGGATGGAGGGCCATGACGGCCAGACGGCGGCGATCATTCCGTCGGAGCAGTTGGTGGTGGTGCGGCTTGGATTGACGCCGGGCAAGTTCGGCTATCGACCACAGAGGATGGTTGGGGCGCTGGTGAAGGCGCTGCACTGATCGCTTTTGCTATTTGCGGGATCCCATCACGGCCAGCCAGGCATAGCCGCGATAAAGCGTTCTGAAACGGAAGGTTGCGCCGGTGCGCTGCGATTCCGATTCAAGCACATCGCGCAGCGAAGCGCGCGGCGCGACATGGAACTTCCGCAGCCAGCCGCGCAGCAGGGTGCGGAACCAGCGCGGCAGGCCTTCCTGCTGGCCGAAATCGACGACATGCAGGGAGCCGCCAGAGGCGAGCGCGGCAAGGGCGGCCGATACGGTCTTTTCCCAGCCGGGGATCATCGACAGCGAATAGGAGATGAAGACGCGGTCGAAGCGTTCGATGCCGAAGAGAGCCTTGGCGTCGAAATCGGTGGCGTCGCCGCGCGCCAGGCTGACCTTGTCGGACAGACCTTCACGCGCGATGGCCGCGTTTGCCGTCTCCAGCATCTCGGCCGAG
Organism: Mesorhizobium sp. CA14; assembly: GCF_020165195.1. Taxonomy (GTDB): domain Bacteria; phylum Pseudomonadota; class Alphaproteobacteria; order Rhizobiales; family Rhizobiaceae; genus Mesorhizobium. The sequence goes on along the minus strand of NZ_JAIUHR010000001.1, from coordinate 407,791 downwards.
ATGTCGAGGCCGAAGAAACGGGCCTCAGGATAGCGGCGGGCGGCAAGGGCGATGTTGCGGCCGGTGCCGCAGCCAAGCTCCAGCACGGTGCCGCCTTGCGGCACGTCCAGCCCGTCGATCAGACGGTCACGGCCGAGGAGATAGTATTTGCGCGTCAGGTCATAGATATGGCGCTGCCAGCGGTAGACGCCGTCCATCAGTTCGGCATGGCTGGCCGGCAGCTCCGTCGTGCTCATGCTGCACGCTTCACGTAGAGGTGGAAGCCGCCATAGATCGCCGAGCGGTCTTTTGCCGAGAATTCGCGCGAGGCGTCGGCCTCGTAGATCCATTGGTCGAGCAGCGAACCAGAGACACGGCCGGGCAGGAGGCTCGGTTCGGCCGCGGTGCGGAAGATGACGCGCGCGCCCACCGACGCCGTGCGGGTGATCTCGGTCCACAGCGCGTTGAGCAGGTCGTCGGTCATCCAGTCCTGCGCGTCGAGCAGGACGAAGCGGTCGACGCTGCCCGCATCCCTGGCGGCCAGGAATTTGATCAGGTTGGCGTGGTGGATGGCGACGCGATCGATGTTGTCGCGGATCGTCTTGTAATTGCGCTCTTCCAGATAGGCAGGCAGCGCTGCCTCGCCGGGCTGCGGATAGCGTCGGGCAAAAGCCTGCCAGGCGAAGTAATTGTTCTTCAGCGGGAAGTCGCAAGCGAGCTTTTCCAGCCGCGCCTTGAGCACGCTCGCCATGGTGCCGTCGCCGGAGGTGATCAGCGAGTCATACTGCGCAGGCGGAATGCCGAGGCCGAACAGCGAAGCCTTGCGCGAGGTCGCCCAGCGCAAGAGCTTCTTGTCGAAGACCGGCGCCAGCTCCTCGTTGAAGAAGCGGCGCTGCTCACCGATGTTCTCGGCCTTCATGATGCCGGCCGGGTCGACACCGAACAGCTTACCGACGCGATGACCCATGGCGATGAAGAGGCCGAGCAGGCCGGTCTGGTAGAAGTTGCGGTCGAAGACCGAGATACGGCGGCGGCCGCGCCAATTGCGGCGCTCCCAGTAGTGGCGGCTGACCGGATCGAGATGCGGCGCGATGAAGCGATCATAGGCATCCGAATTGTGGCTGGTGCCGGCGGTGCCGAAGAAGCGGAACAGGTCGCCCTGCGATGGCAGGTGGCGCACCGCCTCCAGCTTCATGCGGTTCAGCGCGATGTGCGCGGCATTGAGATCGACGGCGTCGATCCTGGCCGGCGAGCGGGTCAGATAGGCCAGAATATTGCAGCCGCCCGAGGCGATCGTGACGACCCGGTGCCCGGCGCCAAGCTGCATGGCCTCCATGTCGACATCGGGATCTTCCCAGATCTGCGGATAGACGAGGCCGGAGAACAGGAAGGCGAAGAGCCGCTCGGAAATGCCGTCCTTCGACAATGCCCGGTTCTGGTAGACCGCCTTTCCGACTTCCTTGCCTCGACGATAAACGAGTTCTCCGGATACGTCCGACATGGAAAGGTGATTCCCCGTTTGCGTTGGCGCAAGCGGGTAGCGCAGCGGCATGACAGGCAGGTGACAGCCTGTTGACGGCAGGTTGACGCCAATTGCTACGCTTTACCGAACGCTCCCGGCGTCGGCGTGGTGACGATGACGGCCTCGCCGGCATCGAGCGTGGTCTGGTCGCAGGCCTTCAGAACGTCGACCGAGCCGTCATTGCGCCTGACCTTGGTCGAGCCGGCCTCGCCGTCGCCGCCGCCGTCGAGGCCCTGGGGCGGGCGATTGCGGTGCGAGGACAAGATCGCGCATTCCATCTTTTCGAGGAAGCGGATGGTGCGCCTGGTGCCGTCGCCGGCATTCCACTTGCCCTTGCCGCCGGAATCCTCGCGGATGTGGAAGTCTTCCAGCACAACGGGGAAGCGCAGTTCCAGCACCTCCGGATCGGTGAGGCGCGAATTGGTCATATGGGTATGGACGCCGGAGGTGCCGGCGAAGCCGCGGCCCGAATTCATCCGGCCGGCCGGCGAGCCGGAGCAGATCGTCTCGTAATACTGGTGTTTCCTGTTGCCGAAGGTGAGGTTGTTCATCGTGCCTTGCGCATTGGCCATCGCGCCCATCGCGCCGAACAGCGCGTTGGTGACATGCTGCGAGGTCTCGACATTGCCGGCGACGACAGCCGCCGGATAGGACGGTTTGAGCATGCAGCCATCCGGAATAACGATGTTGATCGGCCTGAGGCATCCGGCATTCATCGGGATCATGTCCTCGACCATGACGCGGAAGGCATAGAGCACCGCGGCGCGGGCGACGGGCTCCGGCGCGTTGAAGTTGTTCTTCATGACAGGCGACGTGCCGGTGAAATCGACCGTCGCCTCGCGCTTTTGCCGGTCGACGGTGATCTTCACCTTGATCACCTGGCCGGTGTCGGTCGGATATTCGTAAGCCGCGCTGTCGGGAAGCCGTTCGATCACGCGGCGCACGCTTTCGGCGGCATTGTCCTGGACATGGCCCATATAGGCCTCGACCACATCAAGGCCGAAATGCGCGACCATCTTGCGCAGTTCCGCCACGCCCTTCTCGTTGGCGGCGATCTGCGCCTTCAAGTCGGCGATGTTCTGGACCGGATTGCGTGCAGGGTAGGGATGGTCGGTAAGCAGCGTCTCCAGCTCCTTCTCACGGAAGCGGCCGCGGTCGACGATGCGGAAATTGTCGAACAGCACGCCTTCCTCATCGACCGTTGTCGCCAGCGGCGTCATCGAGCCGGGCGCGGTGCCGCCGACATCGGCGTGATGGCCGCGCGAAGCCGCCCAGAACAGGATCTCGTTTAGCGCATCGTTGAGGACCGGCGTCACCACCGTGATGTCGGGCAGATGCGTGCCGCCATTGTAAGGGGCATTGAGCGCAAACACGTCGCCGGGATGGATGTCGCCGGAATTCAGGCGGATGATGGTTTCGACGGAACGGTCCATGGAGCCCAGATGCACCGGCATATGCGGCGCGTTGGCGACCAGCGCGCCGTGGCGGTCGAACACGGCGCAGGAAAAATCGAGTCGTTCCTTGATGTTGACCGAATAGGCAGTGTTCTGCAGCGTCACGCCCATCTGTTCGGCGATCGACATGAAAAGATTATTGAAGACTTCCAACATCACCGGATCGGCTTCGGTGCCGAGCGCCGCGGCACGCGCTTTTCTTTCTGTCCGGCGTATCACGACGTAATCGAGGTTGGTGATTTCGGCGCGCCAGCCCGGCTCGACGACGATGGTCTGGTTCGGCTCGATGATCAGCGCGGGTCCCGCGATCATGTTGGATGGCCGCAGGTTTTCACGGCGGTAGACGCCGGCCTCGTGCCAGCGGCCTTCGGTATAGATGCGCCGGTTTTCCGAAGGCTTGACCTCAACTCCCGCAGGCCCGGCAGGGGTGTGGGCCTCAGTCTTGTCCTGTCGAGCGGCTTCCATGCCTTCGACGGCGACCGTCTCGACGACGATCGGCTTGTCGTCGTAGACGAAACCGAACTGCGCCTTATGCGCCGTCTCGAAATCGCCCGTGGCGCGGAAGATCGAGCCATGCTCGAAATTCACCGGCAGCGCCGTGTCGGTGCCGTCATAGCGGATATGCAGCACAGGCCTCGTTGAAACCGCGTCCTCGGCAATGCCTTGTTCGCCAAGCTCGGCGATGACGTCGCCGCGCAGTGCCGCGATGAGTGCCTCGATCGCCGAGCGGGATTCTTCGGCAAGCGGCTGCAGTAGCCCCTGTTGGCGCGAGGCGAAGACCGACGAGAGGCCGATGCCGTAAGCCGAAAGCAGGCCGGAGAAGGGATGGATCAGCACCGCTTCCATGCCGAGCGCATCGGCGACCAGGCAGGCGTGCTGGCCGCCGGCGCCGCCAAAACAATTCAGCAGATACTCGGTGACATCGTAGCCGCGCTGCACCGAGATCTTCTTGATGGCGTTGGCCATGTTCTCGACGGCGATGGTGACAAAGCCTTCAGCGACCGCTTCGGGCGTCCGGCCGTCGCCGATTTCGGCGGCAAGTGCTGCGAATTTTTCGCCAACGGTGCCGATGTCGAGCGCCTGGTCCTGGCCGGGCCCAAAAATCGCCGGAAAGAAATCGGGCTGCAATTTGCCGAGCATGACATTGGCATCGGTGACGGCGAGCGGGCCGCCGCGCCTATAGGCGGCCGGGCCGGGATTGGCGCCGGCAGAATCCGGGCCGACGCGGAAGCGCCCTGCTTCGTAATGCAGGATCGAGCCGCCGCCGGCGGCGACGGTGTGGATGCGCATCATCGGCGCGCGGATGCGCACGCCGGCGACCTCGGTGTCGAAGGCGCGCTCATATTCCCCATCATAATGGGCGACGTCGGTCGAGGTGCCGCCCATATCGAAGCCGATGACCTTTTCGAAGCCGGCGAGCTTCGCCGTCTCGACCATGCCGACGACCCCGCCAGCCGGACCGGACAGCAGCGCGTCCTTGCCCTGGAACAGGTCGGCAGCGGTCAGTCCGCCCGAGGACATCATGAACATCAGGCGCGGGCCGGCGCCCAACTCGCCGGCCACCCGCTGCACATAGCGCGACAGTATCGGCGACAGATAAGAGTCCACCACGGTGGTGTCGCCGCGGCCGACCAGCTTGATGAGCGGTGAGACCTCGTGGGAGACCGAGATCTGGCTGAAGCCGATGTTGCGGCAGACCTTCGCGACGGCCTTTTCGTGGTCCGGGTATTTCCAGGCATGCATGAAGACAATGGCGACCGCGTCGATACCGTCGGCCTTGGCCTGTTCGATCGCCGGGCGGCAGGCCGCGATGTCGAGCAGGCGCTCGACGCAGCCGTCGGCGCGCATGCGCTCGTCGATCTCGATGACGCGCTCGTAGAGCTGTTCCGGCAGGATGATCTCCTTGGCGAAGATGTCCGGCCTCGCCTGATAGGCGATGCGCAATGCGTCGCGAAACCCCTTGGTGATCAGCAGCAGCACGCGGTCGCCCTTGCGCTCGAGCAGCGCATTGGTGGCAACGGTCGTGCCCATTTTGACGTCGCCGATCGCGTCGGCGGAAATGGCAGCGCCCGCTTTCAGACCCATCAGGTCGCGGATGCCCTGGATAGCGGCATCCGCATAGGCCTCGGGATTTTCGGACAGGAGCTTTCGGGGGTGCAACCGGCCCTGCGGATCACGACCGATGACGTCGGTAAAGGTGCCGCCGCGGTCGATCCAAAAGTCCCATTTCTCAGTTCCTGCGGCTGCCGGCATTCTGCTTATCCATTCATGTCTTCGAGCGCATGTTCTGCTGGTTTGGGATTTTCGGCGCCAGCAATCGTAAGTTGATGTTACACATCGAAATGCAACGTTACGAAACCGGCCGCCTGCTGATGCATTTCTCCTGCGACCGCTCACCGAAATGTGAGCGTCTGCTGAAGGAGAGATAGCATGAAGAAGCTCATTCTGGCGTCGGTCTCGGCGCTCGCCCTGCTGGGGGTCGCGGCTTGCAGCGACAATGGTACCGACAAGACCACCACCCAGAGCACCAATCCGCCGGCCAACGAGCAGCCCATGAAGCCAGCTTCGCCCGACGCTTCGAAGCCTGCCGAACCGGCTCCGGCAACAAAGCCGGCTCCTGCCGCGCCTGCGCAGTAAGGGCCGATCCACAATCTCGAGGGAGGCCGGCAATGCCGGTCTTCTTTTTGCGCCGTCGGCGGCACATCGCCAGTCACCTGCGGCATCGTCCCGGCTTGATAGAACCGCCCGGTTCGCACTATGAAGCCGGCATGTCGATTTGGGACCGCCTTGGCGACTTCATCGCTCGTGTTTCGTCGTCGGCGTCCTCGGGCGTCGCGGATGTCGTGGAAGCCGTGCGCACCGTGTTTTCCGGCGATCCGGATCTGCGCCGGCGCGTTGCCTTCTCGGTGGCGATGATCGCGCTTTCGGCCAAGATGGCCAAGGCCGACGGCATCGTCACGCAGGACGAGGTGCGCGCCTTCCAGGAAATCTTCGAAGTGCCGCCGAGCGAGACACGCAACGTGGCGCGGCTTTACGATATCGCCAAGCAGGACGTCGCCGGCTTCGAAACCTATGCCCAGCGCATGGCGCAGCTCTGCGGTTCAGGCCATGCCAACTGCATGATGCTGGAAGACATACTCGACGGCCTGTTCCACATCGCCAAAGCGGATGGGCTCATTCATGAGCGGGAAGGACAGTTCCTGCACCGGATCGCCGAGATCTTTCGGATCGATGAGATGCATTACGAGGCGATCCTGTCCAGGCACGTCAATCTCGGCGCCGCCGATCCTTACGTCGTCCTGGGCATCGAGCGAGGCAAGCCGTTCGAGGAGGTCAGGAAACGCTATCGCAAGCTGATCTCCGACAATCACCCGGACAGATTGATCGCGCGCGGCCTGCCGCAGGAATTCATCAAGATCGCCACGACCAGGGTTGCGGCGATCAATGCCGCCTATGAGATGATCGAGCGGGGCCTCAGGCACGTATGAGCGGTTTCCTGCCCGACCAGCCAGGTGCCGAGGTCCGGGTGTCGCCGAATTTCGGTCCGCGCCGCGAGACGCTCCGGCCCGACATGATCGTGCTGCATTATACCGGCATGGCAAGCGGCCCCGGCGCCGAGGCATGGCTGTGCGATCCGGCGAGCGAAGTCTCCTCGCATTATCTTGTTCATGAAGATGGCCGCGTCGTCCAGATGGTGCGCGAGAGCGACCGCGCCTGGCATGCCGGCAAGAGTTCCTGGCTTGGATGTACTGACATCAACTCCTGCTCGATTGGCATCGAGATCGTCAATCCCGGGCATTCGCTGGGCTACAAGGCTTTCCCGAGGCAGCAGGTCGGCGCCGTGATCGAGTTGTGCACGGGTATTGTGGGCCGTTATTCGATCCCCGCGGCAAGGGTGCTCGCGCATTCGGACGTGGCTCCGGGTCGCAAGATCGATCCTGGCGAGAAATTTCCCTGGAAGGCGCTGTTCGCGGCCGGTGTCGGCCATCTGGTGCCCGCGGCGGCGATAGAGCCCGGCGCCGCACTGAAGGCCGGCGACACCGGCGCCGATGTCGAGGCGTTGCAGTCGATGCTGGCGCTCTATGGCTATGGCGTCGAGATATCTTGTGTCTACGACCGGCAGACGGAAATCGTGGTGGCGGCGTTTCAGCGACATTTCCGGCGGCGGCTGGTGGATGGCGTGGCGGATAAATCGACGATCCGCACGCTGGAAAGACTCCTGGGTTCCGTAAAGGCAGCCCCGCTCGAATAGCAACGACAAGTTGCTTAAATTACAACCTGTCACTTAAAGTGAATTGCGCCGCCTTTATTGCCGCCAATTCCGCCTCCAAATGCCTCTCCCGCAAGTCATCGGCCGTCTATCCTCCCCGGATGATCCGATGTTGAATTGGCACAGCTGCGTGAAGTTCTTCGCGCGGTTCTAACAGAACAGGACTACATGCAAAAATTGACCGTCGTAGCGGCAGCTGTTGCTGCCGGAGTGATAAGCTTTGCGTTCAACCAGGCCAACAGTTCCCCGCTGAGCCCCAGGGCAGACAATGGCTTCACAGCCGCTCCTGCGACGCCCAAGGGCGCCGTGAGCGTCAAAACATCCAGAACCGCGAAGGCTGCTCCGGCCAAGATGCAGATGGCCGCCGCAACCAGGGTGACGAAATCGACAGCCAAACGCGCCAAGCGCGGCAGAAAGGCCATCGATCTTACCAAGACGGCCTCGATCCGGTCCGGCAAGATCGCCCTGGCGGCTCCCGTTGCAGCCGGCGGCGGCCAGTATTCGGCGATCATTGCCCGCTATGCCGCGAGCTACGGCGTGCCGGTCTCGTTGGCGACGGCTGTCATCAAGATCGAAAGCAACTACAGGCCGAACATGGTCGGCAGCGCCGGCGAGATCGGCCTGATGCAGATCAAGCCGGCCACGGCGCGCATGATGGGTTACACCGGTTCGGCCAAAGGGCTGTTCGATCCCGACACCAACATCAAATACGGCATGAAATATCTTGCCATGGCGCAAGGTCTCGGCGGCGGCACCACCTGCGGCACGATCCTCAAATACAATGCCGGCCATGGCGCGACGCGGATGAATCCGGTTTCGGCCGCCTATTGCAGCAAGGTCAAGGTGCAGATGGCGGCCTTGGGCTCGCCGGCTTAAGCCGAAGTGGATTTGGGCAACGCGTGTCGTCCAGACATGTCGTTGCCCCGGATTCACCGCGTTGGGCGCCTCCCTCAGCTTTTTCGTTTGCGTTTTCAAGCGGGAATCCCTTTATACGCGCTTGCCAGCTGGCCGGGCGGCCGCGCCCGCGAGAACCGAAAGGTTGCGGGTGAGGAAAGTCCGGGCTCCATGGAGACACGGTGCCGGCTAATGGCCGGCGGGGGCGACCCCAGGGAAAGTGCCACAGAAAGCAAACCGCCGCGGCATTGCCACGGCAAGGGTGAAAGGGTGGGGTAAGAGCCCACCGCGCGACTGGCAACAGGAGCGGCAGGGCAAACCCCACCGGGAGCAAAACCGAATAGGGGCGGTACGAGGGGGAAACCTTCGAGGGCTGTTTCCGGCCCACCGTCCGGGTAGGTTGCGTGAGGCGCATGGCAACATGCGCCCAAGATGAATGGCCGCCACGTTCTCGCCGCAAGGCGAGGGCCATACAGAACCCGGCTTACAGGCCAGCTGGCATTTTTCGCAGCGATAGCTGAATGGGATCAGGAGGTTAGGCTGACGGGCGAGTCTTCTGATTCAGGCATTCCGCAAGACAGCCTCGGCGGCGTGGTCAAACCTAATCCTTGAAGCTGGTGCGATTAAATCGTACTTTTGGGGAAGAGCAGGAGTGCATCATGGGCCAGGTCGATAAACGCAGCATCACGCTTTCGCCGGAACTGGCAGCCGCGGTCGACGATGTCGTCGCCGCTGGCGAATACGCCTCGGCCAGTGAAGTCATCCGCGATGCGCTCAGGCAATGGAAGGAGCGGCGCGACCTGCTCGGCTATACCGTCGAGGAATTGCGGGAATTGGTGCAGCAGGGGATCGATAGCGGACCCGGCCAGTTCGTGTCCATGGAGGAGATCAAAGCTGAGGCGCGCCGGCGATATCGGTCTGGCGGAGCGGTATGACACTTGCTGCGTATCATTCGAACCTCGCACGCCGAAGAGGATTTGATCGCTATCTGGCAGTACGTTGCGCGTGATAGTGAAGCCGCGGCGGACCGGTTGCTCGATCGCATCGAAAACCGTTGGCAGCAACTCGCCATCTACCCGTCATCTGGTCCCTTACGCGAGGATATTGCTTCCGGCATTCGCCATCTCATCGTTGGCGAATATCTAACCTTTTACCGCGTCGGCAACGACGCGATCGAAATCCTTCGCGTCCTGCATGGCCGGCGCAAAATCGAGGCTGACGATCTGATATAGCGGGACTAGGCGTCGAGCTTGTCCAACGACGCCTCGATTGCCTGCCAAAGTTCCTCGACAGGTTCGCAACCGATCGCGAGGCGAACGAAGCCCGGCGGCACGGCGTCGCCGCGTTTCGAGCGCCGCTCGGCCGATGTGTGCACGCCGCCGAAGGAGGTTGCCGATTCAATCAGCGCGCAACCGTCGATGAACGCCTCGGCCTGTTCTTCGGAAGCGAGCTCGAAGGAAATCAGGAAGCCGAAGCGCTCCATCTGGGCACGCGCCAGATTGTGCGAAGGATCGCCCTCGAGCCCGGGAAAGCGCAGGCCGCTGACGGCGAGGTGGTCTTTCAGCCGCCGCGCGATGGTTTCGGCCGACGAGCACATGCGATCGAAGCGCACTTCCAACGTTTCGAGGCCGCGATGCACCAGCCATGCCTCGAACGGTCCGGGGATGCCGCCGGCCGTCTCGCGCCAATCCTTCACCCTGGCGACAATGTCGGGATCGCGGCTGGCGACATGGCCGAAGAGAACGTCGGAATGGCCGTTGATGGCCTTGGTGTCGGCCGAGACCACGATGTCGGCGCCGAGATCGAGCGGACGCTGGCCGAAGGGCGTCATCGTCGTGTTGTCGACGATCAGGATTCCGCCTTGCGCATGGACGGCCTTGGCGGCGGCGGTGATGTCGCAGATGTCCAGCCGCGGGTTGGACGGGCTTTCGACGAAAACCGCCCGGTAACCGGCGAAACCGCCGTCCAGCATGCTTGCCGTCGGCCGCACGTCATAGGCGACGCCGAGCGGTTTCAGGAAACGCTCAGCCAAGGCCCGCGTCGTGTGATAGCCGTCCGACGGCAAGAGGATGCGGTCGCCCGATTTGACGAGCGCGAAAAAAACCGCGGAAATCGCGGCCATTCCCGACGGAAAAATAACGCATTGCGCGTCTTCCAGATGGCCGAGCGCATGCTCGACGGCATGCCAGGTCGGATTGCTGAAGCGGCCATATTGATCGAAGCCCGTTGCGTCGCCAGGCGCGTGGAAAATCGAGGCCATGGTCAGCGGCAAGGGAATGGGATCGCCCTTGGCGAAACCGGCGCTGCGCAGATGGGCAAGTGTCGCGGCGCGTGACTTCGCAGTGTCGGACATCGGCTCGATCCTTCGGGCAGAAAACTTCCACCGACGCTATGCGCGCGGGCTGTGCGCAGCAAGCTGCGTCTTTTTGGGCCAGAGGGATCTAAACGCTTCGTTAGGCTTAATAGACGATAAAGACGAGACATGCCTTCAGCCTGCGCTTTCTGGTTGTGGCGTGCATGTTGTGATGCCTGTTCCCGTTGACGCCCATAGTGCCCCATGATATCCCATTTAAATCAAGCTTTCGTTCCGCGTCAGGGTGAAGCGTACGCCATTCGGGCAGCCGCGGCGGCTGTGCGTTTGCCGGTTTTTGCCTCGGTGAATGAAGCCATTTACCGCGAACGCGGCGAGGGCGCGGAGAACAACATGAGGGGTGCAGCGGCAACAACAGCGGCTGTAGCGTTTATTGGACCGTTTTCTGTCAAATACGGTGAGCAGGATCGATGCGAAAGGGCGGGTGTCCGTTCCGGCGCATTTCCGCGCCGTGGTGCAGAAACGCGGCTATGCGGAACTCTACGCGCTGCGCTGCCTGGACCTGCCGGCCATGGATGTGGGCGGCCTCGACCTGCTCGACCGCTACGAGCAGCGGATCGCGCTGGAAGATCCGTTCCTGCAGACGGCGGACGACATGTCGTTCTTCTGCCATGGAGACGGGACATTTCTGAAGCTCGACCAGGACGGCCGCATCACCATGACCGATTTCATCCGCGAGCATACGGGCATCTCGAACGAGGTGGCCTTTGTCGGTCGCGGCAATTTCTTTCAAGTATGGGAGCCGGGACGGCTTGCCGCCTATGGGGCGCAGGCGCGGGCCAGGCTTTTGCAGCTTCGGCAGGGGACGAAGCCCGGGGAGCGATCGGAATGATGGCTGGCCACGGCGATGACCCTCACGCCGTTGGCGGACTGGCCCGTCACATTCCGGTCCTCCTTGCCGAGGTGCTCGACGCGCTCGCGCCCAAGGCCGGCGAGACGATTGTCGATGGGACATTCGGCGCCGGCGGCTACACCAGCGCCATCCTCGAGCGCGGCGCTTCGGTCGTCGCCATCGACCGCGACCCGGACGCGATCGCGGCGGGCAGGGCGCTCGAAGAGCGGGCCGGCGGCCGGCTGAGGCTGGTCCAGGCGCCGTTCTCGACGCTGGACGAGCATGTCGAAAGCGCCGATGGCGTTGTGCTCGATATCGGCGTCTCGTCCATGCAGCTCGACCAGGCCGAGCGCGGCTTTTCGTTTCGGGCCGACGGGCCGCTCGACATGCGCATGGCGCAGGCGGGTCTCTCCGCCGCCGACGTCGTCAACACTTTCAAGGCCGGCGACCTTGCCCGCATCTTCGGTTTTCTCGGCGAGGAACGTCATGCCGGCCGCATCGCGCGCATGATCGAGAGCCGGCGCGAGAAGAAGCCTTTCGAGCGCACGCTCGATCTCGCCGACGCCATCCAAACGCATATCGGACGGGGGCCGAAGGACAAGATTCATCCGGCCACGCGCGTCTTCCAGGCGCTGCGCATCTTCGTTAATGACGAGCTTGGCGAGCTCGCAAGGGCGCTGCTGGCCGCCGAGCGTGTGCTGAAACCTGGCGGACGGCTTGCCGTGGTGACGTTCCATTCCCTGGAAGACCGCATCGTCAAACGCTTCATCGCCGACCGTTCCGAAGCCGGCGGCGGCTCTCGGCATATGCCCGATGCGCCGGCGCGCGCTGCGACCTTTCGCAAGGCCGGCGGCGGCGTGACGCCGGGAGAGGCCGAGCTGGACACCAATCCGCGCGCGCGTTCGGCCAGACTGCGCGCAGCGATCCGCACAGACGCCCCGGCGCGCGCCGGTGATTTTTCGATTTTCGGCCTTCCAAAGCTTCCCGCCGTCGAACGGCCGGGGGAGAGGTGAGCACGTGTTTCGTACCAGCGACATAGTCCTGATCGCCGTCATGGTCTCGGCCGCGGCCCTGACCTACAAGACGAAGCGGGAAGCCGAAGAGCAACTGGCGGCGGTGCAGAAGATCCAGGCGCAGATCCACTACGAGGAAGAAACGATCGACCTCCTCAAGGCGGACTGGAGCCTGCTCACGCAGCCGTCGCGGCTGCAGAAGCTTGCCGATGTCTATAAGAGCCAACTCGGACTGGAACCGGTCAACGCGCACCAGATCGGCAGCCTCGACGACATTCCCGTGAAACCCTTGACCATCGAGGACCTCTCCTCGCAGCGCCTTGGCGGCATGGCCGATAATTTGGGGAAAGAGCCTGCGGACGGCAAGGATCCAGTGGTCACCGGGAGCACCGTTCAATGATCAGCAGGCTTCCAAGGATCGGTGACCTGCTGAAGCGCCGAAAGAAGCAGGTTGAGGACGGCTCGATCGTTGTCGACGCCGCTCGCAAGGCGACGGGCGGCAAGGCAAAGACACGCATCGTCATGACCATGGCGGTGTTCTTCACCATCTATTCGACCATTGCCGGCCGGCTCGTCTATCTCGGCATGCAGAACCCGGATCTTTCGGGCGGCCCGGAGAACCGGGTCACGGCGTCACGTCCGGATATCGTCGATCGCAACGGCGAGGTGCTGGCGACCGACATCAAGACGGCGTCGCTGTTTGCCGAGCCGCGCCGCATCGTCGACGCCGACGAAGCGATCGAGAAATTGTCGACCGTGCTGCCCGAGATCGATTACGAGCAGACCTATCGCAAACTCAAGAGCGGGGCCGGCTTCGTCTGGCTGCAGCGCCAGCTGACGCCGAAGCAGCAGGCCGACATCCTGGCGCTGGGCGTCCCCGGCCTCGGCTTCCGCACCGAAAAGCGGCGCTTCTATCCGAGCGGCGAGACCTCGTCCTACATCGTCGGCCTCACCAATATCGACAACCAGGGCATCTCCGGCATGGAGAAGTATATCGACGAGCAGGGGCTGAGCGACCTGCAGGCGTCGGGGCTCGCCGTGGCCAAGGATCTCAAGCCGGTCAAGCTGTCGATCGATCTGCGCGTCCAGCACGTGGTGCGCGACGAGATCGCCGCCGGCCTGGAGCGTTATCGCGCCATTGGCGCCGGCGCCGTTGTGCTGAACATCAAGACGGGCGAAGTGATGGCCATGGCCTCGGTGCCGGACTTCGATCCGAACAATCCGTATAATGCGCAGGAAAAGGACCGGCTGAACCGCATGTCGGCGGGTCTCTACGAGATGGGATCGACCTTCAAGAGCTTCACCTCGGCCATGGCGCTCGATTCCGGCAAGGCGACAATGAACAGCCGCTTCGACGCGTCGCATCCGATCCGGGTCGGCCATCAGGCCATCCACGATTTCCATGGCAAGAACCGTGTGCTGTCGCTGCCGGAGGTGTTCCTCTATTCGTCCAACATCGGGTCGGCCAGGGAGGCCGAGCTGGTCGGCATAGAGGGGCATCGCGAATTCCTGCACCGCCTCGGCATTCTGGACAGGATGCAGACCGAACTGCCTGAGGTCGCGCGCCCGACCGAACCGAAGGTCTGGAAACAGGTCAATTCGTTCACCATCGCCTTCGGCCATGGCGTGTCGACGACGCCGCTGCAGGCAGCCGTCGGCTGCGCGGCCCTGATGCAGGGCTATCTGATCGAGCCGACATTCCTGGTGCGCGGCGAGCAGGATGCAATGGCGGTAGCCAAGAAAGTGGTCAGCGACAAGACGGTCGAAGGCATGCGCTATCTCTATACGCTCAATGCCGAAAAAGGCTCGGCCAGAAACGCCAGGGTCCCTGGCTACCGCGTCGGCGGCAAGACCGGAACGGCCGAGAAAGTCATCAACGGCCGCTACTCCAAGGACTTGAATTTCAACACTTTCGTCGCCGCCTTCCCGATGGACGATCCGCAATATCTGGTGTTCACGATCGCCGACGCCCCGCATCCTGAAAAGCCCGGTATGACGGACGTTGCCGCCAACAATGCGGGGGTCATGGCCGGCAACATCATCAGACGCGCGGCCGCCATGCTTGGCGTGAAGCCAGATTTCAGCCATGAAAATGGTGCAACGCTGGTTTCCTATCAGTGATTCTTGGGGCGCGCCGGCAACTGCGCGCTATTTTGTTGCGGTGAACGGGACTCAATGCATCTAAAAGATCTAGCCGGCATCCTGCCTGTCGAGGGAACAGCTACCCCCGATCTGGAGGTGACCGGACTTTCCTCCGATTCCCGCGTGGTCAAGACCGGCGTCGTCTTCTTCGCGCTAGCCGGCAGCAAGGCCGACGGCTCGACCTATGCGGCCGATGCCGCAAGCCGCGGCGCCGCCGCGATCGTCACCGGCAGGGGCACGACCGTCTCTGGCCTATCGATCCCGGTTCTCGCCGTGGACGACCCGCGCCTGGCGCTGGCGCTCAGCGCAGCGCGCTTCTTCGGCCGCCAGCCGCAAACCATGGTCGCCGTCACCGGCACCGCCGGCAAGACATCCGTCGCCGCCTTCACCCGCCAGATCTGGGAGCAGGCGGGTTTTGCCGCCGCCTCGATCGGCACGACCGGTGTCGTGGCGCCCGGCCGCAACGAATATGGCTCACTGACGACGCCCGATCCGGTGGCGCTGCACCGATTGCTCAAGGAACTGGCGGATGCCGGCGTCACCCACGCCTCGATGGAAGCCTCGAGCCACGGTCTCGACCAGCGCCGCCTCGACGGGGTGAAGCTCGCGGCCGGCGCCTTCACCAATCTCGGCCGCGACCACATGGATTACCATCCGACGGTCGAGGATTATCACCGCGCCAAGCTGCGCCTGTTCGACACGCTGCTGCCGAAGGGCGCGCCCGCGATCGTCTTTGCCGACGACGCGTGGTCGGAGCCGACCATCAAAGCCGCGAAGGCGGCGGGGCTGAAAGTGCTGACCGTCGGCCGCCATGGCGATTTCCTGACGCTGAAGCGGGTCGAGCATGAGCGGCATCGGCAGCGTGCCGAAATCGTAGCGGACGGCGTGCTGCATGAGGTCGACCTGCCTTTGGCCGGCGATTTCCAGATCGCCAACGCGCTGGTCTCGGCAGGCCTTGCCATCGCGACTGGAACACCCGCGGGCAAAGCCTTGGTGGCATTGGAGAAATTGAAGGGCGCGCCGGGCAGGCTCGACCTCGTCGGCACCACCGCGGCTGGCGCCCCCGTTTATGTCGACTATGCCCACAAGCCCGATGCGCTGGAAAATGTGCTGACCTCGGTGCGGCCTTTCACCACTGGCCGCGTCGTCGTGGTGTTCGGCTGCGGCGGTGATCGTGACCGGGGGAAAAGGCCAATCATGGGCGAGATCGCGACGCGGCTCGCCGATATCGTCATCGTCACCGACGACAATCCGCGCACCGAAGTGCCCGAAACCATCCGCACGGCGATCCTCGCCGCCGCGCCCGGCGCCATCGAGATCGGCGACCGCCGCAAGGCGATCCACGAGGCGGTGGCGATGCTTCGCGCCGGCGACACGCTCATCGTCGCCGGCAAGGGGCATGAGGAAGGCCAGACCATCGGCTCCGAAACCTTCCACTTCTCCGACCATGAGGAAGTGCGCGAGGCGCTCAAGGAGCGCGCCGCATGAACCTGCTGTGGACGTCGGAAGCGCTCGTCGAAGCCATGGGCGGCAGGCCGATCGGCTCGCTGCCGCAGGGCATCACCGGCATTTCGATCGACAGCCGCAGCCTGGAGCCCGGAGATGCGTTCTTCGCCATCAAGGGCGAGGCGATGGACGGCCATGATTTCGCGACGGCGGCGGTCAAGGCCGGAGCGGCCGTGCTGGTCGTCGCCGAGGGCAAGCTGCCCTCGCTCGGCCGGCTGACGGCGCCGATGATCGTCGTGCAAGATGTGCTTGCGGCCCTCGAGAAGCTCGGCGTGGCAGCCCGCGCCCGCTCGAAGGCCAGGATCATCGCGGTCACGGGCTCGGCCGGCAAGACGACCACCAAGGAAGCGCTGCGCCATGTGCTGTCGGCGGTCGGCAAGGTGCACGCCTCGGCGCAGTCGTTCAACAACCATTGGGGTGTGCCGCTGACGCTGGCACGCATGCCGCAGGACTGCGACTACGCGGTCTTGGAGATCGGCATGAACCATCCGGGCGAGATCAGGCCGCTGGTCAAGATGGTCAGGCCGCATGTCGCCATCGTGACGATCATTGCCGCCGCCCATCTCGGTTTCTTCAGGAATCTCGACGAGATCGCCATGGCCAAGGCCGAGATTTTCGAGGGGATCGAGCCTGGCGGCGCCGCGCTGCTCAACCGTGACGATCCACGTTGGAAGCTGCTCGGGAAAATGGCGAAGGAGGCAGGCGTCGAGCATGTCTTCGGCTTCGGCGAAAATGTCCGCTCGGCCTTCCGCCTTGTCGGATGCGAGCTTCATGCCGACCATTCCGACATCGCCGTCAAGATCGGCAAGAGGGACCTGACGGCCCGTGTCGGGGCGCCCGGCCGCCATATCGTGCAGAACGTTCTGGCGGTGCTCGGCGCCGCGCAGCTGGTCGGCGCCGATGTCGACAAGGTCGCGGCCGCGCTTGCAGACCTTTCGGCCGAACGCGGGCGCGGCCGGCGCCACGTCCTGCATCATCCAAACGGGCCGATCACGCTGATCGACGAGAGCTACAACGCCAATCCGGCGTCGATGGCGGCGGCCATGGCGCTGCTCAACGCCACGCCGGTCTCGGGCGAGGGCCGGCGCATTGCGGTGCTCGGCGACATGCTGGAGCTCGGCAGCCATTCGGCCAAGCTCCACGCGGCGCTCGCCGAACTGATCGTCGGCACGGGCACGCGCAACGTCTTTCTCGGCGGGCCGGAAATGCAGGCGCTGGCCGAGGTTTTGCCGGCCGATATCCAGACGGAGTATCGGGCGGGAGCCGAAGAGCTGAAGCCGATCGTGATCTCCGCGCTCAGGCCCGGTGACGTGGTGATGGTCAAATCGTCGAAAGGCATCGGGTTTTCAAAGCTGGTCGAGGCGTTGCTCGGCAAATTTCCGGCGGAAGCCACAAACATCAAGCCGGCCTAGGTCGGGTTCCGGGGGACGGAAGGACCATGTTCACACTGCTCGTCGATTTCGCGGACAAGATCTCGGTCTTCAATGTTTTCCGCTACATCACCTTCCGCACCGGCGGCGCGCTGATCACGTCGGCGCTGATCGTCTTCATCTTCGGGCCGACGATCATCAATTCGCTGCGTCTGCGGCAAGGCAAGGGCCAGCCGATCCGCGCCGACGGCCCGCAGACGCATTTCAAGAAAGCGGGGACGCCGACCATGGGCGGGCTGATGATCCTGTCCGGCATCATCGGTTCGTCGCTCTTATGGGCGAACCTGTCCAGCATCTATGTCTGGGTGGTGCTTTTGGTCACTGTCGGCTTCGGCTCGATCGGCTTTTACGACGACTATCTCAAGGTCACCAAGCAGTCGCATCTGGGCTTTTCCGGCAAGGCGAGGCTGGCGATCGAGTTCATCATCGCCGCTATCGCAGCGTGGGTGATCATGCACAATGGCCAGGCGCCGTTCTCATCGTCGCTGACTTTTCCCTTCGCCAAGGAATTTCTGATCAATCTCGGCTGGTTCTTTGTGCCGTTCTCCTGCTTCGTCATCGTCGGCGCGGGCAATGCGGTGAACCTGACCGACGGCCTCGACGGGCTGGCGATCGTGCCGATCATGATCGCGGCGGCGTCCTTCGGCGTCATCGCCTATCTGTCGGGCAACGCGGTGTTCGCCGAATATCTGCAGATCCATTTCGTGCCCGGTACCGGTGAGCTCGCCGTCGTGCTCGGCGCTGTGATCGGCGCGGGCCTGGGCTTCCTCTGGTTCAACGCGCCACCGGCCGCGATCTTCATGGGCGACACCGGCTCGCTGGCGATGGGTGGGCTGATCGGCACCATTGCGGTCGCCACCAAGCACGAGATCGTGCTGGTCATCGTCGGCGGCCTGTTTGTTGTCGAGATCCTGTCGGTTATCATCCAGGTCGGCTATTTCAAGATGACCGGCAAGCGCGTCTTCCTGATGGCGCCGATCCATCACCATTTCGAAAAGCTCGGCTGGACCGAAAGCCAGGTGGTGATCCGCTTCTGGATCATCGCCGTCATCCTGGCGCTGGTCGGCCTCTCCACCCTCAAGCTCAGATAGGATGCCTGCTTGATCCCCGCCGCTTCCTTTTCCGGCAAACGGGTTTCGCTCTTCGGGCTTGGCGGCTCGGGAATCGCCACCGCGCATGCGCTGATCGCAGGGGGCGCCGAGGTGCTGGCCTGGGACGACAATCCAGACAGCGTCTCCAAGGCCGCCGCCGCGGGCATTGCGACCGGCGACCTGCGTGGAGCCGACTGGCCGCGTTTCGCCGCCTTCGTGCTGTCGCCAGGCGTGCCGCTGACGCATCCGAAGCCGCATTGGACGGTGGAGCTCGCACGCGGCGCCGGCGTCGAGGTGATCGGTGATATTGAGCTGTTCTGCCGCGAGCGCAACAGCCGCGCGCCGGCAGCGCCCTTCATTGCGATCACCGGCACCAACGGCAAGTCCACGACGACGGCGCTGACGGCCCATATCTTGAAGTCGGCGGGGCGCGACATGCAGATGGGTGGCAATATCGGCCGCGCCATCATGACGCTCGATCCGCCCGAGCCTCAGCGGCACTATGTGGTCGAGTGCTCGTCCTATCAGATCGACCTTGCGCCCTCGGTCAACCCGACCGCCGGCATCCTGCTTAACCTTACGCCCGACCATCTCGACCGGCACGGCACGATGGCGCATTACGCCTCGATCAAGGAGCGGCTGGTCGCCGGCAGCGACACAGCGATCATCGGCGTCGACGATTCCTGGTGCGCCCAGATCGCCGACCGTCTGGAGCGGGCCGGCCGGCCGGTCGTTCGTATTTCCAAGCGCCTGCCTTTGACCGACGGCTATTTCGCCGACGGCACCAATCTGATGGAAGCCGTGCACGGCCGCTACAGCCGCGTCGCCTTTCTCGAAGGCATCGGCTCGCTGCGCGGCCAGCACAACGCGCAGAATGCGCTGGCCGCAGTCGTCGCCTGTCTGAAAGTCGGGCTCGAGCTCGGCGAGATCCAGGCCGGGCTGGAAAGCTTCCCGGGGCTCGCGCACCGCATGGAGCAGGTCGGCCGCAAGGACCATGTGCTGTTCGTCAATGATTCCAAGGCGACGAATGCCGATGCGGCAGCGCCCGCGCTGTCGAGCTTCGCCAATCGTATCTACTGGATCGCCGGCGGCTTGCCGAAGGAAGGCGGCATCGAGCCGCTGCGCGGCTTCTTCCCGCGCATCGCGAAGGCCTATCTGATCGGCGAGGCGGCGCCCGCCTTCGCGGCGACGCTCGGCGAGGCGGTGCCATACGAGATATCGGGAACGCTTGCGGCGGCGGTCGAGCATGCCGCCCATGACGCGGCAAACGACACCGGCGGCGAAGCCGTGGTGCTGCTTTCGCCGGCCTGCGCCAGTTTCGACCAGTTCAAGAATTTCGAGGTTCGCGGCGAAGTCTTCAGGCAAGCTGCGACTGCTATTGATGGCGTCAAACCCATCGGAGGGCCACGTTGATGCAAAGCCGTCTCGACAAAAGTCCTGTTGCCACCTGGTGGTGGACGATCGATCGCTGGTTCCTGGCCGCGTTCCTGTCGCTCATGGGACTGGGCATCATTTTGTCCTTCGCGGCGAGCCCCGCAGTGGCCGAGCGTATCGGCCTCGACAGCTTTCACTTCGCCACCAGGCAGGTCATCTTCACCATCCCGGCGCTCATCGTCATGCTTGCGGTCTCCTTCCTGGAGGCGCGGCAGATAAGGCGCATGTCGCTGGTGATGCTCTGCATCATGCTGGTGCTGATGGTGGCGGTGCTCTACATCGGCGTCGAGGTGAAGGGCGCGCGGCGCTGGGTGTCGCTCGCCGGGCTTTCCATCCAGCCGTCCGAATTCCTGAAGCCCGCCTTCGTCATCATCTGCGCGTGGCTGTTTGCCGAGCACAAGCGCCAGCCCGATATTCCCGGCAATCTGTTCGCCATGCTTTTGCTTGCGCTGGTCATCTCGCTTCTGGTGGCGCAGCCCGACCTCGGCCAGACCATGCTGGTGACCGGCACTTGGGGCGTCATGTTCTTCATGGCCGGCCTGCCGTGGCTGTGGATCGTGGCTCTCGGCATGGTCGGGGCAAGCGGCCTGTTCGCCGCCTATTCGGTGTTCCCGCACGTTGCCTTGCGCATCGACAAATTTCTGACCGGCGAAGGCGATACGTTCCAAGTCGACATGGGTCGCGAGGCGCTGATCAACGGCAGTTGGTTCGGTGTCGGGCCGGGCGAAGGAACCGTCAAGCGCATTGTTCCGGATGCTCATACCGACTTCGTCTTCTCGGTCGCGGGCGAGGAGTTCGGGCTGATCATGTGCTTCTTCATCATGTCGATCTTTGCCTTCATCGTGCTGCGCGGCTTGAGCATCGCGCTCAAGGAACACGATGATTTCACCCGCTATGCGGTCGGCGGCCTCGTCACCGTCTTCGGCCTGCAGTCGGCCATCAACATGTGCGTGAACCTGCAACTGATGCCGGCCAAGGGCATGACGCTGCCCTTCATCTCCTATGGCGGCTCCTCGCAGATCGCCATCGCCGTCTCGATGGGCATGGTGCTCGCATTGACGCGCAAGCGTCCGGAAAAGCGCAAGCAGATGGGCTTCGTCCTGTCGCAGCGCGCAATGCCGGCGGAATGAGGCGGGATGGCGAAGGGTATCATCCTGCTTGCGGCTGGTGGAACGGGCGGACATCTGTTCCCGGCCGAGGCGCTGGCGCACGAGTTGAACGAGCGCGGTTGGAAGGTGCATCTTGCCACCGACCATCGCGCCGAGCGCTATTCCCGTCATTTCCCGGCAGCCGACATTCACACGATCCCCTCGGCGACGCTCGGTTCGAAGAACCCGGTCGCCATGCTCTCGGCCTTCTGGAAAATCTGGCTGGGCGTGCGGGAGGCCAGCCGGGTGATCGCCAGGGTCAAGCCGGAGGCGGTCGTCGGCTTCGGCGGCTATCCGACGCTGCCGCCCCTCTATGCGGCGACAAGGCGAAGAGTGCCGACGCTGATCCATGAGCAGAACGCCGTCATGGGCCGCGCCAACAAGGCGCTCGCCGGCCGCGTCGATGCGATAGCCGGCGGCTTCCTGCCGGAAGGAGCGAGCGCCGTCGGCGCAAAGACCGTGACCACCGGCAATCCGGTCAGGCCGCAGATCCTCGAAGCGGCGAAGACGCCGTATCTGGCCTCCAACGAGGCCGAGCCGTTCCGCTTCCTGGTGTTCGGCGGCAGCCAGGGCGCGCAGTTCTTTTCCGATGCCATGCCTGCGGCGATCGCGCTGCTGCCGCAAGACCTGCGCAAGCGGCTGGTCATCACCCAGCAGGCGCGCGCCGAGGATGTGGCGCGGGTGAAGGCGGCCTATGCCGATCTCGGCGTCGACGCCCAGGTTTCGCCCTTCTTCACCGACATGGCGGCACGCATTGGGGCGGCGCATCTGGTGATGTCGCGTTCCGGCGCGTCGACGGTTTCGGAAATCGCCGTCATCGGCCGGCCGGCGCTGCTGGTGCCTTATCCGCACGCGCTCGACCACGATCAGGCCGCGAATGCCGCAGCCCTTGCCGCCGCCGGGGGCGCCGAGCTCCATCCGCAGTCGACGCTGTCGGCGGCGCGCATCGCCGAGCTGGTCGGCGGGCTGGTCAAGGACCCGAACCGGCTAACGACCATGGCCGCCGCCGCCCGTTCGGCCGGGAAACCGAACGCGGCGCGGTTGCTCGCCGATCTGACAGAGGCTATTGCGTCCGGCAAAACGGTTTCGGACTACAGGAGGACGCGCCCATGAAGATGCCGCAGACGATCGGCCTTGTGCATTTCATCGGCATCGGCGGCATCGGCATGAGCGGCATCGCCGAGGTGCTGCACAATCTGGGCTACAAGGTGCAGGGGTCCGATCAGGCCGACGGCGCCAATGTGCAGCGGTTGCGCGACAAGGGCATCGAATGCTTCGTCGGCCACAAGGCCGAGAATGTCGGCGACGCCGAAGTCGTGGTCGTTTCGACCGCGATCAAGAAGTCCAACCCTGAGCTCAAGGCCGCGCGCGAGAAGCTTTTGCCGATCGTGCGCAGGGCCGAGATGCTGGCCGAACTGATGCGTTTCCGCCAGGCGGTCGCCATCGGCGGCACACATGGCAAGACGACGACCACCTCAATGGTGGCGACGCTGCTCGAGGCCGGCGGGCTCGACCCGACCGTCATCAATGGCGGCATCATCAACGCCTACGGCACCAATGCCCGCATGGGCGATGGCGAGTGGATGGTGGTCGAAGCCGACGAGAGCGACGGCACCTTCCTGAAACTGCCGGCCGACATCGCGGTCGTCACCAACATCGATCCCGAGCATCTCGACCACTATGGCAGCTTCGACAAGGTGCGCGAAGCCTTCCGCCAGTTCGTCGAGAACGTGCCGTTCTACGGTTTCGGCGTGATGTGCACCGACCATCCGGAAGTGCAGGCGCTGGTCGGCCGCATCGAGGACCGGCGCGTCATCACCTATGGCGAGAACGCGCAGGCCGACGTGCGCTTCACCAACCATCGCATGCAGGGCGCGATCTCCGAATTCGACATCGTCATCCGCGATCGCAAGGGGCGGGGCACGACGTCGATAAATGACCTGCGTCTGCCGATGCCCGGCCGGCACAACGTTTCCAATGCGACGGCGGCGATCGCGGTGGCGCATGAGCTTGGCCTGTCGGCCGAGGCGATCAAGAAGGGCCTCTCGTCTTTCGCCGGCGTCAAGCGGCGCTTCACCCATACCGGCTCGTGGAACGGCGTGGAGGTGTTCGACGACTACGGCCATCACCCGGTCGAGATCGCGGCGGTGCTGAAGGCCGCGCGCAGCGCGACCAAGGGGCGGGTGATCGCCATCGCACAGCCGCATCGCTTCACCCGGCTGCACGACCTCTTCGAGGAATTCTCCGTCTGCTTCAATGACGCCGACACGGTCATGGTGGCGCCGGTCTACGCGGCCGGCGAGGAACCTATCGAGGGCGCGACTTCCGACGCGTTGGTGTCGCGCATCCGCTCCGGCGGGCACCGCGACGCACGCTATATCGAGGGTCAGGCGGCAATCGCGCCCGCCATTCGCGAGCTTGCCAAGCCCGGCGATTTCGTCGTCTTCCTCGGCGCCGGCAACATCACGCAATGGGCCTATGCGCTGCCCAAGGAACTTGGTGGGACGCCGTCATGATGCGCGGCCAGGACCTGATCGATAAACTCGGCAACAAGCTTTCCGGCCTGCGCGGCCGCGTCGCGCCGAACGCCGAGATGGACAAGATCACCTGGTTCCGGGCCGGTGGCCTGGCCGAAGCGCTGTTCCAGCCGGCCGACGAGGAAGACCTCGCCGCCTTCCTGCGCGCCGTGCCTGAAGAGATACCGGTCATGGTGGTCGGTGTCGGCTCCAATCTTCTGGTGCGCGACGGCGGCATTCTTGGTTTCGTCGTCAGGCTCTCGGCCAAGGGTTTTGGCGAGGCCGAGGCCACCGGGCCAACCACGATCAAGGCAGGGGCGGCAACACCGGACAAGCGCCTCGCAGCGGTGGCCTATGAGGCCGGCATCGGCGGCTTTCATTTCTATCACGGCATCCCGGGCGCCGTTGGCGGCGCGCTCAGGATGAATGCCGGCGCCAACGGCGTCGAGACCCGCGAGCGGGTCGTCGAGGTGAGGGCGCTGGATCGCAAGGGCAATCTCCATACGCTGAGCAACCCCGATATGGGTTATGCCTATCGCCATTCGTCGGCGCCCGCCGGACTGATCTTCACCTCGGCCATTTTCGAAGGGTTTGCGGAAGACAAGGCGACGATCAAGGCGGCGATGGACGCCGTGCAGAACCATCGCGAGACGGTGCAGCCGATCCGCGAGAAGACCGGCGGCTCGACCTTCAAGAATCCGGAAGGCACCTCGGCCTGGAAGGAGATCGACAAGGCCGGCTGCCGCGGGCTGATGATCGGCGGCGCGCAGATGTCGCCGATGCATTGCAACTTCATGATCAACACCGGCACGGCCACCGGCTACGACCTCGAATATCTCGGCGAGACGGTGCGGGCGCGCGTGCTGGAGAATGCCGGCATCCGGCTGTACTGGGAGATCAAGCGCCTCGGCAATTTCAGGCCTGGCCATGCGGTCCAGGAGTTTCTTGGCCAGCTTCTTTAGCTTAGGCTTGAGTTCATGTGATGCTTGAACTTCCAGCGGTCTGAAACGGCCGCAAACCGTTGCCTTAAAGACTCACAAATCACTTTTTGCGGCTGTTTTCGCGGAAAGTGAATCTCTCGGAATCATAGGTACTTGCCAGCGAATCAACTCTCTGATTCTCTGCCCTAAAGCGTTTCCTGATTTGAGTCGTTCGACGCGTTCAGCCGCGTTTTCCGTCTGGGGGGGCAACCTGCCGGAAGACTCGGACTCAATGTGCGGAAATGCGGTGTGGGAATAGCGGTTGCAGGCCCGGCGTGAGAGGGGATGACGGGAATGAAGAAGAAGCATGTGGCTGTCCTCCTGGGTGGATTCTCCTCGGAGCGGCCCGTGTCTCTGTCCTCGGGGAAGGCGTGTGCGGATGCGCTCGAGAGTGAAGGCTATCAGGTCACCCGTGTCGATGTTTCGCGCGATGTCGGGGCTGTGCTTGCCGAGCTCAAGCCCGATGTCGCCTTCAATGCGCTGCACGGTCCGTTCGGCGAGGACGGCACCATCCAGGGAATTCTCGAATATCTCGCAATTCCCTACACCCATTCGGGTGTGCTCGCTTCGGCGCTCGCCATGAACAAGGAGCAGGCCAAGAAGATTGCCAAGGCGTTCGGCATTCCGGTCGCGGAATCGAAGGTGGTCAACCGCTTCGCCGTCCAGAACAAGCATCCGATGAAGCCGCCTTACGTGGTCAAGCCGGTCAATGAGGGATCGAGCTTCGGCGTGGTCATCGTGCATGAGGGGCAGTCGCATCCGCCGCAGGTGATCGGCTCGACCGAATGGCAATATGGCGAGATCGTCATGGTCGAGCGCTACATCCATGGGCGCGAATTGACCTGCGCGGTGATGGGCGACGTGGCGCTTGGCGTCTGCGAGATCATCCCGACCGGGCATTCCTTCTACGATTACGATTCAAAATACGTTCCCGGTGGATCAAAACACGAAATCCCTGCTAAAATTTCACCGAATATTTACCAAAAAATACAGACACTGGCCCTCAAGGCTCATCTTGCCATTGGTTGCCGGGGCGTTTCCCGATCGGACTTCCGTTACGACGACCGTCACTCCGAAAACGGCGAGGTTGTCTGGCTCGAGGTCAACACTCAGCCGGGCATGACGCCGACGTCTCTGGTGCCTGAAATCGCCGCGCAAGCGGGGCACTCGTTCGGCGATTTGTTGAGTTGGATGGTGGAGGACGCTTCGTGTCTGCGTTGAGGTGGGGACAGGGTAATGGCGGCGGCGCGGCTGGTCTCGCGCTGTTCGGCATGTCGCTGTCATTCGACCGTTTCGTGTTGCCGCGTCAACTCCGCCGGCCGATGCGCGTGCTGGCGCGCCTGTGTGGCGGCGAGTATGAGGCGCCGCGCTTTTCGGCGGCGATCCTTTCCGCCGCGCTGATCGCATCGAGCAGCGCCTATGGCGCCTATCTCGGCGGCTATGGCGACAGCATCGTGCAAGGTATCACGGCGCGCACCGGCTTTGCCGTCGACCAGATCAAGGTGGTCGGCAACCGCCAGACCTCCGAAATCGACGTGCTGGACCGGCTCGACCTCGACGGCTGGACCTCGCTGATCGGCTTCGATGCCGAGGCCGCGCGCGAGCGCGTCGCGACGCTGCCCTGGGTCGAGGGCGCGGCGGTGCGCAAGATCTATCCGCATACGCTGGAAGTGCGCGTCGAGGAACGCGAGCCCTTCGCGCTTTGGCAGCAGGGCACTTCGGTTTCTGTCATCGAGCGATCGGGCGAGGTGATCGCGCCGTTCTCGGGCGGCAAGCAGGCGCTGCTGCCGCTGATCATCGGCGCGGGCGCGCCGGCGATGGCGCCGGCCTTTCTCGACAAGATCAAGCGCTATCCCGATCTCGCGGCGCGGGTCAAAGGTTACATCCGTGTCGGCGAGCGGCGCTGGGACCTGAGGCTTGAGAACGGCATCACGGTCAAGCTGCCGGAAGACAACGAGGACCAGGCGATCGCCGAACTCGTCAAGATCGACCATGACAACGGGTTGCTGGCGCGCGACATCGCCGCCGTCGATATGCGGCTCTCCGACCGGCTGGTCGTGGAGCTTTCGCCGGAGGCGGCGACGCAGCGCGAAGCCGCGCTCAGCGACAAGCCGAAGAATCTGGCCAAGCGCAAGACGGAGACGAAGATATGAGCTGGCTTGGCGGCGGCGGTGACGCATCTTCGCGCCGGTCGGGCACGCTCACGGTGCTCGATGTCGGCTCCAGCAAGGTCTGCTGCGTTGTGGCGAAGCTCAAGCCGAACGAAGACGGCAAGCTTCTGCGCGGGCGGTCGCATCGCATCCAGGTGATCGGCATCGGTCACCAGAAGTCGCAAGGCGTGAAGTCGGGCGTGGTGGTGGATCTCGACCGCGCCGAGCATGCCATCCGGCTTGCCGTCGATGCAGCCGAGCGCATGGCAGGGCTAACGGTCGATTCCCTCATCGTCAACATGACGGCCGGCCGGCTGAAGAGCGAAGCCTTCTCGGCGACGATCAATCTCGGCGGTCATCAAGTCGAGGAAGTCGACATCAAACGCGTGCTCGCCGCCGGCGCCAAGCAGGCGCTGCGGGCCGAGCGCGAGGTGGTCCATTCGCTGCCGGTCGGTTTCTCGCTCGACGCCGAGCGCGGCATGCGCGATCCGCGCGGCATGGTGGGCGATGCGCTTGGCGTCGACATGCATGTGCTGACGGGCGATGCCGCGCCGATGCGCAACCTCGAGCTTTGCATCAACCGCTCGCATCTGTCGGTCGAACGCATGGTGGCGACGCCCTATGCCAGCGGGCTTGCCTCGTTGGTCGACGACGAGCTCGAAATGGGCGCAGCCTGCATCGACATGGGCGGCGGCACGACGACCATCTCCGTCTTCTCGGAAGGCAAGTTCGTGCATGGCGACGCCATCGCCATCGGCGGCAACCATGTGACGCTCGATATGGCCAAGGGCCTGTCGACCTCGCTTGACGCCGCGGAGCGGCTCAAGGTGATGCATGGCTCGGCGCTGCCCGGCAGCGCCGACGACCGCGACCTCGTCTCGATCCAGCCGATCGGCGAGGAAGGCGATATACCGCTGCAGATCCCGCGCTCGGTGATGACGCGTATCATCCGCGCCCGCATCGACGAGACGCTGGAGCTTCTGCGCGACCGGCTGAACAAGTCCGGCTACGGCAATGCCGTCGGCAAGCGCGTCGTGCTCACCGGCGGCGCCAGCCAGCTTGCCGGCCTGCCGGAAGCGGCGCGCCGCATTCTCGGGCGCAATGTGCGTATCGGCCGTCCGCTCGGCGTCGCAGGCCTGCCGGAAGCGGCCAAGGGCCCGGCGTTCTCGACCTCGGTCGGACTGATGATCTATCCGCAGATGGCGAGCTTCGAGAGCCATTCGGCGAAAGGACTTTCCGGTTTCAGGATGACCGGAACAGGCGGAAAACTGCATCGCATGAGTCAGTGGTTGAGAGACAGTTTTTAATTTGACGGGGACAGCCCCATAGGCGGCCGCAGCGGCGAGGCGGCGGGAAAGGCAAAGGACGGAGACAATGACCATCAATCTGCAGAAGCCGGACATCACCGAGCTCAAGCCCCGCATCACCGTGTTCGGTGTCGGCGGCGGCGGCGGCAATGCCGTGAACAACATGATCACAGCCGGCCTGCGCGGCGTCGAGTTCGTGGTGGCCAATACCGACGCGCAGGCGCTGACCATGTCGAAGGCCGAGCGGCTGATCCAGCTCGGCGCGCATGTCACCGAAGGCCTCGGCGCCGGCTCGCAGCCGGAAGTCGGCCGCGCGGCGGCGGAAGAGTGCATCGACGAGATCATCGATCACCTCTCCAACACCCATATGTGCTTCGTTACCGCCGGCATGGGCGGCGGCACCGGCACGGGCGCTGCTCCCGTCGTTGCCCGCGCCGCGCGCGAGAAGGGCATCCTCACCGTCGGCGTCGTCACCAAGCCGTTCCATTTCGAGGGCCAGCGACGCATGAAGACGGCCGACATGGGCATCGAGGAACTGCAGAAGTGCGTCGACACGCTGATCGTCATCCCCAACCAGAACCTGTTCCGGCTGGCCAATGACAAGACCACCTTCGCCGATGCCTTCGCCATGGCCGACCAGGTGCTCTACTCGGGCGTGGCCTGCATCACCGACCTGATGGTCAAGGAAGGCCTGATCAACCTCGACTTCGCCGACGTCCGCTCGGTGATGCGCGAGATGGGCAAGGCGATGATGGGCACGGGCGAGGCTTCGGGCGAGGGCCGCGCGATGGCCGCCGCTGAAGCCGCCATCGCCAACCCGCTGCTCGACGAGACCTCGATGAAGGGCGCCAAGGGCCTGCTGATCTCGATTACCGGCGGCCGCGACCTGACCCTGTTCGAGGTGGACGAGGCCGCCACCCGCATCCGCGAGGAGGTCGACCAGGACGCCAACATCATTCTGGGCGCCACCTTCGACGAGGAACTGGAAGGCGTGATCCGCGTGTCGGTCGTCGCCACCGGCATCGACAAGTCGGCGGCCGAAATCGCGGCTGCGCCAATCTCGATCCGCGCGCCGCAGAAGCCGGCCGCCCGTCCGGCGGTGGCTCCGGTTGCCGAAATCCGCCCCGCTCCGGTTCAGCCGCAGGCCTACGAGCCGCGCGCGGTCGATCCGGTCGCGGAAGCGATCCAGCTTGCCGAGGCGAACGCCGCCGCCATGGCGCAGACGCGCCCCGCGCCGGTCGACGACTTCCGGCCGCAGAGCAAGATCTTCCAGGCCCCGCCGGCCCAGCCGCAGCCGCAGCCGGTGGTGCCGCAGCAGGTCATGCAGCAGCCCGCGCCGCAGCGCGAGATGCCCCAGCCGGTGGCCGCGGCCCCGCAGCGCATGCCGCGCGTGGAAGACTTTCCGCCGGTGGTGAGGGCCGAGGTCGAAGCCAAGAGCCGACCCGCGGACCACGAGAACAGCGGTCCGATGGGGCTGATCAAGCGGCTGACCAACGGTCTGACCCGCCGCGAGGAAGAGCCGGCCCGGCTCCAGCCGGCGCAGCCGCGCGAGCCGAAGCTGCGCCAGGCCGCGCCCGAGATGCGCCGCCTCGCCAGCCAGGACCCGCAGCTCTACGCGCCGCGCCGCGGCCAGCTCGACGACCAGGGCCGGCTGACACCGCAGGCCCGCACGGTCCAGGAAGACGACCAGCTGGAAATCCCGGCTTTCCTGCGCCGCCAGGCCAACTGATCGATACGGCGGCCGCCGATCGTCGATACGGCGAGCCGCCGATCGTCGATACAGCGCAATGCTGATCGTTAACGATATATAACGGTTGTTAACAGGCAGGCGAGAAATCGTCTGCCTGCTGTTTTTGTAAAGTTTTGAAAAACAACGACTTATGAGATATTTTTAACACAATCCCGTGGTTACACAGGGTAAGAAACCGTGATTTGGAGTCTCCAAGGCGGGCCATTATCTTCGCCACGGACTAAAGTCGGTTTGCCGGGATTCGGGGAGTAGCCCTGCCTGCCGATCACATAGAGCCGCATGCTCTTGCTTATTTTGCCGCATTCCATGCGAGCGCCAGACCATCACCTGGCTGCAAGATACCCAAGGCCGATGGAGCGGACGCAGGCATTTTGGGCGTATGGGGTTACTCTTGCACGACTATCAGACGACAGTGAAATCGCGCGCGACGCTGGCTGGCATCGGCGTCCATAGCGGCAAGACCGTCACCGTTCATTTCCTGCCGGCCGACGCCGATACGGGCATCGTCTTCCATCTTTCGAATGGCGGCCAGCCGCGCGAGTTCCGCGCCCTGGTCGCGGAAGTCGGCGCCACCGATCTCTGCACCATGCTTGGCGATCCGGCCGGCGAGCATATCGGCACGGTCGAGCATCTAATGGCAACGGTGTTCGGCCTCGGCATCGACAACCTCGTCATTGAGATCGACGGTTCGGAAGTCCCGATACTCGACGGCAGCGCCATGGCTTTCGTCGAAGCCATCGACCAGGCCGGCATCGAGACACTGGCGGTGAAGCGTCGCTATATTCGCGTCGTCAAGCCGGTGCGCGTGGAAGCCGGCGCGTCCTGGGCGGAATTCCGCCCGTATGACGGCACGCGATTCGAGGTCGAGATCGATTTCGAAAGCCCGGCGATCGGCCGCCAGCAATTCGCCTGCGACATCAATCCCGACATCTTCCGCCGCGACATCGCGCGGGCGCGGACCTTCGGCTTCATGAAGGATGTCGAACGGCTTTGGGCCGCCGGCTACGCGCTCGGCTCGTCGCTGGAAAACTCGCTGGTCATCGGCGACGACAACCGCGTCATCAATGTCGGCGGGCTGCGCTATCCCAATGAATTCGCCCGCCACAAGACGCTCGATGCGATGGGCGACCTGGCGCTGGCCGGGGCGCGCTTCATCGGCTGTTTCCGTTCCTATCGCGGCGGCCACCGGATGAACGCGTCTGCGTTGCGCCGGCTGCTTTCCGACCACACGGCCTTCGAGATCGTCGAGACGAGGCGCCGCGAGCGCGGCCGCGTCGCCGAGATGATCGCCGTCAGCCGGCCGGTCTACGCACCTTGGGTGATCTGATTTTTAACCATTTTCTGGCTTTGTGGCGCGAGCTTGTGTTGCATGATTGCATCACGGCTCGCTCAAATTGAACAACCTTGGGCGCAACGCCAAGCCGCCACAAAAATGTGCGATTGGCCGGACATAGCGTTGCCGGGCAAGGGGATAATGGTTTATGGCTTCGGCCCGGACCGAAACGACGCCGAAGGGGCGGAATCCAAACATGTTTTTTTCGCGAGTTGGTCAATCGGTGGCGCCGCGTCGAGGTGTTCTGCTGGCGCTGTCGGTGGTTGCTCCCGCGCTCGTTGTATCGGCCTGCACGTCGGACAAGAAAGACATCAACCTGGCGACCTATGTCGACCAGACCGAACCAGCCGACGTTCTCTACAATCAGGGCCTGGCCAATATGAATGCCGGCCGCCTCGATGAGGCCAGCAAGAAGTTCGACGCCGTCGATCGCCAGCATCCCTATTCGGAATTCGCGCGCAAATCGATGGTGATGGGCGCTTTCGCCGATTATCGCGCCGGCAATTACGACGAGGCTATCGGAACCGCGAAACGCTATTTGACGCTTTATCCGTCGACCGACGACGCCGCCTACGCGCAATACATCATCGGCTTGAGCTACTACCGGCAGATCAAGGATGTCACCCAGGACCAGAAGGAAGCGCGCCAGACCATCCAGACCATGCAGGATTTGGTGACACGCTGGCCGAACTCCGAATATGTCGCCGACGCCAAGGACAAGATCCGCTTCGCCAACGACCAGCTCGCCGGCAAGGAAATGCAGATCGGACGCTATTATCTAGAGCGCCGCGAATACATCGCCGCCGTGAAGCGCTTCCGCACCGTGGTCGAAACCTATTCCAACACCCGCCATGTCGAGGAGGCGCTCGCGCGCCTGACCGAGTCCTATTACGCCATGGGCCTGACCTCGGAAGCGCAGACGGCCGCGGCGGTGCTTGGTCACAATTATCCGGATAGCCCGTGGTACAAGGATTCCTACAAGCTCCTGCAGAGCAACGGGCTTGAGCCGCGCGAAAATGCCGGATCGTGGATCTCCAAGGCCGGGAAACTGATCACCGGCGCCTGAAGCTTGCGATGCTGTCCAGACTGTCGATCCGCGATATCGTCCTGATCGAAAAGCTGGACATCGACTTCCTGCCTGGACTTTCGGTGTTGACCGGCGAAACCGGCGCCGGCAAATCCATCCTGCTCGACGCGTTATCGCTGGCGCTCGGCGCGCGCGGCGATGCATCGCTCGTCCGCCACGGCGCCGCGCAAGGCCAGGTCATTGCGGTGTTCGACGTGCCGCGCAACCACCCGGCGCGTGCGCTGCTCGCCGACAACGACATCGAGGACGATGGCGACATCATCCTGCGCCGCGTGCAGACGGCCGACGGCCGCACGCGGGTCTTCGTCAACGACCAGCCCTCCAGCGTCACGCTGATGCGCGATGTCGGCCGCGCGCTGGTCGAGATCCACGGCCAGCATGACGAGCGCGCCCTGGTCGATCCCGGCGCGCATCGGGAATTGCTGGACAGTTTCGGCGGCCATCTGGGCGCCGTGCGCGGCACGGGCGAAGCCTGGCGCTACTGGCGAAACTGCGAGCAAGAGCTTTCCCGGCATCGCGCCAGGGTCGAGGCGGCGGCGCGCGAGGCCGATTATCTGCGCGCTTCCGTCGCCGAGCTTGCAAAACTCGATCCCCAGCCTGGGGAAGAGACCGATCTCGCCGAATTGCGCGCGACGATGATGCGCGTGGAAAAGATCGCCGCCGAGATCCATGACGCGCAGGATGTTCTGTCGGGGCCGTCCTCGCCGCTGCCGCAGCTTGCCAGTCTGCTACGGCGGCTGCAGCGCAAGTCCAGCGAAGCGCCCGGCCTGCTGGACGACGTGGTGAAATCGCTCGACGAGGCGATGATCTCGCTCGATGCGGCGCAATCCGGCGTGGACGCTGCGCTTCGCGCCACCGAATATGATCCGCAGCGGCTGGAGAAGGCGGAGGAGCGGTTGTTTGCGCTGCGCGCCGCCTCGCGCAAGCACAATGTCGCGGTCGACGACCTGGCGCAGCTGCGCGACACGATGGTGGCCGATCTTGCCGATCTCGATGCCGGGGAGGAGCGGCTACATGCGCTGGAAAAGCAGGCCGCCGCCGGACGCGAAGCCTACGATATTTCCGCCGCGCAGCTGTCGTCGCTGCGCAATGCGGCGGCGGCGGGGCTGACCAAGGCGGTGATGGCGGAGTTGCCGGCGCTCAAGCTCGAACGGGCCGAGTTCATCGTCGAGATGAAAAGCGATGCCGAAAACCGCATGGAAGAAGGCATCGACCAGGTCGAATTCTGGGTGCGGACCAATCCGGGTACCAGGCCGGGCCCGATGATGAAGGTTGCCTCGGGCGGCGAGCTCTCGCGCTTCCTTCTGGCGCTGAAGGTGGCGCTGGCCGATCGCGGCTCGGCGCCGACTCTGGTCTTCGACGAAATCGATACCGGCGTCGGCGGCGCGGTGGCCGATGCCATTGGCCAGCGGCTGGCACGGCTGTCGAAACGGGTGCAGGTGCTTTCGGTTACACATGCGCCGCAGGTTGCGGCACGCGCCGCGACGCATTTCCTGATCTCCAAATCCGGCGGCAAGGATCGCGTCGCCACCGGCATCGCCGAAATGGACCGCGCCGCGCGCCAGGAAGAAATCGCGCGCATGCTGGCCGGCGCCGTCATCACCGACGAGGCGCGCGCCGCTGCCGAGAGGTTGCTGCGCGAGAACACTGCCGCAGCTTAAGATTTCCGGACGCCGGCAGGCTGAGTCAGCAGATGGCTGCATCCCGCTGTTCAGCAATGATTTCTTCGCAATCCGACTCCCTCGCTGCGAATCCTGATTTATAGTGGCCCGCCATAATTCGAGGACCGCGTTTCATGTCGGAAAAACCAGTCGAATCGCTGAGCGAAGGAGAGGCCGCGGAGGAGCTGAAGCGGCTCGCGGCGGAGATCGCCGAGCACGACCGGCGCTATCACACCGAGGACGCGCCGACGATCTCGGACGCCGAATATGACGCGCTGGCAAGACGCAACCTGGCCATCGAAGAGCGCTTTCCCGATCTCGTGCGCGAGGATTCGCCGTCGCGCCGGGTCGGGGCGCCGCCGGCGGAAGGCTTTGCCAAGGTGCGGCACGCGGTGCCGATGCTCAGCCTCGCCAAGGCCTATACCGACCAGGACGTCGCCGATTTCATCGAGCGCGGAAGGCGTTTCTTCGACCGCGACAAAGACCTCGACATCGCCTTTACGGCAGAGCCGAAGATCGACGGGCTGTCGGCTTCGCTGCGCTACGAGAATGGCGTGTTCGTGCAGGGAGCGACCCGCGGCGACGGCGCCGTTGGCGAGGATATCACCGCCAATCTGAAAACCATCGCCGATATCCCGAAGAAGCTGCAGGGTTCGGGCTGGCCGGAGATCATCGAGATCCGCGGCGAGGTCTATATGACCTATGCCGAATTCGAGGCGCTGAAGCAGCGTTCGGCGGCGGTCGGCGGCCAGGATTACGTCAATCCGCGCAACACCGCGGCCGGATCGCTGCGCCAGAAGGATCCGTCGGTCACCGCCAGCCGCAACCTCAAATTCTTTGCCTACGCCTGGGGCTACACGACAGCGGACCCCGCGCCAACGCAGTTCGATTCCGTGCAGAAGTTCAAGGAATGGGGCTTCAAGGTCAGCCCGCTGATGGTGCGGGCGAAATCGATCGACGAACTCATCGCGCACTACCACCGGATTGAGGAGCAGCGCTCCTCGCTCGGCTACGACATAGACGGCGTCGTCTACAAGGTCGACCAGCTCGAGTTGCAGCGCCGTTGGGGCTTCGTGACCGGCGAGCCGCGCTGGGCGGTCGCCCACAAATTCCCCGCCGAGCAGGCGATGACGACGGTCGAGAGGATCGACATCCAGGTCGGCCGCACCGGCACGCTGGCCCCGGTGGCGCGGCTTGCGCCGGTCACGGTCGGGGGCGTGGTGGTCGAGAACGTCACACTGCACAACGAGGACTACATCAAAGGCTTCGACAGCAACGGCCAGCCGATCCGCGACGGCATCGATGTGCGCATCGGCGACACGGTGGTGATCCAGCGGGCAGGGGATGTCATCCCGCAGATCGTCAGCGTCGTCATCGACAAGCGACCGGCCAATGCCGTGCCTTATGAATTCCCGCATACCTGCCCGGTCTGCGGCTCGCCGGCGACGCGCGAGATCAACGAGAAGACGGGCAAGGAGGATTCGCGGCGGCGCTGCACCGGCGAGATGATCTGCGCCGCCCAGGCGGTCGAAAGGCTGCGCCACTTCGTGTCGCGCGGCGCGCTAGATATCGAAGGCCTCGGCGCGGAGAATATCGACCTGTTCTTCAATTCGGGGCTGGTGAAGACCGCCGCCGATATCTTCACGCTGAAGGATCGCCGCCCGGCCGTCACCAAGGCGCTGGCGGAGCGGCGCGAGGAGCAGGCGAGGCTGCGCGAGGAAGCCTCCGGCAAGACCCGTAAGAACGTGCGCAGCGTCGAGGAGCGCAATTATGAGGGCCTCGACAAATTGTTCGCCGCCATCGACGCGCGCCGCGAGCCGGAGCTCGACCGCTTCATCTTCGCGCTCGGCATCCGCCATATCGGCGAGACGACGGCGGCCGTGCTTGCCCGCCAGTTCTCGACCATCGAGGAACTGATCCGAATCGGCAAGGAAACGGCAAAGGCGGAGGATCCGCATACCGTCTTCCCGTCGATCAACGGCATCGGCGATACGGTGATCAACGCGCTGCGCGATTTCTTCGGCAATGAGCGCAATGACGACGTGCTGGACTCCCTGCTCGCGCAGGTTCATCCGAAACCCTATGTCGTGGAAATCTCGGCCAGCAGCGAAGTCTCCGGCAAGACGGTGGTGTTCACCGGCTCGCTGGAAAAGATGACGCGTTCGGAAGCCAAGGCGATGGCGGAGCGGCTCGGCGCCAAGGTGGCGGGCTCGGTTTCGGCCAAGACCGACCTTGTGGTGGCGGGTCCGGGCGCCGGCTCGAAGCTGAAAGCTGCAAGCGACCTCGGCATCGAGGTGATCGACGAGGATACCTGGCTGCAGCGCATCGGCAGGGGCGGCTGATGGCGGGCGCGTTCAAGGGGTTCGGGCAGAAGGCCATCCCGTTCCTGAAGGCACTCGACTTCCACCAGAGCCGCGAGTGGTTCCAGGAGAACCGCGACCTTTACGACAGCGAGCTGCACGGGCCGTTCTGCGATCTGGTCGAGACGCTCACAGAGCGTTTCGAAGCGGCCAAGCTAGGTCTGCGCGGCGACCGCAAGAGGTCGCTTTTCCGCATCAATCGCGACGTGCGCTTCTCAAAGGACAAGCGACCCTACAACCGGCATCTCTCGGCGATCCTGTCGCCCGACGGCACCAAGATGGAGCAGGGCGTCTTCTATGTGCATATCGGGCTTGAGCGCTGCTTTGCCGGCGTCGCGTGGTGGCAGCCGGCGTCTGAATTGCTGCAGGCGATGCGCAAAGCGATTGTGACCAAGCCGGCCGCGTTCCGCGCCATGGTCACATCGCTCAAGAAGGCCGGCCTGGAGCTCGATGCGGAAGATCGCCTGAAGCGGGCGCCGCGCGGTTTCGAGGACATTAGTGACGAGGATCTTGCCCAGGCGGTACGGAGCCGGCATTTCGTGGTCCGGCACGACATCGATCCGGCGACGATCCATTCGCCGGCGCTGGTCGACGATCTCGTCGACTTCACGCTTGGCGCCAAGCCGCTGCTCGACTGGGGCAGAGCGATCCAGGGGACAGCCGTCAAGGTCTGACGCCCGCGATCAGTTCCGCTGATCGCTGGGTCAAGCGAATTGGTGTGACATTGAAGGCGACGCTCCCTAAATGAAGCCGCTCAAGGAGTGGCTTGATGGCGGCGGAAGCAATCTCTGAAGGCCGAACGGGCAGCGATTTCTGGGACGGCGTGCGGCTTTCGATGCCGGTCGTCGTCGCCTCGGCGCCGTTCGCGATCCTGTTCGGCGCGATCGCCGTCGACAATGGTTTCTCGGTGCTCGAGGCGTTCCTGATGAGCGCCATGATCTATGGCGGCGCGAGCCAGATGGTCGGCATCGAACTGTTCGGCCAGCATGTCGCGCCATGGCTGATCGTGCTGTCGATCTTCGCGGTGAATTTCCGCCATGTGCTTTATTCGGCCGGCATCGG
The DNA here is from genome assembly GCF_020165195.1 of Mesorhizobium sp. CA14. Taxonomy (GTDB): domain Bacteria; phylum Pseudomonadota; class Alphaproteobacteria; order Rhizobiales; family Rhizobiaceae; genus Mesorhizobium. The sequence continues at coordinate 370,499 of NZ_JAIUHR010000001.1, read as the reverse complement.
CCGACGCATCGCGCATTGGCCGGTGCTGCAGCAGGCTGCCGGCTATTTCATCCTGACCGACCCGCAATTCGCCATCGCTGAGGCAAGGGCCGAGGCCGGCCGTCCCGTCGGCTTCGTCTGGTATCTCGGGCTCGGCCTGCCGGTCTATGTGTTCTGGGTGCTCGAAAGCGGGCTGGGCGCGGTGTTCGGCAAGATGATCCCGGACACGCATGCGCTGGGCATCGATTTCCTTTTGCCGATCTATTTCCTCGGCCTGGTGCTCGGCTTCCGCAAACGGCCGCTCTGGGCGCCCGTCGTCGCCGCCAGCGCCGTCGCCTCGATCATCGCCTATCGGACCGTCGGCTCGCCCTGGCATGTCTCGATCGGCGCGCTTGCCGGCGTTCTCCTGGCGGTGATCCTGCCGCCGCATCACAGCGGCGTGGGCAAGCGACCATGAGCGCGACCTTCTGGATCATCCTGACCGGCGCCGTCGCCACCCATCTGACCCGCGTCGGCGGCCACCTTGTCATCTCGCGCTTCGAGACGATCCATCCGCGCGTCGAGGCCGGCCTCAACGCCGTGCCGGCCGCCGTGCTGACGACGCTCGTCGCGCCGGAGCTGCTGCATGCCGGACCGGCGGAATGGGCAGCGCTGATCGTCACCGTGCTGGTGTCGCTGCGCGGCGGCCTGATGGCGATGTTTCTGGCTGGAGCTGCTGTCCTGATTCTGGCGAGGCAGTTCGTCGGATAGCTTTCCATCCTGAATGGCTGGCGCTGCCCCTCATTGCCTTGCCCGGCATTTCTCCCCGTAACCGGGAGACAGAAGCTTGCCTCAAATTTTTGCGTCGTGGGGCAGCGGCGCTGTCGCCTTCTCCAGCCAGGCCAGCGTTTCGCCGTCGAGCATCGGGCCGATCTCGGTCAGCACCCGGGCATGATAGCGGTCGAGCCACTGCAATTCGTCCCGGTGCAGCAGATCGGTGCGGATGAGCCGCTTGTCGATCGGCGCCAGCGTCAGCGTCTCGAAGCCGTGCATGGCGATGTCGCCGCCTTCGATCTGCTCCGCCGGCGTGACCAGGATCAGGTTTTCGATGCGGATGCCGTAGGCGCCTTCCTTGTAGTAGCCCGGCTCGTTGGACAGCATCATGCCGGCCAGCAGCTTTTCGGTGCCGGTGCGGGCGATGCGCTGCGGCCCTTCGTGCACGGCGAGATAGGAGCCGACGCCGTGGCCGGTTCCGTGGGCGAAGTCGCAGCCATGCTTCCATAGCGCCACGCGGGCAATGGCGTCGATCTCCGAACCGCGCGTGCCGGCGGGGAAACGCAGCGTCGAGATGGCGATCATGCCCTTCAGCACCAGGGTGAAGCGCTCGCGCATTTCCTCGGTCGGCTGGCCGATCGGCACGGTGCGGGTGATGTCGGTGGTGCCGTCCTGATACTGGCCGCCGGAATCGAGCAGGAACAGCTCGCCGCTCTCAAGCTTGCGGCTGGTGGCGCGCGAGACGCGGTAATGCATGATCGCGCCATTCGGGCCGGCGCCGGAAATCGTGTCGAAGGAAACGTCGCGCAGCGGCATCTGCGTTTCCTCGCCGGTCTGACGACGCACCTCCTCGAGCTTGGTGACGACGGCGATCTCGTCGAGCGTGCCGGGCTTCTGGCGGTCGAGCCAGCACAGCAGCTTGGCGACCGCGGCACCGTCGCGGCGATGCGCTGCTCGGCTGCCGGCGATCTCGGCCTGGTTCTTGGTCGCGCGCGGAATACGCGCCGGGTCGGCGGCCAGGACGACCGCGCCGCCATTGTCCTCGACCAGCATTCGGAGCTTCTCCGCAGCCAGCACCGGATCGAGTGCGATTTTCGCGCCGTCCTTGGCTAGCGCGACGATGGCGGCTTCGAACTCGCCCGGATCCTGCGGATCGGCAAGCTGGGTGAGATAGGCCGCGACCTGGCGCGGGAATTTGCGCTGGCCCATGAACAGCTGATGCTTGCCGTCGGCGGCGAGGATGGCGAATCCGAGCGCCAGCGGCGTGTGCGGCACGTCGCCGCCACGGATGTTGAAGGCCCAGGCTATCGAGGACGGATCGGTAAGCACCGCATGGGTGGCGCCGTCCTTTTCGATCGCGCCCGCCAGCCGCTTGAGCTTGTCCTTCGCGAGCTCGCCGGCAAGATTTTGCGGATGGATCTCGATAGGCGCGCGCGGCGGTTCCGGCTGGTCCGTCCAGATAATGTCGATGGGATTTCTGTCGAGCGGCACCAAGGTCGCGCCGGACTGCTCGGCCGAAGCCTTCAGCGCCTTGATCTCACCGATCGTGTGCAGCCAGGGGTCGAAGCCGAGCCTTGCGCCCTTGCCGAGATTGTCCTTGATCCATGTGGCCGGCGGATTGTCGATGAGGCTTTCGACGGTGAAGATCGAAAGATCGACCTCACCCCGCACCTGCAGCGTGTAGCGGCCGTCGACGAATATGAAGGCCCGGTCGCGCAGCACGATCGCGACGCCGGCCGAACCGGAAAAGCCGGTCAGCCACTTCAGCCGCGCCGAGCGGTCGGCGACATACTCGCCCTGGTGCTCGTCCGCGCGCGGCACCATGAAGCCATCCAGGCCATTCTCGGCCAGCCATTGCCGCAGCAGCGCCACGCGAGGCTTGCCGACGGCCGGATCACCAGCGGAATCAAAGGTCTGGAACATTTTTGGCTCCCTCGAATGGCTTGCGGCGACCGTAGCGCATGAGCTTGAAAACCGGAATCGATTTCGGCAGGGCCAGATCGGCTGGACGCAACCCGGCCTCAGCGCTTGAGGTGGATGGTCACCCAGCCCTCGCGATGCAAGGTACGCACGTGGCGGAAGGCTTGGCCGACATAGGCCGAGATCACCGCGTCCCGCTGCCGGTCGAGGATGCCGGAGAGCACCAGCGAGCCGCCGAGGCTGATGTGTTTGGCCATCTCCGGAGCGAGCCGCATCAGCGGCCGGGCCAGGATGTTGGCGACGATCAGGTCGAAGGGCGCGCGCCTGGCGAAGATCGGATGATGAAAGCCGGGAGCCGTCACGGTCTCGACCAGCGCCTTGACGTGGTTGAGGCGGGCATTGGCGGCGGCGACGCGGACGGCGACCGGATCGATGTCGGTCGCCAGCACAGGGACATGCGCGAGCTTGGCCAGCGCAATCGCAAGCACGGCGCTGCCGGTGCCGAGGTCGAGCGCGTTGCGCGGCCGTTCGCGCAGCGCCACCTGTTCCAGCATTTCGAGGCAGCCGGCGGTGGTGCCGTGATGGCCGGTGCCGAAGGCAAGGCCCGCCTCGATCTCGATGGCGAGGTCGCCGCTGCGGCGCTTGGCGCGGTCATGCGAACCATGGACGAAGAAGCGGCCGGCGCGGACCGGCTTCAGGCCTTCCAGCGAGCGCGACACCCAGTCGACGTCGGGAAGGACCTCGCGCTCGATCGCCTTCGGCAGGCCGAGGCCGGCGAGGATATCCCTGACCCGCGCCTCGACGGGATCGACGTCGCCATCGGCATAGAGCGACACTTCGTGGATATCTTTTTCCTCGTCGAGCTCCAGCACGGCGATCGGCAGGCCGTCATCCTCCAACGCTGCGTCCAGCGCCGCGAAGATGCGGTCGGCCTCAAGCTTGTTGGCGGTGAAGTGGAGCCTGGTCTGGCCCATCATGTTTGCCCACCGGCAGCCAGCCGCTTCAGCTTGGCTATCGCGGTGTCGGCGCTCTCGCCATAGGCGATGGTGCCGGCGAAATCGCCCTTGGCATTGAGCAGCAGCACCGACGCCGTGTGGTCCATCGTGTAATCGCCGTCGCCGGTGTCGACCTTCTTCCAATAGATGCCGAAGGCCTTGGCCATGGCGTGCACCTTGTCCGGATCGCCGGTGATGCTGGTGATGCGGTCGGAGAAGTTGCTGACATAGGTGTTCATCGTCTCCGGTGTGTCGCGCTCCGGATCGACGGTGACGAAATAGGCGTTGAGGTTCTTGCCGCTGTCGCCCATCGTCTTCAGCCAGCCGGCCAGCTCGAACAGGGTGGTCGGGCAGACTTCCGGGCAGTGGGTGAAGCCGAAGAACACCACGCTCGGGTGTCCCCTGAAGGCGGCTTCGGTGATCGGCGCGCCTTTCTGATCGACCAGCGTGAAGGGCGCGCCGAAGGGCTCGCCGCCATAGTGGCCCCGGTACCAGTCGAATGTCAGCCAGCCAATGCCCGCCGCCATCAGAACAAGAATGCCGATCAGGATTGAACGCATCATCGGTGAATGTCCGTCGCCGTTGCTTTGGCCAGAAGCCAGTTTGGCGACAGTCTTAACGGGTCGGCGCCGCGCGCGCAAAGATGTCGCGTTGCCGCAAGCGGCCAGGCAGGCCGATCGGCTTGCAAACGCCACGATCCTGTCCCACCTGACATCGGCAAACGTGAACCGAGGAGGCTTCCTTGCGAAAACTGATCGGCTTGTTCGCCGCCTGTCTTGCCCTGAGCGCCGGCGCGGCCATGGCTGACGAAGTGGGTAAAGTGGGTGTCGACTGGGTCGGAAACGACATCGTGGTCGACGCGATCAAGGATCCGAAGGTCGACGGCGTCACCTGCCATGTCGCCTATTTCGACCGCAGCATCATCGACCGGCTGCACAAGGGCAACTGGTTCGAGGATCCCTCCGATTCCTCGATCTCCTGCCGCCAAACCGGGCCGATCACCATCGGCGACATCGACATGGGCGAGGGCGGCGAGGAGGTGTTCAAGCAGGGCCTCAGTCTGATCTGGAAAAAGCAGGTGGTAAACCGCATCTACGACAAGAAGAACGAGACGCTGATCTATCTGTCGCATTCGCGCCAGGTGCAGAACGGCTCGGCGAAGATGTCGGTCACGACTGTGCCGCTTTACGGCCAGAACGTGGTGTGGACCAAGGGCAAGCCGCAATAGGCTCCAACAGGCTTGCCGGGGACAGGCCACGCTTGCGGGCCGTCCTCCGCCGGCGTAAAGCCGCTTCATGGATCGTCCTGAAGACCTCATCCTCAAGGACCCCGAGCCGCGCATCCATCCGACCGCGGAGCTGAAGGGATGCAAGCTCGGCCGCTATGCCTCGATCGGCGAGCGGGTGATCCTGCGCGAGGTGAGCGTCGGCGACTTTTCCTATTTCGAACGCCATTCCGAGGCGATCTACACGACGATCGGCAAATTCTGCTCGATCGCCGCCAACAGCCGCATCAATGCGCTCGAGCATCCGATCGAGCGGCTGACGCAGCACAAGGTCAGCTACCGGCCGAACGAGTATTTCCGCTGGCTGGGCGTCGACACCGAATTCCGCGCGCGGCGCCAGGCAAAATCTGTCAGCATCGGCCATGATGTCTGGATCGGTCATGGCGCGGTCATCATGCCGGGCGTCGCGATCGGCAACGGCGCGATCATCGGCGCCAATGCGGTGGTGACGCATGACGTCGCGCCCTATACGATCGTCGCCGGCGTTCCGGCAAAGCCGCTGCGCCGGCGATTCTCCGCCGCAGTCGCGGCGCGCATCGAAGCCCTCGCCTGGTGGGACTGGACGCCCGAGAAACTGGCGGGCGCAATTCCCGACATGCAGGCCATGCCGATCGAAGCCTTTCTCGATCGCTGGGATGAAGCGCTCACTGACACGGGCAGAACGCCGTCGAGCACATGACCGGCGCTGTCTGACCGGTCCCCTTCCACTCTCGCAAATAAATGCCCCTTCCGCCATGCGGGGGTGACGCAGCGGAAGGGGCTGGAGGTAAACCGCCGTGAAGCGGAAGGAACAGGCTTTCGGCCTGCACCGGCACTATTGCAAACAAACGGATAAGGTGTTTCTTCGCGAAGCTGCGCCTTCTGCGTGTAGCCGATTGCAGCCGCGTGTCGGCACGAAAATTCGATCCCGCGGAACCGGAGCGGACGGCAGCTTGTTTCTTCGAAAATGCCAGCGCATCCACGGTTCGAGGGACTTGCATGATCGAGAAAGTTTTTACGCGGATAGCCAACCAGGTGGCACATCTGGCGGGCCTGCCGGCTACCTTCGCCATCTGCATGGCGATCGTGGTTGTATGGGCGTTGAGTGGACCGTTCTTCGGATTCTCGGACACCTGGCAACTGGTCATCAACACCGGCACCACCATCGTCACCTTCCTGATGGTGTTCCTGATCCAGAACACGCAAAATCGCGACGGCGCGGCGATCCAGGCCAAGCTGGACGAACTGATCAGGGTCAGCCGAGCCCATAATCATTTCATCGGCATCGAACACCTGACGGAATCCGAGGTCGAGGAGATACGCTCGAAATGCGAGGCGGCGGCAAAACGGCATGACCGCAAGATCGCCGAAACAGTCGCCAACGAAGCCGTGGCCGCGAAGAACGGGTCCAGGGACAATCGCAAGGTCGCTCAGGCGGCCGCAAAGAAAGCCGTTGGGGCAAAGAGCGGTCCCAAGAAGAAAACTGCGGCGTGACACGACTGTCAGCGGTTCATGAAGGCCGCGAAGGCATCCTTGTGATCGGGATGCCAGCGCGACAGGGCAGGGCGGTTCTCGATGATGTCGCCGATCGCCCAGGCCATGCGTTTTTCATCCGTCGGCCGCGCCACTTCGTTGTCGGGGCACAGAATGTAGAAGTCGTCGTCCATCAGCGATATCAGCATGAAGTCGATCACCTGCTCGCCGGTCCAGGCGCCGGCGGGCTTTTCCGTCGCGCCTTCAGTCAGGCCGGTATAGGTGAAACCGGGGATCAGCAGATGCGCCGACACTTTCGCGCCAGGCTCGTTGCGCAGGGCATGCGCCAGCCCTTCGGTAAAAGTCTTCACGCCGGCCTTGGAGACGTTGTAGGCGAGATTGCCGGGCGGGGTGGTGATGCCCTGCTTGGAGCCGGTGTTGATGATGAGACCCGGCTTTCCAGCGGCGAGCATGCGCGGCGCGAAGGCCTCGACGCCGTGCACGACGCCCCAGAAATTGATGTCCAGCAGCCGCTTCCAGGCGTCGCGGTTCTCCCAGGGCTTGCCCGGATTGTTGCCGACACCGGCATTGTTCATCAGCACCGACACCGCACCGAAGGCGCCGTAAGCCAGGTCCGCCAGCCGATCGACTTCTTCCGCCCTGGAAACATCGGTCGGGATTGGGAGGACGGCACCCTCGCCGGCGATCGCGGCAACCGCCTGCTTCGCCTGGTCGAGGCGCATGCCGCCGAGGTCGGCAAGCACCACCTTCATGCCCATCGCCGCGTACCGTTTCGCAGCGGCAAGGCCGATGCCGCTGGCGCCGCCGGTGATGACGGCGACACTGCCAGCGGCGAAAGCGGGCAGTGCAGTCTGGATTTCGGTGTCGCTGGCCATGGTTTCCATCCTTGTTCGGTCGGGTCGAACTTAACGCCGGACGCGGCCGAGGCAAGGCCGGTTCGTCCCGTCAGCCGACCGCGATAGCTGCAATGGGTTTACGGCGAGAGCCGCAACGGGTTGACGGGGAGAGCCGCAATGGGTTGACGGCGAGAGCCGCAACGGGTTGACCATGGCGGCGCCTGCCGCGCATGTTGTCCTGAAAAGGAGTTCGGCATTTGAGCGACTGGATCGAAATTCTGAAGGAGCAGACCGCCGACGGCGATCGGATGAGTCGCGAGGTGCCGCAGATGCTTGCCAACCCCGATATCAGCGAGGCGCAGGTGAAAACACTGTTTGCGGCGCTGGAGAAGCAGGCGGATTTCGCCGAGAAGCTGCGGCTGGCGCTGGAGAAGTTCGGCCACGACTTCCCGATCATCAAGGCGGCCGAGCGCCTGGAGGAACGCTATGCCGACCTTGCCGCCTCCGTGGCGGAAAAGCTGAAGGCGATGCGGAAGTAAATTCTATTTTTCGATCAGTCTCTCGAAGCGCTTGTCGGGTACAAACCAGATGGTCGCTACAAGGACGTAGATCGCCATGCTGATCCACTGGTTGAAGAAGCTGAGCAGGACTGCGGCGATGTAGAGCGCCAGCGAGATCTTGCCCTTCCTGTCGCGCCCGACGGCTTTGGCGAAGGTCGTGTCGGCGCCATGCAGATGGCGCAGCTTGATGACCAGGATGGTGTAGGCGACGGCGCAAAGCGCGAGGTCCACGCCATACACGGCGACCGGCACAGGCGCGAAATGGTTCTCTCCCATGAACGCCGTGGTCGCCGGCATCAGCGACAGCCAGAACAAGAGGTTCAGGCTGGCCCACAGCACGCGTCCGTCGACGCGCTGCACGGTGTGGAACATGTTGTGCAGATTGTTCCAGTAGATGCCGACATTGATGAAGGACAGCACATAGCAGAAGAAGACCGGCCACAGTGGCACAAGCGCTGAGAAATCCTCGCCATGCGGCACTTTCAGCTCCAGCACCATGATGGTGATGATGATGGCGACGACGCCATCGGTGAATGCCTCGACCCGTCCCTTGCCCATGGTTCCTCCTCGTCGACTGACAAAGCTACGCGAGGATTTCGCACAAGACCATCCTGTCAGGATTGTCAGGAGGGCGTCCGGTGGCTGGAACAGCGCCATTATATAGGCGTTGGGCTTGCAACCCTGGAGATCGCCATGACCAGCTACGCTCAAACCATGACGCGTGACCATGAGCTTGGCGGCGGCGCCGCGATGACCGCCGTCGCCGCCATGATCGCAGCACTTTTTGCCGGCAGCACCGCGCTGACCCCACTTTACGTGATCTACAAGCAGGCCTTCGGCTTCTCGCAGGTCACGCTGACGCTGGTCTATGCCGTCTACGTCGTCGGCAATCTGGCGGCGCTGCTGTTTTTCGGCCGGGTGTCGGATGTCGTCGGCCGCCGTCCTGCCGCGCTCGCCGCGATGAGTGTTGCCGTGGTCAGCGCGCTGTTTTTCCTCTTCGCCGAAAGCCTCGCCTGGCTCGACATTGCCCGCATCCTGAGCGGCCTCGGCATCGGCGTCGGCGCGGGGGCCGGCACCGCCTGGCTTGCCGAGCTGATCGAAGGCAAGGACAAGTCGCGCGCCGCAGTCATTGCCACCAGCACCAACTTCATCGGTCTGGGGGCCGGCGCGCTCATGGCGGGGCTGCTCGCCCAATATGCGCCCTGGCCGCTCAGGCTGACATTTGCGGTCTATCTGGTGCTGCTTGCGCTGGTCACCGTGCTGATCTGGCGGACACAGGAAACGGTCTCCGATCCCGGACGCTTCTCGGACGTCTCGCTGCGGCCAAGGCTTTCGGTGCCCGACAATATCCGCGCGCAATTCGTGGCGCCAGCGGTGACCGGCTTCGGCGCGATGGCGCTGGTCGGCTTCTACGCGGCGCTGGCGCCGAGCATCCTGGCGCAGCAGCTGCATGTCACCAATCACGCCGAGGCCGGCGGCCTGTTCTTCGAACTGTCGATCGTGGCAGCAGTGACCATTGTAGGCACCGCATGGCTGTCCGCCCGCTCCACCATGCTCGCGGCGCTGGCGCTGATGATCCCGGCCGTGGCGCTTGTCGTCGCGGCGCAGGTCTATGCTTCGATGGCGCTGATGATCGCGGCGACGGCGGTGTGCGGCGTCGCGGCGGCGCTCGGCTATCGCGGCGGCCTGCAGGTGGTGAATCAGATCGCGCCGGCCGACCGCCGCGCCGAGGTGGTCTCGGCCTTCTTCATCTGCTGCTTCTGCGGCAACGCGCTGCCGGTGATCGGCATCGGCGTCCTGTCGAGCTTGGCCAACGCCACCGTGGCAAGCCTGGCCTTTGCCGGCATGATCATCGTCTTCTCGCTGGTGGCGCTTGGCTTCGGCGCCAAATACGCGAAATAGAGTATTTTCACCGTTTCCCGCCGTCGCGGATTAGCCGCTCGGCGTCTCCGGCAGGAGTTGCGCGCGCTGGCGGGGCACGCCGAGGCCGGTGTCGGGCGGCTCGCCGGCCGCCGGCCGGTCCTCGATCATATGCATCGTGCGCCAGCGGCCGAAGCGGTAATAGGCGGCGGCGAGCACGAGCGACGTGATCGAGCCTGCCGGAAAGCTCCACCACAGCGCCTCCTGGCCGATGACGCTGCGCATGGAGTAGGCAAAGCCGGTGCGAATGATCAATACCGAGATGATCAGGATGATCAGCGGCGGCATGACGGCGCCGGTGGCGCGCACCGTGGCGAAGAGCACGATCGTGATGCCGAACAGGATGAACGACCAGGACGCCACCCTGTTGATATGGGCGGCAATATCGATCGCGGTGCTGTCGTTGCTGAGGAAAAGGCTGAGCACGGCGCGGTCAAAGACGAAAAGCAGAGCCACCAGCGCACCGGTCAGCACCAGGTTGAAGCCGACGCCTGAGGCCGCGACCTTGCCGATGCGGTCCCAGCGTCCGGCGCCGACATTCTGCGCCGCCATCGAGGAGACGGCGGCGCCGATCGCGAGAGCCGGCATCTGGATATAGGTCCAGAGCTGCGCGGCGATGCCGTAAGCGGCTGCAACCTGCGAGCCATAGGAGTTGACGATGCCCATCACGGTGAGCGCGGCGGCCGAGATGACGATCATCTGCAGGCCCATCGGAATGCCCTTGAAGACGACGATGCGCAGCAGCGCCGGATCGGGCCGAAGCAGCGCGAGATCGCTGCCCGCCAGCCGCAGCGGGTGCTTGCGCACATAAAGCACGATCAGGATGGCGATCACGCTCACGGTCTGGCCTATGAGCGTCGATGTCGCCGAGCCGGCGATGCCGAGCTCGGGGAAGGGGCCGACGCCGCGGATCAGCAGCGGATTGAGCACGACATCGAGCACGACCGCCAGCGCCATGAAGACGAATGGGGTCCGCGAGTCGCCGGCGCCGCGCAGCACGGTCATGACGAAGGATAAAAGGTTCATCATCGGCACGGCGACGAAGATGATGCGCAAATAGGCGCGCGCCAAAGGCAAGGCATCGGCCGGCGTGCCGAGCCCGGTCAGGATGGCGTCGACCCAGATCCAGCCGCAGACGGCGAACACCACCGAGACGAGGAAGAAGAAGGTGGCGCTGGTGCCGACGATGCGCTTCGCCTCGCTGAGGTCGCGGGCGCCGACAGACTGCGCCACCAGGATGGTCGCCGCCATGCCGATGCCGAAGACGGTGCCGAGGATGAGAAAGAGCACCAGATTGGCGTTGGAGGTCGCAGTCAGCGCCGCCTCGCCGAGGAAGCGGCCGACCCAGACCGCGTTGATCGAACCGTTGAGCGACTGCAGCACGTTGGAGCCCAGCACAGGCAGGGCGAACAAAAGCAGCGTGCGCGGGATAGGGCCGCTGGTCAGGTCGTGAGTCCGCCGGCGGGCGGGCTTTTCGTCATCCATGGCAGCACCGAAAATGAATCAGGCCCGCGATGCTATCGCAGGCCTGATGCTCATGCATCCCTTCCGCGCGGACCAGATGCCGGAGGCATCCATCCAGAGCAGAACTAGTTAGGGCAGAACTAGTTCGCGGCGAGGCTGTTCCCGGACAGTCCGGGCAGGGTGACCTGATAGACCAGGAAGGTGGTGTCGACATCGGCGCCGTCCTCGGCCTTGTACGAAGCGCCGACCTGGAAGCCGTCCTGTGTAAGGAAGTCGTTGTCGTTGGCGACGAACAGGAAATAGTCGTCGGGCAGCTTCGGATCGAGCACGGAGACCAGCGACATCGCCTCCCACTTCTCGGACAGGTTGTTCCTGTCGTTCGGCGCGCCATTGTGCAGGCCGAAGCGGCCAAGCTCGCCCTTGTCGTTGATGTCGATGAACGGCGTCAGCTTGGCCGGCGTCACCGACGGGTCGAGCTTGCCCTTCGGCGCGACCGGCTTGTCGGCGGCGTCGAACGGGCCGTTGGCGATATCGGTGGCGAGGGAGAGGTCGACGATCTCGATCTTGCGATAGAGCGACTCGTCGCCCTTGACGCCCTGGCCGTTGCCAGAGTCGCGCGCCAGCATCAGGAAGCTCTTGTCGGAGAGCGCGACGATCTCGCTCTGCGCGGCCACCTTGGTCTTGCCCTTGGCATCCTTGAAGACCGGCAGCGGCACGACATATTCATGCGCCAGCTTGAGATGGGCAAGGTCGGAAGCGTCATAGACCAGCGCGCGGGTGTTCTGGCGGGTCGAGCCGGAATCGCCGCCGTCCTGGCGGGCCGCCGACTGCAGCACGGCGATCAGGAACTTGCCGTCCGGCGTCATCGACATGCCTTCGAGGCCCTGGTTGTTCTGGCGGCCGGTCTCAGGGTCCTTCGGATCGGGTTCGGCGGCGCCCGGGCCGGGATTGTCGGAAGCGAAGTTCGGCTTGCCGTGGCGCATCGGCACCAGCGCCGCGGGCGGCTGGGTCGCCGACATCAGACGGCCTTCGGCCGAGAAGCGGTAGATGTTGGGACCATATTCGTCGGAGATGAACATCGTGCCGTCGGGCAGGCGCACGATCGCCTCGTCGTCCAGCGCCAGCTTGCCGTTGTCGGCCTGCGGCAGGATCGGCATGTCGCCGGCGGCTTCGCGCACGCCGTTCAGCGGATCGAGGCCGGTGGCGTCGGCGCCCTTGTGGTCGGTCAACAGCATGGTGTCGGAAAGCGTCGTCTTGACGCCCGTCTGTTCCTGTCCTGCGGCGGGCGCCGCGCCGGGAGCAGTCGGGGTCAGTTCGATCAAAATGGTGTTGAGGCGCGGGCGATAATCGGTGGTGCCGACGACATTGTAGCCGCGGTCCGGCAGCAGCCAGAGCGAACCCTTGTAGCCCGAGCCGTCGCGCGCCCAGGACTTGGCGTCCATCGCCATGCCGGACCCCGAACCGAAAGTCTCGCCGAACTTGTCCTTCTGGCTGGCCGGAATGCGGCCGACGCCGACTAGTCCCTTGTCGACGTAAGCGACGCCGTCGGCAAGCGCCGGCGTCACGGCGGTGAACAGGGCAAGCGCCGCGCCGAGCGCGACGGTTCGGTTGAGGTGTTTCATCGATATCCCCTTCTTGACGAGCAGAGCGGCGTTGGCTCAAAAGGGCGCGCGGCATCGACGATGCGGCCAGCCCTAGCCGTCGAGCGGTCTAGGACGTGAACGTGATGGTTGCGTGACAGTTTCCTTCTCCCACAGGGGGAGAAGGGAAAGGGGTGCTCAATCGCTCTCTCTTGCAATCAGCTCCAGCGGCCAGACCTCGCGGATGATGCGTGTGCCCTCAGGTCCGGCGAAGGCGGGAAGCGAGGCGAGCAGCATCTCGGCCAGCCGCCGGCCCATCGGCTCCAGCGACGGACGGAAGGCGGTCAGCGTCGGCGAGAAGTAACGGCAGAGCGGCGTGTCGACGATGACGATCACGGCCATGTCGTGGCCCGGCTTGATACCCATCTCGGCCAGCGCCTTGCAGCCGCCGAGCGCCATAGCGTCATTGTTGAAGATGATCGCCGTCGGCGGGTTCTTGGAGCGCATTACTTGCGGCGTCACCTGGTAGCCGCCGGTCTCGTTGATGAAGCCATCGGCGATCAGGTCGGGGTCGACCTCGATACCGTGCCGCTTCAGCGCCTTGCGGTAGCCGTCGAGGAACAGGTAGCCGAAGTTGAGATCAAGCGAAGGGCGGATCGCGGCAATGCGGCGGTGGCCGCGCGCGACCAGCCGGTCGACGGCTTCATCACCCGCCCTCTCGAAATCGATATCGAGTGAAGGATACGTGTCGCCGCCGGACTGACTTCGGCCAAGCGTGGCGAAGGGAAAGCCGGCCTTGCTGAGATAGTCGATCCGATCGTCTTCCCTTCGCGTATTGGCCAACACGACCGCGTCGGCCCGGCGCGTCTCGACCACGCGGCGCAACCGCTCCTGCTGATATTGGCCGGGCTCACCCATGACGACCATCAGATCCAGGTCATGCTCGGCGAGCCGCGCCTGCAGGCCCGTCAGGAACGGGATGAAGAACGGCTCGCCATATTGCTGGTCGCCGGGATGCGGCTGCAGCATGAAGGCGATCGAACGGGTGGCGCCCTGGCGCAGGCTGCGGCCTGACTGATTGGGCGAATAGTTCAGCTTCCTGGCCGCTTCGAGCACGCGCTGGCGCGTGTCGGCATTGACGTCGGCGCGGCCGTTCAGCGCGCGCGACACGGTGCCGATCGAGATGTTCAGGTGACGCGCGAGATCGTGGATGCTGGACGCCAAGGACGGATTCTCCCCCTGCCTTGGCTAGCACCGGCTGCCGCTCAGGCCAAGGCTTCGGGACGATTTTTGCAGGCAGCCGGTTGACATTCTACGCTATCGGGTGTGTTCTCGTAAACGTTTACGGAAATACGTTTACGGTGATGCCGTGGACGCCGTGACACTCGGCCTGAAGGGGCCGAGCCGAGGAGGAGCGCTGGATGATGAAGGTCGTCCTGGCCGGGTGCGGAGCGATGAGCAAGCACTGGCTCGATGCCGTGAAGCAGATCGACGGGCTCGCCATTGTTGGCCTCGTCGATCTCGACGCCGACCGGGCGCAAGCGAGGGCGCGCGAGTACGAGCTCTCCAATGCAGTGATCGGCACCAGCCTCGACGCCGTTCTCGATGAGACGAAGCCCGACGCCGTATTCGACGTCGTGGTCCCGGCAGCCCGCCGCGAGGTCGCGCTTTCGGCCTTTGCCCATCATTGCCATCTGCTCACCGAAAAGCCGCTGGCCGACAGTCCCGAAAACGCGCGGGTCATTGTCGAGGCAGCGCGTCGCGCCGGTCGGGTCCATGCCGTCGTCCAGAACCGGCGCTACGTCGCCAATGTCAGGCGCATCAGGCGGTTCCTCGACTCCGGCGCTATCGGCGCGCCGACCAGCATCCATGCCGATTTCTTCGTCGCGCCGCATTTCGGCGGCTTTCGCGAGGAGATGCGCCACGTGCTTTTGCTCGACATGGCGATCCACACTTTCGACGCCGCGCGCTACATGGTCGCCGGCGAACCGGCCGGCGTCTACTGCCAGGAATGGGAGCCGGCCAATTCCTGGTACCGGCAGGGCTCATCGGCGAGCGCCGTCTTCGATCTCGGCGGCGGCAAGGTGTTCACCTATGCCGGCTCCTGGTGCGCGGACGGTTTTCGCACCAGCTGGGAAGGCAGCTGGCGCATCGTCGCCGAGCGCGGCAGCGTGCTGTGGGACGGCCATGACGGGCTCAAGGCGGAGGTGGTTGCGTCCGGCCGCGACGGCATCATCGACAAGACCCAGCCGATCGAAGTGCCGCCGCTCGATCCGACCGACCGCGTCGACGGCCATCTCGGCATCATCCAGGATTTCATGCACGCGATCGAGACCGGCGCCGAGCCGGAGACGCGCGGCGCCGACAACATCAAGAGCCTGGCCATGGTCTTCGGCGCGATCGAAAGCGCGGAGAGCGGGCGGCGCGTGGCAATCGCCAAGGAAGCACAATGATGCCAAACCCGCTTCTCGACATCAGGATCGGCACCATGGTGCGGGCCAATCTCGACGACCCGGCGGCCTATGTCAGGCAGATCCTGCCGCTCGGCTTCGAGAGCATCCAGCCTTTCTTCTGGCAGACGTTGGGCGGCAAGGACCTGAAGCGCCTGGCGGGCGAAATCCGCGAAGCGATCGGCGATGCCGACGTCACCGTGTCGTCGATCGGCGTGTTCGGCAATCCGCTGGAAGGCGGCGAGGTTGATCGCGGCGTGCTCGCGGCCTGGGAGACCGTCATCGACAATGCGCATCTGTTCGGGACGTCCATTGTCAGCGGCTTCACCGGCCGCATCCGCGGCAAGAAGCTGACCGACAGCCTCCCACGCTTCCGCGAGGTCTGGGGGCCGTTGGCGAAACGCGCCGCCGACAAAGGCGTGCGCATCGCCTTCGAGAACTGCGCCATGGACGGCAACTGGGCGAGCGGCGACTGGAATATCGCACATAACCCGGACGCCTGGGAGCTGATGTTCAACGAGTTGCCCAACGACAATCTCGGCCTCGAATGGGAACCCTGCCACCAGCTCGTTTATCTCATCGACCCGATACCGCAGATCCGCAAATGGGCGCCGCGCATCTTCCATGTCCACGGCAAGGACGCGACGGTGCGCTGGGACGTGATCCGCGAGCATGGCGTGTTCGGGCGCCTGCCTTTCGTGCAGATGCGCACGCCGGGTTTCGGCGACAGCGACTGGACGCGGGTGATCAGCGAGTTGCGGCTTGCCGGCTACAAGGGCGCTATCGACATCGAGGGCTGGCACGATCCGGTCTATCGCGGCGACCTAGAGATCACCGGACAGGCGCGTGCGCTCGACTATCTGAAGCAATGCCGGGGAGGGTCCAACTACCTGCCCAATCCGGCCTGAGGCCAAGTTGAGGATTGGCCGGCGGGAGGAGCCGGCCGTCCGAAGACGCAGATCAATTCGAAAACCCTCTATCGGGAGGGATCAAAAGGGAGGAACGTGCATGAGCATGACGACCAGAAGGACTGTTCTGCGCTCGACCGTCGTGGCGGCCGCCACGGCGCTTTGCGCCTCGATCTCCACCTTGCCGGCACAGGCGCTGGACGCGCAATGGTGCAAGGACGTGCACATCCGCTTCTTCGTCGGCGGCGCCGAGGGCGATGCCTTCGGCACCATCGTCTATAATGGCGCCAAGCAGGCGGCTGCCGATCTCGGGCCGAAAGTCGACTACATCTTCTCGCAATGGGACGTCGAGAAGATGGTGCAGCAATTGCGCGAGGCGGTCGCGGTCAAGCCCCAGGGCATCGCCATGATGGGCCATCCGGGCGACGCCGCGATCATGCCGCTGGCCGAACAGGCGCATAAGGACGGCATCAAGATGATGTACCAGAACGTGCCGGTGCCGAAGGTGGTGGCGGCGTTCGGCGGCGGCTATGTCGGCGCGCAGCAGGAGCAGCAGGGCCGCGCGCTCGGCGCCGAGGCGTTCAAGCTCGGCAAGCTCAAGGCGGGCGACAAGGCGATCATGATCGGTCCGTTCGAGAACGAGAACCGCGGCGCGCGCGAGCGCGGCACTGTCGCGGCCCTGAAAGAAGCCGGCGTCGAGGTGATCCAGCTGTCCTCGCCGCCGAGCGGCGAATGGGCGTCCGATCCCAACCTCGCCATTCCGGTGATCACCGCGGCGCTGCTCAACCACCCCGACGTCAAGGCGGTCGGCTATCCCGGCGGCCAGATGCTCGGCAATGTCGCGACCTATATGCAGGCGGCGGGCAGGAAGCCGGGTGACATTTTCAACTTCGGCTTCGACACCAGTCCGCAGATCGTCGAAGGCTTCAAGGGCGGCTGGGTGCAGCTGACAGCCGACCAGCAGCCGTTCCTGCAGGGCTATCTGCCGATCCTCAGTCTTTGCCAGCAGGTGGTGCTTGGCCTCGCGCCGATGAATGTCGACACCGGCGCCGGCTTCGTTACGCCGCAGAACTACGAGATCGTCTCCGAGCTGGCCAAGCAGGCATTGCGTTGATCTCCCAAGCCGCCGGCCGGGATTATTGCCCGGCCGGCGAGATGACCGGCAGGCAGTCAATTCCAGCGAGGATCGCATGAGCGAACGCATCATCGAACTGCGCGACATCAAAAAATCCTATGGCCAGGTCTATGCGCTCGGCGGCGTCGACCTCAGTGTCGATCGCGGCGAGGTGGTTGGCCTGATCGGCGACAATGGCGCCGGCAAGTCGACACTGATCAAGATCCTGTCCGGGGTGGTCAAGCCGACCAGCGGCGAGATCCTGGTGCGCGGCAAGCCGGTCAGCGGATGGAGCGCGGCGCGCTCGCGTGACGCAGGCATCGAGACCGTGTTCCAGGACCGGGCTCTGGCCGTGCAGCAGACGATCGTGCGCAACATCTTCATGGGCCGCGAGCTGACCAGCTTCATGGGCTGGCTGAAGGTCAATAAGGAGATCGAGGAGGCAAGCCGGCTGATGCGCGAGATCGGCTTCACCTCGAAAGTGTTCACGCCGCATTCGATCGTCGGTCAGCTTTCGGGCGGCGAGCGCCAGGGCGTGGCGATCGCGCGCGCCATCTACAAGCAGGCGGAGCTGATCATCCTCGACGAGCCGACGACGGCGCTGTCGCTGACCGAGACCGCCAAGGTCTTCCATTTCGTGCGCCAGGTGCGGGCGAGCGGCCGCTCGATCCTGTTCATCGGCCACAACATCCACCATGTCTTCGACATCGCCGACCGCTTCGTCGTGCTAGACCGCGGCAAGGTGGCGCTGACGGCCGGCCGCACCGAAGTCAAGTCGGCCGAGGACCTCATCAATTTCATGGAAGACGTGGCGCATCCCGGCGGGTTGCCGGGGCTGCACGACGGTGCGGAGCAGAGAGCGTGATGAGCAAGGCGATGGAACCCGATCTGCAAACTCCTCTGGGAAGGGCAAGCGGCCAGGTAGCCAAGAAGCCAGCCAAGGAATGGAGCCATCCGTCCAACCATTGGTTGCGCGGCTTCGTCATCGACAATCGCGCATCGCTCGGCACGCTTGCCGTATTCATCGTCATGATGGCGGTGTTCATCATCGCCAACCCGACGGTGTTCACCACCTGGTATCTCTACAGTTCCGTGCTGACGACGCTTCCCGTCGCGCTATTCGTGGTCGTGCCGCTGGTCTTCGTCGTCACCTGCGGGGAGATCGACCTGTCGTTCCCGGCGACGATGGGCTTTGCCTCCTGGGTCTTCGCGCTGGTGGTGCAGGCCGGCTACGATCCGTTCCTCGGCATCGCGGCGGCGCTTCTTACCGGCACGCTGCTCGGTTTCCTGGTCGGCTCGCTGGTCGTCTATGGCGGGCTGTCGTCGCTGATCGCCACGCTCGGCATGAACTTCCTGCTGCGCGGCCTGATCCAGATCATCAACGAAGGCAAATCGACGGCGCTGACCGGCCTTGCAGACAGCTCGGCCTACAAGATCTTCTCCAGCCAGGTCTGGGGCATCCCCGTGCAGATCTTCTGGGCGATTGCCTTCGTCGTCTTCTCGGCGCTGCTCTACAACCGTCACCGCTTCGGCGCGCAGGTGAAAGTGGTCGGCGACAATCCCGACAGCGCCAGGCAGATGGGCATCGACGTTAAATGGGTCCGGGTGAAAGTGTTCGTCTTCGTCGGGATTGGTGCGGCGATCGCCGGCACCTTCTCGGTGATGATCAATTTCACCTGGTGGCCGACGGCGGGCGATGGCTATCTGTTGCCGGTGCTGGCCTCGGTGTTCGTCGGCGGCACGCCGACCTGGGGCGGCATCGGCACGGTGGTTGGCGGCGCGATCGGCGCGGTCACCGTTTCGTTCATCCAGACCGGGGTTGTCGCGGCGGGCCTGAGCGGCTTCTACGTCCAGTTCTTCAACGGGCTGATCATCATCCTGTCGCTGCTCGGCCACAAATGGAACCAGGCAAGGTACAGGTGAGGAGGCCGGTCACACCGGCGCGACAAACCCGTCCAGCACGCGTTTCTGCCCGGCCTTGTCGAAGTCGATGGTGAGCTTGTTGCCGTCGATCGCGGCGATGTTGCCGTTGCCGAATTTCTGGTGGAAGACGCGGTCGCCGACATTGAAGGCGGATGGCGTGTCGGCGACGGATTTGGCCACCAGCTCGCCCTCGATGGTGCGGCCCTTCACGCTGGTGCGGCCGGCGCCGTAGCCTGAATCGGTCTCGCCATAGCCGATGCGCTCGACCTGGTGGCCGGAGCGCGTGCCCCAGTTGCGGTCGGTCGCCTCGGTGCGGTTCGCCTGCGCGCGTTGCCAGCCGGGCGTGGCATAGGTGTTGGAGAAGCTGCCCTGGTCCTTGGCGCCGATATTGTCGAAGCGCGAGGCGCCGTAGGGGTTCTGCCGTCCGCCGCCGCGCCCGGAAGCGAAGGCGCCGCCGCCATAGGGATTGCCGTAGCCGCCGTAGCTGTTGCCGCTGTCGGCGATATCGATATGGGTTTCGGGCAATTCGTCGACAAAGCGCGACGGGATCGTCGATTGCCACAGGCCGTGAATCTGGCGGTTGGAGACGAACCAGATGTGCAGGTTCTTCTTGGCGCGCGTCAGGCCGACATAGGCGAGCCGGCGCTCTTCCTCGAGGCCGGAGCGTCCGCCTTCATCCAGCGCGCGCTGATGCGGGAACAGGCCTTCCTCCCAGCCGGGCAGGAAGACGGTCTCGAATTCAAGGCCCTTGGCCGAATGCAGCGTCATGATCGAGACCGCATCTTGCGATTCGCCTTGCTCGGCTTCCATAACCAGCGCGACATGCTCGAGGAAGGCGCGCAGCGATTCATACTCCTCCATGGAGCGGATCAGCTCCTTGAGGTTTTCCAGCCGCCCGGGCGCCTCCGCCGAACGATCGTTCTTCCACATGTCGGTGTAGCCGCTTTCCTCGAGGATAGTCTCGGCAAGCTCGGTGTGCGGGGTGGTTTCCAACGCCTTTTGCCAGCGCTCGAAATTGGCCGCGACCTCACGCAATGCGGCGCGCGGCTTCGGCTTCAGCTCGTCGCTTTCGGCAAGCGTCGCGGCGGCCTCCAGCATCGGAATGCGCATGGCCCGCGCCGTATCATGGATCTGGCGGATGGTGGCTTCGCCCAGCCCGCGCTTCGGCACGTTGACAATGCGCTCGAAGGCGAGGTCGTCGCCGCCATTGGCCACGACGCGGAAGAAGGCAAGCGCGTCGCGGATTTCCAGGCGCTCATAGAAGCGCGGGCCGCCGATAACGCGGTAGTTCAAGCCCAGCGTGATGAAGCGGTCTTCGAAGGCGCGCATCTGGAAGGAGGCGCGCACCAGGATCGCCATGTCGTTGAGATTGTGCTTCTGCCGCTGATAGGCCTCGATGGCGTCGCCGATGGCCCGGGCCTCTTCTTCCGAGTCCCAGGCGGCGTGGACATGCACCTTGTCGTCTTCGGGGTCGTCGCGGTCGGTGAACAGCGTCTTGCCGAAGCGGCCCTCATTGTGGGCGATGAGGTGGGAGGCGGCGCCCAATATATGCGCGGTGGAGCGATAGTTGCGCTCCAGCCGGATAATAGTGGCGCCCGGGAAATCCTTGTCGAAGCGCAGGATGTTGTCGACCTCGGCGCCGCGCCAGCCATAGATCGACTGGTCGTCGTCACCGACGCAGCAGATGTTGACTTTGTTCTCGCTCACGGCCGCGCGCTCGCTTCGCTCACTGGCCTCCGCAGGGGCGGCCTGGCCGGCCGACGCCCGGTCGGGCTTGCGGCCTTCGGCCGATGGGCCGCGTCCAGAATTGGGCCTCTGCGCCAGAAGCCGCAGCCACATGTACTGCGCGGTGTTTGTGTCCTGGTATTCATCGACCAGTATGTATTTGAACTTGCGGTGGTATTCCTTCAGCACGTCCGGATAGGCGCGGAAGATGCGGATCGGATGGTAGAGCAGGTCGCCGAAGTCGCAGGAATTCAGCGTCTGCAGCCGTTCCTGGTAGGCCTTGTAGAGCTGGCGGCCCTTGCCGTTGCCGAAGCTGCGCGCATCGCCTTCCGCGATTTCGTCGGGGCCAAGACCCTTGTTCTTCCAGTTGTCGAGCATCTGGGCGAAGGTCTTGGCCGGCCAGCGCTTGTCGTCCAGCCCTTCGGCCTGGATCAATTGCTTGATCAGCCGCACCACGTCGTCGGTGTCGAGGATGGTGAAGTCCGATTTCAGCCCGGCCAGCTCGGCGTGGCGGCGAAGCAGCTTCACGCCGATCGAGTGGAAGGTGCCGAGCCAGGGCATGCCCTCGACATTGCCTTCACCGATCAGGATACCGATGCGCTGCTTCATCTCGCGCGCGGCCTTGTTGGTGAAGGTGACGGCCAGGATCTGCGAGGGGAAGGCCCTGCCCGTGGCAAGGATGTGGGCGATGCGGGTGGTGAGCACCCGCGTCTTGCCGGTGCCTGCGCCGGCCAGCACCAAAACCGGGCCTTCAGTCGTTTCGACCGCAAGCCGCTGCTCCGGGTTCAGGCCCTTGAGATAATCGGGCACGCCGTTCTGCCCGCTGCGCGCCGCCATGGCGCGCGCGGCTATGCCGGATGGGGCCGCAGCGGGCCGCGCATTCGGTTCATCGAAAAAAGGCATGTCTTCGGAAAAGCCCGACATCGCCCCCGAATGTAGTGATTCGGGAGCGAAAGACCAGAACTGTCTACGTTTTGTTCCAGGTTTTGGCGATCCGCATCCGCTCGCTTATCGTATCCGCCACGTAGCCGGCGTCTCTTTCCGCGCCGTGAATCATTGTCGAGGAGGGGGAGTGCTGGAATGGCAGGCCGCAGACGTAGAGCCCAGGTTCGCCGGTAACGGCCCCGCGATATTGCCCCGGCCGGCCGCTTACATCGAAAACCGGCAGTTTGACCCAGTCCAGTCCGGGCCGGAAGCCGGTGCACCAGATAACGTTCTCGACATCGAGAGCCTCGCCGGTCTCGAGCACCGGTTTGCCGTCCTTGACGGCGGCGACACGCGCAACCCGGTTTATCCCGGCCGCGTCCATGTGTTGCGGTCTTACCCGGATCAGGGGCAGGCCATGGACGAGATGTGCTGGTCTTGCCTTCCGCCCGATCGGCGTATCCACGGAAAGCAGACGGTGGAGAAGGACGCGGAAAACGAACGGTATCACCACACGGAGAGCGATGGTGCCGTTGTAGGCCACGGGAATGTGGCCTGGATGCCGGCCGGCCAGCCAGACGCGGCGCGTGCCAGCCAGGTCCATGGCAATCTCCGCACCTGAATTGCCGGCCCCGACCAGAAGTACCCCGCCAGGCCTGAGCTGCGACGAATTTTGGTAGGCGGATGAGTGGAATTGCCGTATCGCGGGATCAAGCAGCGCGGCGAAATCCGGAAGCTTCGGCTTCTGGTAGCTCGCGGCGGCAATGACGACATGATCGGCGGTAAAACGGCTCGCGCCGGCGGTGACGACATAACGCTCGCCGTGGCGACTAACCTCGTCAACCTTGGTGCCCGTGCGTACGGGCAAGGCGAATTTCTCGGCATAGGCTTCCAGATAATCGGCCATTTCATCCCTGGTCGGGAAGAAATGAGCGGGGGCCGGAAAACGCATGCCCGCCAGTCCGTCGAAGCGCGCCGGCGTGAAAAGGCGCAGCGAATCCCATCGCGCGCGCCAAATATCCCCGACGCGCTGGCGAGCTTCCAGGATGACGAACCTTATCCCCTTGCCGGCCAGATAGTAGCCGACGGAAAGGCCGCTCTGGCCTGCGCCGACGATGACGACGTCGAAATGCTCCTCTCGCGGCGCGGGGCGCGGCTCGCTGTCGATGTTCGCGTCGCCCGGCTGCGTCTGCGCGGTGTCGGCCTGAAGTTTCATGAAGGCTGCTCCGAGTTCGAGCAGCACACCGGCACGCGCCTTCGTCTCCGCTATGCCGATTGCGCCCGTGCCTTGCGGATTTGCCTGGTGAATTGAAATCGCTTCCGTTCGTCCGTTCATCTCTGTCTCCATCGGCTTCTTGCGCCATGGGAGAAGAGTAGCGAACCAGCCCGTCGACACGCTTCGGGGATAGGCCCCATGCGGCAAACGAAAAGTGATGGGGATTTCTCCCCACGGGGCTAGGAGTGCCTAAAGCACGCCGCTAGGAATGGATTCAGGCGACTCCAAGTCTTTGTTTCGATACCGTCGTTGCCTCAAACACTGCGCAATTTGGGCGACATGCGTTAGAGCAGGCCGTGCTGGAAGGCGTAGGCGGTCGCCGCGGCGCGCGAGTTGACTGCGAGCTTGTCGAAGATGTTGGAAACGTGACGGTCGACGGTCTTTTCGCTGAGGCCAAGTTCGACCGCTATCGTCCTGTTTGTCTTGCCGGTGGTGATATGGGTCAGCACCTCTATCTCGCGCCGCGTCAGGCCGTGCGCCGATGGCGTGATGGGCCTGGCCAATGCGTTGAGGCGATCGAGATCGGGCGCGGCGCCGAGCTCCACAAAAATCGAACGCGCGGCGTCGAATTCGAGTCCCGCGCCATCTTCGTCCACGAGCATACGGCAGGCCTGGCCGGCCAGCACGCGCAGCCGCGCCTCCAGATAGGGAGCGCCGGCACGTTGCCAGATCGCGAGCGCCGCGCGGAAGTGACCGAGCGCAGCCGCGGCACTGCCGTCGTGCATTTCGATTTCGCCTCTTGCCTGAGATGCGATCGCACCCAGTATCTCGGTCGCGAACCGGCTGGCGGTCGCTTCCAGCTCACGGCAGGCGTTGCAGGCCTCCTCGATCGCCCCGGCGGCGATTGCAATTTCGATCATCGCCGGAAGCAGGCGGGCACGGCTGAGCGGTGCTTCGGTGGTGGCGAGCACACGGCGCAGGGTCGCTGCGGCCTGCTCCGTGCGACCTTGCATCAGGCGCAGCAAGGCCATGCCCGGCTGCGGCTCGAGTCCTAGCCGGCTGGCATTCCGGTACATCTCCTCGGCGGCGGCGAATTCGCCGCGCAGGCGGTGGATTTCGGCTTCTTGATAGGCGGCGCCCCCGATCGTGTTGTCGCGAGCCGCCTTGGCAACAGGAGAAGATGCCGCACGGCGCGACTCCGCGATCGCCTCCGGCCAATTGCCGTTCATTTCCATGATCTCTGCCCGGTGCAGCATGCAGGCACCGTTGAATTGAACCAGTTGCGGCTGCGCTCCGCACCAGGCCGACAGCGCATCCGTCCATTCGCGGGAGCGATCGAGCGCATAGACCTGACGGCACTCGGCGATGAGATTGCAATAGACCAGCCCGGTGACTACCGGCGAGAGCTCGCCGCCGATGACGGGCAACATGGCTTCATCCAGAGAGGCGATGCCTTCCTCGACGCGCCCTTGCCGTATCAGGGCGCGACCGAGAACGCATCTGGCGAAAGCGACCAGGTCGATATCGCGACAGCGCTCGCCTATCGCAAGCGCCTGTCTTGCATGCGCAGCGGATGTTTCATCGCTGCCTGCCCGGAGATCTTTCTGTGCCGCCAGCAAGGCCAGATAGCCTTGTGTCGAGCATTCGCGACCAAAGCTCTCCACAAGGCGCTGCGCCCGCTGCAGCCACGCGGTTGCGCGGCCATGCTCGCCCAGTGCCAGAAGTCGGGAGCCATGGAAGCAGGCCCAATATGCCGCTCTGTCGTCACGGCCCGCATCGCTGTGCGCTTTGACCAGGCGTTCGGCTGCGGCAACGATATCGGGATCGCGATCAAGCATTCCAGCCGACCAGAACATGCGCTCCAGATCGTCTGTTCCCAACGCGGTGACTTCGTCCGCGGCCCGCAGCAACCCCAGCGCATCCGCCCAAGCCCGCCTCTCATAGGCGTCGCGGGCGCGTCGGAGCATTGTGGCAACGCTGTCCATCGACAAGACATAGCACCGGCCGACGGATTTCCGAAAGACCGTCCAGCATGCGCACCCGCTCACGCTCCGGCGAGCGGGATCGAACGGCGATTGCGCAGTGGGAGGACCGGCGCGCCATGAATTGACACGGCGCACAGGCCAACCGAAACTGCCGCTGCAGAACAGAATCGGAAGCATACTGGTTCCAGCTTTGTAGCGGGGATCTTTCTGCTGCGCATAACTGCGGGAGTCTTTCGTGGCCACCACCATCACCTCCCTCGTCCTCTTCCTCATCGGTCTCATTCTTGGCGGCGGCGGCATCTGGCTCATCGCGCTGGGCGGCAGTTGGTATTACCTGATCGCCGGCCTGGTTTTTCTGATCACCGCCTGGCTGCTTTTCAGGCGCAGGTCGACCTCGCTCTGGCTCTACGCGCTGTTCGTGCTCGCCACACTATGCTGGGCGGTGTGGGAAATCGGCTTCGACTGGTGGCAGCTCGCTCCGCGCGGCGGCGTCATCGTGCTCGTCGCTTTGTGGCTTTTGACGCCATGGGCAAGGCGAGGGCTGCGGGGGCCGGACGGACGCGCGCTGCTGATCCTGGCCGTGCTCGCCTCGCTTGCGGTCGCCGGCTATTCGATGACCGCCGATCCTTACGACATCGGCGGCACGCTCGGCACCGAAAAGGTGACGGCGACGGCCAATCTCGGCGGCGACATGCCGGCCGGCGAGTGGCACTTCTACGGTCGCACGCCTTTCGGCCAGCGCTATTCGCCGCTCGACCAGATCACGCCCGACAATGTCGCCAAGCTGCAGCCGACATGGACCTACCGCACCGGCGATGTGAAAGGCCCCGACGATATCGGCGAGACGACCTATCAGGTGACGCCGCTGAAGATCGGCGACGCGCTGTTCATCTGCACGCCGCATAATTTCGCCATCGCCATCGATGCCGCGAGCGGCAAGGAGAAGTGGCGCTACGACCCGAAGATCAAGCTCGACCCCAACCGCCAGCACCAGACCTGCCGGGGCGTGTCCTATTATGCCGACGCCAAGATCGCTGCCGGCCAGCCTTGCGCCGCGCGCATCTACCTGCCGACCTCCGACGCCCGGCTGATCGCGCTCGACGCCGCGAACGGGCAGGTGTGTCCGTCCTTCGCCGAAGGCGGCACGCTGAACCTGATGACCAACATGCCCTATCCGAAGTCGGGCTATTATTATTCGACATCGGCGCCGCTGATCGTCGGCGGCAAGATCATCGTCGGCGGCGCGGTCAACGACAATTACTCGACCGAGGAGCCGTCCGGCGTCATCCGCGCCTTCGACGTCGACACCGGCGCGCTGCTGTGGAACTGGGATTCGGGCAATCCGGATGTGACGACGCCGCTGCCCGCCGGGCAGACCTACACCCACAACTCGCCCAACATGTGGTCTACCGCGAGCGCCGACGAGAAGCTCGGGCTTGTCTACGTGCCGCTCGGCAACCAGACGCCGGACCAGCTCGGCATGGGCCGCAGCGCCAATGTCGAGAAGTTCTCGTCATCGATCACCGCGCTCGACCTCAACACCGGGCAATTGCGCTGGGTGCGGCAGACCGTGCATCACGATCTGTGGGACATGGACGTGCCGGCGCAGCCGTCGCTGGTCGACATCACCACGGCGAACGGCGTCGTGCCCGCGCTGGTCGGACCGACCAAGCAGGGCGATCTCTATGTGCTCGACCGGCGCACCGGCGAGCCGATCATCCCGGTGAAGGACGTGCCGGCGCCCGGCGGCGCGATCGAGGGCGATCGTGCCTCGCCGACGCAGCCGGCCTCGGACCTGTCCTTCAATCCGAAGCCGCTGACCGGCGCGGACATGTGGGGCATCACCATATTCGACCAGCTGGCGTGCCGGATCGAATTGAAGAAGTTGCGCTATGAGGGACGCTACACGCCGCCCTCGCTTCAGGGCTCGCTGATCTACCCCGGCAATTTCGGCGTCTTCAACTGGGGTGGCGTCGCGGTCGATCCGGTGCGGCAGGTGATGTTCGGCATGCCGACCTATCTCGCCTTCACCTCCAAGCTCATCCCGCGCGCGGACGTGCCGCCGCCGGGCGACACCAAGGGCAGCGAGCAGGGGCTGAACCGCAACGAAGGCGCGCCTTACGCGGTGGTGATGGGACCGTTCCTGTCGCCGCTCGGCATTCCCTGCCAGGCGCCGCCCTGGGGCTATGTCGCCGGCGTCGACCTCAAGACCGGGAACATCGCCTACAAGCACCGCAACGGCACCGTCTACGACATGACGCCGCTGCCCTTGCCCTTCAAGGTCGGCGTTCCAGGCATAGGCGGGCCGATGATCACGGCGGGCGGCGTCGCTTTCCTGGGCGCCGCGGTCGACGATTATCTGCGCGCTTACGACCTCACCACCGGCAGGCAGCTCTGGCAGGCGAGGCTTCCGGCGGGCGGTCAGTCGACGCCGATGACCTATACGGTGGCCGACGGCCGCCAGTTCGTCGTCATCGTCGCCGGCGGCCACGGCTCGGTCGGCACCAAGCCGGGTGATTATGTGATGGCCTACACGCTGCCCAAATAAGGCAGGGCGGCGTCAGGCTTCAAAGCCCGAGATGACCCCTCAGGCTCGGTACCTGGTCCAGCACCTGATTGGTCAGGTCAGGACCGGCGGCGGCTTCCGCCTGCTGGATCAGTGTCGTGCCGGCCTTCTGGATCTGCGCCATGTCGAGGCCGGACGCCTTGAGGGCAGCAACGCCGTTGATCAGCGCGCCGGCCTTTTCGCCGAGTACGCCGCCCAGCGCGCCCTGCAGCGACGACAAAAGGCCGCCGCCCGAATTGGCCGCGCCGGCGGCCATCACGTCATATTTCTGGGCCAGCGCATCGGCGCCGGGAATCTGGGCGAAGAAAGATGAAACGCTGGTGCCTTCCGCCTCGTGCTCGAGCACGGAAAAGATAGTGCCGACAACCTTCTCGGTGGTCGGCTCGTCGAGGCCGGCCTTCGAGGAAACGGCGTTGATGATATCCTGGACGTTCATAGCATTCCCCTTTTCGTCATTCGTATCGGTAGGGCGGCTGAGGCAACTTCGCGCCCTGATGTGACAGCATCATCAAGCCTTTCGGAAATGACCAAAATGTGATGGATCACGCCGGCTTGTCGGCGTGACAGCGGCCTGGCTCTACCAGAGCTTCCCCCGCAGGGTCGTCACCGGGGCGTGACTGGACCGTGCGATACTCGACCCTATCTTGCGGATCACCCGCCTAAAGCGCGCCACGTCGGACGTGTCGCGCTTTAGGGTGTTGCTTGATGCGTGTCGTTGTCCCAAAACCGCTGCGCACTTTTGGGCGACATGCACTAGACGTCGAGGACAACCATGACCAGCCCCGTTGCAAAGCCCGTCATCACGCAGCCTGTCATCACGCAGGCGATGATCGATGCCTATGATGAATACACGCATCTGACGCTCGACCGCCGCCGCTTCATGGAGCAATTGACGAAGCTGGCGGGCTCGGGCGCCGCGGCGGCCGCGATCGCGCCGATGCTGGCGGCCAACTCCGCCCAGGCGGCGATCGTCGCCGAGGATGACAGCCGCGTTAAGGGCGAGGACATCACCTATCCCGGCTCAGGTGGCGACATGAGGGGCTATCTGGTCAAGCCGGCCGATCAGCAGGGCAAGCTCGGCGCCGTCATCGTCATCCACGAGAATCGGGGGCTGAACCCGCATATCCGTGATGTCGCCCGGCGCGTGGCGCTGGAGGGGTTCGTCGCATTGGCACCGGACTTCCTGTCGCCGCTTGGCGGAACGCCTTCCGACGAAGACAAGGCGCGCGACATGTTCACCAAGCTGGATGCGGCCCGAGTCACCGCCGACGGCGTGGCGACGATCGCGTACCTCAAGGGCTTCAAGGACGGCAACGGCAAGGTCGGGGCGGTCGGCTTCTGCTGGGGCGGCGGGGCAGTGAACCAGCTTGCCGTCCATGCGCCCGATCTCAGCGCCGGCGTCGCCTATTACGGCATGCAGCCCAAGGCCGAGGACGCCGCGAAGATCAAGGCGCCGCTGCTGCTCCACTATGCCGGGTTGGACGAACGCACCAACGCCGGCATCGACGCCTACAAGAAGGCGCTCGACGCTGCGCATGTCGAATACAAGGTCTATGTCTATGACGGCGCCAACCACGCCTTCAACAACGACACCTCGGCCGCGCGTTATGACAAGAAGGCGGCCGATCTCGCATGGGGCCGGACGGTCGCTTTCCTGAAGGAGAAACTGGCCTAAGGCGTATTGATGTTCAGGTGAGCCCGGCCTGCAAACGGCCCCACCACAGCCGTCGGCAGATCATTCCTGCGCCGGCTTGTGGAAGGCCACCCCGGCGATGACCAGCGCAACGCCGATGCAGTCGGTGACGCTCGGTATCTGCCGCAGCACGATGATGCCGATCAGCGTTGCCGTGAGCGGCAAGAGCGAGAGCATCAGCGCGAAGCTCGCGCGCGGCAACCTCGCCATGGCGAGCTGGTCGCAGATATAGGGGATGACCGACGAGCAGACGCCGACGCCGATCGCAGCGGCGAGCAGTTGCGGCGACGAGAAGGCGGGCAGCGCCTCGCGAAAGCCTATGGGCAACACGACGAGGAATGCGACCGCCATGGCGGCGCCGAGGCCGGCGATGCCGAAGCCTGCCCGGGCGACGCGGTGACCGATCACGATGTAGCCGACGAAGAGGGCGCCATTCAAAAACGCCCAGGACAAACCGATGGGATCGCTCGACCATTTCACGTCGATGAGAAGCAAGGTGCCGGCCACGGCAATGGCGAGCGCGGCAAAGTTGCGCCGGCTGCGCAGGCCGACCAGCGCGACTGCGATCGTGCCGACGAATTCGATCGCCGCCACCAGCGAGATCGGCAGCCGGTCGAGCGCCAGGTAGAACGAGCAGTTCATCACCGCCAGGCAGGCGCCGAAGGCCAGCAACAGGAGCCGCTGAGCGCGATCGGCGCGGGCGAAAACGCGCCAGGGCCTGGTCAGGGGGGCGAAGACGAGGGCGGCGGTGGCGATGCGCAGCCAAGCCATGCCGAGCACGCCGACCTGAGCGAAAAGCAGCACGGCGAAGGCCGGCCCGAGATAATGGAACACGGCGCTGACGCAGAACCAGAGATGCGGCGGCAAGGCGTCGGCCATTGCAGCAAGTGTCGTAGGGCGGGCGAGGGCGGAGCGCGCATCGGTATCACCGATGGCCCGGTTTGCATTTGGAATTTGCGTTTGCGTTTTCATGCGAGCATTATCGCAGGCGAAATCTACTAACTATATGTGCAATGAACGGCTAGATGGCCCTTTCGCTTTGTGATGGGAGAGGTTCGGGTTGAAAAACCTTCGAAGTGAAATTGTCGGTCTGGACGCGATCGATCTGAAGCTCCTGCGGCTCCTGGAAAAGGACGCGCGCAGCAGCACGGCGGAACTGGCGCGCGCGGTCGGGCTGTCGGCGCCGAGCGTGGCGGAGCGCATCCGCAAGCTGCAGGAGAACGGTGTGATCCAGGCCTATACGGTCAGGATCAATCCGGCTGCTCTCGGTATGAAGCTGTCGGCATGGCTCAGGATCAGGCCGGTTCCTGGACAGCTTTCCGTGGTGGCGGACATCATCCGCGAGCTGCCGGAAATCGCGCAATGCGACCGGGTGACCGGCGAGGACTGCTTCATCGCGCTCGCCCATGTCGGCTCTATGAGCGAGCTCGAGCGCGTGATCGACCGGATCATTCCCTATGCGATGACAAACACCGCCATCATCCAGTCGTCACCGGTCGAGCCGCGCTCGCCGCTGGGCGGGTTCAGGCAGAAGTGACGGGCTCAGGCGTGGCCGCGCTTCACGCGCGCCTGCTTCAGAATCGCGCGCCA
Source organism: Mesorhizobium sp. CA14 (assembly GCF_020165195.1). Classification (GTDB taxonomy): domain Bacteria; phylum Pseudomonadota; class Alphaproteobacteria; order Rhizobiales; family Rhizobiaceae; genus Mesorhizobium. Next base: position 339,640 of record NZ_JAIUHR010000001.1, on the reverse strand, counting down.
GCGGATCATGTCGAACGGGATAGGTTCGTTGTTGTTGGCGATGTGGAATATCTCGTTGTTGACGTTCTTCAGCGATCGCCAGAAATCATAGTCGGTGATGCGTGGATCGGCCGCCAGGCGCTCCACCTCGACCTTGATGTCGGTTTTCATGCACTATCCTCGTACCGCATTCCGCCAGCCGCCCCGTACGCAAACCCGGTACGGCGGGTTTTCGAACGCGCCACTGAGTCGTTCAACGGACTCAAATGACTTGTTCACGTTAAAACCTTGGTAAGGTTAACGCGGGCGTGCGGGTGCATCAAGCGCTCTTGCGCCTGATGCCGATCGAGCGACCGGCTCGCTCCGGCATCGGCAGCGTCGCATGGGCGGCGCGCATGGCCTCGACCTGGGCCATCACGTCGGCGGGGAAGGGAGCGACCTTTGGTCCCTCCATGTCGACATGCAGCGACAGCGATTCGGACGTCGCCGCCAGCCAGCCGTCGACATGACGGATTTCCTGGTAGGCGCGCAGGCGCTTCTCGTCATGGTCGATCAGCTGGAACGACACGTTCACCTTGTGGTCGAGGTGCAACTCCTGCACGTAGCAAACATGAACTTCGGCCGTGTAGATGGTGAGGCGCCGCTCCTTGGCGTAGTTCGGCCCCATGCCCATCAGTTCGAACGCCTGGTCCGAGCAGCGGTCGAACAGCACGTTATAGTAGGCCATGTTGAGATGGCCGTTATAGTCGATCCATTCCTTCTCGATCGCCATCGGGCCGGAAATGATCGGTGCGGGGATCGTCATTTTGGTTTTCCTCGATGGTCGCTGGACAAGGCGGACGGAAGGCTACGGTGAAGTCGGCAAGCCTAATCGCTTGGCACTTTCCTTAGGATTGCTTTAGGCATCATTCATAGCTGCACTACAAGCGCGGCCACTGGTCCATTCGCGGAGGAAATCATGGCTTTGAGCGACCTCAACCCCGTCGAACGCAATGAGGAAGGCATCGCCGCGGTGCTCGGCATCCTCAAGCAGCGCTTCGGCGAGCGCTTCCAAACCGGCGAAGCGATATGCGGCCAGCACGCGCACACCACCACCTATATCCCGACCCAGGCACCGGACGGCGTGGCTTTCGTCGAGACGGCCGCGGACGTGCAAGAGATCGTGCGCGCCTGCGCCGCCCACCGCGTGCCGGTGATCGCCTTCGGCGTCGGCTCATCGCTCGAGGGCCACACCAATGCGCCGGGTGGCGGCATTTCCGTCGATACGTCGCGCATGAACCGGATCCTCGCCGTCAACTCTCAGGATCTCGACTGCACGGTCGAGCCCGGCGTGACGCGCGAGGACCTCAACCGGCACCTGCGCGACACCGGTCTGTTCTTCCCTATCGATCCTGGCGCCAATGCGTCGCTGGGGGGCATGGCGGCGACCAGGGCTTCCGGCACCAACGCGGTGCGCTACGGCACGATGCGCGAAAACGTGCTGTCGCTGACCGCCGTCATGGCCGACGGCCAGACGGTGACGACCGGCAAGCGGGCGAAGAAAAGCTCGGCCGGCTACGACCTGACGCGGCTTCTGGTCGGGTCGGAAGGCACGCTCGGCGTCATCACCTCGCTGACGCTGAGGCTGCAGGGCATTCCGCAAGCGATCTCCGGCGGCGTCTGCCCGTTTCCGAGCCTCGAGGCCGCCTGCAACACGGTGATCGCGACCATTCAGATGGGCATACCGGTGGCGCGCATAGAGCTGGTCAACGCGCTGCAGATGCGGGCGATGAAGAACTATTCCAAGCTCGACTATCCGGAGAGCCCGTGCCTGTTCGTCGAGTTCCACGGCAGCGACGCGGGCGTCGCCGAACAGGCCGAAACGTTCGGCATGATTGCCGAGGAGAATGGAGGAGGACCGTTCCTGTGGACCAGCGTCGCCGAAGAGCGGACAAAACTCTGGAAGGCGCGGCACGACGCCTATTGGTCGTCGCTGACGCTGCGCCCCGGCGCCAAGGGGCTGTCAACGGACGTCTGCGTGCCGATCTCGCGGCTTGCCGAATGCGTCACGGAGACCGAGGCCGATATTGCCGAGATGGGGCTTGTCGCGCCGATCGTCGGCCATGCCGGCGACGGTAATTTCCATGTGCTGGTGCTGATGGATGTCGACAACCCGGCCGAGATCGCGCTTGCCGAGAAATTCGTCTCCAGGCTCAACATGCGCGCCATCGCCATGGAAGGCACCTGCACCGGCGAGCACGGCATCGGCCAGGGCAAGGTCGGCTTCCTGCGCCATGAACTCGACCATGGCGTCGATGTCATGCGTACGATCAAGCAGGCGCTCGATCCGCTCAACATCATGAATCCCGGCAAGATCCTGCCCGCGGCGGGCTGATCCGCCGGCCGCGGGCTATCCTCCCACGCCTTCGGCCAGCTTCTGCAGTATCGGCCGCGTCGGCGCGAAGAAGGCCGTGCCGGTATGCGGCGTGGAGAAATCGAGCAGCCGGTCGTAGGCGCCGGGCGGCTCGCCGACATACATGCGCTGCAGCATCTTTTCGATCACCCACAGATAACGCGTATAGCCGATGAAATAGGTTCCGAACTCGTTCTGCCCCGGACGGCCGAACGGCATGTTGTCGCGCAGGATGTCGTATTCATTGCCGGCGTCGTCCTCGATCGTGGCCAGCGATTTGTGCGATTTACGCGGCTTGTTGTCGTCAGCGATCTCGATGTTGTCGATCTTGGTGCGGCCGATGATCTCTTCCTGGACATGCGTCGGCGTCTCTTTCCAGGCCGTCATGTTGTGCAGGTACTTCTGCACGACGACATAGCTGCCGCCGGCAAAATCGCCGTCCTCGTCGCCGACCTGGGCCGAGGCGGGCAGGTCGAGGCCGGTCGGATTGGCGGTGCCGTCGACAAAGCCCAGGAGATCGCGCGCGTCGAAATAGCGAAAGCCGGAGACCTCGTCGGCGACGGTCACGCTGCCGGCCAGGTGGTCCAGCAGGATGCGCTCGAGCTCGAAGCACATGTCGGGCCGCTCTGCGCGGATGTGGAACAGGAGATCGCCCGGCGTCGAGGGCGCCGAATGCGCCGCTCCCTCGATCGGCGCGAAGGTTTTCAACTCGCGCGGCCGGCGGCCGGGCGACAGACGGTTCCAGAGCCCGGCGCCGATGCCGGCGATGCAGGACAGCCGGCCCGACAAGTCGCGGAAGCCGACATTCTTGACGAGATCGTCGAGCTCGCCCAGAACCGATGCGACATTCGAAAGCGCTGCCTCGTCGCTGCCGACCGTCACGACAAGGAAAATCGCAGCCGTCGACAACGGAGCGTCGACGCTCTGCGCGTCGATGGGCACTCTGTCCCAGTTCTTGCCTGACATCGGGAACGCTCCGTGTTGGGTTCAGATTTGTCGCCGCCAAGGACGTGACCGGAAGGACGGGAATCTGCAAAAGAGATATCGCGAGCGCGATCGGTCGCGCAACCGGAGAGATTGGCGGCGCCAGGCGCTGAATTGCCTCTTTATCGACACGCGGATGCGGGTAGAGTGCGGCTGACTTTCAACCCGGGAAACAGATGCTCGCCCGCCTGTTCGTGATCTTCGGTGGCCTGTTCGTGCTGGTGCTGTGCGCGGCGCTGGTGGTGCCGTATTTCATCGACTGGACGGGCTACCGGGGCGATTTCGAGCGTGAGGCGAGCGCCGTCCTCGGCCGCAAGGTGACGGTGAAGGGCGATGCGACAGCGCGGCTGCTGCCGTTTCCGTCGGTGACCTTCTCGAATGTCGAGGTCGCGGGGGGGCCGGAAGGCAAGCCGGCGATGACGGTCGAGACCTTTTCGATGGATGCGGAGCTCGCGCCATTCCTGCGCGGCGAAGTGCTGATCTTCGACATGAGGCTGGTACACCCGAAAGCCATCATCAATATCGCGGGCGACGGCACCGTCGACTGGACGCTCCGGCCGTCGACGCCCTTCAACCCCGGCCAGATCGCCATCGAGAAGCTGTCGGTAACCGAGGGGCAGATCGAACTTCGCCACGCAGCCGGCGGGCGCAGCCATCTGATCTCGGAGATCAACTCGACCATTTCGGCCAAGGCGCTCACCGGTCCATGGCGCATGGACGGAACGCTGCGCATCGACGGCCTGCGCGCCGACGTCTCGGCTTCAACCGGCAAGGTGGAACCGGACGGCCAGATGCGGCTCAGGCTGAAAGCCGATCCCGATGCGTATCCGCTGATTATCGAAGCGGACGGCAATGCCGGCATCGTCAAGGGCGCCGCGGTCTATTCCGGCCAGTTCAAGATCTCGGCCGCGGACAAAAACGGTGTCGACAGGAATTCGGTCGAGCTGCGCGGCAACGATGGCGAGCCGGTCAAGATCAGCACCGGCAAGCCCGATCCGGGCTTCCGGCTGAACGGCAAGTTCGCGCTCGACCACCAGAAGCTCAATGTCGATGAGTTCCGCTTCGAGACCGGGCCGCTCGACAATCCCTATACCGCCGACGGCAAAGCCTCGGTCGATCTCGGCCTGAAGCCGCATTTCTCGGTCGAGGCCAGCGGGGCGCAGGTGCAGTTCGACGAAGCTGTCGGCGGAGCCACCGGCTCAGGCTTTACGCTTGACCAGCGCATCGCGGCATTGGAGCAGACGCTGCAACACATGCCGAAGCCGACGATACCGGGCAGGGTCGAGGTAAGGCTGCCGGCAGTGGTAGCAGGCGACACGACAGTGCGCGACGTGCGGCTGTCGGCCGAGCCGGTCGAAGGGGGCTGGTCGGTCAAGTCGCTTGCCGCGACGCTGCCGGGCCGCACGACGCTCGAAGCCGACGGCATGTTGAGCGTTGAAGACCATTTCGGCTTCACCGGCTCGTTGCTGCTGGCCGTCGGACAGCCTTCCGGCTTTGCCGCCTGGCTGTCGAAGGATGTCGACGAGGCCATCCGCAGGCTGCCCGCGGCAGGCTTCAAGGCCAAGGTCGATCTCAGCGAGGACCGGCAGTCCTTCAGCGATCTCGAACTGATCCTCGGCAAGGCGAAATTTTCGGGCAGCATCGAGTCCAGCCAGCCGGACGGCGCCAGGCCATCGGTGCTGATGCGGCTGACGGGCGGCGAGATGGATCTGGACGGGCTCGCGGCCTTCGCCTCGATTTTCATCAGCGATAAGGGCGCCAATCGCTTTTCGGATCGCGATCTCGATTTCCAGATCAAGGCGGGTCCGGTCAGCGCAGGCGGGTTCAGCGCCGACAGTGTCGATACGGCGCTGCGGCTGCGCGAGGGGCTGCTCGAGATCGACCGGCTTTCGCTCGGCGGCCTGGCCGGCGCCTCGATCAGCGCCACGGGCCGGATCAAGGACTTTCCGCAGAGCCCGACAGGCAAGCTCAACGCTTCCGTGGTGGCGGTGGACCTCAAGCCGCTGATCGATGTCGCGGCCCAGCACTATCCCGGCAATGGCGTGCTCAAAGGCCTGGCCAGCCGTGCGGCGGCCTATCCCGAACTGTTCCAGGACGCGCGCATCGATCTCTTGACCAGCGCCGCCGACAATGGCGACGGCACCACCGGCCTGGCACTTTCAGCCCAGGGCAAGACCGGCGGCTCGGCCTTCTCGGCCTCACTTTCCGGCAAGGGAACCGCGGACAAGCTCTCCGAAGCGCCGGTATCGATCACCTTCAACGCCCGCAATGACAATGCCGCAACGCTGCTTGCGCTTTACGGCCTGCCGGCGCTGCCGCTCGGCATGCTCGGCCACGCCAGCACCGACGTCTCGGCGAAGGGCTCGGTCGCCGGCGGTCTTGCGACCAGCTTCAACCTGACGGCCGACGACTTCAGGGCAAGCTTCGACGGAACCGTCGCCGAGACGGCGCAAGGCGCCACCGCCAAGGGCAAGGTCAATCTTAGTGCCGCCGATATCGAGCCTTGGCTGATGACGACGGGGGTGGGCTTGCCCGGCATGGGAACGGGGACATCGACGTCGCTGGCGGCCGATGCCGATTTCGGCAACGGGCTGCTGGTGCTGAGCGGCCTCACCGGTTCGATCAACAAGGCGGCGGTGTCAGGCGACGTCAACATCGACGCCAAGGACGGGCTGCCGCATCTTGCGGGAGCGCTGGCGCTCGACGAGCTCGACCTCGATCCGCTGGCGGTCTCGCTCTTCGGCGACCAGTCCTTCGCGCCCGCCAAGGGCGGATGGCCGACGACGCCGTTCAGCCAGAAGTCAACCTTGCCATTCAACGCAGACCTCGATCTCAACACATCGGCGCTCGCCGTCGGCTCCTTCGCCACGGCGCATGACGCTTCATTCTCGCTGAAGCTCGATCGCGAAGGCATCCACGTCTCGGACCTCAAGGCGAAGCTTTACGGCGGCGATCTGACGGGCCTGTTCGATCTGAAGAACACGGAGGGCACCGGCCTGTTCTCCGGCCAGATGAGGCTCGCCGGCAGCGATCTTTCCGCGGTCCTGCCGGGCGCCGGCATCGGCGGCAGCGGCGATCTCTCGGCGGCCTTGTCGACCGGCGGCAAATCGGTCGATGCCATGATTGCGGCCCTCTCCGGATCCGGCACCGCGGCGCTGAAGGGATTGAAGGTGGACGGCATCAATCCGGACGGCTTTGGCGCCATCCTCGCCAAGGCCGATGCGATCGGACGCGATATCGACACGGCCAAGACGGCGGAGTTCGCGCCGCAGATCGCAGGCGACGGCAGCTTTGCCGCCGGTGACACCGATGTGGCCTTCACCGTCGCCAACGGTACGCTGCGGGCGCCGCCGATCAGTCTCGACAATCCAGGGGCGACCTTGTCCGCCGACGTGACCGCCGATCTCAACACGAGCACCGTCATGGCAAAGGGGACATTGACCTACCGTCCCGGCGACGAGGCGCTGGTCGGTTCCGAACCCGCCGTCAATTTCAGCCTGACCGGTCCGCTTGGCGCGACCGCGCCGCAATTCGACACCGGTCCGCTGGCGCAGTTCCTGACGCAGCGTGCCTTAGAGAAGGAACAGCAGCGGGTCGAAGCGATGCAGGCGGCGCTGCTCGAAAAGCAGCGGCTGCGGCGCGAGGTGCGCTATTACACGGCGCTGCAGACGGAGCGCGACAAGGCGGCCGAGGAGTTGCGCCGGCAAGAGGAAGAGGCGCGGCAGAAGGCAGAGGCGGAAGCCAAGGCGAAGGCCGAGGCTGAAGCGCAGGCACAGGCGGAAGCCGAGGCAAAAGCCAAGGCCGACGAAGAGGCGAGGGCGAAGGCGGAAGCCGACGCCAAGGCGCAGGCCGAAGCGGACGCCAAGGCAAAGGCTGATGCGCAGGCGAAGGCCGAGGCCGAGCAGCGGGCCGCGGACGAGGCGGCCAAGGCGCAGGCCGAGGCCGATCGCAAGAAGGCGGAGCAGGCGAAGCTGGAAGCAGCGCGCAAGGCGGCCGAGCAAACGCCGAAGCCCGATCGCTCGCTACCCGGCGTCAATGACGGTTCGGCGCCGGCGCCGGCGAAGCCCAAGGCCAATCCGTTCACGATCGATAATCTGTTGAAGTCGCTCGACGGCGGTTGAGCTTCTCGTCATACGTAGCGAGATCAGCCACTGCGCCTAGGATTCTTCCTGGCGCGAGAGCAGACGCCGCAGCATCGGCTCGATGCGCGAAAGCTCGTCAAGATGCGTAGCCGACAAGTCGGCCAGGCGATCGTCGGCCAAAGGGGTGAGCTGCAGCAAGACGCGGCGGTGATCGCTCTTGTCCTGATCGCGTGTTACCAGACCTGCTTCGGCAAGGCGGTTCACCAGTTCCACGGCGCTGTGATGGCGGATGCGCAGTCGCTCGGCAAGATCGCCCACCGCCACCGGTCCGCCGCCTGGAAATCCCTTGATCGCCAGCAGCGCCTGGTGCTGGCGTGGCGTGAGGCCCGCTTCATTGGCCTGAACTTGGCTGAATTCGAGGAAGCGGCGGATCAGATAACGGAACTGCGACAACCGTTGGTAGTCGGCCTGGCTGATTGCGGGACGTGGTTTCGGCGGCGTCATTCCCCGACTTATGGTCCTTTCCCGTAAAAGCTCAACAGGCCGTCGCGTTCCTTGTCCAAAATGACGCGGAGGAGGAATCGAAAACCACTTGAAGATTTATATCGTGTTACGATATGAGGCCGCCTGAAACCGGACGGCCTTCGCGCCGCTAGAAAGTTCAGGCTCCCAAAATGAAATCCGCTCACGCCGGCAACGGCCATCTTCGCGACTTCACGACCGATCCGCGCGTGCTGCTCATCGCGGCCATCGCCGTGGTGGTGGCGACCGCCGGGCTCTTCGCCGGCATCGTGCTCCTGCAGCTCATCCGTCTTGCCACCAACATCGCCTATTTCGGCCAGTTCTCGCTGGCCGACCTCAAGCTCGAGGATACACCGCTTGGGCTTGCCGCGGTGCTCGTGCCGGTAATCGGCGCGCTGATCATCGGACTGATGGCGCGCTTCGGCAGCGAGAAAATCCGCGGCCACGGCATTCCCGAGGCCATCGAGGCGATCCTGCTCGGACGCTCGCGGCTCGATGCCAAGGTCGCGGTGCTGAAGCCGCTGTCGTCGGCGATTTCGATCGGCTCGGGCGGACCGTTCGGCGCCGAAGGCCCGATCATCATGACCGGGGGCGCCATCGGCTCGCTGATCGCGCAAATGCTTCCGGTCAGCGACAATGAGCGCAAGACGCTGCTGGTGGCGGGTGCCGCGGCCGGCATGACGACGGTGTTCGGCACGCCGATCGCCGCCATCATGCTCGCCGTCGAGCTGCTCCTGTTCGAATGGACGCCGCGCAGCTTCATCCCGGTCGCCGTCGCTGCGATCGTCGCGGAAGTCGAGCGCACCCTGCTGCACCTGCCGGGCCCGATCTTCCCGTTCTCCGGAACCATGGAGGCATCGATCGCCGGGCTGGGCGGCTGGGTGCTGGTCGGCATCGCCGCCGGGCTGCTTTCGGGGCTGCTGACGCAATTGGTCTATGCCTGCGAGGACGCCTTCCTGAAGCTGCCGATCCACTGGATGTGGTGGCCGATGATCGGCGGCCTGGTGGTCGGTATCGGCGGCTTGATCGAGCCGCACGCGCTCGGCGTCGGCTATGACAACATCGCCAACATGCTCGACGGCCGCACGGTCGCCACTGCCGCGCTGCTGCTTCTGGTGGTGAAGGCCGTCATCTGGTCGGTGGCGCTGGGTTCGGGAACCTCGGGCGGCGTGCTGGCGCCGCTGCTCATCATGGGCGGCGCGATGGGAGCGGTGCTCTCGGGTATCCTGCCCGAGGCAAGCCCCGGCTTCTGGCCGCTGCTGGCGATGGCGGCGACGATGGGCGGCACCATGCGCGCGCCGCTGACCGCGACCTTCTTCGCCACCGAGCTCACCGGCAACACGCATGTGCTGGTGCCGCTGATCGCGGCTTGCGCCACCGCGCATGCGGTCACCGTGCTGTTGATGAAGCGCTCGATCCTGACCGAGAAAGTGGCGCGGCGCGGACACCATCTCGTGCGCGAATACCGCGTCGATCCATTCGCCTTGACCAGGGTCAAGGAAGTGATGACGACCAAGGTCGAGAGCGTGCCGGCGACGATGACATTGCATGGCGCGGCGACCTTCCTGACCGCGCCGGACACGCGGCATCCGAGCTTCCCGGTGATCGATGAGGCGGGGCATGTGCTCGGCGTCATCGATCCGCCGGCGATCCTGCGCTGGCGCCGTAATGGCAAGCACCGCAAGGCGACGCTGAGGGAGCTGCTGGCCGGCAGCAAGATCACACTGGCCTATCCGGACGAATATCTGGAGGCGCTTTCCGACAAGCTGCTCACCGCCAATGTCTCGCATCTGCCGGTCGTCTCACGCGAGGATGAACGGCTCGTCGGCTATATCGGCTGGAAAGACATGATGCGGGTAAGGTCGAAAAAGCAGGCGGAGGAGCGCGACCGCACTGCATTGCTGAGCTTCGGCGCGAAGCGCAAGGCGCAACAAAACGTCAGCGATAGCGCGGCCTAGGTCGCGGCACCGCCGCGTTTTGCCCAGGCCAACACATAGAGCCTCAGCGCGGATGACAGGTTGGCGTCCCGCGTGCGCGTCTCGTCGATCTCGGCGACCAGAGCCGCGAGCGACAGCGAACGCTGCGCGGCGATGGCGATGAGGTCTTCATAGAAAGGCTGCTCCAGGGAAAAGCTGGTGCGGTGACCGCGGATCGTTACCGAACGTTTTTCGACCGCGGCCATTGCAGGACTCAGCGCTTGCCAGGGTCGTCGGGTTTTTCCCGGCGATGGCCGGCCACGAATTTCTCGGCCTTCTCCGACGTCAGCCGGTCACGCTCGCGCTCTGGCTTCGAGCGGCCGTACAGCGCCCGGTTCTCGCTTGCCTGGCGTTCCTTCTCGGTGCGAGCCTTCTGCTTGCGGGCCTGGCGGAGATTGACGACCTCGCCCATGACGCTGGCTACTTCTTGCGGAAGGCGTCGAGCGAAACGACGTCGGCGCCCTTGCCGCCGGTCTCGGCGACCGCAGGTTTCTTTTCGGCCTCGGCGGCCTTCTTTTTCGTTTCCGCCTTCTTCTCCGGAACGACGGCGACCGGTTCGGGCGCCGGAGCGGCCTCGTCTTCGGTGCCCTCCGTCTTGACGTCGAATTCGAGCTCGAAATTCACCGACGGATCATAGAAGCCGCGCACGGCGGAGAAGGGGATTTCGAGCTTTTCCGGCACGTCGGAGAAGGAAAGCCCGACCTCGAAGCCGGCATCCGTCACCTTGAGGTCCCAATACTGGAACTGGATGACGATGGTCATCTGTTCCGGATAGCGCTCGCGCAGCCTCGACGAGATGCGCACGCCCGGCGCGCCGGTCAGGAAGGTGATGAAGAAATGATGATTGCCCGGAAGGCCGGTGCGCGCGACCTCGGCCAGGACCTTACGCATGACGCCGCGCAGAGCCTCCTGGGCCAGAATGTCGTAGCGGATGTGGTCGTCGGCCATCTGATGGTCGGGTTCCGTTGAATCGTCCGCATAGCTGTAATCAAGCTTGAGCGCGGCGTAAACCGCATATAGGCGCAAAGGCGTGAGGCCAAGAGGGGCGCCGGCGATTTGATCGCTCAGGCGTGAGCGAGCGCCGCCTGTTTGGCGGCTGGCGATTTCCTTCTGGCGAAGGCGCTGAGAAAGGTCCGCACGCCGTTCGTGGCCGAGCGCAGCACCTCTTCCTCGGTGGGCACGCCGCCCAGCATGAAAGTGATCTGCAGCTCGGCGTTGACGAGGGCCAGGAACTGACGCGCCGCGACATCGGGGTCGCCGATCGACAGATGTCCGGCGAAGGCAAGCCGGGCGAAGCGCGCGGCAAGCGCCGACCAGGTGCGGCCCGGGCCTTGCTCGCGCCATTCGGCAAACAGTTCCGGATAACGCCCGCCTTCGGCCTGGATCAGCTTGCGCAGGAACCGGCCGTCGCGGTTGCAGATGCAGTTGCGGTTCATGCGCACGGCAAAGGCGATCAGGTCGGCTTCCAGATTCGTGGGCTGGTCGGGGAAGCTGGCGATGGTGGCGAAGATGCCGGCATTGCAGCGCTCCGTCAGGTCGCGCACGACCGCGACGAAAAGCTTTTCCTTGTCGCCGTGATGATTGTAAACGGTCTGGCGCGAGACGCCGGCCTCGGCCGCGATCAGGTCGATATTAGCGCCCGCATAACCTTCGCGGCAGAATACGGAAGCGGCTGCATCCACCACCGACACGCGCTTGGCCTCGTGGCTGCGTGGCGGGAAGATGTCAGGAGAAACGCCGGGCTTCATGAAAATCTATATAGCGGTGATTGACGAATTGGACAAGCCTGTCTAAATTTGTGGACACAAAAGGGGGGATCCCGCTGGAGACGAGCATATTCGCCCTGGAGGCGAATAAGTTCGCTCTGAAATGTAGGATTTCCCGCGGGATGGAACGTCCTGGGTTCAGACGCCGGTATTTGCGGCTGCAACCAGATCCGAAAAGAGCCTTATTATGAGTCCCAAATTCCTCCGCATCGCGGTCGTGCTCGGCTTGTTATCCGCGATCGGCCCATTTGCGATCGATATGTATCTCCCCGCGCTGCCTTCGATCGGCCAGGACCTGCATGCCGGCACGGCCGCTGTGCAGATGAGCCTTTTGATCTTCTTCCTGTCGATGGGCTTTGGGCAGATCGTCGTCGGCCCGATCTCCGACATGGTCGGCCGCAAGGCGCCGCTTTACGCCGGTCTCGCGCTGTTCATGGTCGGCGGCGTCGGCTCGGCGATGGCGCCGAGCATCGAGTGGCTGATCGCCTTCCGCTTCCTGCAAGGTCTCGGCGCCAGCGCCGGCATGGCGGTGCCGCGCGCCATCGTGCGCGACCTGCACACCGGTAACGAGGCCGCCAAGCTGATGTCGCTTCTGATGCTGGTGTTCTCGGTGTCGCCGATCCTGGCGCCGCTGACCGGCAGCCAGATCATCGAGAGCTTCGGCTGGCGCGCCGTATTCTGGACGGTGACGGGCGCTGCGGCGCTTGCAACGATCCTGCTTGCCACCTCGCTCAAGGAGACGCGGCCAGTCGAAGAGCGCGCCGGCTCGTCCTTCGGCACGGCCCTTGCCGGCTACCGCTGCCTGATGGGCGACCCCAACTTCCTTGGCCTCGTGGCGATCGCCGGCTTCGGCATTGCGAGCTTTTTCGTCTATCTGTCGAGCTCGTCCTTCATCCTGATCGACCATTACGGCCTGTCGCCGTCGGTCTACAGCGTGTTCTTCTCGATCAACGCGGTCGCCTTCATCGGCATGTCGCAGCTGACCGGGTTGCTGGCCGACCGCTTCGGGTTGAAGCGCGTCGTCTGGGTGGCAGTCACCGGCTATGCCACGGTGATGGTGGCGCTTTTCGCGATCATGGCGTCCGGCGTCGACCGGCTCGACGTGATGGCGGTCCTGCTCTTCGTCGGCTACGGCTTCCTCGGCCTGGTCATACCGACCACCTCGGTGCTGGCGATGGAAGAGCATGGCGAGATCGCCGGCACGGCCTCGGCACTGATGGGCACGCTGCACTTCGCCATCGGCGCTCTGGCGATGGGTGTCGCCGGCATCTTCTTCGACGGCACGCCGTTGCCGATGGTGGCCGGCATCGCGCTGTGCGCCGTGATCTCCTTCACGCTGGCCAAGCTGACGCTCGGCCGCGCGCGCGAAGCGGTCGAGGCGCCGGCGGAATGAATGGTCGCAGACAGGACAGGAAAGGCCGGGGTCGATCCCGGCCTTTTTCATGTTTCTGGCGAAGCTGTTTGATCGAGGACGAAGCGCACCCGTTCCTCGACCGGAGTGAGAGGCAGCGGCACCAGGTCGTAGCCGAGCTCAGCATAGACGCCGGTCACCGAACGGAATGTGCGCTCGGCTTCGTCGAGCGTTTGCCTGCGCTCTTCGTCCTGGATGAAAATCTCCGGCCATGGCGGGGCGACGAAGACGCGGCGCGCGTAGCGGAATTTTTCAGCCGCGCTCGTGACGTGGTCCGGCACCGGCAGGCCGCAAAGCCTGAGATAGGCGATCGTGTCGGGCGCGCCGCGGTCGAAGAAGACCGGGCCGGGTTCGGCATGCGCGGCGTGCCAGGAGCGCAGCTCCCAGGACAGCATCAGCTCGGCAAAGAGCGCGCGGTCCTGCCAGGGAAGGGCAGGGCCGCCGATGGCCATCTGGTCGCGGATGATGCCGCGCCCGGCTTCGGGCGCGGTCGCGGAGCCCGCGGCCTTCAGCGCCTCGATCAGCGTAGTCTTGCCGGAGCCGGGGCCGCCGGTCAGCACGAAAAATCGATCGGTATCGTTTTGCATCGCCTGTCGATGGATGATGAGCGGCAGGGCTGTCGCCGCGCATCAGGCGCCGGACGAGCCTTGGCCGTTCGGTTGATTGGGGAGAAGCAAGGAGGGGGGAAGGTGGAGGTTTCTGTTGCCAGGTACCTCCGAACCCCGCCTAGAAGTGCGAACCCCTAGGGCTTGATTTGAAGCGTTCGCGCCGCATTAAGCAGCGAGACGAGCTTCCGCATAGTTGTCGTTGGCAACTATAAGTTTAGCCCGATAACGGTGGTACAATGCCGGGCGAAAGTACGATCTTTACACCTTCGTCGATCCTATTTCGCCCCCAGCAAAAGCCGCTCCGTCAGCCAGAGCGGTTTTTGGTGGAGGCGCCGGGTACCGCCCCCGGGTCCGAACGGCTTATTTCATCGCCTGTTTATCGCCATAGTCGGTCAAGCCGACGAACCGTATATAGGGAGCGGCGAGGGAAAAATAAAGGCTAAAACCGGCGCTTATCCGGTTGTGCCAAACGGCAGCCAAGGGTTGACTTGCGCGCCTACTCAATCAAATCTCGCTGCCGGTGAGGAGTCTCTGACCTAGCGCACGGTTGCGCGGCGCGCCACAAGCCTCATCGACCAGATCCGTGGCGCCGACGAGGGGAAGTTCGATGGCCGACTATCTTGCGGATGTGAAGAAATACGATGCCGGCGCCAGCGCCGACGCGGTCGATAAGATCGTCAAGCATCTGGGCATTGCGCTCAGGAACCGCGATTCCTCGCTGGTGTCCTGCACCGACCCGAAGGAACTCGATCGCGTGCGGGAGAACTGGATCGGCAAGAAGCTCGGCATTGCCGATGCCGCAAAGGCGAATGCCTCGATCGAGAAGACCTGCAAGGCGATGCAGGCCGACAACACCAAGAGCCGCGTGACCTTCTATTATCTGGTTGCCAAGGACCTCGGCAAACTCGGCTCTCTCTGACAGGCCGCTTCGGTTTGCGAAGATTGGCGCGGCAAGGCTATCGCGCCAGGTTGAATTTATTTCCCGGAGCGTCAGCGCTGCCCCTCATCTGGCTGCCGCCATCTTCGCCCCGTATAGTGACGGGGAGAAGGGTGCTGTCTTAGGCGGTTTCGCCAACCCGTCAGCGTTGCAAGAAACGCTGCAGCGCTGCAGCCAGCCCTTTCTCCCCGTCACTAAACGGGGAGAAATGCCCGGCAGGGCAAGGAGGGGCGGCGCCAGCGTTTGGAAAGTGTAGTGGGGCACAAGCGCTAATGGCGCCGTTTTGGTGTGTCCGGACACCTGGCTATCGGTTATTATTGCCTATTACCCGAATCGAGGCGGAGCCGATGCGTCAATATCTCGACCTGTTGAAGCATGTGCTGGAGAATGGCATCGATCGCGGCGACCGTACCGGGACAGGCACGCGCTCGGTGTTCGGCTACCAGATGCGCTTCGATCTTTCGCGCGGCTTTCCGGTCACGACCACCAAGAAGCTGCATCTGAAGTCGATCATCCACGAGCTTCTGTGGTTCCTGGCCGGCGACACCAACGTCAAATATCTCAACGACAACGGCGTCACCATCTGGGACGAATGGGCCGACGAGAACGGCGATCTCGGCCCGGTCTATGGCAAGCAGTGGCGCTCATGGCCGGACGGGCATGGCGGCGAGATCGACCAGATCGCGGGCCTTTTGAAGGAGATACGCAAGAATCCCAACTCGCGCCGGCTGATCGTCTCGGCCTGGAATCCGGCCGAAGTCGAGGCGATGGCGCTGCCGCCCTGCCACTGCCTGTTCCAGTTCTATGTTTCGGAAGGCCGGCTCTCCTGCCAGCTTTACCAGCGCTCAGCCGATATCTTCCTAGGCGTGCCGTTCAACATCGCTTCCTATGCCCTGCTCACCATGATGGTAGCGCAGGTGACCGGGCTGAAGCCCGGCGATTTCGTCCACACGCTCGGCGATGCGCATCTTTATTCGAACCATTTCGAGCAGGCGCGCGAGCAGATGCGGCGCACGCCCAAGGCCTTGCCGACGATGTGGGTCAACCCGGAGGTGAAGGATCTTTTCGCCTTCCGTTTCGAGGATTTCCGCCTCGAAAACTATTTCGCGGATGCGAATATCAAGGCGCCTATCGCTGTATGAGCCAGCCTTCGGCTCAGTCGGTGCCGACCATGACGTCCGAGGCCTTGATCACCGCATAGGCCTGCTTGCCTTTTTCGAGCGCGAGGTCGGCGACCGCCTCATTGGTGATCGACGCGGTGACGATGGCGCCGCTACCGATGTCGATCCTGACATGGGAGGTGGTGGCTCCTTTGACGATCTCCGTGACCTTACCCTTCAGGACCTTGCGGGCGCTGATCTTCATGCGTCTCTCCTTGAGCCTCGCTGCTTCGCCTTCATCGTAGGCTGAGATCACGCCGGCGCACAATGCCGCGACAGGTGAAGAGCCTTCCCTTGTTATGTTCAGACGGATATATCGGTCTAAGGCTTTGGGCGGTACGGATGGTGAAACCAGGGAGAGACTTCATGACGGGCAAGGGTTTCGGGTTGAAGGCCGCCGCAATCGGCGGTCTGACAGCGATGCTGATGGCCGCAGTGCCTGCGGCCCTTGCAGACGGCAAGGTGGTCGTCTTTGCAGCGGCGAGCCTCAAGGACGCGCTCGACGCCGTCAACAAGGCCTGCGAGCCGGAAGTCGGCGAAGCCGCGACCATCTCTTACGCGGCGAGCTCGGCGCTGGCCAAGCAGATCCAAGGCGGCGCGCCGGCCGACATTTTTGTCTCGGCCGACCTCGACTGGATGAAATATCTCTCCGACAAGAAGCTGACCAAGCCGGACACCGAAGTGAAGCTGCTCGGCAACCAGATCGTGCTGGTGGCGCCGAAGGATTCCACGGTCGAGACCAAGGTCGAGAAGGGCTTCGACCTCGCCAAGCTGATCGGCGACGGCAGGCTTGCCATGGGCGATTTCAAGGCCGTTCCGGCCGGCAAATACGGCAAGGCGGCGCTGGAATCGCTGGGCGTCTGGTCGTCGGTCGAGGGCAAGGTCGCGCAGGCCGAGAATGTGCGTGCAGCGTTGAAGCTGGTCTCGACGGGCGAGGCGCCGCTAGGCATCGTCTATGCCACCGACGCGCATGCCGAAAAGGGCGTCAAGGTCGTCGGCACCTTCCCGGAAGATTCGCACCCGCCGATCATCTATCCGATTGCCCAGACCGCCGATTCGAATGACAAGGATACGGCTGCCTTCCTGAAATGCGTCGAGTCGGCCAAGGCCGCCGAGATCTTCAAGGAGCAGGGTTTTACGGTGCTCGCGCCGAGCAACTGAGAAAGACCGTGCAAACGCTGACATGAACTGGCTGCTGGACCTCACTCCCGACGAATGGAATGCTGTCCGGCTGTCGATCAAGGTGGCGACGGTGGCGATGATCGCCAGCCTGCCGCCCGGCATCCTGCTCGCGCTCCTGCTCGCGCGGGGGCGTTTCTGGGGCAAGACGCTGCTCAACGGGCTGGTGCATCTGCCGCTGATCCTGCCGCCGGTGGTGACCGGCTACCTGCTCCTGCTTACCTTCGGCCGGCGCGGGCCGGCCGGCGCTTTTCTGGCCGAGCATTTCGGCATCGTCTTTTCCTTCCGCTGGACGGGCGCGGCACTGGCTTGCGGGGTCATGGGCTTTCCGTTGATGGTGCGGGCGATCCGGCTTTCCATCGAGGCGGTCGACCGCAGAATCGAGGCGGCCGCCGGCACGCTCGGCGCCAACCCGCTCTGGGTGTTCGCCACTATCACGCTGCCGCTGATCCTGCCCGGCCTGATCGCCGGCGCGATCCTTTCCTTCGCCAAGGCGATGGGCGAATTCGGCGCCACCATCACCTTCGTCTCCAACATCCCCAACGAAACGCAGACGCTGCCCTCGGCGATCTACACCTTCACACAGGTGCCTGGCGGCGACGAAGGTGCGCTCAGGCTGACGCTGATCTCGATCGTCATCTCGATGGTCGCGCTCATCGCCTCGGAGGTGCTGGCGCGCCGCGTCGGGCGGCGGATGGATATCGAATGACGGTCTCCGTCGATATCCACCATCAGCTGGGCGAATTCGCCCTGGAGGCGCGTTTCGAGAGCGCCGGCCGGCTGACGGCGTTGTTCGGGCCGTCGGGCTCGGGCAAGTCGACGCTGATCAACCTGATCGCGGGCCTGATCCGCCCGGACAGGGGGCGTATCTCGGTCGACGGCAACGTGCTGGTCGACACCGCCGCGCGGATCTTCGTGCCCATGCACAAGCGGCGCATCGGCATGGTGTTCCAGGATGCGCGGCTGTTCCCGCATATGAGCGTCGCCGCCAATCTGCGCTACGGCCGCTGGTTCACGCCGGCGTCCGAACGCTACGCCAAGATGGATGCGGTGGTCGACCTGCTCGGCATCCGTCACCTGCTCGACCGGCGGCCGGCGAAACTGTCGGGCGGCGAAAAGCAGCGTGTCGCGATCGGCCGCGCGCTGCTTGCCAGCCCGAAACTTCTACTGATGGACGAGCCGCTCGCCTCGCTCGACGAAGCGCGCAAGGCCGGGATCCTGCCTTATATCGAACGGCTGCGCGACGAGACGAAGATCCCGATCGTCTATGTCAGCCATTCCGTGGCCGAGGTGGCGCGGCTGGCGAGCGACGTCGTGGTGCTTTCGCAAGGCAAGGTCGCGGCCGCGGGGCCGACCGAGGCGATCATGCAGCGGCTCGACCTTTTGCCGGCAGAGGAGCGCGGCGAGGGCGGAGCGGTGCTCGACACCAAGGTCCTGCGCCATGACGAGGCTTTCGGCATGACAGTGCTCGGCTCACAGGCCGGCGAGATCCGCGTGCCGCGGCTGGCCCGGCTGGTCGGAGCGACGGTGCGGCTGCGCATCCGGGCCCGCGACGTCATGATCGCGACCGAGCAGCCCACCGGCCTCAGCGCGCTCAACATATTGGCGGGGACGATCGCGGCGGTCCGGCCTGGCATAGAACCGACGGTGGAAATCGCCATCGACTGCAATGGTGCGATCGTGCTGGCGCGTATCACCGAACAGTCCAAACACACCCTTCGTCTGGCGCTCGGCCACAAGGTCTTCGCGGTGATCAAGACAGTGAGCTTCGACAGCGCGACGACCGGGGCAGGGCTGTCGGTTGAGGCGGATGGTTGACGAAGGAGCAATATCGCTATGTCGATTTGGAATAGCGACCTGGTGGCGGAGGAGGTAATCTCGGCATGATCGCGGAGGACAGGACATGCCATCGTTGAGCCTGCGGATAAATCTCGATCCCGATGGCCGGATCGGCCCGGGCAAGATCGAACTGCTGGAGCAGATCGCCGCCTTCGGCTCGATCTCGGCCGCGGCGCGCGGCATGGAGATGTCCTACAAACATGCCTGGGACCTGGTCGAGGACATGAACCGCGTGTTCGGCAAGCCGCTGGTCGCGGCGCAGACCGGCGGCCGCAAAGGCGGTGGCGCGCAGCTGACATCGGTGGGGTTGGCCGTGGTCAGCCGTTTCAGGGCCATAGAGCGAGCCGCTTCATCGGCCGCCGCTGTCCATATGCAGGCTCTGCAGGCGGAGATCGATGCTGGATGAGGCAGTAGGGAGTAGGCAATAGGCAATAGGCAATAGGGGTATGATGTCCTGGAAATCTAGGCCCCCTATCGCCTCCGTTATTTTACTGCCTATTCCCTACTGCCTACTGCCTACTGCCTAATCCCCTGGCTTCCTCAGCAGATAGGTGTCCATGATCCAGCCCTTCTTGCGGCGGGCTTCTTCGCGCACCTTCTCGATCTCGGCACCGACATCGCCCAGGCGCCCGGAAATGACGATCTCATCCGGCGTGCCGAGATAGGCGCCCCACTGGATGAGGACATCCTTGTCGGCAAGCGTGTTGAAGGCGCATTTGCCGTCGAGCATGACGACCGCGGAGCCGGCATTGGCGGGCAGTCCTTCTTCGGTCAGCCGCCGACCGGTCGTCACCAGGATCGAATCGCCGATGCGGTTGAGCGCGGTCGCGTGGGCGGCGGCCAGCGCCTGGATCGCGGTGATGCCGGGGATGACTTCGAGCTCGAAACCGACATTGCCTCTGAGGCGCACGCGCTCGAGGATGCGCAGCGCGCTGTCATAAAGCGATGGGTCGCCCCAGATCAGGAGGGCGCCGCAGCCGTCTTCGGCAAGCTCGTTGCGGATCAGGGTTTCGTAGATCTCCGCTATCGCTTCGTGCCAGTCGTCGACTGTGACACGATAGGACGATGTCGGCTCGGCGCGAACCGGCACATCGAACTCGACCCGGCGCGATTTTGGATTGGTGACGAAGCGGTCGCAGATCCGCCGGCGCAAATCGGCAAGATCGTCCTTCTTCGCTCCCTTGTCGGGAATGAACAGCACGTCGGCGCGGTTCAGGCCGTCGATGGCCTGGACCGTCATGTGGTCGGGATTGCCGGCGCCGATGCCGATGACGAGAAGCTTGCGCATGGCGATCTCCTGCCCGATCGGCAGCGCGGTGTCCAGAAGTACCGGTATCGAGCGACGAAGGGCTTTGAAACGCTAACTTGAAACGGGTAGATGGAAAAGCACATCCGGCTGGTCCCGGTATCGCGGCATAGAGGAGGGTCCATGTTACGCACCGCACTGACCGCAGCGCTGGCAATCATGGCCGCTCCAGCCTTCGCCAATGATTCTGTCGCCGAGCTCGGCACCGGCGGGCTGATCCTGTCTCGAAGCGACGCCGTCGCCATGCAGAGCGAGGATCTTTTCATCTCGCCGGAGAAGGTGACGGTCGACTATGTGTTCCGCAACAACACCGACAAGGATGTCAGCTCCATCGTCGCGTTCCCGATGCCCGATATCGAGGGCGATCCCAACGAGATGCCGGCGATCCCGGAGGCGCAGAGCGATAATTTCCTCGGCTTCGAGGTGACGATCGACGGCGTGGACGCGAAACCTCAGCTCGAGCAAAGGGCGTTTGCGCTAGGCATCGACATCACCGCCGACCTCAAGGCCCAAAACGTGCCGCTCTATCCGTTCGGCGACGCCGCCAAGGCGGCGCTGGCGAAGCTGCCCAAGGATATCACCAAGGACTGGGAAGACCGTGGCATCATCATCGAAGATACCGCCGATGATGGTTCGGGCATGCAGACCGCCTATGTGCCCTTCTGGCAACTGCGCTCGACCTACTGGTGGCGCTCGACCTTCCCGGCCAACAAGGAGGTCCATGTCTCGCACCGCTACAAGCCCAGCGTCGGCGGCACTTCGTCGGTCAGTTTCTTCTATGACGGCCAGTTCCAGGGCCAGTATGCAGCCTACAAGACCCGCTATTGCATGGACGGCTCGTTCGAGAACGCGGTGCGCAAGGCCGCGAAGGAAAATCCCGACGGCTACCCGAAATATTACGAGAGCCGGATCGCCTACATCCTGACCACGGGGGCCAATTGGGCCTCCGGCACCATCGGCAATTTCAAGCTCACCATCGATAAGGGCAGCCCCAAAAACCTCGTCTCCTTTTGCGGCGACAATGTCAAAAAGATCGGGCCGACGACGTTCGAGACCACCGCGAAGGATTTCTATCCCGAGCACGATATCGACATCCTGCTGCTGGAGCCGTCGGACAATGGCGGGAACGGCGGCTGATGGACATCGCGATCTATGTCGCCATTGCCGAAAACGGCGTGATCGGCCGCGAAGGCGGCCTGCCGTGGCGGCTTTCCACCGATCTCAAGCGCTTCAAGGCCGACACGATGGGCAAGCCGATCATCATGGGGCGCAAGACCTATGAAGGCATCGGCCGGCCGTTGCCCGGCCGGCTCAACATCGTGGTGACGCGCGACAAAGCCTGGCGCGCCGAAGGCATAGAAGTGGCCCACTCGCTGGATGACGCGATCGCGCTGGCCAAGGTGCGCGGCCGCTGCATGGCGGGAGCGGAGGAGATCTGCGTGGTCGGTGGCGGCGAGATCTATGCCCAGGCCTTGCCGCTTGCCGACCGGTTGCATGTGACCCATGTGCTGGCCAGCGTCGATGGTGATGCGCATTTCCCGCCGATCGACCCAGGCATCTGGCAAGTCGTCAGCGCCGAGGATTTTCCCGCCGGCGACAAGGACAGCCACGCGACGCGCTATACCGTCTACCAACGCCGCCGCGACAGTCATTGACGACGACAAACGGTCGCTACCGGCCCAAATCGCACGGGGACGATGGCACATCGCGTTGAAAGCGGGTCTAGGCGTCCCTATAGAAGAACGGTGTTGCAGCGGCGCGCGTCCAACCGGACGCGCAAGAGGCCGCCGTAATACTTTGATTTCGGGGCATGATTCCTTTCGAAAACCGATATGGGTTTTCGGGGTCATGCGCTAGGATTGCGCCGCAAGGCCCGAGGGAACCGGAGCGAAAGGACATTCATGCCCTGGAACGACAAGAGCGGTGGCGGCGGCCCATGGGGCGGCGGCGGCAATCAGGGGCCCTGGGGGCAGGGACCGAAAGGGCCAAGCGGCCCGCCGGGTTCGCCCCCCGATCTCGAGGATATCATCCGCCGCGGCCAGGACAGGCTGCGGCGCGCGCTTCCGGGCGGCGGCGGCGCCAGCCCGGCCGTGGTCGGGCTGATCGCGCTGGCCCTCATCGTGCTATGGGCCTTCAAGGCGATCTACACCGTGCAGCCCGACGAGGTTGCCGTTGAACTGCGCTTCGGCCAGCCGAAGACCGAGCTTTCGCAGCCGGGCCTGCATTTCCACTGGTGGCCGATCGAAACGGTCGAAACCGCCAAAATCTCCGAGCAGCTCGTCAGCATCGGCGGCGGCTCGAGCAGCGGCTCCGGCCTGATGCTGTCCGGCGACCAGAACATCGTCAACGTGCAGTTCTCGGTCGCCTACCAGGTCTCCGATCCCAAGGCCTATCTGTTCGACGTCTCCGATCCCGACGGCATGCTGACCCAGGTGGCCGAGAGCGCCATGCGCGAAGTCGTCGGCCGCCGTCCGGCTCAGGACATCTTCCGCGACGACCGCCAGGGCATCGCAACGGGGGTGCGCGAGATCATCCAGGGCACGCTTGACGGCTACAAGACCGGCCTCCAGGTCAACGCGGTCTCGATCGAGGACGCAGCGCCCCCGCGCGAGGTGGCCGACGCGTTCGACGAGGTGCAGCGCGCCGAGCAGGACGAGGACAAGTTCGTCGAGCAGGCCAACCAGTATTCCAACCAGAAGCTCGGTCAGGCGCGCGGCCAGGCGGCGCAGATCCGCGAGGACGCGGCAGCCTACAAGAACCGCGTCGTGCAGGAGGCGGAAGGCGAGGCGCAGCGCTTCATCTCCGTCTATAACGAATACGCCAAGGCGCCCGATGTCACGCGCAGGCGGCTTTATCTTGAAACCATGGAGAAGATCCTGAAGGACTCGAACAAGGTCGTCGTCGAGCAGGGCAATGGCCAGGGCGTGCTGCCTTACCTGCCGCTGCCGGCGTTGCAGCCAAAGACGCAGCCGGCGCCCCTCGGCGTCACGACGGGAGGTAACCAGTGATGGCAAACCGTCTTCCCATCATTGCGGTCGTCGCGGCTGTCCTGTTGTTCCTGCTCTACTCCTCGATCTTCGTGGTCAATGCGGGCCAGCAGGCGATCGTTCTGAGATTTGGCGAGATCATCGACGTCAAGAGCGAGCCCGGGGTCTACTTCAAGGCGCCGTTCGCCTTCTTCGATGCCGACAGCGTGCAGATGGTCGAGAAGCGGGTGATGCGCTTCGACCTCGACAACATCCGCGTCCAGGTCTCGGGCGGCAAGTTCTACGAGGTCGATGCCTTCATCGCCTACCGCATTTCGGATCCGCGCACGTTCCGCGCGGCGGTGTCCGGCCAGGTGGAATTGGCTGAGGCCCGTCTGAAGACGCGTCTCGATGCGGCGCTGCGCCGTGTCTACGGCCTGCGCGACTTCGAGGCAGCTCTTTCGGAAGAGCGCGGCAACATGATGCGCGAGGTGCGCGATCAGCTTCGTCCCGACGCGACCTCGCTCGGCCTCGATATCGAGGATGTGCGCATCCGCCGGACCGATCTGACGGCAGAGGTCTCGCAGCAGACCTATGACCGCATGAAGGCCGAGCGCCTGGCTGAGGCCGAGCGGCTGAGAGCCCGCGGCAACGAGGCGGCGCAACGCATCAGGGCGCGGGCGGACCGCGAGGTCGTCGAGATTGTCGCCGAGGCGCAGAAGGAATCGGAAATCCTGCGCGGCGAGGGCGAGGCGCAGCGCAGCGCGACCTTTGCGGACGCCTATAAGCGCGATCCGGCCTTCTTCGATTTCTATCGCTCGATGAACGCCTACGGCACGGCGCTGGACAGCACCGGAACGACGATGGTGCTCTCGCCTCAGTCCGAGTTCTTCCGCTATTTCCGGGATCCGGACAGCAAGCCCGGGCCGGCACCTTCCGCGCCGCCTGCCGCGCCTGCGACGGCGCCTGCCGCGCCTGCGACGGCACCTGCCGCGCCTGCGACGCAACCCGGCCCTGCCCAGTAACGGGCGGTGCAGGATTTTCTGGCGGCAATCGGCCTGGTCCTGGTGATCGAAGGGCTGGTCTATGGAGGGTTTCCGGCTTTGGCCCGGAAACTCGCCGCCGAGGTGCTGTCGATGCCGGAAAATATGCTGCGGATCGGCGGGCTGGCGGCGATCGCCATAGGCGTCGGCATCGTCTGGCTGGTCCGCGGCTAGCTTTTACGCAATTCCGGACGGAAAGCCGCTGCGCATTTTTCCTGGCGTTGCTCGAATGAAAATTCCTTGGTGCCGAGGCGATTGACGATTTATCTTCCGCCGATAGCTATAGCCGCAAACGTGCCTTATTTCTTGCCAAGATGAGCCGGACAGGCGCCTTTGCGGATGCGCTTTTCCTTTTCAGAACCACCGGGAGGCCATGATGATATCCGACACCCTGTTGCGCGCGGCGCGGCGCATGGTCTTCGCCGGCGCCACGGCATTCGCGGTCGGCATCGTTGCCGTCCCGTCCTTCGTCACGCCGACGATTGCTTCCGACGGACCGCCTTCGGTTGCCGATCTCGCCGAGCGCCTGCTCGGCGCGGTGGTCAACATCTCGACCTCGCAGACGGTGAAAGGCACGGAAGGACCTGGCGCGGTGCCGATGCCGCAACTGCCCGAGGGCTCGCCGTTCCAGGACTTCTTCGACGATTTCTTCAAGAACCGTGGCGGCGAAAAGGGCGGCGGCGGGCAGAAAGTGCAGTCGCTCGGCTCCGGCTTCGTCGTCGATGCCGAGCAGGGCATCGTGGTGACCAACAACCACGTCATCGCCGACGCCGACGATATCGAGGTGAATTTCTCCGACGGCGCCACGCTGAAGGCGACGCTTGTCGGCACCGACACCAAGACCGATGTCGCGGTGCTGAAGGTCGACCCCAAGGGCCACAAGCTGACGGCGGTGAAATTCGGCGATTCCACCAAGATGCGCGTTGGCGATTGGGTGATGGCGATCGGCAATCCGTTCGGCCTGGGCGGCACGGTGACCGTAGGTATCGTCTCGGCGCGCAACCGCGACATCAATTCCGGCCCCTATGACGACTTCATCCAGACCGACGCCGCCATCAACCGCGGCAATTCCGGCGGCCCGCTGTTCAACGCCGCCGGCGAGGTCATCGGCATCAACACGGCGATCATCTCGCCGTCGGGCGGCTCGATCGGCATCGGTTTCTCCATCCCCTCGCAGCTTGCCGCGGGCGTCGTCGACCAGCTCCGCCAATATGGCGAGACGCGGCGCGGCTGGCTTGGCGTGCGCATCCAGCCGGTGACGGCGGATATCGCCGAAAGCCTCGGCATGGCAACCGCCAAGGGCGCGCTGGTGGCCGGCGTCATCAAGGGCGGGCCGGTCGACAACGGGTCGGTGCAGGCCGGCGACGTCATCATCAAGTTCGACGGCAAGGATATCCATGAAATGCGCGACCTGCCGCGTGTCGTCGCCGAGAGCCCGGTCGGCAAAGCGGTCGACGTCGTCATCGTGCGCAAGGGGGTCGAGCAGACCGTCAAGGTGACGCTCGGACGGCTGGAGGATGGCGAGAAGCTGGCCAGCGGCGAGAACGGCAACACCGACAAGGACAAGGGCGACAAGGCGACGCCTCCGGTATCGACGGCTTCGGTGCTCGGCATGACGGTCGGCGAGCTCAACGACCAGACGCGGCAGAAGTTCGGCATCGCGGCGGACGTGTCCGGCGTGGTCATCACCGACGTTGCCAAGGATTCGGCGGCGGCCGAGCGCGGCATCCAGGCCGGCGAGGTGATCACCGAGATCGCGCAGGAATCGGTCGGCACGCCGAAGGACGTGATGGACCGGATCGGCGCGCTGAAGGAGCAGGGCCGCAAGAATGCGCTCTTGATGCTGGCCTCGAAGACCGGCGAACTGCGCTTCGTGACGATCCGGATGGATTGAGTCCGGCTCACTAGCAGGTCTGTTGAAACATCCTATGGGATGTACTATTTTGACCTGTGAAGCGAATAGTGCTGGATACAAACATTCTGACCGCGGGCCTGCGAAGCCGAAATGGAGCTTCGTTTGCGGTCTTGCGGTTGATCGCTGAAAGGCATGTTCGGCCGCTGGTGACGACAGCACTGTTTCTTGAGTATGAAGCAGTACTGTCACGACCGGAGCAAGCGGCTATCCATCGCCTGTCAGCTGTTGAGCTAGATCGCTTGCTGGCCGGCTTTGCTGCCTTGGCGGAGCCTGTCGAGCTGCACTTCCTCTGGCGTCCGCAGTTGGCCGATCCGAAGGATGAAATGGTGCTGGAGGCGGCCGTCAATGGCAGGGCAGATGCGCTGGTCACGTACAACCGCCGTGACTTCTTGAACGCCGAAGCTCGCTTCGGCGTTCCGGTCATAGGCCCGGCCGAGTTGCTGGAAGGAACACGAACATGAGCAAGGCAACATATCCTTTGAAGCTGCCCCTCTCGGTCAAGGAGGCGGCGGCGCGCCTGGCAAAAGCGGACGGTGTGTCGCTCAATCAGTGGATCGCCTCGGCCGTGGCACAAAAGGTCGGTGCCATGGAGACTGCAGCCGATTTCCTGCGCCGACGGGCGGGCAATGCATCCGGCGCGGATTTTGCCAGGATTCTCGATCAGGTCCCGGATGGTCCGCCACAGTCCGGAGACGAACGTCCCCCTGAGACGCATTGATCAGATACGTCGTGCCTGCCAATCCTCGCGCGACAGCCTGTACATGACATGCCGCTTGAGATGCGGGTGGCTGTCGGGAATGCTCGGATGATCGAAATCGGCGCCTGGATCGGCTCGCATGCCGAGCCGCTTCATGACGGCGATTGAGCGATGATTGCCGGCGACCGCCAAGGAGACGATCTCCTCCAGCCTCAGCGTTTCGAAGCCGAAGGCGAGCCAGGCTTCCGCTGCTTCGGTGACATAGCCCTTGCCCCAGAATTCCGGCGCCAGCCGCCAGCCGATCTCGATCGTGCCGTCCGGCAGCGATGGCACATCATCCGTATCCAGGAGACCGACGAAGCCGATGCATTCGCCGGTGGCCGCGATCTCGGCGGCGGCGAAGCCGTAGCCATCCTCCTCGATCCAGCCGCGGAATTCGTCCATCTTGGCGTCCGCCGCGGCGCGGTCGCGGCGGAACGGGAAGAACTCCATCACGCGCTCGTCGGAGTTGATGCGGTGGAAAAGCTCGCGGTCGTGCTCTTCCCAGTTGCGCAGGATGAGACGTTCGGTGCGGATCGGCGTCATCGGAGACCTCACAAGACGAACTCGTCCCGGCGATAGCCCTGGAGATAGAGCAGCGCGGTCAGGTCGCCATGATCGATGCGGGTCCGCGCCTGCTCCGCCACCGCCGGCTTTGCGTGAAGCGCGACGCCGGTGCCGGCAAGACGGATCATATCGAGATCGTTGGCGCCGTCGCCGACCGCGATGGCATCCTCGGTCGTCAGCCCGAGCCTCTTCGCGATGTCGAGCAAGGCTTGGGCCTTGGCCGCGCGGCCTAGGATCGGCTCGGCCACCATGCCGGTGAATGTGCCGTCTTTCTCGATCAGCCGGTTGGCCCGGTTTTCCTGAAATCCCAACATGGCGGCGATGCGGCTGGTGAAGACGTCGAAGCCGCCAGAGACCAGGGCCGTCCAGGCGCCATGGGCGCGCATCGTTTGCACCAAGGCGCGGCCGCCGGCGGCGAGCGTCAGCCGGTTGGCGATGATGCGGTCGACCACGGCGGTGTCGAGGCCTTTCAGCAAGGCGACGCGCTCGCGCAAGGCGGGCTCGAAGGCGATCTCGCCATTCATCGAGCGCGCGGTGATCGCCGCCACATGATCCTTGACGCCGATTTCGTCGGCGAGCTCGTCGATGCATTCCTGGTCGATCATGGTCGAATCCATATCGGCGAGCAGGATCTTCTTGCGCCTGCCGTCGGCGGGCTGGACGATGACGTCGACCGGCTCGGAAGCCAATGCGGCGCGCAGATTGGCGGTCATTTCGCCGATATCCGGCGTCTGCGGCAAAACGAGATCGCAAGCGACATCCTCGGCCAGCCAGTGAAGGGCGCTTGCGCCGGCGGCCCGCAAGGCCATATTCGCAAGCGGGGCCGGCACGGCGCGGGCTTCTGGACGGGACACTAAAGTGGCGATCAGCGGCATCGAAAATTCCGGCAGGCAGGCGGGCGAAGGCCGCATCAAGAACGCGATCCTGATAGCCGGGCCGACCGCCAGCGGCAAGTCGGCGCTGGCGCTCGATCTTGCCGAACGCAATGGCGGGGTCATCGTCAACACCGATTCCATGCAGGGCTATTCGGTGCTCGACGTCCTGACGGCGCGGCCGAGCGCCGCCGAAATGGCGCGCGCGCCGCATTTCCTTTACGGCCATGTGCACCCCTCCACCGCCTATTCCACCGGCGCCTGGCTACGCGACGTGACGAGGCTGATCGACGACGGCGTGCTGTGGGGCCGTCCGGTCGTTTTCGTCGGCGGCACCGGGCTTTATTTCCGCGCGCTGGCCGAAGGCATCTCGGATATGCCGGACATCCCGGTAGCCGTCCGCGAGCGTTGGCGCTACGAGTTCAAGGAACAAGGGGCCGAAAGGCTGCATCGCCTGCTGATGCACGAGGACTCGGCTATGGCCATGCAGCTCAGGCCGACGGATGGCCAGCGTATCGTGCGGGCGCTCGAAGTGCTCGACGCTTCGGGGCGCTCGATCCTCGAATGGCAGGCGACGCGCGGCCGGCCACTGATCGATCGTGACAGCGCGCGCTTCCTGGTCATCGAGCCGGATCGGCAGCAACTGGTCCTGCGCATCGAGACGCGTTTCGACCAGATGCTCGATAAGGGCGCGCTCGACGAAGTGCGTCAGCTCATCGCGCTCGACCTCGATCCCGACCTGCCGGCGATGAAAGCGATCGGCGTGCGGGAGCTGCAGGCGGCGATGGCCGGCCAATCAAGTTTTCCCGAAGCCATCGAACGCGCCAAGATCGCGACCCGGCAATATGCCAAACGCCAGTCGACGTGGTTCAGGCACCAGCTGGGCGCGGAGTGGCGCAGGCTGCGGCCGGGCGACGAGTTGGCACTCCTGGACTGACTAAAGCGTTTTCAATCAGCGCCTTAAAGTCACCGGCTCCAATTCTCGCTAAAGTTGTTCGAATTAACGGTCCGTAAGGTCGGCCATGCCATAACCTTTGGGGGCTACAGTGCCGCGGGGAGTTGATGCGTTTCCATAAGGCGGAATCCGCATTTTTCGTCTTTATTTTTGTGATCCTGGCCGCGGGCTTGGTGACCTTCCATGCCTATGGCCAGTTGCAGGACATCGCCGCCGACCTCGATACTGCATCGCGCGCCGACAGAATCGTCTATCTCAACAAATTGCTGTTCGTTACAGGCGCGTTGCTGGCGACAGCGCTGTTCTTCGGCAGCTTCTTCATCTACCCGCTGATCCGCGGCCAGGTGCGGGAAGAGGGCAAGCTCAGGGCCATGACGGTGTCGCTCAGCGCCCGTTCGCAGACGCTTGAGCAAGCGGCGCTCACCGACAGTCTGACCGGCATGCAGAACCGCCGCTATTTCGACGATGCGCTGCGCGAATATCTGCAGGAGTTTCGCCGCATCGACAGGCCGGTCGGGCTGATGATCCTCGATCTCGACCATTTCAAACAGGTCAACGACACGCATGGTCACGATGTCGGCGATGAGGTGCTGAGAGCCGTCGCCGCCTGCCTCAGAGGCATGACGCGCTATCACGATGTGGTGGCGCGATTGGGCGGCGAGGAGTTTGCCGTCGTCACCCCCAATATGGATGTCGATCTGCTCGCCCGCTTCGCCGAGCGCATCCGCAAGGCGATCGCCAACCTGTCGATCATGTCGGGCAATGTGCGGCTGAAGGTCACCACCAGCGTCGGCCTTGCCGTCTGGGACCACAAGGAGACCGCGGAGGATTTCTATCGCCGCGCCGACCGGCAGCTCTATGAGGCGAAGAAGCAGGGCCGCAACCGCGTCTGCGCCTAAAATTCCACCAGGAAATTCGTGAGGCTGGCCGCCTGGAGCCGCTCTCTGCGCTTCCGGTGCTCACGGACTTTATGTCCGCTCCGCTCCGGTTCTCGACGGCGACCCCATTCGACTCAGCCTGACGAATTTCCTGGTGGAATTTACCCTTGCCGACCGAGGTCGCTGGCTCAATCGTTGAACTGGCGCATGCCGAAGGTCGAGGGCTTCAGGCCGTAGCGCGTGTCGAAGTCGTCGTCGGGCTGCACGCGCGGGGAGTTGGCCGGCTTCTTGTAGTCCGGGTCTCCGGCCTGGCGGGTCGAGTCCACAGTCTCGGCGAAGGCCATGGACTGCTGCGGCTTCGGCACGTTGCGCAGCCGCTCGACGATCATGGCCAGATCGACGTCGTTGCCGTCCACGGAGGGCTCGATCTGCTCGCCTTTCGCGGTGCCTGGGATGAATTCCTGCGGCAGCTTCTCGAACTTCAGCCGCATGGTGGTTGCCACGCCTTCGCCGAAAGCGATGGCTTCGCGCTGCCCCATCGAGGAGAGGAACGCCAGGGTCGAGGCCGAGGAGTCGGCGATCGCCGAGCGGATGATCGCCTGATCCTGCTCGTTGGCGAGCCGCATGGCGAAGAAGGTCGAGCACTGGGACAGGATGGTCGGGTCGAGCTCGCCCGGGCGCTGGGTGACGACGCCCAGATAGCAGCCATATTTGCGGCCTTCCTTGGCGATGCGCGACAGCGCGTGCCTGGTCGGCGCGAAGCCGAGGCGCGGATCGGCCGGCATGTAGCGGTGGGCTTCCTCGCAAAGCAGCAGCAGCTTCAGCCGGCCCTCGCTCCACAGCGCTAGGTCGAAGGCCAGGCGTGCCAGCACCGAGCAGACCGAGTTGACGACCTCCGAAGGCATGCCCGCCATCTCGAAGCAAGTGACCGGGCGGCCGTGGCTGGGGACGCGGAAAATATTGCCGATCGTTTCGTGGATCGTGTCCTCGATCAGGCGCGAATTGAACATGAAGCGGTAGCGTGGGTCGGCAGCGGCCGATTCGATGCGCGTCTTCAGCGATTTCAGGGTCGGGCGGTCATTCTTGCTCTCGAGCATGCCCATGCGCTCGTCGATCTGCTTGATGAGATCGGCAACGCGGTAAGGCACCGGCGTGTCCGCGGTCAGCGCGTCGCTGCCGCGCCTGATGTAAGTTCCGGAGCTCGGGTTGCGGTAGAGGTTCTTGGCGGCCGGGATCAGGTCGCGCAGGACATCCACTTCCTCAGGCACCGTCTCGCGGCCGCGAAACAGCACTTCGGCGAACTCCTCGAGCCTGAACATCCAGAACGGCAGGTCGAGCGTCTTGGAATCGACCTTGACGCAATATTCCGGCAGCGAGGCGGCAAACTCATTGTGCGGGTCGAGGATGAGCACGCGCAGGTCGGGACGCGACGCGATCGTCTTGCGCAAGAGCAGCGAGACCGCCGTCGATTTGCCGACGCCGGTGGTGCCGACGATGGCGAAATGGCGCGCCAGCGTGTCGTCGATGGCGATGTTGGCATCGATCGATTCATCCTGCGACAGCGTGCCGATGGTCACCGAATGGCGCCCGGCCAGGTCGTAGACCGCCTGCAGGTCGCGGGTTCGGATGCGGTGAGCAATGGCCCCGATATGCGGATAGGTGGTGATGCCGCGGTCGAAAACCGGCTTGGCGCCAGGCTCGACGCCGTCGCGCACTTCGCCGACCAGCTCGACGCTGACCTCGATGAGATTCTGCCCGTCGGGGTTCCAGGCGCGGTCCGACTTGCCGATGGCATAGACAAGGCCAACCGTTCTCGTTGAGCCGAGATTGATGGAGATCATCCTGCCGACGGTCCAGAGGCCGGTGACTGTGCCCTCGGCGTCTTCCGCATGGGCGCTGATGGTGGCGCGCGCGCCGTCGCATTGCACGACGTTGCCCAGAATGCGCTTGTCGTTCTGTTGGATGTTGCGGCGTTCCTGCGAGGTCGGTTCCCCGACAGAGGCTTCGCGTTCAACAAACATAATGCGCTGGTCCCATTCCCCTGGAGCGGGAACCCTATCCAATCGGGGTTAAAGTCAGGTGAGGTCGGATGGTGTAGTCAGCGTTAAACCAGCCGCGACAATTCGATAGAATCGACTCTTCCCAGTTTTCGAAATTCCGATATATTGGACGAATGACTGATATATCGAATGATATTACAGCTACGATCGGCAGGCGGATACACTCCGAAAGGACGGTGAGGAGCTGGTCGCTGGCCGAATTGGCCGAGCGCTCGGACGTATCGAAGGCGATGCTGAGCGCCATCGAACGCGGCACGACCAGTCCGACCGCGGCGCTCCTGGTGCGGATCGCGGCGGCCTTCGGCATGACGTTGTCGACGCTGATCGCACGCGCCGAGATGCAAGGCGGCGGTGTTTCGCGCCGAGACGAGCAGCCGGTCTGGCGGGATCCGGCGACCGGTTATATCAGGCGGCATCTGTCGCCGGCATCGCAGATGCCGCTGGAACTGGTCAGGGTCAGCCTTCCGGCAGGTGCCAAGGTCAGTCTCCCAGCGGCATCATACGCGTTCATCAAGCAGCAGATATGGCTGATCGACGGCAGGCTTGATTTCACCGAGGGCGATGTGGTGCACAGGCTCGAGCCCGGCGACTGCCTGGCGCTGGGCGCGCCCTCGGATTGCGTCTTTCATGCTCCCGGACCGGATGCGGCGGAGTATCTCGTGGCGTTGGTCAGGGACTGACCCCGATGTCTCGCCGGCCAAAACGCTCGCACAATGGCGGGCCGCCGCTCGATGACTACGATGGCCCGCCCTGGGGCAAGGGCGACGCCTATATTTTCCTCGCTTGGCGCGCCGCCCACGACAAGGCCTGGAAGGCGCCAAGCCACGCCGTCATGCTGATGCGGCTGGAGAGGGCCGAGCGGCTCGGTCTGACCTACGAGGAATATACGCTCGAGATCTTGGAGCGTGGCCGCCATCTCAGCGAGGACGACGCCGACCGCATCGCCGAAATCCGGCGGGCGCGGCGACGGAAACGCATCAGCCATTTCGAATGACCTTGTCCCCGATGTCTCGTCACCTGGAGAGCACCAGCATGAATTCCCTTGAAATCCGGGCGTTGAGCGACGATGCGGCGACCATCGCGATGCTCACCGATCTGTTGATCGAGACGGTCGCCGCCGGCGGGTCGGTGAGCTTCATGCATCCGTTGTCGGTGGAGGCCGCCCGGGATTTCTGGCGCAAGTCGCTTGCCGCGGCCGCGCGTGGGGAAAGGGCGATGCTGGGCGCATGGCGGGGTGATGCGCTTGCTGGCACCGTGACGCTGCTGCTCGACTTCCCGCCCAATCAACCGCACCGCGCCGAGATCGCCAAGCTGATGACCGGCCGAAACCATCGCGGCAAAGGCGTGGCGACGGCCCTGATGCGGGCAGCGGAGAAACTGGCCGTTGAGAAAGGCCGCACGCTGTTGGTGCTGGACACCGCCAGCGAAGAGGGCGCGGCCGGGCTTTATAAGAAACTCGGTTTCACCTTGGCCGGTGAGATCCCCGATTTTGCTCTCAAGCCGCATGGCGGGCTGACCGGCACGCTCATCTACTGGAAACGGATCGGAGCAGCGGCCGACACGCTATCTTGAACTTCCGGCAACGTGCGACAGAAGCCAGCGGCGAAAATCCTGCTCGGCGCCGGACAGTCGCGATGATGACGGTCTCGTCAGGAAATGGCCCGAGGGGCTCGAAAGCTCGAAATCCGAAAGCCTGACGAGAGCCTTGTCCTTCAGAGCCGCGTCGATCAGCGGACGCGAGCCGAGCAGCGCTCCGGCGCCGGCCTTCGCGGCTTCCATGGCTGCGACGAAACTGTCGAAGCGATGCGAGCGCCGGGGATGGCCGGGAAGCCCCGCGGCGGCGAACCATTCCGCCCACATCTCGCGCGCGCCCGCCACCAGGAGCAGCGGCAACGACGTCCACTCGCCACCACGGGCAAGCGTTGAAGCCGCGACCGGGACAAGCCGCTCGACGGTCAGCCGGTCGGCCTCGCGCCCGGGAAAGGACCCGTTGCCGAAGCGTATGTCGAGCGCCGACCCCGGCTGGTCGTAGTCGGTCGGCCGATGGATGGTCACCAGATCGAGCCGGATCTGCGGCAGTGCTTTTGCCAGCTCGGGCAAGGCCGGGACCAGCACCAGCAGTGCGAAGGAGATAGGGACGCGGATGCTGACGGTCTGCAAAGCGCGGGGCTCGAACAGCTCATTGGTGCTGTTGCCGATGGTCGCGAATGCCGACTGGATGTGCGGGAGATAGGCTGCGCCCTCCGGCGACAATGCCACGCCGCGCGCTAGGCGCGCGAACAATCGCGTCCTGAGCCGCTCTTCCAGAAAACGGATGTGCTGGCTGACGGCGGCTTGCGTGAGCCCGAGCTCGGCGGCCGCGGCGGTGAAGTTCGACAGGCGGGCGGCAGCCTCGAAACTGCGCAGCCAGTCGAGAGGAGGCATCGCATCGAAAGCTTTTCCAGCCATCAGAAATTTAGCGCCAATACCCGCAAAACGATAATTTGAATTATGCCTCTGGTGAAGCCAGCATGCAATCCGTGCCCAACAGTGGCGGGTAGAGGATGGGAGCTTTCGGGATATGTTGAGGACGGCGACGCTGGGCAACGACGGACGAGTGATCGCGCTTGGCTGGAAGGACGGAACGGTGAGCCGCTTCCACGCCATATGGCTGCGCGACAATGCGCTGGATGACAAGACGCGCAGTGCTGGCAACGGACAGCGGCTGATCACCATCCTCGATATTCCGGCGGAAACGCGGATCGGCGCGGCTGAGATCAAGGGCGGAGCGCTGGAGGTCACATTCGCTCCTGAAGGCAAGACCGTCAGGTTTTCCGCAAGCTGGCTCCGCGCTCATGCCTACGATCGCAAGGAGGCTCGCGAACCTGGCTGGACGGGAGGCGGCATAGAGCGCTGGACGAAAGCCACGATGCAGAATTCCGTGCCGCGTGCTGCCTATGCGGATGCCAGCAGAGACAGCAACGTCTTGCGGCAATGGCTGGCTGCGGTCCGCAGCTTCGGCTTCGCCGTCATGGACGGCCTGCCGACGGAATCCGGCGCGCTGTGCAAAGTGGCGGACCTTTTCGGCTATATAAGGGAGACCAATTACGGGCGCTGGTTCGAGGTGCGGGCCGAGGTCAATCCGAACAATCTCGCCTACACCAATCTCGGCCTGCAGGCGCATACCGACAATCCCTATCGCGATCCGGTGCCGACGCTGCAGATCCTCGCCTGCATCGAGAACACGGTGGAAGGCGGCGAGTCCAGCGTCGTCGACGGGTTCGCGGTGGCGGCAGCACTTCAGTCGGAAAACCCAGACGGCTTCCGGCTGCTCTCTTCCTATCCGGCGCGTTTCGAATATGCCGGCTCGTCGGGCGTGCGGCTGCAGTCCAAGCGGCCGATGATCGAGCTCGGGCCCGACGGCGAGCTCATCTGCATCCGCTTCAACAACCGCTCGCTGGCGCCGGCCGTCGACGTGCCCTTCGCCGAGATGGACAGATACTACGCGACCTATCGCCGGTTCGCCGAGCTGATCGAGGATCCGGCCTTCGAGGTGACCTTCAAGCTTGAGGCGGGGCAATCCTTCATCGTCGACAACACCCGCGTCATGCACGCGCGCAAGGCGTTTTCCGGCAGCGGCAAGCGCTGGCTGCAGGGCTGCTACGCCGACAAGGACGGCCTGCTGTCGACGCTTGCGGCGATCGAGCATGGTTTCAAGGAGGCGGCGGAATGAATCCCAACGAATTGAACGCAGGCAACATCGTCGAGTTCATCGCCGACATCTTCGAGCGTCGCGGCGCCGAATCCTATCTCGGCGAGCCGGTCACGATGTCGGAGCATATGCTGCAAGGCGCGTGGCTGGCCGAGCAGGACGGCGCGCCGGAGGAGCTTGTGGCGGCGGCGCTGCTGCACGACATCGGCCACTATACCAGCGAGTTCGGCACCTATTCGCCCGACGACGTCGAGGACAAGCACCATGACGAGGCGGGCGGCGAGGTGCTGGCGCCTTTCTTCCCGCCGGTCATCGTCGAATGCGTCAGGCTGCATGTCTCGGCCAAACGCTATCTCTGCGCCACCGATCCGACCTATTTCAGCAAGCTGTCGCCGGCTTCGGTGCATACGCTGTCGCTGCAGGGCGGGCCGATGAGCGCGGAGGAGGTGGCTGAGTTCCGCAGCAATCCCTTCCACGACGAAGCGGTGCGCGTGCGGATCTGGGACGAGGGCGGCAAGGTCGCCGACATGAAGACGCGTGCCTTTCGCGACTACGTGCCCTTGCTCGAGCGGGTGGTGAAAAAGTTCGCGGCTGAGAAAGTGGCATAGATAACAGAAGCCCCGGCCG
This sequence comes from Mesorhizobium sp. CA14, assembly GCF_020165195.1. GTDB lineage: Bacteria > Pseudomonadota > Alphaproteobacteria > Rhizobiales > Rhizobiaceae > Mesorhizobium. Next base: position 303,189 of record NZ_JAIUHR010000001.1, on the reverse strand, counting down.
GGCTTCTGCTATCCGCGAGAGGGCCGTTGCGTCAGCTCTTGTGGTAGACCTCCTGCAGCCCGTAGACAGGCGTCGGCAGGCCAACTTGGCGCGCCTTGAGCTGCAGCGACAGATATTGCGAATAGTGGCGCGACTGGTGCAGGTTGCCGCCGTGGAACCAGAGCGCTTCCTGCTGCGTCGGCTTCCACATGTTGCGCTGCTCGCCCTCCCAAGGACCCGGATCCTTGGTGGTGGCGGAGCCGAGGCCCCAGACCTTGCCGACCTTGTCCGCTACCTCCTGCGAGATGAGGTCGGCGGCCCAGCCATTCATCGAGCCGTAGCCGGTGGCATAGATCACCAAGTCAGCCGGCAATTCGGTGCCGTCGACGAATTTGACGCCGGTTTCGGTGAGTTCCTGCACAGCGGCGTCCGGTCCGCTCTTCAGCTTGATCGAACCGTCGACGACGAGGTCGCAGGCGCCGACATCGATGTAATAGCCGGAGCCGCGGCGCAGATATTTCATGAAAAGGCCTGAGCCGTCGTCCCCCCAGTCGAGCATGAAGCCGGCCTTTTCCAGGTCTTCGTAGAATTTCGCGTCGCGCTCCTTCATCTGCTGGTAAAGCGGGATCTGGAACTCATGCAGGATGCGGTAGGGCAGCGAAGCGAAGATCATGTCGGCCTTGCCGGTCGTCATGCCGTTCTCCACCGCCTGCTCGGAGTAGAGCGCGCCAAGTCCGATATCCATCAGCGTGTCGGACTTGACGATGTGGGTCGACGAGCGCTGCACCATGGTCACGTCGGCGCCGCCTTCCCACAGCGCCGCGCAGATGTCATGCGCCGAATTGTTGGAGCCGATGACCACCACCTTCTTGCCGCGGTATTTGTCCGGGCCGGGATGGGTCGAGGAGTGCTGCTGCTCGCCCTTGAAGATATCCTGGCCGTTGTATTTCGGCCAGTTCGCCTTGCCCGACATGCCGGTCGCCAGCACCAGTTGCTTCGGCCTGAGCACGATCTCCTTGCCGTCGCGCTCGACGACGACCGTCCATTCCTTGGCCTTCTCGTCGTATTTGGCGGATTTCGCCGATGTGGAGCTCCAATAGTTCAGCTCCATCACCTTTGTGTACATTTCCAGCCAGTCGCCGATCTTGTCCTTGGGCGCGAAGACTGGCCAGTTCTTCGGAAAGTCGATATAGGGCAGGTGATCGTACCAGACCGGGTCGTGCAGGCAGAGCGACTTGTAGCGCTTGCGCCAGGAGTCGCCCGGACGCTCGTTCTTCTCGACAATGATGGCCGGCACGCCGAGCTGCTTCAGCCGGGCGCCGAGCGCGATACCGCCCTGGCCGCCGCCGATGATGACCACATAGGGTTGCCTGGTGTGGCCGAGTTCGGCGATCTCGTCGTCGCGCTCCTCACGCCACGTCTTGCGGCCCTTGCCGTGCCCATGCTTGGCGCCGAGCGGGCGGGTGAAGCCCGCCTTCTCCTCATGGCCCTTCAGCTCCGCCATGGTGGTGAGCAGGGTCCAGATCAGCTCGCCCTTGAACCGCACGAGGCCAAAGCCGCGCGCCACACTCGTCTCGAAGGTGATCCAGGCGGTGATGACGCCGCCGTCCTCGGTCGCTTCCTCGCCCTTGGCCACCGCCCAGCCCGTCGGCTTGGTGCTGGCCAGCGTCGCCTGCAGCATGTCGCGGATCTGGTCCTGGCCCTCCATCGTCTTCAGGTTCCAGGTGAAGGTGACAAGGTCGCGCCAGTAGCAATCGGCCTGGAAGCAGTTGACGGCGCTGTCGATGTCGCCGGCTTCCAGCGCCTTGCCGAACTTGTCGAGCAGCGCCTGCGCCTTGGTGGTGGGTGTCCTCTCGAGCATTTGTTCTCCTCCACTTTGCTAGAGTCCGGCATGAGCAGTAGGCGGCGTGCCAATCGTGACGCTCATGAGGGATTACAATGAAATCAAACCGTTAGGACGATATAAGCTTCGGTCGGCCGTGCCGGGTCGAGCCGATGAATGTCGATGCAGCGCAGCCAGGATTGGACCACGATATCGTCGCGATACGATCGCACGCCGGACAGAACCTGGTCGATCTCGCGTATATGCTTCCGCTCGCCAGCCATGCGTCCTCCTCGCACGTCTTTTGCCCGCGCATAGTGGTGTGTCGGAGAGGCACGCTCAACTGTACTATGGTAGCTGTGCGATGGGAGCGCGCCGGCGCCGTTCTCACAGGCGAGTGAATTCGCGCTGGACCCCATTGACGAGCCCGCGTTTTCGCCCTTATTGTCCGCGCCCATGAAAACGGCACTCATTCTCGTAGGCTGGCGCGTGGGCAAGGCGGTGTAACCGCCGGGCGAAAACCTCCCATGCGCATCCCACAGGCTCCCTCGGGGGCCTTTTTTATTGCCTTCAACCAACTTAACGAGCAGCAAATCGCCAGACGGCGGACAGTACGGGACCAGACCGATGAGCAACGGACAGAACGAGCGGCGCGAGATGACAGGCGCGGAGATGGTGGTGCAGGCGCTGAAGGACAATGGCGTCAAGCATGTCTTCGGCTATCCGGGCGGCGCGGTGCTTCCGATCTATGACGAAATTTTCCAGCAGGACGAGGTCGAGCACATTCTGGTCCGGCACGAGCAGGGCGCCGGCCATGCGGCCGAAGGCTATGCGCGCTCGACAGGCAAGGCCGGTGTGCTTTTGGTGACCTCGGGTCCCGGCGCGACCAATGCGGTGACGCCGCTGCAGGACGCGCTGATGGATTCCATCCCGCTGGTCTGCCTCACCGGCCAGGTGCCGACCTCGCTGATCGGCTCCGACGCCTTCCAGGAATGCGACACCGTGGGTATCACGCGCCCCTGCACCAAGCACAACTGGCTGGTGAAGGACGTCAACGAGCTCGCCGCCACCATCCATGAGGCCTTCCATGTCGCGACGACGGGGCGTCCCGGCCCGGTCGTGGTCGACATCCCGAAGGACGTGCAGTTCGCCAAGGGCATCTACGTGCCGCCGCAGACGGCGCCGCGCACCAGCTACCAGCCGAAGGTCCAGGGCGACCTGGAGAAGGTGAAGGCTGCCGTCGAGCTGATGGCGGGCGCGAAGAGGCCGATCATCTATTCGGGCGGCGGCGTCATCAATTCCGGTCCGGAAGCCAGCCATCTGCTGCGCGAGCTGGTCGATCTCACCGGCTTTCCGATCACCTCGACGCTGATGGGGCTCGGCGCCTATCCGGCATCAGGCAAGAACTGGGTCGGCATGCTCGGCATGCACGGCACCTACGAAGCCAATATGGCGATGCACGATTGCGACGTGATGATCTGCATCGGCGCGCGCTTCGACGACCGCATCACCGGCCGGCTCAGTGCGTTCTCGCCGAACTCGAAGAAGATCCATATCGACATCGATCCGTCCTCGATCAACAAGAACGTCCATGCCGATATCGGGATCCTCGGCGATGTCGGTCGCGTGCTGGAGGATCTGGTGCGGCTGTGGCGGGCGACCGCAAAGGTCGACAAGAAGGCGCTTTATCCGTGGTGGGAGCAGATCGCGAAATGGCGGGCGCGGGATTCGCTCGCCTATAAGATGAACAACGACGTGATCATGCCGCAATACGCGATCCAGCGGCTCTACGAACTGACCAAAGATAAGGATACCTACATCACCACCGAGGTCGGCCAGCACCAGATGTGGGCGGCGCAGCACTATCATTTCGACAAACCGAACCGGTGGATGACGTCGGGCGGGCTGGGCACTATGGGCTACGGCCTGCCGGCGGCGCTCGGCGTGCAGATCGCGCATCCCGATGCACTGGTCATCGACATCGCCGGCGACGCCTCGGTGCAGATGACCATGCAGGAGATGAGCTCGGCGGTGCAATATGAGGCGCCGATCAAGATCTTCATCCTCAACAACCAGTATATGGGCATGGTGCGCCAATGGCAGCAGCTGCTGCACGGCAACCGGCTGTCGCATTCCTACACCGAGGCGATGCCGGATTTCGTCAAGCTGGCGGAAGCCTATGGCGGCCACGGCATTCGCTGCGACAAGCCAGACGAGCTCGACGACGCGATCAAGGAGATGATCTCGGTCAAGAAACCGGTGCTGTTCGACTGCCGCGTGGCGACCTTGGCCAATTGCTTCCCGATGATCCCGTCGGGCAAGGCGCATAACGAGATGCTCCTGCCGGACGAGGCGACCGACGAGGTGGTCGCCAACGCCATCGACGCCAAGGGCAGGGAACTGGTGTAGGCAGCCATCAAGGCGAGGCTATCGAGAGAAAGCCGTGCGCAAACAGAGAATTAGCTCAAAAGTCTGAAATCGAGATTCACCTTATGAACGCACAGCACCTTCAACCGACCGGCTCCGCTTATTTCATCGCCAAGGAAACCGAGAAGCCGGAAACGCACACGCTTTCAGTGCTGGTCGACAACGAGCCGGGCGTGCTTGCCCGCGTCATCGGCCTGTTCTCGGGCCGTGGCTACAACATTGAAAGCCTTACCGTTTCCGAGACTGAGCATGAGAAGCATCTGTCGCGCATCACCATCGTGACGCGCGGCACGCCGCATGTGATGGAGCAGATCAAGCATCAGCTCGAGCGCATCGTGCCGGTGCACCGGGTGGTCGACCTGACCGTGCGCTCGCATGAGCTTGGGCAGGAGCGGCCGCTGGAACGCGAGCTCGCGCTGGTCAAGGTCGCCGGCACTGGCGACGCCCGGGTTGAGGCGCTTCGTCTCGCGGATGCTTTCCGCGCCTCGGTCATCGACGCCAACACCGAGCATTTCATCTTCGAGATCACCGGCAAGGGCTCCAAGCTCGACCAGTTCATCGCCATCATGAAGCCGCTTGGACTGGTCGAGATCTGCCGCACCGGCGTCGCCGCGATGAACCGCGGCCCGCAGGGAATGTGAACAGGACAACCATCCTGTTTCAAGCTTGGCCCGGCGGTTGCCGGTTCTGGCTTTTGCGCATTTGCTAAAAGGACAGTAAGGCTGGGAGGATAACATGTCGCTCGACACATTCCTTGCCCTGTTGGTCTATGCCTTCGTGACTTCGATCACGCCGGGGCCGAACAACCTCATGCTGCTCGCTTCCGGCGTCAATTTCGGCATCACCAGGACGGTTCCGCATATGCTGGGCATCAGCATCGGCTTCCTGGTCCTGTTGCTGGCCGTCGGCTTCGGGCTCGGCGCGGTGTTGACGGCGTTCCCTGCGCTGCATACGGCGCTGAAGATCGCGGGCGCCGCCTACCTGCTCTACCTCGCCTGGAAGATCGCCATGTCGCGCTCGATGAGCGATGGAAAAGGAGCGGAGGGGCAGCCGATGCGCTTCATCGACGCCGCTGCCTTCCAGTGGGTCAACCCCAAAGCATGGGTGATGGCGATCACTGCGATGGCCGTCTATACCAATGCCGATCACCCGTTCGTCTCGGTGGCGCTCATCTCGATCGCCTTCACCATCGTCAACCTCCCCAGCGTTTCGGTGTGGGCCGGGTTCGGCACGGCGTTGCGCGGCTTCCTGTCGGATCCGGTGCGGCTGAAATGGTTCAATATCGCCATGGGCGTGCTGCTGGCGGCGACGCTGTGGCCAATGCTCCGTTAGGGCATTTTTGGACCGACGCGAGGGTCCGCGACGGCATGTTAGCCGGCTGCCTAGCCATTGTGCAGTGCACATTAAATCTTCGTAATGCCCCGTTTTGGCCCTTTTCCGCCAAAGCCTTGTCCTATCTACTCCACGAAAATCGCGGCACGAGATCGTGAAGCGAGCTAGAATGGACCACCGGTATCGGCGTGTCGGATAGAAGGCTTATTTGTCGATGCGCGGAAAAATCGCCTTTGCAGTGGTTGCGGTCGCCTGCTTGGCGGGCGCCGGGTTCTATCTTTCGCCCACGATGTTGCCCAAGGTCGAGCAACTGATTTCGGGCAAGCAGGCCAGCGTGGCCACCGCGGATAAGACGGCGAGCGGCGATAAAGCGGCCGGTGCCTCGGACAATGCGAAAGGCGGCGGTCCGCGTTCGGCCTCGATCGTCTCCGCCACCGCGACGACCGCCGATTTTCCGATCCGCCGCTATGCTATCGGCTTCGTCTCGTCACCGCAGGTGGTCAACATCAATGCCCGTGTTTCCAGCCAGATCGTGTCGATCGCGGTCAAGGACGGGCAGATGGTCAAGGCCGGCGATCTGCTCATTTCGCTCGATGACCGCGCGCTGAAGGCGCAGCTCGCCAAGGATCAGGCGATGCTGGCCAAGGACCAGGCGATGCTGGTGAGCGCCCAGGCCGATCTGCAGCGCGCCAAGGATCTCGTCACCAAGCAGGCCGGCACGCAGCAGACCTACGATCAGGCGCTGGCGGCGCAGAAGGCCGCGGCCGCCAACATCGACGCGGACAAGGCGACCATCGATGCCGACACCGTGCAATTGAGCTATGCAACGATTACGGCGCCGATCTCGGGCCGGCTCGGCGCCATCAATGTCTCGGTCGGCGATCTCGTCACCACCAGCAACGGCAACTCGAGCAGCTCGACGCCGCTGGTCACCATCACGCAGATAGACCCGCTGCAGGTGAACTTCACGCTGCCCGAGAGCAACCTTGCCCTGTTGCACAAGGCGCTCGCCGACCCACAGCAAGGCGACGTGACGCTGACCAAGAACGGCGATCCCATGCCGATCGGCAAGGGCACGCTCGATTTCGTCGATTCCAGCGTCGATACGGCCTCCGGCACCATCGCCACGCGGGCGAGCATACCGAATCCGGATCTTTCGCTGTGGCCTGGGCAGTATGTGAACGTGGTGCTCGAGGCCGGCATGATGCCGCAGATGACCTCGGTTCCGACGGTCGCGGTGCAGCCCAGCCAGAAGGGCCCCTTCGTCTATGTGCTCAAACCGGACAACACCGTCGAGATGCGGCCGGTGCAGGTGGCGCTGACGGAGGGCCAAAACAGCGCCATCAGCGATGGTCTCAAGAGCGGCGAGAAGGTCGTCGTTGAAGGCCAGACACGGTTGAAGAACGGCGCGGCGGTGCATGAAGGCAAAGCCGCGGCCGGATCCGGTGATCAGGCATCGCCCAAGGTCGCGGAGGCCGACAAGGCCGGCGGGGCGAGCCGATGATCTCCGAATTCTGCATTCGCAGGCCCGTCGCCACGCTGCTGATGTCGTTCGCCCTCATTCTGGGCGGTATTTTTGCCTACAAGTTCCTGCCGGTGGCGGCGCTGCCCAGCGCCGAATTTCCGGTGGTCAACGTTTCGGCCAGCCTTCCCGGCGCTTCGCCGGAGACGATGGCGACATCGGTGGCGACGCCGCTGATCAAGCAATTCGCGACCATCGCCGGCATCGATTCGATCTCGACCACCAATTCGCTCGGGCAGACCTCGATCGCCATCCAGTTCGTGCTCAACCGCGACATCGATGCCGCCGCCGCGGACGTGCAGGCGGCGATCGCGCGAACGCAAAAATCGCTGCCCCCGGAAATGACCTCGCCGCCGAGCTATCGCAAGGTCAATCCCGCCGATGCGCCGATCCTTCTGATGTCGCTGGTGAGCGACACGGTCCCGCTGACCGATCTTGACGCCTTCGCGGAAAACGTGATCTCGCCTTCGCTGTCGACCATCGACGGCGTTGCGCAGGTCTCGATTTTCGGCCAGCAGAAATATGCCGTGCGCATACAGATCGATCCGACCGCGCTCGCCGCGCGCGGCATCTCGATCGATCAGCTGCAGGCAGCGATCACTTCGGCCAACAGCAACACCCCGCTCGGTGTTTTGCAGAACAACAAGCAGCAGCTGACGATTACCGCCAACACGCAGCTCACTGACGCTGCAGGTTTCTCCAATCTCATCATCGCCACCAAGAACGGCCGCCCGGTGCGGCTGGGCGACGTGACGCGCGTCGTCGATTCCGTGCAGACCACGACGACGGCGAGCTGGTATGACGGCACGCGCGCAATCATCATGGCCGTGCAGCGCCAGCCCGACGCCAACACCGTCGCGGTCGTCGACAAGGTCAAGGCGATGCTGCCGTCCTTCCAGGAGCAGATGCCGGCCGCCGCCCAGATCAAGCTGCTCAACGACCGCTCGACATCGATCCGCCAGGCCGTCGACGACGTTCAGTTCACGCTGCTCCTGACCATCGCGCTGGTGGTGCTGGTAATCTTCGTGTTTCTGCGCCGGGTGACGGCGACGATCATCCCGGCGGTGGCGGTGCCGATCTCGCTGATCGCCACGCTTGGCGCGATGTTCCTGTTCGGCTTCTCGATCGACAACATCTCGCTGATGGGATTGACTTTGGCCGTCGGCCTTGTCGTCGACGACGCCATCGTCATGCTGGAAAACATCTTCCGTCATATGGAAGAAGATGGGTTGCCGGCTTTCGACGCGGCGCTGAAGGGCGCCCGCGAAATCGGCTTCACCATCATCTCGATCTCGATCTCGCTGGTGGCGGTGTTCATTCCGGTGCTTCTGATGGGCGGGGTCATCGGCCGCATTTTCAACGAATTCGCCGTCGTGGTGACCGTCGCCATCCTGGCCTCGATGTTCGTGTCGCTGACGCTGACGCCGATGCTCTGCTCGCGTCTGTTGTCGGTGACCAAGGCCGATCGCGAAAAGCACGCCCCCGGTCATAAGCCGGACCTCTTCACGCGCGGCTACGACCGGATCCTGGGCTTCTGCCTGCGAAACACTTTCCTGGTGTTCCTCGTCTTCGTCGCAACCGCCGCAGCGTCGGTTTGGCTGATCCAGGTTTCGCCGAAAGGCTTCTTTCCGCAGGAGGATATCAGCCAGATCTCGGTGTCCACGCTTGCGCGCCAGGACATCTCGTTCGACGCCATGGCGAAGCTGCAAGGGCAGGTGGCAAGCGTGTTTTCGAAGTCGCCCTATGTCGACCATGTGGCCTGGTCGGCGGGCAGCGGCAACAACGCGCTCAACCAGGGCCAGCTCTTCGTCCAGCTCAAGGGCAAGGATCAGCGGCCTAACATCGAGAAAGTGCTCTCCGATCTCAGACGCCAGCTTGCCGGCGTGGCGGGCATCGAGACCTATATGCAGCCCGTGCAGAACCTGCGGCTCGGCTCGCGGTCGTCGGCCAGCGCCTATCAGCTCGTGGTGCAGGGCCTGGATACCGGCCAGACCGACATCTGGGCGCAGAAGCTGAACGACGCGATGGCCGCGGATCATACGAAATTCACCGACGTCACCAGCGACCTGCAGAACAACGCATTGCAGGCCTCGCTTGTGATCGACCGCGACAAGGCGGCCCAGCTCGGCATCGACACCAACACGCTGCGTTCCGCCCTCTATGGCGGCTTCGGCACCGACCAGGTTTCGACCATCTTCGGTTCGGCCGACAGCTATGAGGTCATCACCGAACTCGATCCCAAGATCGAATGGTCGCCCGAGCGGATGCTGGCCATCCAGGTGAGGACCGCTAGCGGCAGCCTTGTGCCTCTCGGCGCCTTCGCGCATGTCGATCGCACGGCCGGCGCGCTGACGGTCAATCAGCTCGGCCAGCTTCCGGCCGTGACGATCTCCTACAACCTGCCGCAGGGCGTATCGCTCGGCGACACGGTGACCCGCATCGACCAGCTCAAAGAGCAGATCGGCATGCCGAAAGAGATCTCGACGAGCTTTGCTGGCACGGCCAAGACCTTCCAGGATTCGCTTGCCAACCAGGGTCTCCTGATCGGCGGCGCGATCCTGACGATCTATATCGTTCTAGGCATGCTCTATGAGAGCTTCATCCACCCGCTCACCATCCTCACCGGCCTGCCGTCGGCGGTGCTCGGCGCGGTGGTGGCGCTGCGCTTCGCCGGCATGGATCTGTCGGTGATCGCGGTGATCGGCATTCTGATGCTGATCGGCATCGTCAAGAAGAACGGCATCATGATGGTCGACGTCGCGCTGGAGCTCAGGCGACAGGGCATGTCGGCGAGGGACTCCATTCACAAAGCCTGCTTGATGCGCTTCCGGCCCATCATGATGACGACGCTTGCGGCGTTGATGGGCACGTTCCCGATCGCGCTCGGCACCGGTGCCAGCGCCGAATTGCGCCAGCCGCTCGGCGTTGCCGTGGTCGGCGGTCTGCTCGCCTCGCAGGCGCTGACGCTGTTCGTGACGCCGGTGATCTACGTCTATTTCGAGAATTTCTCGGGCTGGCTTCTCAGTTTCTCGTCGAAGAGGAGCCGGCCGGCGCTGCATGTGGTGGAAGGCGGCGAGCAAGCCTCGCTGTTCGATGGCGAACCCGAGCCGCAGAAGACGGCGGCCGAGTAGATCGCTCCGACTGGCCCAAGCCGTGGCGCTTGCGGCCAGCCGCAGCCGATCTTAATCTGCGGCCATGTCCCACGATCATGACCACGACAACGAGCTCGATCCGTTCGCGGCGCGCGTGCGCGCGCTGGAGACGATCCTGACCCAAAAGGGCCTGATCGATCCGGCGGCCATCGACGTCATCGTCGACACCTACGAGACCAAGATCGGCCCGCGCAACGGCGCGCGGGTGGTGGCGAAGGCCTGGAATAATCCCGCCTATGCTGAATGGCTCAAGCGCGACGCGACGGCGGCGATCGCCTCGCTGGGCTACTCCGGCCGCCAGGGCGAGCACATGCAGTCCGTGTTCAACACCGAGGAGACGCACAACCTCGTCGTCTGCACGCTCTGCTCCTGCTATCCGTGGTCGGTGCTCGGCTTGCCGCCGGTCTGGTACAAAGCGCCGCCCTACAGATCGCGGGCAGTGATCGATCCACGCAGCGTGCTGGAGGAGTTCGGACTGACGCTGCCGGCGAAGAAGAAAATCCGTGTCTGGGATTCGACGGCCGAGCTTCGCTACCTGGTGGTGCCGATGCGTCCCAAGGGGACCGAGGGCTGGAGCGAAGAGCAGCTCGCCGGACTGGTCAGCCGCGATGCGATGATCGGCACCGCGCTTGCCAGAGAGCCGGAAGGGGAGCCGGCATGAACGGACCGCAGGATCTCGGCGGGCAGATGGGTTTCGGGCCGGTCGCGCCGGAAAAGGACGAGCCTTATTTCCACGCCGCATGGGAAAGACGGGCGCTCGGCGTGACACTCACCGCCGGGTCCATGGGGGCCTGGAATATCGACGAGAGCCGGCACGTGCGGGAATCGCTGCATCCGGCCGATTATTATTCATCGAGCTACTACCAGATATGGATCAAGGCGCTGGAAGTGCTCCTGAAACGCCATGGCTTCGTGACGGAGCGCGATCTCGCCGCCGGCAAGGCGGTCGATGCGGCCGCGACGCCGAAGAAAGTGCTGAGGGCGGCGGATGTGCCGGCGGTGCTCGCCAAGGGCGGGCCATGCGACCGGCCGGTCGCCACACCGGCGCGTTTCCGGGCGGGCGACCGGGTGCGGACGAAGAATTTCAACCCGACCGGACATACGCGCCTGCCGCGCTATGCGCGCGGCAAAAGCGGGACGATCGAGGCGGTGCGCGACGGCTTCGTCTTCCCCGACAGCAACGCGCACGGCAAGGGCGAGAACCCGCAATGGGTCTACACCGTGGTGTTCGACGGGCCCGAAATCTGGGGCGAGGGCGCTGATCCGACGCTCAGCGTCTCGATCGATGCCTGGGAGAGCTATCTTGAGCCGGCATGATGGAGCGTTGCCGGCGGGTTTCGACGAGCCGGTCTTCGCCGAGCCGTGGCAGGCCGAAGCCTTCGCCCTGACGGTTGCGTTGCACGGCGAGGGTCTGTTCTCGTGGAGCGAATGGGCGGAGGCTCTGTCCGCCGAGGTGAAGCAGCCAGGCGCCGCAAGCGATGGCCACGATTACTACGAGCATTGGCTGGTGGCGCTGGAGAAGCTTTTGTCCAGGAAGGGTGTCGCCCGCAAGGGCGAGGTCGATGAACTCGCCGCCGCCTGGGAACGCGCCGCGCACGCCACGCCGCATGGCAAGCCGATCCTGCTGGAGAACGATCCCGGACCCTGACGGCAGTTGAGAGCGGCGAAACCAAAGCGTCAGTTTAGCCTTCTGTTGTGTCAGTCTGAATTTCGCCTCGATGCGCCGTTGCAAATATTGGCGCTCCCTGCGACCGTGTCGCCACCATGGAAAAACCTGGCGCGCCCTGGCCTTTGCTGCAATTCGCGATCGAGCCCAAGTCCAGGGCCGACGAGCAGGAGTTTCGCACGGCTTTCTTGAAGGTGACAGAGGAGCAGCCCGACTTCCAGGTGAAATGGGATGAGGAATCGGGTCAGACGATCATCGGCGCTATGCGTGAGGTTGACCTCGAGACCATCATCGACCGCCTGCGCCATGAGTTCAATGTCTCGGTCAATGTTGGCGCTCCGCAAGTGGCCTATCGCGAAACGATTACCCGCACGCATGAGCAGGACTACACGCATAAAAGGCAATTCGCAGGCCAGGGTCAGTTCGCCCGCGTGACGATTATGTTCGAGCCCAACGGGCAGAACGTGGAGTTCATGTTTCTGTCCGGAATTTCTGACAATGCCGTTCCTGACGACTATGTCATGCGGTTGAAAAGGGGCTGCGAAGCATCCTCCCCTCCGGTCCCTATGCTGGCTTCCCGATGATCGGTATTAAGGCAACGCTGGTGGACGGTACCTATCATCACGCCGACTCCTCGGCGTCTGCTTTCGAGATCGCCAGCCGCGCCTGTTTCAAGGAAGCGGCGCCCAAGCTAGGCGTACAATTGCTTGAGCCGATCATGAGGGTCGAGGTGTTGGCGCCGGAGGTCTATGTCCGTGCCATTGTCAGCGATTTGAAGAGTCGCTTCGCTAAGTTCGAGAGTCAGGAAAGCCGGGGAACGGCTGTCGTTGTCACCGCGCTTGTGCCTTTGGCCAATATGTTCAAGCTGGAGGACACGCTTCGGTCGCGTTCGCAAGGGCAAGCGCGCTTGACTGTCAGCTATTGCGGATACGTGCCAGTCCCAGACGACGATGACGACCCGCCGGCCGCCGCGATGGCTCTTGCTCGCCGTTGATTGGCAATACTGGTTTGTTCTCTTTACGTTCCGGCTTGCGGCTGGTAGCCTGAGTTGTCGAGGCTAGCGCTCGCAGCCGGCAACGGTCGATATAGCGGCCAATCTTGTCTTTCGTCAGCGAATCCGGTCTGTCGCACTGATGGAATTTTCTCCCCAGCAGGATGAGGCTCTGAAGGCGGTCGGGCGTTGGCTCAAAGAGGGCCGGCCGCAGGTCTTTCGGCTGTTCGGCTATGCCGGCACCGGCAAGACGACGCTGGCGCGCTATTTCGCCGAGCATGTCGACGGCCAGGTGCAGTTCGCCGCCTTCACCGGCAAGGCGGCGCAGGTGCTGCGCTCGAAGGGGGCGACCAACGCCCGCACCATCCATTCGCTGATCTACAGGCCGAAGGGCGAGGAATCGGTCGAGGACGAAGTGACCGGCAAGACATCAATGTCGCCGACCTTCTCGCTCAACCGGCAAAGCCCGATTTCGCGCGCCAAGCTCGTCGTCATCGACGAATGCTCGATGGTCGACGAGCAGCTCGGTCGCGACCTGCAGAGTTTCGGCACGCCGATCCTGGTGCTCGGCGATCCGGCGCAGCTGCCACCGATTTCGGGCGGCGGCTTCTTCACCGAACACGAACCTGATGTGCTGTTGACGGAAATCCACCGCCAGGCGCGCGACAATCCGATCATCCGGCTTGCGCTCGACGTGCGCGAAGGCCGCGAATTCATGCATGGCGACTACGGCACGGCGCAGGTGATCGGCAGGGAAGCAGTCAACCAGGAACTGGTGCTCAAGGCCGACCAAGTGCTGGTCGGCACCAACCGCACGCGCCGTCGCTACAATCAAAGGCTGCGCGAGCTGAAGGGTTTCAACGCCGATTTCCCGCAAGCCGGCGACAAGCTGGTCTGTCTGCGCAACGACCCGGCCAAGGGGCTGCTCAACGGTTCGCTGTGGAAAGTGATGACCTCATCGCGTGAGACGGTGAAGCCCGGCATCAACCTTTTGGTCTCGCCGGAAGAGGACGATCCCGACCGCGGCGTCGCCAAGATCAAGCTGCTCAAGGCGGCATTCGACGATCCGGATGCCGAGATCCCCTGGCAGCAGAAGAAGCGCTTCGACGATTTCGATTACGGCTATGCGCTGACTGTGCACAAGGCGCAGGGCTCGCAGTGGAACGACGTGGTGCTGTTCGACGAGAGCTGGGCGTTCAAAGAGACCCGCCAGCGCTGGCTTTATACCGCAATCACCCGTGCCGCCGAGCGGCTGACGGTCGTTCGCTGACGCTTGCGAATGTCATATCGGCCTTGCGCCAAGCCACTGCCAGGCGGCTTCCTCGTCGTCGACATCGAAGCGCCTGAATTCGAAAGGCAGCGTCTTTGGGAAGATGCCGGCGACGAGAGAAGCCCAACTCGGCTCGCCGATGACGGCGCAGCGCACGACATGTTGCATTGCGTCGGCGACGCCCTGCCTGAGCGTGTCTTGATTGATATTGGCCCAGTCGACGCTTTCCTCGTCAGTCAGCCGCACCAGCACGTCGATCCTCGGATGCAGCGCGTAGGCGGCCTCCAGCAGGCCGAACAGGTTTTCAGCGTCGGCCGGCGAGACATCGCCGACGACGTCGATGGCGAAAAGCGCGTCGCGGTTGGTCTCGATGCGGCGGATCGCCGGCACGGCTTCGAGGAAATTCACTGGTAAATCCTTGCGCTCGAGCAATTCCAGGAAAAGTACGACGCGGTTTTCCGTTCGGAATTGCGTTAAAACAGAGAGGTTTAGCCTCCAACTATCCCCTGGAACACGCGAAACCCTCTATCTGTTCCCGTCAAAGGCGGTATAGATGCCCGCCGATCCACTGGACCCAGCTCATGCCCGCCAAGCTTTCGGTCAATCTCAACGCCGTCGCCATGCTGCGCAATCGTCGCGACCTGCCATGGCCGAGCGTCACCGGGCTTGGCCGCATTGCGCTTGCCGCCGGCGCGCACGGGCTGACGGTGCATCCGAGGCCCGACGAGCGGCACACCAGGCATTCCGACCTGCCGGAGATCAGGGCTCTGATCGACGACGAGTTTCCGGGCGCGGAGTTCAACATCGAGGGCTATCCGACCGAGGATTTCCTGGCGCTTGTCGAAAAGAACCAGCCCGAGCAGGTGACGCTGGTGCCGGACGACCCGGCGCAGGCGACTTCTGACCATGGCTGGAACTTCGTCGCCCAGGCGGCGTTCCTCACTCCGATCGTCAAGCGGTTGAAGAAAGGCGGCTTTCGCGTGTCGCTGTTTGCCGACGCGGATCCGGGCGGGGTCAACGCGGCTCGCGACACCGGCGCCGACCGCATCGAGCTCTATACCGGGCCGTATGGAGGTTATCATTCCGATTCCGCAAAGGCGGCGAAAGAACTGGAAAGACTGGGAAAAACCGCTGATGCGGCGTTCGCGGCCGGGCTCGGCGTCAATGCCGGCCACGATCTGACCGTGAAAAACTTGCCGGCATTGGCCAAACGCATCCCGGCATTGGCCGAAGTATCGATCGGACATGGGTTGACAGCGGATGCGCTGGAGTATGGCATGGCCGGCACTGTCGGGCGGTTCCTGAAGGCCTGCGGATGGTAGGGCGCCTTGCGTAACTCCGGCAGTTTCGGTGCGTCCCGCGTGTTGCGGCGACCTCGAAGCGTGACGAATCCGGTGAAATGGGGTTCATGGTGCTAGCCAACGCCAGCGAAACGGAATCCCTCGAACGCTCGGGCCATGCCGAAACCGAGCGGCAGCACAGCACCAAGGTCCTCATGCTTGGCGCGCTGGGCGTCGTCTATGGCGATATCGGCACGAGCCCGATCTACGCCTTCCGCGAGGCGCTGCACGCCTCGTCGAGCTCGGTCGCCCGCCACGATGTGCTCGGCGTGCTGTCGCTGATCGTCTGGGCGCTCACCATCATCGTCACGATCAAATATGTCGCCTTCGTGCTCAGGGCCGACAACAAGGGCGAGGGCGGCACGCTGTCGCTGATGTCGCTGGCGCGCAGCGCCTATCCTCCCGGCTCGCGCCTCATCCTGGTGATCGGCCTTTGCGGGGCCGCGCTGTTCTTCGGTGATTCGATCATCACGCCGGCGATCTCCGTGCTGTCGGCGGTAGAAGGCCTGAAAGTCGTCACGCCGGCGCTCGATGCCTATGTCGTGCCGATCACCCTGGTCATCCTGGCCATGCTTTTCGCCGTGCAGCGCTTCGGCACCGGCAAGGTGGCGGCGGTGTTCGGACCCGTGACGGCGACATGGTTCGTGGCGATCGGCGCGGCCGGCGTCTACCATATCGTCGACGACCCGTCCGTCTTCCTGGCGATCAATCCCTATTATGCGATCTATTACCTGGCCACCACGCCGACAGGCGCGTTCGTCACCGTCGGCGCCGTGTTCCTGGCGGTGACGGGCGCCGAGGCGCTTTATGTCGACCTTGGCCATTTCGGCCGCAAGCCCATCGTGATGGCCTGGTTCGCAATCGTCTTTCCTTGCCTGCTCTTGAATTATTTCGGACAGGGCGCCTTCGTGCTCTCGCATGGTGCCAAGCCCACCAATCCGTTCTTCCAGATGCTGCCCGAATGGGCGCTGATGCCGATGGTCGGCCTGGCGACCGCGGCCACGGTCATCGCCAGCCAGGCCGTCATTTCCGGCGCCTTCTCGCTGACAAGGCAGGCGGTGCAGCTCAACCTTCTGCCTCGCATCGAGGTGCAGCACACATCCGAGATGCAGAGCGGCCAGATCTATATGCCGAGGGTGAACCTCCTGGTCGCGCTCGGCGTGATGCTTCTGGTCGTGGGCTTCGGCAGCTCGAGCGCGCTTGCCTCCGCCTACGGCATTTCGGTGACTGGCGAGATGCTGATGACAACGGTGCTTTTGTTCGTCGTCATGCGCTGGCTCTGGAAATGGCAGGTTGCGGCCGCACTGGCGCTGGCGCTGCTGTTCGGCGTCATCGATCTCGGCTTCTTCTCGGCCAATGTGGTCAAGATCGTCGAGGGCGGCTGGGTGTCGATCACGGTCGCCTCGATCATGGGGCTAATCATGTGGACCTGGATCCGCGGCAGCCGCTATTTGTTCGACAAGACCCGCCGCAACGAGATCCCGCTCGATTTCCTGGCGGGAAACCTCTTGAAGAAGAAGCCGCAGCTGGTCTCGGGCACCGCCGTGTTCCTGACCAGCGATCCGCTGAGCGCGCCGACGGCGCTGATGCACAGCCTGAAGCATTACAAGGTGCTGCACGAAAAGAACGTCATCCTTTCGGTGGTGACGGCGCCGCAGCCGGTCGTGCCCGACAGCGAGCGCGTCAAGCTGGAAACCGTCAACGAGCTGTTCATGCGCGTGACGCTGACTTTCGGCTATATGGAGCAGCCGAACATTCCGCGCGCCTTGGCCATCTGCCGCAAGCAAGGCTGGAAGTTCGACATCATGACGACATCCTTCTTCCTGTCGCGGCGCTCGTTGAAGGCCTCGCCCAATTCCGGCATGCCGGTCTGGCAGGACCGGCTGTTCATCGGCCTGGCGCGAACCGCGGCGGACGCGACGGAATATTTCCAGATCCCGACCGGGCGCGTGGTCGAAATCGGTACGCAGGTCGCGATCTGACGAAACCGATTTTCGCCGGATGAAGAGGTCCGGCCGTTCCGTAAACTGAAAGCCGTGCGTCGGCGGCATGGGAGCCCTTACGTCAGGGCACTTGATATTGCACTGCAGCAAGCGTAGAGCACCGCGCGTTTTATCGGAGTGTCGTCCATGGCCCTTGCCAATGGCGCTGAGGCAGAACCCGCCGACCAATCGAGCCATCCAGAGATCGAACAGCACAGCACCAAGGTGTTGATGCTGGGCGCGCTCGGCGTCGTCTATGGCGATATCGGCACCAGCCCGATCTATGCGTTTCGCGAGGCGCTGCACGCCTCCTCGGGGGGCGACGTCGCCAATCGCGCCGACATTCTGGGCGTGCTGTCGCTGATCATCTGGTCGCTGACGATAACGGTCACCATAAAGTACATCATGTTCGTGCTGCGCGCCGACAACCGCGGCGAGGGCGGCGTGCTGTCGTTAATGGCGCTGGCGCGCGGCACCTTCCCGACGCGCTCGGCGATCGTGCTCGGCATCGGCATCGTGGGGGCATCGCTGTTCTTCGGCGACGCGGTCATCACGCCCGCTATTTCGGTGCTGTCGGCGGTCGAAGGCATGAATGTCGTCACGCCCGCCTTCCAGCCCTATGTCGTGCCGCTGACGCTGTTGATCCTCGCAATGTTGTTTGCCGTGCAGCGCTTCGGCACCGGCGGTGTGGGTCTGGTGTTTGGCCCGGTCACCGCCATCTGGTTCGTAGCCATCGGTCTCTCAGGGCTGAACCACATCATCTCGGATCCGGAAATCCTGTGGGCGATAAGCCCGCATTACATCGTGGCTTTTTTCATCAATTCGCCGGATGTGTCTTTCGTCACGGTCGGCGCCGTCTTCCTGGCGGTTACCGGCGCCGAGGCGCTCTATGCCGACCTCGGCCATTTCGGCCGCAAGCCGATCGTGCTGGCGTGGCTGGCGATTGTCTTTCCCTGCCTGCTTTTGAACTATGCCGGGCAGGGCGCCTATGTGCTCGCCAAGGGCGGCACGGTCGGCCATCCGTTCTTCGAGATGAACGAGGGCTGGGCACTTATCCCGATGGTGGTGCTGGCCGCGGCTGCGACGGTCATCGCCAGCCAGGCGGTGATTTCCGGCGCCTATTCGCTCACCCGGCAGGCAGTGCAGCTCAACATGTTGCCGCGCCTGGAAATCCTGCACACGTCGGAGAAGCAGTCGGGGCAGGTTTACATGCCGCGGGTCAACATGCTGATCGCGCTCGTCGTGATGCTGCTGGTGGTCGGTTTCGGCGAGTCCAGCAAGCTCGCCTCGGCCTATGGCATCTCGGTCACCGGCAACATGCTGGTGACGACGACGCTGCTCTTCGTCATCATGACGCGCATCTGGAAATGGAACCTCTGGCTGGCGGTCGGCCTGACGGCCATGTTCGCGCTGATCGACATCGGCTTCTTCGCCTCCAACATCGTCAAAGTGTTCGAAGGCGGTTGGGCGTCGCTCGCGGTCGCCTTCGCCATCATCCTCGGCATGTGGACCTGGGTGCGCGGCAGCCGCTATTTGTTCGACAAGACCCGCCGCAACGAGATCCCGCTCGATTTCCTGGCGGGAAACCTCTTGAAGAAGAAGCCGCAGCTGGTCTCAGGCACCGCCGTGTTCCTGACCAGCGATCCGCTGAGCGCGCCGACGGCGCTGATGCACAGCCTGAAGCACTACAAGGTGCTGCACGAGAAGAACGTCATCCTTTCGGTGGTGACGGCGCCGCAGCCGGTCGTGCCCGACAGCGAGCGCGTCAAGCTGGAAACTGTCAACGAGCTGTTCATGCGCGTGACGCTGACTTTCGGCTATATGGAGCAGCCGAACATTCCGCGCGCCTTGGCCATCTGCCGCAAGCAAGGCTGGAAGTTCGACATTATGACGACATCCTTCTTCCTGTCGCGGCGCTCGTTGAAGGCCTCGCCCAATTCCGGCATGCCGGTCTGGCAGGACCGGCTGTTCATCGGCCTGGCGCGAACCGCGGCGGACGCGACGGAATATTTCCAGATCCCCACCGGACGCGTGGTCGAAATCGGCACCCAGGTCGCGATCTGACAGGTCGGCCGGAGCAGTGCCGAAGGGAGGCGGGCGCCTGCCCGGCTGGCGCCGTGATCGCGGGAAGACGCGCTTGTCGCGACCGGTGAAAGCCTGGTCCGGCTCGGATGCTCAAGAAATCGAAGTGAAGCGCGCCGGGGGGACGACCTCCCGGCGCGCCAGATTTCAGCCGAGCAGGGCAGTCTTGTTCGCTTCGAGGAACTGCTTCAGCGTCCGCGGCTTGCGGCCCGAGAGTCTCTCGACGGCATCGGTTACCTCGCCTATGCGCCCGGCGCGGGTGTTGACATCGAAGGAGACGATGATGCGGGCGAAATCCTCGGGAACGCCTGCCGCCTTGACGCCTTCGGTCAGCGCCTCGTCCGGCAGTTGGATAACCTCCAGCGGCTTGCCGGTCACCTCGGTTACCAGCGCTGCAATCTCATTCGTGGTATAGGCCTGCGGGCCGGTCAGCGTGTAGATGTGGCTTTCCTTGGAGCCGGACGCGAGGCCGGCGGCGATGGCGGCCGCCATGTCGTCGCGCGCGCCGTGGGCGACGCGCCCGTCGGCGGCCGACGTGTACCACTTGCCCGACGAAATGGCATGCGGCAGCGACATGAACAGGTTCTCCTGATACCAGCCGTTGCGGAAGATGGTATAGGGGATGCCGCTTGCCTTGATCGCCTGCTCGGTGCCGTAGTGATCACCGGCAAACAGCACGGGCGAGCCGGGCTCCGGATTGGGCATCGAGGTGTAAAGCAAATGCGCAACACCGGCCGCCTTGGCCGCTGCCACCGCTGCCTGATGTTGTTTCAAACGCCGGTCGCTTTTCAAGTCGAGCTCGCCGGTCGAGATGATAAGCACCCGGTCGGCGCCCGCGAACGCTTTTTCCAGCGAAGCCGTATCGTCGAAATCGGCGGCCCTGACAGCGATGCCCCGCGCAGCCAGATCGGCGAGATTTTCCGGGTTGCGCGTGGTGGCGATGATGCTGGCTGGCGCAATTTTTTGCGCTTCGAGCAAGTGATTGATGACGGCGCGGCCAAGCTGGCCGGAGGCGCCGGTGACGAGAAGGGTTTCGGTCATGGAAGGTTCCTGAAAATTGCGTCGGAGGCGGATCGATTGGTAGTCTCAAAAAGAGACCAGCACTAAAATAGGAATTGACCCCAAGCCGTAAAGAAGGCAGTTTTTAGGGAGGTAGGCACAGCCAGGGAACCACTCCGGCCGGCCGAATTTCGATCAGCGGATGTCGCCATGGACAGCAAGATCTTCAACCTGAAAGCCAAGCTCGAGCTCTATAAGGCCATGACGAACGGCGGCAATTTCGCCGACTGCCCGGTCCGTGATGTCATCCAGGGCATCAGCGGCAAGTGGAGTTCGCTGCTGGTCATGGCGCTGGCAGAAAAACCCTACCGGTTCGGCGAGTTGCGGCGGCTGGTTCCCGACATCTCCCAGCGCATGCTGACGCAGACGCTCTACGACCTGCAGCGCGACGGCTATGTACATCGCGAGGTGTTCCCGACCAAGCCGCCAAGCGTCGAATACAGCTTGACCGATCTTGGGCGCTCGATGTTCCTGCCCCTCCAACAGCTCGTTCAATGGGCCGAACTCAATCATGACGCGGTGCGCGATGCGCGCGCCGCCTTCGACGCCGCCCAAGGCTGATCTCTCGATACAAGCGTCAAAGCGCCCGATTGATCCGGCACGTTCCAGGCGGGATTGTCCCCGCAGGGTCGGGTTGGGGGACGATGGTGGGCAAGTCTTACGAGATCGCGATTGCCGGCGCTGGTCCGGCCGGGCTGGCGGCAGCGCTTTACCTCAAGCGAGCCGGGCACAAGGTCACCGTCTTCGAGCGCTTCGACCAGCCGAAGCCGGTCGGTTCCGGCCTCATCCTGCAGCCGACCGGGCTGACCGTGCTCGCCGATCTCGGCCTGCTTGACGAGATCCTTTCGCTTGGCAGCCGCATCGAACGGCTGCACGGCACCGATGCCAGGAGCGGACGCACGGTGCTTGAGGTCCGCTACGACGCGCGGCGGGGCCGTCGCTTCGGCCTCGCGGTGCATAGGGCGGCGCTGTTCGGCGTGCTCTTCCGCGCTGCCTTGCGCGAAGCGATCGCCATCGAAACCAATGTCGAGGTCGAGACCCCGGAGACGGCCGAGCGCGCGACGCTGGTCTGCGGCAACGGCAGACGGCTCGGACCGTTCGACCTCATTGTCGATGCCAGCGGCGCGCGCTCGAAACTGCGGCCACATCTCGGCGATAGCGCCATGCCGCGACCGCTCGCCTATGGCGCATTCTGGGCGTCGCTCGGCTGGCGGGACGGCTTTGACAGAAGCGCGCTGCTGCAGCGCTACGACAAGGCAAGCATAATGGTCGGCGTGCTGCCCATCGGCCGGCCCGAGCCTGGCGCGCAAGACATGGCGGCTTTCTTCTGGAGCCTCAAGCCGGCCGATGCCGAACAGGTAAAGGCCGAGGGGCTCGAAGCCTGGAAGGCGCGCGTGGTTTCGGTCTGGCCGGAATGCGAGGCCTTCACCGGCCAGATCGACAGTTTCGAGCAGCTCTCGCTCGCCCGCTACGGTCATCACACGATGAGGCTGCCGGCCGGCCGGCGGCTCGCAATCATCGGCGATGCCGCGCATTCGACCAGCCCGCAACTCGGGCAAGGCGCGAACATGGCGTTGCTCGACGCCGCCGCGCTCAGCCATGCGCTGGCGAAGGCGGACGGCATCGATGAGGCGCTGGCGGCCTATACAAGCGCGCGCCGTTGGCACGTGCGCGTCTTCCAGGCGCTGTCGCTGTCGCTGACGCCGTTCTATCAATCGGACTCCGCGGCCTTGCCCTTTGTCCGCGACCGCATGGTGGCGGCACTGGCGAGAATCCCGCCGGGACCGCAATTCCTTGCCGCCATGGTCGCCGGTACGGTGATCGATCCATTCAGGCGGATCGGGCTTGCGGAGTTGCAATGGCCTGCAGCCGGATGATCTCGGACAGGTAAGATCGCTTTGCCCGAAGGAAGGCATGCAGCCGCTGCGGGTAATCCGCGCCGACTGCCTCCTTCACCGATTTCCGTTTGCTCAGGGCCGCGCGCCATGACTGGACGAGCGGCTTGCCGTCGAGAATGCCGAAATCGCCGATGCGGTCGAACGTGTCGAAATAGCGGAACACCGGCCCGTAGATGGCATCGACCAGCGAGAAGCGCTCGCCGGCGAACCACGGGCCGCTTTGCCTTGCCGCGAGTTCTGCTTCCACACGCGCGAACATCTCGGACAAGCCGCTGCTTTCATGGAGGAAAGCGGCTTCGTCGGCAGCGGAATAGAAGCGGCCGATGGCATTGAGGATGGCCGAGCCGAATTCGATCCAGGCGCGATGCCTGGCTCGCGCCAGCGGGTCGACCGGGTGCAAGGGATTGGCCTCGGTCTCCTCGAGGAATTCGAGGATGACGGCCGATTCGAAAATCACGTCCTCCGAATGGTCGTGCCGGACGCGGAGCAGCGGCACCTTGCCGAGCGGCGAAATGGCCCTGAACCAATCCGGCTTGTCGGAAAGATCGACATCGACCCGCTCGAACGGTACGCCTTTTTCGCCGAGTGAGATCGCCGCGCGCTGGACGTACGGGCACAAATGATGGCTGACGAGGGTGAGGCTGGCTGTCATCTCACTCGCCCCAGACATAGTTGAGCGCGCCGTCTTCGACGCCGGTCGACAGGAACATCAGTCGGGAACCCTTCGGCGCCGGCCCTTCGAGACGCTCGCCGTTATCCATGTCGAACTTCGCGCCATGCCATTGGCAGACAAGTGAGCCGTCCTTGCAGTCCAACGGTCCGCCGAAATGCAGGCAGACATTGGCCGCGGCGCGGATGCGCTCGCCGCTGCGCCAGACATGGACCTCGCGGCCGAAGAAGGGCGCGATCAAGCTGCCGGTCAGTGGGATATCGGCGATCTTGCAGATTTCATGTTTCATCGGAGAACTCCCTGTCGATGCAATTGCATCTATATGGATGCATTTGCATCGATCGTCAAGCTTGATGCAATTGCATCTATCCTCTAGGCTGCGCCGATGACGAAGAAATCGCCATCACCCGAAGCCATCGCCGCCTGGGCGCGCCTCGTGCGCGTCTCGCGCCAACTGGTCGAAAGGACCGAGGACGCGCTCAAAGCCAGCGGCCTGCCGCCGCTCGCCTGGTACGACGTGCTGCATGAGCTTGCAGAGGCGGGCGAGGGAGGATTAAGGCCGTTCGAGCTGATCGATCGCGTCTTGTTGGCGCAGTATAGCGTCTCACGGCTGCTGGCCCGGCTGGAAGTGGACGGCCTGGTCGAGAAGCTGCCCGTTTCGGATGACGGCCGCGGGCAGACCGTTCGCATCACGGCAGGCGGCCGGGAGATGCGCCGCCGCATCTGGGCGATCTATGGCGCTTCCATCGCGGAACTGATGGGCGACAGGCTTTCGGCCAAAGAGCTAGAGATGCTTGGTGCGTTGCTCGGGCGGCTGCGCGATCCGCCGGTCAGCGAGTAGCTGGCGAGCCTTTCGCTGTTTCCGCCGATCATTTTTCGCACCATAGCCCTTGCATCGGAAACCGGAATGCGCAATAAGCCGAACCGTAACGTACGGTACGCCCGTGCGCGACCGGAAAAACAGGACAGAACGTGCTGCAGGCAGGCGCCGACATCGACAAAAGCGAGACGCTCACCGAGCGCCAGCAGGCGGTTCTGGATGCGGCGCTTCGCCTGCTGGTCGAGGAGGGCGACAACCTCACCATGACCGCGGTGGCGCGGCGGGCCAGCTGTTCCAAGGAAACGCTCTACAAATGGTTCGGCGACCGCGACGGACTGCTGACGGCGACGGTGCAGTGGCAGGCCTCGAAGGTGCGTGTGACACCGGTCGATCGCAAGGGTCTCGACCTTGCGTCGTTGACGGCAAGCCTCGAACGCTTCGCCTCCGACTGGCTCAAGGTGATCTCCAGCGATACGTCGATCGCGCTCAACCGTGTGGCGGTCGGCCATGCCGGCTCCGGGAAAGATGACCTCGGCGCCATCGTGCTGCAGAATGGCCGCTTCGCGCTTGCCAGGCGGCTGAAGCCGGTGCTGGAAGCCGGCCGGCAGGCAGAACTGCTCGATTTCGAGGACGCCGAGACGGCGTTCCGGACCTTTTTCGGCCTGGTCGGTCGCGACGTGCAGATCCGTCTGCTGCTCGGCGACCGCGTGGAATTGACTGAGGCGACGATCGGCGGCGATGCCCGCCGCGCGACGCAGCAGTTTCTCGCTCTCTTCGGAGCAAACAACCGGCCGTAAGGCCTCTGATCTTCAAAAGGGAAGGAAGACGAAAATGCGTGTCTATTACGATCGTGACGCCGATCTCAATCTGATCAAGGGCAAGAAGGTCGCCATCATCGGCTATGGCAGCCAGGGCCGGGCGCATGCGCTCAACCTCAAGGATTCCGGCGTCAAGGAGATCGCCATCGGTCTCAAGGCCGGTTCGGCGACCGCCAAGAAGGTCGAGGCCGACGGGCTCAAGGTGATGAGCGTGGCGGACGCCGCCAAATGGGCCGACCTGATGATGATGGCGACGCCCGACGAATTGCAGGCCGACATCTACAAAAACGAGATCGCGCCGAACATCCGCGACGGCGCGGCGATCGCCTTCGCGCACGGCCTCAACGTGCATTTCGGCCTGATCGAGCCGAAGGCCTCGGTCGACGTCATCATGATCGCGCCGAAGGGCCCGGGCCACACGGTGCGCGGCGAATACCAGAAGGGCGGCGGCGTGCCGTGCCTGGTCGCCGTTAATCAGGACGCTTCGGGCAATGCGCTCGACCTCGCGCTTTCCTATGCCTGCGGCGTCGGCGGCGGCCGTTCGGGCATCATCGAGACCAACTTCCGCGAGGAGTGCGAGACCGATCTGTTCGGCGAGCAGGTTGTGCTGTGCGGCGGCCTGGTCGAACTGATCCGCGCCGGCTTCGAGACGCTGGTGGAAGCCGGCTACGCGCCGGAGATGGCCTATTTCGAATGCCTGCACGAGGTGAAGCTGATCGTCGACCTGATCTATGAAGGCGGCATCGCCAACATGAACTACTCGATCTCGAACACCGCCGAATGGGGCGAATATGTCTCGGGTCCGCGCATCATCACCGCCGACACCAAAGCCGAGATGAAGCGCATCCTGAAGGACATCCAGACCGGCAAGTTCACCTCGGAATGGATGCAGGAATATCGGGCCGGCCTGTCGCGCTTCAAGGGCATCCGCCGCAATAACGACAGCCACCAGATCGAGGAAGTCGGCGCGAAGCTGCGCGCCATGATGCCGTGGATCGCCAAGAACAAGCTGGTCGACAAGGCGAAGAACTGATCTTCGATTTCACCGTTGCATCCCATAGGCCGGCGGAGCGATCCGCCGGCCTTTCTTTGCCAAGCAAGCTGGTCGGGTCCGGGATTTAGCCGTAGTGCCAATGTGGCTTGGGCTCGGTGCCGGTGAACTCGACGCCGATGCGATCCTCGCGGCGCCAGCGCACCACCGCCTTGTAGCCGATGCCGTCGACCGGCACATAGAGCAGGAATTCGTCGGGCACGCGCGCATCGATCGGCACTTTCAGCTCTGCGCCGTTCGCATGCATGTTGCGCACCGTGCATCTGACCTCGGAATTGTTGATGCCGGTCAGGATCGCCGCGCCTTTGAGCACGCGTTGCCTGTGTTGGTTTCTGTGTTCGTTTTCGGCCATGGCGAGCACGTCTCGCAACCCGTTCGCGCGAATCGTCATATTGGGAGACATCGGCGTGGACGAATAGCCGCCGCCGATGAATTTAGGGTTATCGGCCAATGGCGGGCACAGGTCGCGGCAAAATAAGACGGCGCCCGCGATGGGCGCCGTCTCATCCGTCCTGCCGACGGGCTCAGATATAGGGCGAGATGCACTGCCGGCGCGGGCCGTAGTTGGGCTGGAACGTATTGTCCCAGGCCCGATAGGACCGGTAGCGGTCGTAGCACCATTGGACATGGGCCCTGGAAAGCCGCTCGGTCCGGTAGATGCGCCGCGGCTGAACATAGCGCGGGTAAGGGTCGTAATAGTACGGATCGTAGTAGTTGTTGTAGGCGAGGCTACCCAGGCCAAGGCCTAGCCCCAGCCCCAGAAGGGCGGCGTCGCCACTATCGAAACCCCGATGGTGGCGATGATGCCGCCAGCGCCAGTCGCCGCCATCCCAGTTGCGGGAGAAATGACGGGAGCGGAAGTCGTCGCCGCGCCATCTGAAATCCCGGCCCCGCCAGTCGCCACCGCGCCGCCAGCGCCAATCATACATCCCCCCCCGGTCGTTGCCGCCGGCCCAGCTGTCGCGGATGGGTATAATGGTTGCCGCCGTGGCCGTTGCGGTCGACAGATCGGGTTGCAAGATCGGGCCGGCCATCGACGGTGCCGTCACGCCGGCAACGAAACCCAGGGCCAGGAGCCCGGATCGAAGGGAAGAGAAAAGCGGTTTCATTTCACTCTCCAAGGAGTAAAGGCCCCACGCCCAGCACACCCCGGGAAGAGGCCTATTGTTGGAACTTTCCGTCTGAACGGAGGATGAACAGAAAGGTTCCATCAACCATAACGAGCATCGGCCTGGCTCTTGTTTTCGCTCGCGCTTGCGGGCAAAGGTCACGGCCATGTCACTGCGCCTCGCCACCTTCAATGTCGAGAACCTGATGAACAGGTTCGATTTCTCGGGCTATCGCAACCAACTCAATGAAGACCGCACGCTGGCCCTGTTCGACATCCAGAGCGAGGCCGAATACCGCATCCTCGAACAGGCCCGTACGATCGCCCAATCCGACGACACCCGCCAGCTGACGGCGCTCGCCATCGCGGCCACCCGCGCCGATATCATCTGCATGCAGGAGGTCGACAATATCGAGGCGCTGAAGGCCTTCGAATATGGCTATCTGTTCAAGATGGTCGGGCAGGGCTACCGGCAGAAATACACCACCGCCGGTAACGACACGCGCGGCATCGATGTCGCCGTGATGATGCGCAACGAAACTGCGCAAGGGCAGCCGATCGAATTCGTGCGCATGACCAGCCACGCCTATGTCACCTTCGAGGAGTTCGGGCTGTTCACGCCGGAACTCGCTACGTTCGGCTATCTTGCCAATCAACGTATCTTTCGCCGCGATTGCGTGGAGATCGACCTGAGCGTCGGCGGCGCGCCGCTGACGCTCTATCTCGTGCATTTCAAATCCATGGGCCCGCCGCGCAACGGGCTGGATGGCCGCGAGGCGTCGATGCCGCTGCGCATCGCCGAGGCGCAGGCGGTGCGCCGCATCATCGAGGAGCGTTTCGGCAAGGACCACGCCGCCGACAAGCGCTGGGCGATCTGCGGCGACCTCAACGACTACTTGCAGCGCGTGAAGATCGAAGGCGACGCCATCGACGGCTACCGTTTCGAGGTTGTCGACGAAACCCGGTCCTCGATCGATGTGCTTACCGCCGGCGGCTTTTGCGAGAATGTCGTCAAGCGGCGGCCGGAGATGGATCGCTGGAGCTTCTACCACACGCGCGGCCCGGAGGAGCGGCATCTTTGCCAGCTCGATTATATCCTGCTGTCGAAGGCGCTGGCCGCGAAGAATGCCACCGCCGTTCCCGACATCATTCGCAACGGCCAGCCCTGGCGCACCATCTTCCCGCCCGGGCAGGAGGTCGAGCGTTTCCCGCGCGTCGGTTGGGACAGGCCGAAAGCATCGGACCATTGCCCGGTTGCGATCACTCTCGACATGGCGTGACCCTCTTGAGTTTCGATCTGCCACGCAATGTCATCCTGCCGGTCGATGCGGTCGAGGTCCGCCTCGATCCCGGCCCGCATCCCTTCGCGCGCAGCAATGCGGCAGCCATCGCCGAGAACTGGCGGCAGGAGACCGCCGCCAATCCGGCATTGTTCGACGGCGCGGTGGTGCTGCTTTCCGAGCTTGCCTACCGCGACGGCCGCCTCGTCGGCCGCTGCCATGCGGTCAATTATTCGACTTTCATGCTGTGGCGAAGGCGGCGCGAGAATTCCGGCGCCGAGCACGCCTATGCGCATGCCATGCTCGTCGCCGGCGACAATGCGCTGGTGGCGATCCGCATGGGTCCGCATACGGTCAATGCCGGCCACGTCTATTTCGCCGCCGGCTCGTTCGAGCCGATCGATTTCCGTGACGGGCTGGTCGATGTCGACTTCAACATGATCCGCGAGGTGGGGGAGGAGACCGGGCTCGACCTTTCGATGGCCGAACGCGGACAGCGCTATCACGCGCTGTCGACGGCAAGCGGCACGGTGATCTTCCGCCGCTACCGCGTGGCCGAACCGGCCGACGAGCTGGCGCGGCGTATCACGGCCTTCGTCGCGGCCGAGACCGAGCCGGAGATCGAAGGGCCGGTGATCATCCGCCACGCCGGCGATCTGCCCGATGGCTTGATGCCGCACATGAAGCCGCTGGTCGAGTGGCATTTCGGCGGCGGTCGTTAGCAGCACCCAGCCGCTCTCTCCGCGCTGCGTCACCGCAAGATCGGCGCACAGGCGCAGAACGCTGCCTCTGATTATTCGTGCCGCAGCGCGTCGATCGGGTCGAGCCTTGCGCCGCGCAGCGCCGGGAAGAAGCCGAACACCATGCCGATCAGCGCCGAGAAGCCGACGGCGAGCAGGATGACGGCGGGGCTTGGCGCGAAGGGTATCGTTAGCGCCATCGAGGCGAGGCCGGCCAGCGACAGGCCGATCAGGATGCCGATGATGCCGCCGAAGAGCGACAGCACCGTCGCCTCGACCAGGAACTGGATGAGGATGTGTTTTTCGTGTGCGCCGATGGCCAACCTGATGCCGATCTCGCGCGTGCGCTCGGTGACCGAGACCAGCATGATGTTCATGATGCCGATGCCGCCGACCAGCAGGCTGACGCCGGCGACCGCGCCCAGCATGCCGGTCATTGTGGTGGTGGCGCTGGTCATCGCATCGGCGATCTGGGTCATGTCGCGGATGGCGAAATCGGGATCGCGGTCGGGCGTGATGCGGCGCGTGTCGCGCAAAATGTCCTCGACGCGCGGCTGCAACTCGGAGGTCGGGGTGCGGTCGTCGGCGGCGATATAGATGTTGTCGATGTCGCGGTTGCCGGCGATGCGACGCTGATAGGCGTGCAGCGGCATCAGCACGACATTGTCCTGGTCCTGGCCGAAGCCGGTATAGCCCTTGGGCTCGAGCAGGCCGATGATCTTGCAGGAGGTGCGGCTGACGCGGATGATCTCGCCCTCCGGATCGCCGGCGCCGAAGAATTGCTGGCGCACGGTTTCGCCGATCAGGCACACACCCGCGCCGGCGCGCGTTTCGGAATCGCTGAACGGGCGACCTGACACCAGCTTCCAGTCGCGGGCGTCGAGATAGGCGCTGTCGGTGCCGGTGACGCCAGAGGTCAGGCTTTCGGTGCCGAAGATGACCCGGACCTGTTTTTGCGAGGCAGGCGAAATCGCGCGGGCGCCGCTCAGATGCGCAACGAGCGCGGCGACATCCTTTTCGGCCAGCGGCCGCACCGCCTGGTCGAGCCCTCCCGGTCCGCCGGGTCCCGCCGGCCGGCCGGCGCGGACGACGAGCAGGTTGCTGCCGAGCTTGGAGATATCGGCCTTGACCTTCTCTGTCGTGCCGGAGCCGATGGTGAGCATGGCGATGACGGCGGCGACGCCGATGACAATGCCAAGCAATGTCAGGAAGGAGCGCAATACGTTGCGGCGGATCGAGCGCAGCGAGAGGCGGACGGTCTCCCAGATCATGCCGCTTCCTCCGCTTTCAAAGTGTCGGAGGCGACATGGCCGTCGAGGAAGCGGATGGTGCGGCCGGCATAGCCCGCGACATCGGCTTCATGCGTGACCATGACGATGGAGAGCCCGAGCTCGGCGTTGAGCCTGGTCATCAACTCCATGATTTCATGCGTACGCGCGGTGTCGAGGTTGCCGGTCGGTTCGTCGGCGACGAGCAGCGTCGGCCTGGTGACGATGGCGCGGGCGATCGCGACGCGCTGCTGCTGGCCGCCCGAAAGCTCGGCCGGCGTGTGGTGCTCGCGCCCGACAAGCCCGACCTCGGCCAGCGCCTGCATGGCGAGATCGCGGCGCTCGCGCGCGGCGACGCCGCGATAGATCAGCGGCAACTCGACATTTTCGGCCGCGGTGGTGCGCGGCAGGAGATTGTAGCCTTGGAAGACGAAGCCGACATAGAGGTTGCGCAAAAGCGCGCGGCGGTTGCGGTCGAGGCGGCCCGCGTCGATGCCCATGAAAGAGTAGGTTCCGGCCGTCGGCGTGTCGAGGCAGCCGATGATGTTCATCGCCGTCGATTTGCCCGAGCCCGAGGGACCCATAATGGCGACGAATTCGCCGCGCCGGATGGCGAGATCGACGCCGGCCAGCGCATGCACGCGGGCCTCGCCCTCGCCATAGCTTTTCCAGACCTTGTCGAAGGTGATGAGCAGGGGAGCCGACACGTCGTCAGCTCCGCTGCTGCGCGCCGGTGATGACCTCAGCGCCCTCATCGAGGCCGGATGTGATCTCGGTCAACTCGCCGTCGGTCGAGCCGATCCTGACGTTGACCGGATGCGGCCGGCCGTTCTCCAGCACATAGAGCGTGCGCGAGCCGTCGGTCGGCGCCTTCGTTGCCTCGGCTTGCCGGTTGGGGCGGCCCATTCGGCCGGTGAAGAGGTCGCGCAGGCTCCAGCCGCGGGCGGTCTGTAGCATCGGGCGGTAGCGGAAGGCGGTCGACGGGACTGTAAGCACGCCCTTGGCCTGCCGGGTGACGACCGAGACCGTCGCCGTCATGCCGGGCCGCAAGAGCAGCTCGCCATTGTCGACCTCGAGCCGCGCTTTGTAGGTGACGACGCCGTCGGTGGTGACCGAGGCGTAGGAGATGTCGCGGATCTCGGCGTCGAAGGGGCGGTCCGGGAAAGCATCGACGGTGAAGCGGGCGTGCTGGCCGGGCTTCACCGCACCGATGTCGGCCTCGTCGACGGCGGCCTGCAATTCCATGTTCCTCAGGTCGGCGGCGATGACGAAGAGCACCGGCGCCTGCAGCGAGGACGCGACCGTTTGGCCAGGATCGACCGAGCGCGTCAGCACGATGCCGTCGATCGGCGCATAGATGGTGCTCTTGGCGAGATCGGTCTGCTGCGCCTTGAGATCGGCCTGGGCGATGGCGAGATTGGCTTCGGCGCTGTCGAGCGCCGCCTTCGAGCGGTCGCGCGTCGCCGTCGCCGCTTCGAGCGACTGGTCCGTCGCCATGCCGCGCCTAGTCAGCGCGCTTGCGCGCACAACCGCGTTCTCGTTCTCCTGCAGGGTGACCTTGGCGTTCTCGACGCTTGCTGCCGCCGCCTTGGCGGAGGCGGTGGCCCGCTCGATCTGGACCTCCAGCTTGGCGGTATCGAGCCTCGCCAGCACGTCGCCCTTCTTGACCTGCTGGTTTTCATTGACCTCGACCGAGCGGACGATGCCGGAAAGCTCGCTGGAGATATCGACCTGGGTCAGCGGCTGCAGCGTGCCGGTGGCCGATACCGCGACGGTGAGGTCGGCGATCGCCGCGGGCACCGTGGTGTATTCGATTCTGGGAGGTGCTGCGGCATACGATCGATAGAACGCAATGCCGGCGGCGATGACCGCTATCGTCAGCAGCGCGTAGAGCCAGAAGCGACGACGCTTGCGGCTTACGCCCTTGCGGTCGAGCCCGAGCGCTGCCTCTATGGAAGTACCGGATTCCGCGTTTGGCGGATTGACAAGCTGGTCCACGCCGGACCCCTATGCTGAAAATGGATGTCCCTATCCGTCCACAAATCAGGCCTTAAGGTTCGAATTTCAAATTAAATTTCCCTCATGTTTGGATTGAGGCAGAAATTCGGGGCGAGGCGAAAGGTTTTCTCCATGGCGCGCAATTACTTGCTTTACGATGTGTTTACCACCGAAAGACTGGCCGGAAATCCGCTTGCGGTGGTGCTGGACAGCGATGGGCTCGACACTGCCGGCATGCAGGCGGTGGCGCGCGAATTCAATCTGTCCGAGACGGTGTTCGTGTTGCCTGCCGACAATCCAAAGCACCGCAACCGCATCCGCATCTTCACGCCCGACTATGAAATGCCTTTCGCGGGGCATCCGACGGTCGGCTCGGCGATCGCGCTGGCCGAACTCGCCGGGGAGGCCGCCGGCATTTTCGTGCTGGAGGAGAATATCGGACCGGTGCGTTGCGCGGTGAGCAAGCATGACGGCTCGACCTTCGCCGAGTTCGACCTAGCGAAACTGCCTGAACCGCTGGAGCTCAAGGCCGACCCGGAAGCGATCGGCGCGGCGCTCGGCCTTGCCCCGCACGAGATCGGCTTCGAGAATCACCGCGTCGCCTTCTGGTCGGCCGGCGTGCCCTATGTGACGATTCCGGTTGCCGGGCTGGAGGAGGCGGCCAAGATCAGGCTCGACAACCAAGTATGGTCGGAATTGGCACCCCGCAAGAGCGAATGGGCCTTCGCCAGCCCCTATGTCTATTGCCGCGAGACGGTGCATCACGACAGCGCATTCCACGTGCGCATGATCGTGCCCGGCACCCCGTCCTATGAAGATCCCGCGACCGGTTCGGCCGCAGCCGCCTTTGCCGGCGCCATCATGCATTTCGACGCCCCGACCGACGGCATCTCGCAACTCTGGATCGAGCAGGGGCTGGAAATGGGCCGGCCCTCGCGCATCCGACTCGAGCTCAATGTCGAAGCTGGAAAACTGGCCTCCGCGCGCATTGGCGGCCATGCGATCAAGGTGGCGGAGGGCAAGCTTTTTATCTGACGGGTGCGGCAATTCAGCGATTTGTCGGGAAATGATCCGGCAGGGCTGGACATGACCGAAAGCGGCGGCTATATGCGCCGCCGACGCTGGTTTTCCCGGCGGTGTGGGTGTGTAGCTCAGTTGGTAGAGCAGCTGACTCTTAATCAGCGGGTCCACAGTTCGATCCTGTGCACACCCACCAAATCTTCTCATGAAAACATGAAGTCGGCTGCAGCGGCGCTTACGGCGCCGTCTTGCCGAGGCTCGCCTTGAACTTGACCTTCATCGTGATCTGACCGCTCACCGTGAGCTGCGATCCGCCGTAACCGCCGATGTTGCGGTCCCTGGCGTTGAGATTGGTGCTCATGCCGACAATCTCGCATGTATCGGCGACGGTCTCGAGCACCAAGGCGCAGCTGCCCGCCGCGACCTTGTAGAAAGAACGAAGCGCGACCTGCTGCTGCGCGGCAGCGTCGTTGTCATCCTTGACCGCAAAGGTCATGGAGATCGAGGATTGGATCCTGGCCGACCCGTCTTCGCCGGGACGAAGCGGGCGAACATATTGGTCCTGAGACGCGGCCGGCGAAGCCGCGGAAACAAGAATCGCAGCGGATATTAGATGTTTCAAATACATCGATCGATCTCCCGTGAGACATCTTCGTCTCACGGAATAATCAAGATGACGTTATTTCGATGTTTCAACAGTGTTGAAATTTCGACGGATCGTTATTTTTCCGAAACACCAGCCTCGGCGAAGCTCGCCATCCTGGCATGACATTCCAGCGCCGAACGAACGATGTTGACGGCAAGGCAGGCGCCGGAGCCTTCGCCAAGCCGCATGCCGAGATCGAGCAGCGGCGGCAGGCCGAGCGCCTCGAGCAGGCGGCGGTGGCCGGCTTCGGCCGAGACATGGGCGGCGATGGTGTGAGCGAGGCCGGCCGGATGCAATCTCGCCAGAGGTGCTGCGGCAGCGGTGCAGACGAAGCCGTCGAGCAGCACCGGCACGTTGTTCTTGCGCGCGGCAAGCGTGGCGCCGAAGATGGCCGCGAGCTCGCGCCCGCCAAGGGCAGCGGCGATCCTCAATGGGTCCGACAGCGAATCGGTGTGGCGCTTGAGGCCCGCCTCGATGGCCAAGACCTTGCGCTTCATGCCTGCATCGTCGACGCCGGTGCCGCGCCCGGTCCATTTCTCCGCGCCGCCGCCAAAGAGGGCGGTGGAGATGGCCGCGGCCGGTGTGGTGTTGCCGATGCCCATCTCGCCGAAGCAGACGAGGTCGAGATCCTTGGTCACGGCGTCGTAGCCAACCGAGACAGCGGCGAGGAACGCTTGCTCGTCCATCGCCGGCACTATCGTGAAATCGCCGGTCGGATGGTCGAGGTCGAGCGGGATGACATCCAGCTTTGCCCCGGCGATGCGGGCCAGCTGGTTGATGGCCGCGCCGCCGCCGGCGAAGTTCGCCACCATCTGTACGGTGACCTCGGAGGGATAGGCCGAGACGCCCTGGGCGGTGACGCCGTGATTGCCGGCAAAGACCAAGACCTTCACATGGTCGAGCTTCGGCATGTCGCGGCCCTGCCAGCGGCCGAGCCAGGCGGCGATCGTTTCCAACCGGCCGAGGCTGCCTTGCGGCTTGGTCAGCGTGTCCTGGCGGCGGGCGACGGCGCTGGCGGCGGCGTCGCTGCCGGCCGGAAGATCGAGGCAGGCGGCGCGAAGGTCTTCGAGGGATTTGAAGCTCATGGGGGCAAGGTCTCCGAAAGAGAATCAGGAAAGGCAAACGGATGCGACGAGCAGCACCGCGATCTCGCCAAGCTGCTGCAGCGCGCCGATCGTATCGCCGGTCTGGCCGCCGATCTGGCTGAGGCAAAGTGCGCGGAACGCCGTGAAGACCAGGCCGAGCAGGATCAGCGCCGCGACCGCGCCGCCGAGGCCGAGCGCCAGCAGCGCCACGGCACCAAGCGCAGCACCTATGACGGCCGTCTCGGTGGTGACGGTGCCTGCGCCCGCCGACAGGCCATCGCTGCGGGCCGGCGGCAGAAGATGCATGAAGGCGCCGAACAGGCCGCGCGAGCCTGCATGCGCGGCAAGCAGGGCCAGGAACACGTGGCCTGGACCGGCGAGTTCGGAAAGAGCGCTCCAGCGGATGAGCAGCGACAGCCCAAGCGCTGCCGCACCATAGGCGCCGATGCGGCTGTCGCGCATAATCTCCAGTTTCCTGTCGCGCGTCCTGCCGCCCCAAAAGCCATCGGCGATATCGGAAAGCCCGTCCTCGTGCAGGCAGCCGGTAGCGAGCATCGTCGCGGCGAGCGTGAGCGCCGCGGCCGGCGCTGTGGCGAGGCCGAAGACGGCGGCGATGGCATAGACCAGCGCGCCGATGATCGCCACCGCAAGACCGGCGAAGGGCGCCGCCCAGATCGCATCCGCCAGGCTGCGGCCGCCGAAATCGCTCGAAGGCAATCTCAGCCGGGTGAAAAAGACGAGGCTGAGGCCGATATCGTCAAGCACTTGCCGGGGTGCGGAAGGGCCGCTCATGCGCTCCTCGCAATGGCATGGAAGAAGGTGCCGCTGACATGGCCGCGCCGGTAGCCGGAGGCGCCGAGCGGATTGCCCTGGCCATCGGCAAGGTCGGCCAAGGGCTCGTCATTGCCGGCGGCAAGCATCTGCGCGTAGTGGAACTCGTGACCGCGGATCAACGTGCCCTCCGGTCCCAACGGGCATGCGGCACGCAGCCGCGCCTCGCGGTAGCCGAGATTCATCTTGCGTTTGGCAAAGCTGGTCGAATGGCCAAGCAGGCCGAGCATCTTGTGGCGCCCCCCCTCCGCGTCTTCCAGCACCTCGCCCAGCACCATGAAGCCGCCGCACTCGCCGTGAACCGGCTTCGTCGCCGCAAAGCGCGCCATTCCGGTCTGGAAGTTCGTCGCGGCCGCGAGCTTGCCGGCATGCAGTTCGGGATAACCGCCGGGCAGCCAGCAGACATCGCAGTCCCGCGAAGGCGCCTCGTCGGCAAGCGGCGAGAAGGGCACGATCTCGGCGCTGGCCTTGCGCCAATGCGTGGCGACATGCGGATAAAGGAAGGTGAAGGCGGCGTCTTCGGCCAGCGCGATGCGCTGTCCAGGCGGTTGCAGCGCGTCACC
The DNA here is from genome assembly GCF_020165195.1 of Mesorhizobium sp. CA14. GTDB lineage: Bacteria > Pseudomonadota > Alphaproteobacteria > Rhizobiales > Rhizobiaceae > Mesorhizobium. The sequence goes on along the minus strand of NZ_JAIUHR010000001.1, from coordinate 266,769 downwards.
GAAGTCGCCGGCCGCCGGCTCCAGCGGGGTCGCCAGCGCCAGGATCGCCTCGATGTCGAGCGATTTCTCGACCATGTCGGCCAGCCGGTCGAGATGCGCCATCAGGTTCTCGTACTCGCCGGCCTGGACAAGGCCGAGATGCCGTTCCGGCAGGTTGAGCGTCGGATCGCGCAGAATGGCGCCGACCACGGGCAGGCCGATCGCCTCGATGGCGTCGCCGGACAGGCGGCGATGGCGTTCGCTGCCGAGCCGGTTGAGCACGACGCCGGCCATGCGGACATTCGGATCGTAGGTCGCGAAACCCCTGGCCACCGCCGCCGCCGTGGTCGACTGGCCGGAAACGTCGAGCACCAGGAGCACCGGAAGGCCATAGAGCCGCGCGAGATCGGCAGCCGAGCCGGAGCGGCCTTGGGGCGCGGGGATGCCATCGAACAGGCCCATCGCGCTTTCAAGGATGATGTATTCGGCGTCGTCCGCGGCCTGGCTGGCCAGCGCGTTGAGCAGGGAAGGCGACATCGCCCAGCTGTCGAGATTGACGCCCGAGAGTCCGGTCGCGGCGGCGTGGAAGCCCGGGTCGATATAGTCCGGTCCGGACTTTGCGCCGCGCACTTTCAGGCCGCGCCGCGCAAGCGCGCGCAGCAGGCCGATGGTGACGCTGGTCTTGCCCGAGCCCGAGCGCGGCGCTCCGATGATGATTGCGCGCGCCGTCATGCGCCGCCCGTCAGTGCCGCGCGCATGGCGACGATGCCGCCGACCACGATCAGCGCCGGCGATGCGAGCCCGGCGGTCGCGGCCTCCTCAGCGATGGTGGCGAGCGTGGCGACGACGACGCGCTCCTGCGGGGTAGTCGCCGCGACGATCACGGCAGCCGGGGTCGATGGCGCGAGGCCGCCCTCGAGCAGCTTTGCCGCGATCACCGGCAAATTGGCCATGCCCATATAGACGACGACCGGCTGTCCGGTGCGGGCGATCGCCATCCAGTCGATGTCGTCATCGGTGCCGGCGGCGTGGCCGGTAGCGAGGATGACCGCCTTGTTGATGCCGCGCATGGTGGCGGGAATGCCGGTGGCAGCCAGCGCGCTGAGGCCGGAGGTGAGGCCGGAGAGCACCCGGAACGGAATTTCTTCGCCTGCGAGCGCCAGAGCTTCTTCGCCGCCCCGGCCGAAAATATACGGGTCGCCGCCCTTCAGGCGCACGACACGGCGGCCCTCGCGCGCCAGACGCACCAGGAGGGCGTTGATGTCGTTCTGCTTCATCGAGGGCCGGCCGCCGCGTTTTCCGGCGTAGAAAAGCTCTGCACCTTGAGCGACAGCCACGACGTCGGGCGAGACCAGCGCGTCATAGACCAGCGCATCGCACTGCCCGAGCGCGGCCAGCACTTCCAGGGTCAGGCAGCCGGGGTCGCCAGGGCCGGCGCCGGCCAGCCAGACATGGCCGGGCTTAAGCTCCCGCGGCTTAAAGTTCAGCCGCGCCAGCGCCTGCTCCACATTTGCCCGTCCGTTCGTATTGGCGCTGCCGTTCACAATCCGTCCCGTCCGCGAAAACGCCGCTGGTAGTGGGCGTCGTACAATGAACTTTCGCCGAAATCCTGCGCTGCGAGCGCGCTGCCGACGAAGATGATCGCTGTGCGTTCCATCGGGTTTTCCGCCAACTGTGCTTCGATGGTGCCCAGCGTGCCGGTCAGGATGCGCTCGTCCGGCCAGGAGGCGCGGAAGACGACCGCGACCGGACATTCGGCGCCGTAGAGCGGGGTCAGATCCGCGACGATGCGGTCGATGGCATGGATGGCGAGATGAATGGCAAGAGTGGCGCCGGTGCGGCCGAAGCCGGCCAGCGTCTCGCCCGGCGGCATTTTCGAGGCGCGGCCGGAGACGCGGGTCAGCACCAGGCTTTGCGCGAGTTCGGGAATGGTGAGCTCGCGGCGGAGCGCGGCCGCCGCCGCCGCGAAGGAGGGGACGCCAGGTGTCAATGTGTAGGGGATGCCGTGCTTTTCCAGCCGTCTGATCTGCTCGGCCACCGCGCTCCAAACCGAGAGATCGCCGGAATGTAGGCGGGAGACGTCGTGCCCGGCCTTATGCGCGACGACATATTCGGCCTCGATCTCGTCGAGCGACATGGGCGCGGTGTCGATCAGCTTGGTGCCGGGCGCGCAATGTTCGAGCAGTTCGGGCGCGACGATCGAGCCGGCATAGAGGCAAACCGGGCAACTGGCCAGCAGCCGGGCGCCGCGCAGCGTGATGAGATCGGCCGCGCCTGGACCGGCGCCGATGAAATGGACCGTCATGCGGCACCTCCGCTGATGGCGATGGCGCAGGTGACCGGGCCGAGCACCGTGCGGGGCCCGAGCAGCCGTGCACCGGCCCCGGCGACCGCGAGCGCCGACGCCTCCGAAACCGACGGCGTGCCGGCGAGTTCTTGCGAGAGGTTGCGTGAGGCGGCCCCCTCATCCGCCCCTTCGGGCCACCTTCTCCCCGGTGGGGAGAAGAGACTGGCGCCAGCGCTGGTAGCCTCCTCTCCCCTCGGGGAGAGGTCAGCCGAGCGAAGCGGAGGCTGGGTGAGGGGGAGCGGTGGTTCGGAGCCAGCGGCATCCACCACTATCACCGGGAGGCTGAGCCTACGACCGGCGGCAAAAATGGCTTCTTCGTTGCGTTTGAATTCGGTTGTCGCCAAGGCGGACAATGCCGTTAGGGTCAGGCCATGCGCTTCAAGCGCGGTCTCGATCGCCGCCAGCACTTGTTCGACGCTCACGCCTTTGCGGCTGCCGATGCCCGCGACCATCATGGCTTGACCCAGCTCCACTGCGTGACCGGCATGGCCGGTCGCCATGCCTGCATCGAGCCGACAGGCGCCGCGCGCGACAAGGCGATGCGGGTCAGGTCGCCGCCGCGCCTGTTATACTGGTCGAGCAGCAGCGCCTCCATCTCCAGCGTCACCGCATTGGCGACCAGCCGGCCGCCGGGACGGAGCGCCTTGATCGCCTTCTCCAGCACGCCGGCATCGCTGCCGCCGCCACCGATAAAGATGGCATCGGGCGTCTCCAATTTTGCCAGCGCCTTCGGCGCGGCGCCCTCGATCACGACGAGCCCGGGCACGCCGCAATGCGCGGCGTTGCGGTGGATGCGGACGGCGCGCTCGCTATTGGCCTCGATGGCAATGGCGCGCAGCGAAGGGTGAGACAGCATCCATTCAATGCCGATCGAGCCCGAGCCCGCGCCGATGTCCCACAGCAATTCGCCGCGCCGGGGCGCGAGCGCCGACAGCGTGATGGCGCGGATCTCGCGCTTGGTGATCTGGCCGTCATGCTCGAACAGGTGGTCGGCAAGGCCGACGGTCAGCGGCAGGATGCGCGCGTCCGGCGTCGATTCAATTTCGAGCGCCAGCACGTTGAGCGGGTTGATGTTTTTGAGGTCGAAGGCATCGGCTCGAACGGTGCGACGAGTCTCATGGGGGCCGCCGAGCGCTTCCAGGACCGTCAACCGCGAAGGGCCGAAACCGAGCTCGTCGAGCAATGCAGCGATAGCGGCCGGCGCGTCGGCGTCGGAGGTGAGCGCCAGGATGCGTGCGCCGGGATGGAGCAGCGGCCGGATCAGGTCGATCGAATGGCCGTGCAGTGAGATGGTCTCCACTTCCTGCAAGGCCCAGCCGAGGCGGGAGGCGGCCAGCGACAGAGACGAGGGCGCCGGCAGGACCAGCATTTGCTCCGGCTTGAACTTGCGGGCCAGCGTGACGCCGACACCATGGAAAAACGGGTCGCCGGACGCGAGCACGCAGATTTCTTTGCTCTTGAGCGCCAGCACGTCGCGCATTTCGGCATCGAAGGGCACCGGCCATGAGCGGGTTTCGCCCTTGGCCAGCGACGCGACAAGGCCGAGATGCCGCTTGCCTCCGAAGACGACGTCCGCCTGCGCAATGCGCTGCTTGGCCTCGTCGCCGAGACCCGCTACACCGTCCTCGCCGATGCCGACGATGGTGAGCCACTTTGAGGCGGGCTTGGCGGCGCGCGGACCCTTAGCAGGCATGATGACCCACCGTATCCTGATCCTCGGCGGAACGACGGAAGCCCGGCAGCTGGCCGGGAAGCTCGTCCGTCGTTCGGATTTGTCGGTCACGCTGTCGCTGGCCGGTCGCACTGAAAGCCCGGTCGCGCAAGGCGTGCCGGTGCGGGTTGGCGGCTTTGGCGGCGCGGAGGGGCTGGCCGCCGATCTTCGCGAGGAACACGTCGATCTGCTGATCGACGCCACGCATCCATACGCCGCGCGTATTTCGGCCAATGCCGCAGAAGCCGCAACGAAATCCGGCGTGCCGATCTTCGCGCTGCGGCGTCCTGGATGGGAGCCCGTGGCCGGTGATCGCTGGACGCTGGTCGACAGCGCCACTGAGGCGGCGAAGGCGCTTGGCGAGGCGCCGCGCCGTGTTTTCCTCGCGATCGGCCGTCAGGAAGCCGACGCCTTCGAGGCCGCTCCGCGGCACCGCTACCTGATCCGCAGCGTCGATCCGATCGAGCCGAAGCTCGCCATGCCCGATGCGCTTTACCTTTTGGCGCGCGGACCGTTTCCGGAAGCGGACGAAAGGGCGTTGCTCGAGAGATACAGCATCGATGCCGTCGTTTCGAAGAACAGCGGCGGCGAGGCGACCTATGGCAAGATCGCCGCTGCGCGAGCGCTCGGCATCGAAGTGGTCATGATCCGCCGACCGCCTTTGCCGGATGTTCCTTCGGCCGAAACCGTCGATGCGCTGGCGGCAAAAGTCGATCATCTTTTCGACCCTGTTGCCGAACGCGGCGTGTAGACCAGCGCGGGTTTTTCGCCGCGCTTGATGATGCGGGTTTCGGGCGAACCGATGATGATGCAGGTCGCCATGTCGGCCTTTGCCGCGTCGGCATCCGCCAGCAGAGAGACTTCGATATGCTCGTCGGGCCGGCCGGCGGCGCGGCCGAAGATCACCGGCGTGGTGCCGGGCAGGATCGCCTTCAGGCATTCAAAGGCGCGGCCAAGCTGCCAGGGGCGGGCCTTGCTGATCGGGTTATAGAGCGCGATGACGAAGCCGGCTCCGGCCGCTGCTAGCAGGCGCAGCTCGATCAGGTCCCAAGGCTTCAAATTGTCGGAGAGCGAGATGGCGCAGAAATCATGGCCGAGCGGCGCGCCGATGCGGGCGGCAACGGCAAGCATCGCAGTCACACCCGGGACAACCGAGATGTCGATGGCACGCCATTCTTCAGGGCCGGCTTCGATCGCCTCGCACACGGCCCCGGCCATGGCGAAGACGCCGGGATCGCCGCCGGAAATGACGGCGACGTTGTGGCCCTCGGCTGCCTTGGCCAGCGCCTCGTTCGAGCGGGCGAGCTCCTCGCGGTTGTCGGAAGCGATGCGGGTCTGGTCCGGCCTCAGCTCCAGCCGGTCGAGATAGGGTTTGTAGCCATAGAAGAAGGAAGCCTCGGCGACGGCATTGGCAGCCTGCGGCGTGACCTGGTCGGCATTGCCGGGTCCGAGACCGATGACGGTAAGACGGCCGCTCATGCCTTGGCCCCCGGGCGAGCCGACCAGCCGGCAACCAGCACGATGGCGAAATAGGGCGCCTTGTCGTCCGGCTTCTCGGCGAGCCGCATCGAGACGCTGCCGGGCATGGTGCCGCGCTCGACATAGACGGCTTTCGCCAGCTTGCCGGTCGCTTCCAGCGCGCGGCGGATTTTTGGCAGATTGCGGCCGACCTTCATGATGACGGCGGCGTCGGTGTCGGCGAGGCGGCGTGTCAGCTCGAATTCGCTCATCGTGCCGGGCAGCACACTCAGCACGTCGTCGCCCTGGACGATCGGCAGGCCGGTTGCCGACCAGCAGCCGGACATGGCGGTGATGCCGGGGATGACCTCGGTCGGGAAGCGGTGCGCCAGGCGCACATGCAAATGCATGTAAGAGCCGTAGAAGAGCGGATCGCCCTCCGACAGCACCGCCACCAGCCTGCCGGCGCCGAGATGCTCGGCTACCTGTTCGGCCGATTGCTCATAGAAATCGGTGATCTGCGAGCGGTAGTCGTCGTCATTCTTGTCGATTTCCGTCGTCACCGGATAAAGCAGCGGCAGCTCGATCATGTCCGGTCGGAAGCGCGCCTCGACGATGGCACGCGCATTGCTGTTGTTGCCGCGCTTGGCGAAATAGGCGACGACGTCGGCCTCGGCCAGCGCACGCGCTGCCTTCAGCGTCAGAAGCTCCGGATCGCCAGGGCCGGTGCCGACGCCGACCAGACGGCCTTTCATGATCGCGTTCACAGGCCGGGCCTCGCCAAGGAATTGAGCGCGGCAGCGGTCATGGCGCTGCCGCCCAGCCTGCCCCGCACGATGGCATAGGGCACGCCATAGGAATTTTCGGCCAGCGCATCCTTGGATTCGGCAGCGCCGACGAAGCCGACTGGCATGCCGATGATCGCGGCCGGCTTCGGCGCGCCGTCGCGCAGCTTCTCAAGCAGATAGAAAAGCGCGGTCGGCGCGTTGCCGATGGCGACAACCGAGCCGGCCATCCGCTCGCCCCAGAGGTCGATGGCCGCGGCCGAGCGGGTGTTGCCGATTTGCCTGGCGATGTCGTGGGTGCGCGGGTCGCGCAGCGTGCAGATCACCTCATTGCCGGCCGGCAGCCGGGCGCGGGTGACGCCGTGCGCGACCATCTCGGCATCGCAGAAGATCGGCGCGCCCGCGGCAAGCGCGGTCCGGGCGGCGGCAACGAAATCGTTCGAGAAGACGAAATGGCTGGCGGCTTCGACCTGGCCGCAGGCATGGATCATGCGGATCGCGACATCGGCCTCGGCCTCGGAGAAGCGCGACAGGTCCGCCTCGGCGCGGATGATGGCGAAAGAGCGTTCGTAGATCGCCATTCCGTCATGGATATAGTCGTAGGCGGCCATTCACTGGTTCCGTCGATAGAGTTCGGCGATGCCGGCCGCGCCGAGCCTCGCCAGGCAGGCGGCGGCGTTTTCGCCCTGATGTCGTGCGTCGCGGATCGCGGCAAAGATGCCGGCGACCCCGCGCGCGGCGTCATAGCCCGGCCTGTACGCGGCAGGAAGGGCCTTTGCCGTCCCGTCCACGACAAGTCCGGCTCCGTTTTCGTCGCCCACCAGGGTGAGCGCGGCGGTGCCGGGATGCGCGCAGCCCTTGGCGCAGCCGGAGATGTGCAGGGTCAGCGAGGCGTCGAGAAGGTCCGCGCTTTCTTTTGCGATGGTTTCGGCGATGGCGCGGGTGGCGATGCGGCCGGACGCGCAAGCCGGTGTGCCGGGGCAGGCAGCGATGCGGGTGCGCGGGTCGGCGGGGTCGGTGACGAAGCCGAGCGCGGCCGCGGAGGCTTTGAGCGAGGAAGAGGTGGAGAGGCCGAGGAAGAGCAAGGCGCGACCTGGGGCAAAGCGGATTTCGGTGGCGCCGAGGCTTGCGGCTTGCGCGGCGAGGTCGATGACGTTTTGCGCCGGCATGCTGCCGTAGGGCAGGGTGATGCCGAGGGCGAAAGTTTCGCCGGCTAAGGGGAAAAGGCCGATAGGTTTGCGCGAGGCCCCCCCCTCTGTCCTGCCGGACATCTCCCCCTCAAGGGGGGAGATTACGCTCTCGCCGATGGTTTCGCTAATCTGCAATGTTGAAAATGGGGAGCCGGCGTCGAAGCTGCCAATCTCCCCCCTTGAGGGGGAGATGTCCGGCAGGACAGAGAGGGGGGCGACAGAGTGCCAACCTGCGAGAGAGGCCAACTGCCGCTCCGACAAATCGCGCGTATGCGCCTCGCGCCCTTTTTCAGCGACCATCCTGAGAGCCGCGACGACAATGTCGCGGGCGGCATCTTCATCGACTGTCGCGAGTGGCTTTGCACTCAGTGTGTCGCCGGCAATCGATACGCTCCACTGGACGCTAGTGCCAGTCCGCACCGCCTTCAGCCGCACATCGGCCGTCACTGCATCCATCGTAAGCTGCCCGCCGCCGTCGACGACCACCGACACCTTCGGTCCCAGCCTCGGCGCCAGCCCGGCTTCTTCAATCGCTGCCCTGATCCGCTCCGCCAGTGGGCGCGGATCGGCGATCTCTTCCGGATCGATTCCCGCCAGCGGTCCGGTTTCGACCGGCATGCCGATCCGCACCGCGATGCCCAGCCCATCCACTTCGTCCGCCAGCAACCGGGCGCTTTCGGCCGTCAAACCACGGATCTGCAGGCTGCCGCGCGCGGTCACCTCCATGATGCCGTTGCCGTGGCGCAGGGCGGATTCGCCGAGTCCGATGAGCGACTTGGGCGCGAGTCCTCCTGCGACCGGGTTGAGCCGCACCAGCAGCCCGTCGCCGGTCTGCATCGGGGCGCTTAGAGCGGGGCAGGCGCCACGGCGCGAGATTGCGTTCATGCCGCCACCTCGCTTGCCTGGGCCTCGGCGATCAAGGCCGCGAGGTCGTCGTCGATGGAATTCCTGAGCGGATGCCAGAGGCCGCGCCGACGCGCGGCGAGGAACCGTTCGGCGATCACCTTGGCAGCCGCCGGGTTCTCGCGCAGCAGGAAGGCGCGCACGTCCGGGTCGCCGACATAGGCGTCGTGGACGGCTTCGATCAGCGCGCCCGAAATGGCATGGGTGGTTTCGGCGAAGCCGACCAGGCGGTCGACCGTTTCGGCGAATTCGGAGGCACCGCGCGGGCCGTGGCGCATCTGGCCGGCGATGAAGCGCCGGTTGACGGCGCGGGCGCGAACCACGCGCGATACCGCTTCGCCGACCGAGCGCGGCTTCGGCTTTTTCGGATCGGTCGTGTCGAGCACGATGACGTCGGCATTCCTGCCGAGCGCGGCAAGGGCGGCCGAAAAGCCGCCGATGAAGGCGACGTCGGCCGAGCCTTCGAGGATGTCGCGGCCCGGGTCGTCGCCGGTGTGGACGAGAAGATCGGCTTCGGCGATCCGCCCTTCGAAAGCGCCGGGCGCCGAAATCGCCTCGCCGTCGGCGCCGCCATAGGCGTGCGAGGTGGCCTCGAGATAGGCGCGGCCGATCTGCTCGCGCGCGCCCCACTCGCCGCGCGACAGCAAGTCCTCGACGCCAGCGCCATAGGTGCCGGGCGAGGTGCCGAAAATGCGCGGGCCGATCTTGCCTTCCGCACGGGTCGCCGCGGCGAGGGGGTTTTCCGCGTCGTCTTCGTCGCGGCCGGCGACCGCGTTGGCGGCGGCGTCAATCAGCGCGATCTGGGTGGGGAACATGTCGCGGAACAGGCCGGAAATGCGCCAGGTGACATCGACGCGCGGGCGGCCGAGCGAAGCCGGCGGCAGCACCTCGATGCCGGTGACGCGACCGGTGGCGCCATCCCATTGCGGCCGGCAGCCCATCAGCGCCAGGCCTTGCGCGATCTCCTCGCCGCCGGTGCGCAAAGAGGCCGAGCCCCAAAGGTCGATGACCAGCGAGCGCGGCCAGTCGCCATGGCTCTGCATATAGCTGCGCACGACTTCCTCCGCCGCTGCCTGGCCGAGGTCATAGGCGGTCGGTGTCGGCATGGTTCGCGGATCGGAGGTGAAGAGGTTGCGGCCGGTGGGCAGCACGTCGGAGCGGCCGCGCGCTGGCGCGCCAGCCGGCCCGGGCTTGATGTGATGGCCGTCGAGCGCGGCGAGGAGGGCTGTCCGTTCATCCTCCGCGCTTTGCCGGCGCAGCGGATCGGTTTCGTGTTCCGGCGCGCGGCCATAGACGTGCAGCCCGTCCTTGACGGCGAAATCCTTGAGATCGCAAAGCCACGCGTCGATGCGGCGCAGCGCCTCGTCGGGTTGATCGGCCTTGGCCACGCCCGCTTCAGAAGCGAGGCCAGTCTTCTGCGCGGTCTCGACGATCAGCTTTGCAAGCTGGTCACGGCGGCGGCGGTCGAGGCCGTCGGCCTGAGCATATTCGTCGACCAACCGCTCGAGTTTCTGTTGCGCCTCGTCCAGGCCGGCGCCGGTCAGCGGCGGCGGCAGATGGCCGAGGGTGACCGCCGAAATGCGGCGTTTGGCCTGCGCCGCCTCGCCCGGATTGGAGACGATGAAGGGATAGATGACGGGCAGCGATCCGGTGACGATCTCGGGGAAGCAGGTTTCGGAGAGGGCCACCGTCTTGCCCGGCAGCCATTCGAGCGTGCCATGCGCGCCGACATGGACAACGGCATTCACGCCGAGCGATTTCTGCAGCCACAGGCCGAAAGCGATCAGCTCATGGCGCGGGGGCAGCGTCGGGTCGTGATAGTCGGCTCGGCGGTCGGCGGAACGGCCGCGGTCGGGGGCGAGCGCCACGGTGATGTTGCCGAAGGTCGCGGCGCGGAAGGGGAAGGTTGTTTCGCCCGCTAGCCGCGAAGGCAGGCGTTCTGTCGCGCCCCCCTCTGTCCTGCCGGACATCTCCCCCTCTAGGGGGGAGATTGGCGGTTGGGGCGCCGGCTTTCCCCTTGCTAGGCCGGAAATTGGCGAAAGCCGAGGTGAAGGAATAATCTCCCCCCTAGAGGGGGAGATGTCCGGCAGGACAGAGAGGGGGGCCTCGCGCAGACCTATCTGGTCTTCCGCGCTGCCCCAGGCAGCCCTGACTGCATCACGCGCGTCTCCCGGCAGTTCCGTGGACGAGCGCAAGTAGTCTTCTAGAGTTAACCCGTGCCCACCCACCTCCAGCGCATCGAGCAGTTCGCGCGGCGATTGCCGAATCCCCTCAACCGCATAGCCCTGTTCCTTCAGGTCATGCAACATCGCAAGCACACTGGAGGGCACATCAAGCCCAACGGCGTAACCAGTTCGCCCTGGCGCGCTCGGATAGTCCGGGATCAGGATCGCCAGCTTGCGCTTTGCCCGCTCCGTCCGCTGCAGGCGGATGAACGCAGCGATCCGCTTGGCCACCTGCGCGACGCGGTCCGGCTCGGGCCGGTTGGCGAAGGCTCGGAAGGCCAGCGCTGGATCGGTCTCGACCTCACCCTTGAAGGAGATCGCTCCGGCCAGGATGCGGCCGTCGAGCTCGGGCAGCACGACATGCATGGCAAGGTCGGCGGGCGCCAGGCCGCGCTGGTTCTTTTCCCAGACCTCGCGCCTCGTCGTGGCGACGATGACCTGGAAGACGGGCACGCCGGCGCGGTCGAACAGGGTCTCGGCGCCAGGTTCCGCGCCGCTTGCAAAGGCCGTGGCGGTGACGATGGCGGCGGGATTCAATATTGCGATGGCATTCTCGACGAAGGCCAGCGATGCCGGATCTTTGAGGCTGGAGACGAAGATCGGTACGGGTGTCATGCCCTGCAAGCGTAGTGCGTCGGCCAACACGTCGATCGGTGCCACGTCGGCAGCAAGCAGCATCGAGCGGTAGAAGAGGATGGGGATGATCGGAGTGCTGAGGTTGCCAGCGTCGAGTTCCGTCACACCCCCCTCTGTCCTGCCGGACATCTCCCCCGCAAGGGGGGAGATTGAGCTGCCGTCGATGGTTTCGCCAATCGCGGAGGCTGCAAAGTGTTCTATTGTTGAGCTAGCAGAAGAGGCGCCGGAGCCGGTGACGGCTGATCTCCCCCCTTGAGGGGGAGATGTCCGGCAGGACAGAGGGGGGTGCGAAGGAACGCCGACCTTAAAAAGGTTCGGCTTCTCGACGACACCAACTCCCGGCTGATAATACCCCGCCTTCGGCACGCTCACCGACTCGGTCACGGCCGCATCCGACCCGGCAAGCCTTGCCAGCCTTTGCACCAGCGCGCCCATATTGGCCGGGCCGCCTTCGCGGAAATAGCCGAGCAGGGCGTCGAGCTCGGCGCGCGGCAGGGTCGAGCCTTCGATCAGCCGCAGGTCCTCGTCATGGCTTTCGCCGGGCAGCAACGCCAGCTTGATACCGCGTTCGCGCGCCACCGCCGCGAGCTGGTCACAGCCATAGCGCCACCAGTCATAGCCGCCGAGGACGCGGACGAGGATGACCCGGGCGTGGCGGGCGACGCTGTCGATCCACAGGTCCACCGACATCGGGTGGCGAAGGTCGCGGAGCGCCGCAAGCCGCATCGAGGGCAGCCGCGCCGCATCCGCCTTCCAGGCGGTGGCCAGGCCGGCGAGATCGCTGTCGGTGAAGGACAGGGCCACGACATCCGCAGGCGTCTGCCTGAGGTCGATCGGCTCGGCGAGATCGTCGAGCGAAGCGGATGTGGTGGCGAGGATGTGCATCGCTTTTTGGTGTCAGCCGGCGAGGATACGCTCGATTGCCGGGCGGTTCAGCCCCTTGAGGCCGATGACGACGAGCCGCGAGCGGCGATCGTCCTCGGCCGTCCAGGCGCGGTCGTAATAGTGGTTCACGCGCGGGCCGACGGCCTGCAGCAGGAGCCGCATCGGCTTGCCGCCGACCTCGACGAAACCTTTGACGCGCAGCACGTTTTCCTGCTCGGCGGCAAGGGCGACGCGCTTGGCCAGCTCGTCGGGATTGGCGATCGACGGAATGTCGAGGACGAAGGAATCGAAATCGTCGTGCTCGTGGTCGAGCTCGTCGTCGTGATGGGTCTTGCGGTTCTCGATGTCGTCCTCCACCGCAAGGCCGAGGCCGAGCAGCACGGACGGATCGACCTTGCCCTGCGCTGTCGGCACGACCTTGACGGCGCGCGCGACATGCTCGCCGATGACGGCGTTGGCATGGGCGGAGCCTGCCGCATCCATCAGGTCGCTTTTCGACAGGATGATCAGGTCGGCGCAGGCGATCTGGTCCTCGAACACCTCTTCGACCGGATCGTCATGGTCGAGGGAATCGTCCGCCGCACGCTGCGCCTGCAGGGCATCCATATCGGAAGCGACACGGCCGTCGGCCAGCGCCGGACCGTCGACCACGGCAATGACGCCATCGACGGTGACGCGGCTCTTCACGCTTGGCCACTGGAACGCCTGCACCAGCGGCTTCGGCAGAGCGAGGCCGGAGGTCTCGATCAGGATGTGATCGACCTTGGGGTTGAGCGACAGGATCTGGTCGAGCGCCGGCACGAAATCGTCGGCGACGGTGCAGCAGATGCAGCCATTGGCGAGCTCGACGATGTTTTCCTCCGGGCATGAGTCGACGCCGCAGCCTTTCAGGATCTCGCCGTCGATGCCGACATCACCGAACTCGTTGACGATGATCGCCAGCCGCTTGCCCTTGGCGTTTTCGAGCAGGTTGCGGATCAGGGTCGTCTTGCCGGCGCCGAGGAAGCCGGTGACGACGGTGCAGGGAACACGGGAAACGGATGCGTTCATGGTCAGTCCTTCAGCATGTCGAGAGGAGGGATGCGGGCAACCAGGCCGCGCTTGAGGGAATCGGGCCGGCCGCGCCAGGGGATGAGACCATCGGTCGAGGCGGCGAAGAGCTTTGCGCCGGCGATGAGATCGGCGCCGCTGGTCGTATTCAGATCGCCGAAGACGTAGCTCCAGCAGCCGTCGCGCAGCAGCGCGGCGCTCAGCCGGCGCTTGCAGTTGCCGAGGCATTCGACGGTACGGATGTCGATCTTTTCGCCGCAAGCAGCCCGACGCGTGTCTTCGGCAAGCAGCGTGCCCGCGCGCGGATGCGCATCCGAGCCGGTCTCGTCGCGGCAGGAGGAGCAGACGATGACGGTGACGCCGGCCAAAGCATCGGGCTCGGACGGAATGTCCGCACTGTTTGCCGGGAAACTGCCGTTGCGATCCAAAACCATGCTCCTTGCCCGGAAAACCCGCCGGGCATTCGGATACTTAAAGTCTCAGACGGCAGGTCTCCTGGCTCGCGGGTCGTCGCCCTGAATGCCGCCTTCCCGGGAACATCCCAGTGGTTTTCGGCAGAGGCTCGTCGCTTACAGTTGCGGGGACAGCCGCGGATTTGGGTGTTGGCCCGCACCGCATTCCCTCTTGGCTCCTCCCTTTGCCGGGAGAAGACCGTCTGGGTCAGGATTTAGGCTTACGGCTAGGTCCCTGTCAACGCGCAGCTACGACACCGTGATGTCGGCCAGCGCCGGTCCGAGATCGCCGGCCGGCGTCACTTCGATCGACTCCAGGCCGAGCCAACCCTGCATCTGCTTCAACTCATCGAAGAGTTGGGCGGCCGTTTCGGGCGGGGCGCCGGCCTCGGCGTAGGCGGCGTGGACGCGCAAGACGCTGGCCGGGCGGTCAGCTCTCAGATCGACGCGGGCGACGATACGATCGCCGAGCAGGAAGGGCAGCACGTAGTAGCCATATTGGCGTTTCTCGGCCGGCGTGTAGATCTCGATGCGGTAGCGGAAATCGAAGAGCTTTTCCGTCCTGGTGCGTTCGAAGACGACGGGATCGAAGGGGGCGAGCAGGGCGCGCGCCTCTATCCGGCGCGGGAAACGGGCTTCCTTGTGGAGATAGGCGGTCTTGTCCCAGCCTTCGACCTTCACCGGCAGCAGTTCCCCCGCCTCAACCAGGTCCTCGATGCGATCCTTCGTGTCGCCCGGCGCGAGACGAAAATAGTCGCGAAGGTCGCCATAGGTGGCGATGCCATGGGCGCGGGCGGAAATGCGCAGCAATTCGCGATGCGCGTCCTCGACCGAGGGAACGGGAAGGTCGAGCACCGCCTGCGGCAAAACGCGCTCGGGCAGGTCATAATAGCGTTCGAAGCCGCGGCGGTAGGCGGTGGTGATGCGTCCGGCCCAGAAAAGCCATTCGAACGCGTGCTTGGCCTCGCTCCAGCCCCACCAGCCGCCATTGCCCTTGTGGCCCTCGATATCGGAGGCGGCGATCGGACCGCGATCGGCAACCTCTCTATATATCTCGTCGATCATTTCCTTGCGTTCACGGCCCCATTTCGCCAGGCCGAGATACATCTCGTCGCCCTGTTCGGCGCGCTGCATGCGCCAGCGCATCAAAGGATAGGTCTCGACGGGCAGGAACGACGCCTCATGCGCCCAGTATTCGAATACGGCGCGCTTGCGGGTGACCGCGGCATTGTCGAGCAGCGTAAGCGGGTAGGGGCCGAGGCGCGAATAGAGCGGCATATAATGCGCCCGCACCACCGCGCTCACGGAATCGATCTGCAGAAGGCCGGTTCGCGAAAGCACCCGGGCAAGGTGCCGGCGATCCGGAACTCCTGCGGGGCGAGGGTCGTTGAACCCTTGCGCGCCCAGCGCAATGCGCCTCGCCATGGCCAGCGAAATCTTGTCCTTCATCAGGTGTCCTTGCCCCGATCGTCCGTTGGATCTTCAGCCGTGATTCCGGCAATGCTAGCAGGCAAATGGCGGGAGATATGTCAGGAGAAAAAAGTGGAGTAAAAAGCGAAGGAAATCAAACAGGAGCGGATCGGACCAGTTTCTTCCGATAAGCCGTCCAAGGCCGCGATTTGAATAAGGTTTGACTTGCGTCACCGAAACCGCTGCGCTAACCCTCGCCGCGTTGCAGCATGGGCCCCTTAAAACGGTTCAGCGGTTAATCTGTCACGCTTCCGCATTAGAGTTCGTTGCTGTAATCAAAATGAACTGCCCCCGCCGAAGGAAAGTCGCCGCATGAGCGTACTCCTAAGTTCGTACCTGCCTATCGTGCTGTTCATCGCCGTGGCGATGATCGTCGGTCTGGCGCTCATCGTTGCTCCGTTCCTTGTGGCCTACCGCAATCCCGACCCGGAAAAGCTTTCCGCCTATGAATGCGGGTTCAACTCGTTCGACGACGCCCGCATGAAGTTCGACATCCGCTTCTATCTGGTATCGATCCTGTTCATCATCTTCGATCTCGAGGTCGCCTTCCTGTTCCCGTGGGCGGTTTCCTTCTCGAAGCTCGGCATGCTCGGCTTCTGGTCGATGATGGTGTTCCTGGCGGTGCTGACCATCGGTTTTGCCTATGAATGGAAAAAAGGAGCGCTGGAATGGGATTGAACGACAGTTCAGGCACCCTCGTCGCGCCGAAGCCCAAGGGTATCATCGACCCCAACACCGGAAGGCCGGTGGGGGAGGACGATCCCTTCTTCCTCGAAATCAACAACGAGCTGGCCGACAAGGGTTTTCTCGTCACCTCGACCGAAGCGCTGATCACTTGGGCGCGCAGCGGCTCGCTGATGTTCATGACCTTCGGCCTCGCCTGCTGCGCGGTCGAAATGATCCACACCTCGATGCCGCGCTATGACTCGGAGCGTTTCGGCGTCGCGCCGCGCGCGTCGCCGCGCCAGTCCGACATCATGATCGTCGCCGGCACGCTGACCAACAAGATGGCGCCGGCGCTGCGCAAGGTCTACGACCAGATGCCGGAGCCGCGCTACGTCATCTCGATGGGCTCCTGCGCCAATGGCGGCGGCTACTACCATTATTCCTATTCGGTGGTGCGCGGCTGCGACCGCGTCGTGCCCGTCGACATCTATGTGCCCGGCTGCCCACCGAGCGCGGAAGCGCTGCTCTACGGCATTCTCCTTCTGCAGAAGAAGATCCGCCGCACCGGCACGATCGAGCGGTGAGCCGATGACCCTGGCGTTGAACGAACTCTCCACCTATCTCGGCGAGAAGCTCTCCGGCCGCATCGGCGAAGCCGTGCTTGCTTATGGCGAGCTGACGGTGCCGGTCGAGCCGGGCAATCTCATCGAGGTGGCCACCTTTCTGCGCGACGATCCGCGCTGCCAGTTCATCTCGATCATTGACATTTGCGGCGCCGACTATCCCTCGCGCGCCAAGCGCTTCGATGTCGTCTATCACCTTCTGTCGCCGAAGCAGAATGTGCGCGTCCGCCTTAAGGTCCAGGCCGACGAGGAGACGCTGGTGCCGTCGCTGACCGGCGTCTATCCCGGTGCCGACTGGTTCGAGCGCGAGACCTACGACCTTTACGGCGTGCTGTTCTCCGGCCATCCGGACCTGCGCCGCATCCTCACCGATTACGGCTTTGAGGGGCATCCGCTGCGCAAGGATTTCCCGCTGACCGGTTTCGTCGAGGTTCGCTACGACGACGAGGCCAAGCGGGTCATCTACGAGCCGGTCGAGCTCAAGCAGGAATTCCGCAATTTCGATTTTCTTTCTCCTTGGGAAGGGACGGACTACGTCCTGCCGGGGGATGAGAAGGCGAAGCAGTAGGGCGACCCATGGCTGAAACCTCCGTCCGCAACTTCAACATCAACTTCGGTCCGCAGCATCCTGCGGCGCATGGCGTTTTGCGCCTGGTGCTGGAGCTGGACGGCGAGGTGGTCGACCGCGTCGATCCACATATCGGCCTGCTGCATCGCGGCACCGAGAAGCTGATTGAGGCCAAGACCTATCTGCAGGCCGTGCCTTATCTCGACCGGCTCGACTATTGCGCGCCGATGAACCAGGAGCATGCCTTCGCGCTCGCGGCCGAGCGCCTGCTCGGCGTCGAGGTCCCGAAGCGGGGCCAGCTGATCCGCGTGCTCTATTCCGAGATGGGCCGCATCATGTCGCACATCTTGAATGTAACGACCCAGGCGATGGATGTCGGCGCGCTGACGCCGCCGCTGTGGGGCTTCGTCGAACGCGAAAAGCTGATGGTGTTCTACGAGCGCGCCTCGGGCTCGCGCATGCATGCGGCCTATTTCCGGCCGGGCGGCGTGCACCAGGACCTGCCGCAGAAGCTGGTCGAGGACATCGGCAAGTGGATCGACCCGTTCCTGAAGTCGATCGACGATCTCGATGCGCTCTTGACCGGCAACCGCATCTTCAAGCAGCGCAATGTCGATATCGGCACTGTGTCGCTGGCCGACGCCTGGGCCTGGGGCTTTTCGGGCGTGATGGTGCGCGGCTCGGGCGCCGCCTGGGACCTGCGCAAATCGCAGCCCTATGAATGCTATTCCGAGATGGATTTCGACATTCCGATCGGCAAGAACGGCGATTGCTTCGACCGTTACCTTGTGCGCATGGAAGAGATGCGTCAGTCGGCCAAGATCATGCGCCAATGCGTCGATCTTCTGCTCGGCAAGGAAAGCGCCGGCCCGGTGTCGAATCTCGACGGCAAGGTGGTACCGCCGAAGCGCGCCGCGATGAAGCGCTCTATGGAAGCGCTGATCCATCACTTCAAGCTCTATACCGAGGGCTATCGCGTGCCGGCCGGCGAAGTCTATGCGGCCGTCGAGGCGCCGAAAGGCGAGTTCGGCGTCTACCTGGTCTCCGACGGCACCAATAAGCCCTACCGCTGCAAGCTGCGCGCGCCTGGGTTCGCGCATCTGCAAGCCATGGATTTCCTGTGCCGCGGCCACATGCTGGCCGACGTCACCGCCGTGCTTGGCTCCCTCGACATCGTGTTTGGTGAGGTCGATCGCTAAATGTCAGTCCGCCGTCTTGCAGAAGCCAGCCTCCAGCCAGCCACCTTCGCCTTCAGCGAGGCGAACGCGGCGGCTGCCCAGCAGTGGATCGCCAAATACCCGAAGGGACGCGAACAGTCGGCCATCATCCCGCTGCTGATGATCGCGCAGGAGCAGGAAGGCTGGGTCACCAAGGCGGCGATCGAAACGATCTCCGACATGCTCGGCATGCCGCGCATCCGTGGCCTCGAAGTCGCGACCTTCTACACGCAGTACCAGCTCAATCCGGTCGGCACCCGCGCCCATATCCAGGTCTGCGGCACCACGCCCTGCATGCTGCGCGGCTCGGAAGCGCTGATGGATGTGTGCCGGTCGAAGATCCATCATGACCAGTTCCACACCAATGACCAGGGTACGCTGTCGTGGGAGGAGGTCGAATGCCTTGGCGCCTGCGTCAACGCGCCGATGGTCATGATCTTCAAGGACACTTTCGAGGATCTGACGCCTGAGCGGCTGGCCGAGATCATCGATCTCTACGACGCCGGCAAGGGCGCCGAGGTGAAGCCTGGTCCGCAGAACGGCCGCCACGGGTCCGAGCCAGCTACCGGCCTGACGACGCTGACCAGCGAAAAGGCGATCTTGAAGTCGACGCGCGACAAGGAAGCCAAGGCTGCGGCGAAAGCGGCCAAGGAAGCTCTCGCGTCCGCGCCGGCTGCTGCTCCTGCCGCAGCCCCGGCACCCGCTGCGCCGGCAACTTCGGCGCCGGCTCCGACCGCCTCGGGCCCGGTTGGACCGTCAAAATCCAGCAAGCCGAAGACCCATGCGGCTGAAACCAGCCCGGCGCTCAACACGCCGTCGCCGGTCAAGGTCGCCCCGGCCACCGAGAACGGCGCCAGCGTCAGGGCGCCGCGCCATTCGGCCGCCAACGCCAATCAGGCTGCTCCGGAAGTCGAGGCCGTTTCCAAGCCGCGCAGCGGGCCGAAGACGAAGGCCGAACCGGCCACGGCCTTCAAGGCGCCGGAAACCAAGCAGCCCGTCGCCAAGACGGCGAAGCCTTCGCTCGAGGACAAGAACCGGCCGGCCGGTATCGAGCGACCTGCCACGGTCGACGATCTCAAGCTGATCTCCGGCGTCGGCCCGAAGATCGAAGGGACCCTGCATTCGCTGGGTATCTACACCTTCGCGCAGGTCGCCGCATGGAAGAAAGCCGAGCGCGAATGGGTCGACGGCTATCTCAATTTCCGCGGCCGCATCGAGCGCGACGACTGGGTGAAGCAGGCCAAGGCGCTCGCCAAGGGCGGTGTCGCCGAATACATCCGCGTCTTCGGCAAGAAGCCGGTCTGAGGGACGACAAATGCTTCAGGACAAAGACCGCATCTTCACCAACATCTACGGCCTCTTCGACAAGTCGCTGGCCGGCGCGCAGTCGCGCGGCATCTGGGACGATACGCCCGGCCTCATCGCCAAGGGCCGCGACTGGATCGTCAACGAGATGAAGGCATCGGGCCTGCGCGGGCGCGGCGGCGCCGGCTTCCCGACCGGGTTGAAGTGGTCGTTCATGCCGAAGCAGAGCGACGGGCGCCCGAGCTATCTGGTCATCAATGCCGACGAATCCGAGCCCGGCACCTGCAAGGACCGCGATATCCTGCGCAACGATCCGCACACGCTGGTCGAAGGCGCGCTGGTCGCCGGCTTCGCCATGGGCGCGATCGCCGCTTACATCTATGTGCGCGGCGAGTTCATCCGCGAGCGCGAGGCGCTGCAGCGCGCGATCGACGAGGCTTACGCAGCCAAGCTGATCGGCAAGAACAACACATCCGGCTACGACTTCGACATCTACATGCATCATGGCGCCGGCGCCTATATCTGCGGCGAGGAGACGGCGCTGCTCGAAAGCCTGGAAGGCAAGAAGGGCCAGCCGCGGCTGAAGCCGCCATTCCCGGCCAATGTCGGCCTCTATGGCTGCCCGACCACAGTCAACAATGTCGAATCGATCGCGGTGGCGCCGACCATCCTGCGCCGGGGCGCTGCCTGGTTCTCGTCCTTCGGTCGCCCGAACAATTCCGGCACCAAGCTGTTCTGCGTGTCCGGCCACGTCAACAATCCGTGCACCTTCGAAGAAGCGATGTCGATCCCGTTCCGCGAGTTGATCGAGACGCATTGCGGCGGCATCCGTGGTGGCTGGGACAATCTGCTCGCGGTCATTCCGGGCGGCGCTTCGGTGCCGCTGGTGCCGGCCGAGCAGATCATGGACGCGCCGATGGATTTCGACGCGCTGCGCGACCTGAAATCCGGCCTCGGCACGGCGGCCGTCATCGTCATGGACAAGTCGACGGATGTCGTGAAGGCGATCGCCAGGCTGTCCTACTTCTACAAGCATGAGAGCTGCGGCCAGTGCACGCCATGCCGCGAAGGCACCGGCTGGATGTGGCGGGTGATGGAGCGCTTGGTGCGCGGCGAGGCGCAGAAGCGCGAGATCGACATGCTGCTCGACGTCACCAAGCAGGTCGAGGGTCACACGATCTGCGCTCTGGGCGACGCGGCGGCCTGGCCGATCCAAGGCCTGATGCGGCATTTCCGCGGCGAGGTGGAACGCCGCATCGACGAGTTTTCGCGCAACGCGCACCGGGTCGAGCCGGTGATGGTGGCGGCGGAATAGGCTTCGAAATACGGGCTTGGCCCGAAGACTAAAAACAGGGGCGTGGGCATACGAAGAAACGACCAGGAGATCTCTATGGCGCTGTATTCGATACCTTACCCGTTCATGCCTGATTTGGACCAACTTGAGAAAATGAACCAGGACCTGACAAAGATGATGCCGAAGGAGATGGCCAGCGCCGTCAATCTTCTGGCGCATCCTGTCGCGGGCGCCGCGGCGATGTCGGCGCTCAGCATCGGTCTTGCCAACCATGCCGTCGGCATGTGGATGGGCGCGTTCACCGGCGCGATGGAAGCCTCCCAGCGCATGTTCCAGCCTTTCTTCGACGATCTCGAGGCGCAGAACGAAGCGGCCGCCAACGCCTCCAAGGCGCGCAAGGCGACCGATACGCTGATCGCCAGGGCGCAGACCTTCGCCAGGGACGTGACCGACATCGCGGCGAACGCGACCGAGGAGGCGCTCGACGCGACCGGGACGGGTCTTGTCGCCCAACCGGCCGCGACCGGGCTGATGCCGGAGGATTTCAGGCAGCCGAAGGCAGTCGACAGGCCGGCTAAGCCGTCGGATCTGAAGGCGATTTCGGGTATCGGACCGAAGCTGGAGAAGGTGCTCAACGGTCTCGGCATCTGGACCTATGGCCAGATCGCCGCCTGGACATCGGAAGAGATCGCCTGGGTGGAAGACTACCTGTCGCTCGCCGGCCGCATCGGCCGCGACGATTGGACTGCCCAGGCCGCGGCGCTCGCCGCGAAGAAGTGAATTGAGATGCCGGGCGCGGTTCAGGTCGCGCCCGGAAGGATAGATTGCGGGACATCCGCAGAGGTTTGAGGCGAATGGCAAAGCTGAAGGTCGACGGGAAAGAGATCACGGTACCCGACCATTACACGCTGCTGCAGGCGGCCGAGGACGCCGGCGCGGAAGTGCCGCGCTTCTGCTACCATGAGCGGCTGTCCATCGCCGGCAATTGCCGCATGTGCCTGATCGAGGTGAAGGGCGGCCCGCCCAAGCCGCAGGCCTCCTGCGCCATGGGCGTGCGCGACCTGCGTCCGGGCCCGAATGGCGAGCCTCCGGAAATCTTCACCAACACGCCGATGGTCAAGAAAGCCCGCGAAGGTGTGATGGAATTCCTGCTGATCAATCATCCGCTTGATTGCCCGATCTGCGATCAGGGCGGCGAGTGCGACCTGCAGGACCAGGCGATGGCCTTCGGCGTCGATTCCTCGCGCTATCACGAGAACAAGCGCGCGGTCGAAGACAAGTATATCGGCCCGCTGGTCAAGACGGTGATGAACCGCTGCATCCATTGCACGCGCTGCGTCCGCTTCACCACCGAAGTCGCCGGCATTTCCGAGCTCGGCCTGATCGGCCGCGGCGAGGATGCCGAGATCACCACCTATCTCGAACAGGCGATGACGTCGGAGCTGCAGGGCAATGTCATCGATCTGTGCCCGGTCGGCGCGCTGACCTCCAAGCCGTTCGCCTTCCAGGCACGGCCGTGGGAACTGACCAAGACGGAATCGATCGACGTCATGGACGCCGTCGGCTCGGCGATCCGCGTCGACTCCAGAGGCCGCGAAGTGATGCGTATCCTGCCGCGCGTCAACGAGGCGGTGAACGAGGAGTGGATTTCCGACAAGACCCGCTTCATCTGGGACGGCCTGCGCACGCAGCGCCTCGACCGCCCCTATGTGCGCAGGAATGGCAGGCTCGTTCCGGCAAGCTGGGCGGAAGCCTTCGCCGCGATCAAGGACGAGGTGGCAAAGACCGCGCCCGAGCGGATCGGCGCGATCGCCGGCGACCTCGCCGCGGTCGAGGAAATCTACGCGCTCAAGCTGCTGATGGGCGCGCTCGGCTCGAAGAACATCGACTGCCGCCAGGACGGCGCCGCGCTCGATCCGGCGCTGGGACGCGCCAGCTACATCTTCAACCCGACGATCGAGGGCATCGAGCAGGCCGATGCGGTGCTGATCATCGGCGCCAATCCGCGCTTCGAGGCCTCGGTGCTCAACGCCCGCATCCGCAAGCGCTGGCGCGTCGGCAATCTGCCGGTCGGCGTCATCGGCGAGATCGGCGACACACGCTACGACTATGAGCTGATCGGCGCCGGCCCGGAATCGCTCAAGGACCTTGCCGACGGCAACGGTAAGTTCTTCGAGGTGCTGAGCAAGGCCACGCATCCGCTGATCATCGTCGGCCAGGGCGCGCTGGCGCGCTCCGATGGCGCGGCCGTGCTCGGTCAGGCGGCGAAGCTCGCGGCTGCCGTCAACGCGGTCACGGCCGACTGGAACGGCTTTGCGGTGCTGCACAACGCCGCGGCAAGAGTCGGCGGCCTCGATGTCGGCTTCGTGCCGGGCGAGGGTGGCAAGGACGTCGCCGGCATGCTGGGCGACACCGATGTGCTCTTCCTGCTCGGCGCCGACGAGATCGATATGGCCAAGACCGGCGGTGCCTTCGTCGTTTATATCGGCACGCATGGCGATGCCGGCGCGCACCGCGCCAATGTCATCCTGCCGGCCGCAGCCTACACCGAGAAGTCGGGCACCTATGTCAACACGGAAGGCCGCGTGCAGCAGACCAATCGCGCCGGCTTCGCCCCCGGCGAGGCGCGCGAGGACTGGGCGATCCTGCGGGCGCTCTCCGACGTGCTCGGCAAGAAGCTGCCCTTCGATTCGCTGGCGCAGCTGCGCGCCAAGCTCTATGGCGAATTCCCGCATCTCGCCCGCATCGACCAGGTGCAGGCGGGCAGCGGCGACGACATCGCCAAGGTGGCGAAGCTCGGCGGCCGGCTGACCAAAGGCACCTTCACCTCGCCGGTGAAGGACTTCTATCTCACCAACCCGATCGCGCGGGCGTCGGCCGTGATGGCCGAGTGCTCGGCGCTGGCCAAGAGCGGCTTCAAGCAGGCGGCGGAATAAGCATGGACACCTTCTTCTCCTTCTACGTGCTGCCGGCGCTGCTGATCCTTCTGAAGTCGGTCGTGCTGATCGTCGTGCTTCTGATTGGCGTCGCTTATCTGCTCTATGCCGACCGCAAGATCTGGGCGGCGGTGCAATTGCGGCGCGGCCCGAACGTCGTCGGTCCGTGGGGAACGCTGCAGGCCTTTGCCGACCTTCTGAAATTCGTCTTCAAGGAGCCTGTGATCCCATCGGGCGCCAACAAGGGCGTGTTCCTTCTGGCGCCGCTTGTCTCGGCGGTGCTGGCGATTTCGGCCTGGGCTGTCGTTCCGGTCAGTGAGGGCTGGGCGATCGCCAACATCAATGTCGGCATCCTCTATGTCTTCGCCATCTCCTCGCTCGAGGTCTATGGCGTGATCATGGGCGGCTGGGCATCGAACTCGAAATACCCGTTCCTCGGCGCGCTGCGCTCGGCCGCGCAGATGGTGTCCTACGAAGTCTCGATCGGCTTCGTCATCGTCACCGTGCTGCTCACCGTCGGCTCGCTCAACCTCTCCGACATCGTCATGTCGCAGCAGGACGGTCTCGGCACCAGGCTCGGCCTGCCCAACACCTTCCTCGACTGGCACTGGCTGTCGCTGTTGCCGATGTTCGTGGTCTTCTTCATCTCCGCGCTTGCCGAGACGAACCGCCCCCCCTTCGATCTGGTGGAAGCGGAATCGGAACTCGTCGCCGGCCACATGGTCGAATATTCGTCGACGCCGTTCCTGCTCTTCTTCCTCGGCGAATATGTTGCCGTCGTGCTGATGTGCGCGCTGGCGACCATCCTGTTCCTCGGCGGCTGGCTGCCGCCGTTCAACTTCGCGCCCTTCACCTGGGTTCCAGGCGTGATCTGGTTCGTGCTGAAGATCTGCCTGATGTTCTTCATGTTCTCGATGGTGAAGGCTTTTGTGCCGCGCTACCGCTACGACCAGCTGATGCGGCTGGGCTGGAAAGTCTTCCTGCCGATTTCGCTGTTCATGGTCGTGGCCACCGCGGCCTTCCTCAAGATCACGGGGTTTGCGTGATGTCCGCTCTGGCCCAGGCCGCAAAATCGCTGCTGCTGAAGGATTTCGTCGGCGCCTTCTTCCTGTCGATGCGCCAGTTCTTCGCGCCGAAGGAAACGATCAACTATCCGCATGAGAAGGGGCCGATCAGCCCGCGCTTCCGCGGCGAGCATGCGCTGCGCCGCTATCCGAACGGCGAGGAACGCTGCATCGCCTGCAAGCTCTGCGAGGCGATCTGCCCGGCGCAGGCGATCACCATCGAGGCTGGCCCGCGTCGCAATGACGGCACCCGCCGCACCGTGCGCTACGACATCGACATGGTGAAGTGCATCTATTGCGGCTTCTGCCAGGAAGCCTGCCCGGTCGATGCTATCGTCGAGGGGCCGAATTTCGAATTCGCGACCGAGACGCGCGAGGAGCTTTACTACAACAAGGAAAAGCTGCTCGCGAACGGCGATCGCTGGGAGCGTGAGCTGGCGCGCAACATCGCGCTGGATGCGCCGTATAGGTGATTAGCGTGCTTCTCCCGTAAACGGGGAGAAGGAACAAGAAAGTGGACGGCGCAACGCCGTCCGTTTAAGGAACACGCGGTTTCGAACCGGAGGCGGGTCGGAGTCGGAATTTGGAACCCGGGGGAACCCATGCTGAGTGGACTAGAGGCGGCCTTTTTCTACCTCTTCGCCTTTATTGCCGTGGCGTCGGCCTTCATGGTCATTTCGTCGCGCAACCCCGTGCATTCGGTGCTCTTCCTGATCCTCACCTTCTTCAACGCCGCGGGCCTCTTCATGCTGACCGGCGCCGAGTTCCTGGCGATGATCCTGCTCGTCGTCTATGTCGGCGCGGTGATGGTGCTGTTCCTGTTCGTCGTCATGATGCTCGACGTCGACTTCGCCGAGATGAAAGAGGGTGCGCTGCAATATGCGCCGATCGGCGCGCTGGTCGGGCTGATTCTGGCGGCGGAGCTGATCGTCGTGCTCGGCGGCTACACATTCGCGCCGCAGCTTGCCTCGACGGTCGCCAAAGCGACGCCGGACCTCGCCACGCGCTCCAACACGGCGGCGCTCGGCGACATCCTATATACGGACTACCTCTATTATTTCCAGATTTCCGGCCTGGTGCTGCTGGTCGCCATGATCGGCGCCATCGTCTTGACGCTGCGCCACAAGGAGGGCGTCAAGCGGCAGTCGATCGCCGCGCAGGTCGCCCGCACGCCGGCGACGGGCATGGAAATCCGCAAGGTCAAATCGGGCGAGGGCATCTGAGATGGTCGTCGGCATTGCACATTACCTGACCGTATCGGCGATCCTGTTCACGCTCGGCGTGTTCGGCATCTTCCTGAACCGCCGCAACATCATTGTCATCCTGATGTCGATCGAGCTCATCCTGCTTGCGGTCAACATCAACTTCGTCGCTTTCTCGGCGGCGCTGCATGACCTTGTCGGACAGGTCTTCGCCCTGTTCGTGCTGACGGTCGCAGCCGCGGAAGCCGCGATCGGTCTTGCCATTCTTGTCGTCTTCTTCCGCAACCGCGGTTCGATCGCGGTCGAAGACGTGAGCGCGATGAAGGGTTGACGGGAACCATCATGTATCAGGCTATCGTCTTCCTTCCGCTGCTCGGCTTCCTGATCGTCGGGCTGTTCGGCAATTCGCTCGGCGCCAAGGCTTCCGAATACATCACCTCCGGCTTCCTGGTGATCGCGGCCGTGCTGTCGTGGATCGCCTTCTTCACCGTCGGCTTCGGCCATGGCGAGGTGTTCACCGTGCCGGTGCTGCGCTGGATCCAGTCGGGCGGCATCGACGCGTCCTGGGCGCTCAGGATCGACACGCTGACGGTGGTGATGCTGATCGTCGTCAATACCGTGTCGGCGCTGGTTCACATCTATTCGATCGGCTACATGCACCACGATCCGAACCGGCCGCGCTTCTTCGCCTATCTGTCGCTGTTCACCTTCGCCATGTTGATGCTGGTGACGGCCGACAACCTCATCCAGATGTTCTTCGGCTGGGAAGGCGTCGGTCTTGCTTCCTATCTGCTGATCGGCTTCTGGTACAAGAAGCCGTCGGCCAATGCCGCGGCGATCAAGGCTTTCGTCGTCAACCGCGTCGGCGACTTCGGTTTCGCGCTCGGCATCTTCGGCGTGTTCGTGCTGTTCGGCTCGGTCAATCTGAGCACCGTCTTCGCCAATGCGGCCTCGTTCCTGCCCGCAGAAGGCGCGCCGGCGGGTGCCGCCGTGCTCACCTTCCTTGGCCATGCGCTCGATAAGCAGACGGCGCTGACGGTGGTCTGCCTGCTGCTCTTCATGGGCGCCATGGGCAAGTCGGCGCAGGTACCGCTGCACACCTGGCTGCCGGACGCCATGGAAGGCCCGACCCCGGTCTCCGCGCTCATCCACGCGGCGACCATGGTGACCGCCGGCGTCTTCATGCTGGCGAGGCTGTCGCCGCTGTTCGAGCTTTCGCACACGGCGCTGACCGTCGTCACCTTCATCGGCGCCTTCACCGCCTTCTTCGCGGCCACCGTCGGCCTCGTCCAAAACGACATCAAGCGCGTCATCGCCTATTCGACCTGCTCGCAGCTCGGCTACATGTTCGTGGCGCTCGGCGTCGGCGCTTATGGCGCGGCGATCTTCCATTTGTTCACGCATGCCTTCTTCAAGGCGCTGCTGTTCCTCGGCTCCGGCTCGGTCATCCACGCGGTGTCGGACGAGCAGGACATGCGCAAGATGGGCGGCCTGCGCAAGCTGATCCCGGCGACCTACTGGATGATGATCATCGGCACGCTGGCGCTGACCGGCGTCGGCATTCCGGCAACGGTGATCGGCACCGCCGGCTTCTTCTCCAAGGACGCCATCATCGCGACCTCCTTCGCCAGCCACAATGCGGTCGCCGGCTTCGCCTTTATCCTGCTGGTGGTCGCCGCCTGCTTCACCAGCTTCTATTCCTGGCGGCTGATCTTCATGACCTTCCACGGCGAGCCGCGCGCCAGCCACGAGGTCATGCACCATGTCCATGAATCGCCGCCGGTGATGCTGGTGCCGCTCTATGTGCTGGCCGCCGGCGCGCTGTTTGCGGGCGTTCTCTTCCACGGCGCCTTCATCGGCGAGGGCTATGCCGAGTTCTGGAAGGCGTCGCTGTTCACGCTGCCCGACAATCACATCCTGCACGAGATCCACGAGCTGCCGCTCTGGGTGGAACTGGCGCCCTTCGTCGCCATGGTGATCGGGC
The DNA here is from genome assembly GCF_020165195.1 of Mesorhizobium sp. CA14. Lineage (GTDB taxonomy): Bacteria > Pseudomonadota > Alphaproteobacteria > Rhizobiales > Rhizobiaceae > Mesorhizobium. The sequence continues at coordinate 238,819 of NZ_JAIUHR010000001.1, read as the reverse complement.
TGCTGGTCGCCTGGCAGTTCTATATCCGCAAGCCGGAGATGCCGGAGGAACTGGCGGCGCATCATCGCGGCCTCTACGCCTTCCTGCTCAACAAGTGGTATTTCGACGAGCTCTACGACTTCCTGTTCGTGCAGCCGGCCAAGCGCCTCGGCAGGTTCCTGTGGAAGACCGGTGACGGCGCCATCATCGACGGCCTCGGCCCAGACGGCATCTCGGCGCGCGTCGTCGACGTCACCAACCGCGTCGTCAAGCTGCAGACCGGTTATCTCTACCACTATGCCTTCGCCATGCTGATCGGTGTGGCCGCTCTCGTCACCTGGATGATGCTCTGATGACCGACTGGCCAATTCTCTCGCTGGTCACCTTCCTGCCGCTGGTTGGTGTTCTGCTCATCCTGTTCATCAGCGACGACAGCGAAAACGCGCGCCGCAACATCCGCGCCATCGCCTTCATCACGACTGCGTTCACCTTCGTCGTCTCGCTGTTCATCTGGACGGGCTTCGACAATTCGCAGGCCGGCTTCCAGTTCGTCGAGAAGCACGCCTGGCTGGATTCGGGCATTTCCTACCATATGGGCGTCGACGGCATATCGATGCTGTTCGTCATTCTGACGACCTTCCTGATGCCGCTCTGCATCCTGGCCTCATGGGATGCGATCGAGAAGCGGGTCAAGGCCTATATGATCGCCTTCCTGATCCTCGAGACGCTGATGATCGGCGTGTTCTGCGCGCTCGACATCGTCCTGTTCTACGTCTTCTTCGAGGCGGGCCTGATCCCGATGTTCATCATCATCGGCGTCTGGGGCGGCAAGCGGCGCGTCTATGCCTCGTTCAAGTTCTTCCTCTATACGCTCGCCGGCTCGGTGCTGATGCTGCTCGCCATCATGGCGATGTTCTTCCAGTCGGGCACCACCGACATTCCGACGCTGTTGACGCATCACTTCCCGGCCAACATGCAGACCTGGCTGTGGCTCGCCTTCTTCGCCTCCTTCGCGGTGAAGATGCCGATGTGGCCGGTGCATACCTGGCTGCCCGATGCCCACGTCGAAGCGCCGACTGCCGGTTCCGTCATCCTGGCCGGCATCCTCCTGAAGATGGGCGGATACGGCTTCCTGCGCTTCTCGCTGCCGATGTTCCCGGAAGCGTCGGCGATGTTCGCGCCGCTGGTGTTCACGCTCTCGGTCGTTGCCATCATCTACACCTCGCTGGTGGCGCTGATGCAGGAGGACATGAAGAAGCTGATCGCCTATTCGTCGGTCGCCCATATGGGTTTCGTCACCATGGGCATCTTCGCGATGAACCAGGAAGGCGTGCAGGGCGCGATCTTCCAGATGCTCAGCCACGGCCTCGTCTCGGGCGCGCTGTTCCTGTGCGTCGGCGTCATCTATGACCGCATGCACACGCGCGAGATCGACGCCTATGGCGGCCTCGTCAACAACATGCCGAAATACGCCACCGTGTTCATGATCTTCACCATGGCCAATGTCGGCCTGCCCGGCACCAGCGGCTTCGTCGGCGAGTTCCTGACCATGCTCGGCGTGTTCAAGGTCAACACCTGGGTGGCGTTCTTCGCCGCCACCGGCGTCATCCTGTCGGCGGCCTACGCGCTGTGGCTCTATCGCCGGGTGATCTTCGGCGCGCTGACCAAGGACAGCCTGAAGAACCTGCTGGATCTTTCGCCGCGCGAGAAGGCGATCGTCTACCCGCTGGTGGTGCTGGTCATCTTCTTCGGCGTCTATCCGGCGCCGGTGTTCGACGCGACCGCCCAATCGGTCAAGACGCTCGTCACCAACGTCACCGCATCCATCAATTCCGCGCAGACTGCGGCGGCGAACTGACTGGGGAATAGACCATGACGCCGGACCTTCTCTCCAGCCTTTCGCTCTCGACGCCGGAACTGATCCTCGCCGTCGGCGCGCTGGTGCTCCTGATGATCGGGGCCTATTCGCGCTCCAACAGCACCATGACCGTGACTGGCCTGGCCGTCCTCGTGCTGGTGGTGACCGGCCTGTGGCTTGCCTTCTCCGGCACGCAGGGCGCCGCTTATGGCGGCGCCTTCGTGCAGGATTCCTTCAGCGCCTTCATGAAGATGCTGGCGCTGATCGGCTCGGCGGTGACGCTGGTCATGTCGATGCGCTTTGCACGCCAAGAACATTTCGACAAATTCGAATTCCCGGTTCTGGTGCTCTTGTGCACGCTCGGCATGATGCTGATGATCTCGGCCAACGGCATGATCGGGCTCTATCTCGGGCTCGAGCTGCAGTCGCTGGCGATCTATGTGCTGGCAGCGATTAACCGCGACAATCTGCGTTCGACCGAGGCGGGTCTGAAATATTTCGTCCTCGGCGCGCTGTCGTCGGGCATGCTGCTTTACGGTATCAGCCTCGTCTACGGCTACACCGGCAACACCGGCTTCCAGGAGATCGCAACGGCGCTTGGCAGCGGCGAGCGCCAGCTCGGCCTGGTCTTCGGCCTGGTGTTCGTGCTTGCCGGTCTCGCCTTCAAGATTTCTGCCGTGCCGTTCCATATGTGGACGCCGGACGTCTATGAGGGCGCGCCGACGCCGATCACCGCCTTCTTGGCCGCCGCGCCGAAAATGGCGGCGATGGCGCTGATCGTGCGCGTCACCATGGGCGCCTTCAAGCCGATCGCCTCGGACTGGCAGCAGATCGTCGTCTTCATCTCGATCGCCTCGATGGCGCTTGGCGCTTTCGCGGCCATCGGCCAGACCAACATCAAGCGCCTGATGGCCTATTCCTCGATCGGCCATATGGGCTACGCGCTGGTCGGCCTTGCCGCCAACAGCCAGGCCGGCGTGCGCGGCGTCGCCATTTACATGCTGATCTATCTGGTGATGACGCTCGGCACCTTCGCCTTCATCCTCGCCATGCGGCGCAAGGAAGGCAATGTCGAGCAGATCAGCGATCTGGCCGGCCTTGCCTCGACCAATCCGATCATGGCCACCATCCTCACCATCCTGATGTTCTCGCTGGCCGGCATCCCGCCGCTCGCCGGCTTCTGGGGGAAGTGGTACGTGTTCCTGGCCGCCATCAACGCGCATCTTTACGCGCTGGCGATCATCGGCGTGCTGGCCTCGGTGGTGGGTGCCTATTATTACCTGCGCATCATCAAGATCATGTGGTTCGACGAGCCTGTCGGCGGCTTCGTGCCGATGGCGAGCGAACTGCGCCTGGTGCTCGGCGTCAGCGGCGCCTTCGTGCTGTTCTATGTGCTGATCGGCGGGCCGATCGGCAACTATGCCGAAGCTGCCGCGAAGACCTTCTTCTGACGGGATGGCGTTTCGGCTGGCTCCAACCGCGGCGTCGGAGGGATTCCGGCTCGAGGCGCATGACAGCGTCGGCTCCACCAACGCGCTGGCGCTGGAACACGCCCGCGCCGGCGATCCCGGAAAACTCTGGGTCGTGTCGAAGAAGCAGGAGAGCGGTCGCGGCCGGCGTGGCCGTGCCTGGGCGACGCCGGAAGGCAATCTCGCGGCGACGCTGCTTCTGGTTCCGGGCGGCGAGCTTCGGCTGGCTGCGACGCTCGGCTTCGTCGCGGGGCTTGCGCTGGCCGACGCGCTCGACGCCGTCGTGCCGAAAGGCCGGATCGCTGTCGCCTTGGACGGCGCAAGCCAGGGCCGCAACCGCTTCGAGCTGAAATGGCCGAACGACGTGCTGGCCTCCGGCGCCAAGCTTGCCGGCATCCTGTTGGAATCGGCGATGCTCGATGGCGGCCGCTTTGCCGTCGCTATCGGCATCGGCGTCAATGTCGTGGCTTACCCTGAGGATTTGCCTTATCCGGCGACGTCGCTGCAGGCGCTGGGCGCCACTTGCGACGCCGAAACGCTGTTCCTGGCGCTTTCGGATGCCTGGAGCGAGAATGCCAGGCTGTGGGATGACGGGCGCGGGCTCGATGCCATCAGAAAGCGCTGGCTTGCCCGCGCGGCAGGGCTCGGCGGCGAGGTTGCTGTCAGAATTGACGGCAATGTGGTGCGCGGCGTCTTCGAAACCATTGACGAGGACTGCCGTTTTGTGATCCGCGACGATGAGGGATCGGTTTTGACGATCGCGGCCGGCGACGTGCATTTCGGCGCGGTCGCCTCGGCCCGGGTATAATTTTGTTTTTGTGCAATTCCGGACGGAAAGCCGTGACACGCTTTTCCCGGAATTGCGCCAACGGCTTGGCCTGACGGCCAGGAAGGAAAGAATTGATGGCGAATAGAGAAAACGCCGAACTCGTCTTCGCGCCGCTGGGCGGCGTCGGCGAGATCGGCATGAACTTCGCCCTTTACGGCTATGGGCCTGCCGACGCGCGCGAATGGATCATCGTCGATGTCGGCGTGACCTTCCCCGACAGCGCGCATCCTGGCGTCGACCTGATCCTGCCCGATACGCGCTTCATCGAGGAGAATATCGACGGACTGCGCGGGATCGTCATCACCCACGCGCATGAGGACCATTACGGCGCGCTGCTCGACATCTGGCCAAAGCTCAAGGCGCCCGTCTGGATGACGCCGTTCACCGCAGGCCTGCTCGAAGCCAAGCGGCAGGGCGAACAGGGCGCGCCGAAGATCCCGGCGTCGATCTATCGGGCCGGCGAGAAATTCACCATCGGACCTTTCGAGATCGAGGCCATTCCAGTGGCGCATTCGATTCCCGAGCCGATGTCGCTGGCGATCACCACGCCCGCCGGCACCGTCATCCACACCGGCGACTGGAAAATAGACCCGGCGCCGACGATCGGCCCGAAGACCGACGAGGCACGGTTCCGCGCTTATGGCGACAAGGGCGTTCTGGCGCTGATCTGCGATTCCACCAACGCGCTGAGGGAAGGGGAGTCGCCGTCGGAAGTTGCTGTCGGGGAAGGCCTCAAGGGTGTCATCGAGAGCGCGAAGGGGCGCGTCGCGGTCACCACCTTCTCCTCCAATGTCGGGCGCATCGTATCGATCGCCAAGGCGGCGCGCGATGCCGGCCGGCAATGCCTCGTGCTCGGCCGCTCGCTGAAGCGCGTCATCGATGTGGCGGGCGAGCTCGGCTACATGGACGGGCTGCCGGAGTTCATCGCCGAGGAGGACTATGGCTATATCCCGCGCGAGAACCTGGTCATCATCTGCACCGGCAGCCAGGGCGAGCCGCTGGCGGCGCTGGCAAAGCTTTCACGCGACGAGATGAAGTCGGTGGCGCTGACGGCCGGCGACACGGTGGTGTTTTCCTCGCGTACCATTCCCGGCAACGAAAAGGGAATTCTTGAGATCAAGAACCGGCTGATCGATCTCGGCATGAAGATCATCGAGGACGGCGACGCGCTGGTGCATGTCTCCGGCCATCCGCGCCGCAGCGAATTGCGCAAAATGTATGAATGGGTGCGGCCGCAGATCGGCGTTCCCGTGCATGGCGAGGCGGCGCATCTGGTGGCGCAGGGCTCGCTGATGTCGATGTCGGGCATCGGCCAGGTGGCGCAGGTGCGCGACGGCGACATGCTGAGGCTCTGGCCTGGTCCTGCAACGATCATCGATCAGGTGCCGTTTGGCCGGCTCTACAAGGACGGCCTGTTGATCGGCACCGACCAGGCGATGGGCATACGCGACCGCCGCAAGCTGTCCTTCGCCGGGCATGTCGCGGTCAACGTCGTGCTCGACGACAAATATGAGCTTGCCGGTGACCCTGATCTGGTGGCGATCGGCGTCGCCGAGGCGGATGCCCGCGGCGAGACGCTGGAGGATCTGATGCTCGATGCGGCAATCGGCGCGGTGGACTCCATTCCGCGTCAGCGCCGAAAAGACCTCGACCTGGTGCAGGAGGCGGTGCGCCGCGCCGTGCGCGGCGCCGCCAACGAGGCCTGGGGCAAGAAGCCGCTGGTGACGGTGTTTGTTACGAGATGAGGGAGTAGGCAGTAGGGACTAGGCAGTAGGCAATAGGAAAGGCGATTGCTTTTTAGCTAGCCAAATTTGCTTCTTTTCTACTGCCTACTGCCTGAGGAAACCGCCGATGCTTGGACGCCTGAACCATGTCGCGCTTGCCGTGCCGGATCTGGCCGCGGCGGTGGCCGCCTATCGCGATACGCTGGGCGCGCGAGTGGGCGAGCCGCAGGCGCTGCCGGGGCATGGCGTGACCGTGGTGTTCGTCGATGTCGGCAACACCAAGATCGAGTTGCTGGAGCCGCTGGGCGAGACATCGCCAATCGCGGCCTTCCTCGAGAAGAACCCTTCAGGCGGCATTCATCACGTCTGCTATGAGGTCGATGATATCCTGGCTGCCCGCGACCATTTGAAGGCAAGCGGCGCGCGCGTGCTGGGCGACGGCAATCCGAAGATCGGCGCGCACGGCAAGCCGGTGCTGTTCCTGCATCCCAAGGATTTCTTCGGCACGCTGGTCGAACTGGAGCAGGCATGAACTGGATCCTGTTCGCCGCGCTGTTCTTCGTCACCTGGTGGCTGGTGCTGTTCGTTGTTCTGCCGTTCAGCCTGCGCACGCAGGACGACGACCAGGACGTCACGCTTGGGACCGTTTCCAGCGCGCCGCGCGGACCGCACATGTTGCGCGCTTTCATCCGCGCGACGCTCGTGACGGTGGTCGTCATGGGCATTCTCTACGGTCTTACGATAGGCCTGGGATTTAGCTTCGACGACATCATGCGGATCATGCCGGACTTTAGTCCGAATGCCCATCACTGACGCTGAGAATACAGTCTCCCCAAGTATTAAGCAGCATACGCGCGCCAAAGTTGAATTCGGAAGCCGGCTTCCGAATTCGGTGGCTAACGAATGGCTGATGCTGTTTGGCAGATGGTCGTGCTAAGCAGATGATTGCACAAAAAAAATGCAAGGCACGAGGCCTTGCAATTTAAACGCGTCCGATCTGTTTCCGGTGTCCGGCGGCAGCGAGTTACCGCGCCTAGATCGCATCCTCCCAAGACTTTGACCGCGTAGGAGAGCAGATTTTTCTCCGCCCTCTCGGTTATCGGCGCACACTAGACCAAGGCAGGTGAAAATGTCACGAAGAATTTTGCTCCGAAACGGGCAATATCGTGCTGCACTGCACAATAGTGCGGCAGGGCTTGCTTGTGAATCGATCAAATAGCGATTTGCGGCACTTCGCGGTCAAAATCGCCTTTTTGGTAAGGTGCAGAAGGCCCGATACTTTGGGGCACTCGGGTTTCCATTCGGCCATGAAATGGCTATGAAGCCCGGGCAAGCAGCCTTAGGCGCGCCGATTCCCCGCGCCGCCATTTCACTCACGGACCAGTCCATGCGTTTGTCGCGCTACTTCCTGCCCATTCTCAAAGAAAATCCCCGCGAGGCCGAGATCGTCTCGCACCGGCTGATGCTGCGCGCCGGCATGATCCGCCAGCAGGGGCAGGGCAGCTTTTCGTGGCTGCCATTGGGCAAGCGCGTGCTGGACAAGGTCTGCCAGATCATCCGCGAGGAACAGAACCGCGCCGGCGCGCTGGAAATCCTGATGCCGACCATCCAGTCGGCGGATCTGTGGCGCGAGAGCGGCCGTTACAACGACTATGGCAAGGAGATGCTGCGCATCAAGGATCGCCAGGATCGCGACATGCTCTACGGCCCGACCAACGAAGAGATGGTCACCGAGATTTTTCGCGCTTACGTGAAATCCTACAAGGACCTGCCGCTCAATCTTTACCACATCCAGTGGAAGTTCCGCGACGAGGTGCGCCCGCGCTTCGGCGTCATGCGCAGCAGAGAATTCCTGATGAAGGACGCCTATTCGTTCGACCTCGATTTCGAGGGCGCCAGGGCCGCCTACAACCGCATGTTCGTCTCCTACCTGAGGACGTTCACGCGCATGGGCCTGCAGGCCATTCCGATGCGCGCCGATACCGGCCCGATCGGCGGCGACCTCAGCCATGAGTTCATCATCCTGGCGGAAACCGGCGAGAGCCAGGTGTTCTGCGACCGCGCCTATCTCACGCTCGACGTACCGGGCGCGAACACCAACTTCACCGACGATGCCGAGATCGGCGACATTGTGAAAAAGTGGACGACGCCTTATGCCGCCACCGACGAGATGCATGACGAGGCGGCTTGGGCGAACGTTCCGCCAAGCGAGCAGGTCTCGGCGCGCGGCATCGAGGTCGGCCACATCTTCCACTTCGGCGAGAAATACTCAAAGCCGATGAACGCCAAGGTGACCGGCCCCGACGGCAAGGACCATTACGCCTCGGGCGGCTCCTACGGCATCGGTCCGTCGCGCCTGGTCGCGGCGATCATCGAGGCCAGCCATGACGAGAACGGCATTATCTGGCCGGAAGCGGTGGCGCCCTTCGACATCGGCCTGATCAACATGAAGGTCGGCGACGGCGAATGCGACCGCGTCTGCGCCGAGCTCTATACGGCTCTGACTTCGGCGGGCAAGGACGTGCTTTATGACGACACTGACCAGCGTCCGGGCGGCAAGTTCGCCACCGCCGATCTGATCGGCCTGCCGTGGCAGGTGATCGTCGGCCCGCGCGGCGTGGCCGCCGGCGAGGTCGAGATCAAGAACCGCAGGTCGGGCGAGCGCGAGACGCTGCCGATCGCCGAGGCCAAGAAACGCCTGGGTATCGCCGCATGAACGAGGCGGCGGCAGCGGCCAGGTCAGCGGCGGGCGCTTTCTCCGGCTTCGAGCGCATGGTGGCGTGGCGCTATCTGCGCTCGCGCCGCAAGGAGACGGTGATCTCGGTCATCGCCTCGATCTCCTTTCTCGGCATCATGCTCGGCGTCGCGACGTTGATCGTCGTCATGGCCGTGATGAACGGTTTCCGCGCCGAGTTGCTGACCCGCATCCTCGGCGTCAACGGCCATCTCATCGTGCAGCCGCTCGATTCGCCGCTGGAGGATTACGCCCAGGTGGCGAGTCGCATCAACGGTGTTTCGGGCGTCAAATACGCCATCCCGCTGATCGACGGCCAGGTCCTGGCGCAAGGCAATGTCGGCGGCGGCACGGGCGCCTTGGTGCGCGGCATCCGCGGCGAGGACCTCGGCAAGATTTCGATCGTCGCCAGCAACATCAAGCAGGGCACGCTCGACGGTTTCGACACCGGCGACGGCGTGGCGATCGGCAAGCGCATGGCCGAAAGCCTCGGGCTGGTGCTCGGCGACACGATCACGCTGATCTCGCCGGACGGCGACGTGACGCCGCTCGGCACCACGCCGCGCATGAAGGGCTACAAGGTGGCGGCAATCTTCGAGGTCGGCATGTCGGAATATGACAGCTCGATCGTCTATATGCCGTTCTCGGAAGCGCAGCTCTATTTCAACATGGACGGGCGAGCCCAGACCATCGAGATCTATGTCGACAATCCCGACAATGTCGACGCGCTGAAGCCCCTGGTCGAGCAGGCGGCGCAGCGGCCGGTCGACCTCGTCGACTGGCGACAGCGCAACGAGACCTTCTTCTCGGCGCTGCAGGTCGAGCGCAACGTCATGTTCATGATCCTGACGCTGATCGTGCTGGTGGCGGCGCTCAACATCATTTCCGGCCTCATCATGCTGGTGAAGGACAAGGGCCACGACATCGCCATCCTGCGCACGATGGGCGCCTCGCGCGGCGCGATCCTGCGCATCTTTCTGATGACGGGCGCGGCGATCGGCGTCACCGGCACGATCGCCGGCGTGCTGCTCGGCGTCGTCATCTGCCTCAACATCGAATCGATCCGCCAGTTCTTCTCCTGGATGACCGGCAGGATCCTGTTCAATCCCGAGCTCTATTTCCTCAGCCAGTTGCCGGCGAAGATGGATCCGCGCGAGACGACCTATGTCGTCATCATGGCGCTTGGCCTGTCGTTCCTCGCGACGGTGTTCCCGGCCTGGCGGGCCGCCCGGCTCGATCCCGTCGAAGCCTTGAGGTACGAATGATGGCCGAGGCCATTATCGAGTTGAAGGGCGTCGAGCGGCACTACGTCCAAGGGCCGCGCAAGCTCACCATTTTGAACGGCGCCGACTTTTCGCTCAGGCGCGGCGAGATGGTGGCGCTGGTGGCGCCGTCGGGCACCGGCAAGTCCACCCTTTTGCACACGGCGGGACTGCTGGAGCGGCCCGACGCGGGCGACGTGATCCTCGCCGGCCGTGCCTGCGGCCGGCTGTCGGACGAGGAGCGCACCGCGATCCGCCGCAACGATGTCGGCTTCGTCTATCAGTTCCATCATTTGCTGCCGGAGTTCTCCGCGCTCGAGAACATCATGATGCCGCAGCTGATCAAGGGGCTCGGCCGCAAGGAAGCATCCGAGCGGGCGGCGCAGCTCCTCGACTACATGCAGATCGGCAAGCGCGCGCAGCACCGGCCGGCCGAGCTTTCCGGCGGCGAGCAGCAGCGCGTCGCCATTGCCCGCGCCGTTGCCAACGCGCCGCTGGTGCTCCTGGCCGACGAGCCGACCGGCAATCTCGATCCGGTCACCGCCTCCTATGTGTTCGATGCGCTGGAGGCGCTGGTCAGGCAGTCGGGCCTCGCGGCGCTGATCGCCACCCACAACCACGAGCTCGCCGGACGCATGGACCGGCGGGTGACGTTGGCCGAGGGGAAGGTCGTGCCGCTATAGGCCTGCGAAGGGCGGCCTCCTGCGCTTCCGGTGCTCACGTACCCAAAAGTACGCTCCGCTCCGGTTCTCGGATGCCACCATTCTCGGCTCGGCCTGACCTGAATCTCAACACATCCCGGCGCCCTCTCACCAACGTTGGTGCCGTCAACCTTTCCTTAACCCTGCCCAAACGGACCGCGCGGTTTCGCTCCAGCGCGCCCGAGACGATCATTGACATTCGAACAAAATTAGAACAAATTACGAACATTCCAACAACGGAGAGAGTTATGTCTGATCTGGTTCAGGATGTTGTCTCGCTGGTTTGCATGAGCACCTTTCTCGTTTCCATGGCGATCTGGATCGGCGCCATGTGATCAGGCGGTTTCGCCGCCGTACGGGACGGGCAGATGCCCGCCCGTCGTTGGGGCGGGCAGGAGCCCGCCCAAGTCGGGGTGGGGAGATCCGCCTGAAACGGACAAGAGCCCGCCCGCTGTTAAGCCTTTCTTGGCCGCGTCGCCGCTAGGCTGCTCCCTCAAGACAGGGAGCCAAGGCAGTGTCGGTCATCGTCACGGTCACGCTCGTGGCCGGCAATCTCGGACTGATCTTTCTTTTGATGACCGTGCCGCTCGGACTGCGCACGGTGACGGTCAGCCGCGTGATCAAGGCCGATCGCAATTGCCTTTGGCAGGCGCTGTGGCCGTTCGGCGGCGACGCCGGCTGGTCGGGCGAAATCCTTGCCGCCGAGCCCCTGGACGGTGAAGGGATGGCGCTGGTCAGATTGTCCTGGGACGGCCGTGACGGCCGGCCGATCGAACGCAAGGCGCGGTTTGAGGAGGTCAGCGAGGGCAGCCGCTTCTCGATGACCGTCATCGAGGACACGGCGCTCGATTCCTCGTTCTGGGCGAATTATCGTGAGACCGCCGAGCTCGTGCCGGAGGCCGATGCGACACGGGTCACGCTTACGCAGACCGACCGCTATCGCGGCGTCGCCTTCCTGATCTTCCGCTTCTTCGCTATGCGGCGTGAATTGCGCAAGCTCGACGTCTGGGCGGCGACCGGCACCTATCGCAAGGGCGGCTGGTTCGAGCATCCGCTGAGCCAGGTCGGCTTAGCCGCGCTTTCGGCCCTGGTCCTGTGGCCGTTCTTCGGCCTCAACCTCGGCGGCCTGGCGCTGGCCGCGATCCTGACCTCGGTGGTCGCCCTGCATGAGCTTGGCCATATGGCCGCCTTCCGGCTGACGGGGCATCGCCGGGCACGGATGATCTTCGTTCCGCTGCTTGGCGGCATTGCGATCGGCGGCAGACCCTATGACAGTCGTTTCGAGGTGGCGTTCGTGGCGCTGATGGGTGCCGGCTTCTCCGCTTTCCTGGTGCCGGTGCTGATCGCCGCCAGCGGCTTCGCCGGCAGCGAAGGACATCGGCTGGCCGCCATGCTTTTGGCGACGCTTGCCGGCTGCGCGTCGCTGTTCAACATCGCCAATCTGGTGCCGGTGTGGAAATTCGACGGCGGCCAGGTGTTGCGCCAGATCTGTCCGGGGCCGGCGGCATTGGCGCTGGCGTCCTTCCTGCTGCTCTCGGCGCTTCTGGCGCTCGGCTGGCGGGCCGGCTTCTCGCCGAGCTTCCTGTTGATCGCCGGCGCGGTGTTCGCGATGCTGAGCCTGATAACTATGGGCAGCGGCGTGAAGCCGCGTCACGAGTTGAAGCCGATCAAGACCTTCGATCGGCTGGTCATGGCCGGCGCGCTGCTCGCCGTCTTTGCCATCCATGGCTACGGCATGCTGTGGGCATCCGCGCAGCTAATGTAGAGTATGTTGATATTCAGATGAGGCCGGCCTGCAAACGGCAGCTTCCTGCGCTTCCGGTGCTCACGTACTTAAGTACGCTCCGCTCCGGCCTTCGCCGGCCGAAGCCCTCATAAGTGTCTTTGCTCTATGAAGGCTACGGCCGGCGTAGGCCGGTTCTCGGAACCCATCGTTTTCGGCTCGGCCTGACCTGAATCTCAACACCTCCAGGCGGAGCGATGTTCAGCCGGCCTTGCGAGCAGGCTCTGCAGCCGGAACGGCGGCAGGCCCGAACACGTCCTCGAAAGCGGATTTCAGCGCCAGATCGAGGTCGGCCATCGTGACCGGCAGCCCGAGATCGACAAGGCTGGTCACGCCATGGTCCGAGACACCGCAGGGGACGATGCCGCTGAAATGGCCGAGATCCGGCTCGACATTGATGGCGATGCCATGAAAGCTCACCCAGCGCCGCAGCCGGATGCCTATTGCCGCGATCTTGTCTTCGGCGGATGAGCCATCGGGCAGGCGGGGGCGATCCGGCCGCACCACCCAGACGCCGACGCGGTCCTCGCGCCGCTCGCCGCGCACGTTGAAGGCGGCGAGCGTGGCGATGATCCATTGCTCGAGCGCCGCGACGAAGGCGCGCACATCCTCGCGCCGGCGCTTTAGGTCAAGCATCACATAGGCCACGCGCTGGCCGGGACCGTGATAGGTGTATTCGCCGCCGCGGCCTGCGGCAAAGACCGGGAAGCGGTCGGGATCGATCAGGTCATCGATTCGCGCGCTGGTGCCGGCGGTGTAGAGCGGCGGATGCTCGACCAGCCAGACCATCTCGCCGGCAGCACCGCTGCGGATCGCCTCGGCGCGCGCTTCCATGAAGGCCAGCGCGTCAGGATAAGAGGTGAGGCCGGGTTCGATCACCCATTCCACCGGCGCCGAACCGGGGAGAGGAAGAAACGACGTGGCGATCTGGCTGCGTTCTGTCATGGAACTTTCTCGATGCTCCTCTCATATGGCGGCAATCGGCCAAAACGTCCAGTTCCGCCAACGTGAAGCCGGGCCGCGGAGGCTTGTGCCAGCCGCTTTGTCTGATGCACGTCGGCCTCCCAAAACCTCTGCGCACTTGTGGCTGATACGCATTCGCGAATATTCCGCTCAGCGCACTTGTTTCGCCGGAAACGATTTGCTACAGGCCCCGGGCCGGACGGTTCCGGCTCCTACCACGTGCGGTCGTGGCGGAATTGGTAGACGCGCAGCGTTGAGGTCGCTGTGGGGCAACCCGTGGAAGTTCGAGTCTTCTCGACCGCACCATTCTTTCCAAAAACCCGTAGAATTTGGCATCGGCGAGCGAACGTTCTCGTCGCCGCCTGCGGTTCCTTGGATCAAAGCGAAGCGGCGGCGGGCGATGAGACCACACCGCCGCTTATGGCTTGACGCGAGGCGATCCCGGCAACTCGCAAATGGTGCCTATCCCGTCCACCCCAGACCTGCCGAGATGCAGTTGATCGAGACGAGCAGGGCGTCGGTCGCCCGCTTTTGATCTGCGTCGGTGCCTGCCCGGACCTCACGCAGCAGACTGACCTGCAGCCGGTGAATATCGTCCATCTGCCGGCGCAGGTTATCGAAACGCCTTTTGAACATTGGGAAGCGCGCGGAAAGATCGCCTCCCGTGAGTTCGCGGATCAGGCGTCGCGTCAGCTCATATTCGGCGGCGATCCGGGCGTGGATTCGTCGCGCCGTATCGCCGTCGGATACCAGGCCGGCATAGAGCCGCGCGATCTCCATGTCGGACTGGTAGAGCGTCTTTTCGGCCTCGTCGACGATCAGGCGGAAAAAGCGCGAGTGCTCGAACATGCGGGCGAGAAGCTCGCGCCCGGCCTCGCCGCGCACCGTGACGAAGGCGTTCAATGCGCTGCCGATGCCGTACCAGCCGGTCAACAGATGACGGTTCTGGCTCCAGGCGAACACCCATGGAATGGCGCGCAGGTCGGCAATGCCGCTGGCGCCGAAGCGACGATCCGGGCGTGAGCCCATTTTAAGCAGCGCCAGTTCCGCGACCGGGCTCGCCTGGTTGAAATAGTCGAGGAAGCCCGGCTCGGCCATCAATCCGGCGTAGGACGCCTGCGACATGCCCGCCAGCGCTTCCAGCGCTTCGTCGAACTCCGGCGTTTCCTTAGGCCTGGCATCGCCAGTGGATCGGATACCGTGCGCCAGCACGGCGGCAGCGAGAACCTCGAGCTGGTTGAGGCCGGTGCCGCGATTGGCGAATTTCGACGAAACGACCTCGCCCTGCTCGGTCACCCGCATGGATCCGGCGACGGTGCCCTGCGGCTGCGCCGCAATCGCCCGGCCGGTCGGCGCGCCGCCGCGGCTGACGGAGCCGCCGCGGCCGTGAAAGAAGCTGATCCTGGTGTTGTGCTTGCGGCCGATGACCGTGAGGCGCTTTTGCGCTTTTGCCAACTCCCAATTCGAAGCGAGGAAGCCGCCATCTTTGTTGGAATCCGAATAGCCAAGCATGATTTCCTGGCGCGCGCCGAAATCGCGCACCGTCCGCCGCACCAGCGAGACGCCGAGCAACCCGTTCAGGATGGCAGGGGCTGCCTGCAGATCGGCGATGGTCTCGAACAACGGCACGATCCGCAGCCTGATCGTGCCGCCGCCTCCGGGCGCGGTCGACAGTCCGCAATATTGCGCCAGCAGGTAGACCGCGAGCAGATCGTCGGCCGAGCGGGTCATGCTGAGCACGAAAGAGCCGACCGCATCGGCATCGGAGCCCGAGATCTGCTTGGCGATAACCGAGAATGTCGAAAGCAGCTCGGCTGCTTCCGGCGAGAGCCGCCCTTCGTCGATCTCCAGCCGCTCGCCCTGGCTCAGCGCCGCGCGAATGCGCGCCGACCATTGCGGCGTGCCGGGGGCGACGGGATCGGCCGGATCGGTCAGCGCGAACAGTTCGGCCAGCACCCGGTTGACGACCGTGGAGTTCTGCCGGATGTCGAGCGAGACCGTGCGGAAACCAAAGCTTCCGATTTGCCAAAGCAGCGGCTGGACGAAACGCCTGGCCACCGCGCGCCCTCCGATAGTTTCCAGAACCGAAGACAGCGCGTTGAGATCGGCCCGAAACGCCTCCGCCGAGAGGTACGCCGCCTTGCCGCCGTCGCGCGTGGCGACCAGCCGGGCAAGCAGGGCCGAAGCGAACTGGCGGAGCGGTTCGTCAGGGTTGCGAAGGGCGATCGCTTGCGACTCTCCGCTCTTCTCAAGCGCTGATTGCAGCACCTGTTTGAAGCTGGCCGGCAGCTCGATGACGTTCGTGCTGGCGCTGAGCACCGACACCAGCCGCTGCAGCTGCGCCAGATACCAGCCTATGGTGGTGTTGCGGTATTCGATCATGGCGTAGGCGGTGACTTCGGCCGTCACATTCGGATTGCCGTCGCGGTCGCCGCCGATCCACGAGGCATAGCGCATGAAGGAGGGAATTTTGATCGGCTCGCCCGGATAGTGACGCTCGAAGGCATCCTGAAGCTTGCCATAGAGCTGCGGCGTTGCCTCGAAGATGACTTCGCGGAAGAAATGCAGTCCCCAGGCGACCTCGCGCTCGACGGTCGGCCGCTCCAGCCGCAGCTCGCCCGTCATCCACAAAAGCTCGATCTCGCTCTCCAGATCGGCAACCAGGAGATCGCGTTCGCGCGGCGCCCAGCGCGGCTGGTCGAGCTCGGTCAGCTTGCGATAGATGCGGCGGTGGATCTCCAGCACCGTGACGCGTTTTGCCTCCGTCGGATGCGCGGTCATGGTGGGGCCGACGCAAAGTTCGTCAAGCGCCGCCTGGGCTTCCGCCGCCGAGTGGCCGTTCGCCGCCATCTCGGCAATCACGCTGGCGAACGATCCAGGCACTTCATCGGCGCCCGCGCCCTGCTCGAGCTCGCGCCGCGCCCGCATGGCCAGCAACTCGTCGGCAATCGCCAGCAACTGGAACCAGACGCCGCTCGCCTGAAGCGCCGGGATGCGCTGCTCGGGGGCCAGCGAGAGGAGCGACCTGCGGCCGCTCAGGACCGCGGCGATCTCGGGCTCGCGCGCGCTTGCGACCTGAAGCAGCAGGCGCAACAGCAGGCTGCGCTCGTCCTCACGAAACTTGATGGGTTTGCTCTGTTCCAAAGCCGCTGGTCCGAACGTCCGTCGATCGCCGCTGTAGCCGCGCTAAATGTTCGCAATTCCCGACAAAAATTGCTGCGCAGTTTCCTCGAATTGCTTTTTTGCCAAGGCCGCGTCGACCCGCAAGGCGAGCCGATCGGGGGCCGGCGATCGCGAGGATCGCCGGCACGAGACTGGCTTCCACTTTCTGCTTCCGCGACTTTCGCCTGGCCGGCCGTCAAGCCGCCTTCTTCGTCCGAGCCAGCGTATCGGCCACCACCTCGCCGAAGGAGGCGGGGGTCGGCACGATCACGACGCCGGCTTCCTTGAGGATCTCGACCTTTTCCTGCGCCGACTCGCCGAAGGCGGAGATGATCGCGCCGGCATGGCCCATGCGGCGGCCTTTCGGGGCGGAGAGGCCGGCGATGTAGGCGATGAGCGGCTTCCTCATATTGTCGCGCGCCCAGATCGCGGCTTCGGCTTCCTGCGGGCCGCCGATCTCGCCGATCATCACCACGGCGTCGGTGTCGTCGTCGCGCTCGAAAAGCTGCAGGATGTCCTTGAAGGACGAGCCGTTGATCGGATCGCCGCCGATGCCGACGCTGGTCGACACGCCGATGCCCAGCGCTTTCATCTGCGAGGCGGCTTCGTAGCCCAGCGTGCCGGAGCGGCCGACGATGCCGACGCGCCCGGGCAGATAGATGCTGCCCGGCATGATGCCCATCAGCGCCTGTCCGGGCGTAACGACGCCGGCGCAGTTCGGACCGACGAGGCGCATGCGGTCCTCGAAGCGGTAGCGGCGCATGTAGCGCTTGACCTGCATCATGTCCTGCGAGGGGATGCCGTCGGTGATGCAGACGCAGAGCTTGATACCGGCGTCGGCCGCTTCCATGATCGAATCGGCGGCGAAGGGCGGCGGCACGAAGACGATGCTGGCCTCCGCGCGGGTCTCGCGCACGGCGCCCTTGACGGTGTTGAAGATGGGCAGGCCGAGATGCGTCTGGCCGCCCTTGCCGGGGGTGACGCCGCCGACCAGCTTGGTGCCGTAGCGCTTCATGTCGTCGGCGTGGAAGCTGCCGATCTTGCCGGTGAAGCCTTGCACGATGACGCGCGTGCTGCGGTTGAGCAGGATTGCCATTTCTCGACCTCCCTCAGGCTGCTTTTTTGTTCTTGGTGGCTTCGCGCCAGGCGGCGACCGCCTTTTCGGCGGCTTCGGCCAGCGTGTCGGCGACGATCACCGCCTCGCCAGAATCGGCCAGGATCTTGCGGCCTTCCTCGACTTTGGTGCCGGAAAGGCGCACCACCAGAGGGACGTCGACGCCGACCTCGCGGATCGCCTTGATGACGCCTTCGGCCACCCAGTCGCAGCGATTGATGCCGGCGAAAATGTTGACCAGGATGGTCTCGACATTCTTGTCGCCGAGCACTGCACGGAAGGATTTCGCCACACGCTCTGGCGAGGCGCCGCCGCCGATGTCGAGGAAGTTGGCCGGCTCGCCGCCGGCGATCTTGATCATATCCATCGTCGCCATGGCGAGGCCGGCGCCGTTGATGATGCAGCCGATATTGCCGTCGAGCCCGACATAGGAGAGGCCGCGGTCGCTGGCGAAAGTCTCGCGCGGATCTTCCTGGCTCTTGTCGCGCAGCTCGGAGATTTCCGGGCGCCGAAACAGCGCGTTCTCGTCGAAGGACATCTTGGCGTCGAGCGCGACGAGGCTGCCGTCGCGCGTCACCACCAGCGGGTTGATCTCCAGCATCGAGGCGTCGTAGTCGCGGAACACCTGGTAGCAGCCGAGGATGGTTTCGGTCGCCTTGCCGATCAGGTTGCTCTCGAGCCCGAGGCCGAAGGCGATCTCGCGCGCCTGGAAGCCCTGCATGCCGACCCCGGGATCGACGGTGGCGCGGATGATGGAATCAGGTTTTCTCTCGGAGATTTCCTCGATCTCCATGCCGCCGGCAGCCGACGCCACGATCATGACGCGCTCTTCCTTGCGGTCGAGCACGAAGCCGAGATAGAGCTCCTGCGCGATATCGACCGCTTCTTCGAGATAGAGGCGCGAGATCAGCTTGCCGCGCGGGCCGGTCTGGTGGGTCACCAGCTTGCGCCCGAGCATGGCTTCGGCCGCGTTGGAGATCTCCTCGTCATTCGAGCAGAGCTTGATGCCGCCGGCCTTGCCGCGCGCGCCGGAGTGGACCTGCGCCTTCAGCACCCATTTGGCGCCGCCGATCTCCCTGGCGCGGTAGGTCGCCTGCTCGGGGCTGTAGGCGAGGCCGCCGCGCGGTACATGCACGCCGTGGCGGGCAAGCAGTTCCTTGGCCTGGTATTCGTGGATGTCCATCATGTCCTCCCGGTATGTCTATTGCGCGGCTTGCGGCTTTTGTTCGCTAACGAGTTGGCCTGCGCGCTCGATCGCCTCGTTCACCACCAGCACGTTGCGCGCCATGCGCTCCGACGCCGCGTCGATCATCTTGCCGTCGAGCGCCGCCGCGCCTTTGCCGAGCGCCTCGGCCTCCTTCAGCACTTCGAGGATACGCCTGGCCCGCGTGACTTCTTTCTCCGGCGGCGAGAATACGTCGTTGGCCAGGGCGATCTGCGAAGGGTGGATCGCCCATTTGCCTTCGATGCCGAGGGCCGCGGCGCGCTTGGCGGCCGCCTTATAGCCTTCGGGGTCGGAGAAATCGCCGAACGGCCCGTCGATGGCGCGCAGGCCATAGGCACGGCAGGCGACCGTCATGCGCGACAGGGCGAAATGCCACTGGTCGCCGGGATAATCGGGATTGAGGCCGCCGATATTGACGGTGCGGGCCTTGTTGCTTGCGGCATAGTCGGCGACGCCGAAATGCATCGCCTCCAGCCGGCCGGGCGTGGCGGCGATCGCCTCGACATTGGCCATGCCGAGCGCCGTCTCGATCAGAGCTTCGAGGCCGACACGGGTCTTGAAACCCTTCGCTATCTCGATCTGGTTGACCATGGCCTCGACCATGTAGAGGTCGGCCGGCACGCCGACCTTCGGCACCAGGATGGTGTCCAGCCGGTCGCCGGCCTGTTCCATGACATCGACGACGTCGCGGTACATGTAATGCGTGTCGAGGCCGTTGATGCGCACCGAGACGGTCTTGCCCTTGGTGCGCCAGTCGATGTCGTTCAGCGCCTGGATGATGTTCTTGCGGGCGCGCTCCTTGTCGGGCGGCGCGACCGCATCCTCGATGTCGAGGAAGACGAAGTCGGCGGCGCTGTTCGCCGCCTTGTCGATCATCTCCGGGCTCGAACCCGGAACGGCGAGCTCGCTGCGCTGCAACCGCAGTTTCTTCAGATGGTTGATGATGTGGCTCATGGTCCCCCCTCACGCAGCCTTGGCGACAGGCACGTCGGCCGTGCGGCGGAAATGCTCGATCGCCGCCGCCACGCCCGAACCCGGCGCCAGGCGCACGCCGCAGTCGAGCAGCGCCATTTCGGCGGCCGACAGCGAGGCCAGCACCATCACCTCGTTCAGCCAGCCGAGATGGCCGATGCGGAAGACCTTGCCGGCCACTTTGTTGAGGCCACCGCCGAGAGAGGTGTTGTATTGCTGGTAGGCGCGCTTGACGACATTGGCGCTGTCGATGCCGTCCGGCACCAGGATGGCGCTGACCGTATCGGAGTGCCATTGCGCTGTCTTGGCGCAGAGCTTCAGCCCCCAGGCGTCGACGGCCTTGCGCACGCCCTCGGCCAGGCGATGGTGGCGGGCGAAGATGTTTTCCAACCCTTCCTCGGCAATCAGGTCGAGCGAGGCACGCAGGCCGCGCAGCAACTGGGTCGCCGGCGTGTAAGGGAAATAGCCGGCGTCATTGGTGCGGATCATGTCCTCGAAGGAAAAGTAGCAGTGCCGGTGTGTCGCCATCCGCGAAGCGGCAAGCGCCTTCTTGCTGACCGACAGGAAGCCGAGGCCGGCCGGCAGCATGAAGCCTTTCTGCGAGCCGCTGACGGCGCAGTCGACACCCCATTCCTCCTGGCGGAAGTCGATCGAGCCGATCGAGGAAACGCCGTCGACGAAGAGAAGGGCAGGGTGGTTCGCCGCGTCGAGCGCGGCGCGGCAGCCGGCGACGTCGCTGGTGACGCCGGTCGCGGTCTCGTTCTGGGTGCAGAAGACAGCCTTGATGCGGTGCGCCTTGTCGGCCCGAAGCTTCTCGGCATAGAGCTCGAGCGGGACGCCGGTGCCCCATTCGCAATCGATGACATCGACATCGAAGCCGAGGCGCTCGGCCATGTCGACCCACAGATGCGAGAACTGGCCGAAGCGCGACATCAACACCCTGTCGCCGGGGCTGAGCACATTGGTCATCGCCGCTTCCCAGGCACCGGTGCCCGAGGAGGGGTAGATGAAGACGCGGCCGGTCTCGTTCTTGAAGACTCGCTTGATGTCCTCGAACAGCGGTAGCGTCAGGTTGGGGAAGGAGGAGGCGCGCATATCTTCCATCGGCAGGTTCATGGCCTGCCGGACCTGCTCGGGAATGTTGGTAGGCCCCGGGATGAAAAGATGCGTGAACCCAGCCATGCGCGAAACTCCTCCGATCGTTGGGATTGTGGAGGCAGTTTCATTTCGACGAGGCCTTGCAACAACACCTTGCCGGGTAAGTTGTTGGCCCTTGCGGGTGGGATGATCCCACCCGGTTGGCCTACCCGATAGGCGATTTGGAGGTGCGGCGTTTCTCGCTCGAATAGAGCGCGACGGCCATGGCGCGGTTGCGGACGTCCAGCTTGTCGTAGAGATTCTTCAGGTGATACTTCACCGTGTTCTCGGAAATCCCGGTCCGCGTTGCGATCTGAAGATTGGTCCAGCCGTCGGAAAGCACCGCCAGCAATTCGCGCTCGCGCACGGTGAGTCTGGACAACGGCGTGTCGTTGACCTTGTTGATGTCGATATAGGGGATGCAGATGCGGCCATGCGCGACCGCCAGGATCGTCTCGAAGATGACCGGCGGATCGTCGAACTGGAAGCAGTACCCTTGAGCGCCGAGGCGTACGCACTGCTTCAGGATGCCGATGTCGTGGTCGTTGGAAAAGATCGTGATGCGCACGCCAAGCTCGCGGCTCTGGACTTCCGTAAGCACATCGGCGCCGTCCATATCGGCCAGCTTCCAGCCGACGACGGCGACATCGAATTGCGTGGCGGCAGCCAGTTCCAGGAATTGCGCGCCGCTGTGCACGACACCGAGCAAATCGAAACGACCTTCGCATTCCAGCATCTCGCGCAGCGCCGAAACGACGAATGGATTGCGCTCGGCGACGACCACGCGAACGCGCTGCTCGGCATTCCCCTCGTTCGTCTTTGTGGACTTGATGTTCAAGGCCAGCGTTTGTCCTCGGAGCGGTTGGCGATGCGCTGATCCTGCTGGATCATGCATCATGACAATTCTGCCTCAATGGGGAAGGGGTGCTCTTTCCCCAGCGACATGCGCTGTCGCGCCCGCTGAAGCGATTGTCGCAGTTGCAGCGCCGGCGCCGCGCGCTGCTTCCGAGAAGTTGCGGGGCAAAGGCGACCGTCACATTTCCTTGGCCATTCCGCGCGCTAGGGTGACATCTTTCCAAGACGAATCCCATTGCCGCGCTATCTGCCGCACAGGTTTGGATTTCCCGAAAAGCGGTTTCCACTTTCGGGATCATGCACTAGACCTCGTTCGGGATTCCTCGTTGCGGGAGGCGCTGGTGGAAAGTCAGGACAGACAGACGACCGGCGCCGCGCCCGCCGAGGAGCGCCACGCCGACATCTATGGCGAGGACGGCGCCGTTCGCTCCTCCTTCCTTGCCCAGATCGGCGCGGCGATTGCCGACCGCGACACGATCACCCTCAAGCGCGAAGTCGACGACCTGCACCAATCGGAACTCGGCGACGTGCTGGAGGCGCTTCACCCCGAACAGCGCCGCGCGCTGGTGGAATTGCTCGGCTCCGATTTCGACTTCTCCGCGCTGACCGAAGTCGACGAGGCGATCCGCCTCGACATCGTCGATAACCTGCCCAACGCGCAGATCGCGCAGGCGGTGCAGGAGCTCGATTCCGACGACGCCGTCTACATCCTCGAGGATCTCGAGAAGGAAGATCAGGACGAGATCCTGTCGCAACTGCCTTTCACGGAGCGCATCAGGCTCAGGCGCGCCCTCGACTATCCGGAAGAGACCGCCGGCCGGCGCATGCAGACCGAGTTTGTCGCCGTGCCGCCATTCTGGACGATCGGCCAGACCATCGACTACATGCGCGAGGATAAGAACCTGCCCGAGCGTTTCAGCCAGATCTTCGTCATCGACCCGAGTTTCAAGCTGCTCGGCGCCATCGATCTCGACCAGATCCTGCGCACCAAGCGCGCGGTCAAGGTCGAGGAGGTCATGCATGAGACCTTGCACGCGATTCCGGCCACGATGGACCAGGAAGAGGCGGCGCGCGAGTTCGAGCAGTACAACCTCCTCTCCGCCGCCGTGGTCGACGAGAACGGGCGGCTGGTCGGCGTGCTGACCATCGACGACGTGGTCGACGTCATCCAGGAAGAGGCGGAAGAGGACCTTCTGCGCATGGGCGGCGTCGGCGACGAGGAATTGTCCGACACCGTGCTCGCCACCTCGCGCTCGCGCGTGCCCTGGCTGCTGGTCAACCTTGTGACCGCCTTCCTCGCGGCTTCGGTCATCGGCCTGTTCGACCGCACGATCGAGCATGTGGTGGCGCTTGCGGTGCTGATGCCGATCGTCGCCGGCATGGGCGGCAACGCCGGCTCGCAAACCATGACCGTCACCGTGCGCGCGCTGGCGACGCGGGACCTCGACATCTACAACGCCGCCCGCATCATCCGCCGCGAAGTCGGCGTGGGCTTCATCAACGGCATCGTCTTCGCTGCGCTGATAGGCATCGTGGCCGCAGTCTGGTTCCGCGATCCCAATCTTGGCGGCATCATCGCCGCGGCGATGATTATCAACATGTTCGCGGCCGCCTTGGCCGGGATTCTCATCCCGCTGCTGCTTGACCGTTTCAAGATCGATCCGGCCGTGGCCTCCGCCGTCTTCGTCACCACCGTCACCGACGTCGTCGGCTTCTTTGCCTTCTTGGGTCTGGCGACGTGGTGGTTTAGAGTGCCCTAAATCAACAGGCCGGCATTAATTGACTTTTACGTAAATGCCGTGCGAGGTTGCCGCGGGGTCACGTGCCGATTCCGGCGCGGATGGGTATCATCGGAGGGAAGGGCGACGCTTCAAGCGGCGATGCCCGGGCTTGGGAGCGGGAATGCGGGAATATTACACGATCACCGAGCTGACGCGCGAGTTCGACGTGTCGACGCGGACATTGCGTTTTTACGAGGACGAGGGGCTGGTACAGCCCGTAAGGCGCGGCCGCACGCGGCTGTTCCGGCCGTCCGACCGGCATCTCATCCGTCAGATCATGCGGGGAAAAAGGCTCGGCTTCTCGATCAACGAGATCCGTGAGATCATCCAGATGTACAAGGAGCCGCCCGGCGAGGTCGGCCAGCTCAAGCTGATGATCAAGCGCATCGAGGAAAAGCGCGAGGACCTGCGCCAGAAGCGGCGCGACCTGGAAGAGACGCTGGCCGAGTTGGACCAGGCCGAAGAGTCCTGCGTTGAGCGGCTGGCCGAGTTGGGCGTGAATACATGACGGCACCTGTCATAGCGGACCTTGGTGATTAGCCGAAGCGTTCCGAACCTTCGTCATCCTTGGGCGTAGCGACGCGAAGCGGAGCGAAGACCCGAGGATCCATTCCGTTACCTTCGCCGAGGCATGCGGCGGACAGAATTCTCGCCGCGGCGACCAGGGTCTGCGCGCGTCGTTTCGCTCCTTGCTCCGCCCTGGAATGACGATTGGAGAGGCGTTGCGGAAGCACGCAATCCTGGCGGCTAAAGAAGCCTGGCCCCGCGACCGATCCAAGCGAGGCAACCTCAAATCCAACGCCGGACCCGCTTGGCGTAATCGCGGTATTTCTTGCCGAACTTCGCCGCCAAGATCTTTTCTTCCTTCTCGATCGCCAGCTTCTGCGTCGCGAAGGCGGCGAGGAAGGCAAAGAGCAGGAACCACGCGATGCCGGTGATGAAGGCGACGCCGATCAGCAGCAGCGTGTTGGCGAGATACATCGGGTTGCGGGTAATACCGAAGGGGCCAGACGTCACCAGGTGATCGGGCTCGGCATTGGGGTCGAATGTCGTCTTGGCCCGCATCATGACGCGGATGGCCGTGATCCAGAGCATGGCGACGCCGAACAGCGCCACCCAGCCGACGCCGAACATGAGATCGCCGAAGATGTCGCCGATCCACGGCAGCGGGTAGAGCATGCCGAGGACGACGCTCGCCGCAATCGCGACGACATAGATCACCGGCGGCCAGGGAATGATCCCGTGTCTGGGCTTTGTGATGCCTGTCATTGCTGCCCTCCCTCCCTCTGGTCCTCGGTCGCGGCGGTGCAGGTTTCCGCCAGGTCGGCCAGATGCGACTTCCAGACGCTGGACTGATCGTTGGCGTAGAGCTTGTCGAGAGACCCTTCGCCCTTCAGCGTGTCCAGCATGCAGCCACAATAGCTCGTACAGAACTTGCTGTCGCGCTGCTGTTCGCACTGCGCCTGGCAAGCCGGCAGGAAGCCGGCTTCCCTGTCCTGAGGGGCTGCCGGCATGATCTGCGAGAACAGCCACACCGAGCCGAACAGAAGCGGTTGGTGGATGAGGTAGAAGGCGAGGCTGTGGCGGCCGATGAAGGTCAGCGGCTTCGACCAGCGGCCGGGCAGCCATGTTCCCAGACGGGCGAGCAGGCCAGCGGCGGAAGCGAGCTTCACCGTGGCGATGCCCGCAAGCACCGCGCCGAACCACGGGAAAAGCGGCACGTAGTCGTTGGAACGCGGGTTGGTGGCGGAAAGACCTACCCACCACAGCGCCGGATGGTCGAAGAACTCCGACCGCAGATAATAAGGCGCGGCAATCACCGCGGCGGCAACGATCGCGGTCAGCAGCCAGGGCAGCCTGAGAAAGGCGAGGCCGAGCAGGCTCGCCAGCGCGATCTCGTGCAGGATGCCGAAGAAGATGAAACCATCTGGCGTAACGAAATAAGTGACCGTCGAAATGGCTGCTGCCGCAACGACAACCATGGCGAAACGCTTCCAGAAGCCCCGCCAGCGGATCTGACGGCCATGGGCGAGGAAGAGGCTGACGCCGACCAGGAACAGGAAGGTCGAGGCGATGCAGCGTGCGTAAAGTTTCCACCAGCCGAAAGCGGTGAGGCCGGGCACGGTGTAGCCGAAGTTTTCGAGATCCCAGGTGAAGTGGTAGCTCGCCATCGCGATCAGCGCGATGCCGCGCAGGATGTCGATGGCCTGGATGCGGCCGTGCTTTGGCGCGTCCTGAACAGGGGCGCTCGTCGTTGGAAGGCTCATCATTTCGATCCGATTCAGTCCTGCCAAACGACTATCACGGTTCAAGTGGACGACAGAAGCAGGCGGCCATCAATGCGGTTCATGGCAGCCATGAAATTTCGCTTTAGGCCAGAGGCGGAAAGCCTTTGGCAGGCTTCGCTTTTCGGCCTGTCGGGGTCGGTTTCCTGCTACTGACCGGCAGCTGGTCCGGCCAGATTTGACCGCGTGATTCACGTCCCGGAGGGCCGATGTCCACCCATGTGCGCCATCCGATCTGGCTTCCGGCTTTGCGGCCGGCGGATGCGCGTACCTTCGCCTCGCTCTATGCGGTGGAATCCTTCGCTCGCGCCACCATCTCCAGCGTGATCCCGATCCAGGCCTACGAGATCCTGCACAATGAGCGGATCGTCTCGATCCTCTACACCATCGTGTCGCTGATGGGTCTTTCGGTCACGCTGTTCATGCCGATGCTGATCCGCCGCTTCGCGCGGCGCTGGGTCTACACGGCTGGTTGCGCGTTGCTGGCGATCGGCTCCGCCTTCTTCGTCACCCACACGCTTCCCGGACAGATTGCCGGCATGCTCTGCCGCGTCATGGGGGCGAGCGCGCTGTCGATCACGCTCAACCTCTACATCATGGATCACATCCGCAAGACCGACTTCATGCAGGCGGAATCGCTGCGCATGGCCTGGTCGATGTTCGCCTGGACGGGCGGGCCGACGCTCGGCATCTTCCTCTACACCCATTTCGGCATCTATGCCGCGCATGGCGCGGTCATCGTGTTTGCGTTCGCGCTGCTTTGCCTGTTCTGGTTCTATCGGCTAAGCGACAACCAGTCGATCCGGCCCGGCAAGTCGCGTCCGGCCAATCCGCTCGCCAATATCGGCCGCTTCGTGAAGCAGCCAAGGCTCAGGCTTGCCTGGCTGATCGCCTTCGGCCGCTCCTGCTTCTGGACGACGTTCTTCGTCTATGGCCCGCTGTTCATGGTGATCACCGGCCAGGGCGAGCTTGCCGGCGGCTTGCTGGTTTCGGCCGGCAACGCGCTTCTGTTCGTAGCGATCTTCTGGGGCAGGGCCGGCAAGCGCTTCGGCGGAAGGCGCGTCATGACTTTCGCCTATTTCGCCATGTCGGCGATGTTGTTTGCCGCGGGCGGCGTCGGCGAGGCGGCGCCGCTTTTCACAGGCGCGCTGCTGCTTTGCGGCGCGCTCTTCACCATCGCGCTCGACGCGCTCGGCTCGACCGCCTTCATGCGCTCGGTGCGCGCTTACGAGAAGGCGCAGATGGCGGCGGTCTATCGCACCTATCTCGATTTCTCCGAACTGACGCCGCCGCTGGTCTATTCGGTGGTGCTCACCTTCTTCGGCCTCGGCTCGGTGTTCGTCACGCTCGGCATCCTGGCCGCCTTCTGCGGCTTCGTCACCTGGCGCTATCTGCCGAAGGCGTTCTGAACGCTGCGTGACGGCCACGCACCCAATCGTGGAAGCGGTGGAGATCGTATTCCTCCGGCATCAGCACGCCGGCCTGATGGCGCATCGAGCGAAGCCCCTTCTGGTTGACCTCGCAGATCGCGGCGTCTTCTTCCAGCACCTGGGTGCCGAAGGCCACGATGTTGTCGATATCGGTCTCAGCCAGCGCATCCGGCGCGAACAGCCATTCGGCGGTCAGCTCGATCTGCTCCGGGCCGAGCGGGGCCAGCCGCACCGTACGCATGTAATCGACATGGCCGACGATGAACCTTAAGGTCGCGCGCATGCTGCCAAGAACCATGTCGCTTACCGAGGAACTGGTCGCCCGCTGCTTCCGCGCGGTCGAGGATGCGGGACCGGATCCCGATGCGGCGCATCTGGATGACACCGACTATGCGGCGATGCTCGATGCGTTCGAGGCCGTGCTTCCGGCCACGGAGCCGCTCTGGCTGTTCGGCTATGGATCGCTCATCTGGAAGCCTGAGATCGAGCACACTGAGGAACGCGTGGCGCTTGCGCGCGGCTGGCACCGCTCGTTCTGCATGAAGATGACGCGCTGGCGCGGCACCAAGGAGCAGCCCGGCCTTATGATGGCGCTCGATCGCGGAGGTCAGTGCAAAGGGGTTGCTTTCCGGCTGGTCGAGAACGACCGCAGGCAGGGGCTGGACAAGCTTTTCCGGCGCGAGATGACGTTGAAGCCGACAAGCTACCGGCCGCGCCTTCTGCAGCTCTCAACCGACAAGGGACCGTTGCGTGCGCTGGCCTTCGTCATCAATCGCAGCGGTACGACTTATGCCGGGCCGCTCAGTGAGGACGAGGTGGCGGAGAGGCTTGCGACATCCTGCGGCCATTGGGGCTCGGGCGCCGACTATCTCTACAATACGGTAAAGAATCTAGAGCAGCGCGGCATCCATGATGGGCATCTGTGGCGGTTGCAGCAGTTGGTCGCCGCCCGGATCGCCGGCCCGCAGCAGCCATGAGCCGTGCCGCAATCGCGCCGCGCGGTGGCGGAATTTGGTTTGCCGGCGGGAGGGCTTCTGCCTAAAGTCGCGCCGTCGGCCCGATGGTCACGACAATGTTCATCCAAAGGTGAAGGCAGGAATGACCGGCGCGACAGCCGCGAGCGGCAATAGAGCTTCCGATGGGAAGCTGACCTTCATCCTGGGCGGTGCCCGTTCGGGCAAGAGCTCACATGCCGAGGGCCTGACGACCGCCAACCCGTCGCCCTGGACCTACATCGCCACCGCGCAGGCCTATGACGACGAGATGCGCGAGCGCATCGCGCTGCATCGGTCGCGGCGCGGCGAAGGCTGGGTCACCGTCGATGCGCCGCTCGACCTGGTCGGCGCAATCGAGGCCTTGCCGGCCCACCAGCCTGTGCTGATTGATTGCCTGACATTGTGGCTCACCAACCACATGCTGGCCGAACATGACGTCGAGGCCGAATGCCGACGGCTCAAGGATGCGCTGTCGCGGCCGCGCGGGCCGTGGTTCGTGGTCTCCAACGAAGTCGGCTTGGGCATCGTGCCCGACAACGCGCTGGCGCGCCGCTTCCGCGACGCCGCGGGCCGGCTCAACCAGCAGGTCGCGGCGACAGCCGACAGTGTTCTCATGATGGTGGCGGGGCTGCCGCTCAAGGTGAAATGACATGGCCGAAATCGAGGAAAAGGACGCCGAGCGCCACCGCGCCAAGATGGCCAAGCGCAAGGCGGTGCAGGATGCCGAGGTGGCCGGCAAGACGATCGAGAAAGGACTGCTGATCGTCAATACGGGGCCCGGCAAGGGCAAGACCACGGCCGCCTTCGGCCTGGCGCTGAGAATGCTGGGCTATGGCAAGCGCGTCGGCGTCGTCCAATTCATCAAGGGCAAATGGCATACCGGCGAAAAGGACGCTTTCGCCGCTTTCGGCGCCCGCGTCGTCTGGCACGCGATGGGCGAAGGATTCACCTGGGAAACGCAGGATCTGAAGCGCGACATCGCCGCCGCCGAGGCCGCCTGGGCCAAGGCGCTCGAGCTGATGGCCGATTCCTCGATCAGCCTCGTGGTGCTCGACGAGCTCAACATCGCGCTGCGCTACGATTATCTCGATCTGGAAAAGGTGGTCGCAGCGCTGAAGGCGCGCCGGGACGATCTGCATGTGATCGTCACCGGCCGCAACGCCAAGCCGCTGCTCGTCGAGGCGGCCGACCTCGTCACCGAAATGGGGCTGACCAAGCACCATTTTTCCGCCGGCGTGAAGGCGCAGCAGGGAATTGAATTTTGAGGCGCCTCAGCCGCTGATCAAGATGGTCAGATAGATCACGATCGCCGAGACGACCGCGAAGAGACCAAGCAGCAGCCAGTCCGCCATGCGATAGAGTTTCAGCGCCTGCCGGACATCGGTGCTTTCGGCCTCGCGGCGGCCGCCTTCGCCCATGAAGGCGTCCTCGACGACTTCGCCGCCATAGCTGCGCGGTCCGGCGAGGGACAGGCCCAGCGCGCCGGCCATCGCAGCTTCCGGCCAGCCGGCATTGGGCGAACGATGCTTCCTGGCGTCGCGCCGCATCACCTGCCAGGCCCCATGCGGATCGGCGCCCGGGACAAGAAATGCCGCCAGCACGATCAGCAGGCCGGTGAGCCGCGATGCGGGCAGGTTGATGAGATCGTCGAAGCGGGCGGCCGCACGACCGAAGGCTTCGTATTTCGGCGTACGGTGGCCGATCATCGAATCGGCGGTGTTGGCGGCCTTGTAAGCCGCACCTCCGCCCAGTCCGCCGATGCCGGTCCAGAAGGCGGGCGCGACGATGCCGTCCGAAAAATTCTCGGCCAGGCTTTCGATCGCGGCCCGCGCGACGCCGGCCTTGTCGAGCTTTTCCGGATCGCGGCCGACAATGCGCGACACCGCGATGCGGCCGAGCGTCAGGCCGCCGGTCTCCAGTGCGTCGGCGACATCCTCGACATGCTCGGCGAGGCTTTTCTGCGACAGCAGCGTGGAGCCGAGGATGGCGGCGATGACGAGACCCGTCGGGAACATCATCCACAGCAGGACGTGCAGCGCCAGGCCGATGAGCCCAGGCACCAGCAGAATGACGAGCAAGGCCTGGACGCCGTGTCGGCGACGCAATTCGTCGGAATCGGTGGCGCGGTTGAGCCGGCGATCGAGAAAGGATATCAGCCTGCCGATCCAGGTTACCGGATGGCCGATGGCGTTGAACAGCCAGTCCGGATAGCCGAGGGCGCGTTCGACGGCGAGTGACAGGAAAGCGATCAGGACAGACATGAAGCTTCTAAGCGGCGCGATCGCAGCGGTTGATCATGGCGGCAGCCTTGGCCGGGCAAGCACGCTTTTTCCTCATGCGCCACAACCTTTCGTGGACCTCTCGACAGGTATCAATCCGCACTCCTACCCGCTTTTCGACCTGCCCGCCACCGCCCTGTCCCGATTGCCGGAGGCAGGACAACTGCGCGAATTGGCCGAAATTGCGGCTGCGGCCTATGGCGCGCCTTCGGCGATGCATGTGGCGGCGGCACCCGGCACGCAGATTCTCCTGCCGCGCGTCGCCTCGCTGGTGCGGCCAGGCAAGGCCCTGGTGCTCGGCCCGACCTATGCCGAACACGCCCGCGCCGCGGCTATCGCCGGCCATGCCGTCGCGGAAGTCAGCAACTTCGACGCGCTGGCCGAGGCGAACCTTGCGGTGCTGGTCAATCCCAACAATCCGGACGGGCGGGTGATTGAAAAACCGCGCCTGCTCGACCTCGCGGCGCGGCTTCGCGCCAAAGGCGGGCTGCTCGTCGTCGACGAAGCCTTCATGGATGTCGGCCCGATCGAGCAAAGCCTTGCCGGCGATATCGGGGCAGGCGGCATCGTCGTGCTGCGATCGTTCGGCAAGTTCTTCGGCCTTGCGGGTGTGAGACTCGGCTTCGCATTGACGGATCCGCTGACGTCCGAGCGGCTGGATGCGCAGCTGGGGCCTTGGGCGGTGGCTGGCCCGGCGCTCGAATATGGCATCCGCGCCTTGTCGGATGCAAAGTGGCAGGCCGATATGCGGCAACTCCTGGCGCGGGATGCCGGGCGGCTCGACACGCTGCTTGGCCGATTCGATGTTCCGGTCGCCGGCGGCACCAGCCTGTTCCGCTATTTGTCGCTTGCCGAGGCCTCAACCCTGTTTTCGGCACTTGGTGAGCGCGGTGTGCTGCTCCGTCATTTTGCCGAGCGGCCTCAAGTGCTGCGTGTCGGTCTACCGGGCAACGAAGCGGAATGGCAGCGACTTGAAGGCGCTCTTGCCGGCTGGGCAGCTCAGCGCGAAGATGCGCCGAGGGAGTCCAGCCGATGATCCATGTCTGTTCGCTGTCGAAGGTCGACGAAACCGTGGCAAGAACCGGTGCGCAGCGGTTGCTGTCGTTGCTTGCCGCCGGGACGGAGGTGACCCGACCGGCCTCGATCCTGGCGGAAAACCATCTGCATCTCATAATGCATGATATCGCCGTGGCGCAGGAGGGAATGACGATGCCGGGCGAGGAGCATGTGCGGGCCTTGCTCGATTTCGCCTATCGCTGGGACCGCGTGAAGCCGCTGGTGGTGCATTGCTATGCCGGCGTCAGCCGCTCGACGGCATCGGCCTACATCATCGCCGCGGCGCTGGCGCCGAAGCGCGACGAGATGGAACTCGCCCGGACGCTGCGCTTCCTCTCGCCAACGGCTACGCCCAATCCAAGGCTGATCGCAGTCGCCGACATGCTGCTTGAGCGCGACGGCCGCATGATCGCGGCAATTGAGGCGATCGGGCGCGGCGCCGACGCCTTCGAGGGGATACCCTTCGAACTGGAGATCGAAGCGTAAGTCAAAGCGGACCAGCCGCTACGACAGCCACTCCGCAAGCTTCGCCTTGCGCACATCCCTGACCAGGTTGATAAAGCCGTCGGCCTGCATTTCCGCCGTCTGGCGGCCCTTCTCGGCTGTGGCGATCGAGGCGTCGCCCACCACGCCGTTCGGATTGAGGTCGCTGGCGATCCAGGCGAAGGCGTGCGTACCGGTGTGCCTCAGCAGGGCGAATTCCTTTTCGGCGCGGCCGACATTGGAGACGAAATTCTCCGCCTTGCTCATGTCGACGAGGTCGGGCCGGAAGTGCAGCATCAGCGATGTCTCGACGTCGCCGCCATGGATGCCGTGACGGTCCTCCAGCTCGGTGTACATTCCGGCCGGGCGGCCGAATCGCTGCCAACTCGTCTTCACCGACAGCATTTTGGCGCGCACGCGCAATTCGCGCGAAACGATGCCCATGATCTCTTCATTGCCGCCATGCGAATTGACGACGATCAGCTTTCTCACCCCGGCGCGGGCGACCGACAGGCCAAGCTCGGTCCAGGCGTCGACCAAGGTGGTGGCGGGCAAGGTGAGCGTGCCCGGCGCATGCAGGTGCTCATTCGACTTGCCGATCGCCTGCACCGGCAGGATGCGGATGTCTAGATCGTCGGGCAGGCGCGCGATCACCGTGTCCAGCATGCCGATCATGATCGAGGTGTCGGTCGAGACCGGAAGGTGAGGGCCATGCTGCTCGATCGCCGCCACCGGCAGCACGGCGATGGTCGCTTCGGCGTCGATCGAGGCGTATTCGGTCGTCCGGTAGTCGCCCCACCACACACGTCTTGTCGTCACTTTTCGTCTCCCAATTGGTCTGCTGTCCGGCCTGAGGTCTAAAACCTATCCCCGGCGACAGCTAGCCGGCTGCCAGAACTTCGACCTCGACCTTGAATTCCGGGCGGGCGAAGCCGGCGACGATGATCAATGTCGAGGCCGGCGCCGGGTCTGAAAAGAGCCGGTTGCGGACATCCATATAGGCCTGCAGATGGGCACGATCGGTGACGAAGGCGTTGATGCGCACGGTGTCGTTCAAGGTCAGCCCGGCTTCGCTGAGGATCGCGGCGATGTTCTTGAAGCAAAGCTCCGTCTGTGCCCCGGCATCCTCCGGCACGGCATCGTCGGGGCCGATGCCCAGCTGTCCCGAGCACAGCACCAGGCGCTTTCCAGCCGGTATTTCGACGCCGTGACTGTAGCGGGCGAAAGGCGGCTTGATCGATTTGGGGGCGAGGTATTTGAGCATGGCATTCTCCTGTCCGCCGCTAGCCTAGTGACGGATTCATGAAACATTCAAGATGCCGTGGACGCCGCTAGGGCGATTATGGACAGGCGTCCAAAAAATAGGCACGATGCCTCGCGTACGGCATGACCCGTCCGGTCTCGGCAATGACTGCCGCACTAGCAGGCGGCCCAGGCGGTGGCATGTGTCTTGCTTCTTGAATCGATGGTGTTGAGCCCTGCGCGTCGCGCGCCCGGGCCAAGAGAGGGTGATGTTTATGATCGAACAAGGAAAGATGTTGGCGGGCGCCGCCGTGCTGCTGGTGGCGGGCACGCTGACTGCTGCCGCTAACGAGAAGGTGACGTTCGGCACCAACTGGCTCGCCGAGCCGGAACATGGCGGCTACTACCAGGCGATCGCCGACGGCACCTATGCCGCCTGCGGCCTCGATGTGACCATCATGCAGGGTGGCCCGCAGGTCAGCGGCCGGCCGATGCTGCTTGCCGGCAAGATCGATTTCTACATGGGCGGCAACCTGCTCTCGGCCTTCGACGCCGTGCAGCAGGGTATTCCGATGCGCGTCGTTGCTGCCGATTTCCAGAAGGATCCGCAGGTCATCATGTCCCATCCGGGAGAGGGGCTGGATAAGTGGGAAGACCTGAAGAACGCTGACCAGTACATCATGGGTGACGAAGGCGCGCAGACCTTCTTCCAGTGGATGGTCACCGATCTCGGCTTCGATGCCGCCAAGCGCGTGCCCTACACGTTCAATCCGGCGCCCTTTATCGCCAACAAGAGGTCGATCCAGCAAGGCTATGTGACCTCCGAGCCGTTCGCGGTGCAGAAGCAGGGAGGCTTCACGCCGAACCAGTTCCTGCTTGCCGACAATGGCTGGGACACCTATGCCACGACCATCGAGGTGATGCAGGATACGATCGACAAGCGGCCGGAGGTGGTGCAGTGCTTCGTCGATGGCTCGGCCAAGGGCTGGTACAAGTACCTCTATGGCGACAACAAGGCCGCCAACGACATGATCAAGAAGGACAATCCCGACATGACGGATGAGCAGATCGCCTTCTCGATCGAGCAGTTGAAGAAATTCGGCATTGTCGATTCGGGCGATTCGGAAAAGCTCGGCATCGGTACGATGAACGAAGCCCGCATCCAGAGTTTCTACGACAAGATGGTCAAGGCCAAGGTCGCGCAGCCGGGCCTCGACATCAAGAAGGCCTATACGCTGGCCTTCATCAACAAAGGTGTCGGGCTGGAGCTGAAGAAGTAAGGCGGCCGGCCTGAGATGATCCGGGAGAAAGTGACTGAGACGCCGGCGGCATCGGGCGAGGCTCCGATGCTGCTGGCATTGCGCAATGTCGGCAAGATCTTTTCCAACGGCGTGACGGCGCTGAGCAAGGTCGACCTGGCGATCCGCGAAGGCGATTTCCTGAGCCTGCTCGGCCCCTCCGGCTGCGGCAAGTCGACGGCGCTGCGGCTGATCGCGGGTCTCTCGACGCCGACCTCCGGCCAGCTTGACTGGCGCGGCTCGATCGACCGCTCGAATATCGGCTTCGTCTTCCAGGAGCCGACCCTGCTGCCCTGGGCCAGCGTCTTCGACAATGTCTGGCTGCCGCTGAGGCTAAAGAACGTGTCACGCGCCAGAGCGGAACCCGCCGTGATGGAGATGCTGTCGCGCGTCCACCTCACCGGCTTCGAGAATGCCGTGCCGCGCGAGCTTTCCGGCGGCATGAAGATGCGTGTGTCGATCGCACGGGCCATGGTGACCAAGCCGCGCATCCTTCTGATGGACGAGCCTTTCGCCGCGCTTGACGAGATCACCCGCTTCAAGCTCAACAACGATCTTCTGGAGCTGTGGCAGGACGAGCGCTTCACCGTCGTCTTCGTCACCCACAGCGTCTTCGAAAGCGTGTTCTTGTCCAGCCGCGTCGTCGTCATGGCCGCGCGTCCGGGCCGCGTCCATGGCGAACTCCCCATCAACGCGCCCTATCCGCGGGACGAGGCGTTCCGTACCTCGCCGGGCTATGCCGCGCTTTGCCGGCAGGCCTCGGGCGTGCTGGTCGACGCCATCAACTCAACCGCCGGGTCCCACAATGACGGCCATTGAAGACAATGTCCTGACGCTCGATCCGGAAGAGGCGCGCCGCGCCCGCCAGGAGCGGCTGGAGCGCATCGGCAAATGGGTGCTGCCGCTGGCGATCATGGTGCTGGCGATCGTGCTGTGGGACCGCATCTGCGTGTGGAACGCGATCCCGCAATATATCCTGCCGCGGCCGGGCGTGGTGCTGCAGACGCTGCACAGCGATGCCGGACTGCTGTTCTCCTCGCTGCTGGTGACGCTCAGGATCACCTTCCTCAGTCTGCTGCTCGCCGTCATCGGCGGCGTCGGGCTGGCGGTGCTGTTCGCGCAGTCGAAATGGGTGGAGATGTCGTTCTTCCCCTTCGCCATCGTGCTGCAGGTGACGCCGATCGTCGCCATCTTCCCGTTGATCAACATCTATGTGGACAATCAGACCGTCAAACTGCTGCTGTGCGCCTGGATCGTCGCCTTTTTTCCGATCCTCTCCAACACCACGCTCGGGCTGAATTCGGTCGACCGAAACTTACGCGACTTGTTCAAGCTCAACGGCGCGACGCGCTGGCAGCAATTGCGCTATCTGCGGCTGCCGGCGGCGATGCCTTATTTCCTCGGCGGGCTGAAGATCGCCGGCGGCCTGTCGCTGATCGGCGCGGTGGTGGCGGAATTCGTCGCCGGCGCGCAGGGGCAGTCGTCCGGGCTCGCGTCCCGCATCATCGAGGCCGGCTACCGGCTCAACGCGCCGCGCCTGTTCGCGGCGCTGATCCTGATCTCGCTCACCGGCATCCTGATCTTCCTGGTGCTGTCGCTGGTGTCGCATCTCATCCTGCGCCGCTGGCACGAGAGCGCGCTGAAACAGGAGCGCTAGGGTGGTACCACGGAAAATCGCGAAGAGGACCAGATCTTGATACCTGCCTCTGGTTCCTACCGGCTTGCCAATGCCCGTGTTCATCGGTCGCTGACGCCCGGCCTTGCAGCACCGTTCGACGCGGACGGTTTCGCACTGGCTGAGCTGGCCGTCGCCGACGGCAAGATCGCGAGCATCGTCGCCCATGCCAAGTCGAAGTCGCAGCCCAACGCGATCGATCTTGCCGGCCGCATCGTGCTGCCGTGTTTCGTCGATTGCCACACTCATATCGACAAGGGCCATATCTGGCCGCGGAAACCCAATCCAGACGGCACCTTCATGGGCGCGCTCAATGCCACCGGCGCAGACCGCGCCGCGCGCTGGAGCGCTGAAGATGTCGCGCGCCGCATGGATTTCTCGCTGCGCTCAGCCTATGCGCACGGCACCAAGGCCGTGCGCACGCATCTCGACAGCGTGCCGCCGCAGGAGGAGATCTCCTGGCCGGTGTTCGAAACGATGCGAGAAAAATGGCGCGGGCGCATCGAGGTTCAGGCAGCCTGCCTGCTCGGCATCGAAGGCGTGCGCGACAAGGCTTGGTTCGAGGGGTTGGCGAAGCGCGTCGCCGCGGCCAAGGGCGTGCTCGGCGTCGTCACCTATATGGTGCCCGACCTCGAGGAACTGCTCGATCAGGTGTTCGCCCAGGCGATTAAGCACGGGCTCGATCTCGACTTCCATGCCGACGAGACCGACGACGTCGCGGCCATCTCGCTGAAGAAGATCGCCGAGGCGTCGCTGTGGAACGGTTTCGAGGGCAACATCCTGGTCGGCCATTGCTGCTCGCTCTCGCGCCAGCCGGACCTCGAGGTGCTGGACACGCTGGACAAGGTGGCGAAGGCGCGGCTCGCCGTGGTGTCGCTGCCGATGTGCAATCTCTATCTGCAGGACCGCCGCAACAATCACACCACCCCGCGTTGGCGCGGCGTGACGCTGCTGCACGAGATGAAGGCGCGCGGCATCAAGGTGGCGGTCGCTTCCGACAACACGCGCGATCCGTTCTACGCCTATGGCGATCTCGATATGCTTGAGGTCTACCGCATGGCGACGCGCATCCTGCATTTCGACCATCCGGTCGGCGACTGGCCCAGGGCGGTGGCGGCAACGCCGGCAGAGGTGATGCGGCTCGAAGGCGCCGGCACGCTGGCCGTCGGCGGCTCAGCCGATTTCATCGTCTTCAAGGGACGCAGCTGGACCGAATTGCTGTCGCGGCCCGAATCGGATCGCATCGTGGTGCGCGAGGGCATGGCGATCGAACGCCAACTGCCCGACTATGCTGAACTCGACGAATTGATGGTGTGATGATGGATATCGCAGCGCTGAAGCGCGATCTCGACGGGATCAAGGTCGACGACCATCCGGCGATCGTCCAGCAGAAGAGTCGCGACTTCTACTGGTACAGTCCGGTGCTCAAGAAGCAGCTCGACCATATAACCGGCGACCTGATCGTCACGCCGAAGAATGAGAGCGAGGTGATCCGCGTGCTCGCCGCCTGCCACCGCCGCGGCGTCCCGGTGACGCCGCGCGGCAGCGGCACCGGCAATTACGGGCAGGCGATGCCGCTATCGGGCGGCGTGGTGCTTAACCTTGCCGAGATGAACGAGATCAAGACGATCGCGCCGGGGCGTGTGGTGACCGGGCCGGGCGCGGTGCTGGCCGACATCGACAAGGCGACGCGGGCGCATTCCGGACAGGAGCTGCGCATGTCGCCATCGACTTACAATACCGCTTCGGTCGGCGGCTTCGTGGCCGGCGGCTCCGGCGGCGTCGGCTCGATCCGCTGGGGCGGCTTGCGCGACCTGGGCAACGTCATCCGGCTGAGGACCGTGACGATGGAGGCCGAGCCCCGTGTCATGGAACTCACCGGCGAGGATGTGCTCAAGGTCATGCACGCCTATGGTACCAATGGTATCATCACCGAGGTCGAGATGCCGCTGACGGCTTCCTACGACTGGATCGACGTCATCGTCGGTTTCGACGATTTCATGGACGCGGCCGGCTTCGGCAACGACCTCGCCATGCAGGACGGCATTCTGGCAAAGCTGATCACGCCGATTTCGGCGCCCATCCCTTACGATTATTTCAAACGGCACCAGAAGTTCTTCCGGCGCGAACAGAGCATCGTGGTGTGCATGATCGCTCCGCATGCGATGGACGCATTCCTTGCGTTTGTCCGGGCCAGCAAAGGCGAAATCGTCTTCAGGGCTGACCTCGAGACCGACCTGAGGGGATTGCCGCCGGCCTATGAGCTGACCTGGAACCACACGACGCTGCGCGCCATCAGGGTCGATCCGACGATCACCTATCTGCAGGCGCGCTATCCGTCGCCGGATCACCTTGCGCACGTCAAGGCGATGGTCGACCGCTTCGGCGATGAGGTGCCAGCGCATCTCGAATTCATCCGCTTCGATGGCGCGATCGGCGCCGCCGGCCTGCCACTGGTCCGCTACACCACGGAAGAGCGGCTCGACGAGATCATCCGCATCCATGAGGACAATGGCTGCTGGATCTTCAATCCGCACCGCTACACGCTGGAAGAGGGCGGTATGAAGCAGACCGACGAGATCCAGCTCGCCTTCAAGCGTGAGACCGATCCGCAAGGGCTGCTCAATCCCGGCAAGATGATTGCTTGGGAAAACCCGGGCTATGATTATCACTCCGGCCGGACGTACCTGTTCAAGGGCCTGCAAAAGGCTGGTTGATGAAAATCCTGGTGCTCTTCGCTCATCCGGTGGAGACCAGCTTCAACGCCGGCCTGCACAAGACGATCGTCGAGCGGCTCGCCGCGGGCGGGCATGCGGTCGACGACTGCGACCTCTATGCCGAGGATTTCGATCCGCGGATGACGCGCGCCGAGCGGCTCGGCTACCACGACCCGCGCGGGCCGGACGACGCGGTCGCCGGCTATGTCGAAAGGCTGAAGAATGCAGAAGCGCTGGTGCTGTCTTTTCCGGTCTGGAATTACGGCTATCCGGCGATCCTGAAAGGTTTCTTCGACCGCGTCTTCCTGCCCGGCGTGTCGTTCAAGCTGGTCGACGGCAAGGTGCAGCCGACGCTGCACAACATCCGCAAGCTCGCGGCCATCACCACCTATGGCGGCAGCCGCTTTCGCGCAATGCTGATGGGCGACCCGCCGCGCAAGATCGTCAAGCGCATGCTGCGGGCGACCATCAAACCAGGCGCTCCCGTCTCCTATCTTGCGCATTATTCGATGAACCTTTCGACCGGCGAGACGCGCAACGCCTTCATGGCGAAGGTCGCCGCCACGATGGACGCCTTCTGATGCGCGTGCTGGTGGTCTATTGCCACCCGGTGCCGGAAAGCTATTGCGCGGCGATCCGCGACGTGGCGGTGGAGGTGCTGAAAGGACGGGGCTGGGACGTGCGGCTGCTCGACCTCTATGCCGAGAGTTTCGATCCGGTGATGAGCTGCGAGGAGCGGCGCTTCTACAATGATCGCGCGCCGGAAGATCCGGCGCTCAAGCCACATTTCGAACTTCTGGAATGGGCGCAGGCGATTCTCTTCATCTATCCGACCTGGTGGTACGGGTTGCCGGCGATGCTGAAGGGCTGGTTCGACCGGGTCTGGGCCACCGACATCGCCTTCAAGCTGCCGGCCGGCAAGGGGCGGATCACGTCGCTGATGCGGCACGTCACCAAAGTCGGCGTTATCACCACCTGCGGCGCGCCGACCTGGTGGAGCGTGGTCGTCGGCCAGCCGGGACGCAAGACGATTTTACGCGGCATGCGGGCCCTGTGCGCCACGCGCTGCAAGACGTTTTTCCTCGCGCACTATTTGATGGATTCCTCGACGCCGAAGAGCCGGGCGGCGTTCCTGGTGAAGGTAAGGACGAGGCTGGAGCGTTTTTGAGGTTATCTCTCTTCTCCCCGTTCAACGGGGAGAAGATGGCGGCAGCCAGATGAGGGGCAGCGCGAGCTTGCGAGAGGCTGGCGCTGCCCCTCATCCGCCCTTCGGGCACCTTCTCCCCGTTGAACGGGGAGAAGGGAACTTGCGCTACATCCTCACCCGTTCCGCCTTAGGATCATACATCGGCTTCAGCGATGCTTCCGCGGCGAAGCGCTCGCCGGCGATCTCGACCTCGTAGGACGAGCCCAGCACATCCGCTTCGCTCTCGCCTTGGCAAGGTACATAGCCAAGCCCGATCGCGCCGCCGAGATGGTGGCCGTAATTGCCTGATGTGATCGGGCCGACGATCTTGCCGTCGCGCAGGATGGCCTCGTTGTGGAAGAGCAGGGGCTGCGGGTCCTTCAGGCGGAACTGCACCAGCCGGCGTGACAGGCCGGCTTCCTTCCTCCTGAGCACAGCGTCGCGGCCGATGAAGCCGGCTTTGCTCGTCTTCACCGCAAATCCGAGGCCCGCCTCCAGCACATTGTCCTCGTCGGTGATGTCGTGGCCGAAATGGCGGAAGGCCTTTTCGATGCGGCAGGAATCGAGCGTATGCAGGCCGCAGAGTTTCAGGCCGACATCGGCGCCGGCCTCAGCGATCGCCTCGAAAACATGGGCCGCCTGCTCGGTCGAGACATAGAGTTCCCAGCCAAGCTCGCCGACATAGGTGACGCGGTGGGCGCGGGCGAGACCCATCCCGATCTCGATCTCCTGAAAGGTGCCGAACGGATTGGTCTCGTTGGAAAAATCGTTCGGGCTGACCTTCTGGATCAGTTTTCGCGCCTCCGGACCCATGACGCAGATCACGGCTTCGGCCGCGGTGACGTCGGTGA
The DNA here is from genome assembly GCF_020165195.1 of Mesorhizobium sp. CA14. Lineage (GTDB taxonomy): Bacteria > Pseudomonadota > Alphaproteobacteria > Rhizobiales > Rhizobiaceae > Mesorhizobium. The sequence goes on along the minus strand of NZ_JAIUHR010000001.1, from coordinate 197,774 downwards.
TGACGACGAACTCGTCAGCGACGTGCTTGCGCAACCAGGCGAGATCACGCTGCAGCGTAGCGCCGGGCACGACCAGGAAATAGGCCGTTTCCGAAAGCCGCGTCACGGTGAGGTCGCTCTCGATGCCGCCGCGCTGGTTGAGCATCTGCGTGTAGACGATCTTGCCCGGCGCCACGTCCATGTCATTGGCGCAGAGCCGCTGCAGGAAGGCGCAGGCATCGCGGCCTTCTATGCGGATCTTGCCGAAGGAGGTCATGTCGAACAGGCCGACGCCGTTGCGCACCGCGAGATGCTCGTCGCGCTGGTTGTCGAACCAGTTCTGCCGCTTCCAGGAATAGCGGTATTCGCGCTCCTGGCCTTCGCGGGCGAACCAGTTGGCGCGCTCCCAACCCGCCACCTCGCCGAAGACGGCGCCGCGCGCCTTCAGGTGCTCGTGCAAGGGCGAGCGGCGCACGCCGCGCGAGGTCGCCATCTGGCGGTAGGGAAAATGGTCGGCATAGAGCAGGCCGAGCGTTTCGGACACGCGCTCCTTGAGGTAGCGGCGGTTCTTCTGGAAAGGCTGGGCGCGGCGGATGTCGACTTCCCACAGATCGAAGGGCGCCTCGCCGTCATTGATCCATTGCGCCAGCGCCATGCCGGCGCCGCCGGAGGAGACGATGCCGATCGAATTATAGCCGGTCGCCATCCAGTAGCCGGAAAGCTCGGGCGCCTCGCCGAGATAGTAGCGGTCGTCAGGGGTAAAGCTCTCGGGACCGTTGAAGAAGGTGTGGATGCCGGCGGTGCCCAGCATCGGCATGCGGTTGACGCCCATTTCGAGGATGGGCTCGAAATGATCCATGTCCTCGGGTAACTGGTCGAAGCAGAAATCCTCGCGGATGCCGTCCATGCCCCAGGGCTTCGCCACCGGCTCGAAGGCGCCGAGCATCATCTTGCCGGCGTCCTCCTTGTAGTAGGCGCATTCGTCCGGCACGCGCAGCACCGGCAGACGGGAGAGGCCGGGGATCGGCTCGGTGACCAGATAGAAATGCTCGCAGGCATGCAGCGGGATGGTAACGCCGTTCTGCCGCCCAAGCTCGCGCGCCCACATGCCGGCGCAGTTGACCACGATGTCGGTCTCGATGGTGCCCTGGTCTTCACCTTGCGCCCAGGAGACGCCGGAGACGCGGCCGTTTTTGGTATGAACCTGAGTGACTTTCACGTTCTCGATGACGGTAGCACCCCGCTGACGCGCGCCCTTGGCCAGCGCCATGGCGATGTTGGCGGGATCGCACTGGCCGTCGAGCGGCAGATGCACGGCGCCGACCACATCCGAGACGTTGAGATGCGGGTACATCTCCTTGACCTCGCGCGGCGAAATCTCGCGCACGTCGACATCGAAGGCGCGGGCGAGCGAAGCCTGCCGATAGATCTCGTGCTTGCGCTCTTCCGTCAGCGCCACGGTGATCGAGCCGACCTGGCGCATGCCGGTGCCGACACCGGTCTCGGCCTCGAGCTTCACGTAGAGGTCGGCCGAATATTTCGCCAGCCGCGTCATGTTCTGCGAGCCGCGCAACTGGCCGATCAGGCCGGCCGCATGCCAGGTGGTGCCTGAGGTGAGCTGCTTGCGCTCCAAGAGCACGATGTCGGTCCAGCCGAGCTTTGCCAGGTGATAGGCGACCGAGCAGCCGGAGACGCCGCCGCCGATAATTACGGCGCGGGCCTTGGCGGGTATCGTCCTGGTCATGCGGCCTCGCGGCGATAGTTGGAGGCGAAGCGGCGAACGCGAAGCGCTGCTTCCTTGAGAATGGGTCCGGGCTGGCAGAGGCTGATGCGGATGTGCCCGGCGGCGGCCTCGCCGAAGCTCGAACCGGGCATGACGCCGACCTTTTCCTTATCGAGCAGGGCCCAGGCGAATTTCTCGTCGTCGGGCTCGACGGCCGAGATGTCGAGCATGACATACATGCCGCCTTCGGAGCCGCGCACGGTGACTTCATTGGCGCCGCGTATGGCATCGAGGAAGATCGTGCGCCGCGCGGCGTAACGCTCGGCGATATCCTTCACGCCATAGTGGTTTTCGAGCGCCTCGGCGCAGGCGATGGAGATGAAGGCCGGCAGGCCGTAGGTCGTGACCAGATTGAGATCGGTCATCAGCGCGATCATCGCTTTCGGCCCGGTCAGCCAGCCCATGCGCCAGCCGGTCATGCCGTGGCTCTTCGACATGGAGTTGATGACCAGCGTGCGCTCGGCCATGCCGGGCAGCGAGCGCGGCGAGATGTGCTCGCCGCCGCCGAGCGTCCAGTAGACCTCGTCCGACAACAGCCAGAGATCGTGCTCCTTGCAGATTTCGGCCAGCTGCTCGAGCCGTTCGCGCGAATAGACGGCGCCGGTCGGGTTGTTCGGCGTGTTGATCAGGATGGCGCGCGTGTTGGGCTTGAGCGCGGCGCGGATCATGTCCGCGCGAGGTTGAAATCCATCTTCGGCCGGTGTCTCGACCACCGTGAAGCTGGCGCCCGCGGCGCTGAAGGTGTTGGGGTAGGTAGCGTAGTAGGGCGCGACGACGATGGCGTGGTCGCCAGGGTCGAGCACGCCCTGCACGGCGGCGTAAAGCGCTGCCTGGCCGCCAGGCGTGGCGATGACCTCGTCGGGTTCCGTGAGGATGCCGGCGCAAGCGGTCGCGGCGGCGGCCATAGCCTTGCGCAGGCGCGGTAGGCCGGGCAGCGGCGTGTAGTGATGGTTGCTGCCGCGCACGGCGCTCACGCAGGCCTCAATGGTTTCCGATGGCGTGTCGAAATCATGGTCGCCGACCGAGAGCACAATGATGTCTTCGCCGGCCTGCTTGCGATTCCAGGCGGCGAAATGGACCTCCCAGCCGTCCTTGCCCGAAGGCACGATACCGGCAATGCGCTTTGACGGCTTTGGCATCAGGAAACTCCCAAAATCTGGTGGCCGGCCCGCGTGAGCTTGTCGCGCAGGGCGGCGATATGGGCGGGGCCGACTTCACAACAGCCGCCGACAATGCCGGCGCCGACATCGACCCAGCCGATGGCCTGGTCCGCATAGGCTTGCGGATCAAGATCATGGCGGGCGTGAAGCACGTCCACCGTCCCGCCATGCTTCAATGCCTCAACCGAAGTGAAGCCATTGGCATAGGCACCCACCTGTCCACCCAGGGCAACGAGTTCGGGCAAGGCGGCGGCGATCGCTTCGGGCCGGCAGCAGTTGAGCAGCCGGGCCGCGACCGGCAGGTCATCGAGAGCGTCGACGGCGGCAGCAATGGTTTCGCCACTGCGCAGGCGCGGCGTGCCATGATCGGCGAGCGTCCAGGACACCCATACGGGTTTGCCGCTTTCCGAGGCCGCGGTGACCGCTGCGCGCGCCTCCTCGGCGGAAGCCATCGTTTCGCACAGGAACAGATCGACACCGTCGGCCTGCTCGGCGACGATGCGGCGATAGATATCGAGCGTGTCCTCGAATGAGATGGTCAGCGCCGGCGCGTAGCTGCCGAACAGAGGCGACAGGCAGCCGGCTATGGCCGCGTCGCCAGCTTCGTCGCGGGCCTGGCGCGCCAGTTCGATGCCGCGCTTCTGCAACGGCTGGAACAGATCTTCGGCGCCCTCGCGCGCCAGGCGCTCCGGCGTTGCCGAATAGGTGTTGATGGTGATGACGCGGGCGCCGGCACGGATGAATTCCGCATGCAGGTCGCGCACAAGTTCCGGCTCGTCGATCAGCACCCTGGCCGACCACAGCGGCGTCGGCTCGGACTTGCTGCGCCGGACCAGTTCCTGTCCCATGCCGCCGTCAGTGAGGATGACGGAGGTCATGCCCGCAACCTTTCATTCTTCGGATCCCACAGCGGCTCGTCGTTCTGGACGATGGCTTTGAAGCGATCGCCAAAAATCTCGACCTCGATCGAGGTGCCCGGTTGAGTGAGATCGGCGCGCAGCATGCCAAGCGCAATCGACTTGCCGACCCGGTGGCCCCAGCCGCCCGACGTCGTCTCACCGACGATCGTGCCGTCATGCCAGAGCGTCGACATATAGGGTGCGTCGCAGTCGCCGGGGTTCTCGACGACCAAAGTGACGAAGCGCTTCTTCACGCCCTGCTGCTTCTCATTGAGCAAAGCCGCCTTGCCGCGGAAGTCCGGCTTGTCCCATTTGACGAAACGCTCCAGCCCGCCCTGCAGGATCGAATAGTCGGTCGACAGATCGCCCTTCCAGGCGCGGTAGCCTTTCTCCAGCCGCAGCGAATCCAGCGCATACATGCCGAAAGGTTTCAGGCCGTGCTTCCGGCCTGCTGCCCAGACGGCGTCGAAGACGGTCGCCGTGTCCGCGACCTTGGTGTGGATCTCCCAGCCGAGCTCGCCGGCGAAGGAGACGCGCAACAGCTTCGCCCAGCACCCTGCGATGGTCGTTTCCTGATGCGTCAGCCAGGGCAGCGTCAGGTCCGCATCGCAGACTTCGGCAAGGATCTTGCGCGAGTTCGGGCCGGCAAGGATTTGCGTTGAGTATTCCTCCGTCCGGTCGGTCAGCGTGAAGGCCGCGTCGACGGGCATGCGCGACTTCAGCCATTCGAAATCATGCCACTGCGCGACAGCCGCAGTGATCAGCGTCATCTGGTCTTCGCCATGACGCACCACCGACATTTCGGTGACGATGCGGCCCTTGTCGTCGGCGAAATAGACGAGACCGATGCGGCCGGGTTTCGGCACAAGGCCGGTGACCTGCAAGGCCAGCCATTCGGCCGCGCCGGGGCCTTCGAGGTTGAAGCGCGAGAAGCCGGGCAGGTCGAGGATGCCGGCGGCGTCGCGCACGGCAAGGCATTCCTCGCGCACACGCTGCTGCCAGGGCCCGTCGCGGCGGAAGGTGAGGGTGGACTCCTCGGAAGTATCGTCGCCGGGCTGTGCGTACCAAGTGGCGCGCTCCCAACCATTATAGGCGTCAAACTGGCCGCCCAGCGCCTTGATGCGATCATGCAGCGGCGACAGCTTGCGGTTGCGTCCCTCCGGCCAGGCATGGCGCGGGAACTGGATGGCGTATTCGTTGCCGTAGATCTCCATGCCCTTGGCGACGCAATAGTCGGGCGCCGAGGCGAAGCTGGTGAAACGACGCGGATCACAGGACCACATGTCCCATTCGGTCTGGCCTTCGGTGACCCATTCGGCCAGCACCTTGCCGGCGCCGCCCCCTTGCGCAATGCCGAAGGTGAAGACGCAGGCCTCGAAAGCGTTCGGCACGCCGGGCATCGGCCCGATCAGCGGGTTGCCGTCCGGCGCGTAGGGAATCGGTCCGTTGATCACCTTGGAAAGGCCGGCGGTACCGAGGATCGGCACCCGGGCGACGGCGTCGGCAAGGTAATGCTCAAGGCGGTCGAGATCGTCGGGAAAGAGCTGGAAGGAAAAATCCTCCGGCATGGGATCATTATGGGTCGCCCAATGCGCGCGGCAATTGCGCTCATAGGGGCCGAGATTCATGCCGCTCTTTTCCTGCCGCAGATAATAGGACGTGTCGACGTCGCGCAGCAGCGGCAGCTTGTGGCCTTGCTCCTTCGTCCAGGCGGCAAGCTCGGGGATTTCCTCGAACAATATGTACTGATGACTCATCACCATCATGGGCACGTCGCGGCCGAACATTTTTCCAACTTCGGCGGCCCGGTAGCCGGCCGCGTTGACGACGATCTCGCAGCGGATTTCGCCCTGCGGGGTGGCGATGACCCATTCGCCGTTCTCGCGGCGCACGCCGGTGACCGGGCAGAAGCGGATGATTTTCGCGCCCATCTCACGCGCACCTTTGGCCAGCGCCTGGGTCAACTGCGCCGGGTCGATATCGCCGTCGCTCGGGTCAAAGAGCGCGCCCTTCAACTCATGCGTCTCGATGAAGCGGTATCGGCGCTTGATCTCGTTCAGTCCGACGACGTCGATATCCATTCCCTGGTAGCGGCCCATGCCCTTGGCGCGCTGAAATTCCTGCATGCGCTCCTTGGTATGGGCGAGCCGGAGCGAGCCGGTTACATGGTAGTTCATCGGATAGTCGACCGCTTCGGCCAGACCCCGGTAAAGCTCGGTCGAGTAGCGCTGCATGTTCATCAGCGACCATGACGAGGAGAAGGTCGGCACGTTGCCGGCGGCATGCCAGGTCGAGCCGGAAGTCAGCTCGTTTTTTTCCAGAAGCACGCAGTCGGTCCAGCCCGCCTTGCACAGATGATAGAGCGACGAGCAACCGACGACACCGCCTCCGATAATCACCACGCGCGCCGTGGCCGGCAAACCCGCCATGTTCTTCCTCCAAAGCCTAAGCGCTTCGCGCTTCGATTTTTGTTTTGATGCATGTCGTTATCCCAAAACCGCTTTGCGCTCTGGGCGACATGCATTGATCAATAGACAGGCGGTGAAACCACCCAGATGACAACCGCAGCCTCGACGCCAGGATTGCGCCAGCGGAACGGCTTGCCCTCGAAGCGGAACGAGTCGCCTTCGCCGAGACGATGCCAGACACCGTCGATCTCGATCTCGAACGTGCCCGACGCGACATAGCCCGCTTCTTCCGTCGGACGGCGCGCTTCCGTCTTCAGCTCCGCGCCCGGCGCGAAGACCGAGCGCAGCATCTCGAAGCTACCGCCGAGGTCGGGCGACAGAAGCTCCTCCACCAGGCCGGATTCACTTGTGCCAAGCGAGCGGCGGCTGCCGGCGCGCACGACCACGCCGCGTTCCTGCTCGACAGGCACATCATGGCTGAAGAACAGGCTGATCGGAACATCGAAGAGGTTGGCGAATGCCCGCAAGTCACCGAGCGAGGGAATCGAGAGGCCGCGCTCGACCTGGCTGACCCAGCCGACCGACCGGCCGAGCTTGAGGGCAATCTCGGCCAGCGTGAGGCCGCGCGCCTTGCGAAGCGCACGGATGTCGCCGGCCAGCAGCCGGTCGCCATTGTCCTGCTCCGATTTGGTCGCGGTCGGGATCAAAGTTTGCTCGTGAAAAAATCTCGATAAATTTCATGAGAGGGTAAAATCATGAAAAAATCAAGTGGATTTTCATAGGCTACAAGATTTGCTTGCGCGATTTCGGCCGTTGATGCAAAGGCTCGCGCACGAGCGGCGAGTGGGGCGCCCGGTCGGGACCAGTTTAGCTTAGAGTCTGCGGATGGTCGTCAAGGGAAACCGTGTTTGCGGTTTCTGGCCATGCGCAAAGGGACGGCCCATGCTTGAGAAGAACATCCGGATCGCATCGGAAGCGGCGATCGTCGACGAGGCGATCACCTCGCGCCGGTCCGTGCGCGCTTTTCTGCCCGACATGGTTGACGACGAGACGATCCGCGCGATCCTGGCGGTGGCCGCGCGTGCGCCGTCCGGCACCAACATGCAGCCCTGGCGCGTCTATGTGACCAAGGGCGAGGTCAAGCAGCGCATCAGCGACGCCATCCTCAACTCCGGCATCCGAGCCGAAAAGGCCGAGTGGGACGAGTACCGCTACTATCCCGACCAGTTCTTCGAACCATATCTGACCCGTCGGCGCGCCAACGGCTTCGGGCTTTACGGCGCGCTCGGCATCGGCCGGCGTGAGGTCGACAAGATGCGGGCGCAGCACGACCGCAACTTCATCTTCTTCGATGCGCCGGTCGGCATGATCTTCACGATCGACCGGAGACTGAACCAAGGCTCCTGGATCGACTACGGCATGTTCCTGCAGAACATCATGGTCGCGGCGCGGGGCCGGGGACTGCATACCTGCCCCCAGGCTGCCTTCGCGCCCTATCACCGGCAAATCCGGCCGGTGCTCAACATTCCCGACGAGGAGGTCGTCGTCTGCGGCATGGCGCTCGGCTACGAGGACACCTCGAAGCCCGAAAACGAGTTCCGCACCGACCGCGCGCCGATCGAGGACTGGGTGACCTTCGCGGAGTAGCGTAGGCAGCCCACAGACCGGCCTGTCAGTCCGTGCTCATATGCGCGCCATGGCCGCTGACATGGGCGCCGTCCTTCGGCGTCAGCCTCAGATAGGCCGATAGCGCGCAAAGCGTGATCAGCCCCTCGATGACGAACAGGATGCGATAGTCGTTGACGCTGGCCTTGCCGCTGCCGGCAAGCAGCGACAGGAGCGCCGACGCGAGGCCGACGCTGATCGCCACCGCAAGCTGCCACAGGATGTAATAGAGCGCGCTGAAGCGGGCGAGCTGCTCCGGTGCGATATCCGAATAGGCAAGATTGCCGGTCGAGGCCCATTGCACGGAGCGGAAGACGCCGAAGGCGAAAATATAGGCAAGCACGATCCACGCCGGCAGGCTCTCCTGCATCAGCGCAAAGCCCGCGACCAGTAGCGCGACGATCGGCGTGTTGGTGACCAGCACGCGCTTGAAGCCGAAGCGGTTCAACAGGCGCGGCATGAAGAAGCGCATCAGCAATGATCCGATCGCGGCGACGAAGGTCAGCGATCCGGCCTGCACCGCGCTCATGCCGAAGCCGAGCTGGAACATCAGCGGCAGCAGGAACACCACCGAGCTCAGGCCGATCGTGTCCAGTCCCCCGCCGGTGAGGAAGGAGATGCGGAAGGTGCGGATGCGCAGCAGGTTGAGATCGAGCAGCGGGTTGCGGGCGCGCAGGCAGTAGAAGGCGGCAACCGTCAGGATGACGATCGCCAGGCCAAGCTCGATGCCGATCAGGCTGTTCGCGGCATCCTCGGCGGCAAGCGAATCCATGCCGAAGACCAGCAATCCCATGCCGCTGCCGACGAGCAGGAAGCCCGGCAGATCGAATGGCGTGCGCACCGGCTTGGTCGTCGTCGGAAACAGGGAGGCGGCCAGAAGCGCCGCGGTCAGGGCGATCGGGATGTTGATGTAGAAGATCCAGCGCCAGGAGACGTAGGTGGTGAGCGCACCGCCGACGAGCGGCCCGACCAGCGGCCCGGATTGGCCGGCGAGCGAAATATACATGTTGATCTTCAGCGTGCGGGCACGCGGGAAGCTCGACAGGATCACGACCTGGCCAAGCGTGCCCATCAGCGCGCCGCCGCAGCCCTGCAAGGCGCGCGAGCCGACCAGCATCCAGATGTTTTCCGAAAGGCCGCACAAGGCCGAGGCGCTGGCGAAGACGAGCAGGGCGAAGCAATAGACGTTGCGCAGCCCAAAACGGTCGGCCAGCCAGCCGCCGAGCGGCATGGTGACGATGAGGCTGGCGACATAGACGGTGATCAAAAGGCCAAGCTGGCTTGGCGGGCGGTCGAGGCTCTCGCCGATGCCGGGCAGCGCGGTGACGACGACGTTCTGGTCAAGACTGGTCATGAACACGCCGCAAGCGACGGTTGCCGGCAACAGCATCGACGGACCCTCCGCCGGAGCAAAGCGGGTCGTGGCCGTCGCCGAAGTCTCAACAGTCATGGAAGGATATGGTCGAACTGGTTGCCTGAGCGGACGTTTGCCTTGGCAAACGCCCGTGATTCCTTACCTATCGCGCCTGCTGGCCCAGCGCTCAAGCAGCAGTTGTAGCCGTCGATAATGCCAGATAGTGCCTGGACCAATCCCGAGCCCGCAACGCCATGCCTACTGCACCTCGTAACCGACTTCCTCGGAGGCGTGGCACAAGGCTTTCCAGAACGAGCGCGCGAAAGAGCGGAAGACGTAGATGTCGAACTGGTCGGCGCCGGTGCGCTGGATCTGAGCGAACACGTCATGGTGGTTGGTCGAACGTCCAGCGCCGAGCGGGAAGGCCGGCAAGGCGAAATCGATGGCAAAGAACTTCGCCATCACCCACTCGGCCCTCGGCCCGGCGATGCGGATCGCGGTGCGGCCATGCGAGAGGTCGGTCAGCGTACCGATGGCTGGCGTGATGGCGCCGGCGAAGGCTGCGGCCAGGCCTTCGGCCTCATCCACCACGGTGAATTTTCCCGGCGCGAAGCCGAAGGCGGCGCGGGCGCCGCTGCTCACGCCGCCGCCGGCGCCATCGGGCAGAGCGAGACCGGTGACCTTGCCGATAATTTCGATCAGCTGCCTCTCTTCACCCGGCCAGGCGGCGAGCTGCAGGATCGTGCCCGGCCGCATCTCGGACAGGATGACATCGACGCCATGTTCGAAATTGCCGTGCGAACCTGGATGATACTCCGGCCCGAGCGGCGATTGGCGTTCGGGCAAATACTGCTCAGCCATGCATGCGGCTCCCGTCCGGATCGTAAAAATGGTTGGAGACGATCTCGACCGGCCCGAATCGGTTGCGCAGCGGGTCGGAGACGAATGCGCGGGTCCCCTGACGCGCCTTGCCGCTCTTGACCAGGGCCAGGGCGATATATTTGCCGAGCGCCGGTGAATAGCAGCAGGCGGTGATGTGACCGAGCGAGTCGTGCGGATTGGCCTCGTCCAGTTCCTCGACGATATGGCCACCACCGTTGAGCGGCCGGTTGTCGAGGGCGATCAGCCCGACCAGCTCGAGCCGGTCAGGCGCGATCAGGCCTTCGCGGTCCATCATGGCCGAACCGATGAAGGGCTTCTTCTTCGACAGCATCCAGTCGAGATGGAGGTCGCGTGCGGTGGTGCGGCCGTCGATCTCGGCGCCGGTGACATGGCCTTTCTCGATGCGCATCGTGCCCAGTGCCTCGAGCCCATAGGTGACCAGGCCAAAAGGCTTGCCGGCCTCGATCAAGGCCTCCCAGACATGGGTGCCGTAGCCGGCGCCGGAATAGACCTCGAACGCCATTTCGCCGGAAAAGGACAGGCGGCAGATCATCACCGGCACGCCAGCGATCCGGCCATGGACGATGCCCATGAAGGGCAACGCGGCGTTGTCGACGGCGGTGCCGGTGACGCAAGAGGCGAGGATGGCGCGCGCGTTTGGCCCGCCGATCGCCGCGCCCGCCCATTCGTCCGTGACAGAGGTCACGGTGACCTTCAGCTCCGGCCAGATGACGTCGAGGAAATACTCCAGATGCTGCATCACCTTGCCGGCATTGGCGGTGGTGGTGGTCATCAGGAATTCCTGCTCGCCGAGCCGCCAGGTGGTGCCGTCGTCGAAGGCAAGCCCGTCCTCGCGCAGCATCAGGCCGTAGCGGGCCTTGCCGACGGCCAAAGTGGAAAACATGTTGGTGTAGACGCGGTCGAGGAACTCGGCCGCGTCGGGTCCCTGCACCGCGATCTTGCCCAGCGTCGAGACATCGACGATGCCGGCGCTTTCGCGCGTGGCCTTCGCTTCGCGGACATAGGCCTGTTCGACCGTCTCGCCGGGAAGGCCGTAGATCATCGGCCGGTACCAGAGGCCGGCCGAATACATGGTCGCGCCATTGGCGATGTGCCAGTCATGCATCGGCGTCAGCCGCTCGGGCTTGAGGTCGCCAAAGCGTTCGGCGGCGAGCGAGCCGATCGACACCGCCGTATAGGGCGGGCGAAAGCGCGTCGTGCCGACTTCGGGGATGGGCTTGCCGAGCGCCTCGGCCATGATGGCGAGGCCCGGCACATTGGAGTTCTTGCCCTGGTCCGTCGCCATGCCGAGTGTGGTGTAGCGTTTCAGATGCTCGACCGAGATGAAGCCTTCGCGATGCGCAAGCCGCACGTCCTCAGCGGTCACATCGTGCTGGAAGTCGACAAAGCTCTTGCCCTTGGCCTTGATCTCGAAGACCGGCGCCGGATCCGGATCGCCCGGTGCGGCCTCGACGGTCGGCAGGGCGGCGGGCGCCGCCGTTCCGCCGGCAGCCGAAACGCCGGCCGCGCGGCCCTCGGCGATGGCTTCGGCGGTTGAGAAGCTGCCGGTGAAGGCGCCGGCGCCGAGCCAACGCTGCGTCGGCTTGGGCGGCAGGAAGGCTTGCCTGGCCGGGTCCCATTCAGCCTTGGCGCCCGCCTGGCTGGCGAGATGGATGGTCGGCGACCAACCGCCCGACATCAACAGACTGTCGGCATGGATGCTGCGTTCATCGCCGCTCAGCGCACCGCTCATGGCGTCGAAGCGCTGCACCTTGAGACCGGTGAGGGCCTTGCCGCCTTCGGTCGCAACCACGGCATGGCCGTCCAGAAGCTCGGCCTCGGCCTCGCCGGCGAGCCGGCGCATGTCGTTCGAGATGTCGGCACGGACATCGATGATGGCAACGATGGTCGCGCCGGCCTTCTTCAAGGCAACGGCCGAGCGGTAGGCGCTATCGTTGTTGGTGAAGAGCGCGATGCGCTGTCCCGGCAGCACGCCATATTCAACTGCGTAGCGTTCCGCGGCATGCGCCAGCATGACGCCGGGACGGTCGTTGCCCGGAAACACCAGCGGCCGTTCAAAGGAGCCGGTGGCGAGAACCACCGTGCCCGCGCGGATCGCCCAGTAGCGCTGGCGCGGCTCGCCCTTGGCGGGCGTTTCCTTGTGGTCGGTCACCCGTTCCAGTGCGGCAAGCGTGTTGCCGTCATAATAGCCCCACACGGTCGTGCGCGGCAAAAGCCGGACATTGTCGTTGCCTTCGAGCTGCCCGACAGCGCGTTGCGCCCAGTCGGCGGCAGGCATGCCGTCGATGATTTCGCCCGACCAGTTTGCGGAGCCGCCGAAGTGGGCTTCGAGATCGGCGAGGATGACGCGGACGCCCTGGTCGGCGGCGGCCTTTGCCGCCATCAAGCCGGCGGGGCCGGAGCCGACGACCAGCACGTCGCAAAATGCGTTCATGCGCTCGTAGCGCGCCGGGTCGGGAGCGGTGCCGGCCTTGCCGAGGCCAGCGGCGCGGCGGATGAAATGCTCGCAGAACATCCAGAAGCGCGTGCCCTTCAGCGGACCGATCACCGGACCCATGAAGGTCTTGTAGTAGAAGCCGGCCGACAGGAGCTTGCCGCCGAGCTGGTTGAGGGCGCCGATATCCCAGGCGAGCGAGGGCGTGCGGTTCTGGCTGACGGCGACCAGCCCGTCATAGATCTCGACCATGGTGGCCGGAATGTTCGGCTCGCGCACTTCGCCGCGCAGCATCGTCACCAGCGCGTTCGGCTCCTCGACGCCGGCGGCAAGCAGGCCGCGCGGGCGATGATATTTGAAGGAGCGGCCGAACAGCGTCACGCCATTGGCAAGCAGCGCCGAGGCCAGCGTGTCGCCGGCATGGCCGGTGTAAGCCGCGCCGTCGAAGGTGAAGCGGATGGTGCGCAGCCGGTCGATCCGGCCGCCGGTCTCGGTGCGGCGCGGGCTCACGAGCGGCTCTCCGTCTTGTGGCCGCCACGGGCGAATTCGGTGCTCAAAATCTCATGTGTCACGGTGTTGCGAACGACCCTCAGATGCGCGCGACAACCGCCGGAATGTTGCCAGATCTCGTTGTGGTCACCGGCCGGGTTCAGGCGATCGTAGACATAGGCGTTCCAGGCGTCGAGGTTCTGCGAGGCGGGCTGCGGCCGCTGGCGGTTGCCGTCGCCCTGGTAGGTGAATTCGATGACGTCGCGCGGGCCGCAATAGGGACAGGTGATCAGCATTTTTCAATCCAAACCCTAGTGCAATCTGGGCGTCGCGCCCTGGCCTTTGTCGTCGATGATGAGGCCGCGATAGAAACGGTCGAGCGTGAAGGGCGCGTTGAACTCGTGCGGCTCGTCCTTGGCAATGGTATAGGCAAAGCACCAGCCGGAGGCGGGCGTCGCCTTGAAGCCGCCATAGCACCAGCCGCAATTGAGATACATGCCTGGCAGCGGGCCAGTGGTGATGATCGGCGAGCCGTCCATCGTCATGTCGCACAGCCCGCCCCAGGAGCGCAGCATGCGCACGCGAGCCAGGCCGGGGAACAGCGCCACCATCTCGCTCATCACCTCATCGACGATCGGCAGGCTGCCGCGCTGGGCGTAGCTATTGTAGCCGTCGAGATCGCCGCCATAGACCAGGCCGCCCTTGTCGGACTGCGAAATGTAGAAATGGCCCATGCCGAAGGTCAGGATCGTATCGATGATCGGCTTCAGCGATTCCGAGACGAAGGCCTGAAGCACGTGGCTTTCGATCGGCATATGCGAAATGCCGGCAAGCTGCATGACGCGGCCGGTGCTGCCGGCAACCGCAAGCGCGACCTTCTTAGCGCGGATCTCGCCGCGCGTCGTCGAAACGCCGGTGACGCGGTCGCCGTCGCGCAGGAAACCGGTGACCTCGCAATTCTCGATGATATCGACGCCGCGCCGGTCGGCGCCGCGCGCATAGCCCCAGGCGACGGCGTCGTGACGGGCGCTGCCGGCACGGCGTTGCATCAAGCCGCCGAGGACAGGGAAGCGCGCCGAACCCGAGACATCCAGCGCCGGCACAAGCCGCTTGATCTGATCGACGCTCATCAGTTCGGCGTCGACGCCGAGATGGCGCATGGCGTTGCCGCGCCTGGCATAATCGTCGAGCTGGGCGGGCGTGTGCGCGAGGTTCAGGCAGCCGCGCTGCGAGAACATGACGTTGTAGTTGAGGTCGTGCGACAGGTTCTCCCACAGCTTCATCGAATGTTCGTAGAAGCGGGTGTTTTGCGGCAAGAGATAGTTGGAGCGCACGGCGGTGGTGTTGCGGCCGACATTGCCCGAGCCCAGCCAGCCTTTTTCCAGCACCGCGACATTGGTGATGCCGTGTTCCTTGGCAAGGTAATAGGCGGTCGAAAGACCGTGGCCGCCGCCACCGATGACGATCACGTCATAGGAAGCCTTGGGATCCGGCTTGCGCCAGGCGGGCTTCCAATCCTTGTTGCCGGTCAGCGCGTTCTTGAGCAGCGAAAAGGCCGAATATTCCGCCATTCTTCCTATCGTCCTTATGATGCGAGGCGGCAGACTATAGAGCAGGCGGGAAGCGTAAAGCCAAGATTGCGCCATCGCTTTTCGCCAGGCCGACTCTCGCCGATGCGATCGGACGGCTTGCCGCCCGATAGGCCGGTCTTTATCAAAGGCGGAAATTTCGAGAATTTTTCGGCCGCGAGTCGCCAACAAAGTCATGTTCTTCCGCCTGCTGCGCCTGCTTCTGGTCGTCATCGCCGCTGTCTTTGGGCAGCCGGCGCTCGAGGCGTCGGCGCAGGCCATCGGCCATGGTTCGTCGCGGCTCATCGCAGATCAGACCAAGGTCATCCAGGACCTGACGGTCAGGACCGACGGCCTGGAGAAGAAACTGAGCGACCCCGACCAGGACGATGCTGGGCTTGTCGACATCCGGTTGCAGCTGGAGGATATTTCGCGCGCGGCGCTGAACAGCGCGCTAGCATTCCGGCAGCGCCTCACCGACATCAACAATCGCGTCGAGGTTCTCGGCCCGCCGCCGGCGCAGGGGCAACCTGCCGAGCCGGTAATCGTCAGCAGCGAGCGCGGTGCGCTCGCGACGGAAAAAGCTCAGATCAACGCGGTCGTCGCCAGCGCGCAAAACCTGTCGATCCGCGTCAACGGGCTGGTCGACAAGATCGCCGTCATGCGCAGCGAGCTTTTCCGCAGCGTCATCACCAAACGTTACGACCTGACCGACGCGTTGAGCCCGCAGGCCTTTTCCGACGCGCATGATCAGTTCACGGGCCTCTACAAGGCGGTGTCGTCCTGGGCGAGCTTCGCCGTCAGGTTCAAGTTCCAGGCGATCCTTGCGGCGACGCTTATGGCGCTGGCCTTGGCGGCCGTGCTGTTGATCGGCGGCAGACGCCTGTTCGGCCGCATCTTCGAGCCCGACCCGACCGTCGAGGATCCGTCCTATCTCAGCAGACTGTCGGTGGCCTTCTGGTCGACGCTGCTGCCGACCCTGGCGCTCGGCGTTTTCTTCGCCTCGGCCGTGTTCTTCTTCAACTATTACAATGTGCTGCGTGGCGATATCGGCACGTTCCTCAATGCCTTGCTGACGGTGATCGCCATGGTGTTCTGCGTCAACCGGCTGACCAACGCGGCGCTCGAACCGCGCCTGCCCAACTGGCGCCTGATCCCGGTCGCGACCGGCCGGGCGCGTTGGCTGGTCGGCCTAACGACCGCCATGGCGCTGGTGCTCGGGTTCAACTACTTCCTGTCGGTCGTCAACGAGAAGATGGGATCGCCACTTTCGCTGACGATCGCCAGGGGCTTTGTCGCCGCTATCATCGTCGGCATCATCCTGATCCTGATGGGACTGCTGCGGCCTTTCAGGAAGGCTGACGGCTCTTGGCGCCCTTGGCCGGCATGGCTTCGCTTAATGGCCGTCGCCCTCGGCCTGTTCACCATTGCGGCTGCGCTGCTTGGCTATATCGGCCTGGCGCTTTTCGTCTCGTTCCAGGTCGTGGTGACCGGCACGGTGCTGGTGACGGCCTATATCGGCTTTCTGTCGGCACGCGCGATCGGGGAGGAGGGCGGCTTCGCCGACACTTCGGTCGGGCGATGGCTTTCGGAAAACTCCAGCTACGAGGATACCGCCCTCGACCAGCTCGGCCTGGTCGTCAGCATCGCCATCAACCTGATGATCGTGGTGGTGTTCCTGCCGCTGATCCTTTTGATGTGGGGCTTCCAGCCCGGCGATATCGAGGCCTGGGCCTACAAGCTGGCGACCGGCGTCACGATCGGTTCGGTGACCATCTCCTTCCTCGGCATCCTCAGCGGCATCGTCGTCTTCGGCATTGGTTATTTCCTGACGCGCTGGTTCCAGGGCTGGCTGGACGGCTCGGTGATGGCGCGCGGCAAGGTCGATGCCGGCGTGCGCAACTCGATCCGGCTCGGTGTCGGCTACGCGGGCGTGGCGGTCGCCGCGCTGGTCGGCATTTCGGCCGCGGGTATCGATCTTTCCAACCTGGCGCTGGTTGCGGGCGCGCTTTCACTCGGTATCGGCTTCGGCCTGCAGAACGTCGTGTCCAATTTCGTCTCAGGCCTCATCCTGCTTGCCGAACGGCCGTTCAAGGTTGGCGACTGGATCGTCGCGGGCGACGTCAGCGGCACGGTGCGCAAGATCAGCGTGCGCGCCACCGAGATAGAGACCTTCCAGCGGCAGGCGGTGATCCTGCCCAACTCGAACCTCATCAACAATGCTGTCGGCAACTGGACGCATCGCAACAAGCTCGGGCGCATCGACATCAAGGTCGGCGTCGCCTATGGCAGCGACGTCAAGCACGTCCATGCCGTCCTGACGGACATTGCGCGCGCCCATCCGATGGTGCTGAAGAACCCCGAGCCGTTCGTCCTGTTCGCCAATTTCGGCTCGGCCGCGCTCGAATTCGAAATCCGCGTGTTCGTCGCCGACATCATGAACGGCAGCGTCGTGCAGAACGATATCCGCTTCGCCATCTTCGATATCTTCGAGCAGGAGCAGATCGAGATACCATCGACGCCGCGCGCCGTGGTCGAGAGCAAGAAGCACGAAGCCTGGCCGATCGACGACGACAAGATCGAAGCCGAATTCGCAGAGCGCGAGAGGCTAGAGGCGGAAGCCGCGGCCGAGCGGGAGCGCCTGGCGAAGATGAAGCGCAGGGGCCGCAAACCGGACCCCGGCTAAGGTCTATCGATATTCAGGTGAGGCCGGCCCGACCTGAATCTCGATAGACCTTGGGCGATGGCTCATCCGACGCCGAAACCGATTGTGGCATGAATGCGGCATTCAGTTGCGGTTCAGGTAACATCTCATATAAGCTTCGATGCAAAGGGCGAGAATGCCTTGCAAATTTGAACAGAGGCGGTGCTTGAAACACCGAAATTTCAATGTGGAAGTCTGTCGTTGCCGCCATCGCTTTGCTGGCCCTGGGCGGTTCGGCTTTCGCCGCCAGCGCGATCAACAGGGACGCTCAGACGCGGACCTTGGTCGTGACCGAAGGCGGCGCCAAGAGCGAGCTGACGCTTGCCGCCGGCGAGACGGTGGAATTCTGCTCGAACGGCTGCTTCGTCACTCTGCCCAATGGTGACCTCGAAGCCTTGACCGGCTCGGAAACGGTCGAAATCTCGGGCGGCGCGGCCCGTATCAAGTAACCGTCCCCGCAAGATTGGCGGGGCAAGATTGGCAAAGGCCGGACCGATGTCCGGCCTTTTATCGTTTCCGGTAGCCGACGCTTAACGATGACGGCGAAAAACCGGTAGGACAATGCTCTGCAACCGGACGTTTTAACGTTCGCTGCGTCATCTCCGGCTATATCTGCCCCGAGGACGCCGGCATACGGCGTGGGTTGAGTTGGCGCATGGTTCCCTTCCGAGATCGGAGTTTCGGGATCCGCGCTCGATCGGGGCAGGGCAATGGACGCGAGGTCGGACAGGAACGCAATTCCGCTTGCGGTCGATCTCGACGGTACGCTGATCGCAACGGACCTTCTGTGGGAAGGCCTGTTCATCCTGCTCAAGAAGAACCCGCTCTATGTCTTTCTCCTGCCGTTTTGGCTAACCGGCGGCCCGGCCCGGCTGAAGCAGGAAATCGCCAGCCGCGTCGACATTGACCCGGCCTCGCTACCCTACCGTCGGGATCTGCTCGACCGGCTGCGCGCCGAGCACCGGGAGGGCCGCAAGATCGTGCTGGCGACGGGAACGCCACGTAAGTTCGCGGAGGCGATCGCGGCGCATCTCGGCATTTTCGATCATGTGCTGGCGACCGACGGTCCGCACAACATGACCTCCGGCAGGAAATGCGCGGCACTTGTCGCCGCCTATGGCGATGCAGGCTTTGACTACGCCGGCAACAGCCGCCACGACCTCAAAGTATTCGACGCCGCGCGCAACGCGCTCGTGGTGGCGCCCGACCGCAGCGCCCGGCGCTGGCAGGCGGCGCATCAAGCCGATGCCGTGCCCGTGCCGAACCCGACGCTGAGGACCTACGTCAAGATGCTGCGCATCCATCAGTGGCTGAAGAACGCGCTGATCGCCGTGCCGATGGTGCTGTCGCACGAATATTTCAACCCGAACATGATCTGGGAATGCCTGCTGGCGTTCATTTCCTTCAGCGCCGTGGCGTCTGCCATCTATATCGTCAACGACTTCTTCGACCTCGCGCTCGACCGCAAGCATCCGACAAAGCGCAGCCGGCCTTTCGCCAGCGGCGCGTTGTCGATCCCATTCGGTCTCGGCGCGATCGCCGCGCTGCTTGCGGTCGGCATCGCCGCCGGCCTCTTCCTGCCGATCGAATTTCTTGGCGTGCTTGCCGGCTATCTGGTCGTCACCACAGCCTATTCGCTGTCGTTCAAGCGCATGCTTCTGATCGATGTGCTGACGCTCGCGGGCCTCTACACAATCCGCGTGCTTGCGGGCGCAGCCGCCACCGGTGTCGACGTCTCCTTCTGGCTGCTTGCCTTCTCGATCTTCTTCTTCCTGTCGCTGGCGCTGGTGAAGCGCTTCGTCGAGTTGCGCACCACGGCCATCCCGCCCGGCGAACGCATCGCCGGCCGCGGCTATCGCACCGAGGACCAGGAGATCGTCGCGCAGGCCGGCATGGCGTCGGCTTTCTCGTCGGCGTTGGTCCTGGCGCTCTATATGGACAGCCCGGCGGTGCGCGAGCTCTATCCGCATCCGTGGCTGATATGGCCGCTGGCGCCGATCGTGCTTTACCTCACGATGCGCGTTTGGATCCTCGCCCGCCGCGACGAGATGCATGACGACCCGGTCGTCTTCATCATCCGCGACTGGCGCAGCCAGATTGTCGTCGCCATCGGCGCGGTCTTCCTCGTCGCCGGAGGCTGGTGATGAGGCACGAGCGCTTCGGCAGCTTCGGACTGGCGACCCCGCCGGCGCGCAAGGCAATCCCGGCGGACGAGGCGATCGCCTTGCTTAAACGCGGTGAGGCGAAGACCGGATCGCTGCTCGGATACGGCAATGGCCGCTCCTATGGCGACAGTTGCCAGAACGATGCCGGCATGGTGGTCGACATGCGGCCGCTCAACCGCATCCGTTCCTTCAACGCCGAGACCGGCGTGCTCGAGGCGGATGCCGGCACGCTGCTTTGCGATATCATCGCCTATGCCGCACCCCACGGCTTCTTTCCGGCCGTGGTTCCAGGCACGCAGTTCGTGACGCTGGGCGGCGCGATCGCCAACGACGTCCACGGCAAGAACCATCATCGGCGCGGCACGTTCGGCTGCCATGTCGAAGCTTTGACGCTGCTTCGGTCCGACGGCCGGACCTATCGCTGCTCGCAGACCGACAATGTCCGACTGTTCGGGGCGACGATCGGCGGCATGGGGCTGACGGGGCTGATCCTGTCGGCATCGATCAAGCTGATGCGGGTGCCGTCGCTCGATATCATGGAAAGCGCGACCCGGTTTCGCGATCTCGGCGAATTCTTCGATCTTGCCGAGGCTGCCGACCAGGCCAATGAATATGCCGTCGCCTGGATCGATCAGCTTGCCAGCGGACATGGGAGCGGTCGCGGGCTGTTGTTCACCGGCAACCACGCCGAACACGGCTCGCACGCGGCGGCGCGCGCCGGCAGCCGGTTTTCCGTGCCGGTGCAGCCGCCATTCAATGTCCTCAATCGGCCCTTCCTCACCGTCTTCAACGCGGCCTACCGCTGGAAGAAGAGCAAGTCCCAGGCTCCGAACCGGGCGGGCTATCAGGGCTTCTTCTTTCCGCTCGATGGGGTCCGCGGCTGGAACCGGCTCTACGGGCCGCGCGGACTTTTCCAGCACCAAAGCGTGGTCCCGGAGACAAATGCGCGCCGCATCGTGCCTGTGCTGCTCGACGCGGCACGGCGGGCAGGGCAGGGATCGTTCCTGACCGTGCTCAAGCGCTTCGGCGATGTCCGCTCGCCGGCGCTGCTGTCGTTCCCGCAGCCCGGCTACACGCTGACGCTCGATTTCCCCAACCGGGGCGAAGGGACGTTGCGGCTGCTCACCGAGCTTGATCGCATCGCTGTCGGCGCGGGCGGGGCGGTGAACCCCTACAAGGACGCCCGGATGCGGCCTGAGACATTCGCCGCGTCGTTCCCGCAATGGCAACGGCTGGAGGCGCTTCGCGACCCCGCTTTTATATCGAGTTTCTGGGCGCGCACCGCCAAGAGATTGGAGATCGGACAAGGGAGAGCTGAAGCCGCCGAATAGATAAAAGCGGAATAAATCCTGGTAAATAAATCGTTACGCCAGGGTTTACTCAACACAATATCGCGGCTTCACGAAATATTTGTGGATTTGTAATAGGACCGCCCAAGGGGCGGGGTGGCAACAATGAAATACATAATCTTCATTCTCTTCACGGTCATGACCAATGCCGCGGCGCAGCTGATGCTGAAGCAAGGCATGATGTCGATGGGGCCGATCGCCTTCGAAGGCGTCAATCCGTTCGTCAAGCTGTTGCAGATCGTGTTCAGCCCCTGGGTGTTCCTCGGCCTGTGCACCTTCGTCATCTCGATGGCATCGCATCTTTATGTGCTGTCCAAGGTCGAGCTCAGTTTCGCCTATCCGTTCCTCAGCCTCGCCTATGTCGCCGTGGCGATCTTTGCCTATTTCGTCTTCCGCGAGGACCTCAACGGCTGGCGCATCGCCGGCATCGCCTGCATCTGCGTCGGCACGGTGCTGATCGCGCAGAGTGGCCGGGAAATGGGCGGGCGGGGGCATGAGGACCAGACCGCATCCATCAATCCCGACAAGATCGGCACAAGCGAGATCGTTCGATGAGACATGTGATTTTCGGCGGCGACGGTTTCGTCGGCCGTCACCTTGCCCCCAAGCTCGTCGCCGATGGCGAGACCGTCGTTGTCGCCGACATCGTCAAGAGCGACCTGCCGCATTACCGCTCGGTGCGCTTCATCACCTGCGACGTGACCGATCCGGCCTCGGTCGCTGCGGTTGGGCTCAGGGCCGACGACATGGTCTACAACCTGTCGGCCAAGATGCTGTCGCCCATCCAGGTGCGCGCAAAGCGGCATGACTTCTTCTTTCCGGTGAACTTCCATGGCACCGAGAATATCATTCAGGCGATGGACAAGGCCGGCGCGCAGAGGCTCGTCCACTATACGACCGACATGATCTACGGCCACACGGTGGTGCTGCCGATGACCGAAGATCATCCTGTCTCGCCGCTCGGCGAGTACGGGCTGTCGAAGCTGAAGACCGAGGAGCTTGCCGCCAAATGGCGCAAGCGCGGCATGTCGATCTCGCTGTTCAGGCCGCGCCTGATCATCGGCCCCGGCCGCCTCGGCATCCTGGAAAAGCTGTTCAAGCTGATCGACTGGAACCTGCCGGTGCCTATGATCGGCTCGGGCCGGAATCCCTACCAGTTCATCTCTGTGTTCGATTGCGCCGAAGCCGCCCGCGCGGCCTGGAAAGCCGGCGTGCCGAACGAGGCCTACAATCTCGGCTCGCTCAATCCGCCGCCGGTCAAAAAACTGCTCGGCGACCTCATCCGCCATGCCGGCTCGAAGTCGCTCCTGCTGCCGACGCCGGGCTGGGCGGTCAAGCGTACGCTCGATCTGCTCGACTGGTTGAACATGCCGATCATGGATCCGGAGCAGTATCTGATCGCCGACGAGGAATGCGTGCTCGACGTATCCAAGGCCGAGCGCCAGCTCGGCTGGGTGCCGCAATATCGCGACGAGGACATGCTGATCGCCGCCTACAGCGAATACCGCGCCAAGAAAGACGGCCAGGCGGTCGCCACCAGACATGTGCCTGCGGAATAAGACGCGAAGGGGAGATTTTTCAGATGACCGTCATGGCCAAGCCGGAACAAACAGGTACGCGCACGCTGGTCGATGCGCCGGCGCTTTCGCCCGCAGCAATCGCCAAGCCCGACCTGATCAGCGTCGAGCAGGCCAAAGCGCTGGACGTCGCCCGCATCACCGACCTGTTCAAGGCGCATCTCAACCCCGGACAGCTGCATTTCATGAAGTTGCTCGGCTTCCACAAGGTCAAGATCGAGCGCGCCGAGGGCATGTTCTACATCGACCAGAACGGCCGCAAGATCCTCGACTTCTTCGGCGGCTTCGGGTCGCTCGCCTTCGGCCACAACCATCTGCGCATTTTGGAAGCCCGGAAGAAATTCCAGGAGGAGAAGCGCCAGGAGATCGCCATCGCCTTCATGTCGCAATATGCGGCAGCTCTCGCGCACAACATCGCCAAATGCTCGCCCGGCGATCTCGACATGGTGTTCCTGGGCTCGTCGGGTTCTGAGGCCATGGAAGCGGCGGTGAAGCTCGCCGAGCGCGCCGCCGGCCCGAAGCGGCCGAAAATCGTCTATGCCGAGAATTCCTTCCACGGCAAGACCAAGGGCGTATTGGCGATCACCGACGGCCAGCTCTACCGCGCCGACTTCAAGGTCGCCGACAATGTCGTGCGCGTTCCCTTCGCCGACATCGACGCCGTCGAGCGGCTGTTCAAGAGCGATCCGGAGATCGGCGTCATCGTCTTGGAAACCATCCAGGGCGGCGGCGGCATCATCCAGGCAGAGGCGCAGTACTGGCAGAAGCTGCGCGCGCTTTGCGACCGATATGGCGTTCTGTGGGTCGCCGACGAAGTGCAGTGCGGCTATGGCCGCTCGGGCCGCTTCTATGCTTTCGAGCATTACGGCGTCGTGCCGGACGTGACGGCGCTGGCGAAGTCGCTGGGCGCCGGCAAGGCGGCGGTCGGGGCGATGATCGCCAAGCGCGACGTCTACATGAAGGCCTATGGCACGCCGAAGACGGCGATGATCCACGCCATGGCGACTTTCGGCGGCATGGGCGAGGCCTGCGTCACCGCGATCGAGGGCATCAATGTGCTCTATGACGAGGGGCTGATCGACAACGCCGCCTCGACGGGCGACTACCTTCTGCAGCGGCTGCAGGCGCTCAAGGAAAAATATCCGAAGATCGTCAAGGATGTGCGCGGCAAGGGGCTCATGATCGGGCTCGAGTTCCATGATTTCTCGCAGACCTTGCCGATGGTGCTGCGTCCGGTGGTGAGCGTGCTCGACGACAAGCTGAAGGGCTCGCTGTCGGGCTTCGTCG
Source organism: Mesorhizobium sp. CA14 (assembly GCF_020165195.1). GTDB lineage: Bacteria > Pseudomonadota > Alphaproteobacteria > Rhizobiales > Rhizobiaceae > Mesorhizobium. The sequence continues at coordinate 174,050 of NZ_JAIUHR010000001.1, read as the reverse complement.
GCTCGCTACTGCTGCGCGACTACGACGTGCTCGTCGCCTTTACCGAATACAACCGCAACGTCATCCGGCTCGAGCCGCCGCTGGTCTGCCAGCCCGAGCATGTCGACCGCTTCGTCGATGCCTTCGACAGCCTTTTGTCGCGCGGCATCGTGTCGATCGTGAAGGATTTCGTGAAAAGCCAGGTCGGTAAATAGGGGCCGCTGAGCATGCTGACCAGGCCGTCCGCGCCGACCAATCCGCTGGAACGCTTGACCGGTGCCGGCCTGGCGTGGGGCGAGGGGGCTTACGCGAAATGGGCAGCATCGATCGGGGCGATGGCCTTCTCGCTCTATATCCTGCTGACCGCCGCGACCGCCTGGTTCATGCCCGACGCCAACTGGGACATGCTGCCCTATCTGGCGATCGCCGAGGAAAGCGCCTATCCGGATCCCCAGGCGCTGCATGACTATGCCTACAGCACGGTGAAGGCCGGCATGTCGGCGGGTGACTACAAGACGCTGACGGACGATGGCGGCGGTTTCCGCAGCCATATGACGGAGAATGCCGCCGACTTCCGTTCGCTGCTCGGCATGTACCGGATCAAGTTTCTCTATGCCGAAATTCTTTCCGGCCTCAGCCATGTCGTCTCGCCGGTCGAGGCGATGCGGCTGGTGCAGGTGTTCTCGGTGCTGCTGTTCGGCGCCATCACACTCGCCTGGCTGCGCGCGGAAGGCGCGCTGGCGCTGGCGCCTGTCGTCGGCGCCGTGCTGATCATGGCCGATTTCGGCGATGCGGCGCGGGGCTCGACGCCGGACCTTCTGTGCTCGGCGCTGTTCCTCGGCGGTGTCTTCGCCTATGTGCGCAAGCGCGAGGCGGCGACGGCGGCCTTGCTCTTCCTCGCATTCATGGCCAGGCCGGACAACATCGTCTTCCTCGCCATCTTCGCCGTGCTGCTTATCGCTTTCCGCGAGAGGGCATGGGGCGCGCTGGCAGGCTTCGCGGCCTCCTTCATCGCCTATTTCGCCATTTCGCATTGGGCGCAGCATCCCGGCTGGTGGCCGCATCTTTGGTTCTCCAGCATCGAGCAGCATTACAATATGGACGGGTTCGAGCCGCCGTTTTCGCTGATGGCCTATCTCAAGGCCTTCGCCGCCTCGGTGGTGCGCGCCATCAACGTCAACAGCTGGTTCGGCGTATCGGTCCTGGCACTGGCCGGATGGTACAGCTTGAGCCGCGCCGGTTTCCGGCTCGACCGCCGCGCCGGCATCCTGCTGGCGGCGCTGGTGCTCGGCGTGCTGGCGAAATTCGCCGTCTTCCCGATCCACGACACCCGCATCTATTTCCCCAATCTTCTGCCGCCCTTCCTGCTGCTGGCCGCGCCGCTGATGGCGCTATGGGCGGCGGCAAGCCAGGGCGGCGGCCGTGCCGCGCTGCAGGTCATTCCAGGAGACAAGTTATGAGCTCTGTGTCCAGCTTTGCGCGCGTTCTCCTGTCGCTCGGCCTTCCGGCAGGCCTGCTCGATCGCGGGCCGGCGTTGCATGGCACGAAGTTCCTGGCCAAGGCGGCGCTCAAGGCGCGCTTCGGTGGCCGGCCGTTCCAGATGGTCAATGTCGGCGCCTGCGACGGCGCGCTCTTCGACGACGTGACGCCTTGGCTGCACCGCATCCCCGGAGCGCGCGCGATGCTGGTCGAGCCGATCCCGTACAATCAGAAGCGGCTGCGCGCCAACTACCCGGATACCAGCCGCTTCGTCATAGAGCCGGTGGCGGTGACAAGGACCAAGGGCACGATCACGGTCCATACCTTCGATGCCGCGGCGCTTGAAGCCGGCACATTGCCGATCGAGTTCATCGGCTGCTCATCGGTCACCGACACCAATCTGATGTCGGGCAAGGACGCCTGGGGCGAGGCCGACGCCAACTTCAACAGGTTCGCGCCGCATCTGAAGGACATCGAGGTGCCGTCGGAAACCTTGCAGACGCTGCTCGACCGCAACGGCATCACCCACATCGACGCGTTCCTGGTCGACTGCGAGGGGGCCGACTGGATGGTGTTCGAGCAGCTCGACCTTGAGCGCTACCGCCCCGGCATGATCAAGATCGAGATCGGCGCGCTTCCGGCCGCTGAGATCGGCCAGGTCGTGGTCAAGCTGAAGACCGCCGGCTACCAGGTCGGCTTCCAGGCCGAGGACATCTGGGCCTTCGCCTAGCCTGCATCACCAACCAATCGCTGCAGCGGCAATCGAACCCAATTGCCGTCCGGGCCAAGTCGCTCATTCGCGACGCACGTCTCCTCAAGAAGCCCTAATCGGCGTCCGACCCTCAGTCGCATCGAATTGATTCGAAGCTGACTTTTTCCGGGTGTATCTTTTTCAAGTCGTCCATAACAGGGTAGAGGCAAGCGGGCGTTGGAAGCGGTAGCTTCCGCCCATATGGGGAGGCAGGCATGTTGTCGCGCGGGGTGGCGGATTCCGACGAACTCACAATCCTCACAAAAGCTCTCAACGACTACTGCGCAAAACATCGAATTGTTCGCGAGAATGAGCGCGAAGAGATAGCCATGAAGGTCATGTGGCTTTTCAGGCGGGGCGTAATTGACCCTGACCAGCTTTCGGAAGAACTTGGGCGGGGTAGGCTGGGATAGGCAACCCTGGCCTTACTGGGCGGCCCGGCCAGAAATCCTGTGTCACCTTGATAAGCTGGTCGGGCCGCTCATGTTCCTGCGCATCAAGCGATCCATTTTGTAAGAGCCGCGCACCGTCGGCTGCTCTGCTTCTTCGCTTCGATCAGCGCAACGATGTCCGCGATCCCCCAAGCTTGTCAGTCACGCCAGCGTGACCCACTACCGGGGCCGGACATGCTTGACAAAACGACGGCGTCTCGCTCAACTTGAGCCATTCACCAGGGGAGTCCCGGCAAGGGGCTGAGATACTGCTGGCTTTGCGGCGCAGTGACCCGTTGAACCTGATCCAGTTCATACTGGCGTAGGGACGGTGCAAGCGCTTTTGCGGGACTTGATGCCCGAAGACCTGTCTCAAGCAGGCAGACAAAGGCGTCTTTTCATCCTTCCGGCACAGAACTGGGTCTCCAATGCAACGAGCAAAGGAGCCTCAAATGAATGCCTTGACCCCCACCGTATCGACCGGGCCGCTGCCGGCGTCGCGGAAAATCCAAAAGAACGGCATCATCCATCCGCAGATCAGGGTGCCGATGCGCGAGATCAGCGTGCACCCGACAGCCGGGGAACCGCCGGTGACGGTCTACGATCCGTCAGGCCCCTATACCGACCCCGCGATCGAAACGGATATCGAAAAGGGTCTTGCCCGCCTTCGGCAGGACTGGATCGCCGCGCGCGGCGATGTCGAAGCCTATGATGGCCGCCACGTCAGGCCCGAGGACAACGGATTTGCGACGGGCGAACGGCTGACGCCTGAATTTCCAGTCCGTAATCGTCCGGTGCGGGCAAAAGCCGGCAAGGCGGTGACACAGCTTGCCTATGCGCGCGCCGGCATAATCACGCCCGAGATGGAATTCGTGGCCATCCGCGAGAACCTTGGCCGCGAGATGCTACGAAGCAGGTTGCAACAGGATGGGGAAGCATTCGGCGCATCGATACCGGACTTCGTCACGCCGGAATTCGTGCGCGACGAGGTGGCGCGCGGCCGCGCGATCATCCCTGCCAACATCAATCATCCCGAGAGCGAGCCGATGATCATCGGCCGCAATTTTCTGGTGAAGATCAACGCCAATATCGGCAATTCCGCCGTCACCTCATCGATGGCCGAAGAGGTCGAAAAGATGGTCTGGGCGATCCGGTGGGGCGCCGATACCGTGATGGACCTGTCGACCGGCCGCAACATCCACAACATCCGCGAATGGATCGTACGCAACGCGCCGGTGCCGATCGGCACCGTGCCGCTCTACCAGGCGCTCGAGAAGGTGGGCGGGATCGCCGAGGATCTCAACTGGGAGGTCTATCGCGACACGCTGATCGAGCAGGCCGAGCAGGGCGTCGACTATTTCACCATCCACGCCGGCGTGCGGCTGCATTACATCCCGCTGACCGTCGGACGGGTCACCGGCATCGTCTCCCGCGGCGGCTCGATCATGGCCAAATGGTGCCTGCACCATCACCGCGAAAGCTTCCTCTATGAGCATTTCGATGAGATCTGCGACATCGCCAGAGCCTATGACGTCTCCTTCTCGCTCGGCGACGGCCTTCGTCCCGGCTCGATCGCGGATGCCAACGACAAAGCGCAATTCGCCGAGCTGGAGACGCTCGGCGAATTGACCAAGATCGCCTGGGCGAAAGACTGCCAGGTGATGATCGAGGGTCCCGGCCATGTTCCCATGCACAAGATCAAGCAGAACATGGACAAGCAGCTTGCCGTCTGCGGCGAGGCGCCGTTCTACACGCTCGGGCCGCTGACCACGGACATCGCACCGGGCTACGACCACATCACCTCCGGCATCGGCGCCGCCATGATCGGCTGGTTCGGAACGGCGATGCTTTGCTACGTCACGCCGAAGGAACATCTCGGCTTGCCGGACCGCAACGACGTCAAGACCGGCGTGATCACCTACAAGATCGCCGCTCATGCCGCAGACCTTGCCAAGGGTCATCCGGCCGCGAAGATCCGCGACGACGCGCTGTCGCGGGCGCGGTTCGAGTTCCGCTGGGAAGACCAGTTCAACCTGTCGCTCGATCCCGAGACGGCGCGCTTGTTCCACGACGAGACGTTGCCCAAGGAGGCGCATAAGGTCGCGCATTTCTGCTCGATGTGCGGGCCGAAATTCTGCTCCATGCGCATCTCCCACGACATTCGCGCGGAAGCGCAAAAGGAAGGGATGGCGGCGATGGCGGAGAAATATCGCGCCGGCGGCGATCTCTATATGCCGGTCGAAACGCCCTGCGTGGAAGAACAGGCTTCGGCCGAGGATGATCGGGAATCGCGCTGAGTCATGCGCCGTGTCCTTGTCAAAGGCGCCGGTGTGGCAGGCCTCACCGTCGCCCATGAATTAGCCGCGCGGGGTGCGTCCGTCACGGTTGCCGAAATTCGCAGCCAGATAGGCGGCAAGGCCTCCTGGCTTGCCGGCGGCATGCTGGCCCCCTGGTGCGAGCGCGAAAGCGCCGAAGAGGCGGTCGTCACTCTCGGCAAAACTTCGGCCGAGTGGTGGGAAAGGACACTGCCCGGGCTCGTGACGAAGGCGGGCACTCTCGTCGTCGCCCATGCGCGGGACGCCTTGGAGCTTGCCCGCTTTGCGGCTCGCACGCGCAACCATCAGTCCGTCGACGCAGAGGCGATTGCCGCCCTTGAACCCGATCTCGCCGGTCGGTTCCGCAAGGGCCTTTTCTTTGCCGGCGAAGCTCATCTCGATCCCCGCCGGGTTCTCGAAGCGCTGGCCGGCAAATTGCGCGCAATGGGCGTCGTCTTCCTCTTCGAGGCGGGCGAGATCGCTCCTTCCGGCTTTGATCAGGTGATCGATTGCACGGGCATGGCCCGGGCCGACGACGATTTGCGCGGTGTACGCGGCGAAATGGTGATCCTCCACACGCGCGAGGTCTCGCTCGCCCGGCCCGTGCGTCTCCTCCATCCGCGCCATCCGATCTACATCGTGCCGCGGGCCGATCATCACTTCATGGTCGGCGCGACCATGATCGAAAGCGATCATGATGGGCCGATCACCGCCCGTTCGCTCATGGAGCTCCTCAACGCGGCCTACGCACTTCATCCGGCGTTCGGTGAGGCCGAACTCGTCGAGACAGGGGTGGGCGTTCGCCCGGCCTATCCCGACAATCTGCCACGAGTGGGACGTGGGAAGGACGGCGCGATCACGGTCAACGGCCTCTACCGGCACGGTTTCCTGCTTTCACCTGCCATGGCGGAGCAGGTTGCCGGCCTTCTCTTCAATTCAACCACTGAGCTGGAGTCTGAGAATGAAGCTGATCGTCAACGGCGAAGCGCTTGAGGCCAGGGCGGCGACGCTCGACGCCCTTTTGAAGGAACTCGACTATGAGGGCAACTGGCTGGCCACCGCACTCAACGGCGATGTCGTGCCCGCGGCCAACCGGGCGGAATTTCGATTGGCCGATGGCGACCGGATCGAAATCCTTTCGCCCATGCAAGGAGGCTAGCTATGTTCGATCTTCTCGGAACGAAGCTTGCCTCACGGCTGCTCCTCGGCACCGCCCAATATCCATCGCCGACCATACTGGCCGAAGCGGTCAAGGCGTCGGGCACCTCGGTGGTGACGGTCTCGCTGCGCCGGGAAATGGCTGGCGGCAGGAGCGGCCAACAATTCTGGTCGCTGGTCAACTCGCTCGGCGTGAGAATCCTGCCCAACACCGCCGGCTGTCACTCCGTGAAGGAAGCCGTCACGACCGCGAAGATGGCGCGCGAGGTTTTTGGCACGTCCTGGATCAAGCTGGAGGTCATCGGCAACCATGACACGCTACAGCCGGACGTGTTCGGCTTGGTCGAAGCGGCCCGCATCCTGTGCGAGGACGGTTTCATGGTGTTCCCCTACACCACCGACGACCTTGTCGTCGCCGAGCGGCTGCTTGAGGCGGGCTGCAAGGTTCTGATGCCGTGGTGCGCGCCGATCGGTTCGGCCTTGGGACCGTTCAACATCATGGCGCTGCGCTCGATGCGCGGGCATTTCCCCGACGTCCCGTTGATCGTCGATGCGGGGCTCGGACGGCCGTCGCATGCGGCAACCGTGATGGAGCTCGGCTTCGACGCCGTGCTCCTCAACACGGCGGTCGCCAAGGCTGCCGATCCGGTCGGAATGGCGCGCGCTTTCAGCAAGGCAGTTGATGCCGGTCGCGAGGCGTATGGTTCGGGCCTGCTCGAGCCGCGCGACGTCGCCGTGCCGTCGACGCCGACGATCGGCAGGGCGGTTTTCTCATGAAGCTCGATCCCTTCTACCTGATCGTCGACAGCGCCGCCTGGATCGAGCGGCTGGTGCCGCTTGGCGTCAAGCTGGTGCAGCTCCGCGTCAAGGACATGGACGAGGAGAGGCTGCGCATGGAGATCCGCAAGGCAAAAGCCTTGTGCGCTCGACACCATTGCCAGCTTGTCATCAACGATCATTGGCGCTTGGCGATCGAGGAGGGCTGCGACTTCGTCCATCTCGGTCAGGAGGATCTGCAAACTGCCGATCTTCCGGCGATACAGGCTGCCGGCGTCAGGCTCGGACTGAGCACCCACGACCATACCGAGCTGGAAACGGCTGTTGCGGCGAAGCCCCACTACGTTGCGCTCGGCCCTGTCTATCCCACCATCCTGAAGCAGATGAAATGGGCTCCGCAGGGGCTGGAACGGGTCCGAGCATGGAAGGAATGGATCGCGCCTCTGCCACTGGTCGCTATCGGCGGCCTCAGCCCCGAGCGGCTCGATGGTGTTTTCGAAGCCGGCGCAGACAGTGCGGCGGTGGTCACGGACATAACTTTGAATTCCGATCCCGAAGCGCGCACCAGAGAATGGATCGAAAAGACGGATCGATGGCGCTGAACCGAGACCCGCATGTGCTTGTCGTCGGCGGATCGGATTCCAGCGGGGGCGCCGGGATTGCGCGCGACATCGAGACGATCTCCTCCATCGGCCTGCGGACCTGTCTTGCCGTTACCGCGGTGACGGTGCAGACTCACCAATCCGTTACGGCAGTCCACCATATCCAGCCCAGCCTGGTAGCCGATCAGATGCGCGCGGCGCTGCGCGCCAACAAGGTGCTGGCGATAAAGATGGGCATGCTTTCAACGGCACGCGTTGTCGAAGCGGTTGCCGCCGTGCTGCGCGAGAACCCGCAGATACCGGCGGTCCTCGACCCGGTGTTGGCTTCCTCGTCGGGCAGGCAGTTGCTGGAACCGGAGGCGATCGGGGCCTTGAAGCGCGATCTCATGCCGCTTTGCCGTATCATGACGCCGAATCTTGTCGAGCTGGCGGTGCTGACCGGATCGGATTTGGCTTCGGACGACGACGATGCGCTGCGGCAGGGAAGGCGGTTGCTTGCGGAAGGGCTGCAGGCGCTGCTCATCAAGGGCGGCCATGCAGCGGGACCCAGATCGACAGATATCCTGTTGAGCGGCGGACAAGAGCCTGTGCGCCTCGACATGCCCAGGCTTGCCGGATCGATGCGCGGAACCGGCTGCATGCTGGCGAGCGCGATCGCCGCGTATCTGGCCGGTGCGAAGCCGCTCGAGGACAGCGTGCGCGAAGGCAAGCGGCTTGTCTTCGAGGAACTCCTGCGATGTACCCAGCACGAAGCCAGTGCCGACGCATGAGGAATTCCTCACCCCGTAACAGCCCGAGCCAGGCGTGTTCGGCTGTCAGGGTCGCTCGGCATTTTTCTAATGTCGCAAACAGGCTTCAATCACCCCACCGCTCCGCCCTATAGTCCCGCCCGCTTTATCCCTTTGGAGTCGCGGGCAATGGCAGAGTTTCCGAAAAAGGCGAAGGTCGTCATCGTCGGTCTGGGTGGTATTGTCGGCGCGTCCGTCGCCCATCACCTGATCGAGCGCGGTTGGGAGGATATCGTCGGCATCGACAAGTCGGGCATTCCGACCGATATCGGCTCGACGGCGCACGCCTCGGACTTCTGCTACACGACGAGCCACGATTTCCTGTCGTGCTGGACGACGCTCTACTCGATCGATTTCTACGAGAAGATGGGCCACTACGCCCGCGTCGGCGGCCTCGAGGTTGCTCGCGTCGGCGACGACGCCCGCATGGACGAGATCAAGCGCAAGATCGCCTCGGCAAAATCCTTCGGCACCCGGGCGCGGCTGATCGAGCCGGCCGAGATCAAGAAGAAATTCCCGCTGATCGAGGAGCATCTGGTGCAAGGCGGCCTGTGGGATCCGGATGCCGGCCTCGTCATCCCGCGCTCGCAGACGGTGGCCGGCAAGCTGGTCGACCAAGGGGTTGCCGCGGGCAAGCTGCAGGCCTTCGCGAACACCTCGGCCAAGGAGCTGATCGTCGAGAACGGCCGCATCAAGGGCGTGGTGACCGAGCGCGGCACGATCGAAGCCGACTATGTGGTCATCTGCACCGGCATATGGGGCCGGCTCACCGCGGCGCTGGTCGGCGAGGACCTGCCGGTCATGCCGATCGACCATCCGCTGACCTTCTTCGGCCCCTACAACCAGTTTGCCGGCACCGGCAAGGAGATCGGCTGGCCGCTGCTGCGCGACCAGGGCAACTCGGCCTATATGCGCGACACCGGCGACCCGAAGACCGCCGAGGGCGGTCAGATCGAATGGGGCTATTACGAGGAGACCAATCCGCGTCTGTGCCACCCGCGCGATCTTCTGGAAAAAGACCAGGCGCGGCTCTCGCCCTCGCAGCGCGACCTCGACATGGAGCAGATCATGGCGCCGCTGGAGCGCGCTATGGAGCTGACGCCGATCCTCGGCGAACTCGGCTACAATGAAGGCCATTCCTTCAACGGCCTGTTGCAGGTGACCACCGACGGCGGCCCGTCCATGGGCGAAAGCCAGAAGGTGAGGGGTCTGTGGTATGCCGTCGCCATCTGGGTCAAGGACGGGCCCGGTATGGGCAAGCTGATCGCCGACTGGATGACCGACGGCCGCACGTCGATCGACCATCATGCGATCGACTATTCGCGCTTCTATCCGCACCAGATGCAGGAACAGTTCATCTGGGATCGCTGCACCGAGACGGCGATGAAGGTCTACAATCCGGCGGTGCATCCGCGCGAGCCCTTCTCCAAGGGCCGCAATGTCCGCCGCTCGCCGTTCTATGAGCGCGAGAAGGAACTCGGCGGCTATTTCATGGAATTGGGCGGCTGGGAGCGCGCCCATGGCTACGCGGCCAACGAGCATCTGCTGGAGAAGTACGGCAACCGCGTGCCGGTGCGCGAGAACGAGTGGGATAATCGCCACTTCTGGCGCGTCTCCAATGCCGAGCACCTGGCGATGAGCGAGGATTGCGGCATCGTCAACCTCTCGCATTTCTCGATGTATGACGTCGAAGGGCCCGACCATGTCGCGTTGCTGGAATGGCTGTGCGCGGCCAAGATCGGCGGCGACAACAATATCGGCAAGGGCATCTACACCCACTTCCTCGACGAGGAGGGCATGGTGCGCGCCGACTTCACGGTAATCCGCATGGCCGATCGCTGCCGGGTGATCGACGGCGCCGACGCCGGCCCGCGCGATTTCCGCTACATGCAGCGCACCGCGCAGGACAAGGGTTTCGATGTCACCGTCACCGACGTGACGGAGAAATACGTCACCATCGGCATCTGGGGACCGAATGCGCGCACGACCCTGCAGAAGGTGGTCGAGGATCCGAACGGGCTGACGCCGGAGAATTTCCCCTTCGCCGCGATCAAGCCGATCGAGATCGGCGGCAAGGATGTCACAGCGTTCCGCATCTCCTATGTCGGCGAACAGGGTTGGGAACTGCATATGCGCTACGAGGATGGGCTCGCCGTCTGGGACGCTCTGCGCTCCACCGGCGTCATGCCGTTCGGCGTCGAGACCTATGCCAACACGCGCCGCATGGAAAAAAGCCTCAGGCTGCAGAACGCCGACCTCTTGACCGAGTACAACCTTCTCGAGGCCGACCTCGCCCGCCCGAAGGTCAAGGAGAACGATTTCTGCGGCAAGGCCAAGCACCTCGAATATCGCGCCCGCGAGCATCAGCCGGCGATGCTGTGCACGCTGGTGATGACCGAGAACACCGATTCCAAGGGCGTCGCGCGCTATCCGGTCGGCACCATGCCGGTGCAGGATCCCGCGACCGGCGAGACGCTGGTCGACGAGCTCGGCCGACGCTCCTTCACCACTTCGGTCGCCTACGGCCCGACCATCGGCAAGAATATCGCGCTTGCCTATCTGCCTTGGGCCTTCTGCCAGGAAGGCCGCAAGCTGCAGGTCGAGTATTTTGGTGAGACCTATCCGGTCGAGGTGGCCGGTGTCGGTTACAAGCCGCTTTACGACCCGGAGAACCTCAAGCCGAGGAGTTGACGACCGGCGCCACAGCGGCAACTGATCGGAAAAGCTTTGGCCTTCCTCGGAAGGCCTTCATGCTTGGCTTGATGTGCAGGGGGCCAGCGGCTTATGTGGCCCGATCAGAAGCCCGCGAAAGCTACGTGTCCCATGCGCATCCTCTCCGACGCCTTCATTCCCGAACTGCCCAATCGCTACAATGGCAAGGTGCGTGAAAATTATGATCTGCCGGACGGGCGCCGCATCATCATCGCCACCGATCGTCTGAGCGCGTTCGATACGATCCTGGCCTCGATCCCGTTCAAGGGGCAGGTCCTCACGCAGACGGCGCGATACTGGTTCGAGGAAACCGCCGACATCTGCTCCAATCACGTGCTGGAGTATCCGGACCCCAACGTCGTGGTTGGCAGGCGGCTCGACATGTTGCCGGTCGAGATCGTGGTGCGCGGCTATCTGGCGGGGACCACCAGCACCTCGATCTTGACCAAATACAGGAAAGGCGAACGGAGCTTCTACGGTCACATCTTTCCCGATGGGCTGCGCGACAATGAAAAGCTGCCGCAAGCGATCATCACCCCGACCAGCAAGGCCGCCAGCGGCGGTCATGACGAGCCCCTGTCGGAGGCCGAGATCATCGAACAGGGGCTGCTTACGCAGGCGCAGTGGGACACCGTATCGCGTTATGCGCTGCAGCTGTTCGCCCGCGGCCAGCAGCGCGCCGCCGAGCGCGGCCTGATCCTGGCCGACACCAAATATGAATTCGGCACCGCGCCGGATGGCGCCATCGTGCTGGCGGACGAAATCCACACGCCCGACAGCAGCCGCTACTGGATCGCGCAGGGCTACGACGAGGCGTTCGCAAGCGGCGGGCGGCCGCAGAGTTTCGACAAGGATTTCGTCCGCTCATGGGTGTCGGCGCGGTGCGATCCCTACAAGGATCCGATCCCGCAAGTTCCGGACGAGATCGTCAACCAGGCCTCGGCGGTCTACATCCAGGCTTATGAAGCGATCACGGGCGCCACATTCGTGCCCGACCTTGCAGGAGATACGGTCCTGGAGCGCATCCGTTCGAATCTCGCGCGATATTTTTAAAAGACGCGCGCCGGCGGAAATCCAATGCCGGGAAATTCCCGGCTTTTGCGCGCGGCGATTTTCGCCTAACCTTCCTCCATGTCCGCTTATGCCCGCGCAAGGCATACCGTCTCAGCCGGTGCCGCCCTGGCGCTGGCGCTTTGGCTGACGCCGGCAGCTTCTCCCGCCGAGCCCGTCGATGTCGAACTGGTGCTGGCGGTCGATGTTTCGCTCTCCATGTCGCCGGCCGAGCTGGAGATCCAGCGTCACGGCTACGCCGCGGCGCTGACGCATGAAAATGTGCTGAAGGCCATCGCCGACGGCGCCTATGGCAAGATCGCCGTCACCTATGTCGAATGGGCGGGCACGACCTGGCAGCGCGTCATCGTGCCGTGGACGGTGATCGCCAATCGCGACGATGCCGAGAAGGTGGTGGCTCAGCTCGATGCCCGCCCGCCGGACACCGCCCGGCGGACCTCGATCTCCGGCGCGCTGAGCTTCGGCAGCGACCTGTTCGCCGAGAGCGGTTTCCCGGGCACGAAGCGCGTCATCGACGTTTCCGGCGACGGGCCCAACAACCAGGGCGCGCCGGTCAATCTCACGCGCGACGAAGTGGTCAAGCAAGGCATCACCATCAACGGGCTGCCGTTGATGACGCGTGGCGGGTTCAGCGGCGCCTTCGACGTCGACAATCTCGACCGCTATTACAGCGACTGCGTCATCGGCGGACCAGGCGCCTTCATGATCCCGGTCAATGACTGGACGCAGTTTCCCGAAGCGATCCGCCGCAAGCTGGTTCTGGAGCTTGCCGGCCCGGCTTCACCGCAATGGGCGGCCGAAGAGGCCGCGCATCCGCCGGTCGTGCTCGCCGACGACAGGCCGGCAGCGGACTGTCTGGTGGGCGAGAAGATGTGGCGCAACCGCGGCTGGGGCACGCCGTGAGCAATCGGGAAGCCCCTCAAGGTCCTCCGGCGGGCGCCGGATTGGACCATCGTCGAGTGCGGCTTCTGCTTCATTGACAAGCCTTTTGGGGTCTGTGAGACAATTCGCGCTCACCACAAAAAGGGGAACCACAATGAAAAGAACAACCATTTTCGCGGCGGCGCTGACGGCGGCCGCCGTGCTTAGCGCGCCGGCGATGGCGGCGACGTCGCTGACCATCGGCATCAGCGGCTGGACCGGTTTCGCGCCGCTGACTTTGGCCAAGCAGGCCGGGCTTTTCGAAAAGCACGGGCTCGACGTCACGCTCAAGAAAGTGCCGCAGGCGAGCCGCCCGCTGGCCATCGCCAGCGGCGACCTGCAATGCGCGGCGACTACGGTCGAGACCTGGATGGTGTGGAACGCCAGCGGCGTCACCACCAAGCAGATATTCCAGCTCGATAAATCCTATGGCGCCGACGGCATCGTCGTCCGCAACGACGTCAAGAGCGTCGCCGATCTCAAGGGCAAGAACGTCGCTTCGTCCGCGCCCGGAACCTCGCCTTATTTCCTGCTTGCCTGGGTGCTCAACAAGAACGGCATGTCGACCAAGGACGTGACAGTCGTCAACCTGGAGCCGGATGCGGCGGCGCAAGCCTTCCTCGCCGGCCAAAACGATGCCGCAGTCACTTACGAGCCCTTCATCTCCGCCGTGCGCGACAAGGCCGACCAGGGCCACATCCTGGCGACCACGCTCGATTATCCGATGGTGATGGATACGGTCGGCTGCACGCCGGACTTCCTCAAGGCCAATCCCGATGCCGCCAAGGCGCTCGCCGACAGCTATTTCGACGCGCTCGACATGATCAAGAAGGATCCGCAGAAATCCTACGAGATCATGGGTGCGGACGTGAAGCAGTCGGCCAAGGAGTTCGAGGATTCGGCCAAGTATCTGAAATGGGCCGACAAGGCGGAGAACAAGCAGTTCTTCACCAAGGAGTTCCAGGACTTCTCCAAAACGGCCGCCGAGCTCCTGCTGCAGATGGGGTTGATCAAGGAAGCGCCCGACGTGACGACACTCGCCGACACCAGCGCGGTAGCCAACTGATCGCGCATCGCCGGATCGGCGGCGCCCGGCCGCCGATCCCTCCTCTCATGGACTTTTCCTGATGCTGCGTCCCTTGCATCCCGTTGCGCCGGGCACGCGAACCGTGCTCGGCATCGCCTTCTTCGTGCTGTTCGTGGCGTTCGGGGCGTGGATCACGCTCGGCGGCCACGTGAACCGGATCTTTCTCGCCGATCCGCTGTCGATGCTGAAGGACGGCTGGCGGTTGCTCGTCGAAGACCGGTTCTGGCTCGATATCCTGATCACCATCTGGCGCGTCTTCGGCGGCTTCGTGCTGGCGTCGATCGTCGCGGTGCCGATCGGCATCGGCATGGGTGCCTGGAAGCCGGTCGAAGCCTTCCTCGAACCGTTCGTGTCCTTTGCGCGCTACCTGCCGGCATCGGCCTTCATTCCGCTGCTCATCCTGTGGGCCGGCATCGGGGAACTCGAAAAGCTCCTGGTTATCTTCGTCGGTTCGGTGTTCCAGATCATCCTGATCGTCGCGGTCAAGGTCGGCAGCACGAGGCGGGACCTTGTCGAGGCAGCCTATACGCTGGGGGCGACGGACAACGGCATCGTCAAGCGCGTCATCATGCCGGCCAACGCGCCGGAGATCGCCGAAACGCTGCGGCTGGTGCTCGGCTGGGCCTGGACCTATGTGATCGTCGCCGAGCTGATCGGCTCGTCGTCAGGCATCGGCTACATGATCATCAACAGCCAGTCGCGGCTGGCGACGGGGCAGATCATCTTCGGCATCATCGTCATTGGGCTGATCGGGCTTCTGTCCGATTTCGCCTTCAAGGCGCTCAACCGCTGGCTCTATCCATGGAGCCTGGCGTGAGCAAGCTTCTGATCGAGGGCGTCTCGCGGACCTTTGCCGGGGTCGGAGGCGGGCAGCCGGTGCGGGCGCTGCAGCCGGTCGACCTCGCGGTCGCAGCCAATGACTTCATCACCATCCTCGGGCCATCCGGCTGCGGGAAGTCGACGCTGCTCAGGATCGTCGCCGGACTGGAAGCGCCGAGTACCGGCCGCGTGCTGCTCGACGGCAAGGCGGTCACAAGGCCGGGCCCGGACCGGGGCATGGCGTTCCAGTCCTACACGCTGTTTCCCTGGTTGACGGTTGCCGAAAACATCGGCTTCGGCCTGCGCGAGCAAGGCCGGCCCGAGCGCGAGCGCAACGAGATCGTCGCCTCCTATATCGATCTCGTCGGTCTGAGGGGTTTCGAGAACCATTGGCCGAAGCAGCTGTCGGGCGGCATGCAGCAGCGCACGGCGATCGCGCGGGCACTGGCCAACGATCCCGAAATCCTGCTGCTCGACGAACCGTTCGGCGCGCTGGACAACCAGACGCGCGGGCTGATGCAGGAACTGCTGCTCGGCATCTGGGAGCGGCGCAAGAAGACGGTGCTGTTCGTCACCCACGACATCGAGGAGGCGATCTTCATGGCGTCGCGGGTGATCGTGATGAGCGCCCGGCCTGGCCGCATCAAATCGGACGTGCCGGTCGATCTGCCGCATCCGCGCCACTACACGCTGAAGACCAGCCCGGAATTTTCCGAGCTGAAGGCGCAACTCACCGAAGACATCCGCATTGAGGCCATGCGGACCGCGCAGACGCAGTCAGTCGGGGCTTGATCCGGAACCTTCGGATCAAGCTGCCAAGAGCTGCTTGCGGTCGACACGCTCCTGCTGCGGCGAGCGGGCGTAGAGCTCGCGGTAGCATTTGGAGAAATGCGAGGCGGAGACGAAGCCGCAGGCCACCGCCACCTCGACCACAGGCATCGACGACTGGATGAGCAGGTGCCTGGCGCGGTCAAGCCGGATCTCCAGGTAGTAGCGGGCGGGCGAGCGGCCCATCTCGGTGCGGAACAGACGCTCGATCTGCCGGCGGGAAAGATCGACATGGTCGGCGATCTCGATCAGCGACAGCGGCTCGGCAAGGTTGGCTTCCATTAGCTCGATGATGGTGAGCACCTTCGAGTTCTGAACGCCGAGGCGGGCGCGCAGCGGCAGGCGCTGGCGGTCGGTCGGGCTGCGCACGCGGTCGGTCAGCACTTGCTCGCAGACGCGATTGACGAGGCTTTCGTCGAAATCGTCGCCGATCAGCTTCAGCATCATGTCGAGCGCGGCAGTGCCGCCGGCGCAAGTGTAGACGTTCTGGTCGACCTCGAAGAGGTCGGCAAAGACATTGGCCTTCGGGAATGCCTCGGAAAAGCCCGGCAGGTTCTCCCAATGGATGGCGCAGCGCTTGTTGGACAGCAGGCCGGCGGCGGCAAGGATATGGGCGCCAGTGCACAGGCCGCCGACGGCGACGCCGCGGTTGTATTCCTCGCGCAGCCAGGCGAAGGCCGATTTGTTGTGGTAGCGCTCGACATTGATGCCGCTGCAGACGATCGCCATGTTTGGCCGATCCGGCCCGGCCATCTTCTTGCGCTCTTCCTCGAGCGAGGTGTTGACGGCGCATTCGACGCCGTTCGAGGCGCGCACCGGCTTGCCGTCTATGCTGGCCAGCCGCCAGCGATAGGCTTCGTAGCCGAGCATCCGGTTAGCCGAGCGCAGCGGATCGAGCGCCGTCGCGAAGGCGATCATCGTAAAATCGGGAATGAGGAAGAATACAAACGATCTCTTGATCGGATGCTTTACGGCATTCACGGGGAAACCTCACGCAGCCATGACGCGAACAGGATGTCGCGAACAGCATAGCGACAACAGGAAAAATCATTCCTGTCAATCGGGTAGGCGGCTAAGTGAAGATTAAATTTGCGACATGGGTCGCAAATGGGCAATTCGTGCAACTGCAGGGCGTCTCTTCGCCGACGTCAGGTGGCACGCCCAAATGAAAACGCCGCCTCGGCAAGCCGGGCGGCGTTGAAATTCAGCATGCCGAATTGTCTCAGGCGACGAAGCCGAGGCGGGCAGCAGCCATGGCGCCGGTCTGGCCGGGCATCGTCTTGGCAAGACGCTGACGTTCCATAGCGGTTGTCAGGTTCATTTCACGGCGGGTGAACAGGCGGGCAAAGAGCTTCATCATCATCTCCATTTGGTTGCTCAGACGGGTCGCCTTCGCTTAATGGAGTGGGGCAGCTCGTTTTGGCTGACGGTGATATAGGCTCGGTTCAGCAAAAACTAAATCGCAAAAGCGAAGCGCTTGATATGAAAAGCGACATGTTTTGCGACATCCTTGGGCAGCGTGCCCAAAATTTTCCATTATTTTCGGTGGGTTAATCGGTTTGTTAACCCGCTATGCGGGTGGCTCATATGCGTCATGCAGCGGCCGCATGGCTGGAAAGGTCGTTTGAATGCAAACAAAAAAGCCATAAACAAAAAAGGCCTGCCGGAGCTGACGCGGCAGGCCTTCAGAACTTCATACACACTCGATTACTTCGCTCCGGCCCAGCTTCCGACACCGAGGCGCAAGCCGGTCTTGGCATCGGCGGCTTCCGGCCAGCCGATATCCTTCTGCAGTTCGATCGGCAGCGCATGGATGGCGCGTTCGGTCTGGTAGCGGGCGCGGGCCGCGCTGAATTCGGTCGCAAGCCGACCGATGGAAGACAGGATAGACATTTCTTTCTCCTCTATGCGGGCAGGGAGGGCGCCCGTCATTGCGTTAAACCAGGTCTGTTTCAGCTTCATTTCACGTCGATTGCAGGACTGTGTCAGGGTCGTTTCATGGCTGCTTTTGGCAGCATCCTGTATCGGTCGAGTTGACTATGCGCCTGGAGTGATGTTCAATCAAACGAAATGGAATGATGGATTGCATCAGAAAAATTGAAGGCTGGCTCATGAACGCCCCGCTCAATCATCCTCTACCGCTGCTTGACCTCGATGTGCTGCGCACCTTCGTGGCGATCGCCGAGACCGGCAGCTTCACCACCGCCGCCAATGCGGTGTTCCGCACGCCGTCGGCCGTCTCCATGCAGATCAAGAAGCTGGAGGATATCCTGGGCCGTTCGGTCTTCGCGCGTGACGCGCGTTCGGTGACGCTGACCACGGATGGCGAGATGCTGCTCGGCTATGCGCGCCGGCTTTTGTCGATCAACCGCGAGGTGGTGTCGAAGTTCATCATCCCCGACATTGTCGGCGTGGTGCGGCTCGGTTCCCCCGACGATTATGGCGAGCGTGTGCTGCCGCATGTGCTGAAGCGCTTCGCCCAGTCGCATCCGTCGATCGCCGTCGATGTCACCATCGACCAGAGCATCAATTTGCGCCGGCGCATGGACGATCGCGCGCTCGACATCACGCTGCTCACCAATTCCTACAAGACAAGCGCGGTCGGCGCGGAGGTGCTTTTGACCGAGCCGATCGTGTGGGCCGGTGCCAAGGGCGGCTGCGCGCATCTGCGCGAACCGCTGCCGGTGTCGCTGTGGGAAGAAGGCTGCGCCTGGCGGGCCGGCGCCCTGGAAGCGCTCGGGCGCGAGGGCCGCAACTACCGCATCGCCTATATGAGCGCCCACACGGCCGGCCAGCGCGCCGCGATCATGGCCGACCTCGCGGTGGCGCCGCTGCCGAAGTCCTTCCTCGGTGACGAGATGGTCTCGCTGGGCGCCAAGGACGGCATGCCCGAGATCGGCACCTACAATCTTGCCATGGTGGTGGCGCCGGATGCGAGCGCGCCGGTGAAGGCTGTGGCCGACCATATACGGGCGACGTTCGAACTGTTCCGGGAAACCGGCAAGTTCTGAGCTATTCGGCGGCCGGCGCGGGGCGGGCTGCGAAATCAGCCTTTGTCCTGCCCCGGGCACGAGTCCGGATGGCTGCGGGAACGCTGAGAAAGTCGACGATGCTGTCGCGCGCGCGGCGCGCCTCGGGCATCTCGATCAGCGGCCAGACGTGGAACATGCCTTCCTCGTAGACCACGTCGACCTCGACGCCGGCAGCGCGCGCGCGTTCGGCGAAGATGAGATTATCTGGTGTCAGCATGTCGCGTGAACCGGTCAGCAGCAGCGTCTTCGGCAGCACGGACAAGTCGCCGTAAAGCGGGCTGATGTGCCAGTCGTTGCGGTTGAAACCGGCGCTGTAGAGCCGCACCGCTTCCAGCCCTCCCGGAATGCCCAGCCACGGATCCTGCCGCTCGGCTTCGAAGACTTCGGGATTTGCAAGCGAAACATCGAGGCCGGGCGAGATCAGCACATGACGCGACGGTGCCGGCAGGCCTTCCTCGGCCGCCATCATGGTCAGCACGACAGCCATGTTGCCGCCGGCCGAATCTCCCATGAAGACGATGTCCTCGGGGTCGGTCTCTTCGAGCATGCGCCGGTAGACGTCGCCGACCATGCCGAACATGTCATGGAAATCGTGCTCGGGCGCGATTGGGTAGATCGGCACGGTGATGCCGAAACCGAGACGCTCGGCCATCTCGGCGATCAGCCCCCAATGGTAGGATGTGATCTGAAAAACGTAGGCGCCGCCATGCATGTAGAGAATGCGCCGGCGCTCGCCCGCCTTCGGGGCGATCTCAAAGACGGGAAAGCCGTCGATCTCGGTCTCGGTGATGTCCAGCCTCGCCTTGAGCAAGGCCGGCGGATGATAGTCCTCGGTCTTGCGGGCGTAGGCGATCCAACGGTGCAGGTTCTCGGGACTGGAAAACGCCTTCTTGCGGCTGTGCCTGAGAACGAACGAAACGAGATGGCTTTTCAAACTTGGCATGCGGATACACGCATTTCGGCAGAGCCGACTAAGAGAGTTCCCCCGCTATTCCAAGATTGTACCTCCGTTAAAAATGTCAAGGTTTAGCCGCTGGCGCATCGGCGCTGCGATGGTGCCGGTTCCTTGTGTGCGCAATTCGAACGGAAGGCTATGGCTGCGTCGCCCAGCCCAACGGCTGCGCACTGTTCCCGGCATTGCTCCAGCGCCGCTTCGACAGCAGCGCCGCGCGCAGTTTGTTGTCGCCAGCAGCCGGGCCCGCATTGCGGCCCCGGCGCTTGCCGAGCAGCTTGCATTTGTCGGCGAAGGTCATCAGCGCGGCGTGCCCAGAAGCAGCGCATGAAGGGCGGCCTGCGGGTCGCTTGGCGGCGAGGCCGGCCAGCCGATATCCTTCTGGACATGCGCCGGCAGATCGTTGAGCGCGCGGATCGCCTTGTTCCTGGCATGGGCCTGCCTGATGGTGACACCGAAGCGGCTGAGATTTCCAAACATCGACATTTTCATCTCCCTTGAAGAGCGCGGCAGCCGAAGCTGCATGTCTTTGTCCCAAACCGCGAAGCGCCTTTGGGCGACACGCAAATCTTCAGCCGCCGTGCAATGGCCGCTAAATGCGTCGCGCATGTATCGGGTCGATTTCGCGAAAACAGCGTTTCCGTTTCCGGATCCCGCGGATCCGGAAACATTTGCATACGAATGAATTAAGCATGCCGGCGGGCCGGTTTCGATCCAAATGGCCGCCATCGGCGGTTGACAGAGGCGAGCGGCTGCATTGTTATTGTGCAATGCGGCGCGGGGTATTGCATCGCAGCATGATGCGATACGAGTCAGGGCATCATGACGAGCATACATAGTATCCAATATCTGCGCGGCCTCGCCGCGTGCGCGGTCGTTTGCTTTCACGTCAGCGAGCAGTTCGGCGGTTCGTTCGACGTCGGGGCAGCCGGCGTCGACATCTTCTTCGTCATCAGCGGCTTCATCATGTGGGTGACGACGGCGGGCAGGCCAGCCGATCCCTGGCGTTTCATGGGGCGCCGGATCACCCGCATCGTGCCTCTCTACTGGATCGTCACGCTGCTGACCGCGGCAGGCATCCTGCTCAAGCCGCAATTCTTCTACGACCATTTCTTCAGTGTCCCGAATTTCCTGGGCTCACTGTTCTTCCTGCCGGTCCTGCAGGAGAGCGCGCTGCATCCCATCGTCATACAGGGTTGGACGCTTTGCTATGAAATGATGTTCTATCTCGTTTTCACGCTTGTCCTGTTCCTGGGCGAGCGGTGGCGGTTCGGCGTTCTCACCGGCGCGCTTGTCGCCATCGTCGCGCTGCATTTCATCCTTCCGGCCGGATATGCGCATGCTTTCACCGATCCGGTCGTGATCGAGTTCGCGGCCGGCGTCATCGTGGGGCGCTTGTGGCTCCAGGGCACCAGGCTGCCGCTCGGGGTGGGGCTGGCGATGGCTGGCGCGGGATTTCTTCTGCTTGCGGCCGGCCCGCTATTCGATGCCGATTTGCCGCGCGCCCTGCGGTGGGGACTTCCGGCCGCGCTGATCGTGGCGGGCGCGGTTTTTGCCGAGCGGGCGCGGCCGTTCAAGCCGGCTGCCTTGCCCACATTTCTCGGCGATGCGTCCTATTCAATCTATCTATGGCATGTCGTGGTCGGCGTCCTGACGACCGGCGTCGTCCTGAGGACCGGCCTGCCGGCAGCGTTGCAGCCGGCGACGATCCTGGTTGCCACTCTTGCGCTCTCGGCGATGCTTTATCTGATCGTCGAAAAACCGTTGATCGGGCTGCTGCATCCGCAACGTCCCAAGGGCGCCGTCAAGGCAGCCAATGCCGCGGCCGCAGGGGCCGCGGAATGAGCCGAAACGTCAGATCAGGAAGACGTTTCGTTGAATCGCGATCCTGATCTAACTCTTTGTTGGAGCATGATCTTCTCCGAAAACCGGTTCCCACTTTTCGGGATCATGCTCTAGCCGCGGCCGCGCCGTGCCGCGCGTTCCTCGCGCGAGCGCCGACGCGGGGCGGCATCGCCGACGGCGCCGTCCTCGCCCACTGTCTTGCGCGGCGGCAGCTTCACCGCGGCCGCCAGCTTGGGGAACGGGTCGACCTTGTTCGGCAGCGCCATGGCGTAGACGAAGTGCTCCTGGAATTTCGGCTCAAGCGCCGTCTCGATCTTCTCGATCCTGCTCACCGTTTCCTCGATCTCGCGCCGGTAGCCGCGATTGAGCAGCGCCATACGCGCGCCGGCGCCGGCCGCATTGCCGACGGCCGAGACCTTGTCGAGGTCGCAATCCGGGATCAGGCCGAGCACCATGGCGTATTTCGGATCGATGAAGGAGCCGAAGGCGCCGGCGAAATGGATGCGGTCGACATGGTCGGTGTGCTGTTTTTCCATCAACAGCTTGGTGCCGGCATAGAGCGCCGCCTTGGCAAGCTGGATGGCGCGCACGTCGTTCTGGGTGATGGTGATCTTCGGCTCGCCCTCCTTCAGCACGTAGGAGAAGGTGCGGCCGTTCGGCACGATGCGCGGCGAACGCATGTTGAGCGATCCATCGACGACGCCGTCCTCGGAAATGATGCCCGACAGGTACATCTCGGCGATCACCTCGATGATGCCCGAACCGCAAATGCCGGTGACGCCGGTCGCCTGCACGCTTTCCGCGAAGCCCGGCTGATCCGACCACAGTTCCGAGCCGATGACACGGTAGCGCGGCTCGAGCGTGTCCGGATCGATGCGCACGCGCTCGATGGCGCCGGGCGCCGCGCGCTGGCCGCCGGAGATCTCCGCACCCTCGAAGGCCGGGCCGGTAGGCGAGGACGCCGCGACGACGCGCGTCGAGTTGCCGAGCACGATCTCGGCGTTGGTACCGACATCGACGATCAGCATCATCTCGTCCTGGCGATGCGGCCCTTCCGAAAGAGTTACGGCGGCAGCATCGGCGCCGACATGGCCGGCAATGCAGGGCAGCATATAGAGGCGCGCGCCCTGGTTGAGCTTCAGGCCGATGTCGGAGGCCTTGATGCGCACGGCGCCGGAGACGGCAAGCGCGAAGGGCGCGCCGCCGAGCTCGGTCGGATCGATGCCGAGGAACAGATGATGCATGATCGGATTGCCGACGAAGACGGAATCCAGGATGTCGGCGCGCTGGACGTTGCCTTCGGCGCAGACCTTGTCGACGAGGCCGGAAACCGCCTCGCGCACCGCGACCGTCATGCCCTCGCGGCCGTCCGGATTCATCATCACGTAAGAGACGCGGCTCATCAGATCCTCGCCGAAGCGGATCTGCGGATTGGACGTGCCGGAGGACGCGGCGACGCGGCCCGACAGCAGCGATACCAGATGCATGGCGATGGTGGTCGAGCCAATGTCGCAGGCAAGGCCGTAGGCTTCGTTCTTCAGGCCGGGCCACAGCGCGATGACGCGCGCGATGTCGCTGTCGGCATCCTTGTGGATGGCAGCGGTGGCCGTCCAGTTGCCCTTGCGCAGGATGCCCTGCACCTGCGGCATGAGATAGAAGTCGAATTCGAGGTTCTTGAGACCCCAGTCCTTCATCAGGGCGATCTTGAGCCGGTCGAGATCGCCGAGCGGTTTGTGCATGTCGGGCTCTTCGATCTCGACATAGCACATGCGGATCGCCGTATCGCGGGCGATCACCCTGGTGTCGGCGTCCTTGCGGATGGTCTGGGCGTTGATGACCGTGTCCTGCGGCACATCGATGACGAGGTCGCCGAGGATCTGCGTCGAGCAGGAGAGGCGACGCCGCTCGGGCAGGCCGCGTACGCGCTCGTAGCGCTCTTCCTTGGCGCCCTTGGGCGAGATGTGGTCGTTGGACGAGACGATCTTGTGCTTGGCGAAATTGCCTTCCTGCACTTCGACCTGGCAGCGCCCGCAGGTGGCGCGGCCGCCGCACACGCTTTCGACATAGACGCCGAGCTGGCGCGCCGCATCGAGGACCGGCGTGCCGACCGGGAACCGGCCGCGCTTGCCCGACGGCATGAACAGGACGAGCGGATCGGTGATATTGGGGGGAGGATTCATGCTGGCACGTGTCTCGATGGCAATTGCCGACGCCGTTTAACGGATCGTTTTCCTCTTGGGCGGAGAGTCCGTTGGTCCAGGAGCCAACCATGTCGGATCTGCTGCTCTCCGCCATCTTCACCGCGTTCACCATGGTGCGCGTGATCAAGGGCTCGTGGCTGCGCAATCCGCAATACCTCGCTACCGGGATTGTCGGCGCGATCGTGGGTGCGCTGCTGCTGCACGCGTACTGGCCCGCCCATGACGATGATTTCATCGTCGGAGGCGTCACAGGCATCTTCGGATCGTGGGCGGGAATGGCGTTGTTCGACGCCATATTGGGCGTCGCCTGAACGCAAAGCAGAGTTGTCCGAGCGCATCCGTGATGCGATCGGACCAGCATTGTTTGCGGTGCGGCTCACGGTTGCTCGCTTACCCCCTGGCCATGCGGGCTTCGCGGCCGCCGCGGCGACGTCCGCCATTGCCGTTGCCTTCGCCCGGCGCATTGACCGCTGTTGGAGCCGCAACCGCTTGACCGCCTTCGGCCGGCTTGTAGTCCTTGTAGGTGCGGATCCAGTTGGTGCAGTTCTCGTCGGTGCCGTTGAGCACATTGGCGCCGCGCACGGCTTCCATTTCCTGCGGCCGGACCGGGTTCATGATTGCCGAGGTCATGCCGGCGCCGATCACCATCGGGATGAAGGCGGCATTGATGCCGTGGCGGTGCGGCAGGCCGAAGGAGATGTTGGAGAGGCCGCAGGTGGTGTTGACCTTAAGTTCTTCGCGCAGCCGCCGCAGCAGCGCGAACACCTGGCGTCCGGCGTCGCCCAGCGCGCCGATCGGCATCACCAGCGGGTCGACGACGACGTCATGCGCCGGGATGCCGAAATCGGCGCAGCGCTCGACGATCTTCTTGGCGACGGCGAAGCGGACGTCCGGATCCATCGAGATGCCGGTCTCGTCGTTGGAAATGGCGACGACCGGGACGTTGTATTTCTTGACCAGCGGCAGGATGGCCTCGAGCTTTTCTTCCTCGCCGGTGACGGAGTTGACCAGCGGACGGCCCTTGGCGACCTTCAGCGCGGCCTCGATCGCGGCGCTGACCGAGGAGTCGATCGACAGCGGCAGATCGACCAGGCCCTGCACGATTTCCAGCGTCTGCACGAGAAGCGCCGGTTCGGTCGCGTTGGGGTCGACGGCGGTGACGCCGGCATTGACGTCGAGCATGGTGGCGCCGCAGGCGGCCTGCTCCAGCGCGTCCTTGATGACGGTCTCGAAATTGCCGGCCACCATCTCGGCGGCCAGCTTCTTGCGGCCGGTCGGGTTGATGCGCTCGCCAATCACGCAGAAGGGCTGGTCGAAGCCGATGACGATTTCTCGGGTCGCCGAGGCGACGATGGTGCGGGTCATGCAATCTCTCCGTCGGGATATAAAGACTTCTTTATATCGTTATCTGATTTGGTTCAAGTGAATGCGTGCCGTCCGCGCCCTTAGATTCTAAGTTCATGTGTGTCGTTGCCCCAAAACCGGTTCCCACTTTGGGCGACATACATCAGTGCGCGGTCTTGACCATATCCACCTGGGTTTCGGTAATCTCGTCATGCAGTATGTGGTCGAGCCGTTCGGCGACGATCTGATCGTCGCGGCGGATCTCCCGTTTCCAGGGCTGGCGGCCTTTCAGCACGCCGGATTCATCGACGATCTCGGCGACATATTCCTCCTGGCGATAGGCCATCACATGGACGCCGGCGACGCCCGGGATTTCCTTCACCTCGTTGATGATGTCGATGCAGAGCTGCTTGCCTTCCTTCTTCTGATCCTGCGCGCCTTCCAGCCGCTTGATCACCGCATCGGGGATGTGAATGCCCGGCACGTTGGAGCGGATCCATTTCGCGGTCTTGGCGGAAGCGAGTGGGCCGACGCCGCAGAGCAGGAAGAGCTTTTCGGTGTGGCCGAGATCGCGCGCCTTCTGCATGAAGGCTTTGAACATCGGCACGTCGAAGCAATACTGCGTCTGCGCGAACTGCGCGCCGGCGGCGATCTTCTTGCCGAGATGGATCGGGCGGAAGTCGTAGGGCGGAGCGAAGGGATTGACCGCGCAACCCAGGAAAACCTGCGGCGGCGTCGTCAGCTTGCGGCCGGACAGGAACTTGCCGTTGTCGCGCATGATGCGGATGGTTTCGAGCAGCGACATGGAATCGAGGTCGAACACCGGCTTGGCGCCGGGCTGGTCGCCGGCCTGCACGCCGTCGCCGGTGAGGCACAGCATATTGGCGACGCCCATCGCGGCGCCGCCCAGCACGTCGCCCTGGATGGCGATGCGGTTCTTGTCGCGGCAGGCGATCTGCATGATCGGCGCATAGCCCATGCGGGTGAGCAGCGCGCAGATGCCGACCGAGGACATGTGGCAGTTGGCGCCCGAGGCATCGACCGCGTTGATGGCGTCGACCCAGCCGTCGAAGATCTTGGCGCGGTTGTAGACGTCTTCGGGATCGGCGCTGTCGGGCGGGTTGAGCTCGGTTGTCACCGCGAACTCGCCGCGGCGCAGCACGCGCTCCAGCCGGCCGCGCGAAGTATGCCCGGGCAGGGGATCGAGCGGCAGATGGATGCCGGCCGGGTTCTCGTCGCGCTGGTGGCGGACGCTCATGCTGAAGCTCCGGTGTTCTGCGGGTTCTGGGCTTCACGCGCTGCGGCCGCCTGCGCCGTTACCCTGAGCCATGCCGAGGTTTCGCGCAGCGACTGATCGACCGGCTTCTGCACGGTCAGGATCTTGTCGCCATGCACCATGTTGCGCGAGCCTTCCCAGGCCTTGACCCAGACGCAAGGCATGTCGGGCTCGACCTCGCAATTGCCGTTGGCGCGCACGCCGCCGCAAGGGCCATTGCGAAGCTGCTTCGGGCAATTCATCGGGCACGACATGCCGGTGGAGGAGAGCACGCACTGGCCGCACATGCGGCAGTCGAACATGAAGCCCTTGACGCGCTTCTCGATGAATTTCACCGGGGCTTCGACCCGGCTGTAGCCGATGCCCTTCCACAAAGGGTGCAGGAGCAGGAAGGCGTCGGCGAAGCGGCCGTAGAACCATTCGAGCAATCGCGAGTGCCGGATGGACCAGAGTCTGACAGCAAAAGTGCGCTGGACGCGCCGCTGCGGCGACACGTCGGCGGGCTTGTAGTCGGATTTCGGCGCTGCCTTTTTGACCAAGGTGGCCTGGGTAACCGTCGGCTGTTGCTCAGACATTTTCTTTCCCGCCAGCCTTGACCAGAGCGACCAGCCGCTCGCGGTCATATTTCGCGTCGAGTTCCTGATAGGCCTTCTCTACCTCGGCCTCGATATCGTCGCCGACCGGGACCGGGTCGGCCTTGCGCCATTCCGCCAGATAGTCGTCGGTGCCGCCGGCGCCGGTGCGCATGGCGCACATGTCGATCGCCTCGGTGAAGCGCAGCGGCAATTCGCGCTTGGCGTTCTGCCGGCCCTTCTTGACGATGACCTGGGCTGGGATATCGCGCCAGTAGACGACGATCAGATCGGCCATGAATTCTCAACTCCTCGAAGTCATGGAGCATTGCCGCATGCGTGGTTGGGCCGCTTGTTATGGGACGACGCGCGCGCCTTCAAAAGCGACGCTGGCCATGACGCAAAGCGAATGCTGGAATCGGTTGCCGGCTGATCACCAGACGCGCTTGGTCAGGCCGGTCCAGAGGTAGAACCAGATCGTCGGGTGATACCATTGCTTCGACGGTAGGCCCGGATCGATCGTTTCCAGTCTGCCGGCTAGCGCATTGCCGACCGCCGCGACGCATATATCGCGCGAAAAGGCTGCCTGCCGCAGCGCGTAGCTGGCGATCGTGTCGCCGGTCTTGGGCCTGCCGCGCGCCTGCTTCAGCACACCGCCGGTGTCGACGCCGGCATCGACCAGATGCACGGTGGTGCCGAAATTCCCTTGATCGCCGCAGGCCAGCGCCCAGTAGCCGCCATTCATGCCGCGATATTTCGGCGCGATGCCGGCGTGATAGTTGAGCACCGGGCAAGGCATCTTTGCCAGCGTATCCTTCGACATCAGCCTGCAGCCGGCAAGCAGCACGACGCCAGGTTTGATGCTGTTGATTTCTTTCAGGCATTCCGGCCCGTTGGCCGAAGGCACATGGATGATCGTCTGGCCCTGCCGCGGCTCGGTCGCGAGCTTCTCCTCGGCGATAAGTTTCTCGGCATGACCGGCCAGGAACCGCTTGCCGAGCCTGGTCAGCACCATCGTGCCGAGTTGGCCCATGGCCGAGATCCAGCCCTGGCGTCGCGCGCGGCCGATGAGCAGGCGCTTTTTGGATTCAGCGGATTCGAGGATGACGCTGACGGGACCGACGCGGTCGGCAAGCGCATTGACGATGGCCCAGATATGCGGGCCACCTTCAGTGACGACCACGATCGGTTGCGTATTCGAGTCCGACGCTGCCACGGCAAGCACCCGCTATGAAAATCGGGCGCATGCTATGCGGAGCGGGTTAATCCTTGGTGTGCCCAAAACCCTCTGTCAGGCGTTTCAGCAACCGGTTCAGCGCTTGAATTCCATGATGTCGAGCTTCGATTCGTAATAGGGCGCGGGGATTCGATGCGCCATTCGGTGGCGCTGTTGCGGAAGGCGTAGCCGACCTGGTCGCTTTCGGGGCCGCTGCCATAGGGCTTGGCCTTGTCGTCATTGACCGAGAACGAGCCGAGATAGATGGCGCGTTTCTCGTTGTCGTCGAAGAAGCGGCCGGTTGTGCGCTGCGAGCCGCTAACCTTGGTGAGCCGCCAGCCCGAGCCGTCGTCTGTGACCTTGCACTTGAACCAGCCATAGATGACGAGCGGACTGATGCCGCCTGCCTTGATGGTGCGGCACTTCCAGTTTCCGGTGAGGTCCTTGTCGGAGAAGGCGACGAGAGGTCTGGCGAGCAGTTCGTCCAACTGCTTGGCCTCGGACGGATCGCCGGCTTTTGCCTCATCGAGAGCCGCCTTGCGCGTTTCGCCGTATCTATCCAGTCGCGTCTTGTCGGCGGCGGTGATCAGCTTCTGCACTTCGCCGTCGGCATGGGCGGGCAAGGTGAGGGCGATGAGGCCGAGGGCGGCAAAAAGCAGGCGAGGCATCATGAAATGCGTTTCCTCAATCAATGGCTGGAACAATTTTTTCCATCACGAGCGCACAACTTACCGGTTCGCCATCGCCTGTCATCCATGCTTAACAGCATGAGCCAGAGCCAGATGATTTCAGGTCGGGTCGACCTGAAATCTGAATCCGGCTCTAAATCAAAGAGATAGAGCATGATGTCGTCCGAAAACCGCTCCACACTTTTCGGCATCATGCTCTAGAAAATGGCGGTTTGATCGATGCGGATATTGCTCACGGGATCGTCCGGCTGGCTGGGCAGCGCGCTTCAGCCACGACTGGAAGCGCTCGGCCATGAGGTGTTCGGTCTCGATCCGGTTGCCTCGGCGCGCACGCAAGTCGTCGGCTCGATCACCGATCGCGAGCTGGTCTTCGGAACTGTCCGCGACAATCAAATCGAGGCCATCATTCATAGCGGCGCGCTGCACAAGCCGAACATCGAGCATTTCGAGAACACGGATTTCGTCGCGACCAACGTCCAGGGGACGCTGAACCTGCTCGACGCGGCGGTTGCCTGCGGCGTCGAGCGCTTCGTCTTCACCTCGACGACGTCGCTGATGATTTCGCAGGCAATCCGCGCCGGTTTCCAGGGCGGCGCGCGCAAGGCCGCCTGGCTGACGGAAGAGATGTCGCCGGAGCCGCGCAACATCTATGGCGTGACGAAGCTGTCGGCCGAGCATCTGTGCCGCCTCTATCACCTTGAGCACGGACTACCAGTCGTGGTGCTGCGCACGGCTCGCTTCTTTCCCGAAGCGGACGACATGGCGCATGCGATCGAGCAATCAGACGCCAACACCAAGGCCAACGAGTTGCTGTTCCGCCGGCTGACGGCGGAGGATGCGGCGGAAGCCCATGTCGCGGCGCTGGAGAAGGCGCCAAGCCTGGGCTTCGATGTCTTCATCATCTCTGCGCCGACACCGTTCCGGCCGCAGGATTGCGCCGAGCTGA
Source organism: Mesorhizobium sp. CA14 (assembly GCF_020165195.1). Taxonomy (GTDB): domain Bacteria; phylum Pseudomonadota; class Alphaproteobacteria; order Rhizobiales; family Rhizobiaceae; genus Mesorhizobium. Next base: position 144,259 of record NZ_JAIUHR010000001.1, on the reverse strand, counting down.
TCGCCGACGCGCCGGCCGTGGTGGCGCGTTATTTTCCCGATTATCCCAGGCTCTATGGGAGCAAAGGTTGGACGATGTTCTCTTCGATCGACCGCGTCTACGATCCGTCGCGGGCGAGGGAGAGGCTGGGCTTCGTCTGCAGGACCACCTTCGCCGACGTGCTTGCCGCGCTGGAGGAGGCCTGAAGGCTAGGCGTCTTGGGCAGCGCCCTGTGCCACCCGTGCCAGTTCGCTCGTCAGGTCGCCATAGCCGGTCGAGCGGCGCTCATAGGTGAGGCCGAGCATGGCGGCGGCTTTCTCGGCGACCTTGTCGAGCTCCGGGTCGTCGGTCTGGGCGAGATAGATCAGCTTCTCGTAGTTGCCGAAATAATCCTTGATCAACTCCGGATGCCGGTCGAGGCCGAGCGGCTTGATGAAGAAGGCGTCGAACTGGCGGCAGAGGAAGTCGGTCATGTAGAACGACATCATGTCGTCATCGGCCACCTTCGCGTAGGCGTCCATGCCCTGGTAGAAGGCAAAGCAATGCGGCCCGGCCATGCGCTCGACGCCGTGCTTCTCGATGACGCGGTCGAGCAGGCCGCCGGTGCCGCAATCGGCATAGCCGACGAAGATGTGCTGGTAGCCTTCCGCTTTGGCCTTTTCGATCGCCTTGTCCATCGCCGGCGCGATGCGGTCCGGATAGAAATGGAACTCGGCCGGCAGGCAGGTCAGCTCGAGATGGTCGAGCTTTAGCCGTTGCTTGACGGCCAAAACTTCGCGCGCAATCATCCCGCAGGCGATGACGAGCAGCCTGTCTGTTTGATTCGGTTCCGTTTTTTGCGTTTTGACCAAGTCGGGCCGGCTTTCGCTGCGGGGCTTAATATCTGTCGAGGGAGACACCGTTCATGAAACTGCTACGCATCGCGCCGATCGCCATCCTGGCCTGCGCGCTTGCACTCACCGCCTGCGCCAACACCATCCGGGGCGTCGGCAAGGATGTCAAATCGACGGCAAGGGCGGTCAAAGACACCGTCAACTGATCGGCAGCCCCGCCTATCATCTGGGAACAAAAAAGCCGCGCTGCAAGGCGCGGCTTTTCTGTCGATCCATCCTGATGCCTTGGATCAGGCGGAAGCGCGAACGTTGTGCTTGCGCTTCATGTAATCCTTGGCCGTCTCCACCGCCACCGCGGCGTCGCGGCAATAGGCGTCGGCGCCGACGGCCTTGCCGAATTCCTCGTTGAGCGGCGCGCCGCCGACCAGCACGACATAATCGTCGCGGATGCCCTTTTCCTTCATCGTGTCGATGACGACCTTCATATAGGGCATGGTGGTGGTGAGCAGCGCCGACATGCCGATGATGTCGGGCTGGTGCTGCTCGATGGCGTCCAGATATTTCTCGACCGCGTTGTTGATGCCGAGGTCGATGACGTCGAAGCCGGCGCCTTCCATCATCATGCCGACAAGGTTCTTGCCGATGTCGTGGATGTCGCCCTTGACGGTGCCGATCACCATCTTGCCCTGCTTCGGCGCGCCGGTGGCGGCGAGCAGCGGACGCAGGATGGCCATGCCGGCCTTCATGGCGTTGGCCGAGAGCAGCACTTCCGGCACGAACAGAATGCCGTCGCGGAAGTCTTCGCCGACGATGCGCATGCCTTCGACCAGCGCTTCGGTCAGCACCTTGTAGGGCGCCCAATTGCGCTCGAGAAGGATGTGGGTGCCTTCCTCGATTTCTTCCTTAAGCCCGTCATAGAGGTCGTCATGCATCTGCTGCACAAGCTCCTCGTCGGAAAGCTCGGAAAGGATGATCTCGTCGTCGGACATTTTTCTCGGGCTCCTTGCTGCTCGGAATGACTGCGGCAGCCTAAAAATCGATGCGCCAATACCTAACCCGCGAGGGCAAGCTAGCCATAGCTGATTTGCGACTTCCCGCAAAAGGAAAGCGACTGAAAAATTGGCGCTTTTCTTGTCGATTTTGCGACAGGCGTTGGCGCTGGCTGGCCGTTTCCAATAGGGTGCATGGCTACGATCCGGCAAGAAGCGGCGACGATGGGCCGCCCCAGCCAATTCAGGCCAAGTTATAGGAAGCACGATCATGAGCGAGAACGCGGCAGTCGACCAGGAAGCGTCAAACGCACGGCGTGGGCGCGGCGCCAGCGGCGGCGCGGCGGCACGCCGGGCGGCCCGATCGGGCGGCGGCCCGGGCACCCAGCTCACCTACATCAAGCGCAAGATCAACGTCTATGAGGTCCTCAACGAGGAGGGCCTGGCGCTGATCGAGAAGAACACCGACACGGTGCTGGAAGAAATCGGCATCATCTTTCGCGACGACGCCGAGGCGCTGGCGCTGTGGAAGGAAGCAGGTGCCGACGTCAAGGGCGAGCGCGTGCACTTTCCCAAGGGCCTCTGCCGCTCGCTGTTGAAGACAGCCCCTTCGATCTACACTCAGCATGCGCGCAATCCGGAGCGCTCGGTGCAGATCGGCGGCAATGCGACCGTGTTCGCGCCGGTCTACGGCCCGCCCTTCGTGCGCGACCTCGACGGCAACCGCCGCTACGCGACGATCGAGGATTTCCAGAATTTCGTGAAGCTCGCCTATATGGCGCCGTCGATCCACCATTCGGGCGGCACGGTTTGCGAGCCGGTCGACGTGCCGGTCAACAAACGCCACCTCGACATGATCTACGCGCATATCCGTTACTCGGACAAACCGTTCATGGGGTCGGTGACGGCGCCGGAGCGGGCCGAGGACACGGTGGCGATGGCCAAGCTCGTGTTCGGCGACGACTTCGTCGAGAACAACACGGTGCTGACCAGCCTGATCAATGCCAACTCGCCGATGGTGTTCGACGAGACCATGCTTGGGGCGCTGAAAGTCTATTCGCGCCACAACCAGGCCTGCATCGTCACGCCCTTCATCCTGGCCGGCGCGATGAGCCCGGTGACGGTTGCCGGCACGCTGACGCAGGTGCTGGCCGAAGTGCTCGCCGGCGCCTCGTTCACGCAGCTGATCCGGCCCGGCGCGCCGGTGCTGTTCGGCACCTTCGCCTCGTCGATCTCGATGCAGTCCGGCGCGCCGACCTTCGGCACGCCCGAGCCGTCGCTGGTCTCTTATGGCGCGGCACAGCTCGCGCGGCGGCTCGGCCTGCCGTTCCGCACCGGCGGTTCGCTCTGCGCCTCCAAGATCCCGGACGCGCAGGCGGCCTATGAGAGCGCCAACACTCTCAACTCGACGATTCTCGCCGGCACCAATTTCGTGCTGCATTCGGCGGGCTGGCTCGAGGGCGGTCTCGCCTCCTGCTACGAAAAATTCATGATGGACATCGACCAGCTCGGCATGCAGCAGAAGTTTGCCGAGGGCGTCGACCTGTCCGAAAACGGCCAGGCGCTGGACGCCATCCGCCAGGTCGGCCCGGGCAGCCATTATCTCGGCTGCGACCACACCCAGGCGAATTTCCAGACGGCCTTCTACCGCTCCAACATCGCCGACAACAATTCCTACGAGCAGTGGCTGGCCGAAGGCGAGAAGACCGCGCCGCAGCGCGCCAACGAGCTCGCACGCCGCTGGCTGGAAAGCTACGAGGCGCCCCATCTCGATCCGGCCATCGACGAGGCGCTGAAGGATTTCATCGCCAAGAAGAAGGGCTCGATGGCCGACGCCTTCACGTGAAAGGAGCCCGAGTCAGGCGGGGCTAAAGTCGCCAACATCATTCACAAGGAAGTCTGGCGGAGCGCGTTCTCCGATCCGGACCGGAAGGGATGACTTTTTCCCGCGGCACGGTCGAGGAGATTGCGGCCGCGCTCGCGGCCAACGGCCTGATCCTGCGCGGCGGTTTCAGCTTCGGCGACGATGAGACGGCGCCGGCCGGACTTTCCGAGGCTCCAGCCAAATCTATGCTGCTCATCGGGCAGGCCGGCGCGGCGCCCTGGCCGCATTTCCAGCGCTGGCGGGAACGACAGGCGAGGGACATCGCCAACCCACTCGACAGCTGGTCGCGCGAGGTGATCGGCGCGGTGGCGCAAGAATTCGGCGTCCGCGCCATATCGCCTTCAGACCGGCCCTATCTGCCGTTCCAGCAATGGGCGATGCGGGCGGAAGGGCTGAAACCGTCGCCGCTCGGCATCCTCATGCATCCGACCTATGGGCTCTGGCATGCCTATCGCGCCGCCTTGCTGTTCGAGGACGAGATTTCCGTTCCCGAAGCTCGCGAAGCGCTTCATCTTTGCGACACATGTGTCGCAAAGCCCTGCCTGAAATCCTGTCCAGTCGGCGCCTATTCGGCAGATGGCTTTGCGCACCAGGCGTGCCTGGTGCATGTGCGTGGCACGGATGGTGCGCCCTGCCGCGCCGGCGGCTGCCTCGACCGCAACGCTTGTCCTTACGGCGCCAAGTATCGCTATCCGGCCGATGTCCAGGCTTTTCATATGGCTGCGTTCGCCGGACTGTAGGCATTCTTCCGAACCGCACGGAAACTTGACCGCGATCGAGAGGTTGCGCTTGCCCCGCCGGGCGGTGCGGATATCTATCGCCTAGCCAGCAACCGGCGGAGAGCGCAATGACGAAGCAGGACATCGAGATCAAGACCCAGGACGGCACGGCGAAGGCACTGCTGTTTCGTCCAGCGGCGCCGGCCAAGGCTGGCGTCATCCTCTACATGGATATTTTCGGTCCGCGCCCGGCGCTCGACCAGATGGCCGAGCGCCTGGCGGAGCATGGCTATGCCGTGCTGGTGCCCGATCTCTTCTACCGCTATGCGCCGTATGGTCCGTTCGATCCCAAAACCGCCTTTGCCGAGGAAAAGACCAAGGCCGCGCTGTCGGCGCTGAGCGGCGGCACGACGCAGGGCATGACCATCCGCGACGGCAGCGCCTTCCTCGATGCCCTGGCCGCCGAGGGGATCGCCGGACCTGTTGGCGTCGTCGGCTACTGCATGGGCGGCGCACGGGCGCTGAACGCGGCCGCGAGCTATCCGGACCGGATCGTTGCCGCGGCGAGCTTTCATGGCGGCAATCTCGCCAGCGACGCGCCCGACAGCCCGCACCGCAAGGCGGCCTCGATCAAGGCGCGCGTCTATGTCGGCGTTGCCGGCATCGACCGCAGCTTCCCGCCCGAGCAGTCTGCGCGGCTGGCGGAGGCGCTCAGGGTGGCCGAGGTCGACCACGTCATCGAGAACTATGTCGGCGTCGGCCACGGCTGGTGCGTCAAGGACCACAGCGCCTACGACGAGGCCGGCGCCGAGAGGCATTGGAGGCGGCTGACGACGTTCTTCAAAGAGACGCTGGGATAAGGTGTGCCGATCGGGCGAGGCCGGCCTACAAATGGCGGCTTCCTGCGCTTCCGGTGCTCACGTACTTTAAGTACGCTCCGCTCCGGCCTTCGCCGGCCGAAGCCCTCATAAGTGTCTCCGCTCTATGAGGGCTACGGCCGGCGAAGGCCGGTTCTCGGAAACCACCTTGTTTGGTCGCTTCGCGCCCATCTTCGACTCCGGCTCGGCCTGACCCGAATCTCGACACACCTCGTCCATCGAACCTAATTGCCTTCTCAAAAAAATCTTTCCATCGCCCCAAGGATTGGCCATTAGCCTTCGTCCAACAGGCAAATGACGGCGATGATGCTGGACGACAGCGAAGCCTCCGATGCCGAATTGATCGGGCGGGCGAGGGGCGGAGACAAGGGGGCTTTCGGCAAACTGCTCGAAAGGCACTATGGCTTCGTCTATCGCGCCGCCTATCGCTGGTGCGGCCGCAAGGCCGACGCCGAGGACATAGCCCAGGATGTCTGCGTGCGGCTCGGCCGCGCAATCCGCGACTATCAGGGCAACGGCGCCTTTACGACATGGCTCTATGCCATGACGCTGAATGCGGCCCGCGACATGATGCGCAAGCGCGCCCGCGATATCGCCAAGACCGATGCCTATGGAGCCTATGCGCTGATCGCAGGCGAAGCGTCGGCGCAGAGCGACGATCCGGCCGAGGCGCTGTGGGCGGCGGTGCGGATGCTGCCCGACAAGCAGCGTGACGCGGTGCTGCTGGTCTATGGCGAAGGTCTCAACCACGCCGCGGCGGCGGAGGTGATGGCCATCTCGGAGACGACGGTTTCCTGGCACATCCATGAAGCGAAGAAACGGCTGAAGCTGCTTATGCGTTCAGCCGGGGAAGTGTGACCATGGTCGACGACAACGAACTCGAAAGGCTGCGCGATCTCGCGATACCGGCGCCCGATGGCGAGGCGAAGACGCGCGCGCTGGCCGCCGCAATGCAGGCCTTCGACTTGGACGAAAAAATCTCGGCCGCCGCCCAAGGAACGGCAACAGGCCTTCGTCTCACGGAGCGAGCAAGAATGCTCTGGAGAGACATCATGCAACGGAAACTCATTGCCACGCCGGCCATCACCGCGCTGGTCGCGCTGCCTATCGCCGGCTATGCCGCTTTCGAGATGCTGAAGGAACAGCCGCCGGTCATCGGCGGCAACGGCACGGTCACCGAGACCTTGGCCGACAAGCCGGCGGCGCAGACGCTTGTGCCGGAACAGCCCGCGATCGGCGAGCCGCTGGCGGCTGCACCAGCGAAGGCGAAGAAGACCGACACGGACACCGAGACGCGCGCCAATTCGCAGATGGCGCCCGCAGCCCCGAAGCCGGCAGCAGAGGTCGACAGCCTGCTCAAGCAGGAGGTGGCGCCCGAAGCCGAGCCTGCCCTGCAACCGGCGCCAGCAGAGAATGGCCAGCTCGCGGCCGGCGGCAAGGACGGGGTCGGGGTAATTGCGGGCTATTCCCCCAAACGGAGCGCCGACGAGTTGGAGCGGGCCGACAAGGCACCGGCAGGCGGCGCGGCCGCCGTTCCGGCGTCTCCGCCCGCCCTCGCCGATTCCAAGCTCATGGTGCAGCCCGCGCCCATGCCGGCCGACCAGATGCAGCCGCAGGAGGAAAACCGCGATCGCGTCGAAACCTTCAAGACCAATCCGGTGCACGAAACGGCGCAGGATCCGGTCTCGACCTTCTCGATCGACGTCGACACAGCCTCCTATTCCTTCGTGCGGCGCGCGCTGAAGGAAGGCAGTCTGCCCGACCCGGACACTGTCCGTGTCGAGGAGATGATCAACTACTTCCCCTATGACTGGAAGGGACCGGATTCAGCCGCAACGCCGTTCAACTCGACCATAACCGTCATGCCGACGCCGTGGAACGAGCACACCAAGCTGATGCATGTCGCGATCAAGGGTTTCGACGTCAAGCCGGCCGAGCAGCCCAAGGCCAATCTGGTCTTCCTGATCGACGTCTCGGGTTCGATGGACGAGCCGGACAAGCTGCCGCTGCTCAAATCCGCCTTCCGCCTGCTGGTGAGCAAGCTGAAGCCCGACGACACCGTCTCGATCGTCACCTATGCCGGCAATGCCGGCACGGTGCTGATGCCGACAAAGGCGGCGGAAAAGCAGAAGATCCTTGCGGCCATCGACAATCTGTCGCCCGGCGGCTCGACGGCCGGCGAGGAAGGCATCCGCGAAGCGTATAAGCTTGCGCAGCAATCCTTCGTCAAGGATGGCGTCAACCGGGTGATGCTTGCCACCGACGGTGACTTCAATGTCGGTCAGACCGATGACGACGACCTCAAGCGGCTGATCGAGAAGGAGCGCAAGACAGGCGTGTTCCTGTCGGTGTTCGGCTTCGGGCGCGGCAATCTCAACGACCAGATGATGCAGGCCATCGCCCAGAACGGCAACGGCACCGCGGCTTATATCGATACGCTCGCGGAAGCCGAGAAGGTGCTGGTCGAGGATGCCTCCTCGACGCTGTTCACCATCGCCAAGGACGTTAAGATCCAGGTCGAGTTCAACCCGGCCAAGGTCTCGGAATACCGTCTTGTCGGTTATGAGACCCGCGCCCTGAAGCGCGAGGATTTCAACAATGACCGCGTCGATGCCGGCGATATCGGCTCCGGTCATTCGGTGACGGCGGTCTATGAGATCACGCCGAAGGGGAGCGGCGGCGAGCAGGTCGATCCGCTGCGCTACGGCCAAGCCAAGGTCGACAATGGCGGCGTCGCCAATGGCGACGAGTATGCCTTCGTCAAGATCCGCTACAAGCTGCCGAACGAGAATGTGTCGAAGCTGATCACCACGCCGGTGACCGCCGCCAACGAGGTCAAGTCCTTTGACGCGGCCGGCGCCGACCAGCGCTTCTCGATCGCGGTCGCGGCTTTCGGCCAGAAGCTGCGCGACGAGGATCAGACGGCGAATTTCGGCTATGACCGGATCGCGGAGATCGCCAACGCCGCGCGCGGCGCCGATCCGTTCGGTTACAGGGCGGAGTTCCTGTCGCTGGTGCGCCTGGCCTCATCGCTGGACGGCAACAAGTAGAGCGTAGGGAACTCCAATGAAAAGCCGGCGGGACAAATCCTGCCAGCCCTTTTTGCGATCATTAAATTACGCGGCTCTTCCGGAACCTCGCCGCAACCGAGCTTCTGTTAGTCAATGCCGATAGAGATTTGAGGGATCAGCAGTGCATATCACGACAATCGGGAACGCGGACGCGACGGCGGCCAGTGCGCCGGCGCGGGGATCATCCACGACTTCGGCGGAATCGACCCGTATCCGCAGCGATGTCGACGCGGCCCGCAACACCGCGCTATCGGCGCTCAACAACGACCGGTTTCGCGTGATGCTGGAGCAGATCAGCGATCCAGGCGCATCGGGCGCATTGGCGACGATGAACTCCGACGACCAGAACGGAGTCGATTTCAATACGGCGCTGTCGCGCTACGCCGAAAACAGCAAATAAGCAGGCCTCTCAGGCGCGGCTGCGCCTGCGTTCGCGGCGGCCTTCGCTGGTTTCGGCAATGTTTGCCGTAGCCATCTTGTTGCGCATCGGGCCGATGCGCTCGACGATCGTCTCGACGGTCGGGCGCTCAGCCTTGGTGTGGGCGTCGAGCGCTTTGCGCATGGCGGCAAGGTGGGCAAACGACGTGCCGCAGCAGCCGCCGACGATCTTCGCGCCGGCATCGACCGCCAGCCGCACATAATCGGACATCAGCTCGGGCGTGCCGGAATAGTGGATCTCGCTGCCGCGGAATTCCGGAATGCCGCAATTGCCCTTGACGATTACCGTCGCCTCCGGCTTCGCCTCGGTCATGTCGAGCAGCGAGGCGAGGATATCGGAAGCGCCGACGCCGCAATTGGCGCCGACGCCGAGCGGGGCCTGCGACAGTCCGTCGGCGACGGCGTGGATGTCCTTCGGCAACAGCCCCATCATGGTGCGGCCGGCGGTGTCGAAGGATCCGGTATAGGTGTAGGGCAGACCGACGCGGATGGCGGCCTCGGCCGCGGCGCGGATCTCGTCGGGCGCCGACATGGTCTCGATCCAGGCGACTTCGGCGCCGCCCGCTTTCAAGCCCTCGATCTGCTCGGCAAAGGCATCGACGGCGTCGTCATAGGTCAGGGCGCCGAGCGGCACCAGCAGCTCGCCTGTCGGGCCGACGGAGCCGGCGACGATCACCTTGCGGCCGGCCTTGTCGGCGACCGAGCGGGCGATTTCAGCGGCGCGCTTGTTCAACTCGTGCACGCGGTCCTGCGCGTGATGCAGCTTGAGCCGGTGGCGGGTACCGCCGAAGGAGTTGGTGAGAATGATATCGGCGCCGGCATCGACGAAATTCTGATGCAGGCTGGCAATGGTCTCGGGCGCCGTCTCGTTGAGCAGCTCGGGCGCTTCGCCGGCCGGCAGGCCCATCGCGAACAGATTGGTGCCGGTGGCGCCGTCGGCCAGAAGCACGCCCTTTTCGGCCAGCAATGCGTGGATTGGATTGGTCGCGGTCATGGCCATAGCTTTCGTGTTTGGAATTCAAATAACGATATAAAGAAGTCTTTATGTCTAGTCAACGAGCTTGCGGTCGAGAAGGGCCTCACACCGCCGGCGTGATCTCGACCTCGCTGGCCCTTGAAAGGATGAATGTCGGCCGGATGGGCCGAGAGCATGATATCGATGCAGGTGATCAGACAGAGCCTGACGGGAAGGACATTGCGGCCAGCTTTTGCGCGAAGCTTGCCGCCTCATGCGCATTGATGTCGGCGGCGCGGATCAGATTGTCGAAATGGCTGGTGAGCGTGCGGATCGGCTGGGTGGCGTTCAACACCAGATACATGTCGCCGACATAGATCGCAGCGCGGTAGGGGCCGAAGATGGTGTAGGGGATCGAATAACGCATGCGGCCATCATAAAGGAACAGCCGGAAAGTCGGGTAAAGGTCGTCGAGCAAGGCTGACATGTGCAGCAATTGCTTACGCCTTTCAGCTTCCGGGAAACGGTCCCAGACGCCCAGGCCGCGCGCGAAAATCTCCAGCGTGTGACGCGGCATGCAGACCTCCATGTCGGTCTCCGGCCGCCTTGTATAGTCGATGCGGTATTGCGTTTCGCCGGCCTGCGCCTCGCGGCTCTTGTTGGTGATGCCGGCTTCGTATTCGACCAGCGCCTCGGTGCGCAGAAGGTCAGGGATGCCCGCCGGCACGTAGCGGATTTTGGTGCCTGCCGCCTCGGCATGCCACTTGGCGAGCAAGGTGCGGTCGAAGCCGTCCGGCGCCTCCTCGATCTCGAGGCTCTCTCTGATTTCGCCGGTGACGCCCTCGTCGTGGGAGAGGCCCAGCAGCCAGTCGAGCGACACCTTGAACTCGGCCGCGATATTGAGAAGCGTCTCGGCGCGCGGCAGGCGGGTCGAGGCGCCGGAAAGCAGTTGCGACAACGCCGAGCGGTCGATGCCGACAGCCGTCGCGAAAGCCGACTGGTTCAAATCGGAACGTGTCAAGAGCAATTTCAGCCGCTCCCTGAACAGGGTCGAAAGATCGCGCTTGTCCATAACGCTGCTCCTGCTTCGGAGAGGATAAATTTGCGTCGGAGCCGGTCTGAACGTGGCTCAGGCGGAAATGAATCCCCAAGTTTGTTTACAATGTATAACATATGCGGCTGAAAATGCGCATTCGCAACAGTTTGTGGGCTTTGTCGCGTTGATGTAACGGCAGGCTCCTGACACAATGTTGTCAGGAATCGGATTGGTTCCGGCGACTGGAGGGCAGTGGTCGATAGCATGGCAAGCATGAATACCGGCATCAGCAAGAGACGCAGCAGTGCACCGGCAATCGAATGGCCGACGGTATTCCTGGCACTCTTCTGCTACGGCGCATGGTTCGCAATCGGCTTGTGGCTCTGGCCATCCTACCCCTTGATCGCGTTGATCGCGCTGGCGCTGATCCTGGCGCTCCAATCCTCGCTGATGCATGAGGTGCTGCATGGCCATCCGACCCGCAGCGCCAGGATCAACGAAGCTTTTGTCTTCCTGCCGATCGGGCTTGTCTGGCCGTTCCGGCGTTTCAAGACCATCCACCTGCGCCACCATGCCGACGAGCGGCTGACCGACCCGCTGGACGATCCCGAGAGCTATTACCAGGCGCTCTGGAGGCATGAGGAACTGCCGCAGGCTATGAAGTTCCTGCTCAGGATCAACAACACCATGGTCGGCCGCCTCGTCCTCGGACCGTGGCTGTCGTCGGTCGGCTTCTTCATCGACGACGCCAAGCAGATCGCCGCCGGCGACAAGGCGATCCGCAAGGCCTGGCTGCTGCATGCCATCGGCATTGCCGTCGTGGCGCCGATCGTCACCTTCGGCTTCGGCGTCCCGCTCTGGCTCTATGTGCTGGTGCCGGTCTGGCTCGGACAGTCGTTGATTTCGGTGCGCACCTATGCCGAGCATCAGTGGTCCGAGCATCCGGAAGGGCGCACCATCATCGTCGAACGCTCGCCGCTGTCGTTCCTGTTCCTCAACAACAACCTGCATTTCGTGCATCACAAGAGCCCGACGGTTGCCTGGTACAGATTGCCCAAGCTGTTTCGCGACCGGCGCGAAGAATGGCTGCGGATGAACAACGGCTATGTCTATCCGAACTATCTGGCGCTGATCAAATCCTATGCCTTCAAGGCCAAGGAGCCGGTCATCCATCCGATGCTGCGTCGCGCGCCGGAGCCGGGCCGCGCCTTCAAGCCGCGCGTCAGGGCGCGCAATGTCAGCGGACTTGGCACGGCGCCGGTTCCGGCCGAGCCGCCGAAAGAGTAATTTCGACTTTCCGCGCTCGCTTTTTCGCGGCGGAACGCAGGCGCTGAGGGTCGCCTGTCTTTGAAAGCTGTTCGACATGAGCAAGTTCGTTGCGGCCCTGCCGATGTATGACTGGCCCGAGGCGCGTGGCGAGGTCGACGCGCAATGGGCACGGCTGCGCGATGCTTTCCGCCAACGGGGCATCGACGCGCCGGAAACGATTGTGCGCAGCAATCACGAACTGCCGCCGGTGCCTGGCGGCATCCTCAATGACGCCGGCAAGCTGATCGCGCCCGATCCGGCGGAGTTGCCGGCGGATGAGCTCGATTTTCACCAGCTCTGGCTCAGTCCGGCGTTGCTCTTCGGGCAAACCTGTTGGGGGCCGATGGAACTCGGCCTCGCCGGGCATGTGCAGGTGATTGCCCAGCCGAATTACGATGCGTTCGAGGGGGGGCAAGGGGAACTCTATTCCAGCGCGCTGGTGATGGCCGCGGACGGCGAGCTGCCGGTTGCCTCGCCGCAGGATGGCAAAGCCATCATCCCGATCGATCTTCTCCGCGGCAAGCGCTTCACCTTCAACAATCCGGATTCGATGTCTGGGCTGATCGCGCTGACGCGCGACCTGGAGGGGGTGGGAGAGAGCCTCGATATTTTCGCCTCGCGCAGCGAAAGCGACGGCCACCGGTCGTCGATCATCGCCATCGCCGAGGGCAGGGCGGATATCGCCGCAATCGACTGCGCAAGTTGGGCCCTGGCGCAACGTTTCGAGCCGGCTGCGAAAGGCGTGAAGGTCGTCGGCTGGACGGCGCGGCGCAAGGGCCTGCCCTATATCACCGCCAGAACGACGCCGGAAAAAACCATTGCCGCGATGCGCGACGCCGTCGCGGCTGTCGAAGGCGGATCAGAGCAGCCGCTCCCGCTCGTCCAGCTTGTAGGCTGAAAGCTTCTCGTTTCCGGTCCCGGTGATCAGGATCTGCTCCTCGATCTTGACGCCTTCGCGCCCGCCAAGCCTGCCGATATAGCTTTCGACGCAAAGCACCATGCCGGGTTCGAGCACGCCGTCCGGCGTGTCGTCGGTCCAGTCGCCGGCATGCGGCAGCGTCGGATATTCATCCGCAAGGCCTACCCCGTGATAGAGCACGCCGTAGCGCATCGGATAGCAGTCGTCCGGCGGCACCGCCGAGCGCTCGACGAGATCGCGAAAGGAGATGCCCGGCCGCATCAGATCGGTATTATGAGCGATCTGATCGGCGGCGATGCGGAAGAGGCCGCGCTGCTCGTTCGACGGCTGCCGGTCGCCGCAAAGCCATGTGCGCGAAAGATCGGCGCAGAAGCCATAAGGACCGATCAGGTCCGTGTCGAAGGCGACGAGGTCGCCATCCTCGATGACGCGCGAGGAGCATTCCTGGAACCAGGGATTGGTGCGCGGGCCGGACGACAGAAGCCGCGTTTCGATCCATTCGCCGCCGCGCGCGATGTTGCCGCGATGCAGTTGCGCCCAGAGCTCGTTTTCGGAGATGCCGGGCTTGAGCACCGCTTCCATTTCGCCCATCGCTGCCTCGCAGGCGACGATGGCGCGGCGCATGGCGAGGATTTCGTCCGGCGATTTGATGAGGCGCGCATTCTCCATCACCGCCTCGCCATTGCCGACGGAAATGCCGCGGCGGGCGAGTTCCTCGACGCCTTCGGGATCGATGTGGTCGACGGCGATGCGGCGATTGCCGCCGCCATGCTCGGCTACGAGCTCGGCGATGCCGGCGCCCCAGCGCCGGACCTTCTGCTCGGTGAGCTCGCCGCTATAGAGATATATCCACGACACGGCCGGGCGCACCTCGTCGACGACACCCGAATGGTCGGACAGATGCTCGCAAGAGAAGTAATCGAAGAGCACCACAGGTCCCTCGGTGGCGACGAAACAGTGGCGTGTCGGGTTGTGCGCGACCCAGAGCTGCATGTTGGTCGAGTCCGTCGCATAGCGGATGTTGACGGGGTCGTAGAGCAGGGCGCCGGCATAGTCGCGGCGCTTCAGCTCGGCGCGAATGCGCTCCAGCCGGTATCTGCGCATGGCGGGCAGGTTGGGCGCGGCGATGCCTGCCGCCGCCCATTCCGCTTCGGCTGTCGCGCCATAGCCCAGCAGATGCTGGTTTAGCGAGGCCGCCTTTTCGCGGGAGGCCTCGCGCAACGCTTCGACGGAGCCTGGTTCGAAGGGCATGATCTTGCGATGGCGGCCAAAGCCTAGCTTGTCCATTCGTCCCCCCTGAAGCTTACTGCGCGGTCTTCTTGAGCAGTTTGGTGATCGTGACCTTGCGCGGCGGGAAGCCGAGTGCCTGCGGCACTTCAATCGTGCGGTGTACGGTGTCCATTGTGTAGCCGGCTTTCGCCATCTCTTCGAAGACATCCGAGGACGATTCCCTGTCGTTGGTCAGGACAAGCACAGCCGGCTCGCGGATCGACCGGGCGAAGTCCGGTATCTCATCGTCGAGCACGATCAGATCGGCATCGACCAGGCGCAGATTGCCGACCCAGAACCAACTCGAGACCACGGTCTTGACCGGTCCATCGGCGTTGATCTGGTCGTAAAGCGACCGGTAGTCCATCCGCACGATGCTGCCGCGGCTGTCGCCGCCATTCACGTGCATGTACCAGCTTACGGGCAGCGCAAGAATGGCGAGGGTCGCGCCGACGAAGACAATGGTACCTTGCGCTTTTCCGCCCCTCTGCCCGATGGCATCGAAGCGCATGGCCATGGCTGCGGGCAACAAGACGAACACGGGCAGGACCCACCGATCGCGAAACTGCGTGATGCCGCCCGCCAGAACCACCACCAGCGTGATGAGCAACGCCAGGGCGATCGTGCGCCACAGCAGCTTCTCGGGCCACCGCACCGGCTGCGGTGTTGTCGCGGTTTTCCGTGTCGCGAGGAAAAAGGCGACGGCAATGACTATAGCCGGCAGGCCGGCGAAATTGAGCATCGCGTTGCCCAGCCCCCGCAGGGCGAGCATTGTGGTCTCCACCAGCCCATCGCCGTTGCCAGCGCCGAAGCCACCGCCGTGCGCCAGGAAGTCGTCCGGGTGCGTGATATTCCAGTGAAGCGTGGGGAGGCAGGCGAGGATCGCTACGGCCACGCTGATTGCGAAACGTCGGTCGAAGATCGCCTTACGCGTTTCGCGAAGCGAGAGAGATGCCAGGAACAGGGCGGCAAGGAAGATGACGATGTTGTATTTCGACAGCATCGCGGCCGCCGTCGCCAGGCCGAAAAACGCATAAGAGATGGCCGAGCGCCGCTTCTCCACCTCGACCAGCGCCAGAAGCAGCAGCGAAGTGAAGCAGAATATGGCGACCGAGTGGGTGAGGGCGTGCTGCATCTCCCAGAAGATTTGGGGAAACAGCAGCAATCCGAACATGCCGGCGGCACCGGCGCGGTTCGAGTAGCCGAGGCGGCGTATGGCGGTGAAATAGGCGGCCAGCCCCGCGGCCAGCAAGCCGTATTTGACGATCTTGAGGGCAAGGACGCTGGTTCCGACCACCGAGGCGGCTAGCATTGCCAGCCAGGTGTATAGGGGCGGCTGCGAGCTGCCGTATCCGGCAGCAAGGAAGCGCATTTCCATCAGCTGCTCGGAATCGTCGACGCCGACGCCCGTGCCCGCAATGTGAGACAACAGCGCCATCAGCGCGATCTGGAGCAGGCAATAGACGAGGACCGACGCGATCGCAGCGCTGAACGGACCGACCCGTCCATTGCAGAGCCAATCGGTCCATTTCTCTAGCTGCTGCAAAGGGGTGGTCTTCTCATGCTGATGCGCCGGTAGCGGGGGCATCGACAATGCCACAGCAACCGGCACGATCCAACAAATCCGGGTGGTCAGGTCCGCATCTTCTCGCCGCTCGGGTCGAAGGGCGGCTCGATATTGATGCGGGCCGGGCGGCGGTGGCCGAGAATCTCGATCTCGAACAGGCCGACGCTTTCGTCCTCGGCAAGGGCGGCTGGCACATAGCCCTGCGCCATCGACTTCTGCACGTAATGCGCATAGCCGCCCGAGGTCACCCAGCCGACGACGCGCCATTCCCCATCGACGATGCCGCGCACCGCGGAAGCGCCTTCGGCGGCCTTCGATCCGCGCACTTCCTTGCCCGCCGCGTCGAAGCGCGGCGCGCCGTAGCCATGCGGCTTCTCGACCGTGCCGTAGTCCTTGCCGACCTTGGCCCAGATCGGCTCGTCCCCCATCACGTCGGCATCGGCAGCGTCGACGATGAAGGAAACGCGGCGCAGCTTCGGCCCTTGCGCATACTCCTTGGCGGATGCCTCGCGGCCGATGAAGTCGTTCTTCTCCAGCTTGATGAAGCGATCCATCGAGCCTTCGAACGGCCCGTAGATGGGCCGCAACTCGCGGAACCAGGTCGGGAAGTTCTTCTCCAGGCGCATGGAGAGCAGCGCGCGCATGCCGAAATCGACGATGCCGAATTCCGCGCCGGCTTCCTTGATCGTCTTGTAGACGAGGCGCTGATAGGCCGGCGCCATCCAGATCTCATAGCCGAGGTCGCCGGTATAGGTGATGCGGTTGACCATGCAGGGCGCGCCGCCGACGGCCATCTCGCGGAAATCCATGAAGCGGAAGGCTTTGGTCGAGACGTCGACATCGACGAGCTTCTGCAAGAGATCACGCGATTTCGGCCCGGCGATGGAGAGACCGACCAGCGTCTGGTCGAAGCGGTGGATGCGCACCGAGCCGTCCTTAGGCAGGTGCTTCTCGAACCAGCGCATGTGATATTTCTGCGCGGCCGACGAGCCCCAGATCATGAAGCGGTCTTCTCCATTTCTTGGGCCGGCATTGGCAATCGTGAAGTCGCCGATCAGCTTGCCGAACTCGTTGACCATCGGGGTCAGCACGATGCGGCCAACTTTAGGCATGCGGTTGGTCATCAGCCGGTTGAGGAAATCCTCCGCGCCCGGACCGGACACCTCGTATTTGGCGAAGTTGGCAATCTCGGTGACGCCGACCTTCTCGCGCGTGGCGCGCACTTCCTCGCCGATCGGGCCGAAATCGTTGGAGCGGTGGAAGGAGACGATGTCCTTGGGCTCCGCGCCCTTCGGTGCGAACCAGAGCGGCGTCTCGAGGCCCCAGGAATCACCCATGACGGCGTTGTTGGCGAGCATGGTGTCGTAGAGGGGTGTCGTCTGCGCCGGACGGGCGGCAGGCAGTTCCTCGTTCGGGAAGCGGATCGAGAAGCGGCGCGAATAATTCTCGCGCACCTTGGCGTTGGTGTAGCGCAGGCTCGCCCATTCGCCGAAGCGGGCGACGTCCATGCCCCAGACGTCGAAACCCGGATCGCCATGCACCATCCAGTTGGAGAGCGCGAGACCGACGCCGCCGCCCTGGCTGAAGCCGGCCATGACGGCGCAGGCGCACCAGAAATTGGTCAGGCCCTGCACCGGGCCGACCAGCGGGTTGCCGTCGAGCGCGAAGGTGAAGGGGCCGTTGATGATCTGCTTGATGCCGGCCTTCTCGATGCCGGGGAAATGCTTGAAGCCGATCTCCAACGAGGGCGCGATGCGGTCGATGTCGGGCTGCAGCAACTCATGGCCGAAATCCCACGGCGTGTTGACCGGCGACCACGGCTTGCAGGCCTTCTCATAGGTGCCGAGCAGGACGCCGTTGCGTTCCTGGCGGGTGTAGATCTCGCCCTTGAAGTCGAGCACGCCGATCATCTCGCGGCCGGTCGACTTGTTGAATTCCTCGACCTCCGGCATCGGTTCGGTGAGCAGGTACATATGCTCCATGGCCAGCACCGGCAGCTCGACGCCGACCATGCGGCCGATCTCGCGCGCCCATAGGCCGCCGCAATTGACCACATGCTCGGCATGGACGGTGCCCTGCTCGGTGACGACGTTCCAGGTGCCATCCGGCTGCTGCGTCAGGTCGACGACGCGGTTGCGCAGCACGATCTCGGCGCCGAGTTTCTTGGCCGCCTTGGAATAGGCAATGGTGGTGCCCGAAGGGTCGAGATGGCCTTCGACCGGATCCCACATAGCGCCGACGAAGTTCGTCTCGTCCATCAGCGGGAACATCGCCTTGGCTTCCGAAGGCGTGATCAGCTCGGTGTCCATGCCGAGATAACGGCCCTTGGCGTGTGCGAGCCGCAGGAAGTCCATGCGCTCCGGCGTGTCGGCCATCATGACGCCGCCGGTCAGATGCAGCGAGCAGGACTGGCCCGACAGTTCCTCGATTTCCTTGTAGAGCTGGACCGTATAGGCCTGCAGCTTGGCGACGTTGGGGTCGCCGTTCAGCGTATGGAAGCCGCCCGCCGCATGCCAGGACGAGCCGGAGGTCAGCTCCGAGCGCTCGATCAGCATGATGTCGGTCCAGCCAGCCTTGGCGAGGTGATAGAGCACCGAACAGCCGACGACGCCGCCGCCGATGACAACCGCTTTTACGTGGGATTTCATGCAGATAGATCCGTTTTACAAAGACTGGGTTTTAAGAGCTGAATTGATTGGGCGAGGCGTGAAAAACAAAGCGCAGATCGGCCACCGCGATGTTCTCGGCCAGTTTGCCATCAAGCGCGGCAAGGATTGTTTCACAGACGGAAGTGCGATGCTTCAGAACGTCATGGTTCCAGAAACGCAGGATCGAGTAACCCTGAGCCTGCATGAAGTCGTCGCGGCGGCGGTCATATGAGCTGTCGGCGTGTTGGGATCCATCGACCTCGACGACGAGCCAATTTTCGCGGCAAGCGAAATCGGCGAAGAATGGCCCGATGGAGAACTGGCGCGTAAAACGATAGCCGCCGAGCTTGCGTGCTTTCAGTTCAAGCCAAAGCAATGCTTCCGCTTGATTGCCGGCCTGCCGGAGATTTCGCGCCCGCTGGGTAGCGCCCTGTTTGCGGCGGCTTCGCGTTTGAGCAGCGCCTTCCCTCACTCCGTCGCCGCTTCGCGGCGCCACCTCTCCCCCCTCCGGAGGGAGAGGAAGGGCGCCACCGAGAAGAAGGGCGCCGGCTGGAATCGCCTCGCGTCTTTCCTCTCCCCCGTCGATCGGGGGAGAGGTGTCGAGCGAAGCTCGACGGAGTGGGGGTCGACTATTCATCCTCAACACAGAAAATCAGAAATCCGTCGGCGCGCCGCCTTCGGCGCGGCGTTTTTCGACGAAGTCGTTGAGTTCCTCGCGAATGGCCGGATCCATGTAAGGCTCCTCGTAAGAAGCAAGACGCTCCTTCCAGACCTTGTTGGTGCGTTCCATCGCCGTCGGCGAGCCGGCCTCGGTCCAGGTCTCGAAGTTGCGCCAGTCGGAGACAATCGGTGAGTAGAAGGCAGTCTTGTAGCGTTCCTGCGTGTGCTGGGTGCCGAAGAAATGGCCGCCGGGGCCGACCGACTGGATGGCGTCGAAGCCGAGCGCATCCTCGGAGAGGTCGAGCGGGGTGAGGAATTCGGCCACCATCTGCAACAGGTCGATATCGAGGATGGTCTTTTCGTAGGAGCAGCGCAGGCCACCTTCCAGCCAGCCGGCGCCATGCATCATCAGATTGCCGCCGCCCTGGATGGCGCCCCACAGCGAGAACACGCTTTCATAGGCGGCCTGCGCGTCGACCGTATTGGCGGCGCAGGTGTTGGAGGTGCGGTAGGGAATTTTGTAGCGGCGCGCGAGCTGGCCGCCGACGAGTTGCGCCTTCATATATTCGGGCGTGCCGAAGGCCGGCGCGCCGGATTTCATGTCGACATTGGAGGTGAAGCCGCCATAGCCGACCGGCGCGCCTTTCTTGACCATCTGCGCGAACGCGATGCCGGAGAGCGCCTCGGCGTTCTGCTGCACCAGCGCGCCGGCAACGGTGACGGGCGCCATGGCGCCCGAGAGCGTGAACGGGGTGACGATCACGGCCTGGCCCATGCTCGCCATCTGAATGATGCCTTCCATCATCGGCACGTCGAGCTTGAGCGGCGAATTGGTGTTGATGATGGTGAAGACCGAGGGTTCCTGCATCAGCTGCTCGCGGCTGATGCCGCGGGCGATGCGGGTGATCTCGATGCCGTCGACGTTGCGTTCCTTGCCGAGCGAATAGATGTGGAAGACCTTGTCGGTGAGCATCGCGAGGTCGCGGATGCATTCCAGGTGCCGCACCGACGGGTGGATGTCGATCGGCTCGACCGGGTAGCCGCCGGTGCACTGCAGGATGTTGTGCATCTGCGCCAGGCGCAGGAAGTTGCGGTAGTCGGCCTGGTTGCCGGGCCTGCGGCCGCGGTCGAGGTCGGAGCAGTTCGGCGCCGAAGCCATCATCGACAGGATGACGTTGTTGCCGCCGAAGCGCAGATTGTGCGCCGGATTGCGGGCGTGCAGGGTGAATTCCGACGGGCAATGCGAGACGAGCTCGAGGATCATGTCGCTGTCGAAGCGCACGCGCTCTGAGCCTTCCCGCACATCCGCGCCGTGCGCTTTCATGATGCGGCGGGCTTCGTCGTGCAGGACGTCGACGCCGATCTCCTTCAGCACGCGCAGCGAGGCGAGGTGAATCGATTCCAGCTCGTCGTCGGACACCAGCTTGGTCGGCGTCAGCGGGTTCTTCAACTGCCGGAAGGCGGGCTGCTCGAAGGCTGCCGAGCCGCCGGCGCGCTTGCCCGCGCGGCCGCCACGGCGGGCGCGATCGGTTGCCAGTGCCGGTTCGGCGGGACGAAGGGCGGCGGTCATGAGAAGCCTCGTGAGGATGCGAATTTTGGCCGGCATAATGGACCGGCCGCAATGCAGCCGGTGAGGAGGCGGCGACCACTAGGGCGAGGGAAGCGACATGACGGAAGGGCAACCGGCCGCAGGCGATCGGACCGCTCGGGCTGCCCGCCGTCATCGTCGGGCTCGACATTCTGCTGGTGGCGTTCGCCCCGTATCGTTCGCTGCAACGCAGGCGCTCTTGACAGGGACTGGCTGGAACATGCGCTTTCGCCGCCGTTGGCCCTTACGGCTGTCGCCGCTAGCGGCTAAGGCTCCGGACGATTGGAGCAGGAATGATGGCTCTGGCGAAATCAGAGGCCGGCGAGAGGGTGCAGTGGGCCGCGATTACCGGCGTGATCGCGACCGTTTCGGTATTCGCCATCGCGCAAGGGCTTTCCTACCCGCTGCTCAGCTTCATCCTGCAGCGTCAGGGCGTTTCGCCGGCGATGATCGGGCTGTCGGCGGCGATGACGCCGGTCGGCTTCATCCTGTCCTCGCCGCTGATCCCGGGATTGGCGCGCCGTTTCGGGGCAGGGCGGACCGCGTTGACCTGCGCGGCGCTCTCGGCGCTGGTGCTGGCGCTGATCGGCTGGACGCAGAATGTCTATCTGTGGTTCCCGCTGCGCTTCCTGATCGGGGTGGTGACCAACCCGCTTTATGTCTTGAGCGAAATCTGGGTGATTGCGCTGGCGCCGCCGTCGCGCCGCGGCGGCGTCATGGGCATCTATTCCACCATCATCTCGGCGGGCTTCGCGGCGGGGCCGCTCTGCCTGCTCGGCGTCGGCACCGAAGGCTGGCCGCCTTTCCTTGTCGGCATTCTTGCCTTCATCTTCTGCGGCGGCTGTCTGGCCGTGGTGGTGAAGCGGCTGCCAAAAGTCGACGAGGCCGAAAACAGGGTTTCGGTGCTGGGCTTCATACCAATGGCCTGGCTGCTTCTGTCGGCGGTGATCGTCGCGGCAGGATTCGAGCAAGCGATCTTGGCGCTGCTGCCGGTTTATGGGACGCATCACGGCATTCCCGAGGCGCGCATGTCGGCGCTGCTTTCCGTGATGATCGCCGGCAACATCGCCATGCAGGTGCCGCTCGGCCTGCTTGCCGAAAAACTGACGGCGCGCCTGGTGCGCTTCGGCTGCGTGGTGGTGACCATCCTTGGATGTGTGCTCTTGCCGGCGCTGATCGAGACGCCGTTGATCTGGACGTGCGTCTTTGTCTGGGGCGCCGTTTCCTACGGCATCTACACGATGTCGATCATCGAGCTCGGCGAGCGCTTCAGCGGCTCGGCGCTGGTCGCCGGCAATGCGGCCTTCTCGCTGATGTGGGGTTTTGGCGGCATCGTCGTGCCGCCGCTCACCGGCGGCGTCATGGGTATTATCGGCGCCGCCGGCCTGCCGGTCACGCTGGGTGCGATCTGCGCGGCGCTGGCGGCGGCGACTGTCATGCGCCGGCGGGTTTTGTAATCGGTCCCGTCACGGCCCTTGAATATCGACGCAGCGAACGCGATGTAGGCGGGGCCGCCAGATGGAGACCCGCATGACCAGCATGATGACCAAAACCCAGCCCGAATTGGCGGCTGACGATCCTTTCCTGTGGCTGGAGGATCGCAATGGCAAGGAAGCGCTGGACTGGGTTCATCGCCAGAATGCGCTGACGGTCGCCGAATTGCAGGGCGATCCTTCCTATCAGGCGGCTTTCGAGACCGCGCTCGACCTGATGACGGCCGAGGACAATATGCCGGTCGGGGCCGCACTTGCCGGCTACGTCTACAATTTCTGGCAGGACAAGACCAATGCGCTGGGGCTGTGGCGGCGCACGCCTGTCGCTTCCTACAAGACCGGCAAACCGGAATGGGAGACGATCATCGATTTCGATCAGCTCTCGGCGAAGGAAGACATCAAATGGGTGTTCGGCGGCGCCAGCCGACTCTATCCCGATTTCAACCGCTGCCTGCTCTACATGTCGCCCGATGGCGGCGATGCCAGTGAGATGCGCGAATTCGATATCGTGACGAGGTCCTTTGTCGACGGAGGGTTTTCCGCGCGCGCCTCCAAGTCGGGCTTTTCCTGGCTGGACCGGGATACGGTCATCGTCTCGGCGGCTTTCGAGGAAAGCGACAAGACGCAGTCCGGCTATCCGCGCGTGATCAAGCTTTGGCAGCGCGGCACCAAGCTCGAGGACGCGACGCCGATCTTCGAAGGCGAGAAACAACATCTCGCGGTCGGCGGCGGCGTCGAATATGACGGCGACAAGCGGCATGTGCTGCTCGGCAAGACGCTCGACTTCTTCACCTCGCACAATTTCCTGCGGCTGGCTTCGGGCGAGAACCGGCGCATCCCGCTGCCCGACGACGCCACCGACACGGCGGTCTTCAAGGGCCAGCTGATCTTCGGCGTGCGCAGCCCATGGACGGCGCCCGACGGCACGCGCTGCCTGCCCGACGGGCTCTATTCGGTCGATTTCGATCGCTGGATCGAGAGCGGTGCATTCGGGCCGTTCGAAACGGTGCTTGCGCCGGCGCATCGCGTCTCGATCGCCGGGCTCGCCAGGACCAAGGACCGGTTGTTCATTAACCTGATGGACAATGTGCGCGGCAAGGTCATCGCCTGCGACCGCACCGCCGATGGCTGGTCGCTGAAACCGATCGCGCTGCCGGACAACGGCAATGTCGGCATCAGCCATGCCGAGCATTTCGGCTCGAGCGTCTCCTTCTCCTTCACCGATTTCCTGACGCCGAGCTCGATCATCTGGTCGGACGACAATGGCGAGACGCTTCAAACCGTGAAGTCGCAGCCGGCCCGCTTCGAGGCCTCGCCTTATGTCTCGGAGCAATTCGAGGCGCGCTCGAAGGACGGCACGATGATCCCGTATTTCGTGGTGCGGAGGCGCGACCAGAAAGGGCCGGTGCCGACGCTGCTCTACGGCTATGGCGGCTTCGAAGTGCCGCTGCTGCCCGGCTATGCCGGCATTCGCGGCAGGCTCTGGCTGGACAAGGGCAATGCCTATGTTCAGGCCAACATCCGCGGCGGCGGCGAGTTCGGTCCGGCCTGGCATCAGGCGGCGCTCAAGGGCAAGCGCCAGAACGCCTTCGACGATTTCGCGGCGGTGGCCGAGGATGTGGTCCGGCGCGGCATCACCACGGCGGCGCAGCTTGGCATCCAGGGCGGCTCGAATGGCGGCCTGCTCACCGGCACATCGCTGACGCAGCGGCCGGAGCTGTTCGGCGCGGTCATCATCGACGTGCCGCTGCTCGACATGCTGCGCTACACCGACCTGCCTCCCGGCGCCTCGTGGATCGCCGAATATGGCGACCCGTCGAAGCCGGAAGAGGCGGCCTGGCTCGGCGCCTATTCGCCCTACCAGCATGTCAAGGCAGGCGCTGCCTATCCGCCGGTGCTCCTGATGACGTCCACCGCCGACGACCGCGTCCATCCCGGGCATGCCCGCAAGATGGCGGCGCGGCTGCAGGAGGCAGGCCATGGCCGGACGCTGTTCTTCGAAGAGACCGAAGGCGGCCATGGCGGGCGCGGCGATCGCCGGCCGCAGGCGGCGCAGACGGCGATGCGCTACATATTCCTGCAGCGGGCGCTAACCGGAACAGCTTGAATTTTGAGCCTCAGGCGGCATAAGCTGCCGCCATGATCCGCTTCAGCACATCAGGCGCCTTCGGGGTCGCGGTGACGCCGTCACCGCGCACGCTGCGCGCCGAGCTGTTGCGGCTGTGCGCCCGGATCGGCTATTCGCCGCCCCGCTTCCTCTGACGAATCCGCCCCGGCCGCTGCCGGATTGATTCAAGAGGAAAGATCAAATCCATGACCTATCAGAATTATTCGCTGAAGCAGCTTCAGCAGATCGATGCCGCGCATCACCTTCATCCCTTCACCGACCACAAGGAGCTGCGCGAGACGGGCTCGCGCATCATCACCCATGCCAAGGGCCCGTTCATCTACGATGCCGACGGCGCCGAAATCCTCGACGGCATGGCTGGCCTGTGGTGCGTCAATGTCGGCTATGGCCGCGACGAGCTGGCCGAGGCTGCCTACGCGCAGATGAAGGAACTGCCTTACTACAACTCCTTCTTCAAATGCTCGACGCCGACGCCGGTGCTGTTGTCGAAGAAGCTGGCGGAGCTGGCGCCGAAGCATGTCGGCCAGGTCTTCTACGGCTCGTCCGGTTCGGAAGCCAACGACACGGCGCTCAGGCTCGTGCGCCACTATTGGGCGCTTGAAGGCAAGCCCGAGAAGAACCGCATCATCTCGCGCAAGTCGGCCTATCACGGCTCGACGATCGCCGGCACGTCGCTCGGCGGCATGGAGCCGATGCACAAGCAACTCGGCGGCGCAGTGCCCAACATCGTCCATGTGATGATGCCCTATGCCTATGAACTAGCGCTGCCCGGCGAAAGCGACCATGATTTCGGCATCCGCGCGGCGAAGGCGGTCGAGGACGCGATCCTCGAAGCCGGATCCGACAAGGTCGCCGCCTTCATCGGCGAGCCGGTGATGGGCGCCGGCGGGGTGAAGATCCCGCCGATGAGCTATTGGCCGGAAGTGGAACGCATCTGCCGCAAATACGATGTGCTTCTGATGCTGGACGAGGTCATCACCGGCTATGGCCGCACCGGCGAATGGTTCGCGGCGCAGACTTTCGGCATCGAGCCTGACACCATCACCACCGCCAAGGCGCTGACCTCGGGCTATCAGCCACTCTCGGCGCTGCTGGTCGGCGACCGCATCGCCAAGACGCTGGTCGAGAAAGGCGGCGAGTTCTATCACGGCTACACCTATTCCGGTCATCCGGTGGCTTGCGCGGTGGCGCTGAAAAACCTCGAGATCATCGAGAAGGAAGGCCTGGTCGAGCGCGTCAGGAACGACACCGGTCCCTATTTCGCGCAGGCGCTGCAGGAGCGGATCGCTGGGCACAGGCTGGTCGGCGAGGTGCGTTCGATCGGCCTGATGGGCGCGATCGAGATCGTCAAGGACAAGGCGACCAAGGAACGCTATCTGCCGTCGGGAAGCGCTGCCGTCGTCGTGCGCGACCATGCCGTCGCGAGCGGCATGATGATGCGGGCCACCGGCGACACGATGATTCTCTCGCCGCCGCTGATCTGGACGCGCGACACGATCGACATGGCCTGCGAGCGCATCGCCAAGGCGCTCGATCTGGCGGATGCCGATTTGCGCAAGCGCTAAGCGGATATTCTCCGGGCGCTCCTGGCTGAGCGCCCGGTCCATTCCTGGACGGCTCGCGGAGCGCGTCTCCGAAACGCAAAAACCGCGTCCCGAAGGGAACGCGGCTCTGCCAGATACGCATGGCGCTTCGCGACAGGATACTTGCGAAACTTACGGGCTCCGGTACGCGAGACCTGATCCGGAGCGCCGGGCGGACGCGATGTCCGCCTCGCAATCCGTTTTAAAGGCACATCGTTACCGGTGAGTTAGCAAGACCTTAAGCAAATCTAAATTTGCCGGCTTTGTGTCGAAAAAATTCGCTAATAATCGTTGGAAAGCAGCCGTTTAGCTTTTGTCGCCGCGCAGGAAATTTATGATGCCGGAAAAATCGGCGCCGGCATGCCCCTGCGCGTTGAACAGCGCATAAAGCTGCGTAGCTTCGGCGCCGAGCGGGGTCGCGGCGCCCGCGTTCTGCGCGGCTTCCTGCGACAATTTCAGGTCCTTCAGCATGAGCGCGGCGGCAAAGCCCGGCTTGTAGTCGCGATTGGCCGGCGAAGCCGGAACAGGGCCGGGCACCGGGCAGTAGGTGGTGAGCGACCAGCATTGGCCCGACGAGGTCGAGGCGACATCGTACAGCGCCTGGTGCGACAGGCCGAGCTTTTCGGCCAGCACGAAGGCCTCGGCGACGCCGATCATCGAGATGCCGAGAATCATGTTGTTGCAGATCTTGGCGGCCTGTCCGGCGCTGGCGCCGCCGCAATGAACGACGCGCCCGGCCATCGGCTTCAGGATCGGTTCGGCGGCGGCAAACGCTTCATCCGAGCCACCGGCCATGAAGGTCAGCGTGCCGGCCGCGGCGCCGCCCGTGCCGCCGGAGACGGGCGCATCGATCGATTGCAGGCCATGCTTCGCGGCAATCGCATGCGCCTTGCGCGCCGACTCGACATCGATGGTCGAGGAATCGATGAACAACGCGCCTTTCTTCGCCTTGGGCGCGACGCCCTCATAAACCGACAGCACATGCTTGCCGGCGGGCAGCATGGTTATGACGACGTCAGCGTCCTTCACCGCCGCGACGGCGCTCGCCATCACGGTCACGCCGTGTTCTTTCGCGACAGTGAGGTTGTCGGGCATGAGATCGAAGCCGAGCACGGTGTGTCCCGCCTTAACGAGGTTGGCGGCCATTGGATTGCCCATGTTGCCGAGACCGATGAAGGCGATCGTTGCCATCTTTTTCTCCCGAATGTATCGTCAGCGGCCGATCAAACTCCGCGCGATGATGACGCGCATGATCTCGTTGGTGCCTTCGAGGATCTGATGAACGCGCAGGTCGCGCACCAGCTTCTCGATGCCGTAATCGTGCAGATAGCCGTAGCCGCCATGCAATTGCAGCGCCTGGTTGGCGATGTCGAAGCCGATATCGGTGACGAAGCGCTTGGCCATAGCCGACCATTTGCCGGCGTCCGGCGCCTTGCGGTCGAGCCTCGAGGCGGCTGCGTAGAGGAAGATGCGGGCCGCCTGCAGCTCCGTCTCCATGTCGGCCAGCTTGAACTGCAGCGCCTGGAACTGGTTGATCTTCGAGCCAAAGGCCTTGCGCTCGGCCGTATAGGCGAGCGCTTTGTCGAGCGCCGACTGCGCGCCGCCGAGCGAACAGGCGGCGATGTTGAGCCGCCCGCCGTCGAGCCCGGCCATGGCGATGCCGAAGCCGGCGCCTTCCGCGGCGAGCAGGTTCTCGGCCGGCACCTTGCAATCCTCGAAGACGACCTGGCGGGTCGACTGCATGTGCCAGCCCATCTTGTGCTCATTGGCGCCGAAGGACAGGCCCGGCGCATCCTTGGCCACGACAAAGGTCGAGATGCCTTTCGGGCCATCGCCGCCGGTGCGCGCCATCACGACATAGAGGTCGCTGTCGCCCGCGCCGGAGATGAACTGCTTGGCGCCGTTCAAGACATAGTCGCCGCCGCTCTTTACCGCGCGCGTCTTCAGCGCAGCCGCATCCGAGCCTGACCCGGGCTCGGTCAGGCAATAGCTCGCCAGCCATTCCATCGAGGTCAGTTTCGGCAGGAAGCGCTGCCGCTGCTCATCGCTGCCGAAGCGGTCGATCATCGAGGCCGCCATGTTGTGGATGGAAATGAACGAGGAGAAGGCCGGATCGGCGTGGGCAAGCGCCTCGAAGATCAACACCGCGTCCAGCCGCCCAAGCGCCGAGCCGCCGATATCGTCGCGCACATAGATGCCGCCCAGCCCCAGCGGCCCGGTTTCTCGGATCACATCGGCGGGGAAGTGCTTTGCCTTGTCCCAGTCGAGCGCATTGGGCGCGACGCGGTCCGACGCGAAGGCTCGGGCCATCTCCTGGATGGCACGCTGTTCCTCGTTGAGCTCGAATTGGCCAGTGCCCGCATCGACTGCCGCGTCCATGGCGTGCTCCCTGTCGTTTCAGGCCTTCTGGCCTGTCGTTTTTGGCTTTGCGCGCCGTTCAATCTAGACCAATGATGCCGCCGCGCAACCCGGGCCGTTGAGAACCGGCTGTGCATGAAATGACGAACGGAGCTCGTGCGTGCCGACAATTTTCGATGAGTTGCTGGAGCGATTCCAAGCCTGTCTCGCGGGCGTCGACAATGATCTGGTGAGGGACGAAGTCGCGCGCATCGGCTGGGACATGCCTGCGCGTTCTCTCGCGCGGCGCGCGCTTGGCTGCCTCCGCTATCTCGATCGGCTCGCGAAGCTTGCACCGGCCGACGCCAGGCCATTGACGCGATTCGTTGCCGATCATCGGGACGAGTTGCGATGGGGGCAGACTTATACCGCCGCCGATTTCGGGCAGAGCTTCATCGACAATTACGGCTGGCTGGAAGTGTTCGGCACACGCGGGCATTTCGTCAACGAAGAGGTCGCGGCCGGTCTGCTGATCCTCGGGCCCGACATCGTCTATCCCGACCATCATCACATTGCGGAGGAGATCTACATCCCGCTGACCGGCGGCACGGAATGGCGGATGGGCGAGGGCGGTTTCCATGTTCGCGACGCCGGCGAGGTCATTCACCACGCTTCCAACGTCAGCCATGCCATGCGCACGGGCAAGGAACCGCTGATGGCGCTCTATCTCTGGCGCGGCGGGCCGCTGGCGCAGAAATCGACGATCGGCCCGATGACCGACTTGAAGGGCAGGGGCTGATGGCCAAAGCGATCATGCTGCAGGGCACCGGCTCGGATGTCGGCAAGACCGTGCTGGTGGCGGGGCTTTGCCGCGCCGCGAAGAATCGCGGGCTGAAGGTGCGGCCGTTCAAGCCGCAGAACATGTCGAACAACGCCGCCGTTGCCGACATTCCGGGCGACGACAAAACCGGCGAAGGCGAGATCGGCCGCGGGCAGTGGCTGCAGGCGCTGGCCTGCGGGGTGAGGCCGACCGTCCATATGAACCCGGTGCTGCTCAAGCCGCAGAGCGATATTGGCTCGCAAGTGGTGGTGCAGGGCAAAGTCTACGGCGAGGCGCGGGCGCGCGACTACCAGGCGATGAAAGCCGGGCTGTTGGACGCGGTGCTGGAGTCCTGGGCGAAGGTCGGCGAGGGCGCGGACCTGGTCATCGTCGAGGGTGCGGGCTCGCCCGCCGAGATCAATCTCAGAAGCCGCGACATCGCCAATATGGGCTTCGCCACGCGCGCCAATGTGCCGGTGATCCTGGTCGGCGACATCGACCGCGGCGGCGTCATTGCGTCCGTGGCCGGCACGCACCTGATCCTGCCGGAGGAAGACCGGCGCATGATCGCCGGCTATCTCATCAACAAGTTCCGCGGCGATGTCTCGTTGTTCGACGAGGGGATAAGCGCGATCGAAAGGTTCACCGGCTGGCGCTGCTTCGGCGTCGTGCCGTGGCTGAAGGCGGCCGGGCGGCTGCCGTCCGAAGATTCCGTCGTGCTCGAACGCCTCGCTTCCGGCGAGAAACGGGCGCTGAAGGTGGCGGTGCCGATGCTGGCGCGGATCGCCAATTTCGACGATCTCGATCCGCTGAAAGCCGAGCCGCAGATCGAGGTGGTGTTCGTGCCGCCGGGCAAGAAGCTGCCGGAAGATGCCGGGCTGGTGGTTATCCCCGGCTCCAAATCGACGATCGGCGACCTCCTGAAATTCCGCGAGAACGGCTGGGATCGCGATCTTCTCGCCCATCGCAAGCGCGGCGGCCATGTCGTCGGCATCTGCGGCGGCTACCAGATGCTCGGCCGCATGGTGCGCGATCCCGACGGCATCGAAGGCAGCGTCACCGAGGCCGAAGGCCTTGGCCTGCTCGACATCGAAACGGTGATGGAGCCCGAGAAGACCGTGCGCAATTCAAGCGCGCATTCGGTGCAGTTCGGCCTGCCGCTCGAGGGCTATGAGATCCATCTCGGCCGCACCACCGGCGCGGACACGGCGCGACCGTCGACGATGCTCAATGGCGCCAAGGACGGCGCTGTTTCCGCCGACGGCAAGGTGATCGGCACGTATCTGCACGGACTGTTCTCCGCCGACGCGTTTCGCGCCGCCTATCTGGAGAGCCTTGGCGTCAGGGGAGGCGGCATCGAGTATCGCGCGGACGTCGAAAAGGCGCTGGACGAGGTCGCCGCGGAGTTGGAGAGGCATCTCGACTGCGACGCGATTTTTGGGCTGGCGCGCTGACTAAGCCTTCTCACCCGCCTTCGGCCAATAGGTGCCGAAGGACCAGACATTGCCTTCCGGGTCGAGGCAGATGAACTCGCGGCTGCCATAGTCGCGGTCGACCAGTTCCTGCAGGATTTTCGCGCCGGCCTTCTTGGCACGCACGTAGGCGGTATCGGCATCACCGACAGCGATGTAGATCGACTTGCCTCCACCACTGCCGGGCTCGCCCACCATCTTGCCGTAGTCGTCGTCGCGTGCTGTGCCCAGCATAATCATCGAGGAGCCGAAAGTCAGCTCGGCGTGGTGGACAATGTCGCCCTCGCCATAGCGGGCGCGGACCTCGAAGCCGAAGGCCTCGCAAAGCCAGTCGATCATCTTGGCGGCATTTCTGTAGCGTAGGGCCGGGTAGAGACGGGGTGCTTCGTTTGCTCTCGGCATGACAATCTCCCTGGATCGGTTGATGAATGCCAGTCTGTGCGAAGGCGATTTTGGCGTCTTGAACAAATGTTACCTCGCCTGAGGGCTAGATTATCGCCGCGAGCCCTGTCGGCGTTTCGCCGGCCAACTGACGGAACTCGCGCACCAGATGCGCCTGGTCGGCATAGCCGCAATCGGCGGCGATGCCGGCCCAGTCATTATCCTGCCTCTTCGACAGGGACAGCGCGCGGTTGAAGCGTACGATGCGTGACAATGTCTTCGGGCCGATGCCGATCGCGTCGGTGAATTTGGCGGCCAGGTGCTTGCGGCTCCAGCCGATCTCGCCGGCGAGTGCCGAAATGCGGGTGCGGCCGCCCGACATGACGACCGTCCTGTACGCCCAGGCGATTGCGGGCGAAAGGGCGTTCGCTTCGGCAAGGCGGCTGGTAATAAATCCTTCGGCAATGTCGAAGCGCGCGTTCCAATCAGCCGCTTCGCCGAGCTCTTCGCGCAGCGCGATGCCGTCAAAGCCCAGCGCATCATCCAACCCGACCATGCGATCCCGCAGCTCGCTCATCGGCAGGCCGAAGAATTGCCTGGCGCCAAGCGGCGTGAAATTGACCTGGACGCAGCAGGCGCCGCCGAAGGATTCGATCATGACCGGCCCGGCATAGAGGCCGGCGGCGAAGCTGGCGTAGCGGTCATTGTCGCCGGGGCTGTGACCGAGCCCGATGGCGAAGACTTCGGCGAAGCTGATCACCAGCGGCACGGTCAGCGAAGCAAATTCGACGATGCGGAAATGGCCGGGGCAGGTCTCGCGGTAGCCGCAGATATCCGTGACGATGCCCGCGAGCGACACGGCGGGCTTGCGCCGCACCATCTCGAAATGGAGGGCGGGAGAGCGATTATCCTGGCGATGGCGCTCTGGCTCGTCGGACATGATCCGAGCCTAGCAGAACAGGATCGCAAAAATCAAAAGCGCCCGGCAGGGCCGGGCGCTCCGAGTTGCCTGAGATCTGCGAATTTCAAGCACCGCATCAAACAGCCCACGGCGAGCACGATGTAGGCGATGAGCATGATCCAAACGGACGCAATCGGAATAAATGCAAGAGCGCCAAGCGCGGCGAGAAGGCCGATGACGGCTATAACCAACGAATAATGAACCCGATCTGGGTGGGTGCACTGAGATTCATGTCTGGTCCCTCCAACATGATTCGCAACACCAGAACTCTACCAGCAGGAGCCCTCACACACCAACCAGTTGGCGCAGCGGATTGGCGGGGTCGGCCAAGAGCTTGATCGCCAGCGCCAGGCAGACCACCACCAGCAGCGGCTTGATCAGCTTCGCGCCGATGCGGATTGCCAGGCTCGCGCCTACGCGGGCGCCGATGAACTGCGCCACGCCCATCATCAGGCCGATCTTCCAGTCGATGACGCCGACGGCGGCGAAGACGACGAAGCCGCCGATGTTGGAGGCGAAGTTGAGCAGCTTGGTGTGCGCCGTCGCCTTGAGCACGCCATAGCCGGCGAGCGTGACGAAGGCGAGCATGTAGAAGGAGCCGGCGCCGGGACCGAAGAGCCCGTCATAGAAGCCGACCAGCGGCGGGACGATCAGCCCGAACAGGAAAGGCGACAGCCGCTCGGCGCGGTCGACGTCGTGCATGTTCGGCTTCAGCGCGAAATAGAGCGCGATGGCGATCAGCAGCAGCGGCAGCAGCGCGCGCAGGAAATCGCCGGGCACGACGGTCGCCAAAAGCGCCCCGACTGCGCCGCCGACAAGCGCCAGCAGCGCCGACGGCAGCTGGCGGCGCAAATCGACCTGGCCGTTGGCAGCATAGTGGATGGTCGCCGAGCCGGAACCGAACATCCCTTGCAATTTGTTCGTGCCGAGTGCTGCGACCGGCGAAAAACCGGCGAGCAGCAGCGCCGGGATCGTGATCAGCCCGCCGCCGCCGGCGATCGAGTCGACGAAGCCAGCGGCAAAGGCGGCGGCGATGAGGATGAGAACGGTCTGCAGGGTCAGGTCGATCATCGGGAAGGGGTGCTTGGAAGGAAGCCGCAGCTTCCATCACGCTCCACCAGTTTGCGCAAGACCAATTCCACGCTAACAATCTCGACGGAATCGCAAAGGGGAGCTTTGATGGCGATGGCGCTGCTCGACCAGATACGTTCGATCTTCGACGGTGACCCGGGCGTGCGCAAGGTGGCGGACGACCCGGTGCTGTCGGCCGAACTTCTGATGTTGTTCCGCATGATCCTTGCCGACGGCTCGGTCTCGGAGAGCGAGATGGTCGTGTTCCGGCGCATCTGCAAGGAAGCCTTCGGCATCCCTGAGGCCTCGATCGACAGCGTCATCGAATATCTCAACGATTATGGCTACGAGACCAACGGCTCGCAGGCGATCGCGCTGTTTCGCGATCTCGATGTCGAGCGCCGGAAGCTGCTTGCCCGCCACATGGCCGAGATCGCCAAGGCCGATGCCAGGCTGGCGCAGAGCGAAGT
This sequence comes from Mesorhizobium sp. CA14, assembly GCF_020165195.1. Lineage (GTDB taxonomy): Bacteria > Pseudomonadota > Alphaproteobacteria > Rhizobiales > Rhizobiaceae > Mesorhizobium. The sequence goes on along the minus strand of NZ_JAIUHR010000001.1, from coordinate 110,801 downwards.
GAAGCTTCTGCGCCGCACGCTCGACCTGCTCGACATCAGCCCCGTCGATTTGGTGAAGCCGGAGAGCTGAAGCATTCCAGGACAAGTATGAGCGTTTAGGCTCGGCGACTTCGCCGTAGCCTTCCGTCCTGAATTGCGTCAGGCAAACGGGCTGATCGCCTACCCCTGTTCCTGCATTTTGCGCGCGATCGCGCGATGCAGGTCGGGCGCCGCCGCGACCAGCGCTTGCGCCGCTTCCGAGCGCGGGTGGTCGAGCACATCGGCGGCGGGGCCGCGCTCGACGATCTTGCCTTCATGCATGACCAGCACCTCGTCCGCCATGGCGCGGGCGACCGTCAGGTCATGGGTGATGAAGAGATAGGCGATGCCGAGCTTCTGGTTGAGCTCGGCGAAAAGGTCGAGGATCTGGGCGCGGATCGAGACGTCGAGGGCCGAGACCGGCTCGTCGGCGACCACCAGCTTGGGCCGCGTGATGATGGCACGCGCGATCGACAGGCGCTGACGCTGGCCGCCTGAGAATTCATGCGGGTATTTGTCCATGTCGCGCGGGCCTAGCCCGACCTCGTGCAGCGCATGCGCGACCATCTCGCGGCGCTCGGCCTTTGTCGGCTGCTTTTCCAGAAGATGCAGCGGCTCGGCCACCAGCTTTTCCACCTTCTGGCGCGGGTCGAAGGAGCCGTAGGGATCCTGGAACACGACCTGCATGTCGCGCCTTGCCGGCCTCAACGCCGATTCCGGCTTGCCGGTGATGGGCTCGCCGCGAAAGCGGATCGTGCCCGCCGTCGGCTTGTCCAAAGCGAGGATCATGCGGGCAAGCGTGGACTTGCCGCAGCCCGAGCGGCCGACCAGCGCCACCGATTGCGCGGGCTCGATGGTGAGCGAGACATCGTCGACGGCGCGGATCGGTTGCGCCGGCCGGATTAGCGATTTGCGTCGCCCCGGATAGTCCCGGCCGACGCTTTCGACTTCGAGCAAGGGTTTTGCCGAGCCGGCAGGATGCGGTTTTGGGCGCGCCGGCACATGCATGGAAGCCAGCGCCAACTCGCGTGTGTAGGGATGTGATTGTTCCGACAGCGTGCGGGCGGTGTCGCCGGCTTCCGTCACCTCGCCACGGCGCAGGATGGTCAGGCGGTCGGCCATCTCGGTCACCACCGCGAGGTCGTGCGAGATGAGCAGCAGCCCCATGCGGTTTTCGCTGACCAGATCGCGCAAAAGATCGAGGATCTGCGCCTGCAGCACCACATCGAGCGCCGTCGTCGGCTCGTCGGCGATGAGCAGCTTCGGCTTCAGCGCACAGGCGATTGCGATGACGACGCGCTGGCGCTGGCCGCCCGACAGTTCGTGCGGGTAGCGCGACAGCGGGAATTTGGCCTCCGGCAGCCCGACCCGGTCGAGGATTTTTCGCGCGCGCTCCTCCGCTTCGGCACGGCCCGCCTTGGTGTGCCAGCGTATGCCTTCGGCGACCTGCTCGCCGATGGTCTTGACCGGGTTGAGCGCCGTCATCGGCTCCTGGAAGACCATGCCGATATCGTCGCCGCGCAAGGCGCACATCTGGTCCTCGCTCGCGCCGAGGATGTCGATGCCATCGAAGGCGACGCGGCCTTTGGCGCGGGCCAGATGCGGCAGCAGCCGCATGATTGTCAGCGCCGTCATCGACTTGCCGGAGCCGGATTCGCCGACAAGGCCCACGACCTCGCCCGCCGCGATGGCCAGATCGACGCCTTTGAGGATCGGTGTGGCGCTGATCGTCAGCGACAGGTTCTCGATCTCGAGCAGGCTCATCGGCGCCGCCGCGATTTCGGATCGAGGATGTCGGCGATGCCGTCGCCGAGCAGGTTCAGCCCAAGCACGGTGATGACGATCGCCATGCCGGGGAAGATCGCCATCCAGGGCGCGGTCACCATGCGCGTCTGGGCATCGAACAGCATGCGGCCCCAGCTCGGCATCGGCGGTTGGGCGCCGAGGCCGACATAGGAAAGCCCGGCTTCGGCGAGGATGCCCAGCGCGAACTGGATCGTGCCCTGGACGAGCAGCAGCGTCGCGATGTTGGGCAGGATGTGCTCGACGGTGATCCGCGTCAGACCCTTGCCGGCGGCGCGCGCGGCAAGGATGAACTCGCGCGGCCAGATGGCTAAAGCGCCGGCGCGGGTGACACGGGCAAAGACCGGGATGTTGAAGATGCCGATGGCGATGATGGCGTTGACGGCGCCGGGACCGAAGATCGCGGTGATCATGATCGCTGACAGCAATGCCGGGAAGGCGAAGACGAGATCGTTGACGCGCATCAGCGCCTCGTCGGCCAGTCCGCCGCGCGCGGCGGCGAAGGCGCCGAGCGGCACGCCGATACCCATGCCGATGCCGACGGCGACCAGCGCCACGGCAATCGAATTGCGGGCGCCGACCATGATCATCGACAGGATGTCGCGGCCGAAATGGTCGGTGCCGAACCAGTGCGCCCAAGAGGGCGCCTGCGTCTTGTCGGCGATCACCAACTTTGTGACGTCGTAAGGCGTCCAGACAAACGAGAGGAGCGCGACGGCCACAACCAGCAGCGTGATGGCCAGACCGATCAGGAAGGAGCGGTTGCCGAAGGCCTTGGCCAGCACGCCGGCGATGGTTTCCTCGGGCAGGTCGATGCGCATGGTCATTGCCGGCCTCTCGAGCGGTTCCGCGTTTCGCGGAATCGCTGAACCGCTCTCAGTATTTGTTTTGGCGCAATTCCGGACGGAAAACCGCTACGCACTTTTCCTGGAATTGCTCTAAGGCGCGGGTCGACGATGGCGTAGGAGAAGTCGACGAGGAGGTTGATCAGGATCACCGCGGTGACCAGCAGCATGACGATGCTCTCGACCACGATCAGGTCGCGCTGGGTGATCGCCTGAAAGATCAGCCGCCCGAGGCCAGGCAGGTAAAAGACATTCTCGATGATGATGGTGCCGGCAAGCAGGAACGCGAATTGCAGGCCGAGGATGGTGAGCACCGGGATCATGGCGTTGCGCAGCGCATGGCGCCAGAGCACGGCGCGATAGGGCAGGCCCTTGGCGCGCGCGGTGCGGATATAGTCCTCGTTAAGCACCTCGATCAGCGCCGAGCGGGCGACGCGCGCCAGGATCGCCGCCTGCGGCAATGCCAGCGCGACGGCCGGCAACAGCAGGGATTTCAACGCAGCCCAGATGCCGGCGCTCCAGCCCGGAAAGCCGCCGGCCGGCACCAGATGCAGCCAGACGGCAAACAGATAGATCAGCATCAGCGCGAACCAGAAATTCGGCACGGCGACGCCGAGCTGCGCGGCGCCCATGGCGAGCGTATCGCCAGCTCTGCCCTGGCGGCTGGCGGAGAACACGCCGACCGGAATGGCGATGATGGTCGAGAGCGCCAGTGCGATCAGCGCCAGCGGCAGGGAGACGGCGATGCGTTCGCGCACCAGGTCGACGACGGGCACCGAATAGGTGTAGGAGCGGCCGAAATCGAGGCTGAGCAAGCCCGCCGCCCAGTGCAGGTAGCGCAGCACCAGCGGCGCGTTCAGCCCCATCTGGTTGCGCAGCACTTCGATCTGGTCGGCGCTGGCATTCATGCCCAGCATCAGGCGTGCCGGATCGCCGGGCAGGATCTCCATCACCGCGAACACCACCATCGAGGCCAGCACCAGGGTGAGGGCGGCGATGATGATGCGTTTCAGGAGATAGGCGGTCATGGGAGGTGAAAGACCGCAGGTTCGGCCAGAGCGCCAACGGGGCGAAGGTCGAGTTCCCGCCCACCCCCCTCTGGCCTGCCGGCCATCTCCCCCGCAAGGGGGGAGATTGAGCTCTCATCCAGGCTTTCGCCAATCGCCAACGTCGCGTGGTTGTCGCCGCGGCAGAAACTGCCGATCTCCCCCCTTGCGGGGGAGATGCCCGGCAGGGCAGAGGGGGGTGCGACGGAGCGCAAGTTTCGCCCTTAGCCGGCAGACCTCACTCGCTCCATTTCACCTTGGTCAGATCATCCGCCTCGATCGGCCAGTTCGTCCACATGCCCTGCAGCTTGGCGTCCCAGACGCCAATCTTGGGCAGTTCGAACAGGTAGACGGCGGGCACGTCGTGCGCGAGAATCTTCTGCGCCTCCCCAAGCAGCTCCAGCCTCTTGTCCTTGTCGACCGTGGTGTCGAGTTCCTTGATGAGATCGTTGAACTTCGGATTGTCATACTGAAAATAATAGCCGGGCCGCGAATAGATATCGATGTCGTTTGGCTCGACATGAGAAACAATCGTAAGATCGTAGTCCTTGTTGGTGAAGACCTGGCTCAGCCACTCCGCCCATTCGACGGGAATGATCTGCAGATTGACCCCGATGTCCTTCAGTTGGGACTGAATCACCTGGCCGCCGTCGCGTGCGTAGGGTACGGGCGGCAGCTTGATCGTGGCCGAAAAGCCGTTCTCCAGCCCCGCTTCCTTCAGATACTGCTTGGCCTTGTCGATGTCGTGCGGATAGACTCCAGTGAGATCGACATAGCCCGCATCGCCTGGCGAAAAATGAGAGCCGATCGGCTTTCCAAGACCGTTCGAGGCCGCGTCGATGATGGCACTGCGATCAATCGCCGAGGCGAGCGCCTGCCGCACAGCAAGCTTGTCGAAGGGCGGCTTCTTGTTGTTGATCGACAGGATGGTCTCGCCCTCGGTCGATCCGATCACGACGCTGAAGCGTGGATCGGACTGGACCTGACTGAGCGCGTCCTGTGCGGGCATGTTGGCGAAAGCCTGGATATCGCCCGAGAGCAAGGCGGGGACAGCCGCGGCGGCGTCAGGAACGATGCGGAATGTCGCCTTGTCGAGCGCGGCGGGTGTACCCCAGTAGTCCGGATTCTTGACGAGCGTGATCTCGGAACCCTTGGCCCAGTGATCGAGCTTGAATGGACCGGTGCCGATCGGCTTGTCCTTGTTGCCGTCGGCCGATCCTTTCCCCACGATCACCGCCGCAACCTGGCCCATGTCGTCGAGGAAATTGCCCTGCGGACCGTCCAGGGTGACCTTGACCGTCGCCGGATCGACCGTCGCGACATCGGTGATGTGCGCAAAGAGCGGCTTTTGCGGGTTGAGCGAATCCTTTGCGCGTGCTCGGTCCAGCGAGAATTTCACGTCGTCGGCGCTGAAGGCCGAGCCATCGTGGAACTTCACGCCGGAATGCAGCTTGAACGCGTAGACCTTGCCGTCGTCGGAGACGGTCCAGCTTTCGGCGAGAGCGGGCTGAACCTGGCCCTTTTCGTCGATGCGCGTCAGCCCTTCAAAAACATTGGCATAGGTAATTTCGCCGATCGCCGCGGCCGCGCCGGCGGTCGGATCGAGATGCGGTGGCTCGAGCACGATGCCGAGCGTGAGATCAGTGCGTGCGGCAAAGGCCGACGTGGCGGCGGCAAGCGACAGCACAGCCGCGGCCAGGATGGTCTTCCACAGTTTCATCGCTGAACTCCCATTGCTCAAACGTGCTCAGGCTGGCGGATAGAAGCGTGATTTCGCGCGCGAGTAAATTGCGTTTCGTGCTGCCGGGCGGCGCCAGGCGGAATGTTTTTGCGCATCAGCCGGATGTACCGCGCAAGAGCACATTGAGTCCAATCGCCATCACCTTGGCCGATTCCACCATGTCGGCGATGCCGACCCATTCGTCCGGCCGGTGGGCGAGGTCGAGAATGCCAGGGCCATAGGCGATGCAGTCGTAGAGGTGGCCGATGCGCGCGACATGCTTCTGGTCGTAGGTGCCCGGCGAGATCACATAATCGGGTTCGCGGTCGAACACCTCCATGATGCCTTTGGCGACAGCCTTCACCACCGGCGCGTCGCGCTCGGTCATCAGCGGCAACACCTCCATCAGGTCGCGGATCTCGTAGTCGAATTTCTTGCGCTCGCGCTTCAGCCGGTCGAGGATGCCGGTGACTTCGGCTTTTACGGTGGCGATGTCCTCTTCGAGCAGGAAACGCCGGTCGATGGTGAGCCGGCAGGAATCTGGCACGTTGGGGGAGGGGAGCCCCGGCCGGAAGTCCTCGGTCTGGCCGCCATGGACGGAATTGATGTTCATGGTCGAGCGCCGGGCGCCTTCCGGCACCACCGGCATGCGCGTCATCTTGCGGTCGAGCGCAGGGAACAATTCCTCCTCGAAGGCCTGCAGGACCGCACCCATATGGCGTACCGCATTGTCGCCGAGGAACGGCATCGAGCCATGCGCGATCTCGCCCTTGGTTTCGATCTCGGCCCACCAGACGCCGCGATGGCCAAGGCAGATGCGATCCTTGTTCAGCGGCTCGGGGATGATGACATGGTCGACCTTCGGCTTCGAGAAATAGCCGAGCGTCGCCAGATGCGCGACGCCGCCGAAACCGCCCGATTCCTCGTCCGCCGTGCCCGATATCTCGATGGCGCCGGGGAAATCCGGATAGGTTGCCATGAAGGCTTCCGCGGCGATGACCGAGGCTGCCAGGCCGCCCTTCATGTCGCAGGCGCCGCGGCCGTAGACCCTGCCGTCCTTCACCACGCCGGCAAAGGGATCGATCGTCCAGCTATCGCCGGCCTCGACCACGTCGATATGTGAGTTGAAATGCACGCAAGGGCCGGGCGAGCGGCCGTCGAAGCGGGCGACGATATTGACGCGCGGATAGCGGTCGCTGTCGCCCGGCGCGCCCTCGGCACGGATGAATTCGGTTTCGAAGCCGCGTTTCTTCAGGCGTGCGCCAAGAAACTCGGCGCATGGCCGGTAGGCCTCGCCTGGCGGGTTGACGGTCGGGAAGCGGATCAGGTCGGCGGTCAGCGCAACGAGGTCGTCGGCCCGGTCCTCGACTGCCTTGAGAAGTCGTTCATCCATGCGGCGGATTGAAGAAGGAACGCAGCGCTTTTGCAAGCAGCAGTCACTCATTGCCACAGGACGATCCAGGCATGGCCCAACGCCCTCGCCTAAACTTCAGAGGGTGCGTGTCGCGGCGGCAACTATACCGGGAAAATCGTTCAAATTCACCGCATTGGATTGGCGGTTTCGTCAATGAGTGTGTGGTACTTAACGCACCTGCCGGTAAAAAGATGGAAAACCGCGTGGATGGCAGGGGGCAATCAAAAGGGGTTTGATCGCATGAAAAAGTTCGTTCTCACGGCAACTGTGCTGGCAACCGCGTTGTTCGGCATGTCTATCGCAAGCCGGGCGGCCATGCTGGTCGCCAATATCGACGTCTCGTCGCAGACCATGACCGTCAGCAAATACGGCCAGGTCGTCTATCGCTGGAGCGTGTCGACAGCGCGCAAGGGCTATTTCACGCCGCGCGGCAGCTACCGGCCGCAATGGACCGCCCGGATGTGGTATTCGCGCAAATACGACGACTCGCCGATGCCCTATTCGGTGTTCTTCCACGGCGGCTACGCCATTCACGGCACCGGATCGGTGAGAAATCTCGGGCGCCCGGCCTCGCATGGCTGCGTGCGCCTGCATCCGGCCAACGCCGCGACCTTCTACACGATGGTTAAGGAAGTCGGCTTCGGTAACACGCGGATCGTCGTCACCAACTGATCGGGGCGGCGGAGCGACCGATTACTCGCCGGCTGTCGCCTTCGCCTTTGCGCGCTTGCGGCGGCGGCCGCTGATTTCCCAGCGCTTGTGGAACCACATCCACTGGCCAGGATCTTCACGCACCCATCGCTCGACCACGTCGGTGAGAAGCTGGGTGGCGGCATCGACGTCGACGCTGCCGTCACTGGTGCGCGGCAACGCCAGCTTGTTCTCGATTTCCAGACGGAAGCGGTTGCCCGGCAGCCTGATGCAACGGGCGGGGTAGACATCGCAGTCATAGTGGCGGGCGAGCATGCCGAGCATCGGATTGCTCTGGCATGAACGGCCGAAGAAAGCCGTGTCCACGCCGCCCGAGAATTTCTGATCGACCAGCACGCCGATATTGCCGCCCTTTTCCAGGATGGCGGCAAGGGCGAAGGACGCTCCGGCGGCGGAGGGCAGCAGCGCGCCCATGGAGGAGCGGCGCGTCGAGTGGATGTAGTCGGCGAGATAAGGGTTGTTCGGCGGACGGAACAGCGCCGTGATGTTCATGCCGAAGGTGGCGGCGGCCACCGGCAGCAGCTCGAAATTGCCGAGATGGCCGGTGAACAGGATGTGCGGCTTCTTCTCGCCGGCGATCTCAAGGAAATGCTCGACGCCGCGCACCTCGACCCGGCCCGGCTTCGAAGCGTTCGGATCGAAGTCGAACAGCGCGTCGAGGAAGATGTATTCGGCCGCGAGGCGGGCCATGTTGCCCCACATGTCTCGCGCGATGGCTTCGATCTCGGCGTCGCTCTTTTGCGGATAGGCAAGGCGCAGATTGTTGACCGCAACGCGGTGGCGCCCGACCAGCGGACCGACCCGGCGGGCGACGCGGTCGGCGAAGTTGAGCGCGCTGTCCGGCGGCAACAGGCGCAGCAGCGAGAGCAAGACGATAGCGAGCTTGGCGACCAGCCAGTGCTCCAGCCGGCGCAGCCGCCGCCCGTAGCGGAACATGAAGTCCCGGCGGGCTTTCCTGAACACCGTGCCGACCATCCGCCTGTCCTGGAACTGCTTTAGGAAACGCGCAGGATGATCTTGCCGAAGACGTCGCGGCCTTCCATGCGCTTCAGCGCGGCATCGATGTCGTCGAAGCCGACTTCGGTATCGATGACGGGGACGACGAGGCCGGCGGCCATCTTCTGCATGGCATTGGCCATGTTCTCCATGCGGCAGCCGAAAGAGCCGAGCAGCTTCAGCTGCTGCTGGAAGAGCTGCATCAGGTTGACCTGCGTCGACACGCCCGAGGTCGAGCCGCAGGTGACGAGGCGGCCGCCGCGCTTCAAGCACAGCATCGAGCCGGCGAATGTGTCGGCGCCGACATGCTCGAAGACGACGTCGACGCCTTTCTTCTTCGTCAGCTTGCGCACGACGCCTTCAAAACGGTCCTCGCGGTAGTTGATGACGTGGTCGGCGCCAAGCGCCTTGGCCTTGTCGATCTTGTCGTTCGAGCCGACCGTGGTGATGACCGTACATCCCATCTTCTTGGCCAACTGGATGGCGGCCGTGCCGATGCCGGAGCCGCCGGCATGGACGAGGATGGTTTCGCCGGGTTCCAGCTTCGCGTTGTCGAACAGCATGTGCTCGACCGTTCCGAAGGTGACGGGCGCGACCGCGGCGCCGATCTCGGTGACGCCGGGAGGAGCCGGCACCAGGAGCCGCGCCGGCAGGGTGATCTTTTCCTGGGCGAAGCCGTCGAGATGGAAGCCGTGCACGCCGGAGACATGCTCGCAGAGATTGTCGCGGCCTTCGCGGCAGGCGCGGCACAGCCCGCAGGTGCGCGCGCCATAGATCGAGACCAATTGTCCGGGCTGCAGGCTGGAGACGCCGGGGCCGACCGCCTCGACCTCGCCGGCGGCTTCGGCGCCGACGACCAGCGGCAGCTTGCGCTTGGCGAAGGCCATGCCGCGCCAGCCCCAGACATCGATATGGTTGAGCGCCACCGCCTTGATGCGGAGTGTCACTTCGCCCAGCGAAGGCGGCGGGGGAGGCGGCAGGTCCACCGTTTCCAGACGGCGGTCCTCGATAAGTTGCAATGCGCGCATCGGGCCTGTCAGTTCGGTTCTAAAGCGCGATGCGCTTTAGTGTCTTTGTTATGCATATCGTTGTCGCAAAACCGATTTCACTTTTGCGCGACATGCATTGCGGAAAAAATCCGCTTAGACCGGTTCCCGCGCCATGACAAGGCAGGTGTTCTGGCCGCCGAAGCCGAAGGAGTTCGACAAAACCGTGCCGACCTCGGCGTCGCGCTTCTTGTTCGGGACGACGTCGAGGACAATAGCCGGATCGGGATTGTCGTAATTGATGGTCGGCGGGATGACGCTTTCGCGCATGGTCATCAGCGAGAAGGCGGCCTCCACCGCGCCGGCGGCCGACAGCGTGTGGCCGATCATCGACTTGTTCGACGAGATCGGCATCGAGCCGATGCGCTCGCCGAAGACGGTGGACAGCGACAGGTGCTCCATCTTGTCGTTCTCGGGCGTCGAGGTGCCGTGCGCATTGACGTAGTCGATCTCGTCTTCGCCAAGGCCCGCATCGGCAAGGGCGGCGCGCACCGCCGCGATCGCCGGCGAGCCGTCGGGCTTGGAGCGGGTGCGGTGGAAGTCGTCGGCTTTCTCGCCGCAGCCGCGCAGGATGCCGAGGATCGTCGCGCCGCGCGCAACGGCGGCTTCCAGCGATTCCAGCACCAGCGCGCCGGAGCCTTCGGCCAGCACGAAGCCGTCGCGGTCCTTGGAGAAGGGCTTTGAGGCCTTCTCGGGGATATCGTTGTGGGTGGACAGCGCCGAGAGCAGCGAGAAACGGATCAGCGCTTCGGCGGTGGCCGAGCCGTCGGCGCCGATCGACAGCGCCTTGTCGCACTCGCCGCGCCGGATCGCCTCGACCCCGAGCTGGATGGCGGTGGCGCCCGAGGCGCAGGCGGTGGACAAAGTGATCGGCAGGCCACGCGTGCCGAAGCGGTCGGCCAGTCGGTCGGCGATCGAGCCGAACTGCGTGGTCTCGAAGACATCCAGTTCCTTCAGCCCGCGCGCCACGCGCAGCAACCTTTCGGCGCCTGCCTCCTGCTTGTCGGAATTATAGAGCGAGAAGCGGTCGGCCCAGTCGAGCTCGACCGGCGGCGAGGCCAGGAACAGCGGGCCGCCGAAATCGCCGGAATCGAGACCTGCTTCCGAGACGGCCTCGTGGGCCGCCGTCTCGGCCAGTTCGTAAGTGAGGTGGCTCGCGCCCTTCGAACTCGAGGGCAGGAAGTCGACCATTCCGGAAATGCGGGTGTTGAGGTGGTCGACCGGAAAGCGGGTGATCGGATGGATGCCGGATTTGCCTGAGGTCAGCGCCGCCCAATTGTCGGCCTTGCCGATGCCGAGCGAGGTCACCACGCCGATGCCGGTAACGGCGACGATCGGCCTGCCCATGTGATCGCGAAGATTGGCCATGCTTTTGTCTGCCTCGTTATCCAGCAATTCCAGGAAAAATGTGCAGCGGTTTTCCGCCCGGAATTGCGAAAAACCGATCTAAGCGGCTTTAACCAGCCCCAAGCCCTCGAATTGGTGATAGCCGATCGCGGTTGCAAGGACGGAATTGGGGGCGCCTTCGAATGGGCGCTCCACTGTGGCATCGAAGACAGGATAGCCGGCGCCGCGGTCGACGGCCATTGCAGCGAGCGCAACCGCAAAGGGGAATTGCGCTTCCTTCATATGGCCGGTCAGCGTCGAAAAGGCTCGCACGGCCAAAGCCGGGTTGGCGTCGAGCACCGCCTTTTCGGCTGCCGTGGCGGCATGGCCGCCGGACGCGGCGGAAATCGTGAGCAGGTCGCCGTCGGGAAGGTTGGCCTGCTTCAACAGCGCAGCAATCTCCGAATTCAACTCGCCTTGCCGGCGCCTGGCGCGGCCGGAGACGACGGGGCCAAGCTCGGCGTAGATCTTGCGGCCGCGGTTTTTTGCGTGTTCGCGCTGTTCGAGCACCAAGAAAGCGCCACCGGAGCCCGTGACCACGCCGCCGCCTTCTGAGCCCTGGCGCTGCCAGACCGGTTTCCACGGGCCGCGATGCAGGTAGCCGGCAAGCTCGTAGCCGAGCAGCATGTCGGAATGCTCGGTCTGAAAGGCGCCGCCGACCAGAACATGGGTCGACTGTCCCGAGCGGATGCGCGCGGCCGCCGTCTCGACGGCCGAGACGCCGGCGCCCTCCTCGCCCATGAAGGTGCGGGAGGAACCGGTGACCTTGTGGACGATCGAGATGTTGCCGGCGAGCAGGTTGGAGAGCTGGGCCAGGAACAACGTCGGCCGCAGTTCCGTCGTCAGCTTCTCGTTGAGCAGCACGTCGCGGTCGTTGCGGCTCTCGGAGGCCGCAAGGATCACAGCATCGACGGCTTCGTCGCGCTCGCCGCCGCCGGCCGCCACCACCATGTCCATGGTGGTGCAGAGCTCGTCATTGCCCTTGATGCCGGCGTCGTCCAGCGCCAGGCCGGCAGCATAGGTGCCGAGCCGCTGCCAGGTTTCCATCTGGCGCTGGTCGCCGCGCTTGGCGATCTGCAGGTTCCAGTCGATCTCGGGCAGGGGATGGATGGTATAGGGCGCGAAGCGCTCTGCCTCGAGCACCGGCTGGAAACCGGGCTGTGTCAGCTTTTGCCAATGCGCGTCGGGACCTTCTCCCAATGAAGAGACAAGGCCAATCCCGGTGATGACGACGTCGTGGGAACTCATGGGTGGCTGTTGTGGGTCAGGCGGCTTTTTGAGTTTGCGCATGATCCTTTCCGAAAATCGATGCCGATTTCGGGGTCATGCGCTGAGCGCGTCAAGTTCGCGCGCTCTGTGGACATCAGGCGTTCTTGGCCGCGACCAGAGCATCGATCTTGGCGCACAGGTTCTTCATGACGAAATAATCGTCCGTCGAGGCCTTGCCGTCGTTGACTTCCTGCGTCCACTTCTCGAGCGGCACCTTGATGCCGAATTCCTTGTCGATGGCAAAGACGATGTCGAGGAAATCGAGGCTGTCGATGCCGAGATCGTCGATGGTGTGGCTCTCGGGCGTGATGGTGTCGATGTCGATCTCGCTGGTGTCGGCAATGATCTTGGCGACTTTCTCGAAAGTGGTGGACAAGGGCTCTTCCTTCGGTTGCGGGCGGAATCTGTCCGCATCTTGTTTGGGCGCTGTCTAATCGGTTTTTCCCGGCAGGAAAAGGCCTGATGCGCCGGGGGCAGATGGGTAGAGGGTCGAGGAAAGGCAAGAAGGGCCGCCGTCGAACCGGCGGCCCTTCCCATTTTATGCTGCGTAAGCTTTCCATGTCGATGCATGTCGTTCTCCCAAAGCCGGAACCACTTTGGGCGACATGCATCAGTCACGAAGCTTGACCAGGTCGTTGAGCAGCCCGCCCGTCCCGTTGTGGACGGTGAGCCGCTCGACCTTGCCGGCGATGGCTTCGAGAGCCTCGAGCTCCTTCAGCCGCAGCATCACCGGGTTCTCGGCCATCACCTTGGCCGTGTTGAGCAGCGAACGGGGTGGCGTTCGTCTCCTCGCGGCGGCGGATGACGTTGGCCTCGGCCTGCTTCTCGGCCGAAACCACCTGGTTGAGGATCTCGCGCATATCGCCCGGCAGGATGACATCCTTGAGAGCGATATCGCTGACCTCGACGCCGATCGCGGCCATGCCGTCGCGCACCTTGGCCGCAGCGTCCTCGTCGACCGTCACCTTCTTGTCGAGGATCTGGTCGAGCGTGAGCGCGCCGAGCGTCTTGCGAAAGGCATACTGCAGGGCGCGGTAGAGGGCTTCCGAGAAGTCCTTGACCGTGCTCACCGCCGTCACCGGATCGACGACCCGGTATTCGGCGGCGATGTTGACGCGGATCGTCACGCGATCCTTGGTCAATACTTCCTGCCCGGCGACATCGAGCGACTGGCGCTTGATGTCGACGACCTTCACCTGGACCATGCGCCCGACATTCCAGAAGGCGTGCACGCCCGCGTCGAGCGTGCGGACGAAGACGCCGTCCACGAACAGCAGCCCGACCTGGCCGTCCACGACCGGATAGAGGAACATATGCTCCGTCTTCCGGGCCTGGCCGATCCGGCGCATCAGGGCCGGAGCGACAGCCAGATCGGCCGCCGTGTCGACGGACGTCACCTTCCACGGTCCGGCATCGGTCCAAAGCACGAGCTTGCGGTCCGGAACCAGAACAGCATGCAAGGCACCGTCGCGCTCGATGGCCGCAACCTCCGTGCGTCCGGTGCGGACGACGGTGAAGTGACGCGCGGCCACGTCCGGGAGCTTGTCGAACAACGCCTTCTCGTATGCCGAAACGAATTCCGGGTTCTTCAGGTCGTGCCTGGAGATTTCCAGGTTTCCGCGCCGGTTGGCGAGCCAATGTTCGCCCGGCATCAGGATCGCCTGGATCTCGCCCTTGTAGAGGGCGACGGCACGTTCATTTTCCTTCATGAGGACGCGCTGCCGTCCAAGAAGCTTTTCGAGAATGGTCTTCATTGTCTTACTCCTGTCGGGCATGGCCCCATGCGAGGCGTCACGTCATGCGTCGAAGCATCCTTTCGTTTCTCGTTTCACGTCGTCGTACTTCATCTCCCGGGCACGAATGATCCGGGGACCGGTGGCATCGATCCGCCGCGGGCCTTCGGGAGCGGATCGCGGGGCGACGAAGCGGGCGCCGGAAGCCGAAGCTTCCTTTGCCGGCCGCGCCGCGCCTTGATCGTCACCGCGGGCCTGGCCGCGAGCCGATGGCGCAGGACATCGCCGCCCGGCGAGGCCGAAGCCTTGCCGTTCGTGAAGTCCTCGCATTCCGGTCCCCGGACCGTTTTCGAATAACACCGTAAAAGGGTGCCTTGGCTTATCAGGCCAAATGGAGAAGGATTCGAACCTTCGGCCGTCAGATTATGAGTCTGATGCTCTACCCAACTGAGCTATCCGTGTCGTGGGTGTGGGAATCGAACCCTGCCTCCGGACCAAATCCGGCGCTCTCCATGAGCTACACCCGCAAGTCCCAACACTCCGAAACGGCACCGTACACAGCGCGGCAAAGCCGGCTGCGCGGGCGGAGGCGAAAGCTCCAAACCGGTGTGCTCGCTTCGGTTTTCGTGACCGGGAGCGCGCCTATAGACCCTGCGACGGGTTGTCGCAAGCGGCATTGTCGCGGCGGATTTGCGGCTTCTTTTCATTGTGACATTTCGGCCACATTGTCGCGGTCATAGCGCTTGCTTGTACCAAGGTACCATGATAACAAATGATATGATTATAGAACGCATACAGACTGGCGTGCGGCTGGAGAAAAGGCTTGTGAAGGTGCTCAAGGCTCTGGCCGAGCATCGCGACATGAGTCTTGGCGATCTCATCGAGGGCATCGTGCTGCATGCCTTCGAGGGGCAGGCGCCGTTTTCACCCGCGACGCTCGAAACAATCGATCAGCTGAAGCGCATCTACGGGCTGGAGCTCCGCGCGGCGGATAGCCATCGGTTGACGGAAATGATGGAGAAGTCTGGTGACGAGCCATCTTGAGCGCAGCCACAGGATCGATCTTGCCGGTCCAATCGAGCGCGTCTTCCCGTTGTTCACGCCGATGGGGGAAACGCTGTGGGTCGATGGCTGGAATCCTGAATTTCTGCATCCGCGAGACGGCGAGACGCAAGAAGGGATGGTGTTCCGGACCGGCCACGGTGACGAGCTCACGCTTTGGGCTTGCACGGATTGGCAGCCGAAAGAACACCGTGTGCGCTATGCCAGGGTGACGCCGGGATCGCGTTTCGGATTTGTCGAAGTAACCTGTCTTGATAATGGCCCAGACGGCACGCAGGCTTCCATCGCCTATACGTTCACGGCGCTCGGTGAGGAGGGGCAATCCTATCTGTCAAAGCTGACCGAGGATGCCTTCAGGGATATGATCGAAACGTGGAAGGTCGAGATCAACGCCTGGCTGTTGAAGAATGGGATGGCCAACCACGCCTAGTCAGAACGTGACCCGTCCGAGCACCTTGAGACCATCACCATCCGGCGCCACGACCACGGCTTCGCCCTCGCGCGGCGCCACCCCGGTGAGCGCCTCGATGTTTTCCACATGCGTGACCAGGACCAGATTGTCGGAGCCGGAATAGCCGCGGATCTCCTTGATGATCGCGGCCATTTGCGCGGCCTTTTCGGCCGGGTCGGTTTTGAGCAGGTCGAGCGGCGCGAAGGGCTGCGGCTCGGATTCAAAAGCGATGCGGGCGGTGTCCAGGCAGCGGCAGTAGCGGCTGGAGAGCACATGATCGATCGGCGCCGCGCGCGCCGCGAACAGCGCGCCGATGCGGCTTGCCTGCTGCTTGCCGCGCTCGGACAGATTGAGCTGCGTGGCGCAATTGCCGATATCGAAATTGGCCGGGTCTGTCGCCCCGGTGACGAAGGCGTGGCGAAGCAGCACGACATGGCCGCCGTCGCGCAGCAGCGCCCAGCCGGCATCGGTCGCGTGGGCAAGGCTCGGAACAGCTAGGAGAAAAAGCACCAGAACAAGTCGAAGCATCGGAAGTCCTATGGCGGCCCGGGCGAACCAAGGTCGTGATTGGCATATAGGGACCGCAAAGCCGTCCGGAAAACAAGCAGAGGCGCCGGAGATCGGCCCGCCGCGCCGATTGCGCCGCGGTCGGGGCTCGCCTATCACGGGAAAAATGTTTCCGCCCGCAAAATGACTCCCCTCACCGAAACCGTCCTCTTCGTCTTCAGCCTTGTGGCGCTCGGCTATCTTGCCGGGCTCACCGGCTATTTGAAGCCGGTGAGCGGCGAGGGCATTTCCGGATTCGCCATCAACGTGGCGATGCCGCTGCTGCTCTTCCAGACCATGGTCAAAGCGGATTTCCACGGCGTCACGCCATGGTCGCTGTGGGGCGCCTATTTCGCGGCCGCCGCCATCACCTGGACCGCGGGCCATCTGGTGATGACGCGGCTGTTCGAGCGAGATGCCCGCGCCGGCATCGTCGGCGGCGTGTCCTCGGCCTATTCCAATGTCGTGCTGCTCGGCGCGCCCTTCGTCCTTGGCATATTCGGCGCCAGCGGCTTCGAGGTGCTGTCGCTGCTGGTCTCGGTTCACCTGCCGATCATGATGATGACCTCGATCGTGCTGTTCGAGATGTTCGGGCGCGGCAGCGGCGAGACGGTGCATCCGCTGCGCGTCGTCAAAAGCTTCCTCCGGCGCCTGTTCATCAATCCGCTGATCATCGGCATCCTGGCGGGGCTCGCCTGGCGCCTCACCGGCGCGCCGATGCCGAACCTGGTCGAGCGGCTGGTCGACACGCTTGCGGGCACGGCCGGTCCGGTGGCGCTGTTCGCCATGGGGCTTAGCCTGCGCCGCTTCGGCATCTCCGGGAATATCAGGCCAGCGCTGGCGCTGTCGGTGCTGAAACTGTTCCTGATGCCGGCGCTGGTTCTGGCCTTCGTCTGGCTTCTCGGCCTCCCGCCGCTGACGGCCAAGGTCGCGGTGGTGGTTGCGGCACTCCCTTCGGGCATCAACTCCTATCTGATCGCCGTCCAGTTCAACACCGGCCAGGCGCTGGCCTCGAACCAGATGACGCTTGCCACCGCAAGCGCGGTGGTGACCACGTCGTTCTGGCTGACGGTGGTCATTCACGTCTTCGGATAGAGCCGCTGAACGCGGCTCGCTTTTGCTGGCCCAACCCCTATATGCCATCTTGTGATTGCTTGCCCGCCTTTCCCTAGGTAAGAGCAATGCGCCGGCGTGCGGCTCTTGAAGCACGCTTCGACGGATATCCAGAAAAACGGCCGATCAGCGCGCCGAACGGAGGCCAGACCATGCTTCAGAAAACCAGCCATTTCATGCGCCAGGCCAATCTCATCAATGGTGAATGGGTGCAGGCCGACAGCGGCCAGACCATCGATGTCAACAATCCGGCGACGGGCCTGAAGATCGGCACCGTGCCGAAGGCCGGCAAGGCCGAGACCCGCCGCGCCATCGAGGCCGCAGCGGAAGCCTTCAAGAGCTGGCGCAAGACCACCGCGCTCGAGCGCTCGAAGCTCCTGCGCAAGCTGCATGACGCGATGATGGATAATCAGGACGTGCTCGCCGAATTGCTGACCATCGAGCAGGGCAAGTCGCTCACCGAATCCAAGGGTGAGATCGGCTCGGCCGCCAGCTATATCCTCTGGTTCGCCGAGGAAGGCCGCCGCGTCTATGGCGACATCGTGCCGTCGCCATGGGGCGACCGCCGCATCCTGGTGACCAAGGAGCCGGTCGGCGTCATTGCCGCCATCACGCCGTGGAATTTCCCGTCCTCGATGCTTGCCCGCAAGATCGGTCCGGCTTTGGCCGCCGGCTGCACCGCGGTGGTCAAGCCGGCCTCGCAGACGCCTTATTCGGGCCTCGCCTGGGGCGCGCTCGTCGAGGAAGTCGGCTTTCCGAAGGGCGTCGTCAATGTCGTCACCGGTTCTGCCGGCGAGATCGGCGACGAGATCTGCGCCAACCCGCTGGTCAAGAAGATCACCTTCACCGGCTCGACCGAGGTCGGCAAGATCCTGATCCAGAAGTCGGCCTCGACGGTCAAGAAAGTGTCGATGGAGCTTGGCGGCAACGCGCCGTTCCTGGTCTTCGACGACGCCGATGTCGACCGCGCGGTTGCCGGCGCCATCACCGCGAAATACCGCAATTCCGGCCAGACCTGCGTGTGCACCAACCGCTTCCTCGTGCAGGCGGGCATCTATGACAAATTCGTCGAGAAGCTCGCCGCCGCCAGCAACAACCTCAAGGTCGGCTCGGGCCTGGAGGAAGGCGTGCAGCAGGGGCCGCTGATCGACGAGAAGGCGGTCGAGAAGGTAGAGGAATTCATCGCCGACGCGACGTCGAAGGGCGGCAAGGTCGTCGCCGGCGGCAAGCGCCATGCGCTGGGTGGCTCATTCTTCCAGCCGACGGTGATCTCCGGCGCCACGCCGAACATGCGCTTCATGAAGGAAGAGATTTTTGGGCCTATCGCGCCCGTGTTCAAGTTCGAGACCGAAGAAGAGGCGGTCGCCTTGGCCAATGACACCGAGTTCGGCCTCGCCGCCTATTTCTACACCGGCGATCTCGGCCGCGCCTTCCGGGTGATGGAAGGCCTGAAATACGGCATGGTCGGCGTCAATGAAGGCCTGATCACCACGCCCGAGGCGCCGTTCGGCGGCGTCAAGGAATCCGGTCTTGGCCGTGAAGGCGGGCACCAGGGCATCGAGGATTATCTCGACACCAAATATGCCTGCTTCGGCGGCCTCGGACTCTGATATCGATCGCTGTGCGAGGGCAGGCGCCCAGCAGTCCACCGTTTCAGAAAAATGGTGGACTGCTCTATCGCCTCGTTTTGGCGCAAAACCGCTGCGCACTTTTCCTGGAATTGCTTTAGCCTGCCCTTGCCGGATGATACGCAGCCGGCCTAAATCCACGGATCCGTAATGATATTTTGGGCATGGCGATGAAGGACGGCGAGGTCTTCGGCACGACGCAGGCGGGCGAGGCCGTGCGCCGGTTCACCATTCGCGGCGGCGGCATCACCGCCAACATCATCGGGCTCGGCGCCATCATCCAGGATCTCAGGCTGAGCGGCCATGACGCGCCGCTGGTGCTTGGCTACGACCGTTTCGAACCCTACGAGACCGACCGCGCCTTCTTCGGGGCGGTGGTCGGCCGCTTCGCCAACCGCATCGGCGGGGGCCGCTTCACGATCGCCGGCAGCCGCTACCAGACCGAGCAGAATTTTCTCGGCAAGCACACGCTGCATGGCGGCTCGGAAGGCTATTTCCGCCGGCCATGGACCGTCTCGCTGCATGGCCGCGATTTTGTGACGCTGACGCTGCACGATCCGGACGGCGCCATGGGCTTTCCCGGCGCGCTCGACGTCACTTGCACCTACCGGCTGAAGATCCCGGGCACGCTCAGCATGGAACTGACCGCGACCTGCGAGGAGCCGACGCTCTGCAACCTCGCGCAGCACTCCTATTTCAATCTCGATGATGGCGGGGCCGGCGACATTCTCGACCACCGGCTGATGCTCAATGCCGGCGCCTACACGCCCGTCGATGACGAGATGATCCCGACCGGCGTGGTGAAGCCGGTCGACGGCACGCCTTTCGATTTCCGGCAGGCGCGGGCGCTGCGCATGGAAATGGAAGGCGAGCAGCTTCGCTACGACCTGAATTACTGTCTGGCCTCCAGCCGCGGGCCGCTGCACCAGGCTGCCTGGGTGCAAGGCGCCAATTCCGGCGTCGAGATGGAAGTGTGGACCACCGAACCGGGACTGCAGCTCTATAGCGGCCAGTTCGTAGCGCCGACGTCACCGGGGCTCGACGGCCGCCGCTACAAGGCGTTTTCAGGCCTCTGCCTCGAAGCGCAGACATGGCCGGACGCGCCGAACCGGCCCTATTTCCCGCAGGCGACGCTGTGGCCGGGGCAGATCTATCATCAGGTGACGGAGTACCGGTTCCGTCTGCCTTAAGGTTTGACGATATTGAAGTGATGGCCAGCTAAGCTTCGATGCTGTTTAACTTTCGAATGCAGCTCTCAACGTCTCGAATGGAGCCAGAGCACCGCGAACCTGCACCACCGCGGCGGCGACTTTGTGCGCGCGGCGCGCCGCGTCGGCGGGCGCATGGCCGGCAAGCCGGGCGGCGAGATAGCCGCCGTTGAAGGAATCGCCAGCGCCCGTCGTGTCGACAGGGGCGGCCACGTGCACGGCGTCAACGATTTGCGAAGCGCCGTTCAGCGCAATCAGGGCAGGCTGCTCGCCGTTCTTGACCACGACCTCGCCGATTAGCTTGCCAAGGCGTTCCGTCGTTGCCTGCGGCGTCGCGTCGCCGAACAGCATCTGCTCGTCTGGAAAAGTCGGAAGCGCTATGTCGGCCACGGCAAGCGCTTCCAGGATCGCGGCCTGTGCCGTCTCGCGGCTCGGCCACAGACGCGGCCGGTAATTCGGGTCGAAGGCGACGAGCGAGCCGGCCTTGCGGGCCGCAACTATGGCCGTCAGCAAAGTTTTCCGCGCGGCCTCGTCCAGAATTGCCAGGGTGATTCCGGAAAAATAGACAAGCACTTGGTTTTCAAGGCTTTTTGCGAGTGCCGTCGGGTCCGAGGCGAGCTGGCGCGCGGCCGCGTCGCTTCGCCAGTAGGTGAAGGCGCGCTCGGCCCCGGTAAGCGTTATGGCGTAAAGGCCGGGGCGCGCGCCGGCAATGACCGGACTGTTGCCCACGCCTATGCCATTCTCGGCAAAGAAAGCGATCTGGTCGCGCGAGAATGGGTCGTCGCCGAAGGCTGTCACATAGGTGGCCGGCCGTTCCGGGCTCAAGGCGTGCAACGCCCAGAGCGTGTTGAAGGTGTCCCCTGCAAAACCCATTCGCCAATTCGGGCCTGTCTGGCCCGACAGTTCCAGCATGCATTCGCCGATCGACGCGATACCATTGGCCATGCGAGCTTGTCCCTTCCTAAGATGTTGTTGCTGTAGCTTTTTGCGGCTGGCAGCGCCATGCTTGGCTACCGGCGAATTTTGCGCCAGAAGCGATTTCCACAGGCGGGCCGGGACGCGGCAAGCGCCCCGCGACGTTAGCAGCCGAAGAGGAATGGGCTTGGCATCGATATGGCGTTACATCCTTGCGGGTCTTGGTCTGGCCGCTCTGCTGGTCGGCATCGTGACCGCCGTCTATCTGACGTTGCCGCAACCAGCGCCCGGACCGGACCTGTCGCGCTCGAAAAAGACGGCCAACGGCCTGTTCGTCGCGAGCTTCGAGCCGGAGCGCGGCGTCGTCCGGCAGGGCGAGCTGCAGTCCTGGCTGCTGACGCTGAAGACCGCAGCCGGCGCGCCGGTGGAGGGCGCTGCCATCACCGTTTCCGGCGGGATGCCGCAGCACGATCACGGCCTGCCGACCAGTCCGCAGGCGACCGACTACCTGGGCCAGGGGCGCTATCGCATCGATGGCGTGAAGTTCACGATGAGCGGCTGGTGGCAATTGCGCTTTGCCGTCTCGGCGGCGGCGGGTTCCGATTCCGTCGTCTTCAACATCGTTTTGTGAGCGGGCGATGAGGTGGCTGATCAGCGTCGCGAGCCTCTTGGCTTTAGCCGCTCTCGCCTCTGTGGGCGGCTGCGGCGAGCCGCAGTTCAGCGATGCCGAGAAGAAGACCATTGCATCTTTGGCGCTGAACACGCTGCCGTCATTGAAACCCGACACCACGAACCAGTATGCGGACCTACCGGCGGCTGCCGCGCTCGGCTCGACGTTGTTCTTCGATGGCGGGATGAGCCGCGACGGCACGGTGTCCTGCTCGACCTGCCACAAGATCGACCGCCAGTTCCAGGACGACCTGCCGCAGGCGGTCGGTGTCGGCCACACCAACCGCCGCACGATGCCGTTGGCGGGCGTGGCGCGCAATCCCTGGTTCTTCTGGGACGGAAGGCGCGACAGCCTGTGGGCGCAGGCGCTGACGCCGCTTGAAAATCCGCTCGAGCAGGCCGGCAACCGGGCCGCCTTCGCGCATTACATCAAGAAGCGGTTCGGCGAGCGCTATGAGCGCATCTTCGGACTGCTGCCGGACCTTTCCGCCGTGCCGGCCAATGCCAGCCCGCTCGGCAGCGACGCCGAGAAGGCGGCGTGGAACGCCATGCCCACCGGCCAGCAAGAAGACGTCAACCGCGTCTTCGCCAATATCGGCAAGGCGATCGCCGCCTTCGAGCGCTCGATCGAGCCTGAGCAGACGCGCTTCGACCGCTTTGCCATTGATCTGGCCACCGGGGCCGCGCCGCAAGGCGACGCCGCGTTCTCGCCGGAGGAAGTCTTTGGGCTGAAGCTGTTCATCGGCAAGGCCAATTGCGTGACCTGCCACAATGGCCCGCGCTTCACCGATAACTCCTTCCACAACACCGCCGTGCCGCCGATCGACGGCCTGCCGCCGGACCGCGGGCGCGTCGATGCCGTGGCGCAGGTCGAGGCCGATCCGTTCAACTGTCTCGGCAAGTTCCGCGACGGCGACGAAAGCGCCTGCCGCGAGCTGCGCTTCATGGTGAAGGACGGGCCGCAAATGATGCGCGCCTACAAGACGCCGTCGCTCAGGGGGGCCGCAAGCCGGCCGCCCTACATGCATGCCGGCCAGTTCGCGACACTCGAGGAGGTGGTGGCGCATTATTCGAAGGCGCCGCCCAGCATGGAAGGCGTCTCGGAAGTGCACTCGCTCGACCTGTCCGAGCGCGAGCGGGCTGCACTGGTGGCTTTTCTCAAGACGCTGTCTGATTAGCGGTCCTTCACCGTCTCCATCGCCACAAAGGTCGACGTCTGGGCGACATGGGGTAGGGCGGAGATGCGCTCGCCGAGCACCCGGCGATAGGCGGCGATGTCGGTGGTGCGGACCTTCAACAGATAATCGAAGCTCGATGCCATCATGTGGCATTGCTCGATCTCCGGCACGCCCTGAACAGCGCGGTTGAAAGCGTCGAGCGCTGCCGAGCGCGTGTCCGATAGCTTCACTTGGACGAAGGCGACATGGCCTTCGCCCATGCGCTCGCGGTCGATGACCGCGCGGTAGCCTCTTATGTACCCGTCCTTCTCCAGCCGCTTCACGCGCGCCTGCACCGGCGTCTTCGACAGGCCGACCTTCAAAGCCAGTTCGGACATTGAAAGCCTGCCGTCGCGCCCGAGCGCGGACAGGATGTTGCGGTCAATGCGGTCCAATTGGTCTTCGATCATCGAAACCACGGTCGAAATGATGAGATTACTCCCTATATGATAGATCGATCAGTCTATCTTGTCGATTTCTTTGGACCGACTGGAATTCGCAGCTGTGCTAGCTTGCGCCATTCGGTCCGGCGGACGCCAGACCGTTCGTTCACGCTCGCTTTCATGGACCCGACATGCCGCTCGACGCCATCCGCCAGCAGATCCGCGCCAATTATTTGCCCGACGAAGATGAGGCGGTGAAGCGCCTGTCGGCGACGGCGGGGCTTTCGGCGCAGGAGCGCAAGGCGATCTCGGCGCGCGCGGCCGATCTGGTGCGGGCGGTGCGCGGCTCGACCGATCCCAGGCTGATGGAGGTCTTCCTCTCGGCCTACGGCCTGTCGACCAAGGAAGGCGTGGCGCTGATGTGTCTCGCCGAAGCCCTGCTGCGCGTGCCCGATGCCGAGACGATGGACGATCTCATCGCCGACAAGATCGCGCCGCATGACTGGTCGGCGCATTCGGGTGGTTCGAGCTCGATCTTCGTCAACGCATCGACCTGGGCGCTGATGCTGACCGGCCGCGTGCTCGACGAAGGCGAGGGCGGTATCGAGGGCACGCTGCGCGCTATGGTGCGCAGGCTCGGCGAGCCGGTGATCCGCAAGGCGGTCGCCGCTGCGATGCGCGAGATGGGCGAGCAATTCGTGCTTGGCCGCACCATCGCCGAGGCCGTCAAGCGCGGCCGGACGATGACGCAGAAGGGCTATCTCTATTCCTTCGACATGCTGGGCGAAGCGGCCCGCACCGAAGCCGACGCGCTGCGTTACCACCGCGCCTATGCTGAGGCGATCTCCTCGCTCGATGCCGGGTCGAACGGTCCCGACATCCGCTACAATCATGGCATTTCGGTCAAGCTCTCGGCGCTGCATCCGCGCTACGAGGTGGCGCAGCGCGAGACCATGCTGCCGGTGATGGCCGAACGGCTTCTGTCGCTGGCGCTTGCCGCCCGGCATTCGCGCATGGGCCTCAACATCGACGCCGAAGAGGCGGACCGCCTCGACCTGTCGCTCGACGTCATCGAACGCGTGCTGGCCGAGCCGGAACTTGCCGGCTGGGACGGTTTCGGCGTCGTTGTCCAGGCCTATGGCCCGCGCGCGGCTTTCGCCATCGACTGGCTCTATGCGCTTGCCAAGAAATACGACCGCCGGATCATGGTGCGGCTGGTGAAGGGCGCCTATTGGGACACGGAAATCAAGCGGGCGCAGACGCTTGGCTTGTCCGGTTATCCCGTCTTCACCCGCAAGGCCAACACCGACGTTTCGTATCTCGCCTGCGCGAAGAAGCTTTTGTCGATGACCGACCGGATCTATCCGCAGTTCGCCACGCATAACGCGCACACGGTTGCCGCCATCTTGTCGATGGCGACGGACCGCGACAGCTTCGAGTTCCAGCGCCTGCACGGCATGGGCGAGGCGCTGCATGAGACGGTGCGCCAAGCCGAAGGCACGCGCTGCCGCATCTATGCGCCGGTCGGCGCGCATTCCGACCTGCTTGCCTATCTGGTGCGGCGTCTGCTGGAAAACGGCGCCAACTCCTCCTTCGTCCACCAGTTGACCGACGAGGAGGTCGAGCCGGAGGAGATCGCGCGCGACCCGCTCGCGGTTGTCGAGACGCAGGGGCCGGCCGCCAATCCGGCGATCACGCGCCCGGCCGCGATCTTCGGCGCCGGCCGGCGCAATTCCAAAGGCTTCGACATCACCGATCCGGTGACGCTCGCGGCCATCGACAAGGCGAGGGCGGCGTTCGCCGGCGCGGATCGCTGGCACGCCAAGCCGGTCACGCGCGCCGCCGGCTACGGCCAGCCGCGCCAGATCGTCAATCCGGCCAAGCCCGACGAGATCGTCGGCACCGTGCATGAGTCGGCGGCCAAGCAGGTGGCGACCGCCGTGCGCATCGCCGTCGACGCGCAACCCGCCTGGGCGAAGCGCCCGGTTGCCGAGCGCGCCGCTATCCTCAACCGCGCCGCCGATCTCTACGAGGCCAATGCCGCCGAGTTCTTCGCTCTCGCCACCCGCGAGGCCGGCAAGTCGCTGGCCGACGGGGTGGCCGAGGTGCGCGAAGCGGTCGACTTCCTGCGCTACTACGCCGCCGAGGCGGCCAATGCCGAAGCGGGCACGCAAGCGCGCGGCGCGATCGTCTGCATCTCGCCGTGGAATTTCCCGCTGGCGATCTTCACCGGCCAGATCGCGGCAGCTTTGGTCACCGGCAATTCGGTCATCGCCAAACCGGCCGAGCAGACGCCGCTGATCGCTTTCCGCGCTGTGGAAATGCTGCGCGAGGCCGGCGTGCCGGAGGATGTCATCCAATTGCTGCCGGGCGATGGCGCCTCGGTCGGCGCGCCGCTGACGGCCGACCCGCGCATTGCCGGCGTCTGCTTCACTGGCTCGACCGAGGTCGCCAAGCTGATCGAGAAGCAACTGGCCGAGACCGCTACGCCGGACGCCATGCTGATTGCCGAAACGGGCGGCTTGAACGCGATGATCGTCGATTCCACCGCGCTGCCGGAACAGGCGGTGCGCGACATCCTCGCCTCCGCCTTCCAGAGCGCCGGCCAGCGCTGCTCGGCGCTGCGCGTGCTCTACGTCCAGAAGGACGTCGAGAAGAAGATGCTGGAGATGCTGAAGGGCGCGATGGAAGCGCTCAATGTCGGCAATCCCTGGGCCATCTCGACCGATGTCGGCCCGGTTATCGACGACGAGGCGCAAGCGTCGATCAGCGACTATTGCAGGAAGAAGGGGCTGGAAGGCAGGCTCATCGCAAAATTGGAGGCGCCGGCAAGCGGCCGCTTCGTCGCGCCGCATGTCTTCCGGGTCAAAGGCATAGAGGAAATGGAGCGCGAGGTGTTCGGCCCGGTGCTGAATGTCGCGACCTTCGACGCCGACGAGATCGACGCGGTGATCGCCGCCATCAACCGCAAGGGCTACGGCCTGACCTTTGGCCTGCACACGCGCATCGAGGGCCGCGTCCAGCATTTTGTCGACGGCATCCATGCCGGCAACATCTATGTCAACCGCAACCAGATCGGCGCCGTCGTCGGCTCGCAGCCTTTTGGTGGCGAGGGGCTTTCGGGCACCGGCCCGAAGGCCGGCGGACCGCACTACCTGCGCCGCTTCCGCAAGGGGCCGGAGGCCGGGACCGAGGTTGGCGAGGGCCACAAGGTGACCGCGACCGAGCTTGCCGACAATCTGCCGGATCCGACGTTCGGCGGCTGGTCGACGCGACCGGACCGCGTGGCGATCCTGAGGAAGCATCTGCGCGGCAAGGGCGCGGCGGCGATCGCCGCAGCTGCCAGCCTCGATTTCGGCCAGGTCGACCTGCCAGGGCCGACCGGCGAGGCCAACACGCTGTCGCTGGCGCCGCGCGGCCGGGTGCTCTGCCTTGGCCCGGATGCCGAGACGCTGCTTGCCCAGACTATCCAGGCGCTTGCGGCCGGCAATGCGGTTCTGGCGGTGGCGCCGGGCGCGCCGGTTGCGCTGTCGCCGTTGACCGGCAAGGGTCTGCCGCTCGCGGCGATCGACGGTCGGCCAGATCCGGTGGAGGCACGTTCGCTGCGGGTCGATGTCGTCGCCTTCTCCGGCACGCCGGAGGCGGCGCGCATCGTGCGCAAGGTGATTGCCGAGCGCGCCGGGCCGATCGTGCCGCTGGTCAGCGAGGTGCTCAACCCGGCCGCTTACGCCCATGAGCGCGCGGTCTGCGTCGACACCACGGCGGCGGGCGGCAACGCCAGCCTGCTCGCCGCGGCTTAGTCAGCTCGAGACGAGTTTGGCGGAGGCGCGTTTCAAGCGCCTTCGACGACCGAGAAGCCTTCGAATTGCGGATGGCCGAGATAGTGCACCTTCGAGCCGCCAGCGTTGCGATGGGCGGCGCGGAAGTTTTCCGATTTCGTCCAGGCGACGAAATCCTCCTGGCTTGCCCAGACCGTGTGCGAGGCAAACAGCGTGTAGCCCTCGGTCTCGTCGACCGGACCGCGCAGCAGGTGGAATTCCCTAAAACCCTGCATTCCGGAGAGGCTTGAATCGCGATTCTTCCAGACGTCCTCGAAGGCTTCTTCCGAGCCGTTCTGGACCTTGAAGCGGTTCATAGCGATGTACATTGGCTTCCTTTCGAAATGGACGAATTCCTAGGATGGCGAAGGCTTTAAAAGGGGCCGATCCGCGCCTTGAACACCCAACTCGATTTTCCGGTCTCGGGCGGAATGGGAGGGAACGGGGCTTGTTTGCGCACCAGCGTCAAAGCGAATTGATCGAGCTCGGCGGAGCCTGAACTTTCAGCGAGCTGCAGGTCGCTGACGCTGCCGTCGGCCGCGACGACGAAAACCACCCTGGCATTGTTGCGAGCCTTGGCCTGGATCGGTTTCGAAACGCGACGGTTGGCGCGGGCAAGCTTCTTCTGGATTTCACCGCTGTATCGGGATTCCAGCGCATTGCCGGCGGCCTGTTTCTTGCCCTTGCTGGCGATGACCGGCGCCTCACGCGTATCGCCATCGGCCGTGCCGCGCGGTTCAACGGTTTCGCTTGGCCCCGCCGATGCGGCTGGTGCGCTCGATGCCGCGCTCGGGACCGGCGATTGCTCGGGCTCGGCAGGGGGCGCTTGTGTGCTATGCGGCTCGATCGCGGGCGTCGGCTTACTGTCCGTGGGGACGCTCTGATCATCCTGGCGCGGTGCGGCGGCCGACAGGATATCCGGCGTAGAGGCCTGCTCCTTGACGGCTTCCGGCGGAGGCTGGCGCGCCACTTGCTCACTTACCGGATGCGGCGCCTCGGCCGGCGGAGCGGGTTTTGCGGCCTGGCGTTTCACCGGCTGCGGATCCGGGACCAGGGTAACATCCACCGCGCCGGACGCCTGGTCGTCCAAGGCGCTGCCGATGACGTTGGCGCCGGACTGGTCGGCGCCCTCGGCCCTGATCGCGTCTGCAGGATCGAATGTCCCCGCGGGTGCGATCAGAAACGCCGCCGCGGCGGCACCATGGAGCAGGCCGGAGGCAACGATCGCCACCATCCATCTGCGGTCTCCCGCGGATTGCCGCGTCTGCATGAGCGGCGCGTCCGGCTTGATCGCCGGTTCACTGCCTGCATCGGAAGGGTGATTGATGTCCTGCATGGCTCGCGCCGAGACCTGCCGCACGCGACAAGGAATTGTCAAATCAAGATCGGTTGCCGCCCATGGCGGTGGACCGGAGGCAGGCCACGCCATGACGCCATGCGGAATGGCCGGATGCAATCCTATCCCTATACGCCGAAAGCGCCTCGGGCCGGAGCCGGCGCGGACTGGGCCCACGCCGGCACCATAGCAAGCGACATCGCAAACGACGAGGCCAGCAGACGAAAGGATGCCGTCAAGCATTTCATGCCTAGCTCAGCCTCCGAAGCGCATGGTTGCCGCGAGCTTAAGCGTGACGCCGGGTTCGTAGAGGACGGCGGTCGTGCTTCCGTTGAGCGGGTTGGCGTATTTGACGTCGAACAGATTGTCGGCGCGGAAGTCGAGCTTGAGATTGTCCGTCGCCTGATAGCTGGCGAAGGCGTTGACCAGCGTATAATCCTTGGCCACCGGATTGCCCTTGGGCTTGCTGTTGTACTGCACCTCGCCGCCGACGGTCAGCTTGTCCTCAAGGAAGCGCAGGCCGAGCTGGGCCGTCACCTGCGAGGAGGGGATGGTAGCCAGGTCGGCGCGCTCGCCTTCATAGGAGATGGTGTGGCCGTTGATTATGGAGGCCGACAGGCCGGCATAGCCCCAGCCGGCATCGTAGACGCTTTCCAGCTCGAAGCCGTTGATCTTGGCCTTGGCGAAGTTCTGGTACTGGAAGCAGATCGGAATGCCCGGGCCGAACGGGCAGCCGCTGGTTGGGTCGAAGGGCGAGAGCGTCACGCCGTCGATGTAATCGTCGACGTTGTTGTGGAAGTAGGCAGCCTTGAGCCGCAGCGCGTCGCCGCCCTCGATGATGTCGTTCTGCTGGTAGTTGACGCCGAACTCGACGGTCTTGCCCGTCTCGGGCTTCAGATTCGGATTGGGCAGGAACGGGAAGCTGACGCCGGCCGGATGGTTGCCGCTGATCAGCGTCTCGGTCAGAGAGGGGGAGCGATAGCCTTCCGCATAGGTGCCGTAGAATTGCAGGCCGGCGAGACCTGCGCTTTCGAAGGGCGAGACGCCGACCGTGATGCGCGGCGAAACCCTGTCGCCGGACGTCTCATTCGTGTCGTCCTTCAGGCTGTAATTGTCGTAGCGCAGGCCGCCAATGACCTCGATCCACTCCCAGGTCAGCTTGTCCTGTATGTAAGCGCCGGAGACATTGCGCTTGCCGGACGGCGTGTAGAAGGCGTCGCCGCCGGCGCTGCCGCCGGTCTCGACATCGTCGCCGACCCAGTCGCCGCCATAGGTCAGTTCGTGCGCGACGCTCGCCGTCTCGAAGCGGGATGTGTTCCATATGTCGATGCCGGTCGTGCCGACATCGAAGGTGGACAGCGAGCCAGCCGGCAGCACCACGGGCAGGCCGGTCGTCGGATCGAAGCGGTTCTGCGCGGTAAGCGTGGTCAGGTCGAGAATTGTCTTATTGTAGGAGGCGTTGATGTGGAGGTCGAGCCAGCTCCTGGCATCGTCGGTGATGTTGTAGCGGGCCGTGAAGGTATTCGACTTGAGATCGACGTCATTCGCCGGCACGCCGCCGCTGGTCTCGGTCCAGCCGTCCTTCGAGCCGACCCAGCCGAGCTTCAGCTCGCTGTTCTCGGTCGGGCGTATGGTGGTCTTGAGCAGGCCGCTCAGCACGTCGAAACCGGTGCCGGCAACGGTGTCGCCGCCGCCATTCTTGTAGTCGCCATAGTCGCGATAGACGATGTTGCCGAGAACATCCCAATTGTCGTTGATCTTATAGGCGCCGGTCGCGCTGGCGGTCCAGCCTTTGCCGTTGCTTTCATAGCGCCCGGTCAGCGAGCCGGCCCAGGTCTCATCCGGCCTGAGGAAATCCTGGGCATCCTTGGTGTCGAAGAAGACGACGCCGCCGATGGCGCCGGAGCCATAGGTGTTGGCGGTCGGGCCGCGGATGACGTCGACGGATTTGATCAGTTCGGGATCGACATAGAAGGTCGATTGCGTGCCATGGTCCGAGCGCTGGAAATCCTGCCTTGCGCCGTCGACGATCACCGCGACGCGGCCGAAATCCTGCAGGCCGCGGATGTTGATGCTGGAGCTGACGCGGCGCGCGTCGGCCTGCACGGTGACACCGGGCACGCCGAGAAGCATCTCGTTCGGCGTCGTCGCCATGCGACGGTCGAGCTGCTCCTGGTCGACATGGCTGGCCGAGGCAAGCGACTGGATCGCGGTTTCGCCGGTGCGGCTGATGACGAGGATCTTGTCGAGAAGCGTCCCTTCGGCTGCGGCCTGCTCATCGGCCTTCTTTTTCTGGTCGGCCTGCTGCTGGTTGGCCGGCTGCGCGGCTTGCTGCGCTCGCGCGGCGGGCGCGCTGAGCGCGATCGCCGCCGCTCCGGCCATCAATGTGGCGATTGTCTTTGCAATTGATCGGAAGCCCGGCCCCGCGCTATCGCCCGCAAGGCCCGTCCGTCCCCAAGTCGTCAACCCCATTACCCCAACTCCAGATTTCAGGCTCGCAGCTGGCTGGCCGTTGGCTTGCTCGCATTTTTGATCATATCCGGCGTCATAAATGTTGACTCATTTACTCCGGTAATGCACTGACTAGTAAACATGATTATTCGAGTCAAGAATTGAATCGGCATTTTAGGAGGCTGCGGCCAAGCTGGCCGTCAGAGGAAAGGACCGACCCGATGAACACGCACAATCCCGACGATTTCCGCTATCGCGTCCGCCGTCCGGACGACACGCAGATGCGTTACGAAAGGGTGCCGTTGGCGGTGAGGACGCTCTCCAGCAACACGCTGTTCCAGGGCGAGCACGAGATCGGCATCGAGCATCATGGCGCGCTCTACCGCCTGAAGATCACCCGCCAGGGCAAGTTGATTCTCAACAAGTGAGGACCGGGGGGCGGCAGACGAGCAGACATCAGGCAATACAGGTGGACGATATGGACCAGCGCGCTAAGCCGTCGCCGGAGGAAATCCGGCGGGCGCGAGAAGAAAATCCGAAAATGCGGGAGCGCGATCTCTCGGCGCAATTGGGCATTTCGGAAGCGGAACTGGTCGCCGCGCATTGCTGCGTCGGCACTGTCCGTGTCGAGCCGCGCGTCAACGATCTTTTGACCGGCCTCGAGGCGGTCGGCGAGGTGATGGCGCTGACGCGCAACGAAAGCGCCGTGCACGAAAAGATCGGCGTCTACGACAAGGTCGTGACCGGCAACCACAACGCCATGGTGCTTGGCGAAAACATCGACCTGCGCATCTTCCCGAAAGTCTGGGCGCATGGCTTTGCCGTCGAAAAGCGCGACGGCGGCGAAATCCGCCGCAGCCTGCAGTTCTTCGACGCGGCCGGCGAGGCGGTGCACAAGGTGCATCTAAGGCCCGCATCCAACCTCTATGCCTACCAGAAACTGGTGGCGAGCCTCGAATCCTCGAACCAGGAACCGACCGTCGCGATCCTCCCAAGCGCAGCGGAAAAGGAGGGTGAGACGCAGAGTTCGGGTGCCTCGATCGACGATCTGCGCGACCGCTGGAGCCGGCTCACCGACGTGCATCAGTTTTTCGGCATGTTGAAGACGCTGAAGCTCAGCCGCCGCGAGGCGGTGCGCATGGTGGGCCAGGACTATGCCTGGCTGCTCGACAATGATGCGGTCAGCGCCATGTTCCACCACGCTGCTGCAGGCGAGATGCCCATCATGTGCTTCGTGGGCAACCGCGGCTGCATCCAGATCCATTCCGGCCCGATCAAATCGGTCAAGCCGATGGGCCCGTGGATCAACGTGCTCGATGAGACTTTCCACCTGCATCTGAGGATTGACCACATCCACGAGGTCTGGGCGGTGCGCAAGCCGACCAAGGACGGCCATGTCACCTCGCTGGAGGCGTATGACGCCAGTGGCGGCATGATCATCCAGTTCTTCGGCAAGCGCCATGAAGGCGAAGGCGAGCGCGAAGACTGGCGTTTTCTCGCCGAGAACCTGCCCCGCATTCCCAACCCGACCGCGGCATGAGGTGGCACCCAATGCGCCTTGTTCTCAGTTTCCGCGCTGCGCTTGCGCCGATGCTTGGCGTGCTGCTTGCCGTTATCCCGCTGCCTGCCGGAGCCGACGAAGGGAAAGCCGTCTTTTCGGATGCTTCGCGAATTGTCTCGATCGGAGGCTCGATCACTGAGATCGTCTATGCGCTCGGTGAGGAGGGACATCTCGTCGCCCGCGATTCGACCAGCTCCTATCCGGAAGAAGCGCAGAAGCTGCCGGATGTCGGTTACATGCGCGCCCTCTCGCCCGAGGGTGTCCTGTCGGTCAATCCGAGCGGAATCCTGGCCCTGCAGGGCAGCGGCCCGAAGGAAGCGGTCGACGTGCTGAAGAAGTCGAGCGTGCCTTTCGTCGAGGTGCCGGACCACTACAATCATGAGGGCATCCTCGAAAAGATCCGCGTCGTCGGCAAGGCGCTGGGGGTCGAGGCCAAGGCGGAGAAGCTCGCCGCCGAGACGGACGCGAAGCTGACGGCGGCGGAAAAGCAGACGGCCTCGATCAAGGATCGCAAGCGCGTGCTGTTTGTGCTGTCGACGCAAGGCGGCAAGATCCTTGCCGCGGGCAGCGACACTGCGGCCGACGGCATCGTCAGGCTTGCTGGCGCGGTCAACGCGGTCGATGGTTTCTCCGGTTACAAGCCGATGACGGATGAGGCGATCGTCAGCGCCAGGCCGGATGTCATCCTGACCATGAAGGGCGGCGGACCGCCGGTCTCGGAGGAGGAGCTGTTTGCCAACCCGGCCGTCGCGTCGACCCCGGCTGGCACGAACCGCAAGATGATCAGCATGGGGGGCAGCTATCTGCTCGGCTTCGGGCCGCGCACCGCCGAAGCCATCCACGATCTTGCGGTCGCGCTTTATGGCAACCAGGTCTTGGACTAAGCGGCCATGGCCGAACAGTCGATAGCAGGCACGCCAGGCCGGGCGATGGCAGCCGATGGCGACCGCTCGGCGCGAGCAAGGTTCGTCATCGCGCTTTTGTGCCTGGCGCTGGCGCTTTCCGTACTCCTGTCGTTGACGGCGGGCGCTTCCGACGCATCGGCCATCCGCGTCATCCGCGACTGGTTCACCGGCGCCGTGCCGTCGGATGGCGCGCTTGCGGCGCGCGACCGGCTGATCGTCTAGACGTCCGCATGCCGCGCCTGCTGCTCGGCGTGCTCATCGGCGCCGCGCTGGCCGTCTGCGGCGCGGTGATGCAGGGCCTGTTCCGCAACCCGCTTGCCGATCCCGGCCTGATCGGCGTTTCCGCCGGCTCCAGCCTCGGTGCGGTGGCGATCATCGTGGTCGGCACGACCTGGCTCGCGCCCGTCACGCTTGCGCTCGGCACGCTCGCTTTGCCGCTCGCGGCATTCTTCGGCGGGCTCGCGGTGACGTTGCTGCTCTACGCGATCGCCACGCGCCAGGGCAGGACGTCGGTCGCCACGATGCTGCTTGCCGGCATCGCCACCAGCACTCTTGCCATGGCGATCACGGGCATCCTCATCTTCATGGCCGACGACCGGCAACTGCGCGACCTGACCTTCTGGCAACTCGGCTCGCTGGCCGGCGCGACATGGCCGAAGATCGGCACCGTCGGGCCGGTGATCGTCCTTGCGCTGGCCGCGATGCCGTTTCTGTCGCGCGGCCTCAACGCGCTGGCGCTGGGCGAAGCGACCGCGGGCCATCTCGGCATTCCGGTGCAGCGGCTGAAATACACGGCCATCGTCGGCGTGTCGGCGGCGGTCGGCGCTTCGGTCGCGGTCAGCGGCGGCATCGGCTTCATCGGCATTGTCGTGCCGCATGTGCTGCGGCTGGCGATCGGGCCGGACAACCGTTATTTGCTGCCGGCCTCGGCCCTGCTCGGCGCGTCGCTGCTTCTCATCGCCGACGCGGTCGCCCGCACTGTCGTCGCGCCCGCCGAACTGCCGATCGGCATCGTCACCGCGGTCGCCGGCGCGCCGTTCTTCCTGTGGATCCTGCTGCGCAAGCGCGGCGTCGTTGATCTGTGAGTTCGCCATGATCGAAGCGCGCGACATTTCGGTGGCGATCGGCGGCAAGCGCATCGTCTCCCATGTCGATTTCACGGCGCAGCCCAGCGAGGTGACGGCCATCGTCGGGCCAAACGGATCCGGCAAGACGACCTTGCTCAAGGCGCTGACAGGCGAGCTCGCCTATGCCGGCACCGTCACCCTCAACGGCCGCGACCTGTCGTCAATGAAGCCGGTCGAGGCAGCCACGCTGCGCGCGGTGCTGCCGCAGGCCACGGCGCTGTCCTTCCCGTTCACCGTGCGCGAGATCGTGCGCCTCGGCCTGATCGGCGGGCGCTCCGGCGTGCTGCCCGGCGAGGATGCGCGTTTGCCCGAGCGGGCGCTGGCGCGTGTCGACCTCGACGGTTTCGCCGGCCGTTTCTACCAGGAACTTTCCGGCGGCGAGCAGCAGCGCGTGCAGCTTGCACGCGTGCTTTGTCAGGTCTGGGCGCCGGTGCTCGAACGGCGGCCGCGCTATCTATTCCTCGACGAGCCGGTCTCCAGCCTCGACATCAAGCACCAGCTCATCATCATGAACATCGCGCGCGATTTCGCCCGGCGCGGCGGCGGCGTGGTGGCGATCCTGCATGACCTCAATTTGACGGCCATGTATGCCGACCGGATTTTCATGCTGCATGGCGGCCGGCTGGCGGCTGCGGGGTCGCCAACGGACGTGCTCAACGATGAGCTGATCGAAAAGGTGTTCGACTGCAGGCTCAAGGTCGGCGCGCTGCCCGCCGGAAGCGTGCCGTTCGTGCTGCCGCAGTCGGCGGCTTAGGCTGCCGGGGCGCGCTGCTCCAGGAGGTCGATGCCGAGCAGGCTGCGCACATTCGGACGCGCGGCGACGAGGTCGGCAATCGTGTAGCGGGAGAGCACGGCGAAGAAGGCGTTGAGCGCCTCGCGGAGCGCCGAATTCAGGGCGCAGCTGTCGACCAGCGGGCATTCGGCCGCGTCGTTCTCGAAGCACTCGGCCATGGCGAAGCTCTCTTCGGTCACGCGCACGACATCGAACAGGCT
This sequence comes from Mesorhizobium sp. CA14, assembly GCF_020165195.1. Lineage (GTDB taxonomy): Bacteria > Pseudomonadota > Alphaproteobacteria > Rhizobiales > Rhizobiaceae > Mesorhizobium. Next base: position 75,431 of record NZ_JAIUHR010000001.1, on the reverse strand, counting down.
GATCTGCTCGGCCGGACGGCCAAGCCTGACGCCGCCATTCCTGCCGCGCACGGTCTCGACCAGGCCGGCCTCGACCAGCGGCTGCAGGATCTTGAAGAGGAACAGCTCGGACACCGAATAGGCGGCGGCGATCTCGGGGATGCGGCTCAGCCTTTCAGTGTTAGCGGCGCAGTACATCAGAATGCGCATCGCATAATTGGTCTGGCGCGTGAGCCGCATGGTATCCTCGCGAAATATTAGCTTGAGCCGAATATGGCCCATAGTTTGGAACAATTCCAGACTGGACCGGTACATAGCTGAACAATCGTGTCAACTTTTTCGTGCATGCCGGAGCTTCTGGCGGCTCGGGATGCCGCCCAAGCTTCGAGCGAGCGTTTTGGCGGCGCAGCCACTAGATAAAGGCGGGTGCAAACAGGAAACGGCCTTTCCATGTCACAGTCAGCTCCGGCCCTCGCGCCGGCTCGATTCGATGCCGATGCGCAAGCAAAGCTCGCGGCATTGCGGCGGACCAAGTCCATCGCCGCCGCGGCGCTTGCGCTGTCCATTCTCGTGTTCGCGCTCGCCAAGTCCTTCGAGGGCAGCTACCCATGGCTCGGTTTCGTCGCCGCCTTCGCCGAGGCCGCGACCATCGGCGGCATCGCCGACTGGTATGCCGTGGTGGCACTGTTCCGGCGGCCGCTCGGGCTGCCGATCCCGCACACCGCGATCATTCCGGAGAACCAGCACCGTATCGCCGACAATCTCGGCCGTTTCATAGAAGTCAATTTCCTGGCGCCGGAGCCGGTGCGGGAAAAGCTCGCCGAGGTCGATTTCGCCGCTTTGGTCGCCGATTGGCTCGCCGATGCCGAACGCGCCGCCGACCTGTCGCGATTCGTCGCACGGCTGGTGCCGCAGACGCTGACTGCGGTTGAGCAATCCGGCCTGCGCGACTTCGTCACCAGCCGCATGCTGGAGCAGATCGAAAAGGTACCGCTGGCGCCGCTCGCGGCGGAGCTTTTGTCGGCGCTGACCGATGAGCGCCGCCACCAAAGACTGTTCGACGAGTTCACCAGGGTCGTCGGGCGTTTCCTCAATGACGAGCAGGCGCTGGCAACGATGCGTGAGAAGATCCGCGAGGAACTGCCGTCGCTGTTCAACCTGTTTCGCGCCGACGCCTATCTCTTGAAGAAGATCGTCGCTTCGGCAGGCTCGCTGCTCGATGAGGTGCGGGCCGATCCCAACCATCCGATGCGTGTCGAATTCGACGGCTTCGTACTTGGCTTCATCGAGCGGCTCAGGACCTCGAAGCAATATGCAAGGCGGGCCGAGAAGCTGAAGCGCGATTTCCTCGGCCGTCCGGAAGTGAGGGCGCTGGCCGGCGATGCGTGGACGAGCCTGCGCCTGTTCATCGAGCAGGACGCCAATGCGCCGGATTCGATGATCCGCGAGCACCTCGCCAACATGTTCGTCGAGGTCGGCAGGCATCTGGCCGACGACGCCCAGATCAGGGCCGACATGAACCAGGGTTTTGTCGTCGCGCTGGCCTCCTTCGTGGAAAGCCAGAAGAGCGGGGTGTCGACATTCATCGCCGACCAGGTCAAGCGCTGGGACCTGGCGCAACTGACGCGGCTGATCGAGACGAATATCGGCAAGGACCTGCAATATATCCGCTTCAACGGCATGATCATCGGCGGGCTTGCCGGCCTGGCGCTGTATACGGCGGAGCGGCTGTTCCTCGTCAATTGACGCTGGCCCAAGGAGCACTATTCTCCTTCAAGGGCGCCGCATGGCGGCCGGCAGGAGGGACAGCATGGCAAAACAACCGGAGTCAGACTCCTTTCTCGACATGTTCAGCAGGTTCGGCCGCGATCTCAAGCTGCCGAATGTCGATGTCCAGGCGATCCTCGATCATCATCGCAAGAATCTCGAAGCCCTGGAAAAATCGGCGAGGGCAAGTGCGGCAGGCGCCTCCTCGGTGCTGGCGAGGCAGCATGAGATGGTGCAGAATGCCCTGCATGAGATCACGCGCATGGCGCAGAACTACCAGACGCCCGGCAATCCGCAGGAACTGATGAGCAAGCAGGCGGAATTTGCCCGCAGGTCGTTCGAGACGACGCTGAAGAATGCCAGCGAAGTGGCTGACCTTGTGCGCAAATCCAGCACCGAATCGGTCGAGATCCTGCGCGACCGGATCCGGGATGCGATGGCGGAAATCCGCGCCGGCTACGAAAAGAAATAGGCTACCTGGCGATTTCGGGCCCATCACCGACCGACATGCGATGCAACCGGCGCAGGCGCCCGAGCGTTCTCGGCCTGCCTAAAGCATCAACTCTACCGGCGAAAATCGCGGGGCGGCGAATTGACAGAGGCCGCCGCTTCATGGTCGGGAGACAGGCAAAAGTGATGGGAAAGCCGGAATGACGGAAACACGGCCGAGAACGCCGCCGACTTTCGAACAGTTGCGCACGATGTCCGGGCAGGAGCTCGGCGTGTCCGACTGGACGACGGTCGACCAGCAGCGCATCGACCAGTTCGCCGAGTGCACGGGCGACCACCAATGGATCCATGTCGATCCGGAGCGGGCGAAACGGCAGAGCCCGTTCCGCACCACGATCGCGCATGGCTATCTGACCTTGTCGATCATCGGCGCGCTGGCGCTGGAGATGGGCATCGTGCCGGAAAACACCCAGGCCGCTTTCAATTACGGCTTCGACAAGGTGCGCTTCCTGGCGCCGGTCAAGGCCGGCGGGCGCATCAGGCTGCGCATCACGCTGCTTTCCATGGAGGATCTCGGCCCGGGACAGTATCTGATGAAGGCGGCCAACACCGTCGAGATCGAGGGCGAGCAGAAGCCGGCGCTGACGGCCGAAACGCTGGTAATGATGTACGAGCGCCGCAAGCGGGCAGGGGCATAGGGCCTGCCGAGACTGGCCTATGCGGCCTTGCGACGAGACGCGGCTATCGCCCTTTCGAGCACCCTGAAAATACGTTCGTCGGCGCACTGGGCAACGTTGAAGCGCATGAAGCGGCCGGCGGTGTGCGACAGGCTGAAGGCGTTGCCGGGCGCCAGCACGACATTGTCCGAAAGCGCATGGCGCGCGACGTCGGCGGCATCGATGCCGTCGGGCAGGCGGCACCAGAGGAACATGCCGGCAGGCTGGTCGATCCAGGGCACGATGCCCATCGCCTTCAGCCCGCCAGCGGTCTCGGCCATGGCGCGCGACAGGCGCGTGCGCAACTGCTCGACATGTTTTCGGTAACTGCCGTCCTTCAGCAGGGTCAGCACGAGCTCCGAGGACAGCCGGGTGCCGCCGAATGTCGTGGCGATCTTGAGATCGGTCAGGCCTTCCATCCAGTCGGCTGGCGCCGCGATGAAGCCGCAGCGCACCGAGGCCGACAGCGTCTTGGAGAAGGAGCCGATCTGGACGACGCGCTGCAGCCCGTCAAAGGCCGCGAGCCTCGGGGCAGGGCTGTGTTCGAAGTCGGCGAAGATATCGTCCTCGACGATGGTGAGATCCGCCTGGTCGGCGAGCTTCAGGAGCCGATGCGCGGTGACTGGCGACAGGATCGCGCCGGTCGGGTTGTGGATGCCGGAATTGGTGATGTAGAGGCGCGGCCGGTGCTCGGCGAGCGCCTCGGCGAATAGTTCGATGTCCGGCCCCGAAGGCGTGTAGGGCACGCCAACCACCTTGGCTTGATGGGCGCGCAGCAGCGCGTGGAAATTGAAGTAGCAAGGATCGTCGACCAGGACCGCATCGCCGGGCTCGATCAGGAAGCGGCACAGAAGGTCGATTGCCTGGGTGCCGCAGTCGGTCAGCATGATCTGGTCCGGCGAGACCTCGACGCCATGGTCGGCCATGCGCCTTGCCAGCAATTGGCGCAGCGGTGGCAGGCCTAGCGGCGTGCCGTAATCGGCAAGCGCCACATCGTCCGCACGGGCAGCGGTGCGCAGCGCCCGGCGCAAGGCGGCCTGCGGCATCCAGGATGCCGGCAGCCAGCCGCAGCCGGGCTTCAGCATCTCCTCGCCCGCTTCGAGCGACTGCCGCGAGACCCAGAGCGGATCGACGGCGCGGTCAAGCCGAGGACCGATCTCGGCTAGTGACAATGGCGCGAGCTGGCCGGCGGCATAGAAACCCGAGCCCGGCCGCGAACGGATCGTGCCTTCCGCCGCGAGGCGCTCATAGGCTTCGACCACGGTCGATTTCGACACCTGCATGGATTTGGCCATGACCCGTATCGACGGCAGGCGGGCTCCGGGCGTCAGCGTGCGCGCCGCGATGCGCTGGCGAATTGCCGCCATGACGGTCTCGACGAGGGTGGCGCCACTGGCATTTGGGTCCGAGACGTCCATCTGTACTTTCCTGCCGACCATTACAGTTTTGTAGAATTGTACCGCATTGTCTCTGGTGACGCCACGGCCCGCACCGGTACGAAAGCGCAAACGGAGCAGTTCATGGAAAAGAGTTTCGACGGCTGGCTCAGCGGCTTCATCGGGGTGCTGATCTTCAGCGGGTCGCTGCCGGCGACGCGGGTGGCGGTGATGGATTTCGACCCGACCTTCCTGACGGCGGCCCGAGCGGTGATCGCCGGCCTACTCGGGATCGCGATGCTGCTGCTGTTTCGCGAGAAGCGTCCGGAGCGCAGCGACCTGATCTCGCTCGCCGTCGTTGCGCTGGGTGTCGTGGTCGGCTTCCCCTTGCTGACGGCGCTGGCGCTGAAGCATATCACTTCGGCGCATTCGATTATCTTTGTCGGCCTGCTGCCGCTGGCGACCGCGATCTTCGGCGTGCTGCGCGGCGGCGACCGTCCGCGTCCGGCCTTCTGGCTGTTCTCGTGCCTGGGAAGCGCTTTGGTCGCGGGATTCGCCCTGGCGCAAGGCGTCACCGCGTCGCCGGTCGGCGACGGCCTGATGCTCGGCGCCATCATCGTCTGCGGGCTGGGTTACGCCGAAGGGGCCAAGCTGTCGCGCAAGCTCGGCGGCTGGCAGGTGATCTGCTGGGCCTTGGCGCTGTCGCTGCCGGTCATGCTGGCGTTGAGCTTCGCGACGCTGCCGCCATCTTTTGCGGCCATCGGTTCGGGCGCTTGGATCGGCCTCGGCTATGTCTCGCTGTTCAGCATGCTGATCGGCTTCATCTTCTGGTACCGCGGCCTGGCACAAGGCGGCATCGCCGCCGTCGGGCAGCTGCAGCTGCTGCAGCCCTTCTTCGGCCTGGCGCTGGCGGCGAGCCTGTTGCACGAGCAGGTCAGCCCGATGATGGTGGTCGTCACGCTGGGCGTCGTGGCCTGCGTGTTCGGGGCGAAGAAGTTCGCGCGGTAAGCGCCTACTGATTTGTTTTGACGCAATTCCGGACGGAAAACCGTTTCACACTTTTCCTGGAATTGCTCAGAACTTCGTCACCACCCCGATACCGATGCCCTCGAAGCCGCCCATTGCCATCAGCGCGGCGGGCGCCTCTTCGAGACTGATCTTCTTGCCCACCAGCAATTCGGGCTTCAGCTTGCCGGTGCGGATCATCTCCATCATCGCGTTGTAGCGGTAGGCCTGCATGCCGTGGCTGCCTAAAATTTCGAGCTCGAAGGCGATCACCTTGTCCATCGGCACCTGCGGGCGGGCATGTTCGCCCAGCATCAGCCCGACCTGAACATGGCGGCCGCGCCGGCGCAGATTGGCGATCGAGTTGAAGGAGGTGGTCGGGTGTCCGAGCGCGTCCATCGACATATGCGCGCCGCCATTGGTGATCTGCTTGACGGCCTTGACGACGTTCTGCGTCGTCGAGGCATTGATCGTCGCCACTGCGCCGATCTTTTTGGCGAACTGCAGCTTCTCGTCGGTGAGGTCGATGGCAATGACATTGGCGCCCATGGCGCTGGCGATCATGATCGCCGACAGGCCGACACCGCCGCAGCCATGCACCGCCACCCATTCGCCCGGCGTCACGCGGCCCTGGTCGACGATGGCGCGGAAGGAGGTGACGAAGCGGCAGCCGAGGCTGGCGGCGGTGGCGAATTCCATCTCTTCGGGCAGGCGCACCAGATTGGTGTCGGCGTGCTCGATGCCGACATATTCGGCGAAGGAGCCCCAGCCGGTGAAGCCCGGCTGCGTCTGGTGCTCGCAGACCTGATGGTTGCCCGACGTGCATTCGAAGCAACGGCCGCAGCCGACGGCGAAGGGGACCGTGACGCGATCGCCGGCCTTCCAGCGGCCGACCTGCTTGCCGGCGGCGACGACGACGCCAGCCAACTCATGTCCGGGGACGTGCGGCAGCGTGATGCCGTCATCATGGCCCATCCAGCCATGCCAGTCGCTGCGGCAAAGACCCGTAGCCTCGACCTTTATGACCACGCCATCGGCCGCCGGTTTGGGATCGGGAACGGTCTGGATCGTCGGCGCCTCGCCGAATTTCTCGTAAACGACGGCTTTCATGGGGAGTCCTTCAATTCGTTACTCGGCATCGATCTGGTTCTGCGGCGCAGCCTTCTGGAACGCCGGCAACGCCATGCAGGCGGCGTTGATGCGCGCAATCACGGGGTAGGGCGCCATGTCGACGCCGAAGCGGGCATTGTTGGTGACCTGGGCGGCAAGGCAGATGTCGGCAAGGCCGGGCGCATCACCGTGGCAGAAGGTGCCGGTCTCAGGCGACGAAGCCAGAATCTTCTCAAGCGGCTGAAAACCTTCGTTCACCCAATGCCGGAACCAGTTGACGACATCCTCGTCGCCGGCGCCGAACAAACTGCGCAGCGAGGTCAGCACGCGCAGATTGTTCACCGGGTGGATGTCGCAGGCGATCATCTGCGCCAGCATCCGCACTCGTGCCCGACCCAGCGCATCCTTCGGCAGCAGCGGCGGCTCCGGCTGGATCTCGTCGAGATATTCGATGATTGCCAGCGACTGGGTCAGAAGCGTGCCATTATCCAGAACCAGCGCCGGCACCAGCCCTTGCGGATTGACGGCAAGATAGGCGGGCTCGAGATGCTCGCCATGGCGCAGATGATGCGGCACATAGGTGTAGTCCAGCCCCTTGATCGCCAGGGCGATCCGCACCCGGTAGGAGGTGGAGGAGCGGTAGTAATTGTGGAGGACGAGATTGCTCATCGCCTCGGCTGCCCGATGGTCACCGCGATCTGGCCGATGCCGTCGACGCCGCCGGTGATCCTGTCGCCGGCCTGGATTGCACCGACGCCGGCCGGCGTACCGGTGAAGATCAGGTCACCGGGTTGCAGCTCGACCGCCTCGCTGCAGATCGAGACGATGTCGGCGACCGGCCAGATCAGTTCGGCAAGGTCGCCGTCCTGCTTCACCGCGCCGTTGACGGCAAGCCAGATGCGGCCTTTGTCCGGATGTCCCGTTTTCGCGGCCGGAACGAGCGGTCCGCAAGGCGCGGATTGGTCGAACGCCTTCGACCAATCCCAGGGACGCGCCGCTTTCTTGGCCTGATCCTGCAGGTCGCGGCGGGTCAGGTCGACGCCGACGCCATAGCCCCAGACATGGGCGAGCGCGTCTTCGCGCGGAACGCGGAAGCCGGCTTTGCCGATGGCAACGACCAGCTCGATCTCGTGGTGCAGGTTCGAGGTCAAAGGCGGGTAGGGGATCTCGGCGCCGCTGTCGACCACCGCGTCGGCCGGCTTGGTGAAGAAAAAGGGCGGGTCGCGCTCGTCATTGCCGAGCTCGCGCGCATGCGCCGCGTAATTGCGGCCGACGCAGAAGATGCGGCGCACGGCAAACCGCTCCGCCGAGCCTGCAACGGCAACCGAAGCAGCGGCCGGCGGCGGAAGGACGAATTCTGGCATCAGTTTTCTCTGCGTTGGCATGAATCGTGTCACCTTCCGCCGATTTTGACGGACGGGCAAGACTGAGGACGACCCACGCGTATTGTCCTGTCGTTTCAACGACAATGCGCTGTACCATTGGGCGTATACTATTTGCCAATAATCCGGCCATGGTCGTAGGACTATCCTGTGCCGGCTGGAAACCGAACCGATGCCTGAATTCACGCAATGACCTCCGTCAGCGATCGCGCCCGCTTCCTGATCATCGACGACCACCCGCTGTTTCGCGAGGCGCTGCATAGTGCTGTGCAGATGGCCTATCCGGACGTCGACACCGTCGAGGCGCGTTCGATCGCGGAAGCGATCGAGCTTCTTGCCGACGCCAAGCCGTTCGACCTCGCGCTGCTCGATTTGAGCATGCCCGACGTGCATGGCTTCGAGGGGCTGTTGCAGCTGAGGACCCGCTATCCGCGGCTGCCGGTGGTGATCGTGTCGGGCTATGAGGAACCGAAGATCATCTCCGAGGCGTTGTCCTATGGCGCCGCCGGCTTCATCCCGAAATCGGCCAGGAAGAGCGACCTCGCCGCGGCCATTCGCTCGGTGATGGATGGCGCGGTCTATGTGCCGGAAAATTACGAGGGCCAGCCGCCCGATCCCGACAGCACCGACCGCGCCGACATGGTGCAGCGCCTGGCCAGGCTGACGCCGCAGCAACTGAGGGTCCTGCAGATGCTGCGCCAGGGCATGCTCAACAAGCAGATCGCCTACGAGTTGCAGGTGGGCGAGACCACGGTGAAGGCACATGTCTCGGAGATTTTGCGCAAGCTCAACGTCTACAGCCGCACGCAAGCGGTGATCGAGGTATCGAAGCTCGACAATGCGGAGCTGTTTCGGGATCAGGCGGGATTTTGAGGGCGGTATTTCTACGCCAACAAATGCGCCAAGAGCGCCCGCAATTGCGCCGGCTTCAGCGGCTTGCGCATCAGCTCTATGCCGGCGGCGCGGGCGGCCTTGGCGACGGGTTCGGAGCCGTCAGCGGTGACGATCAGCGCCGGCACGGGGCGGCCGAGATAGTCGCGCACTTCGGCTATCGTTGACGTGCCGAGGTCGCCGCCGTCGAGATGCTGGTCGGCGATGATGATGTCGGGCACCCAGGCGGTATCGCCGAGCAGGTCGAGCGCATCGTCGGTCGAGGTGGCGGCGCGTACCTGGCACTGCCAGCGCTCGAGCAGCGAGGTCATGGCGGCGAGCACGTCGGCGTCGTTTTCGACGAGCAGCACCTTAGTGCCGAACAGGCCATAGCCGCGCGGGCGATCCATGTCGGCGCTGGCCGTCGCCGGTTCGGCCGGCGCCATGCCGATCGGTACGTCGATGTGGAAGATGGTGCCGCGCCCGACCTTTGAGGAAAAGGTTACCGGGTGGCCGAGCGCGGCGGCCATGCGGCGCACGATGGCGAGGCCGAGGCCAAGCCCGCCGGCAAGTCCGGCATCGGCAAGCGTCGCGGTGCCGCGGTGGAATTCCTCGAAGACCGCCTCCCGCTGGTCCTCGGCAATACCGCAGCCCGTGTCGGCGACGTCGATGCGGATGGTGTCGCCGCGATGCCTGGTGCCGACCAGCACGCCGCCCGAGCGGGTGTAGCGCAGCGCGTTGGAAAGGATGTTCTGCAGGATACGTCTAAGCAGTGTGCGGTCGGAGCGCACGACGACGTTGACCGGCCGGAATTTCAGTGACAGGCCTTTCTTTTCCGCTTCGGGAAGGAAGTCCGAGCGTAGCGAGGAAAACAGCGCCTCCAGGCTGACATCGCCTATTTCGGGCTGCACCACGCCGGCGTCGAGCTTGGAGATGTCGAGCAGCGTGCGCAGCAGGTCTTCCATCGTCTCCAGCGAGCGCTCGACCTGGCGCACCAGCTTCCTGCCTTCGTCGCTGGTCTGAACCTCGGCCAGCGCCGAGACCGACAGATGCGCTGCGTTCAGCGGCTGCAGCACATCGTGGCTGGCGGCGGCGAGAAACCTGGTCTTGGAGAGGTTCGCGAGTTCCGCGTTCTCCTTCGCCGCGCTGAGGTCGGTGTTCGACTGCTCGAGCCGGCGCAGCGTGGCGTGCAATTCCTCGGTGCGGTTGCGCACCCGGTTTTCCAGCGAAATCGCGGTCTGGAACAGCGAGAAGGCGTTGCCCTGCTGGTCCATCGAGCGCTCGACGCGACTGACCAGCGCTGCGTTGATCTTCTTCAGCCTTTCGAGGTCGTCGATGTCGCGAAGCGGCATCGGCGCTCACTCGGCTGCCTGGCGCTCGCCGAAGGCGATGCCGGTGAAAGTCTGGTTGAGGTGCATCGAGCGATACTGCTCGCCATAGGTGCCGAAGCCGATCACCTTATTGGTGCGATAGAGCTCGGAGATGTCACGGAAGACCTGGCGATTGCGCGCGTCGAGCCGGCGCAGCACGCAGTCGAAGCCCAGGATCATGTCGATGCCGCCGAGCCGGTGCTCGACATCCTCAAGCGCCGCGCGGGTTGCTTCGACCATGTTCTTCGGTTGGGCGATGGAAAGCACCACGCCGTCGTCGATGGCGCAGAAGAAGGACAGCGAGCCGTCGGGATGCATGCGCTGGATCGAGCGGCAATAATATTCGCCGCCGACCTTCACCACGACGGGGTGCGAGGCGAAGCTCAAGGGCGTCAGCGTCTGCGCCACGATGCCGACGGAGGCGGCATATTCTTCCGCCGCGTTGGTGGCGTTGAATTCGCGCACGATGCGATGATCGGGGTCGGACGCCGTCACCACCAGCTTCTCGTCGGTCGGGATGAAATTGTCGGTCTTGAAGACGTGGAAAGGGATCTCGGTCGCGACCAGCACGATGATGGCGCTGTCGGAAGTGACCTTGCCGTTGGAGATCAGGCTGGTCGTCTCGAATTTCAGGTCGTCGCCCGCCGAGCCGCCGATCAGCGGGATGTCGTCCAACCCCCAGTGGATGGCCGAGGTCACCGCTTCCTCGGCATAGGAAAGCCCGTCGATGAAGCAGAGGGCGAAGACGCTCTTCGCCCGCTCCTGGCCGGCGCGGCCGCGCAGCAGGCGGCGCAGCTCCACCACCTCGCCGGTGATCTCGTCCATGCCCGAGGAGGAGAGGTTCTCGACCATGGCGCTGACGGTCGAAAACGACGCCGCCGGCAAAAGCAGGGCAAGGGCATGCCCTTCCTCCAGTCCCTGCGGCGTGATTTCGCCGGCGGTCGAGCAGCCGGCATAGGCGAGCGACGGCGCATGGACCTTCAGCGCCTGCGCGAGCGCCGCCGCGTCGACCAGGCTTTGGGAGAAGAACAGAAGCGCGAAGCCGGCGTCGACGATCGCTGCTTCGGCCGCGATGGCCCGGGCAAAGGCATTTGGATCGGGCTCATCCGTAGTGAGCGCCGAAAGGCCCGATGCATAGCGTGTGCTCGAACTGGCCAGCTGCCTTCTCCGCAATTTCCTCCAACGCTGATTTGTGCGTGTCTTTTTATGCGTGTCAGGCACATCGCGTCCAAGGCATCTTTGCCTTCAATCCCGGTTTTGGCAATGGGGCCGGTTGCTGCGCTGCACACAGCTTTTGCCATGATCGAAAGTACAATGGAACCGGCGCTGGCAGCGCTGTTTTGCTCGTTGTACGGTGCGCGAACAACGCACTGCCGAAGCACAAGCACGGCATTCGGCAATGACCAAGGTTGATACCCAGGGAGGTTGCATGTCGGACGTGTCGTTGACTGTGAACGGGAGGCGGGTCAGCGGGAGCGCCGAGGACCGAACGTTGCTGGTGCATTTCCTGCGAGAGCATCTGGGCCTCACCGGAACACATGTCGGTTGCGATACATCGCAATGCGGCGCCTGCGTCGTGCATGTCGACGGCAGGGCTGTGAAATCCTGCACGATGCTTGCCGCGCAGGCCTCGGGTTCGACCATCGTCACCATCGAGGGACTGTCGGATGGCGCAGAGCTGCATCCGGTGCAGGCCGCGTTCAAGGAGCATCACGGACTGCAATGCGGCTTCTGCACGCCAGGCATGATCATGATGGCCACCGACATGATCGCGCGCTACCCGGAAGGCCTGGACGAGGCAACGGTGCGCGCCGAGCTCGATGGCAACATCTGCCGCTGCACGGGCTACCACAACATCGTGAAGGCGATCCTTGCCGCATCGGAGACGATGGCAAAGGGCGCCAAGGGCAAGGCGAAGCAGGCAGCTTAAGGGAATAGGGGAATAGGGGAGTAGGGCCGTAAGGGAATAGGGGAGTAAGCGACCGGCTCCTCATTCCCTATCCCTTACTCCCTTACTGCCCTACTCCCTTAAAATTCCGGAGGAATTTCCGCAATGGGTATCGAAGGCGTCGGCGCCCGCGTGGCGCGCAAGGAAGACAAGAGGTTCATCACCGGTGGCGGCCGCTATGTCGACGACATGGTGGTCCCCGGCATGAAGCATGCCGTGTTCGTGCGCAGTCCGCATGCGCATGCGCAGATCAAGAAGATCGACGTGAAAAAGGCGCAAGCGATGCCGGGCGTCGTCGGCGTCCTGACGGGCAAGGAGCTCAAGGCCGACGGCATCGGCAATTTGATCTGCGGCTGGATGATCCACTCCAAGGATGGAACGCCGATGAAAATGGGCGCGTGGTCGCCCTTAGCCGTCGACAAGGTGCGCTATGTCGGCGATGCGGTCGTTATCGTCGTCGCCGACACCAAGGGCCAGGCGCGCGATGCGGCGGAAGCGGTCGAGATCACCTACAAGGAACTCAACGCCGTGGTCGATGCCACGAAGGCTATCCAATCCGGCGCGCCGCAGATCCATGCCGAGGCAGAGAACAACCTGATCTTCGACTGGGAGCTAGGCGACGGCAAGGCGACCGATGCGGCGATCAAGTCGGCGGCACACGTCACACGTATGAAGATCGTCAACAACCGGCTGGTGCCGAATGCGATGGAGCCGCGCGCGGCGCTCGGGCACTACGACAAGGCGGAGGACCACTATACCTGCTGGACGACGTCGCAGAACCCGCATCTCGCGCGGCTGGTGATGAGCGCTTTCTACAACGTCGCGCCGGAAAACAAGCTGCGCGTGATCGCGCCCGATGTCGGCGGCGGCTTCGGCTCCAAGATCTACATCTATCCGGAAGAGATCGTCTGCCTGTGGGCGTCGAAGAAGACCGGCGTTCCGGTCAAATGGGTCGCCGACCGCACCGAAAGCTTCCTTTCGGACGCGCATGGCCGCGATCATGTCTCGACGGTGGAGATGGCCTTCGACAAGGACAACCGCATCACTGCGCTGAAGGTCGATACCATCGCCAATCTCGGCGCCTATATGTCGCTGTTCTCGTCCTGCGTGCCGACCTATCTCTACGCCACGCTGCTGTCGGGCCAGTACAACATCCCGGCGATCCACGCCAATGTGCGCACCGTCTACACCAACACCGCGCCCGTCGATGCCTATCGCGGGGCAGGGCGGCCGGAGGCCACCTACGTGCTTGAGCGGATGATGGAAACAGCGGCGCGCGAGCTTGGCGTGTCGCCGGCGGAACTTCGACGCCGTAACTTCATCACGTCCTTCCCCCACCAGACGCCGGTGATCATGGCCTATGACGCAGGCGATTATAACGCTTCGCTCGATGCGGCGATGAAGGCAGCCGACTATGCCGGCTTCACCAAGCGCCGCGCCGACGCCGCCAAGCAGGGCAAGCTGCGCGGCATCGGCATGAGCTGCTATATCGAGGCCTGCGGCCTGGCGCCGTCATCGGCGGTCGGCTCGCTCGGCGCCGGGGTCGGCCTCTGGGAATCGGCGGAGGTGCGCGTCAATGCCGCCGGCACGATCGAGGTGCTCACCGGCTCGCACAGCCATGGCCAGGGCCATGAGACGACTTTCGCGCAGCTGGTCACCCAGCGCTTCGGCGTGCCGATCGACTCCGTGTCGATCGTGCATGGCGACACCGACAAGGTGCAGATGGGCATGGGCACCTATGGTTCGCGTTCCGGCGCCGTCGGCATGTCGGCCGTCGTCAAGGCCCTCGACAAGGTCGAAGCCAAGGCCAAGAAGATCGCCGCGCATCTGCTGGAGGCGGATGAGGGCGACATCGTCATCGAGAATGGCGAGGTCAAGGTCGCGGGCACCGACAAGAGCCTGCCCTGGTTCCAGGTGGCGCTTGCCTCCTATACCGCGCACAATCTGCCCGCCGGCATGGAGCCGGGCTTGAAGGAGACGGCCTTCTACGATCCGTCCAATTTCACCTTCCCGGCTGGCTGCTACATCTGCGAGGTCGAGATCGATCCGGAAACCGGCCTGACGGAAATCATCCAGTTCGTAGCGGCCGACGATTTCGGCAACATCATCAATCCGATGATCGTCGAAGGGCAGGTGCATGGCGGCATCGCCCAAGGCGTCGGCCAGGCGTTGCTGGAAGGCGCGCATTACGACGCCAGCGGCCAGCTTTTGACGGCAAGCTACATGGACTACACCATGCCGCGCGCGGCCGACCTGCCGTCCTTCAAGGTCTCGACCTCGAACACGCCATGCCCGGGCAATCCGCTTGGCGTCAAAGGCTGCGGCGAGGCCGGCGCCATCGGTTCGCCGCCGGCGGTCATCAACGCCATCACAGATGCCCTCGGCGTCGTCGACATCGCCATGCCGGCGTCGCCCGCCACGGTGTGGTCGGCAATTCACGCCAAGAAGCATTGAAAAGCGAATAGCGAATAGGGAGTAGCGAATAGGGACAGAGAGCGGTGCGGGTGGAGCAATTCTATTCGCTACCCACTACTCCCTACTCGCTTTCTCCCAAAGGGAGAAAATGACATGTATTCCGTCAATTACCATCGCGCTTCCTCCGTCGCCGACGCCGCCAAGCTCTTGAAGAACGGCGACGCCAAGCTGCTCTCCGGAGGCATGACGCTGATCCCGGCGATGAAGACGCGGCTTGCGTCCCCTTCCGATCTGGTCGACGTGTCGCGGTTGAGGGACCTGCAAGGCGTCAAGGTATCCGGCAAGACGGTCACCATCGGTTCCGCGACGACGCATTACGATGTCTCCACCGACGAGAAGCTGAAGAAGGCCTGCCCGGCGCTTGCGCATATGGCTTCCTTGATCGGCGATCCGGCCGTGCGCTACAAGGGCACGATCGGCGGCTCGATCGCCAACAACGATCCGGCGGCCGACTATCCGGCTGCGCTGCTGGCGTTGGGCGCGACGATCATCACCAACAAGCGCGAGATCGCGGCGGACAAATTCTTCAAGGGCCTGTTCGAGACGGCGCTGAAGGACGGTGAGATCGTCACGGCGGTGAGCTTTACCGCTCCGGCCAAGGCGGCCTACCAGAAATTCCGCAACCCGGCTTCGCGCTACGCCATCGTCGGCGTGTTCGTGACCAAGGGCAAGGACGGGGTGAGGGTGGCGGTGACCGGCGCCGGCGAGGATGGCGTTTTCCGCGCCAAGGAAATCGAGACGGCGCTGGCAAAGAATTTCGATGCCGCAGCGCTCGCCGGCCTAAAAGTGTCGGCGAAGGGGCTGATGAGCGACATTCACGCCTCCGCCGATTACCGAGCCAATCTGATCGCGGTTATGGCCAAGCGCGCCGTCGCGGCGGCTAACGCCTGAACGGCGACGCAGCGATCAAGAAAGGGCCGCTTCGGCCCTTTTTTCTTTGCCATAACAAAGCTTTGACCGGAAACGCCGATCAAATCGTAGCTTCGCACTTGCACAAAGTTATCCCGCACTGCAAAATAAATCCGGCGGGAATACCAGATGGTCCGGGACGCGGGCGATGCTTCGCATGCGGACCTCGAGTTGCGAAGGCACGGTATGACCGACATCTCCGCAGCGTCCGTCATCCTACCGCGGGCCGCAGCCGACAGGGAAGCCAGGGCAAGACTTGCCTATCTCGACGGCTGGCGCGGCCTGTCGATCGCCCTGGTGCTGATCGGCCATTTCTTTCCGGTCCCGGGAATCAATCTCGGCGTCCTCGGCGTCGAGTTCTTTTTTGTGCTGAGCGGCCGGCTGATGGGCGAGATCCTGTTCATCGAGCATTTCCCGCTGAAGAAATTCTTCAAGCGCCGCTTCTCGCGCATCTATCCCGCGCTGCTGGTATTCGTAATCGCTGCCATGATCGGCCTGACCGGAACCTTCATCGCCTTCAAGTGGAAAGCGGCGCTGACGGCGCTGACCTTCACCTACAATTACGCCGGCGTCCTGATCACCCGCGCCGGCGCGCTCGACCACATCTGGTCGCTCTGCGTCGAGGAGCATTCCTATATCCTGCTGGCGCTGATCAGCGTGGTGGTGACCGGTCGGGCGAATGTCGTGCGGTTGCTGGTGGTCCTGGCGCTTCTGGCAATGGCCAACGGAGCCATTTCGTACGGCGTTCTCGGCATGGGCTACGAGACCAGTTACTGGCGGACCGACGTGCATATCGCCTCTATCCTGCTGTCCGCGGCGATCTGCCTGCTCAAGGCCGACGGGCGCCTGTCGGCTTTCCTGCAAAACCAGCATGTGGCGCTTGCGGCGGCGGTTGGCGGCGTGTTGCTGTTCCTCGATCCGGTGCCGACCACGATCCACTATCTTGTCGGCGTGCCGCTGCTGGCGCTCGCCGTGAACACGCTCGACTTCGCAGGCGGGTACCTGACGGGACCGTTGTCATCGCGGCCGATGGTGATGCTGGGGCTGTGGTCCTATTCGCTTTATCTCTGGCAGCAGCCTTTCTACAAATTCGTCGATGAGCGCGGCAGCGCGACGATCCCGATGCTGGCGGCCGTGTTCGCCTGCGCGCTCGCGAGCTACTACATCGTCGAGAAACCCGCCCGCGGTTGGCTCAACCGAAACTGGTGATCAAGCAGGTTTCGTCGCTCGTTGCGCGGCGAGATAGCGGCGAAGCCCGGCTTCGCCGCGCGGCGTGGTCCAGCGGTGGTTCCAGGCGAAGGCTGGTCTCAGAAGCGGCGCCAGAAGTTTGAGGATCGGCCTCTCGACCGTGACCTGCCAAACCAGATCGACATGGGTGCCTGCTCCGGACGGCGACAGCTCCGCCCGCCACAGGCCGTCGAAATCGCCGAAGGTCTTCACCACCACCAGCCGGCCGGGGTCGAGCTCGGCGGCCTCGATGATGAAGTTCAGCTCATAGGGCAGGGCGCCGCGCGCTCTCGCCCTGGCGCGGGCGCCGACAACGCCCTTGCCCTTCTTGTCGAGCGGCTCGACCTCCTTGTAGGCATCGCCCCACCAGAGCGGCAGAAGCTGAGCGTCCGAGAGCACGTCCCACACGTCCTGCGGGGTACCTTCAGGGATGTCCCAGCTTTCGTCGAAGCGGAAGACATTGCTCGCCATGATGTCGCCCCCAGCAGCGGAGCGGCTATATTAGCTGCGGCTTGTTTTCCTGGCCAGCGTTGCGGCGCCGCTCAGGCGACAATGGGCTTTGCCCAATAGCGCACCGATTTCTTGCCGCCGTGGATCACCGCATCGCCGACCTCGGCGAAGCCGAGCGCCGCGTGGAAGGCGTCGGAAGCCGGGTTGGGCGGATCGGCGTTGACCTCGCATGTGACGATCGTGTGGCCGGCGCGCCGGGCCTGCTCGAACAGATCCTCGTAAAGCCGTCGGGCATGGCCGCGGCCGCGCGCCCCGGCCGCGACCACGACGCGGTCGACATAGACGAAGCGCGGATAGCGCTGGCGAAACCAGAGGAAGTTCGGGCTGTCGTAGCTTGCGTCCTGAGCGAAGCATAGGATGAAGGCTTCGAGCGCGCCGATGCGGCGGGTGTAGAAAGCCTCGCCGAGCAGGAAGGAAAGCCGTTCCGGCTCGAGCCAGGACAGCTCCGCCGCATGCTCGTTGTTGAGCGCGAGGATGGCAGCCTCGTCGGCGGGCGAGACGCGTTCGATCGGCAGCAATTCCTTGCTCATCATTTGCGCCATCAGGCTCTCGCGGCCGCGATCGTCGCCGCCACCTTGGCTTGATCGGTCACCGTGTTGCGGTATTCGCGGTCGAGGTCGGTGCCACCCATGCCGACATTCGTGTTGCGGTAGCGCATGGCGCTCGGCACGTCCGCAAGTGCTGCAAAATGCATCTCGGTCAGTCCCGTACGCTTGCGTATCTCGCCGATCGTATCGGGCGCGAGCGCGCCGCAGCCGAGGATGACGATGCGCGAGCCGGCCTGGCGAACCAGCTCAGCCAGAAGCTCGACGCCTTCAATCGCCGTATCGCGCTGGCCGCTCGTCAGCACGCGGCCGACCTTGCAGCGGATCAGGGCTTCGAGCGCCTCGGCCGGATCGCGCGTCATGTCGAAAGCGCGGTGGCAGGTGACGTCGAGCGGGCCGGCGGCCTCAACCAATGCGCTCATGCGCGCCTCGTCGATAGCGCCATCGGCGGTCAGGCAACCGACGACGACGCCGGCGACGCCCAGCTCGCGCAGCGCTTCGACATCGGCAAGCATCGAGCGGTATTCGGCCTCGCTGTAGAGGAAGTCGCCGCCGCGCGGGCGCACGATGACATGAAAGGGAATGGTCGCGCTTTCGAGCGCGGCGCGCACCGTGCCCGTGCTCGGTGTGATGCCGCCTTCGATCAGGCTGGCGCAGAGCTCGACCCGGTCGGCACCGGCCGCCTGCGCGGCGAGCAGCCCATCAATGCCTTCGACGCAGATTTCGATCAGGGGTCTTTGCGTGTCCGCCACCGGCTTCCATCCGTGCTTTCGATGAGATGGGCAGCCCTAGCACCGGGCGCGCCGCCGCGAAAGCCGCAACCATCGGTCCAGCCAGGGAAGCCGCTTGACAATGCATAACTGCAAAGTTATGGATAACTCATAACTGTAAGGTTATTGATTTATGCGTGCCCTGTCGACCGCAAGGACCCGAGGAGACCGACGATGGAAGCAAGATTGAAGAACCCGGTGATGCTCATTCCCGGCGCGCTGCAGGCGCTGCTGGCGCTCGATAAGTCGACGGAAGCCGGCGACGTGCCTTACGTGACGCGCAAGCTCATTCACCTGCGCGCCAGCCAGATCAACGCCTGCGCCGTCTGCGTCGACATGCATGCCCGCGAGCTGAAGAAGGCCGGCGAGAAGGACGAGCGGATCTTTGCCGTGTCGGCATGGCGGGAGACGCCGTACTTCAACGAAGCCGAACGCGCGGCGCTTGCGCTGACGGAAGCCGCGACGCGCCTGGCCGATCGTTCCGACGCGGTGCCGGACGACGTCTGGGACGAGGCCGCGCGCCATTATGACGACAAGGCGCTCGCCGCCCTGGTGATCCAGATCGCGCTGATCAATGCGTTCAACCGCCTAAATGCCACCACGCGGCAACCGGTGGGCGCCTGGGGGTGAATCGAGAGGAGGACGCCCGCTTCGAAGCGCGCGTCTTGCCGCCTACTGCTTCAGGATCGTGTTCTTGACGCCTTGCTCGACCTGGTCGATCACCAGAAGCTTCACCGGGTCGGCGCCGATATTGTTGGCCTGATGCCACTGGCCGATCATCTCGATGATGAAGTCGCCGGTCTTGTAGGTATTACTGGCGCCGGTCTCGACATTGGTGACCTTGAGCGTGCCCTGCTCGACATAGGCATAGCGCGGGAAGGGGTGCTTGTGCACGGGCAGCGTCGCGCCCGGCGCGATCTGATAGGATGAGACCTGAACCTCGACGTTCTTCTGCGGCAGCGTGATCGGCTGGCCGGACGCGGTGGTCGTCTTAGACGCCAGCGGCGTGACGACGACCGGCGTGTTGCTGTCCAAGGCGTTGGCCGCGGTCGCATAGACGGTGGCCATCGCCAGCAGCGCCGATGTCGTGATGTTGCGCATGGTCCCCTCCAAGATTGCCGCACCATCGCCCGACCGACATTGACGCACAAGCATCCTTTTGCAAGCGGCTCTGTCACACGGCGGGGCTGTCCTGCTGTTTGGCCGGCCCGGGCTTCGGCGCCCTGAGCAACAGGGCGAACGGCACGAGCACTGCCGTGGCTATCGCGCAATAGAAGAAGACATCGACATAGGCGAGCAGCGAAGCCTGGCGGCCGATCTCCTGGCCGATCCAACCCACGGCCTGTTGCCTAGCCTCGGCCAGCGGCGAGCCTTCGGCGACGAAATGGTCCGTCACCTGGCGAAGCGTCTGCTGATAGGTGTCGCTCGATTGCGCCGTGTGGCCGACCAGCACCGATTGATGGAACTGGGCGTTCTGGGCAATCACCGTGTTGGACAGCGACACGCCGATGCTGCCGCCGATGTTGCGCGCGACGTTGATCAGAGAGGACGCCTGATCGGTCTTCTGCGGCGGCAGGCCGACATAGGCGGCGGTCGAGATCGGGATGAACAGGAACGGCAGGCCGATCATCATATAGACGCGCGCATAGGCGAAGAAACCGAAGCTGGCGTCGGGCGTCAGCGAGGTCGTGTGCCAGAGCGCGACCGCGACCACCGACATGCCTAACATGATGAGATAGCGCGGCTGAACCATGCCGGCGGCAAAGCCCGAAATCGGCATCAGCATGAGCATGGCGATGCCGCCCGGCATCATCGACAGGCCGGAAAGGGTGGCGGTGTAGTCGAAGGTCGTCTGCTGCAGCTGTGGCAAAAGCTGCGTGGTGCTGAAGAGCACCGCCCCCACCGCCATCATGACGAGGAACGACATGCCGAACTGGCGGCTGAAAAGCAGGCGGATGTCGACGACCGGTTCGCGCCTCGTCCACTCCCAGGGAACAAGCAGCAGGAACGACACCGCCGAGATCACGGCGAAAGTGGTGATGAAGGTCGAGGCGAACCAGTCATTGCGCTGGCCTTCGTCGAGAAAAACTTCGAGGCAGCCGAGCGCCACCGCCACCAGGATGAAGCCGATCCAGTCGACCTTCAGCCCCTTGCTCAACCGTTCCCGGCGCTCTCGTTCGAGAATGTCGGGCTCGATCACCAGCCATTGCACGAGCGCCAGCGACATGATGCCGAACGGCACGTTGATGAAGAAGATCCAGTGCCAGGAGAAATTGTCGGTGAGCCAGCCGCCGATGGTCGGCCCCACCGTCGGCGCGACGATCACGGCAATGCCGTAAAGCGCAAAGGCCTGGGAGCGTTTCTCAGGCGGGAACGTGTCAGCCAGGATCGACTGCTCGCTCGGCGCCATGCCGCCGCCGCCGAGCCCTTGCAGGATGCGGAAGGCGATCAGCGTCGGCAGATTGGGCGCCAGCCCGCACAGCAGCGACGCCAGCGTGAAGGTCGCCACGCAGATCATGTAATAGCGCTTGCGGCCGATGACGCTGGCCAGCCAGCCGCTGACCGGAATGATGACGGAGTTGGCGACGAGATAGGTGGTGATCACCCATGTGCTCTCGTCCATGCCGGCGGCGAGGCTGCCCGCGATGTTGCGCAGCGCGACATTGGCGATCGAGGTGTCGAGCACCAGCATAAAGGTCGCAATCGAGACGACGATCGCGATCAGCCAGGGATTGCGCCCGCCGGCGGCGGAGCGGCTTTCGTTGCCCTGGGCTGTTGCGGCATCGCTCATCGCACCTTGACCGTCGGCACCACCGACATTCCGGGACCGAGATAGACGCCGGGCGGCTGGTCGAACACGATCTTGACTGGCACGCGCTGCACCACCTTGACGAAATTGCCGGTGGCGTTTTCGGCAGGAAGCAGGCTGAACGCGGTGCCGCTGCCGGCCTGGACGCTGTCGACATGGCCATGGAAGGTCTTTTCCGGATAGGCGTCGATGGCGATGTCGACGGGCTGGCCCGGCCGCATCAGATCGAGTTGCGTCTCCTTGAAATTGGCCTTCACCCAGACGTCGTTGGGCACGAACATCATCAGCACCTGGCCGGGTTGCGCATAGGTGCCCTTTGCCGCCGTGATATTGGTGGCATGGCCGGCGACGGGCGCCCGGATGGTCGTGCGGGTGAGAGTGATCTTGGCCTGGTTCTCGGAGGCCTCGGCCTGCCGAAGCTTGGCTTCGGCGCTCTTGCCCTGAGCCTGCAGCACCGCCACCTGGCTTTTCGCCGCCTCGGCATTGGCATTGGCCGCGTCCAGCGCCGCCTGGTCCTGGCGCAAGGTCGAAGCGGCCTGCTGTGCCTGTTGTTGCGTCGCCGTGCCCTTGGTCAGGAGCTCACGGTTGCGCTGGTCCTCGGATTTGGCGAATTCGAGCGCCGCCTGTGCCTGCGCCATCTGTTTTTCGGCGGCATCGATCTTGGCGTTCTGCGCCTGGGTCTGGGCCTGGACGTTGGCGATCTCGGCCTGCGCCGCCACCACGCCGGCTTCCGCCTGTTTGAGCGAGGCCTGATAATCGCTGTCGTCGATGCGCAGAAGCACTGCGCCGGCCTCGACCGGCTGGTTGTCGGTGACGGCGACATCGGTGATGCGCCCGGCAATTTCGGCTCCGACCGTCACCGTGCGGGCGTCGATGAAGGCGTCGTCGGTCCATTCATACTGCCGTGCGTTGATCCACCAGATGACCACGGCCGCGATGACCAACAGGACAAGGATGGCGACGATCGCCGCTATATAGGGATGGCGTCTGATGAGGCCGGGCCCGTTGCCGTCAGGCGGACTGTCATTCGCCTGCGTGTCTTGCGCCCGCTTGTCGTCGCCACGCTTGTTTTCGACGCGCTTGTCTTCGACGCGCTTGTCGTCGCCCGGCGGGCGCTGCGGCTGATCGGACCGGGGCCGGGCCCGCGCTTCCTCGGCGGGAGCGGTTTCGCGCTCTTTTCTGTCAGTTTTTGCGTCCAAGGCAACGGATCCCAGATATCGTCGACCCCCCTCGCAGCAGGGTCAACGGGTGGTTTCCGCAAAGGTTCCTGTCGCCAATACCGGGCGGCGGCCGGCTGATGTCAGCCCGCCATCCAGCCGCCATCCACCATCAGGTTTATGCCGGTGACGTAGCTCGCCATGTCGCTGGCGAGAAAGAGCGCGGCGCCCGCCACGTCATTCGGATGCCCAAGCCGCGGCGATGGCATGCGGCGGCGCGAATAGTCGAGCGCATCAGGATCGTTGGCGACGCTCAGTGATGGTGCCGGAACGATCCCGCGCCGTGCTGCCGCGAGCGCGCCGGCAGGCTTGTCGGTGTGCAGGATGACGGTTGGGCGTGCCGACATCGCGACCTCAATCACGGCCGATATGATCGGCGGCACTGCCGAGAGCGCCAAGCAGCGCCTGGCCGTTTTCCAGCGTCACATTCTCATGCGGCGCGCGCAGGTTCAGCCAGCGCCGGTCGCCGGACTTGACCGCGAGCACCGCCTTCATCGCCGGGATCAGCCCGGCATCCTGGACGACCTTCCGGAACGCCTTGATGGCGTCGTCGGCTTCGGCGACGTCCTCGCCCTTCCGGGCCGCGTCGTAGAGGCGGCGAATGGCGGCGGCGTTCAAATTGACGGTGGCCGAAATGCAGCCGGCCGCGCCGCTCGCCAGACCCTTGGTGAGCTGCGCCTCGGAGCTTGGGAACACGGAGATATCAGGCGCCGCGGAGATGACGGCAGCCGTGTTGTTCCAGTCACCGGCGCTGTCCTTGTAGGCGACGACGGTGTCCGGAAAGGCCTTGCTCAGCCTCGCCGTCAGCGCTGGACTTACAGGCACGCCGGAGTTCTGCGGGATGTGATAGAGGATCACGCGCATCGAAGGGTTTGCCACCTTCTCGATCAGTTCGCTGTAATAGCGCGCCTGCCCATTGTCGCCGGCGCCAGTATAGAAGAAGGACGGCAGCACCATCACCGCGGCGCAGCCGAGGCCGACGGCATGCGCCGACAATTCGACCGTTTCGGGCAGCGCGGTGACGCCGGTGCCGGGCATCAGCCGGTCCGGCGCGATGCCGGCCTCGACCAGCCATTCCAGCGCCTGCATGCGCTCGCGCAAGGACACCGACAGCGCTTCGCCCGTCGTGCCGAAGGGCGAGAGGAAATGCGCGCCCTGGCCGAGCACCCATTTGGCGTGGGAAATCCACAGATCGCGCGCGATGCGGCCATCGTCTTCGAACGGCGTCAGGATCGGGGCGATGGTTCCTTGCGGGCGGGTCATGAAGGTCCTCTATGCTGGTCTGTCTGGCCGGCCACCGCGGTGACGGCGTGGGCGAAGTAGGCCGAGCGGTGATGTCGAAGAGTATGTCGAAACCCGTCGGCGAACGGAACATCACGGCTTCGATATGGCCGACGCGGGTCTGCGCGATATCGTCGGGACCGCTATCGGCTTGCCGGCAAGGTGTTTCGAGCGAAGGCTAAGGCAGGGCGGCCGGGCCGCAAAGCAAAATTCGCCGGCACAATGACCATCGGAATTTGGCCCATGTGGGGTGGAGGCAGCTCGCCGGAGCGGTGATGTTTGGCAGCAACAGCCGTCTTCGCCGACGGTGACTGGAAGCCCGTAGCAGGCCGCCAATCAATGCAAGGGGATTGGCGGATAGGCGACTGAGTGCAAGCTGCGTTTGTACCTCGCCAGGATTTCCTCTTCGATTTCGTCGATCGCCAGCGTTAGTGAATGTTGATTGTTGGCGTCGACGTCAATGATCAGCCGCCCGCGCGCCGTCAGCAAGCCGCATACGTGTGCGACTACTGCGGCCGACTGAAGCCTTATGTCCAAGTCGGTTTCGAACCAACGCTCGGCAAAGGTATGGCTCTTCTGTCTCCGGTCAAGCCGCTCGATGAGAAGTTGCTCGCAGGCGTCGATTCTAACCACCATGTCCGACTCGGGTATGAAATCCAGCGCGTGAGCGAGGCACGTCTCATCTGCTGTTCCACTGAAGCAGGCGAGCATCGAAACCGCCTGAACGAAGGCTTCGTCGAAAATAAGAATTTCCTCGCTGGTGGCAGATTGGCGCCACGCACGGGCAAGGCGGAGAACGTATTGACTTAGCCTGATGCGCCAGATCACGTTTTTGGGAGGCAGTGTGTGAACCAGATTTGCGCGAATTTTGAAGTCGACGGCATTTGCGGATGGGCGACAGGCCATGCCGATCGAGCGTGCAGCCGCGCGGGCGACTCGACCGATCGCAGTGACTATGCCGCCGGGGTCCAGCATGGATCGATGAACAGCGCGCCGGTCGGTGAGAACAATCCTCGCAGGGTGCCCATGAGCCCGCAGCTGTTCATAGAGCGCATGCGCAAATGTCGTTTTGCCTGACCCAGCTGGACCTACGAATTCAACAATCATGCATTAGGAACCCTGCTGACTTGGGCTAAATGTCATATCGAGGGACCAGCTTCGGCGACCGCAGCTCCTGAGCCATTTTCGCCGCCTGGAAGATTGTCATAAGAACGTAGGTCGTTTCACCTTCGGTCGAGTTTATGGCCAAGACCACGCGGCCGATCTCGTCACTCATGGCGCAAGACCAATCTTTGACAGCAATCGCCCGTTTCCCAGCCATTTACCCTGCCTTTCCTCAGCAAGGTTATTTGGCGTCGTGAAAACCAGCAATTTGGACTGAATGCCCATTCCGTTGGGCCTAACGTCGTCTATGCCTGCGGAATTACGGCGGCTAATGATCCAAGCCGGCGCTCCCGGAGCAACGTCGGGCTGGCTGCAAAAGGAAAAGATGCACTGTCACCCGTAATTCGGGCGTAACTGTTTACAACGCGTGGGAACGTCTCGAATGACTACGCGTTCTTCCGTCACGGTCACATTTCATTGAGGACCTAACCGGAGGATATTCAAATGAGAATGAAGGTGCTCTGCATGAGCGCAGTTGCGCTCGCAATGATGGGTAGTGCCGCGATAGCCGGTAGTAGTACCGGGACGTCCGCCCTTGATGACCCGGCCAAGATGGCGCCGTTCTTCACCGACGCTGGCATGAAAACATTAAGAACCGAGGCGGATTTCAAGACTGCCTGGATGGCCATGAAGCCGGATGAGCGTACTGCGGTTTTGAAAGACTGCGGCGACACGACCATTAACAAGTCGCACGCAGACTTCTGCGCGATGGCCAAGAAGATGGGGGGCTGAAGCCTCCCCTCTATGAGCCCATCACACCGTTATCCCGCTATGGAACAACACCTATTCGGGTGGCGGGTTGAGGCGGTCGATTCCGCAGGGATGCAGCCGCCCGTCTAAAGCTCGCTGCCTTCTCATTGGGGCGGCGGGCTTTTTGGTGGGCGCCTACCCTGGTCCTGCAGTTGCCTACCCTGGTCCTGCAGTTGGTAGGATTGTTGCGACAGAGGCGTTGCAATGCACTGCTTTAGTTCTTGCCCTTTAACGGAGAACAGTTTCCGAAAATGTCTTCCTGGTTCTATGAGGAAGGACCACCAGCATAGACAGGCCCCGCGTCAAATGCGCACTGTCACCGTAATTCCCTCAGTCTCGCCGGAAGCATTTGCCTGCAAATAGATGATGGCTCGTCGCTGCGCGAGTCATAGGATCGTCGCTAGGACAGAAACCTCGGGGAGGGGCTGCTCATGCAGTCTCCGGTAGAAAAGTACAAAAGCTCAACTCGACCATTGCCGGGGGAAGCGGAACGTCGGGCGAGGCTACAAAAAATGCAAGGGCTGCGAAACCTGCGATCTTACGGCTCCTGCCTTCGGCTTGACCCAAGCGCCCAATTTCACGATCTGATCGATTGTGCCGCGCTGCTGGAACCGTTGCATGAAGGCGACGACGAGCAGCGACGGTGAACCGCCGCGCCTCCCAAGCCACATGGCTTCCGAGCCTAGCGCCGGCACTGCCGGCCCTTACGCCTGGCAAGCAGCGGTAAACGCTTGCGGTCGGGCGGCTCCATCCCACAACAGGGACATTCGAGCCTGGCTATCGTTTGCAGTTCTGTCCGACCATAGGGGAGCTCAACGGAAGCTAATCATCGCGCGATCTGCCCGGTCCCAAGCCGCGCTGGGATCGGAACAAGGTGCGTGGAGATGGGGACAGCATTGGGATCGAAGAGGACGAGGCCTGGCCGGCGACGACAGCGGATGTCACCTCGGAGACAAGCGGCCCGGCAAGGCTGGCGGGGTAGAACCAGTCAGGCCGGGCCTGACCAGCAAGGCTCGCAGCGCTCCGGCTGAGATCGAGCCCATCAGCCCCAAGATTCTCGCCATAGATGGCACGCTGGCGGTAAACTCGCGCTGGGCACAGGCTTGTCGGTGGCCTGCCTCATATGCAGGCGAAGAGCAATTCTAGACGTCGCCCCCGCGCTTGCCAAGCGGTTCGGGCCGGAGCAGCGTTGCCTTCCACTGGGATTGCTCAAGATCGCCTATTGCAGCGAATGCCGTGCCGCTGGCCGCAACGACCAGAACCTGCAGTTCACAAATCTCGCTGTCACGCCAGAGCAGCGGAAGGGCTAAATGCCTTGCCCTAAGGCCCTGGCCTATCCAAAGCTGCCTGCCATTCAGCCCCAGTGCGGAAGTCGCCTGGGAAGTAGGTATGGATTTCCCGCATCGGCATTTTCAGATGCATCTCACGATAGGCTCGCCAATGGTGATGGCTGAAGAACGTGATGTCGGTGAGCCCTTTGCTGGGTGGCTCGGAATCAAAAGATAGAATGTAGCCGAACGGCGGGAAGCTGATCTCGGCGAAGGTGTGTGAAGGCCCACCCAGACTGAGCATCCCTGTAATCCCGGCCTGTCGCGTCTTCGAAGAGCGTGGGTCGGTCATGAAGCAGAATAGTCTCAATTTCGCATCGAAACCCATTGCTTCACGATCAAGCACATACTTCCGAAGCGAAGGGTTGGCTTCGAACATGCCAGCTCCGCAAGCACTGGCAAACATACACGCGATCTGCTTCGCCACGGCGCCGGGGAAAATCCGAAAGGGCAGCGACAATGAGCTGCCGCCCGCTAAACGAAACTCCATGCCTTGGATGCTCCATTCGACATAACGTCGAACATACCAGGCGCCCGTGTCGTTATTGCACTGCTGGCACAGCGTATAGCCTCCAGCACCTCGACGGCTGGTCCGATGTCTCATCTTAGATGGGTGGGCAAGTTCGCCTGCAAGCCGGCCACTGTCGAAGTAGTGATTGATGTCAGAGAACCGCATGCTGCCCTTGTTGAATGCCGCCTCAGGCGGAACGTGTTCAAGGGTCAGTCGGTCCTCTACCCCGCAAACGGCGCACTTGCCAAAATGGACTTCTTTCTTGGGCATCATAGAGCGGGACGCTCAACTCCACTCTGGCCGCTCGCCAAGCTTGGAAGGTTGTTGTTGATTGGCAGGATGAACGGTGACTTCATGGTCGTATTTCCTGCCGACCAGCATGAAGACGACCCCGGCTTGAGCTGCAATCGCCCCAAGCCAAAGGATAATCCAGTATCCCGTTGTGTCGACATAGTCGCCAGCCGAAAGCACCTTGTAATATCCAAACGCGCCGACCAGCGGCCCGGCTATGAATATCAAGGCTCCGGCACTGCCTACGCTTGTGAAGTCTTGCTGGCTCTTTATTTCGACCCTGGTTACCATCCCCGCCTCCCAAGTCACGCCTGGCGCGAATACTTGCGCAACTCTCGAATGCGCGCAAGCCGGCGCTTGGCTGCCGCGAAAAGCAGTGATCTCCCCAGAAATGGGGAATTGAATTTTCCAGCAAATCAGATGATCGTGTCCGTGGGCTTCAGAACCCTGACCGTGATAGGCCGCGACCCTTGGCGGGGTCTGCCGATCGATTGGCGTCGATCAGCGGCGGCTGAGAAAGCTTCCTCGTGGAAGCAATGGACGCGCTTGGCGGCGCGGCTCCAATCCAGACCGATATTGCCGGGGTGGGCGCCGTTCCGTCCAGCGGGAAACCGTAAAAGCGTCGCGCCAGTCTCACGGCTGGTTCTGAACCCCCAGTTTCAGTGCCATCCACCGAGATAGGAGCAAGGCGAAATTTGCCGCCCCTCCGCCGGCCTTCAGAAGTCGGTTCGAACCGTGAGACTTGGGACAACGACATCTCATGCAATGACTCGCGCACGGGCAGCGCTCACAGCCTCTTGCGGTAAGGTTGTAGCTTATCCACAGGATCTACTTCAGATAGCCTTCTTTCGTAAACTGCAACTGTCCTCGCATGCGCTTGCGGAAAATACATCCGAACCGTTTGCACAGAAGAGCTTTATGAACCAACACGTCGATCGTCGCGCCATCCTAGCGTCTTCAGCAGGCGCTACGGCTGCCCTAGCGACCACGCTGACATCGCGGGAGGCGCTGAGCATGCCGCAACAACGTCATCCCGACGCCGAACTGTTCCAGCTCGAACAGGAGATGGAAACCGTCAAGGTTCGAATGAACGAGCTCGAACGGACGCAAAGTCGGCTGAGCCGGAAGGCCGAGAAGGCAGCCGGTGCCAAGCCGCTTCATCCGAGCGCCTGGGAAATGCCGTCAATGCCGGATGATCTCAAGGACATGCTCACATCGGCACGGGATCGCAAGATGTTCGGCGACTTGGTGAAGGATGGCTTCGATTGGCGCCCGGCACCCGTGCAAGCTTGGCATGAGGCGGTGGCAAAGGAACGAGCGCAGATCCAGGCCGCATGGGACGAATATTCCCAGGACGGATCTTTGTTATGACCTGGATGTCTTGATTGTGTATAACCAACGTACCAGGAATTCGGCATCCCTCTCCTGGCGGCAGTTCGGTCCCTAAGAGAGGCTCAAGAACCCAGTTGAGGCCAAATGAAAGGCAGCGGTGAATTGTGCCAGGGTCAAGCATATAAGAGCCTCGAAACCCGGGCTCCTCGGACTGCAGGACGACGATTGAAGGTTCACTTCTCCCAAACGTCCCCCTGATCCCGTAAATCCGCCCGCGACCCAGATCAAAGCAGATGAGCTCGCCTGGTTCGAGATCGCTGGCATTACGCGCGTGATATTCTCCAATGACAATCATTGCGCTGCGCCGATAATGTGATTCCTCCCTATTTCTTCCGGCCGCCGCTGCTGGTGGTCGGTGTTTTCGTCGGCGCACCGCCGCCAGATGTGGGCTTGTACCCGCCTTGCACATTGCCCTTGGTCGGTTGGTAGCCTTTCCTGACGTCAACATGCTGAATGTTCCTGCTGGTGTCTTTTTTGTCAGTCATTTTTCGCCTTCCTTTCGGTCGATGTCCAAAAACTCGATAGTACTGACTTCTGCTGCCTGGACCCAAAGTCCGTTTGGCATTGGTATCCAACTCCCCGCTCTGTTGCGGCTGAAAATTTGCTCCACGTAAATGTCGCGCTCGTTGTCCGAGGATGCGAACGACTTCAGGCCGTAGTACCCGTGGAAAATGGTGCCATCTTTCAGTTTTATGATGAGCCAATGTTCTGTCCGCTGGCTGAACTTCCAATCCCACGCAGTCGGCATCGTATGGACGACCTCGAGGTTCAGCCACTCACAGACCTTGCCGTACCATTCCTTTTGATGGCCGAGGCCGAGCAGCAGACCGATGAGCAGCGGCACCACAATGATAAGTCCGGCCCATCCGAGCCAAACCCAAATCGCGTCCGTGTCCTTCTGAATGCCCAAGGCGAACAACGGTAGGACCGCCGCATAATAAATGATGGTCACGACCACGTAGGATAGCAGAGCTTCTGTGTGCGAAGGTGTGCGGCCGGTGAGAAATTGCGCGCGCACATAGAGGATGAGCAGTCCAGGCACGAGCAGGGCGAGGCCGTTGGCGACCTTAGAAAGGTCTTCCACCTCGAACCCCATCGCCGAATCACTCCTCGTCTATGAGCGCGAGATTGCGGCGCCTAGGGGAAGGGGTTCAAGCCGTGTCGAAGGTTATTCCACTGCTCAGATGTAGCCCAGGATGTAGCTCCAAGCCGGCACTGCCAGCAGAATGGCAGGATAAGGATTTAAGCTAAACGCTTGAAAAGATTTTGGCTCCCCGGGCCGGATTCGAACCAGCGACCAACCGGTTAACAGCCGGTTGCTCTACCACTGAGCTACCGGGGAACGGAGGCTCTGACGTGAGTGGCGCAGCCTATAGCAAACACCTTTCGGCTTTGCAAAGAAGCATTTCGCAATTTTTCTCCAGATTTTGATGCGGCTATTTGTGCCATCGTCCGGCGCGCCCACATATGAAGGGCTTCACACCGGCGCGGAACAAAGCGGCCGGTCATCGCCTTGACATGGCTTAGGCAGCAGATGGGATATGGCTTGAATGACCGCAGCGGATGATGACAACGCCCCGGCGCGGAAGATTTCGATCTTCGGCCGCGAGTTCACCATGCCGCGCTCGCGCGGCTGGCGAATCGCGATCGGCATGCTGCTTACCCTAGGCGGGCTTCTGGGCTTTCTGCCGATTCTCGGTTTCTGGATGATTCCGCTCGGCCTCCTGGTTCTATCCTATGAATTCGCCATGATCCGACGCCACCGGCGGCGTTTCGTCGTCTGGTGGGGACGCCGGCGCCGGCCCGACTGAGAGGCCGCGGCGGTTGCGCCACAGCGATGCCTGACCCCTGACAACCGATTGGTAATCACCACTTTGGCCGCTCCACGCGAAAGCGTCGGGAATGGCGCGCGAGCGCTTGACGACCTTTGAGCGCCAACATAATGAGTTCGCTCGGAACGCCGGGAGCATTGCGAGGCCTCGTGGCGGAGTGGTTACGCAGAGGACTGCAAATCCTTGCACCCCGGTTCGATTCCGGGCGAGGCCTCCAGATGCTTGCGGGCTCCAGCGCAATCGCGCCGGAGCGGGGTTCCAGTCGAACTTTTGGCCGCGTGTCTGGCGCGGGGAGCGGAATGTTGGGACATGAACGCTGATTTCTCCGAACGCCGCGTGAAGATGGTCGACGGCCAGATCCGCACCACCGATGTAACCAGCGCGCCGATCATCGAAGCGATGCTGACCGTCCCGCGCGAGGCCTTTGTCGGCGCCGGACAGCAGGATCTGGCCTATATCGACGAGGATATCCGCATTTCCGATGGCGCCAATGGCAGCGCGCGCTACCTGATGGAGCCGTCGCCACTCGCCAAGCTTTTGCAGCTGGCCGAGATCGACGCGAGCGATTCGGTGCTCGATGTCGGTTGCGGCACCGGCTATTCCGCCGCATTGCTGTCCAGGCTGGCGCGGTCCGTGGTGGCGGTGGAGAGCGATCCCGCGCTGGCGGAGGCCGCCAAATCCACGCTTTCCAACTTTGGCTGCCAGAACGTCACGGTGGTCAACGGGCCGCTGCCGCAGGGGCATGCCGCTAAAGCGCCTTACAACGTGATCTTCATCGGCGGCAGCATCGAGGAAGTGCCGCAGGCATTGCTCGACCAGCTTGCGGAAGGTGGACGCCTGGTTGCAGTCGAAGGACGGGGCAACTCTGGCGTGGCCCGGCTGTTTTTTAAAGCAGGGGGGGTTGTAACCGGGAGACGGGCCTTTAATGCGGCAATTAAGCCACTACCGGGCTTCGAACGTGCCCACGCGTTTGAATTCTGAGCGTTTTTGCCTTGCAGCGAAGGCGCTGTCATGATCGCTTGCGCCTAACAATCGTTGCTGATCGTTAACCGGGCGTTTCGGGAGGCTGTCAGCGGGGGAACGATAAACAACGCGGCGCTGGCCGATCCGTAGGGGTAGGCTGACGTGGCGTGGTTCCCATGCAAAACGAATGAGGGAAATAACGTGCCGTCTCTACGCAAGAGCATTTTAATAACTATCCTTGTTTCGGCCACGGCGCTTTCGCCGCTGGCCGCCTCCGCCGAGACCATTACGGGCGCCCTCGCCAAAGCCTACCAATACAATTCGCAGCTCAACGCCGCTCGCGCCGGCGTGCGCGTCACCGATGAGGGCGTTGCCATCGCCAAGTCGGGCTGGCGCCCGACCGTCACCGGTTCGGGCAGCATCGACTACACCAGCACCCACGCCCAAGGCGCCACCCAGAACATCACCACGGGCAGCTTCGGCGTGCAGATCAACCAGACGCTGTTCGATGGCTTTCAGACCAAGAACAACGTCGCCGCCGCCGAATCGCAGGTGAAGGCTTCGGTCGAAAGCCTGCGCAACACCGAAGAGAACATCCTGTTCAACGCGGCGAGCGCCTATATGGACGTGATTCGCGACCGCCAGGTCGCGGCGCTGACCGAGCAGAACCTGCAATTCCTGAGCGAGCAGGCGCGCGCCGCCCGCTCGCGTTTCGAGGTTGGCGAGGGCACCCGCACCGACGTCGCCCAGGCCGATGCCTCGCGCGCCACCGCCGTGGCGCAGCTCAGCGCCGCCCGCGCGACGGCGCTGGCGAGCGCCGCCACCTACCATCAGATCGTCGGCGACGAGCCGGGCAAGCTGAGGGCGGCTTCGCCGCTCGGCAAGTTGTTGCCGAGCAACCTCGATTCGGCCTTGGCCGTCGCCTCCGCCGAGCATCCGGCCATCCTCGCCACCCAGCACCTCGTCGATGCGGCGGCGTTTTCGGTGAAATCATCGGAAGGCGCGCTGCTGCCGCAGGTGACGGCTTCGGCCGGCATTTCGGACAATTACAGCCACGCCGTTCCCGACATCAGGGGCACCAACGGCACCTCCACCTCGGCCAATATCGGCGCCACGCT
The DNA here is from genome assembly GCF_020165195.1 of Mesorhizobium sp. CA14. Classification (GTDB taxonomy): domain Bacteria; phylum Pseudomonadota; class Alphaproteobacteria; order Rhizobiales; family Rhizobiaceae; genus Mesorhizobium. The sequence continues at coordinate 42,366 of NZ_JAIUHR010000001.1, read as the reverse complement.
GACCATTCCGATCTATTCGGGCGGGCGGACCTCGGCGCTGGTGCGGCAAAACAAGGAATCGCTCAGCCAAGCGCGGATCCAGGTCGACGTCAGCCGCGACCAGGTGCGCCAGGCCGTGGTCTCGGCTTGGACGCAATACATCGCGGCGCGCGAAAGCGTGGACGCCAACAGGCAGGTCATCGAAGCCGCGCAGCTGGCGCTCAACGGCGTCATCGAAGAGCGCAATGTCGGCCAGCGCACGACGCTGGACGTGTTGAACGCGCAGAACGCCGTCATTACCGCCAAGATCAATCAGGCCAGTTCCGAGCGCGACGTGGTCGTGGCGAGCTACGCCATCCTGTCGGCGATGGGCCGGCTGTCGGTCGATCGGCTGGGTCTGGCGGTCACCAAATACAGGCCGGAAGAGCATTACAACGCCGTCAAGGACAAATGGTACGGACTGCGCACGCCTGACGGGCGCTGATTTCCGGTCCAAGCTTTGATAAACGCCGCGCGTCCAATGGATGCGCGGCGTTTGTTTTTGCGGATTCGTCGCCGGGCTGCGCGTCGCCTAATCTGTTGAAATCCAAGCAGTCCCCAGATTGGGGATTCTCGGATGACGATCGGTCGGTTACGCTGTCTCCATTGATTCGAATTCCGACCCGGGCAGGAACGGAATTCCTGAACGGGTCAAGTTCTTGAACAGGCAGTTGTTGAACAGGTCTGGTTCTTGAACAGGTCACTAGGGCGGCGGATGTGACGATGGCGACGGCAAGCAGCGCGCAGCGCGAACCTTCCATGGAAGAGATACTGGCTTCCATCCGGAGGATCATTGAAGACAGCGACACCGGCCGCAAGCAGCCGGCCGAGGCCGGCGAGCTGCGCCAGGATCTGGAACCGGCCGCCGCTGCCGTATCCCCCGCGGCTGTGCCGAATGTCGAGGTTGGCGACTTTCGCTCCGAATTGCATGCCGACGCCCGCAAGCCGGTGACGCTGGCGGAAGTCCAAGCACAGCTTGCCGCGACCGATCCTGCGCTGACGCGCGCCGAGGCTCGCCACGAGCCGGTCAGGGCGGCGCCCGCGCCGACGACCTTGTCGGAGGTCGGGGCCAGGAGCGCCGCTCAATCGAGCGCGTCGCCGGCAGCGAGCAAGCCCGCGGCGGCAAATGCGCCGCAGACCGCCGGGACCATTGTCACCGATTGGCGGCGGGAAATCGCGGCGGCGGGCGGCAGCACGGTCACCGCTAAGCCGACCGCAAAGGCGCCGGAAGCCGCGCCGCGGGTCGAGATCGAGAAGGTCGAGATCGAGAAGGAAGAGGTTCGGCCGGCGACTGAAGCTTCCACGCAAGCAGGCGACTCCCAGGCATCCGAACCGGAGGCGCAGCCGGCTCGGCCTGCGATCCTTTCGGAACATACGGGCCGGCAGGTCGCCGCGGCCTTCGGCGAGCTTTCCGACGCTTTTGCCAGCCGCGGCAAGAAGAGTTTCGACGAGATGGCCGAGGAGATGCTGCGGCCGATGCTGCAGGATTGGCTCGACAACAATCTGCCGACGCTGGTCGAAAGGCTGGTGCGCGAGGAGATCGAGCGCGTGGCGCGCGGGGCGCAGTAGGCTGACGGAACACGCTGTCGGAGCGCCGCCTTGGGGCGGCGTTTTTGTTTAAGGCAGTCTGAAGCGTCGCTTGAAACGGATTCAATCGACGCGCTTAAGCTTCTGTTTTGATGCGTGTCGCTGTCTCCGCGCCGCTGCGCACTTGCCTGCGACTTGCATCGGGCGGGCACGCCATCGCGGAACCGGCGGCATTGCCCCTGGCCGCGGCAGGCCTATCTGTGAGGGCGATCGCAGTTCTCGCGGTTGACTCGGCCAAGACCTTCCGATTTACACCGGACGCTTGTTCCCGACAGTTCGGACTTCCTCCATGCTTGAAAAGACATACGACGCCAAAGCCGTCGAGCCGAAGATCGCCAAAATCTGGGAAGAGGCCGACGCCTTCCGGGCCGGCGCCGGCGCGGAGGAAGGGGCGGAAGCCTTCACCATCGTCATCCCGCCGCCGAATGTCACCGGCTCACTGCATATGGGCCATGCGCTCAACAATACGCTGCAGGATATTCTCGTGCGCTTCGAGCGCATGCGCGGCAAGAACGTGCTTTGGCAGCCCGGCATGGATCACGCCGGCATCGCCACGCAGATGGTGGTCGAGCGCCAGCTCATGGAAAAGCAGATCCACCGCCGCGATCTGACGCGCGAGCAGTTCATCGAGAAAGTCTGGGAGTGGAAGGCCGAATCCGGTGGCGCGATCTTCAACCAATTGAAGCGGCTCGGCGCCTCGGCCGATTGGTCGCGCGAACGCTTCACCATGGACGAGGGCCTGTCCGAGGCCGTGCTGGAGGTCTTCGTCACCCTCTATAAGGAAGGCCTCATCTACAAGGACAAGCGCCTTGTGAACTGGGACCCGAAGCTGCTCACCGCCATCTCCGACCTGGAGGTCGAGCAGCACGAGGTGAACGGCAATCTCTGGCACTTCCGCTATCCGATCGAAGGCGAGGCGTTCGACCCTGAGAACCCCAAGACCTTCATCACGGTCGCCACGACTCGTCCCGAGACGATGCTCGGCGACACGGCCGTGGCCGTGCATCCGGACGACGAGCGCTTCACCGACCTGGTCGGCCGCAACGTCGTGCTGCCGATCGTCGGCCGCAAGATACCGATCGTCGCCGACGAGTATTCCGATCCGGAAAAAGGCTCCGGCGCGGTCAAGATCACGCCGGCGCACGACTTCAACGATTTTGAGGTCGGCAAGCGCCACAAATTGCCGGCGATCAACATCCTGACGGTCGAAGCGGCCATCAAGCTGAAGGACAATGAGGACTTCCTCGCAGGTCTCGACGTCACGCCGGAGCGCCAGGCGGTGTGGGACGAGCTGGATGGCCTCGACCGTTTCACTGCCCGCAAGAAGATCGTCGAGTTGATGGAAGCTGGTGGCCTTGTGGAAAAGGTCGAGCCGCATCGCCATACCGTGCCGCATGGCGACCGCGGCGGCGTGCCGATCGAGCCGTTCCTGACCGACCAGTGGTATGTCAACGCCGCCGAGCTCGCCAAGCCGGCGATCGCCTCGGTGCGCGAGGGTCGCACCAACTTCCTGCCGAAGAACTGGGAAAAGACCTATTTCGACTGGATGGAGAACATTCAGCCCTGGTGCATCTCGCGCCAGCTCTGGTGGGGTCACCAGATCCCGGCCTGGTACGGGCCGGACGGGCACGTCTTCGTCGAGAAGACAGAGGAAGAGGCGTTAGCCGCGGCGGTCGAATATTACCTCGCGCTGGACGGGCCGTGGAAGGCCTGGGTCGAGGACAAGCTCGAGAACTTCCAGCCCGGCGAGATCCTGACCCGCGACGAGGACGTGCTCGACACCTGGTTCTCGTCGGCGCTGTGGCCGTTCTCGACGCTCGGCTGGCCCGACCAGACGCCCGAGCTCAAGACCTATTACCAGACCGACGTGCTGGTGACCGGCTTCGACATCATCTTCTTCTGGGTCGCCCGCATGATGATGATGGGCCTGCACTTCATGGACGAGGAGCCCTTCCACACCGTCTATGTGCATGCGCTGGTGCGCGACAAGAACGGGCAGAAGATGTCGAAGTCGAAAGGCAACGTCATCGATCCGCTCGACCTGATCGACGAATACGGCGCCGACGCGCTGCGCTTCACGCTGACCGTCATGGCGGCGCAGGGGCGCGACGTGAAGCTCGATCCGGCGCGCATCGCCGGCTACCGCAATTTCGGCACCAAGCTGTGGAACGCGACGCGCTTCGCCGAGATGAACGAAGTCGCGCGCGACGACGATTTCTGGCTGAACGACGCCAAGCTGCCGGTCAACCGCTGGATCCTGACCGAGCTGACGCGGGCGGCGCGCGCGGTCACTGAAGGCATCACCAGCTACCGGTTCAACGAGGCGGCGACTGCTGCCTACCGCTTCGTCTGGAACCTGTTCTGCGACTGGTATCTGGAACTGTTGAAGCCGGTGTTCATGGGCACGGACGAGGCCGCCAAAGCCGAGAGCCGGGCCTGCGTCGCTTTCGTGCTGGACGAGATCTACAAGCTCCTGCATCCGATGATGCCGTTCATGACCGAGGAGTTGTGGGCGCAGACCGCGGGCGAGGGCAAGGAGCGCTCCTCGCTGCTTTGCCATGCCGCCTGGCCGTCGCCCGACTTCGAGGACGAGGAGGCCGCCGCAGACGTCAACTGGCTTGTCGATCTTGTCTCGGGCATCCGCTCGGTGCGCTCGGAGATGAATGTGCCGCCGGCGGCGATCGCGCCGCTGATGGTGATCGGTGCCAACACGGCGACGCAGGAGCGGCTGGAGCGCCACGCCCAGGCGATCAAGCGGCTGGCGCGCGTCGGCGATATTGCGCTTGCCGATGCAACGCCCAAGGGCTCGGCCCAGATCGTGCTCAACGAGGCGACGGTGAGCCTGCCGCTCGGCAGCCTGATCGACCTCAAGGCCGAGGCTGCACGGCTGCAGAAGGAACTGGCCAAGGTGACCGAGGAGATCGCGCGCCTGCACAAGAAGCTCTCGAACGAAAAGTTCGTCGCCAACGCGCCGGAAGAAGTGGTCGAGGCCGAGCGCGAGAAACTCGCCGAATATCGCGAGGCGCAGGAGAAGCTTTCGGTGGCTTTGACCAGGGTGCGCGACGCCGGCTGAGCGGTAAGATTCGGCCTCACGGAGGAGGCGCTTTCCGGTACGTTAGCTGCCTCGAAAACGAGCGTGCCGCTACGTTAATTTTGACGTAAACGGAAAGTTTGCGCCCCATTGTTGCCATAATGTAACAATGGGGCTCGTCTGCCCTGAAATCGGCTGTTTTTGCCCTGTTTTGGGTGATTTTTGGATTTTTTCAGCCCTTTTGAGGTCAGCCGGTGTGGTTCAGGCGCCAGCTGCGGCGCCGATCACCATGGCAAAAATACGTGCTGTCAAGGTGTACATGTACAACTCTTGAAAACGTTGTTGCGTCGTTAACCCGAATTGGTTCTAGCTTGAGCCACTTGTATTTCGGGGAGGGATTTCCATGAACATCTTGCGGCTCAAAGCTCTGGCGGGGGCAGGCTGCTTTTCGATCGCTTTGATCGGCGCCGCGATGCATCCCGCGCATGCCGGCGGCCTGGAGCGCGGCGGCTACGACATCGACCTGCTTTTCGATCCCGCGCCGGTCGCGACGGAGGCGGAAGCAACCTATGTGATGCCGGATCGCAAGTACAAGAATGCGAAGGGACCGTTCGGCGCTGATCTAGGCTTAGGCACTACGGCTGACGGAGCGGAGCCGTATTGGGTGCCGCGCATCGGCGTCAAAGCCCAAGTTGTCCAAGGCGTCGACTGCATGGTCGACTACTCGCAGCCTTGGGGCGCACATACAGCGCCAGGTCTGTGGAACGGTGCGGTTTCCAACGTCGAGACCGATATCAAGAGCAACAACTACGCCGGTACCTGCTCTTACAAGTTTGATGCAGGCAAGGGCCAGCTCCGCTTCATCGGCGGCGTGTTCTACCAGGATATTTCAGGCTTCAAGGAAAGCTTGGTCGGCTTCACTCCCCTCGGACAACCAGTGCTTGGCCGCGTCGATCTGGAAGCCAGTGGTTGGGGGTGGCGCGCCGGCGTTGCATACGAAATCCCCGAGATCGCACTTCGCGCCAGCTTGGTCTACAATTCGCAGGTCAAGCTCGACAACATCGCCGGTACGCTGACGGCACCGTCGGTGCCTACGGGCTCTACGCCTATCTACGGCAGCACGCAGTACATGCCGGACTCGGTGGAACTGAAATTGCAGTCCGGCATCGCTCCAGGCTGGCTTGCTTTCGGTTCGATCAAATGGGTGAACTGGAGTGTGCTGCAGAGTGTTCCGATCTGTCCGACCCTCTTCGCTCCATCGGCGTCCTGCTTCACGAATGGTCCGGGAGAGGTAACTTCGCTTGACCTGATGTATCGAGACGGTTGGACCGTTTCGGGCGGTATCGGCCATAAGTTCAACGATCAGTGGAGCGCCGCCGCTCAGCTCAGCTGGGATCGTGGCACTTCGCATGGCTATGGTGCCCAAACCGACACTTGGACGCTCGGCGGTGGGGTTGCATATACACCGCAACCCAACATCGAGGTGCGCCTAGCCGGTGCCATTGGTGTGCTGACCAGCGGTCACTCCGGCATATTGATTGGCGAGAACGGTAAGATTGTTGGTGCGGACGCAAGTTACGATTTCGGCAACGATCTGATCACGGCGATCTCGGGCGGAATCAAGATCAAGTTCTAAGTTTCTGAAAACTCATCAAAAAGGTCGGGCGCCGCCCGGCCTTTTTTAGTTGGGCGACTGTTGCTTGGCTTCGCCCTTCCGCCCGCTGTTGCAGATTCGCGTCACAACCGGCGCCCGATACGATTGTGACGTTTTGGCAACAGTTTATGAACAACCCCCGCGCTAAAAGGCTTGCCGAGGGAACTGCCCATTTCCCGCCATAAACCCGGAGCACCCGAGATAGGTCTCGGGACGCGTGCCAGGTTGGCCCGGCGATGGGACCGGCCGCGGGGTGTGCGGCAAGGACGATGATGGACGCCAAGGCAATCTCCAAGGCCAAGCTGCCCAGCCGCTACGTGACCGAAGGTCCGGCGCGGGCGCCGCATCGCTCGTATCTTTATGCCATGGGCCTGTCGGCGGCCGAGATCGCGCAGCCGCTGGTCGGAGTCGCGAGCTGCTGGAACGAAGCTGCGCCCTGCAACATCTCGCTGATGCGCCAGGCGCAGGTGGTCAAGAAGGGCGTGGCGGCCGCCAACGGCACGCCGCGGGAATTCTGCACCATCACCGTCACCGACGGCATCGCCATGGGCCACCAGGGCATGAAGTCGTCGCTGGTGTCGCGCGAGGTCATCGCCGATTCGGTCGAGCTCACCATGCGCGGCCATTGCTACGACGCCCTTGTCGGCCTTGCCGGCTGCGACAAGTCGCTGCCCGGCATGATGATGGCGATGGTGCGCCTCAACGTGCCGTCGATCTTCATCTATGGCGGCTCGATCCTGCCCGGCAGCTATCGCGGCCGGCAGATCACCGTGCAGGACGTGTTCGAGGCGGTCGGCCAGCATTCGGTCGGCACGATCAGCGACGCCGAGCTGCTCGAGATCGAGCAGGCGGCCTGTCCTTCAGCCGGTTCCTGCGGCGCCCAGTTTACCGCCAACACCATGGCCACCGTCGCCGAGGCGATCGGCCTGGCGCTGCCCTATTCCTGCGGCGCGCCGGCGCCCTACGAAATGCGCGACCGCTTCAATTTCGCCTCGGGCGAAAAGGTTATGGAACTGATCGCCAAAAATATCCGGCCGCGCGACATCGTCACGCGCAAGGCGCTGGAGAACGCGGCGACCGTGGTGTCCGCCACCGGCGGCTCGACCAACGCGGCGCTGCATTTGCCGGCGATCGCGCATGAGGCCGGCATCAAGTTCGATCTTTTCGACGTGGCGGCGATCTTCGAGAAGACGCCTTATATCGCCGACCTCAAGCCCGGCGGCAAATATGTCGCCAAGGACATGTTCGAGGCCGGCGGCATTCCGCTCCTGATGAAGACGCTGCTCGACCACGGTTATCTGCATGGCGACTGCATGACGGTCACCGGCCGCACTTTGGCCGAAAATATGGAGCACGTTTCCTGGAATGAGAGCCAGGATGTTGTGCGTCCCGCCAATCGGCCAATCACCAAGACAGGCGGCGTTGTGGGCTTGAAGGGCAACCTTGCCCCCGAAGGCGCGATCGTGAAGATCGCGGGCATGTCGGAACTGAAATTCTCAGGCCCGGCGCACTGCTTCGATTCGGAAGAGGAATGCTTCGAAGCAGTCACGCAGCGCAACTATCAGGAAGGCGAGGTTCTCGTCATCCGCTACGAGGGGCCGCGCGGCGGTCCCGGGATGCGCGAGATGCTGTCGACGACGGCGGCGCTCTACGGCCAGGGCATGGGCGGCAAGGTGGCGCTGATCACCGACGGGCGCTTCTCCGGCGCCACGCGCGGCTTCTGCATCGGCCATGTCGGGCCGGAGGCTGCGGTCGGCGGGCCTATCGGGCTGATCAAGGATGGCGACTTGATCTCGATCGACGCCGAGAAAGGCACGATCGAGGTGGCCCTGTCGGACGCGGAACTGGCGGCCCGGGCAAAGAGTTGGAAGCCGCGCAAGACCGACTACCAGTCCGGCGCGATCTGGAAATATGCGCAAACCGTAGGGTCGGCCCGCGACGGCGCGGTGACACATCCGGGTGCCGCCAAAGAGACGCACTGTTATGCGGACATCTGAGGTGTTGAGGTCGTCTGTTTTTTCGGCACTGGTCGCTCTTGCGACCTTGGGCGCCGTCGGGCAGGCCATGGCCTTCGACGACAAGGTGTTCGACGACAAGACCGGCGTGAAGCCGCAGTCGAGCCCTTGGGCGGTGTTCCAGTTCGGCTTCTCCGCTTACAAGAGCGGCCACAAGGACCAGGCGGTTGAGGCCTATAAATACGCCGCCGAGAACGGCCAGATCGGCGCCACCTGGAAGCTTGCGCGCATGTATGCCGAGGGCGACGGCGTGACGCGCGATGACTATGCCGCCTTCAAGTTCTTCTCGGAGATCGTCGACCAGGATGTCGAGCCCGGCTCGCCGGAAGAAAGCTATGTGTCGGACGCCCTGGTGGCCCTGGGCGATTATCTGCGCAAGGGCATTCCCGGCACGCCGGTCGAGGAGAACGACGTCGCGGCGCAGGAATACTACATGCGCGCCGCCGCCAACTACCGCAATCCGAACGCCCAGTTCGAGATCGGCCGCATGTTCCTCAAGGGCGAGGGCGGCGTGAAGGCCAGCGTCAAGCAGGCGGGCCGTTGGCTGCAACTCGCCGCCGAGAAGGGTCATGCCGGCGCGCAGGCGACGCTCGGCAATCTCCTGTTCCAGAGCGGTAAGGTCGTGCGCGGGTTGGCGATGATGACGGCCGCGCTTGAGCGGGCTCCGGCGGCCGACCAGCCCTGGATCCGCAATATGCAGGAAGAGGCTTTCGCCGCGGCCGGCGAGGCCGATCGCCGGACGGCGATCTCGCTCGCCGACGATATCCTGACCAAGGGCAACAACGGCGACCAGTAAGCGCGGGTTTGGCGATAGCGTGCATGGCAGCTTGGCGCATCCATTGTCCAATGTAGCGCTGGTCGACCCCTGCTCCGTCTCGGCTTCGCCGAGCCATCTCCCCCCAATCGACGGGGTAGAGGAAGGCGCCAAGCTTTTTACCGTCAACGCTCCGTCCAGCAACGCTCTCTTCCTCTCCCTCCGGAGGGGGAACCACGTGGCAATCAAGCCTCGGCCTGATCCAGTCACGCCAGTCACAGAAGATGTGTGCATAACGTAACCTGGATGGTGGGGAGATCAGCGAAGCCTCAGTTCTCGGTCGGCTCCGTCGGTGTCGGACCGGGCGTCGGGGTCGAGATCGATGTCGGGTGCGATTTTGGCGCGTCTCCCGGACATTCGTCCTTGATCTTCGTCCAGGACGTGTTGTTGAGAACCATGTCGCAACGGGCGAGATAGCTTTCGCCGTCCAGCGTCAGGCACGCCGTCTGGCCGACATTGAAGGACTTGCCGTTGGCCAGACAGGTCGGTGCCGCCAGCGATGGCGTCGGCGCGGCAAGCGCCAAAGCAAGGCCGACCGGCCGCAAAAGAAATCGGATCGCCATTCAACCCCCACAGCAGTCCGCATCAAAGACGGGATTTGTGGCGATACTGGGGTCCGGGAGCCTTGTAACGTCTCAGGCGGGCTGCAGGTTAAGGTCGATCGCGACCGGCACGTGGTCGGAAGGCTTTTCCCAGGCGCGGACGTGCTTTTCCACCGAGGCCGACGAGAAGCGGTTGGCGGCTTCGGGCGAGAGCAGCAGGTGGTCGATGCGGATGCCGTTGTTCTTCTGCCAGGCGCCGGCCTGATAATCCCAGAAGGTGTAGACGCCGGCCGAGTCGGTTACGGAGCGAACCGCTTCGGTGAAGCCGAGATTCTTCAGCCGGCGGAAGGCTTGCCTCGTTTGCGGCTGGAACAGCGCGTCGCCCTGCCAGTTTTCGGGGAACCGGGCATCGGCGGGTTCCGGGATGACGTTGTAGTCGCCGGCCAGCACCAGTGCTTCCTCGAGCCGCAGCCGCTCTTCCGCCCAGCGCTCCAACCGCGCCATCCAGGCGAGCTTGTAGGAAAACTTCCGTTCATCGTCGACCGGATTGCCGTTGGGCAGATAAAGCGAAGCGACGCGCAGGGCGCCCTGGTCGGTGGAAAAAACGCCTTCGATGAAGCGGGCATGGTCATCCGCTTCGTCGCCCGGCAAGCCGCGATTGACCTCGTCGAAGGGAAGCTTCGATAGAAGAGCGACGCCGTTAAAACTCTTCTGGCCGTTGGTCTCGACATTGTAGCCCAGCGCCTCGATCTCGGCGCGCGGGAACTGGTCGTCGACCGTCTTGATCTCCTGCAGGCAGACGATGTCCGGCGCGCTCTCGGTCAGCCAATGGGTGAGGTTGCCGATACGGGCGCGAACGCCGTTGATATTCCAGGTGACGATCTTCATGAGGACCTCAATGCTCTTCGGACGGCAGGCGTTCGACGAGGCCGATCGTATTGCCTGCGGGGTCCTTTAGAAAGGCCATCCATTCGCTTTCCCCGCCGGGCCGAACTGCCCCTCGGTGTCGCGGTGGACGAGCGTTGGCGGCGCGGTGAAGGGAATGCCTGCGGCTTTCGCCTCGGCGTGGAAGGTTTCGAGGCCGGCGATGTCGAAATAGACGGTGCCGGCCGGAACGCCGTCGGTGAAGAGCAGGCGTACATCGCCGGCCATAATGAAGGCAATACCGGGCGGGTCGTAGCGGGCGTGCAGGTTCAGACTGAGCACGTCGCGCCAGAAAGCAAGCGTCGCATCGAGATCGCGGCCAGCCGAGAGCGCGACCTGACGGACCGCGCCGATGGCAGGCATTGGGCTATATGGAGAAGCTAGTGCCGCAGCCGCAGGAGGCGACCGCGTTCGGGTTCCTGATCTGGAAGGACTGGCCCATCAGGTCGTCGACGAAATCGATCACCGAGCCGCCCATATACACCAGCGACAGGTCGTCGATCAGGATGGTCGCGCCGTCCTTCTCGATGGCGACATCGTCATCGTTGCGATCGCCGACCAAGTCGAATTTGTAGGAAAAACCGGAGCAGCCGCCGCCTTCGACGGAAACGCGCAGCGCCGTCTTGCCTGGTTCGCCGGAGACAATCCTGGCAATCCGCTTTGCCGCGGCGTCGGTCATTTCGACCTTCATGGCAGTCTTGGCATCCGCGCCCATCGGCGTCACCTTGCTTTCGGTTTCACATGATAGGTATGAAGCGGGCAAGCCTGAGTCAACTGGTGGATCAATGGACGAGCGGCAGGGCAAGGGTGCTCTCGGCGACATCGGGTTCGGCGACCGGCCGCGCGCGGCCTATGCGAGCGATCCGGCGCGCTCGCGCGGACGCCTGTTCGACGAGCCGGAAAGCCCGACCCGCACACCGTTCCAGCGCGACCGCGACCGCATCATCCATTCCACCGCCTTTCGCCGGCTGAAGCACAAGACGCAGGTGTTCGTCGCACATGAGGGCGATCACTACCGCACACGGCTGACGCATTCGATCGAAGTGGCGCAGATCGCCCGCGCGCTTGCGCGGGCAGTGCGCGGCGACGAGGACCTCGCGGAAGCCGTGGCTCTTGTCCACGATTTCGGCCACACGCCCTTCGGGCATACCGGCGAGGACGCGCTCAACGAGAAGATGGCGGCCTGGGGCGGCTTCGATCACAACGCGCAGTCGCTGCGGGTCGTGACGCGGCTTGAGCGGCGCTATGCCGAATTCGACGGGCTGAACCTCACCTGGGAAACGCTGGAGGGACTGGTCAAGCACAACGGCCCGTTGACCGACGCGGGCGGGAAGGGGCTCAAAGGCCCGGTGCCGCAAGCGATCCGCGACTATTCGGAACTGCACGACCTCGAGCTCGACCGCTTCGCCGGCATCGAGGCGCAGTGCGCCGCGATCGCCGACGACATCGCCTACAACACCCATGACATCGACGACGGCCTGCGCGCCGGCCTGCTGACGCTGGACATGCTGGGAGAGGTCGGCCTGCCAGGCTCGATCCTGAATGGCGTGCGCGCCAAATATCCCCAGCTCGACGATGTCCGCACCGGCCACGAGCTGATGCGCCGGCAGATCACACTGATGGTCGAGGATGTCATCGCGTCGACCGCCGCCAATATCGAGCGCCTGAAGCCGGACAGCGCCGATGCGGTGCGCGCTGCGGGCGAGACCCTGGTGACGTTTTCGGCAGGCATGGCGGCGGCCGAGAAGGAACTGAAGGCTTTCCTCTACAAGCATCTCTACCGGCACCCGGACGTGATGCGGGTGCGGACCGATGCCGAGCGCATCGTGCGCGAGCTGTTCGACGTCTATTTCGCCGATCCGCGCGCCATGCCGGATGGCTGGCGCGAAGGGCTCGACCGGGCCGAGGATCGTATCAAGGCGCGCAGCGTCGCCGACTTCCTGGCCGGCATGACCGACACCTATGCCTTGAAGGAACATCGCCGTCTGTTTGACCATACGCCCGATTTAAGCTAGGGCGAGCCTCGATTTTGCCGGCCATCGAGCCGGTTGCCTCTTAAAGCCCAGAGCACTACCAATGAATATCTTCGCCGATTTCAACGCGCGGATCGTAAAGGCCGTCGAAGCCCTTGACCTGAAGGACAAGGACGGGGGCGCGCTCGACTTGTCGCGTATCGCGGTCGAGCCGCCGCGTGATGCAAGCCATGGCGACCTTGCCACCAACGCGGCGATGGTGCTGGCCAAGCCAACCGGCCAGAACCCACGCGCGCTTGCCGACAAACTCGCCGAAGCGCTGCGGGGCGACGCTGATGTTGCCTCGGCCGAGATTGCCGGGCCTGGCTTCGTCAATCTCAGGCTCAAGGACGGGTTCTGGCACGCGCATTTGGCGGCGCTGCTCGGCGAGGGACGCAACTACGGCCGCTCGACCATCGGCGGCGGCCGCAAGGCCAATGTCGAATATGTTTCGGCCAACCCGACCGGCCCCATGCATGTCGGCCATTGCCGCGGCGCCGTGGTCGGCGACACGCTTGCCAATCTGATGGCCTTCGCCGGCTACGACGTGACCAAGGAATATGTCATCAACGACGCCGGCTCGCAGATCGACGTGCTCGGCCGCTCAGCGTTCCTGCGTTACCGCGAGGCGCTTGGCGACGACATCGGCGAGATCCCGTCTGGTCTCTATCCGGGCGACTATCTGGTCCCCGTTGGCCAGGCGCTGGCCAAGGAATTCGGCCGCGGCCTGCTGCAAATGCCGGAAGATGAGGCGCTGGCGATCGTCAAGGACCGCACCGTCGATGCGATGATGGCGATGATCCGCGAGGATCTGGCGCTGCTCAACGTGCATCACGACGTATTCTTCTCCGAGCGCACGCTGCATGCCGACAACGCCAAGAAGATCCGGGCGGCGATCGCCGACCTTACGCTCAAGGGACATATCTACAAGGGCAAGCTGCCGCCGCCCAAGGGCGAGAAGCCGGACGATTGGGAAGACCGCGAGCAGACGCTGTTCCGCTCGACCGCGGTCGGCGACGACATGGACCGGGCGCTGGTCAAGTCGGACGGTTCGTTCACCTATTTCGCCGCCGACGTCGCCTATCTGAAGGACAAGGTCGAGCGCGGCTTCGTCGATCTGATCTATGTGCTCGGCGCCGACCATGGCGGCTATGTGAAGCGACTCGAGGCGCTGGCGCGGGCAGTTGCCGGCGATAAGGTCAAGCTCACCGTGCTGCTTTGCCAGCTCGTAAAACTGTTCCGCGACGGCGAGCCGGTCCGGATGTCGAAGCGGTCCGGCGATTTCATCACTCTGCGGGAGGTCGTGGAGGAGGTCGGCCGCGACCCGATCCGTTTCATGATGCTTTACCGCAAGAATGACGCGCCGCTCGATTTCGACTTCGCCAAGGTGACCGAGCAGTCGAAAGACAATCCGGTGTTCTACGTGCAGTATGCGTCGGCGCGCTGCCATTCCGTCTTCAGGCAGGCGAGCGAGCAGCTCGGCGAGGCGAATTTCGACCGAAACCGGCTCGCGGCCTCGGTGGCGGCGCTGGCCGACGAGGGCGAAATCGCGCTGATCCGGAAGCTGGCTGAATATCCGCGGCTGATCGAGTCCGCGGCGCTTTCGCTGGAGCCGCACCGGCTCGCATTCTACCTCTACGATCTGGCTTCCGGCTTCCATGCACAGTGGAATCGCGGCAACGATAATGCGGACTTACGTTTTGTTAAGGTTAACGACCGAGAATCAACCTATGCCAGACTAGGGCTGGTGCAGGCTGTTTCGGATGTCTTGACCTCCGGCCTGACGCTTATCGGGGCAGACGCGCCCATCGAAATGCGTTAGGTTTAACTAAAAAACCTGTCACCTTTTGCCCACATTGCGCTGGTAAGGGCCAACCCTGCGCGACGTCCATGGCGTCCGACTGTGTGCGAGTTCGGGAACAATAATGGCAGACAGAACCCCGCTGAAAGTAGCCGACCACAACGACATCGCCGACGATGATCCGTTCGCGGAGCTGACCCGGATCATGGGTTTCGACCCGCGCCAGCCGGTGAGGCAGCCGGTCCCAGCGGTCGAGAAGGCCATGCCGGCCAATCAGGCCGTGGAGGCTGACGATTTCGACATCGACCTCGAGAAGGAGTTGATGGGCGAGTTCGATTCCGTCGAGGAAAGCGCGCCGGTCGCTCAACAGGCTGCATTGCATCAGATCGGCAATGAGCCGACCTTCGAGGCTGCCAGCGCCGCCGCGAATGACGACGAGCTTACCGCGTCCTTCGAACAGGATTTCGTGTTCGACGACGCGGCGGATTATGCCGACTTCGCCGTGGCCCGTGCGCCGGAGCCGGATTTTGCGCCGGAGCTGCACGTCGCGCCCGAGCCGGAAGTCGCGTCGGCGGCGCATTTCACGCCGGAGCCGCATGTCGCGCCGGAGCCAGAAGCTCCCGAGCCGGAAGTCGGTTTTGACGATGATTTCGACAAGGCGGTCGCCAGTTCGCTGGATGTGTCGGCGCTCGAAGACGAGCTTCCGATCGATCAGGAAATGGCGGCCTCGCTGGACCAGGATTTTCAGCTCGATCATCACCGATACGCCAACCATCACGAGCCGGCTGACGCTCGTCAGGACGCCGTCGAAGCTCTGCAGGCTGCGAGCGAAGAGGCCTTCGACGCCGATTTCGACAATGCGGTCCAAATGTCGCTCGAAGACGAGCTGTCGTTCGAGAGCCACGAGCCGGAGCAGCACGCGCAGGCCGCCGAGCCGGTCGAAGCTCATGCAGACGCCCCGCTGATTTCCGAGGATGATTTTGTCGGTCATTTCGATCAGGCGATGACCGATATCGATATGGATCCCGGCCAGGACCAGGAGGTTCAGGAGCCGGAGCTGTCGTTTGACGACGAGCCGGCGCCGATGATCGCCTCGCCGGTCGAGACGGCCCACTTTGCTGCTGAGCCAGAACCCGTCGCGCCCGAACCTTCCAATGCGGCGACCCTCGATGATGATTTCGAGCTGAGCTTTCGCGATGCGTTGAACGACGAGCCGCAAGCTCCGGCCGTCGAGCCCGTTGCCACGTTGCAGCCGACCGTCGCCGAGGCGGCTCCCGTCGTCGCCGCTTCGGTTCCGCCGGTCGCCGCCGCTCCGGTTCCGCCGGTCGCCACCGTTGAGCCGGTGAAGCCGGCTGCCAGCGAACGCAGCCTGGAGGACGAGCTCAATGCGCTGCTCGGCGCCATGACCGCGCGGCCGATGCCGGCAATCAAGGAGCCTGCTTACGCCCCACGGCTGGTTGCGGAACCCGAGAGCCGCCAGGTGAGCGGGAAGGCGGCAGCCGACGATCTCGATTGGGATATCGACGAGCACCAGCCGGCGCAGAACGGGCAGAGCGCTCAGCCGGTCGATGGCGATCTAGATGACTTGCTCGCCGACGAGCTCGATCGACAGGGTTTTGCGGCCCCCGCCGAGACCGAGTCTTCCAAGCCCGAGCCTTCCAAGACCGAGCCTTCGGCGACCGAACCGGGCATTGATTTCGACGACGACGCCTTCGACGCTGCTTTCGCCCGGAGTATCGAGGCCGAGCAGGAGGCCGCCCGGGCGAAGTCTCCGGCAAACTCATCCGATTGGCTGCATTCCGCCGAGCCGGCAAGGTCATGGAGTCGCTCGACCCCGACCGCCGCCCCCCCGGCGCAAGCTTCGTTCGCCGCGCAGCCGGCGCCCTCGGCGCCGGTGCAGGTGGCAGCGCCTTTGGCACCGGTGCAGATGGCGGCGCCGATCTATCGCAGCGAACCGGAAGTAGATTATGCCGCCTACGCCAAGCCGGCGCCTTCGCCACAGGCTCGCCGGCATGAGGACGTGCCGGATGTGGAGACCGTCGATGTGCCGGAGCGCGTGGTAGCGCTCGCGGACGACCTCGACATTCCGGAGCTCAGCTTCGAGGAAGATCAGCCCGCGGCCTCCGCCTATGACGATCTCGATGCGGAATTTGCCAGCCTGCTCACCGATATGAACGCGACGGAGATCGCATCGGCGCCCGCACAGAGCCGCGGCTATGACGATGAATCCTACAATGCCGGTTTCAACGGCTACGACCGTCGCGACTTGCGTGCCGAGACTCCGGCGGCTCCGGCAGCCCCAGCTTCGTTCGCCGTCGCCAACGATTACGACGCCGACGATCTGCCCGGCAGCCGGCCGGTTTCGCAGCAGGACGACTTCGCCAGCGAAGAGCTCGATTACGATCCTGAGCTCGAAGAAGCGATGGCAATCCCCGGACTTGGCGAGCGCGAGGCGGCGCAGCCGCGCCGGCGCGGCATGATGGTCGCGGCGCTCGTCGGCGCCGTGGTGGTTTTCGGCGGCCTTGGCGCGCTGGCCTTCTCCTTCGGCGGCAAAGGCGGCAGCGAGGCCCCGGTGATCGTCAAGGCCGACAATTCGCCGATCAAAGTGAAGCCGGAAAATCCGGGCGGTACGGTCGTGCCGAACCAGGACAACAAGGTTTATGACGCGGTGGCCAAGGGCGGCGGCGCGGCGAAGTCCGCCGAGCCGGTGCAGCAGAAGCTGGTGAACACCACCGAGCAGCCCGTGGACCTGGCCCCGAAGGAGCCGCCGCAGAGCCGCGTGGTAGACCTTTCGCCCAAGGATAACGACGCTGCCGCCGGCACCGATGCCGCCGACAATGCAGACGCAGCGCTGCCCGGCGTCGCGCAAGCCGTTGCGCCCGCAAGCGCACAGCCTGCCGCGCCGGCAAGCGCACAACCGGCCGCGGCGGCAAGCACGCAGCCGGCCGCGCCGGCGCCGAAGTCGGAAGATCGCATCGCCCAGGTGCTGCAGCAGGATGCCGAGAACACCGCCAACAACGATGTCGTCGCCGTCGCGCCGCGCAAGGTGAAGACGATGATGGTGAAGCCTGATGGCTCGCTGGTGCCGCGTGAGGATCCGGCCCCGGCCGCGCCGAAGGTCGCGGCGGCCGAGCCGAGCGATCCGGCGCCGCAGCATGTCGCGCCGGCCTCCGACGGCCAGCAGACGGGAACCGTGGCTTCCGATGCGGGTCAGGCTAATGCGGGCCAGGCCGATATGGGCCAGGCCGATGCGGCGACCGTCAAGCCGGTGAAGCCCGCCAAGAAGGCTGAAGCCAAGGCGCAGTCGGCCAACACGCCGGCGACGGTGCCGGTGGCGCCGGCGCGTCCGTCCGACCAGCCGGTCGATATCGTCGGCGAGGTCAAGCCGGACCAGGTCGCTTCCATCGATCCGGCGGCGGCAGCCGGCGGCGGCTCGTGGTCGATGCAGATTGCCTCTCAGCCGACGGTCGAGAGCGCGCAGTCGACCTATCAGGACCTGCAGCGTCGCTATGGCAGCGTGCTCTCCGGCCGCACCGCCAACATCGTCAAGGCCGAGGTCGCGGGCAAGGGTACCTTCTACCGCGTCCGCGTTCCGGCCCAGTCGCGCAACGATGCGATCAACCTTTGCACCAGCTACAAGGCCGCCGGAGGCAACTGCTTCGTATCGCGCTAACCGATCCAGCCTTTCAAAGCCGGCGCCGTCGCAAGGCCGCGCCGGCTTTTCGTTGTGGACGGTTGTGGGCTTTGGCTGGTCCGAGGGCAGGGATGATTCCCTTTGCTCGCTCAAAGCCTTAAACTTCCGTTTATGAGCGAATCAAAATCCATGATCCTCGGCTGTGCCGGGAAATCCCTCACCGAAGACGAAATCCGTTTCTATCGGGACGAACGTCCCTGGGGTTTCATCCTTTTTGCGCGCAACATCAGTGAAGCCGGGCAGATCCGCGACCTTGTCGCCTCGATGCGTGACTGCGTCGGCCGTCCGGACGCTCCGGTCTTCATCGATCAGGAAGGCGGCAGGGTGCAGCGCCTGCGTCCGCCGCTGGCGCCGAACTACCCGGCCGGGGGTGCGCTTGGCGCATTGTGGCGCGAGGACAAGGATGCCGGCCGCCGCGCCGCCTGGTTGCTGGCCCGGCTGCATGCCTTCGACCTCTCGCGCCTCGGCATCACCGCCGACTGCCTGCCGGTGCTCGATGTCCCGGTCGAAGGCGCCAGCGACGTCATAGGCGCGCGCGCCTATGGCAAGGAGCCAAACGCCGTGATCGAGCTTGGCCGCGCCTCGGCCGAGGGATTGATGTCGGGCGGCGTGCTGCCGGTGATGAAGCACATTCCGGGCCACGGCCGCGCCTTTGCCGACACGCATTTCGCGCTGCCGACCGTCGATACGCCGCTCGAGGGGCTCAGCCGGCATGATTTCGCCCCGTTCAAGGCGTTGAACGAGCTGCCGATGGCCATGACGGCGCATGTCGTCTATAGCGCCGTCGATCCCGACAATCCGGCGACGACGTCCGCCAAGGTCGTCGATCGGGTGATCCGCGGCGAGATCGGCTTCGACGGGCTGCTGATGAGCGACGACACCTCGATGAAGGCACTTTCTGGGGATTTCCCGACAAAGGCGGCCTCGATCCTTGCGGCCGGCTGCGATCTCGTCCTTCACTGCAACGGCGTTTTCGAGGAGATGTCCGGGATCGCGTCGCGCACGACGGCGCTGTCGGGCAAGTCCTTGCAGCGCGCGGAGCGGGCGCTGACCTATATAAAGGACCGCGACGTCGCCGACGAAGCAGCGATACGCGCGGAATTTGCCACCTATTTCGAAGCGGTGGCCTGAACCTAAGGACGAAAGGCAAGTGGCGGAGACATTGGAAGGCAAGGCTGCGAAGGCCGCACCGATGGACCGTCTGTGGGCCGAGAACGACGATTCACGTCTGACCGGCGACCCGTCGCTGGTCGTCGACGTGGCCGGTTTCGAAGGTCCGCTCGATCTTCTCTTGCATCTTGCACGCAACCAGAAGGTCGATCTGGCGCGCATTTCGATCCTGGCGCTTGCGGAGCAATATCTGGCCTTCGTCGAAAAGGCGCGGGCGCTGAGGCTTGAGCTTGCCGCCGATTATCTGGTGATGGCGGCATGGCTCGCCTTCCTGAAGTCGAAGCTCTTGATCCCGAAACAGCCGGGCGAGGAGGGCGAAAGCGGCGAGGAACTGGCGGCGGTGCTGCAATTCCGGCTGAAGCGGCTGGAGGCCATGCGCGATGCCGCGGCGCGGCTGGTGAACCGCAACCGGCTCGGGCGCGACGTCTTTGCGCGCGGCATGCCGGAAATGGTCATCATCGAGAAGCGCAACAGCTTTTCGGCTTCGCTCTACGATCTGCTCACCGCCTATGCGCAGCAGCGCCAGCGGCAGGCGATCAACAATGTGACGATCGCCAGGCGCGCCGTGTGGTCGCTCAAGGATGCGCGCGAGGTGCTGGCGCGGCTGATCGGCTCGGTCGGCGACTGGACGGCGCTCGACCGCTTCCTGATCGAATATCTGGCGGCGCCGGAAGAGAAGCGCACGGCGATGGCGAGCTCGTTCGCCGCGACGCTGGAGATGGTGCGCGAAGGCAAGTTGGAAGTGCGGCAGGACCAGGTGTTCGCGCCGATCTATCTGCGCGGCCGCGCGCAAGGGATCAGAGCAGTCGAGGTGGTATCATGAGCGAACGCGCCAATGCTTCGGTCATCCCGTTCAAGGTCGAGGAGAAGCCGGAAGACGAGATGGCCGAGCAGGGTTCACTCGGGAACCCCGCCGAACGTCTGCAATTGTCGGAAGCCGTGCGCATGGCCGAGGCGATCGTTTTCGCCAGTGCCGAGCCGGTCAGCGAAAAGCAGCTTGCCGCGCGCCTGCCGGAAGGCGTCAACATCGCGGCCGCAATGGCGGACCTGCAGGAAATCTATGCCAAGCGCGGCGTCAACCTGGTGCGGGTCGGCGACGCCTGGGCCTTCCGCACCGCCGGCGACCTGGCTTTCCTGATGAGCCGGGACTCCGTCCAGCAGAGGAAGCTCTCGCGCGCGGCGCTCGAAGTGCTGGCGATCATCGCCTATCACCAGCCGGTCACGCGCGCCGAAATCGAAGACATCAGAGGCGTCGAAACGTCGAAAGGCACGCTCGACACGCTGCTCGAAACGGAATGGGTCAGGATGCGCGGCCGCCGCCGCACGCCCGGACGGCCGGTGACCTACGGCACGACCGACGCTTTCCTCGATCATTTCGCATTGGAGGAAATCCGCGATCTGCCCGGCATGGAAGAGCTGAAGGGCGCTGGCCTGCTCTCGACGCGCATGCCGGCGAATTTCTCGATGCCAGTGCCGCCTGCCGATCCCGACGCGCTCGCAGAAGACGAGGATGCGCTGACCGATATCGACCTCGAGGAACTCGGGTTGCTGACGCCGCGCGTCACGGAAGAGTGACCGCGAAAACCGGCACGAATGGTTTATTAGCAAGGCCTGCGCGGATTCGTAGCAAGGCGCTCACGCCGAAAGTGCGTGACATCCGCTAGCCATTTTATCAACTTCATTGCGGTTGTGTTTGAATCCCCGAGCGAAAACGCATAGATCATCGCCGAGGGAAACCATTCGAGAGAGATTGTTATGGGTTCATTTTCGATTTGGCACTGGATGATCGTGCTGGTCATCGTGCTTCTGGTGTTCGGCCGCGGCAAGATCCCCGAACTGATGGGCGACATGGCCAAGGGCATCAAGAGCTTCAAGAAGGGCATGGCTGACGACGACGCCGACGACAAGCGTACCGTCGAGCACCGCGCCGACGAGACTGTTTCGCCGGCCAAGGAAAAGGTCAGCAAGAGCTGATCTCGGTTGTTGCTTTGAGCATGCCGTTGTCCCAAAACCGCTTCGCATGTGCGGGCGGCATGCACGCGTCGGAATAGATTGTCATGTTCGAAGTCGGTTGGAGCGAGCTGCTGGTGATCGCGGTCGTCATGATCGTGGTCGTCGGGCCTAAGGATTTGCCCAACATGCTTCGCACCTTCGGCCGCACCGCGGCGAAATTGCGCGCCATGGCCGGCGACTTCCAGAAGCAGTTCAACGAAGCGCTGAAGGAAGCCGAACTCGACGACGTGAAGAGTTCGATCGATAACTTACGCGGCCTCAACCCGATGAACGAGGTGCGCAAGCAGCTCAATCCGTTCGAGCAGGCCGCGGCCGATGTGCGGGCCGGCGTCGATACGATGATGAAGCCCAAGCCGGCCGCCGATCCGGCGGCGCCGGCAGCAGAGACGCCGCAGGCCGCCGAACCGCTCAAGAACGGCGCGACGGATATGCCCGTCGTCAACGGAGCCGAGGCCGCCTCGGCCGCCCCGATCTTTCCAACCATGACTGACGCGTCCGTCACCGTACCGGTTGCGGAGACCGCCGTTCCGGCCAAGCCGGCGAAAAAGGTGGCGACCGCCAAGGCAAGGGCCGCCGGCACGGCGGCCAAGACGGCATCGAAGGCATCCGCCGCAAAGGCGTCGGCCAAGGCCGCGCCGGCTGCGGCTAAAGCCGAGGCCCCCGCCGGGAAGGCCGCGCCCAAGGCTGAGGCGAGGCCTGCCGCGGCGAAGAAGCCGGCCGCGAAGAAGGCAACCGACGGCAAGAAGATGACGGGCGGCACCAAGTGAGCGTTTCGGACAAGGAAAAGGAAGAAATCGAGAAATCGTCCGCGCCGCTGATCGAGCATCTGATCGAGCTGCGCCGCCGCTTGATCTGGTCGCTGGGCGGCTTTTTCGTTGCCTTTCTCGTCTGCTTCTTCTTCGCCAAGCGCCTGTTCAACCTTCTGGTCATCCCGTTCAAATGGGCGACGCAATGGGCAGGCCTCGACCCGCACAAGGTCGAGCTGATCTATACCGCGCCGCAGGAGTTCTTCTTCACCCAGGTGAAGCTTGCCATGTTCGGCGGCATGGTGATCGCCTTTCCGCTGATCGCCACGCAGATATACAAGTTCATCGCGCCGGGCCTCTACAAGAACGAGCGCAGCGCCTTCCTGCCGTTCCTGATCGCTTCGCCCCTCCTGTTCCTGATGGGCGCTTCGCTGGTCTATTTCTTCTTCACCCCGATGGTGATGTGGTTCTTCCTGGCTATGCAGCAGACCGGCACCAACGACCAGGTGCAGATCTCGCTGCTGCCGAAGGTGTCGGAATATCTCAGCCTGATCATGACGCTGATCTTCTCCTTCGGCCTGGTGTTCCAGCTGCCGGTGGTGACCAGCCTTTTGACGCGCGTCGGGCTCCTGTCGTCGCAAGCGCTGGCCGAGAAGCGCAAATGGGCGATCGTCCTTTCCTTCGTCGTTGCCGCGGTGCTGACGCCGCCCGATCCGATGAGCCAGTGCGGCCTCGCCATCCCGACGATCATCCTCTATGAGGTCGCCATCTGGTCCTCGCGCATGATCGAGCGCGCCCAGGCGCGCGACCGCCTGGCGCGCGAACAAGCGGAGGCGGGGGGCTCGGTCGCGAGCGACACGCCGGACGCCCCGTCCACATAGGCAAGGCCGTTCAAGCTGGGAGAATCGAACCGCTCGGCTTAGCCGCCGTCTTGCATCGATGGCGGATGCGGTTTACCCCCTCGGTCCTTACTTTGAGGATCGACCATGCTTGACATCAAATGGATTCGCGACAACCCGAAGGCACTTGTCGAGGCGCTGGTGAAGCGCTCGTGGCCAGCGGGCGAGGCGCAGTCCACGGTCGACGATCTGATCGCGAAGGACGAGGCGCGGCGCTCGCATCTCAGCGAGCTGCAGGTCAAGCAGGAGCGCCGCAACGCCGCCTCGAAGGAGATCGGCAATGCCATGCGGTCGGGTGATGCGGCGCTTGCGGAGAAGCTCAAGGGCGAAGTCAGCGACATCAAGGCGTTCATCCAGGACGGCGAGGCGCGCGAGCGCGAGCTCGACAAGGCGTTGAACGACGCGCTTGCGGTGCTGCCCAACGTGCCGCTGGACGACGTGCCGGTCGGCAAGGACGAGCATGACAATGTCGTCAAGCGCATCGTCGGCGAGGTGCCGACGCGGCCGAACTGGGTGAAGGAGCATTTCGAGATCGGCGAAGCGCTCGGCATGATGGATTTCGAGCGGGCGGCGAAGCTGTCCGGCTCGCGCTTCACCGTGCTGAAGAGCCAGCTGGCGCGCATGGAGCGTGCGCTCGGCCAGTTCATGCTCGACCTGCACACCACCGAGCACGGCTATGAAGAGGTCATCCCGCCGCTGATGGTGCGCGACGAAGTGCTGTTCGGCACCAACCAGCTGCCGAAATTCGAGGAAGACCTGTTCTTCACGCCGCACGGGGACGGCCGTCTCGGCCTGATCCCGACGGCGGAGGTCCCGTTGACCAACCTTGTGCGCGAAGAGATCACCGCGCATGAAAAACTGCCGCTGCGCTACACCGCGCTGACGCCGTGCTTCCGCTCGGAAGCGGGCTCGGCCGGCCGCGACACGCGCGGCATGCTGCGCCAGCACCAGTTCTACAAGGTCGAGCTGGTCTCGATCACTGACCAGGAAAGCTCGATCGCCGAGCATGAGCGGATGACGCAATGCGCCGAAGAAGTGCTGAAGCGGCTCGGCTTGCCGTTCCGTACCGTCACGCTCTGCACCGGCGACATGGGTTTCGGTGCGCGCAAGACCTACGACATCGAGGTCTGGCTGCCGGGGCAGAACGCCTATCGCGAAATCTCGTCCTGCTCGGTCTGCGGCGACTTCCAGGCCAGGCGCATGGATGCCCGCTACAAGGACAAGGACGGCAAGGGCAACCGCTTCGTCCATACGTTGAACGGCTCGGGCACCGCGGTCGGCCGCGCTCTTATAGCCGTCATCGAAAACTACCAGAATGAGGATGGCAGCGTAACCATTCCTGAAGTGCTGCGGCCTTACATGGGTGGTCTCGCGAAGATCGAAGCGAAGTGACTTGATGCGCATTCTCCTGACCAATGACGACGGCATCCACGCCGAGGGGCTGTCGTCGCTCGAACGGATCGCGCGCACGCTGTCGGACGATGTCTGGGTGGTGGCGCCCGAACAGGACCAGTCCGGCTATGCACATTCTTTGTCGATCTCGGAGCCGCTCAGGCTGCGCAAGATCGGCGAGAAGCATTATGCCGTGCGCGGCACGCCGACCGACTGCGTTATCATGGGCACGAAAAAAATCCTGCCCGGACCGCCGGACCTGATCCTGTCCGGCGTCAATTCCGGCGCCAACATCGCCGATGACGTGACTTATTCCGGCACCGTGGCCGGCGCGATGGAAGGCGCGCTGCTCGGCGTGCGTTCGATCGCGGTCAGCCAAGCCTATTCCTATGTCGGCGAGGACCGCGTCGTCCCTTACGAGACGACCGAGGCGCTGGCGCCGGCGCTGCTCAAGCGGCTGGTGGAAACGCCGTTGCCGGACGGTGTGCTGCTCAACGTCAATTTCCCGAACTGTGCGCCCGACGAGGTGGAGGGCACCGTCGTCACCTCGCAAGGCAAGCTGGTGCATAGTCTCTGGGTCGACGAGCGGCGCGACGGGCGCGGTCTGCCTTATTACTGGCTGCGCTTCGGCCGCGAGCCGGTCGAAGGCAAGAAGGGCACCGACCTTTATGCGATGCGCAACCGGCTGGTGTCGGTGACGCCGCTGCAGCTCGACCTCACCGCCCATGAACTCCGCGACCAACTGACCAAGGCGTTGTCATAGAATAGGTTTTGGCATGAACATGGCGATCGACGACCGCGAAGGGTTTGCCGCTTTCCTGCTCAGGCTGCGGGGCAGGGGCACGGCGCCGAAGGCGCTGGTCGCAGCCTTCGAGGCGACGCCGCGGCGTGGTTTCCTGTCGGCCCAGTTCCACGCGCTCGCCTGGTCGGACGGCATGCTGCCGATCGAATGCGGCGAGGCGATCGAGGGCGCCGATCTGCAGGCGGCGGTGATCGCAGCGCTTCACATCGAGCCTGGCAACCGCGTGCTCGAGATCGGCACCGGCTCGGGCTACACGGCAGCGGTCATGTCCAGGCTTGCGGCGCGCGTCATCACCATCGACCGCTACAAGACGCTGGTCGAGCAGGCAAAGCAGCGTTTCGAGGCGCTCGCCATCAGCAACGTCATCGCCCGCCAGGCCGACGGGTCCAACGGCCTGCCCAATGAAGGCCCGTTCGACCGTATCGTCGCCTGGGCGGCCTTCGATAGCCTGCCACGCTTCCTGCTCGACCAGTTGTCGAGCGGCGGCGTCGTCATCGCGCCGATCGGCCCGGACGAGGGCGAGCAGGTGCTGGCCAAGCTCACCAAGGTAGGCAGCCGCTTCGAGCGCGAGGATATCGGCATGGTCAGGCTGCAGCCGATCCTGCGTAGCGTTGCCGCGGTGATCTAGCGGGCCTTGCGGCCCTTGGCAAAATTTCCGCCAATGTTTTAAGAAAATTTTCGCCGGATTCTAATGGGTTAACCGGCCAGTAACATTAACGCGCTTTAATCGTGACCAGTTTGTACCGGGTCTGTGCGGGTTAGTGCGATGCAATTCAATCACTTGAAGGCAAACAGACGCAATCTGGCGCGCGGTTGCGCTGTCCTGATCATTGCTGGCGCGGCGGCCGGGTGCAGTTCCCAGTCGATGCGCTTCAACGGTGTCGATGATGTCT
Organism: Mesorhizobium sp. CA14; assembly: GCF_020165195.1. Lineage (GTDB taxonomy): Bacteria > Pseudomonadota > Alphaproteobacteria > Rhizobiales > Rhizobiaceae > Mesorhizobium. Next base: position 16,359 of record NZ_JAIUHR010000001.1, on the reverse strand, counting down.
TCACATCATCCACCAACAATCAGCGCGCCATCATCAACAAGCAGAATGTCGACCAGCCCTACCCGGGCGATACGGTCGCGCCGGCGCCGGTCGACGGCACCCACACTCAGTCGGTGAGCCGATCGAGCCTCGAGCCGGTCACGGCGCAGCAGCTGCCGCCTCCGTCGGCGCCGGCTCCTGCCAAGCCGATGCGTACAGCTTCCGCTCCTGCCCTTGCACCCGCTCCGGCGCTTGCTCCTGCACCGCATCTCGACAAGACGGCCACCGGCACGGTCGCTCAGGCCAAGCCGTTCAAGACCGCCGAGCCCGACGCCGTTCGCAATGCGAGCGCTGCGCCGCACGCGACCGAAATCGTGGTGCGCGACGGCGAGACGCTTTCGGGCCTGGCGGCGCACTACCACGTGCCGGCCGATGCCATCGCCAAGGTCAACGGGATCGACCCGAAAAAGGGCATCCGGACGGGCCAGAAGATCGTCATCCCCGCCTACGCCTATTCGAGCAAGGCAGAGCCGAAGGTCGCCGAAGGCAAGCCGGCGAACACGCCGAAGCAGCCCGCTCCGGAGAAGGTCGCTGTTCTGCCGCAGCAGCCCAAGGTCAAGGACGGCAAATCCGCCGCTCAGGTCGATGCGTCGGCAGCAGCGGCGGGTTCCAAGAATCCAAAGCCGGCGCAGCAGACGGCCGAGGCCAAGCCGGCAGGCGCTGGCGGCTCTTACACCGTGCAGCAGGGCGACTCGCTGTCGTCGATCGCCAGGAAGACCGGCGTCAGCGTCGTGGCGCTGAAGCAGGCCAACGGCATGCAGGACGGCCTGCTCAAGATCGGCCAGACGCTCAAGGTCCCGGCCGGCGGCACGGTCGTGGCGTCCGCCAAGTCTGCCGCTGCCAAACCTGCCGTCGATCCTGTGACAACCGCGACGACCCCGCCGCCGGCGAAGACCACGCCGTCGCAGACGCTCGCCTCCTACACGCCACCGAAGAAGGACGCCAAGGTCATCCAGCAGGCCGAGGACGACGATGCGGTGGCGCCCGACGGGACCGGCATCGGCAAGATGCGCTGGCCGGTTCGCGGCCGCGTGATCTCCGGCTTCGGTTCCGGCAAGGACGGCGTCGACATCGCGGTGCCGGAAGGAACGCCGATCAAGGCGGCCGAGAACGGCGTCGTCATCTATGCCGGCGACGGCCTCAAGGAATTCGGCAACACCGTGCTGGTGCGGCACGAGAACGGCCTGGTCACCGTCTATGGCCACGCGAGCTCGATCGAGGTGCAGCGCGGCCAGAAGGTCAAGCGCGGCCAGGAGATCGCGCTCTCCGGCATGAGCGGCACCACCGACTCTCCCAAGCTGCACTTCGAAGTCCGCAAGAACTCGGCCCCGGTCGATCCATCGGGCTATCTCGAATAGAACAAGAACAATTGCGGGCCGCCTGACCTCCAGTCCGGCCCCGCCGTCTTCAGCCCGCTCCGCAAGGAGCGGGCTTTTTCAGTTGCCGAAGATGCCTGACACAAGGCTTAAAGATGATCCTGGAGCGTGTCGGCGATCATCTCTTCAAGGCTGCTGGCCTTCACGCTCAGAAGCGTCTCCGCGTCGGATGAATCAACCAGCAAGGGGGTCTCGAAGAGATACCTCATCTCGATCAGTTCATGCATGCCCAGCGCGTCCATCTCGGGGATGGAGTAGGAGTGCGTCTCGGCAATATCCCGGCCGAGCATCGCTGCAGTTTTGCGGATAAGCTCGTTAGGCGAAGCGTATTGCGAGGGGACATGAAACGCCCTTCCCCATTCGCCGGTGTAGCGGGAGGCCGCGACGAGTGTCTTGGCGACGTCCTTGGTGAAGCTCCAGGCATGGGTGGCGTCGAGGTCGCCAATGAAGGCAACGGGCTTGTCCTCGATGATGGAGGGCAGGGCGATCAGCGAGAAGTAGCTGATCGCGCCGTGCCCGAGATAGTCGCTGGACCGTATTTCGAGCGCGGGAACGCTGGCGCGGAAGGCCCGCTTCCACATGATCGTCCTGGCGGTTCCCTTCTTCGAATTCGGGTCCAGCGGCATGTCGGAGCGCAGCGGGTTGTCGCCATTCTTGCCGTAACCATAGAGGTTTCCAAGCACGATGAGCTTGGCGCCCACTGCTTCCGCGGCGCGCACGGTGCCGTCGATTATGGGGAAAAAGTCGGTTGGCCAGCGATGATATGTGGCCATGGCACACATGAAGACGGCATCGGCGCCTCGGCAGAGACGCGACAGCGCCGAGGCGTTCGTGGCGTCGGCTTGTATCGACCGCACGTTCCGCAACGCGTTCGAGCCGACGCTTCGGCTTGTCAGGATGACATCATGGCCTTCTTCGCCAAGAAGCCGGCGGTCTCGCGTCCAACCGGGCCCGCGCCGACAACGACATACAAACTCATGGCAACCTCTCTTCCAGCTTGATGGAGAGGCGTGAGTACAGGTTCGCGGCATTGAAGATCGCGCGGGAATTGCCAAATCTTGAACAGGTTTTGCCATGAATCGAGAGAGCATGCGTTTGCAATTCGCTCCGGCCCGATCGACGTCCGACGTAGTGATGGTTTCCCGGCATGTTGAGGCAGGCGTCCATCGGCTGCCCCGGGCGCTGCGCCATCGCATCATGGTGCATGCAAGCGCGGCGACGCGCTCCTACTGCAATCAGGTTGGACGATATTTCGTCAGGCGCGCCGGCGATATCGATCTGGTGCCGGCCGGCGAGGAGGGTGGTTGTGAGGCCGAAACCCCGTTCGAGACGATGGAGATCGTCTTGCAGCCGGCCTTGATGGAAAGGGTGGCCGCGGAACTTGGCGGCAGGGCGCGAGCGTCGCGGCTCGACACCCGCCATCTGCTTCGTGACCAGCAGATCGAGCATCTCGCTCGAGCACTGCAGAGCGATCTCGCGGCGAACGCGCCGAGCGGCCCTTTGTTTACCGAGAGCATCGGCGCCGCGCTTGCGGTGAGGCTGCTCGGCCTCGATGGCCTAGACATGGTTCGAGTGAACCGGTTGTCGGACGCCCAGCTAAAGCGTGTCCTGGAACACATCGAGACCGCTCTCCACGAGCCGCTTTCGATCGACCGCCTAAGCCGGGTTGCCGGCGCGAGCAGCTCGCATTTGCGCACATGGTTCAAGGCGGCGATGGGCGTCACCTTGCACCGCTACGTGCTGCGACGCCGCGTGGAAAGGGCGTGCGTTCTGCTGCGGCGAGGCGAACTGAGCACGAGCGAGGTTGCAGCGTTGACGGGTTTCGCGCACCAGTCGCACCTGGCGCATTGGATGCGCCGCGAGATCGGTCAGACGCCGCGCGACTTGCGACGGGCGCAGTCGCCCAGGTGACGTTAACGCCTCAATCCTTCAGCGGCTTACCGAGCCGGCCAGCGAGATCCTGCGTGAACTGCCAGGCGACGCGGCCCGAACGGCTGCCGCGCGTCGTTGCCCATTCCAGCGCTTCGGCGGGCAGTTGCTCGGGATCGATCGTCAGGCCGTGATAGCGGACATAGCCGTCGATCATGTCGAGATATTCGTCCTGCGAGCATTTGTGGAAGCCGAGCCAGAGACCGAAACGGTCGGATAGCGAGACTTTTTCTTCCACCGCTTCCGACGGGTTAATCGCGGTCGAGCGCTCATTGTCGATCATGTCGCGCGGCAAAAGATGCCGCCGGTTGGACGTGGCGTAGAAAATGACGTTGGCGGGCCGGCCCTCGACGCCGCCTTCCAGCGCCGCCTTCAGCGACTTGTAGGAGGTGTCGTCATGGTCGAAGGAGAGGTCGTCGCAAAACAGGATGAAGCGATAGGGAGCCGCCTTCAGGAGACCCATCAGCTTGGGCAGCGTGTCGATGTCCTCGCGGTGGATCTCGATCAGCTTCAGCGGCCGGTCGAGCTTGTCGGAGGCGTTGACGGTGGCATGCACGGCCTTGACCAGCGAGGATTTGCCCATGCCGCGCGCGCCCCACAACAGCACGTTGTTCGCGGCATAGCCGGATGCGAAGCGCTCGGTGTTGTCGAGCAGGATGTCGCGCACGCGGTCGACGCCGCGGATCAGGCCGATGTCGACGCGGTTGACCTTGCGCACCGGCTCCAGATAGCCGGGCTCCGCCTGCCAGACGAAGCAGTCCGCCACGCCGAGATCGGTCTGCGGAACCGGCGGCGGGGCGAGGCGGGAAACCGCCTCGATCAGGCGGTCCAGTTTCTTGTTCAAGGCGTCCAGGCTGTCGGTCATTTTGGACCTTTTTGTTGAGGTATTTCAGCGTGTGGGAGCAACTTCCATGACATCGCTGCAAGAACCAGCTCCAACCTTTTGTTGGAGCATCATCTTTTCGGCGGCCTCGAAGCGGCTTCCGCTGCGACGCTCTAGCACGCCGCAAATGGCTGGAAAAGCAACGGATTGGGCGCGCAGCGCAGTTGCATTGGCAACTTTACCGACTATATTCCGGCCAAATTTTCGCGGGGCGGCCGCGGCGGAATTTCACCATCCAGGAGTTTCTTGATGTTCGTTACACCGGCATACGCCCAAGGCGTCGGCGCTTCGCCAGACATGTTCATCTCGATTTTGCCGTTTGTCCTGATTTTCGTGATCATGTATTTTCTGATCATCCGGCCGCAGCGCGCGCAGCTCAAGAAGCGCCAGGAGATGCTGTCGGCGGTGCGCCGCGGCGATACGGTGGTGACCGGCGGCGGCTTCGTCGGCAAAGTGACCAAGGTGATCGACGACAATGAGCTGGAGATCGACCTTGGCGGCGGAACCAAGGTGACGGCGCTGCGCTCGACGATCTCGGACGTGCGCGTCAAGGGCGAACCGGTGGCGAACCAGAACGCCAAGAAGTAAATCCTAACCTCGATGGCGGAACGCTGCCGCTTGTACGCCTGAACGGATAAAACGAATGCTCTATTTCTCGCGCCTGAAGATGATCCTGATCTGGCTCGCCGTGGCCATCACAGTGATCCTCGCCGCGCCCAATCTCTTCCCGGCGAGCATGCTGGCGCAATTGCCGAACTGGGTCCCGAAGCGGCAGATGACGCTCGGCCTCGACCTTCAGGGCGGCTCGCACATCCTGCTCCAGATGGATCAGAATGACCTGATCAAGGATCAACTGGAGACGACACGCGACGAGATCAGGACGCTGCTGCGCGATGCCAAAATCCAATATACGGGACTTGGCGGAACGGGCCGCACCGTCCAGGTGCGCATCAACGATCAGAGTCAGGTTGAAGCGGCAAAGACGGCGCTGAAGCCGATAACCAATCCGGTCGCGGCCGGCCTCTTTGCCGGCGGTTCCGTCCAGTCGATGACGCTGGACGATTCCGAGCACGGATTGTTGAAGTTCACCGTCACGGATGCGGGCATCAAGTACCGCACCTCGACGGCGCTGTCGCAGGCGATCGAGGTGGTGGAGCGGCGCGTAAACGCGCTCGGCACGACGGAACCTATCGTGCAGCGACAGGGTGACGATCGCATTCTGGTTCAGGTGCCTGGGCTGCAAAATCCGCAAAGGCTCAAGGATATCATCGGCCAGACCGCCAAGCTGACGTTCCAGATGGTCGATACGTCGGTGCCGGTCCAGGACGCGATCAAGAACCGTCCGCCGCCTGGCGATTCAGTCCTCTATTCGCAGGACGATCCTCCCGTTCCTTATCTGGTCGAAAACCGCGTCATCGTGTCGGGCGAAGACCTGTCGAATGCGACGCCGACTTATAATTCACAGACCAATGAGCCGGTGGTTTCGTTCACCTTCAATTCCCGGGGAGCGACTAGGTTCGGCCAGGCGACCCAACAGAATGTCGGCAAGCCGTTCGCCATCGTGCTCGACAACCAGGTGATTTCGGCGCCGGTGATCCGAGAGCCGATCCTCGGCGGTAGCGGTCAGATCTCCGGCAATTTCACGGCCGAGAGCGCCAACGACCTCGCCGTCTTGCTGCGCGCAGGCGCCCTGCCGGCTAAATTGACCATCATCGAAGAGCGTACCGTCGGCCCGGGCCTTGGTCAGGACTCCATCCACGCCGGCAAGGTGGCTGGCGTGATCGGCTCAATCCTCGTCGTCGCCTTTATGTTCGTCGCCTATGGCTTCCTCGGTTTCCTCGCCAACATCGCTTTGGCGGTGCACGTGGCGATGATCGTCGGCGCGCTGTCGCTGCTGGGCGCCACGCTGACCCTACCCGGCATCGCCGGCATCGTGCTCACCATCGGCATGGCGGTGGACTCCAACGTTCTGATCTACGAGCGCATCCGCGAGGAGCGGCGAGCCGGCCGCTCGGTGATCCAGGCGATCGACACCGGCTTCTCGAAGGCGCTGGCGACGATCGTCGACTCCAACGTCACCTCGCTGATCGCCACCGTGGTGCTGTTCTGGCTGGGTACAGGGCCGGTCAAGGGGTTTGCCATCACCTATGCGATCGGTATTCTGACCACGGTCTTCACCGCCTTCACCTTCACCCGCATGCTGGTGTCCATCTGGCTGCGCCGCGCCCGGCCGAAGGAATTGCCGCGCGCGCCGGTCACCTTCATTCCACCAGGCACGAAGATCCCGTTCATGGGCATCCGCCGCTGGACCTTCGCTCTCTCCAGCACGCTGTCGATCCTATCGGTCGTCGGGTTCCTGACACTTGGCATCAACTACGGCATCGACTTCAAAGGCGGCTCAATAATCGAGGTGCAGTCCAAGAAGGGCGATGCCGATCTCGGCGACATCCGCAACAGGCTATCCGAGCTCAATATCGGCGAAATCCAGGTGCAGCAGTTCGGCGCGCCGAACGACGTGCTGATCCGTGTCGGCACGCAGGACGCCGGCGAGAATGCCGAGCAGACCGTCATCGACAAGGTGCGGGGCGAGTTGCAGGACCAATATGATTTCCGCCGCGTCGAAGTGGTGGGACCGACGGTGTCCGGCGAGCTGGCCAAGCAGGGCACGATCGCCATGCTGATCGCGCTGGCGGGCATCCTGCTCTATGTCTGGTTCCGCTTCGAATGGCAGTTCGCCGTCGGCGCCATCGTGGCCACGGTGCACGATGTGGTGATGACGATCGGCTTCTTCGTCCTGACAGGGCTGGAGTTCAACCAGTCGTCACTGGCGGCGATTCTCACCATCATCGGCTATTCGCTGAACGACACCATCGTGGTCTATGACCGCGTCCGCGAGGATCTTCGAAGATACAAGAAGATGCCGCTGCCGCAGCTGTTGAACAACGCCATCAACGAGACGCTGTCCAGAACCACGCTGACCTCTGTCACCACGTCTCTGGCGCTGTTGGCACTGGTGCTGTTTGGCGGTGAGGTGATCCGTTCCTTTACGCTGGCGATGCTGTTCGGCGTGGTGTTCGGCACCTATTCTTCGATCTTCATCGCCGCGCCGCTGCTGATCCTGTTCCGGTTGCGGCCGCAGGCCGCGACCGAAGAGGAGAAGAAGCCGGTGAACGGCAAACCCGTGGCGACCTGACGCCGTCTAAATCAAAGAGATAGAGCATGATGTCGTCCGAAAGCCGCTCCACACTTTTCGGCATCATGCTCTAGACCCATGGCCAAAGGCATCATCATCCGCGAGGCGCATTTCCCGGGCAAGGCGCCGATCGAGGCCTATGGCAATGGCGGCTTCCGCTTTGCCGACATGTCGCATCGCGGATCGCTGCTCGTCCTGCCGTCGGGCATCCACGGCTGGGAACCCGCCGATCCGCTGGCGCTGAAGGCCGCGGATTTCGACAAGCTGTTCGCCGAAGCCGGCAAGGTCGAGATCCTGCTGGTCGGCATGGGCAAGGATTTGCGGCCGCTGCCGGCGCCTTTGCGCGCCGCGCTCAAGGAGGCCGGTATTGCGGCCGACCCGATGTCGACCGGAGCGGCGGTGCGGACCTACAATGTGCTCCTCGCCGAAGACCGCGCCGTGGCAGCGGCCCTGATCGCCGTCGATTGAATGGCCGGCGTTTCCAGCATCATGACGGGCGACATCGTCATGGACGCGGTGCGCGCCGCCGACCATGACAGGTACCTGTCGGCGCTCTACGCGCCGGCCGACAAGCGCGACGCGCTGCTTGCGCTCTACGCCTTCAACGCCGAAATTGCCGGCGTGCGCGATCGCATTCACGAGCCGCTGCCGGGCGAGGTCAGGCTGCAATGGTGGCGCGACGTCATCTCGGCCGAAGGGGATGCCGAGACAGGCCACCCGACCGCTGATGCGCTGCGCGCGACGATCGCCGCCCGTCATCTGCCGAAGGCTGCCTTCGAGAACATGCTCGAGGCGCGGATCTTCGATCTTTATGACGACCCGATGCCGTCGCGGACCGATCTCGAGGGCTATTGCGGCGAAACGGCCGCGGCGCTGATCCAGCTTGCGGCGATGGTGCTCGATCCGATCGCGGCGCCCGGTTTCGCCGATCTGGCGGGCAGGGCCGGCTGTGCGCAGGCCATCGCCGGCCTGCTGCTTCTGCTGCCCTTGCATCGTCGGCGCGGCCAGTGTTTTGTGCCCGCCGACATACTGGCGGCAGCCGGCACGACGCCGGAAGAGTTCCTCAAAAGCGAGGGCGGGGCTGCGGCGGAGCGCGCGGTGGCGGCAATGATTGCGCTGGCGCGGGAACATCTCAACGCCTTCGAGAAGGGCGCGCCAACACTTCCCGTTTCATTGCGCCCGGCCTTCCTGCCGCTGGCGCTGACTCGCGCCTATCTCGACGAGATGGAGAAGGCGGGCAGGTCGCCGCTTGGTGGGACAGCGACGCTCTCCACCTTGCGCCGGCACTGGCTGCTCTTGCGTCATGCGATGCGGGGCTGGATGCCCCTTTGACGTAAACGTCAATCATGCTAGGGATTCCGTTGCATGGACTCGCGTCAAAGAAATGCGGGCCGCCGGAGGAGCCGCCTTTCCATGAGCCTGCCAGTCCTGGTCGTTCTTGTCGTGTTCGGCATCGCATTGTCGGTCGCCGCCGTGCATTTCACCGGCGGCACGACAACCGCGACGCTTGCCGGCGCGGATCAGGCGCTCGCACGCTTTGCCGAGGATTTTCCCGACGAAAGGCCGGGCGCGGTGCGGCTGACAGCCGACAACCGCGCCGCCTTTCTCGAACTCGGCCCGCGGCGCTGCGGCATCGTCCAGAGCATCGGCGATTGTTTTCTGACGCGTGTCGTCACGCCGCACGACATTCTGGCGCTGGCCAGGGAAGGCAATGTTGTCTCGCTGCGGCTCAATGATTTCACCTGGAAAGGCGGGCGGTTTGCTTTTGCCGACGAAGCCGGCGCGCTGGCCGTCGCGGCGGCATTGCAAGGCCATGAGCGGATCCGAGAGGCGGCGTGATGGACCAGTATAATTTCCCGCAGGTCACCCAGCTTGCGATCCCCTTCTTCGTCGCGGCGATCCTGATCGAGCTTTGGCTGGTGCGCACCGGCCGCGCCAAGGGATCGTTCGAAACGCGTGACACGCTGACCAGCCTGATGATGGGAACGGGCAATGTCGTTGCAGGCCTGCTGCTCGGCATCGTGTCCTACTGGGCGCTGCTGTGGCTCTGGCAGTTCCGCTTCTTCAATCTCGGCCTGTCGATCTGGGTGTTTATCGCCGCCTTCCTGCTCGATGATCTGCGCTACTATGTCTATCACCGCATCGCGCACCGGGTGCGCTGGGTGTGGGCCGAGCACGTCAACCATCATTCCAGCCAGCACTACAACCTCTCGACGGCGCTGAGGCAGAGCTGGACCGGCCTGTTCACTTTTACCTTCATCCTGCAGGCGCCGCTGGTGCTGCTCGGCCTCCATCCGGCGGTGATCGCCTTCGTCTTCGGCTTCAACCTTGTCTGGCAGTTCTGGATCCACACCGAGACGATCGGCAAGATGTGGGGCTGGTTCGAATTCATCTTCAACACGCCCTCGCACCACCGCGTCCACCATGCCACCAATCCGCGCTATCTCGACGCCAATTATGCCGGCACGCTGATCATTTTCGGCACCTTTGTTGAGGAGCTGGAGGAGGACCTGCCGCGCTACGGCATCGTCAAGAACATCGGCACCTTCAATCCGCTGAAGGTGGCGTTCCACGAATGGATCGGCATGTTCAAGGATGCGCTGGCGCCGGGCCTGACGTTTGGTCAGCGCGTCAACTATCTCGTCCAGCCGCCAGGCTGGAGCCATGACAGCTCGCGCGATACGTCCGAGACGCTGAAGAAGGCTTACGTGCGGAGGAATCCGGGAGAGGCGGGAAAGCCGGGGCTGCCGAGGGCAGGCGCGGAGCCGGCGGAGTAATCAACGCCTTAGGATGGATCGCCAGAACCACCGTCGCGCATCAATGTCTCGTAGTCGCGGCCGCCGTAGAAGATGTTGAGTATGAGAATGACATCGCTTTCGACAACATAGGTGATAACCGCGGAATGTTCGAACGGGACGGTTCGTAGCCCTGGTGCGATGTCATCGCGCGAGCGGCCGCCGCGAGGGGCGTTGCCGATGCTTTGGCAGCGATCTTCTATGCGCAGAACGAACTTCAGGGCGACTTGAGGATTTCCGCTCGCCTCCGCTATGTGTCTGAAGATGTTAGCAAGATCGTCTCTCGCGCTTTGACGATATTGGACTTCAAGCCGCTGAATCATCGTCGGGGCTCGAATACTCGGCAAAAAGCCCCTGAAGATGGGCACGAACATCTTCTCTTGAAACGTTGGGCCTCTTGTCCTCGATCGAAGCCCTCACGCGCGCGCGGATCGAGGCCATGCGCTCGGCATGCTCTTGTTCTTCGCGCTGGAAGGCGCGGAGCGCGGCGCGGATAACTTCGCTGGCCGAGCCGTAGGAGCCGTCCTCAACCTTTTCGCGGATCAGGCGCGCCATGGCTGGCGTGACGGTGACGGACAGTTTCTCGGCGGATTCCATGGCTCATCTCACATAAGATTGCGAGTAGGATGATATCCTACTTTATATGGAGGTCCAAGCCGATATCAAACCTCACTCCGCCGCTTCTGCCCGCGCCGGCAGCCCCAGCCATTGCCGGCAATCGGCCAGAGCGCGCGAGGTGATGGCGTGGCGCTTGGCGACGGTCTTGTCCTTGCCGCGCAGGCGTTTGCCTTCGGCCTTCGGCGCTTCCACCGGCGGGAACAGGCCGAAATTGACGTTCATCGGCTGGAAGGAGCGTTTGCCGGGCTCGTCGTCGGAGACGATGTGGCCGCCGGTGATGTGATTGAGCAGCGCGCCGAAAGCGGTGGTCGAGGGCGGCAGCGACGGCGCCTGGCCGAGCCGTTCGGCGGCGGCGAAGCGGCCGGCGAGCAGGCCGATGGCGGCGCTTTCGACATAGCCTTCGCAGCCGGTGATCTGGCCGGCAAAGCGCAGGCCCGGCCGCGATTTGAGCTGCAGCGAAGGATCGAGCAGCGTCGGCGAGTTGATGTAGGTGTTGCGGTGCAGGCCGCCGAGCCGCGCAAAGTCGGCGTTCTCAAGTCCCGGAATGGTGCGGAAGATGCGGACCTGCTCGGCATGCTTCAGCTTGGTCTGGAAGCCGACCATGTTGTAGAGCGTGCCCAGCGCATTGTCCTGACGTAGCTGCACCACCGCATAGGCTTTGACCATCGGATTGTGGACATTGGTCAGCCCCATTGGCTTCATCGGGCCGTAGCGCAGGGTCTCGACGCCGCGCTCGGCCATCACCTCGATCGGCAGGCAGCCGTCGAAATAGGGTGTGCCTTCCCACTCTTTGAACTCGGTCTTTTGGCCCTCGAGCAGCGCCTGGACGAAGGCGAAATACTGGTCCTTGTCCATCGGGCAGTTGATATAGTCCTTGCCGGTGCCACCTGGGCCGACCTTGTCGTAGCGCGACTGGAACCAGGCCGTGTTCATGTCGATCGTGTCGAAATGCACGATGGGCGCGATAGCGTCGAAGAATGCCAGCGCATCGGCGCCGGTGGCCTCGGCGATCGACTGCGCCAGGGAAGGCGCCGTCAGTGGGCCGGTGGCGATGATCGCCTGGTCCCAGTCCTCGGGCGGCAGTCCGGGCACTTCCTCGCGCTGGATGGTGATCAGCGGATGCGCCTCGATCTTCGCGGTAACCGCGTCGGAAAAGCCGTCGCGGTCGACGGCCAGCGCGCCGCCGGCCGGCACCTGGTTGGCGTCGCCCGCGCTCATGATCAGCGAGCCGGCAAGCCGCATTTCGGCGTGCAACAGGCCGACCGCGTTGTTTTCGGCGTCGTCGGAGCGGAAGGAGTTGGAGCAGACCAGCTCGGCCAGGCCGTCGGTCTTGTGCGCGTCGGTGCCGCGCACCGGGCGCATTTCATGCAGCACGACCGGAACGCCGGCTTGCGCGATCTGCCATGCGGCTTCGGAGCCGGCGAGGCCGCCACCGATGACGTGTATGGGATTTTTGCTCATGAGCGCCGGAATAATCGCTTGGGGACGCGATTGCAATTGCCGGCCGAGAACGCAGGTGGCCGGTGCCTGCGCCAGAAACAACAACACCCGCCGGGGGAGGAGGTCCGGCGGGTGTCGTTTTGGGGGTCGATCCTCGGGAGGAGGTGAAGATCGACCGTATTCGTCATCGCCGGGGAGGAGGTCGGCTTTGACGAAATCTCTTTCGCTTTTTAGAGGGGGCGAAACCCCTGAAGACGAACTTCGTTCGCTTCTGAACAACGCCCGCCGGGGGAGGAGGTCCGGCGGGCGCCGTTTCAGTGGTCAACCCTTGGGAGGAGGTAAGGGTTGGCCGTATCCGTCAGGGTCGGGGAGGAGGTCGACCCTGGCGAAATCCTGGTTAGATCGCCTTGCGGGCGATCATCTTGATCTCGTCGCGAACGATGCCGAGATCGTGGAGCTGGCGGTTCGAAAGCCGACCCAGCTCAGCAACGGTGTCGCGATAGACGCGCCAGTTGCGATAGCTGCGGATCAGGTTCATTGTCTTACTCTCTTCAAAACTGGTTCGGACCATTTGCGGTCCGAAGCGGATTAGACCGCCTTGCGGGCGACGTAGTGGATATCGCTGCGGCTGATGCCGAGGTCGGTCAGTTCACGGTTCGACAGGCGGCTCAGCTCGGAGACGGTGTCCCGGTAGCGGCGCCAGTTGCGGTAGTTGCGGATCAGGTTCATGGTAGTTCTCATTTCGTCTTTGGTTCGGATCATTCCGTTTGTGTACGAACAGAAAATAGGTGGGATCATATCGGTTTAAAAGTGCCGTTGGCGCATGGCAGCAATGCAAATTGTGCAATGCAACATTAACGGCCGTTCACGCCTGCGTCACAAAGAAGGCCGAATCGGAAAATGCCGCTGCGTCAACGGTTTGGCTGTTCCGGGCAAGGAAATGACCGGGCTTCGGGGGAAAGCATGGCGAGCTATTCGGCGCGGGTAAGGGTGGATATCGCCCGCTGGCGGGAGAGAGGGCTGATCGATCGCGCCACGGCGGAAGCATTGACGCGCGACGTCGCCGCCAATGAGCGCGCGTCACTGAGTTTCGGCTCAATCCTGGCGATGATGGCAGCACTTCTGTTCGGCGCCGCGATCCTGATTTTCGTCGCCGCCAATTGGGAGGCCATCCCACGCCTCGTTCGCGTGGCGGCCCTGTTTGCCGTCATCCTCGCCGGCTATGTCGGCGGCGCGGTGCTGAAGACCCGCGACCATGCAGCGATCGGCGAGGCGCTGTGGATCGTTGCCGCCGCCGCCTTCGGCGGATCGATCGCGCTGATCGGCCAGATGTATCATCTTTCGGGCGACGAGGCCTCGGCGCTGGTGACATGGTGCGCCGGCACGGCGTTGGCGGCAGTAGCGCTGCGCTCGAACCCACTGACCGTGGCTGCGGTCGGCATTGCCGACGCTTGGCTGGTCCTCAAGGGGTTCGGATTCTATTGGCGCGCGGAAATTCCGCATCTCTTCATCGTCATGGCGGTCGTCCTGTTCGCCATTTCGTTCTGGACACGCAGCCGGGCAGCGCGCCACCTCATCATTCTGTCGGTCATTCTCTATCTGGTTCTGCTGGCGACGGATCACGACACGCTGCCGGTGGCCGTGTCGCTGGCCATCGCGTCAGCGCTGCTCTTTGCCGCTGCGGTCTTTGCCGGCGATCCGATCGACAGGATCCTTCAACTGGGCGGCCGGCTGCCCTTGCACGCCTTGCTCGGCTTCCTCACCGGCATGGCGATTATCCAGTTCGAACTGGCGGATGAAAGCACCTACAACAGCGGTTTCGCCGTAGCCTCGATCGTAGCGCTTGCCGGTATCGTCGCGGCGATCATGCTGGCGGGCCGCGAGAGCAGGGGACTGCGCTGGCTGGCCTATGCCGGCTTCGCCTTCGAACTCGCCATTATCTATAGCGTCACCTTGCGGTCGATGCTGGATACGGCCGGCTTCTTCCTGGCGGCTGCCGTGCTGCTCGGCATACTGGCGCTGATCATCATCCGCATCGAGAAGCGCATGAGAGCGCCCGCCGAGACAGGAGCAGCGGCATGACCGGCAAGAAACTCATCATCTCGGCGCTGGTGCTGGCGCTCGTCCAGATCGGCTTCCTCAGCTGGATCATCGCCGGGCGGGCCGCGATCCTGCGCAACGGCAAGGAAGTGCTCCTGAAAGTCCAACCGGTCGATCCGCGCGATCTCCTGCGCGGCGACTATATCTCGCTCAACAACAACATTTCACGCATCCCGGTGAAGCTGATCGCCAATGTCCCGCAAGGCAAATTCTCCAGCGACGACACATCGATCGTGGTCCGGCTGAAGAAGGGCGCCGACGGCTATTGGCAGCCGGCCGCGGCGTGGTTCGGCCAGGCGCCGGCGCCTGCCGGCCCGGACGAAGCCGACATTGGCGGACGCGTCGCGGAGGGCTGGGACCTTCGTGATCCCGAAGCGACGATCGCACCCGACTACGGGATCGACCGCTTCTATCTGCCGGAAGGCGAAGGAATGGCGATCCAGGACGATATGCGCGTGCGGCCGTTCGGCATCAAGCTCGCGCTCGCGTCCGACGGCACGGCACAGATCAAGGCGCTGATGGACGGCGACAAGGCGCTGTTCGAGGAGCCGCTTTATTAGCGTATAGGGGCTTGAGGTCAGTGTCCGCGCTAACGGTGGTCCCGGTTATCGCGGGACACTCCCTGTCTCTGCGATAATTTTGGGATAGGGACCGATCGAAATCGTATAGCTAAAGTTTGCTACGCCTTTTTCCTGCTTGTGTTTCGAGGGGTTGCGCACAACCCAGTCGTAGACGCCCGAGACGACGCAGCGATCCTTGGTGCAGGTGACCACGATGCTGTCATTGCGGACGCTATATCCGCGTTCAGGCCATCGCCGGTAATAGTTCCTCTTGTTGTCGATGATCGATCTCAAGTTCGTCAGCTTGCCATAATAATCGACCTTGGGAGCGTAGGATGCCTGAACTTGGGCAAGAGCGAAATCGTCGTTGTCGCCATGATGCTCGATGAGATCCCTGACGAAGGCGACCGCAATGCTTTCCGGCAGTTGCCTGGCGTCGGGTGCAGGAGCGGACACGGGCGCAGGATTTGGCCTCGTTAACACCTGTGAAATATCTGCAGGCGATTGGTTCGCTGCGGCATTGGTCACATGCAACTCAGCCATTTCGCTGGCCGATAGATATCTTATGTCATGCTTACCATAGCTCGAAGCCAATTCTATCAGCTTGGGGTCCACTC
The DNA here is from genome assembly GCF_020165195.1 of Mesorhizobium sp. CA14. Lineage (GTDB taxonomy): Bacteria > Pseudomonadota > Alphaproteobacteria > Rhizobiales > Rhizobiaceae > Mesorhizobium. Next base: position 809 of record NZ_JAIUHR010000001.1, on the reverse strand, counting down.
CCATCTCGACCACATAGGATGTGATTGCAGCCGTTCCGAGCTGGATGCGGGCCTTCGCTTCTTCGGTGGACATCCCGTCAGCCGGTTTGAGAAACGCCCGGTGAATGCCGATGGAACTTGGTTCGGCAACACGGTGGATGCCACCCAGGAAGGCCAGTGAGCAGGCTGAAGCGCACTGCAATTGGCCAACCTGAAGCGTATCCAATCCTGCTGCGCGGATCATACGCCCCAACCGAATAGCACCGCCGACGTTGCCACCAGGGGAGTTGAACACAATCACCTTGGCCCCGCTGCTCGCAACCGCACGGCTAAAGCCGTTCAACGACTCATTGGCGCTAAACTCACCGGAGACAATGAGCATTGGCCGCCGATCCGGAAGAGAAGCCGGAGTGTACTCCAAAGCCTCGTAACCGGTGTTCTCAGGCCACGGCTTTGAGTTGCGCGGGGGCATATGCCCAAGGCAGTAGGTGGTCGAGCTGGTTTTGAGGATGACCGGCGACGATGCGGTTGATGACGTCGGCGAGGTATGCGTGCGGGTCGACGCCGTTGAGCTTGGCGGTCTCTACGAGCGAAGCGATCGTCGCCCATTGCTCGCCGCCGCCGTCGGAGCCGGCGAAGAGCGCGTTCTTGCGATTGAGTGCAATTGGCCTGATCGAGCGTTCGACCACGTTGGAGTCGATCTCGATCCTGCCGTCGTCGAGGAAGCGCGTCAGGCCTTTCCAGCGCGAGAGGGCGTAGCGGATCGCTTCGGCGAGCTTGCTCTTTTGGCTGACCAAGACAAGCTTCTCGCGCAGCCACGGGTCGAGGGC